>NZ_JACJFM010000050.1 GCF_014164585.1 Oceanospirillum sediminis | reverse complement strand
TAAACAATCGGTATCAGCAAGTAATGCCTTAACCCTGTTATTTTGTGGGCAGCTGCCAGATATCTTTGACCGGGCAGCTGAATAGTTACAAAGCCGCTTATATAAGCGGCTTTCTTAATATGGTGGCTATGGCGGGACTTGAACCTGCGACCCCAGCATTATGAGTGCTGTGCTCTAACCAGCTGAGCTACATAGCCTGAACTGTGGAAAAACTGTTAACAACCCGTTCAGGTTACTGAACAGCTTTTCTTAATATGGTGGCTATGGCGGGACTTGAACCTGCGACCCCAGCATTATGAGTGCTGTGCTCTAACCAGCTGAGCTACATAGCCAATTGCGGGTGCAGATTATAAGGACTTCTGCACCACTTGCAAGCCTTTTTTTAAATTTCTTTAAAAAAATCAGACATTAAAACGGAAGTGAATCACATCGCCGTCCTGAACGATGTAATCTTTACCTTCCAGACGCCATTTCCCGGCTTCTTTAGCACCCTGCTCGCCTTTATACTCAACGAACTCGTCATAGCCTACAATTTCTGCACGGATAAAGCCACGCTGAAAATCAGTGTGAATCACACCAGCCGCTTCTGGTGCTGTCGCACCGATCTTAACCGTCCAGGCGCGTACTTCTTTAACACCGGCGGTGAAATAAGTCTGCAGACCCAACAGGCCATAGCCAGCACGAATAACACGATCAAGACCTGGTTCTTCCATACCCATATCGGCCAGGAACATTTCACGCTCTTCGTCGTCCAGCTCAGCAATCTCGGCTTCCAGCTTGTTGCATACGGGCACTACGATAGCATCTTCATCAGCTGCAATGCCTTTTACCACATCCAGATAAGGATTGTTTTCAAAACCGTCTTCGTCCACGTTAGCAATATACATGGTCGGCTTAACGGTCAGGAAATTATAAGACTTCAGCTGCTTTTTCTCATCATCGCTCAGACCAAAGCTACGCAGTGGTTTGCCTTCTTCCAGATGCGGCTGGATTTTTTCCAGCAGCTCTTTCTGCGCTTTGGCATCCTTGTCACCGCTTTTTGCAATCTTTGCCAGGCGCTGAATCGCCTTTTCTACCGATTCCAGATCCGCCAGAGCCAGCTCCATATTGATGATTTCAATATCAGCAGCCGGATCAACACGGTTGGCTACGTGAATCACGTTTTCATTTTCAAAACAACGTACCACGTGGGCAATCGCATCAGTTTCCCGGATATTCGCCAGGAACTTATTCCCCAGGCCTTCACCTTTGGACGCGCCTTCAACCAGGCCGGCAATATCCACAAACTCCATCGTGGTCGGCAAGACTTTTTCAGGGCTTACAATACCAGCCAGTACATCCAGACGCGGATCAGGCATAGGCACAATGCCTGTATTCGGCTCAATGGTACAGAACGGGAAGTTTTCGGCATCAATGCCGGACTTGGTTAAAGCATTAAACAGCGTCGATTTACCTACGTTAGGCAGGCCGACAATACCACAGTTAAAACCCATGATGATGATCCTGAATGCGTGGTTGAAACGGCATCAGGCAAGGAGGAGGGATCAGGCGGACTTGAAGCTGTGCAATCGATTCATCGCCGCAGGCCACTGACCGTCAACGGCATCAGGTAAAGCCCGAATCGCTTCATCAATGCAGTCATTCAGAGCTTGTTGCTCTGCTTTCGGCGCACGGCCCAGCACATATCCGGTGACCTTATCACTACTGCCGGGATGACCGATTCCAAGCCGTAAACGGTTGAAACCTTTATTATTGCCAAGTTTGCTGATGATATCCCGTAAACCATTATGCCCTCCATGACCGCCACCGCTTTTAAAGCGTGCTGTACCAGGAGGAATATCCAGCTCGTCGTGGGCAACCAGTACGGACTCAACAGGAATTTTATAGAAACTGCACACGGCAGACACGGCCTGTCCGCTGCGATTCATAAAGGTGGTGGGAATCAGAAGATGAAGGTCACGACCTTCAAAGCGGGCTTTGGCATATAACCCATGATATTTCTTTTCGGGGCGAAGGGAAACACCGCAGTGTCTCGCCAACGCCTCGACAAACCAGGCTCCGGCATTGTGTCGGGTTTGCTCATACTCGGCGCCTGGATTTGCCAGACCAACAATCAGTGCAATACCGTTACTCATACCGGAACCCTCAGCAAAGATTACTCTTCGCCAGCAGCTTCTTCAGAAGCAGCCGCACCTTTAGGTGCGTTTACAGACACAACACCTGCGTCGTGATCTGCGCCTTTAGTCAGCTCAACAATCTGAGCACCTGCAGGCAGTTTCAGGTCAGACAGGTGAATAGTCGTGCCACGCTCAACAGACTTCATGTCAACGTCGATAGACTCAGGCAGCTGGCTAGGCAGTGCACGTACTTCAACCTCAGACAGATTGTGCTGGATCACACCACCCTGAGTTTTAACACCTTTACAGTCTGCTTCGTTCAGGAAGTGAATTGGCACGTGTACAGTTACTTTGCAGTCTTCGCTTACGCGCTGGAAGTCAGCGTGCAGGACAACGTCTTTATATGGGTGACGCTGCAGCGCTTTCAGAATAACCTGCTCGTTCTCGCCACCTTCAACATTCAGATCCAGAATGTGAGTATAGAACGCTTCGTTTTCCAGCTTCTTGAACAGCTCTTTCATCTCAACAGAGATAGAAACAGGCTCTTTACCCAGACCGTAGATGATACCAGGAGTGGTACCTTCCAGACGACGCAGGCGGCGGCTCGCACCTTTCCCTTTGTCGCTGCGTACTGCAACGTTTAAAGCGAAATCAGACATAATGATTTTCCTCAGTTTTACATATAGAAAACGCTGATTTCCGCGACCAGAAATCAGCGTTCGGGTTTAAATCGGTTTTAATCAGCGAAACATCGCGCTGATTGATTCCTCATTGCTGACACGACGTACCGCCTCAGCCAGCAGGCTGGACAGGGTCAGCTGACGGATTTTACCGCATTTTTTAGCAGCTTCAGTCAGAGGAACAGTGTCTGTAATGATCAGTTCATCCAGAACAGAGTTACGCAGGTTGTCAATCGCAGGGCCAGACAGAACCGGGTGAGTGGCATAAGCAACCACACGCTTCGCACCATGAGCTTTCAGAGCTTCAGCGGCTTTACACAGGGTACCCGCAGTATCCACCATGTCATCAACCAGTACACAGGTACGATCCTGCACATCACCAATGATGTGCATTACCTGAGCTTCGTTGGCCTGTGGACGACGCTTATCGATAATAGCCAGATCAGCATCATTCAGCTGTTTGGCAATGGCACGAGCACGCACAACGCCACCAACATCAGGAGAAACTACGACAAGATCGTCATAGTTCTGGCGCTCAATATCATCCAGCAGAATAGGGGAACCGTATACGTTATCAACAGGTACCTCAAAGAAGCCCTGGATCTGGTCAGCGTGCAGGTCAACCGTTACCACACGATCTACACCCACGGATACGATCATATCTGCAATCACTTTAGCACTAATAGGCACACGGGCGGAACGTACGCGACGATCCTGACGAGCATAACCAAAATAAGGAATTACAGCGGTGATACGCTGAGCAGATGCACGACGCAGTGCATCAACCATCAGGATCAGTTCCATCAGGTTATCGTTAGTCGGCACACAGGTAGACTGGATTACGAAAACGTCTTTACCACGTACGTTCTCGTTAATTTCAACGGCAATTTCTCCATCGCTGAATTGTCCAACTGTAGCGTCACCAAGACGGATATCCAGACAATCAACAACTTTGCGGGCTAACTGGGGGTTTGCGTTCCCCGTAAACACCATTAATTTTGACACGAGTAACTACCTTTGGATTTTCAGTCTGACTGGGAGTGTGCGGGCTGTGCAGAAAATGGCTGGGGTACCAGGATTCGAACCTGGGAATGCTGGAATCAGAATCCAGTGCCTTACCGCTTGGCGATACCCCATTTATTTACAAATCAGATTCAGAGCAATCTGTATCACTCTCTGAACCTGCACTTGTTACGATTCAATAAACTCAGACAGCTTACTGAATAAAGGAGAAATGTTTTTCCCCTGAGCGACAAACCCTTGCCAGTTTTCAGGCTTTTGACAAAGAATCTTTATAGCAGTTTCTTTGTCTTTAAACCCTGCAAATACACAAGCTCCAGTACCTGTCATTTGTGTTTTGCTAAACTGAGCCAGCCAACTTACCGCCTCATCCACTTCAGGATAGAGACTTCGGACAATTGGTTCGCAATCGTTGTGACCGCCCTGCTCAAGTGCGGGCGCTATTTTCATTATTCTGCTATCTCTTGTCAACTCTTTATTTGAAAAAATTTTCGCTGTTGAAATATGACAGTCCGGAATCAGTACGACAAAATACGGTTCCGGCAGATAAATCGGAGTCAGTTGCTCACCAATACCTTCTGCCCAGGCGGCATTACCACGCACAAACACCGGCACATCAGCTCCCAGACTGACACCAATCTCTGCCAGCTGGTCAACGGTCATATTCAGTTGCCAGAGATAATTCAGTGCGATCAGTGCAGTAGCACAGTCTGAGCTGCCACCACCCACACCACCACCCATAGGGATTCTTTTCTCCAGCGTGATTCTGACATCCGGTAATATTCTATCCGGATGGCAACGTTGCAACTGCCGCCCGGCCTTCACAATCAAATTCTCTTCTGCGGCAACATCTTTCATCTCGGAGATCAGCTCAATACCGCCGGAATGTTCGCCGGTCAGCTCAAACGTCAGCTGATCACAGAAATCCAGAAACTGAAACTGTGTCTGTAACAGGTGATAACCATCTTCCCGCTGTCCGACGATATGCAACATCAGATTCAGCTTAGCCGGAGCAGGCAGAGTAACAGAGGAAGGTAATGACAAAGATTCTGGCCAGACAACAGCAGGAGCTATGCCAGCAGCAGGCGTGTTCATAATAAACAGATCCGGAATAGAAGTTATACAGACAGATAGCGGGGCTCAGCAAAACACCTCACAGAGGTTGCAAAACACCTCACAGAGGTTAGTGCTGAGCGGTTACAAATTCAGGCTGCCACTGATTCATCACCAGTGTCAGCTGAAGATCACCTTTATTGATCTTCATACGTCCAGGCAGTGCCGGGGTAAACTGATTATGGAAACGATCATAGCGAATATCCCAGCCATCCTGCTGAATGACAGCCAGTTGCTGCTCTTCATTGGTTTTAGCATCAAAGTTACTGCCCGGTGCAGGTAGGGTACGCACCCAGTAGAACAGATGGCTTAATGGCAGATTCCAGCCAAAGTGTTCATACAGCAGTGCCTCAGGGGTTTGAGCCTGATAAAGCGGATGATCCGGCATTTCCAGTGTCACCCGGTACGGATTGCCATCAATCACAGCGCCTACTTTTCCCAGAGGACCACTGAGCACAATGCGGTAGTTTTCCCCTTCCTGCAGCCACTGAATATTCGCACTATTCGCACTATCTTCCGTCTTCACCCGTATCTTGCCACTGAATTGCCAGTGGGTCAGTTTCATCAGAGCACGGGTATGCCCATCGGTATAATGCTGATCAGCCTGTTCAAGCTTCTGCGGGGCACTACACCCGGCCAGAGTCAATAGCACGACCAGGAAAACACCTGTCAGTTTTTTCGTCGTCAACCTCATTCTGCCCATCATCAGCGAGCCTGCTGTCCGGCTACCGAATCGCTATCCGACATAACCGGTTGTTGCTTCAGCTCTGGAAAGCGTTCTATCAGGCGTTCTATCAATGGATTATCCGGAAAAAGTTCCAGTGCCTCATCCAGCAAACTACGTGCTTCTTCTTTATGCTGCCCGGCCCAGAACACTTCTATCAGGTGAGTAGCGATTTCCGGGTCCTGCATCTGTTCATAAGCCTGACTCAGCAACAGAATCGCTTCACTGTTTTGACCCAGTTTAAAGTAAACCCAGCCCAGACTGTCAGTAATCGCCGGATCGCCCGGCTTCAGATCATAGGCTTTGCGAATCAGAGCCATCGCTTCCTGATAACGTTCGGTATACTCGGTCAGACTGTAACCCAGGGTATTCAGCACCATGGCATTATTGGGTTCCTGTTCCAGGATAAGGCGCAGATCCTGCTCCATCGTGACAATATCTTCACGTTTCAGCGCTATCATCGCCCGGCTATAAAGCAGTTCATAATCATTACCCATGCGTTCAACACCATCGCTCAGAATCTGCATAGCATCATCATAACGATCAACAGCCTGCAACAACTCAGCCTCAATCAGATACAGACGAACACTCTGATCCGGTCGACTGAGTCGCATACGGGACAGGTGAACTCTGGCATCTTCTATCTGCCCCCGTTCAATCTGAATACGTGCGGCTCTGGCATGGGCCTGTAAAAAATCTTTACCATCCAGGACTTCCTGATAATGGAATACGGCACCGTCCAGATCATTTTCCTGTTCTGCCAGTCGCCCCAGATAATAATGTGCAGAACTGGTTTCCTGCTGGGAGGATAATAACTTTTCCAGCTCAGCCTTAGCCTGCTCAACCAGACCATTCTCCATCAGGATTAATGCCAGTGACAGTGCCAGCTGGCCATTATCAGGATGCTTATCTGCAATCGTCTGAAATACCACCTGGGCTTCATCGGTCTGCCCTGCTTTCAGAAGCCCTCGGGCCAGCGCCAGTTGTAAGCGAAGGTTATCCGGTAATCTGGCTGCCCCTTCTCTCAGCACATCGACGCCACCGGATACCGACTGCAACCCGGCAACCAGACCGGCTTTCAGAATAATCGCGCTGACGTTATCGGGCTGATATTGCAAAGCACGGGAGATCTGTCGCAGAGCCTGCGGCATCGCCTGGCGGTAAATCAACAACTGTCCACTGGCGGTTAACAGATCCGGGTTGTCCGGATACTCTCTCAACAAACTATGGATATTCAGTAACAACTCTTCTTTAATCAGCGCTTCTCTTTTTTCACTGCGCTCAGCCAGATAACTGAAATGAGTGGATTCACCTAACTCCAGTAACTTTTTCTGATGATCAAACGCTTCCAGTAACTCCCCTTGCTGAACCAGGAGCGTAGACGCCATCTGATGCGCATCTTTATTATCACTGTCCGTCTCACTCCATAAGGTTGCTGCATCCAGTGCCGCCTCTACATCACCGGCATATTGCGCCAGCCAGGTTGCCCGCTCAGCCAGCTGAGGGTGCTGATATTCACTGGCCTGAGACAGATAGACCTGCAAAGCATAATCAAACTGCTCACGCTGACCGGCAATTTCAGCAGCCAGTAGCTGAGCCAGACTGTCGCCATTTAACCCTTTGATTTCCACAGCCTGTTCAGCCGCAGGGTCGTAAACCAGAGGAGTATCCTGTGCAATACCGTATGAAGGATTCAGGGACTGACATCCTGTCATCAGGGCTACACAGCCCAGTATGGGGAATATAAAGCCTCGCATGCTCGTTTCCTGAGTCGGACGATAAAAAATAAGACCACACAATACACGTTCAGTTTAATCTGCACCAGACAATGCCGGGGCAATACCTTCGGCCGTTATCAATATCAGCACAAAGGTTACTCTGCTAAGAGCCGCCGGATTCAGCCGCAGCTATGCCAGAGCAGACCAGCATTCTTTTACTCCGATGCGATAAAAGGAATAAACAGAACTCTGATGTTGTACCCGATATTATCGGCGGTAACGATCAAACTTTGCGTCAGTTTACCTGTATGTCAGGACAAGTCGGTTTATGATATTATCCCTCGCCTCCTGAAAAGAAGTCAGGAAGCTTTCTGAATACTCTGTAATTAAAGACTAAGACAGAGACTGTCATAGCTTATGCCAGATAAAACGTCAGAAAAACGGGTGGACGCTCTGCTATTTAGTATGATCAGAGACAGCCTCTTGCTAACAATCGGAACTGATAAACCTGACGACCTGTCAGACCGGACTATACTCTCCGGCATCGGCAGAAAAAATCAGTTACCGAACCAGACCGGTACAAAACACGATCCGTTATGAGCCTGCTTGCATTTGGAATCAATCATAAAACTGCCCCGGTGGAGATTCGAGAAAGAGTCGCCTTTACCCCGGAACAGCTTGAAGGTGCCTTTCAGCAGCTGAGACAGCACCCCTCAATCAGCGAAGTGACTGTGGTTTCCACCTGTAACCGCACAGAGCTCTATTGCGTAGTTGACGGGGAAGAAACTGCGCCGGTACTGGAGTGGATCAGTCAGTTCCATCATCTGGATCTGGCCGATCTGGCCCGCTACAGCTATGAATATCTTGGCGAACATGCTGCCAGGCATCTGATGCGGGTCTCCTGCGGCCTGGATTCCATGGTACTGGGTGAACCCCAGATTCTGGGACAGATTAAAGACGCCTTTCTGAACGCACAGGATAAAGGCCTGGTAGGCCGGGAACTGAATCAGCTGTTCCAGCAATCCTTTTCGGTAGCCAAGCAGGTACGCACCCGCACATCAATTGGTGAAAACCCCGTTTCTGTAGCTTATGCTGCCGTTAATCTGGCCCAGCGTATTTTCTCTGACCTGGCCCGCAGCCGCGCGCTGTTGATCGGAGCCGGAGAAACCATTGAACTGGTAGCCCGCCATCTGCGTAATGCCGGAGTCAAAGATATGGTGGTCGCAAACCGGACTCTGGGGCGTGCTCAGGCACTGGCAGAGGAGTTTAATGGTGAAGCAGTGCTACTGGGCGATATTCCCCACCAGCTGGAAAAAGCCGATATCGTGATTGCCTCAACCGCCAGTCAGCTACCTATTCTGGGCAAAGGTGCGGTAGAACGCGCCCTGAAAGTGCGTAAGCACCGACCTATTTTTATGGTGGACATAGCGGTTCCCCGAGATATCGAACCTCAGGTCGGTGATCTGGACGATATCTATCTGTACAGCGTCGATGACCTTAAAGAGGTTATCGAAGAAAATATGCGCAGCCGTCAGGAAGCAGCAGAGCAGGCAGAACAGCTGGTACTGGAAGGTGTGGAAGAATTTATGCTGGCCCGTCGTGCCCGTGGTGCCGGACAACTGATCGGGGAGTTACGCCAGCAAACCGAAAAACTACGCCAGCAGGAACTGGAAAAAGCCCTGCAACAGCTGAAAAAGGGCCAGAGTGCCGAAGAGGTTCTGCAACGATTTTCTCAATCCCTGACCAACAAAATTCTGCACGAACCCAGCGTTCAGATGCGTCAGGCCTCAGCAGATAACCGTCATGATCTGCTGGACAGTGCCCGCACACTGTTTGCCCTGGATTAGCACCCCTCACCTTTCGCTGGCAGAAGCGACGCTTAAGACACTTCTGTCAGCCTCTGATAAATCCCGATTGTGCCGCGTGACCTGATATCAGTGAGCTCAATCAGACAACCCTTTAGCCACTTTAAATAACCGCCACGCGGAAGAGTCGATATGAAACCATCCATTCTAGCCAAACTGGATCTGTTAAAAGACCGTTTTGAAGAGCTGCAGGCCCTGTTGAGCGATGCAGAAATTATCTCTGATCAGGATAAATTCCGTAACTATTCTCAGGAATACTCAGAGCTGGAACCTGTTGTTGAAGCCTTTAATCACTATCAGCAAGTACTGGATAATATTGAAGAAGCGAAGCTGATGCTGGAAGACGGCGACGCTGAAATGCGGGAGATGGCTCAGGAAGAAATTGAGGCCGGTAAGGAAGCACTGGAAGGCCTGGAACTGGATCTTCAGAAGCTGCTGCTGCCCAAAGATCCGAATGACGAACGTAACGTCTTTCTGGAAATTCGCGCCGGAACCGGTGGTGATGAAGCCGCTATCTTCTCTGGTGATCTGTTCCGCATGTACTCTCGCTTTTCTGAGAAAAAACGCTGGAAGGTGGAAATCATCAGCCAGAATGAAGGCGAGCACGGAGGCTTTAAAGAAATTATCACCCGTATCAGCGGAGACCGGGTATATTCTCAGCTGAAGTTTGAATCCGGCGCCCACCGTGTACAGCGGGTTCCGGCAACAGAATCTCAGGGTCGTATCCATACCTCGGCCTGCACCGTAGCCGTGATGGCAGAAGCCGATGCGGTTGGAACAGTCAATATCAATCCGGCAGATCTGCGTATTGATACCTATCGTTCATCCGGGGCCGGTGGTCAGCACGTTAACACCACAGACTCGGCGATCCGCATCACTCACCTGCCAACCGGCACCGTGGTTGAATGCCAGGATGAGCGTTCACAGCATAAAAATAAAGCTAAAGCCATGTCTCTGCTGGCCTCCCGTATCCAGCAGGCCGCTGAAGATAAAGCCGCACAGGAGCAGTCTGATGCCCGCCGTAGTCTGGTAGGCAGCGGTGACCGTTCTGAGCGTATCCGTACCTATAACTACCCTCAGGGCCGGGTAACCGATCACCGTATCAACCTGACACTGTACAAGCTGGACGAAGTGATGGAAGGCGCACTGCACGAAGTGGTTGACCCTCTGGTAGCAGAACATCAGGCAGACCAGCTGGCGGCATTAAGCGATTGATCAGCTTATATCTTGTCTGACCGGATTATCTGATAATCCGGTCAGCTCCCTGAATAAATCGTCTGCAATCTGATCTGACAATGATCCCTATCTTTTCGGAAGTCCCTCATGAGTACTCTTCCTGATATCCAACAGGCTATCGTCCGGGCCTGTGAAACCCTACATAAGGCCAGCCAGGTGTCAGATACTGCACGTCTGGATGCGGAACTGTTACTGGCTTTTGTACTGGAGAAAGACAGAACCTGGCTGTATACCTGGTCAGATAAAGTACTGACTCTGGCTCAGTGGCAACAATATCAAGCCCTGATTGCCGAGCGGGCGATCGGACAGCCTGTCGCCTACCTGACCGGCTTTCGTGAATTCTGGGGACTTGAACTGAAAGTCAGTCCGGATACTCTGATTCCACGCCCTGATACAGAAACCCTGGTAGAAACCGCACTGTCTCTGCCCGTTGATGCCGGAGCCAGCATTGCAGATCTGGGCACCGGCACCGGGGCTATTGCGCTGGCTCTGGCCAGTGAACAGCCCGGCTGGTCCGTTACCGCCTGTGATTATCAGACCGGTGCGGTTCAGCTGGCAGAGCAAAACCGGACACGCCTGGGTCTGAATAATGTCCGGGTTGTGCAATCCGACTGGTGTCAGGCACTGCCCGAACATCATTTTGACCTGATCGTTTCAAACCCGCCCTATATTGAAGCCAATGATCCTCACCTGCAGCAGGGTGATGTGCGCTTTGAACCACTGTCAGCCCTGACATCCGGTGTTGATGGACTGGACGATATTCGTCGGATCTGCCTTCAGGTAAAGCGTTGCCTGAAAGATCAGGGCTGGTTGCTGCTGGAACATGGCTGTGATCAGGCTTATGCCGTACAGAAAATTATGCTGACGGAGGGTTTCACACAAGTCAGAAGTGTTCAGGATCTGGCCGGAAAGGACAGAATCACTCTGGGATGTCATTTATCAGCCAATCAGTAAATTGTTCTGACCACCCTGTCTGAAGGTGGCATAAATCAATGATTCGTAGTTTTTTTCTGCCGCCTGGTAATAAAGTATTAGTGATTTCTCCGGCTTAAACCTTGAATTATATCGGGCCTTAACGCTAAGCTTGTGCCAGCAATTATTGCTGACATAAAGATAATAACTAGTAAAACACTCTGATCAACGAGACGCTCAGACCCGCTTATGAAACCATCAAAACCGCGCGCACTGGATCGTATTGACCTCAAAATTCTGTCCTGTTTACAGGAGAATGCCCGTATTTCTTATGTCGACCTGGCTAATCAGGTCGGTCTTTCGACAACACCATGTCTTGAACGTGTTAAACGCCTGGAACGAAATGAGGTTATCAAAGGCTATAAAGCCTTGCTTAACCCTAAATATCTGAGAGCAAATCTGCTGGTTTTCGTAGAAATCAGTCTGGAGACCCAGTCTTCTGCAGTATTTGACGAGTTTCGTCGTGCTGTATCAAAACAGCCTCAGATTCAGGAATGCCACCTGGTATCCGGTCAGTTTGACTACATTCTGAAATGCCGTATCCCGGAAATGTCGGCTTATCGTCAATTACTGGAAGATGTGGTACTGACTCTGCCTGGCGTTAAAGAATCTAAAAGTTATGTGGTCATGGAAGAGGTGAAAGAAGATGCCTCCATCTATGTACCGGACTTGTCAGAATTTGACGAAAATCAACTGACTTGAAACACGCTCTATTAAGGTAAAAACCAGCCATGAACGATCAGCAACTGCTGAGATACAGTCGCCAGATTATGCTGCCTGAAATTGATATTCAGGGTCAGCAGAATCTGCTGAACTCCCGTGTACTCATCATAGGCATGGGAGGTCTGGGATCACCTGCAGCACTTTATCTGGCAGCTGCCGGAGTGGGCAGCCTGGTGATCAGTGATTTTGACGATGTGGACCTGTCAAACCTTCAACGCCAGATTATTCATGGCCAGCAGGATATTGGCCGGGCTAAAGTCGACTCAGCCTGGGAGTCCATCAGGGAACTGAACGCTGACTGCCATGTACTGCCTCTGCCTGAAAAGCTGAGTGGCGATGAGCTGAAGCAGCAGATCGCTCTGGTTGATCTGGTACTGGACTGCAGTGACCGTTTCTCAACCCGTTTTGCGGTTAATCGCTACTGCATGGAGGTTCAGACCCCTCTGGTCTCCGGTGCCGCCATTCAGTTTGGTGGTCAGCTGGCTGTATTTGATCCAAAAGACCCTGAAAGTCCCTGCTATAGCTGCCTGTATGAAGAAACGGATGATGAAGCCATGCGTTGCGCTGAAAACGGTGTCGTGGCTCCTCTGGTAGGCGTTATTGGCGCGATGCAAGCGATGGAAGCGGTCAAAATTCTATCCGGTGCAGGTCAGGCTGCCACTGGAAAACTACAGATATTTGATGCTCTGACGGCACAATGGCGTAGCATGAAGCTTTCCAGAGATCCCGGCTGCCCGGTCTGTAGTAAGCGTAAATAATCTCTTTGCACAGATGTTCTGATATCAGGCCATTTCTGGCAGAATGATATCTGCAGCGGTCTGGAGCCAGATCGCACTATAAAATATAAAACATCATGCAAAGATAAAGCATCCCACAAAAATAAAACCTCATGGAGACACTATTTCCATGAGGCTTTGTTTCATGGCATCCTGCCTAAGAATACTCATTCTGTCGCAAGGCTAACAATACCGATCAGAACACAGAAAGTACCGGCACGGGTTCCTGTCTTAACAAAGCGGCAAGCTCTTTCAGACCTTTTTCCAGATGGCTGGCCGACCAGGCACTGCTGGATGACAGACGTATCGCTTGTGGTGCACGATACTGAGCCACAATAAAGCTGTCTTCACCAATGACTTTCACCCCCTGTTTATCCGCCCTGGTAATAAAATCGCTGCTACGCCATGGGTCCGGCAACTCAAGCCAGGCATGAAGACTATACAGGTTATATTTTAATCCGAACTCAGCCAGATAACTGGCCAGCAGGCGATTACGGATTTCCAGTTCATATTTCTGCTCATCCAGCAACGTCTGAGCTAATCCACTGGCGATCCAGCGACTGGCAATTTCAGCCAGCAGCGGACTGGTCATCCAGCAGCTGGCACGCAGAGCATTAGATACCAGATGCTTTATATCCGGCGGAGATACCAGCCAGCCAACCCGCAGACCGGCTGCCAGGGTCTTGGAAGCGCTGTTGATATGTAATACCCGGTCCGGTGCGATCTCAGCCAGAGGAGCAGGCGCATCCGGCAGCAGATTGGAGTTAACCGAATCTTCCAGAATCCAGACATTGTAACGTCTGGCGACATCCGCCAGGGCTTCACGACGACTCTCAGACATAATGGCCGTCGTTGGGTTCTGCAGCGTTGGCGTGCAGTACAGCACTCGGGGGGAGAATTGTTTACAGGCATCCTCAAAGGCAGATGGAATCACGCCCTCATCATCCATCGCCACAGGCTGAGGCCGCAGGTGCAACTGATGAGTAATCGCCATAAAGCCAGGGTAGGTCATGGCTTCCGAAAGAATCATATCACCAGGCCGGGTCAATGCCAGCAGTGCCAGCATAATGGCATTCTGCCCGCCATTGGTGATAGCAATATTCTCAGCCGAGGCATGCAAACCGGTCTGTTTCAGCCAACTGACAGCTTGCTCTCTGTGCTCCGGCAGACCACTATCGGGCTGATAGCCCAGTAGACGGTTCATCTGCTCCGGTTCGGCGGCCAGCTCAGCCATTGACTGACTCAGCACCATCGCCCGGTCCTTTGCCACAGGCAGATTTAACCTCAGATCTACTGCATCAGGTTCAGTTTCACCGGTAATTCGAAAACGCTGTCCCTGTTTATGCTGAGTAGCAATAAATGTCCCTCGTCCAACACGGGCATTCACAAATCCCCGACGTTCGGCCTCAGTATAAGCTCTGGTAATCGTACCAACCGTTACTCCCAGTTGATCTGCCAGCGCCCGGTGAGTCGGTAAACGGTCACCATCATTCAGCTCCCCGGACTTAATCGCATCAGACATCGCATCCGCAATAGCAATATACCGGGGACCGTTATAATCGGATAAATCCGGATTCCACATGATCGTTCTCTCTGTTGCACAGGATAAGTGGCATCCTTCTCATACCCTGTGGTGTACAACCACCCATTGTCACCATAACAATAAAACTATTGCCAAAATTGTACCCATAAAACTATAGTGACAATGCATTGTATTGATAATTCAATCTAATTGTATTGATACAATCTGAATTGTCCAATAAGTATCAGAGGGATACAAGCATGGAATCCTCCACAGAACACTTGAACATACTGTCACTCAGCAGTTTTTATCTGCCTCTGGCTCTGTTCGTGTTATCTACGGCCGGTACACCAGGTCCGAATAACATAATTCTGACGGCCACCGGGGCGCGCTTTGGCTATCGTCGTACTTTGCCTGCCATATACGGCATTATTCTGGGCATGGCTTCGCAGATCATCCTGGTCGCAGCCGGGTTAGGTGTACTGTTTCAACAATGGCCGGTGTTGCATCAGATGCTGAAAATTGCCGGAGCCGGTTATCTGATCTGGCTGGCATGGAAAATACTGCACAGCCGGGGCATGGCTGAAGCAGATAAAGAAGAACAACCCATTACATTGATAGAAGCTGCTCTGTTTCAATACCTGAACCCTAAAGCCTGGGTTATGTCACTCTCTATGGTATCGGCCTTCTCTGTTGCCGGTGAAGACTACTGGTATTCAGTAACCCAGATTGTACTGGTGGCTTTCTGCGTAATGAATCTGACTCAGAATGCCTGGGCTGGTTTTGGCAGCGCCATCGGCCGCTTTCTGAGCCAGGAAAAAGCCCGTCATCGCTTTAATAAGGCGATGGCATCACTAACGGCAGCATCCGTATGGTTTGTAATCAGCTGAGATAACGGATGATCATTACAGGAAAAACAAAGGAGATATTATGAAAACGATTGGCTTACTTGGCGGAATGAGCTGGGAATCTACTCAGAGCTATTACCGTATTCTGAACGAAGGCATAAAAGCCCGCTTAGGAGGGCTCCACTCAGCACAAATCTGTCTTTACAGTGTGGATTTTGCCCCGATAGAACAGTTACAACATACAGGTAACTGGTCAGAAACAGCCCGTATTCTGAGTCAGGCTGCCAGTAATATCGAGGCCGGTGGCTCTGATTTTCTTATGATAGGTACCAACACAATGCACAAGGTGGCTGACGAAATTGAAGCCGCGGTTCAGATCCCTCTACTGCATATTGCTGATGCAACAGCAGAAAAGCTACTGGCAGATAACATTCATCATGTCGGTTTGCTGGGAACACGTTTCACAATGGAAGAAGATTTTTATAAAGGACGCCTGCAGGAAAAATACGATATCAGAGTCACAGTACCGGATCTGACGGATCGTGAATCAGTACACCGTATTATCTATCAGGAATTATGTCAGGGTATTATCCGGCCAGAGTCCCGTGAGATTTACCAGCAGGTCATCGCAAAGCTCCATCAACAGGGGGTTCAGGCCGTCATTCTGGGTTGCACTGAAATCGCTTTGTTAATTCAGCAGAAGGATACGAACGTGCCTCTGTATGACACAACCTCGATACATGCTGAGAAAGCGGTAGAATGGGCTCTGGCCTGACACCAGAATAGAGACAATGAAAATTGTCTCTATTTTTATCTGTTAAGGTAAGAAATGACCACAGGCTTACAGATAATTGTCACCTGTACTCATAGCAAGAATACGGCTGATTTGCGACAAGCTGCGACCAGACTGCTGATGCCAGGTATTAAAAGCTTCCTGAGCTTCTTTCATCGCTCTCTGACTGGTTGCACTGCTGGCAGAAACAATCTTATGGGCTTTCAGATATGCCCAGACATCCGATGAAAAAATAAACGTATCTTTACCCAGCTGTCTCAGTGCATAAGGCCCGGTATTTCCTCCCAGACGCTTGCCTCGCTTTTTCAGAAACAGCCATAATCCGACAATATCCTCTTCAGGCCACTGAGCAATAAAGTGAGCAAAAGAGCCATGCTCTGTCTGCATATCCCAGATCATCTGAGCATTATGCTTAATCGTCATCACCTTGCTCATGTTACGGATAATCCGTGTATCCTTGCCTTTCTGCTCCCATTGTTCATCACTCAGCAGCAACAGAGTCTGAGGGTCAAAATTAAAAAAGACCTCTTCAAAATCCGGCCACTTCTGCTCAACCACTCGCCAGACAAACCCTGACTGAAATACAGATTTAGAGAACTGCGCCAGATAACGACTATCATCCAGCCCGGCCAGCTGGTCTGGCGTCAGAACTTCAGGCAACAGGCTTTCCAGCTGAGCTTCTCCGCCTTTGCGCTCTGCCGCTCTCTGATAAATCAGCTCAAACTTTTCCATAACCTCTTTCCCCGACCGAATAATGTGTTACCTGTATTGTCGCGAGTATAGCAAAGATACTGTATAAAAATACAAGTATCTGAAACAGGACTTTCCTGTCTGCTCCATCTCTTCTTCTCATCCACTACTTCAGCAAATAGCTGAAAAACGACTTAACAGACTGAGGCCAATAACCGGGATAAAACGTCGCACACAGACAAAAGCTGTCACTCCGGACTTGCTATGATCATCTGTTACGTTATGTCTTTACCATTCAGAGAGTTCAGAGATGAATCAGGATACATTTAATCTGCTCCAGCAATATTACGAGGCTTTTAACCGCCAGGATATGGAGCATTTTCTGAGCCTGCTAACTGATGATGTCGTTCACGATATTAATCAGGGGACGCGGGAAACAGGCCGTGATGCCTTTGCGGCTTTTATGACACGAATGAATCGCCATTATCGTGAACAGATCGTTGATATCTCAATTACCACCAATGATACCGGTGACAGAGCGGCCGTTGAATTCAGAGTACTGGGTGAATATTTAACCACCGATGAAGGTTTACCAGAAGCTAATGGCCAGACTTATGATCTGCCTGCCGGTGCTTTCTTTGAGATCCGGTCCGGTAAAGTCGCCCGGATTACTAATTACTATAACCTGCAGGACTGGATTGAACAGGTAACCGGTTAAATCATCGTCACATAACCGGGGCGATCTGTCTGCCCGGATACCCTGAAGGTATCCGGATCAGCTTATCGGTTATTACCTTTCAATCCTTCATATAAAGGTAACTCCCTGGATATTTTTGGCTGCTTCATCGAAAAAATAGTACTGGTAGAACGAATACCATGAGCCAGTAACAGGTGTTTACTTAACAGCTCTTCATAAGAGTTCATATCCCGAGTGACAATTTTCAACAGATAATCACACTGTCCACTTACCGAATGACACTCCTGAATTTCCGGGCAATCCCTGACCACAGCCAGAAAAGATTCCAGGGTTTCCGGGTGATGATTATCCATGGATATCTGTGCGAAGGCGACAATATTCAGATTCACCTTTTCCGGCGCCAACTCAGCAGTGTAGTTCTTAATATAGCCCTCTTCTTCCAGCTTTTTCAGCCGTCTCCAGCAAGGTGCTGCAGACAGGCCAATCTGATCCGCCAGCTCACGATTGCTTAAACGTCCATTGCGTTGCAAAGCAGCAAGAATTGCCACATCAAAGTCATCAAGAATCATATGTTTCTCTGAACCTCAGTTTTGAGAAATTTCATTTCTCAATGATGTCAAATCAGTCTGTATTTAGAAAGATAATTTCTCGGACCTTTAACTAAAATTATCAAAAGATGCGAAACATTTATGCAGAAATTCTGAAAAATAAATTACAAGAAAGTGGTATTCACTATGAACCTTGCTGCTGAAAAACACGATTCTCACGCTACAGCCAGCCAGGCCGTTGACTGGGTCAACGTCAGTCGTCTGATGTTACAGTCCCGTGCATTAGATGATATTGAAGAAAAAGAACTGGTTCCCGCGAAACTGGTATTCAACCAGTTCTCTGCTCGCGGTCATGACTTTGCTCAGATCCTGCTGGGCTCTTTACTGACTCACCCACACGACGCTGCCACTGGCTACTACCGTTCTCGTCCTTTTGTGATGAGTCTGGGTATTGAACTGGATGAAGTGGTTGCTTCTCCTATGGCAAAAGCAGGTGGTTACAGCGATGGCCGTGATATCGGTGTCGTGTGCAGCTACCCGAACCCAGAGCGCAAAGGCGCGATGCTGTTCCCGATGTGTGGCGGTGTGGGCGCACAGTATTCACCGATTTCCGGCTGGGCACAGTCTATTGTCTATCAGCGTGATGAGCTGAAAGACGATAGCTACACAGGCGCTGTTGCTGTCTCTATGGGTGGTGATTCCTCAATGTCTACCAGTGGTTTCTGGGCGGCGCTGAACATTTCGACCACCAATAATCTGCCACACCTGTTCTATATCGAAGATAACGGTTACGGCATCTCAGTACCTCAGGAAGTACAGACTCCGGGTGGTGATCAGGTGGCAAACCTGGCAGCCTATAAAAACCTGAAGATTATTGATGGCGACGGTACCGATCCGGTTCAGACACCGGCGCTGATTCAGGAAGCGGTTGACTATGTACGTTCAGGTCAGGGGACCTGCCTGCTGCGCCTGAAAGTCCCTCGTCTCTGCGGCCACACTTTCCAGGATACTCAGACCTATAAATCTGAAGATTTTATTGCCGACGAACAGGCCCGTGATCCTCTGCCGAAGCTGAAAGCTCACCTGATCAGCGAAGGTATTTTCACAGAAGACAGCTGGAATCAGCTGGAACAGGAAAGCTACGACACCATTAAAGCGTCGGTTGAGCGTGGCAAGCTGCGTCCTGAGCCTGATCCGGATAATCTGACCCGTTACGTTTACGCCGAGGAAGGCCCGGTACAGCTGCGTGGTGGTCTGGCAGCCGATGGCTATCAGTTCCCACAATCCAGCCCGGTGGCGAAACCGGAAGGTGCTCGTCTGAATATGCTGACCGCGATTCGTAAGACTCTGGATTTTGAACTGGCAACCAACCCGAAAGTGCTGGTATTCGGTGAAGATGTTGGTCCTAAAGGTGGTGTACACGGCGCCACTCTGGGCCTGAACGAAAAATTCGGTGATCACAGGGTATTCGATACCAGTCTGTCAGAAGAAGGCATTATCGGTCGCTCTGTAGGTATGGCGCTGAGCGGCCTGATGCCAGTACCTGAAATTCAGTTCCGTAAGTATGCTGAGCCTGCGGCTGAGCAGCTGACCGATACCGGTATTATGCGCTGGCGCACCAACAACCAGTTTGCAGCCCCTATGGTTGTCCGCATTCCAGGTGGTTTTGCCCGCCGTGGTGATCCATGGCACTCCATGTGTGATGAGGTGGAGTGGGCACACAAAGTCGGCTGGCAGCTGGCGATGCCATCCAACGCAGAAGATGCAGTCGGCCTGTTGCGTTATGCCCTGCGTGATAACAACCCAACGATCTTCTTTGAGCACCGCACTCTGCTGGATAACAGCTGGGCCCGTCGTCCTTATCCGGGTGATGATTTTGTTATTCCATTCGGTCAGGCAAAAATCCTGCGCGAAGGTTCTAAGCTGACAGTTGTATGCTGGGGCGCTATGGTTGAACGCTGTGAAAAAGCGGCGGACAGCCTTGACCTGGATATCGAAGTGATCGACCTGCGTACACTACAACCCTGGGACAAAGAGACTGTCACTCAATCCGTAGTGAAAACCGGTCGCTGTCTGATCGTGCACGAAGATAACCGTACCGCGGGTTTCGGTGCTGAAATTGCAGCCACCCTGACAGACGAAGTGTTCTTTGATCTGGATGCACCGATTCAGCGTCTGACCATGCCTGACGTACCTAACCCTCATAACATCCATCTGCTGAACAAAGCGGTTCCGAATGAGGAACGTATTGCTGATGCGATGAAGAATCTGATCGAAATTTAATGGGGGTTGAGCAATGAGTGAATCTATTAACATTACCCTGCCAGCCGACTCTCTGGAAGGCACCACAGCCAAGGTGTCGCACTGGCTGGTGGCAGAAGGTGATCTGGTAACCCAGGGCATGCCCCTGCTGGAACTGGAAACCGACAAGGTTACTATGGAGGTCTGTGCTGAAGCGGACGGAGTAATCGCTAAAATCATGGCGATTCCGGGTGAAGATGTGGCTGAAGGTGTGACGCTGGGACTGATCTCTGGCAAAGCACCTGCTGCTGCACCTCAGCTATCAGTCGTTGAAAGTCAGGGCAGCGTACCTGCACAGGCACAGAATTCCGCCCCTGTTCAACAAGCTACAGAACTGGTCGATATTGAGCTGCCTGCCGATCAGCTGGAAGGTACTGCAGCTAAGGTAGCGGCCTGGCATGTGGAGATCGGCGCCACTGTAAAAGCCGGTGATCCTGTTATTGAACTGGAGACAGATAAGGTCACAATGGAGATCACTGCTCCGGCTGATGGTGTACTGATGGTGAAATCCCGTCAGATTGGTGAAGAAGTAGAAGCGGGTAGTATCCTGGGTCAGCTACAGGCTGTTAATGCCTCTGCACCTGCAATGGCTCCGGTGGCTGCCGTTGCCTCTGTAGCCCATGCCGTACCTGTTACTACGGCTCCAGTGGCGGTTACTCCGGCAGTATCCGGTGAACGCAGCGCCCGTCATCTGATCGGCCCGGTGGTTCGTCGCCTGCTGAAAGAACATCAGCTGAATATTGACCTGATCACAGGCAGTGGTCGCGGCGGTCGTGTGACCCGTGATGATGTTCTGGCCTATCTGAAATCACCTCAGGCTCAACAAGCGGCTCAGGTCGTCGCAGTACCCACGCCTGCGAAACCTGTTGCTCCGGTTACTGCCCCTCAGGCCAGTTCAGATATTCCGAGCCGTATGGTGCCTCATACTTCAATGCGCAAGGCCATTGCCAATCACATGGTCGATAGCCTGCTGCACACATCACCTCATGTGACCAGTGTGTTTGAAATGGATATGGGCAATATCATTGAGCACCGTAAACAGTGCAAGATGGGCTTTAATGAAGCCGGTGTAAACCTGACGTTTACCGCCTACTTCCTGTCTGCAGCCGCTAAAGCGATGGAAACCGTACCGGCTGTCAATGCCCGTTTCCACGAAGAAGCGCTGGAAATTTTTGAGGACGTTAATATCGGTGTCGGCACGGCTCTGGGCGATGATGGTCTGGTCGTACCTGTAGTGAGAAAAGTACAGGACATGAACCTGTTCCAGATTGCCACAGCACTGCAGCAGCAAACAGAAAGAGCACGCTCAGGCAAACTGACAGCAGCAGATATGAAAGGTGGCACCTTCACCATTTCTAACCACGGCGTCAGCGGTAGCCTGTTTGCTACACCGATTATTATCAATCAGCCTCAGGTGGCTATTCTGGGCATTGGTAAACTGGAAAAGCGTGTGGTGGTTGAAACCATCAATGGCGAAGACGAGATGCGCATTCGTCCGAAATGCTATGTTTCTCTGAGTATTGATCACCGGGCGCTGGATGCATTCCAGACCAACCTGTTCCTGAGCCGTTTTGTTGAAATTATCGAAAATTGGGGCCAGTAAGTAATCTTCTCTCAACAGAGATCTAACAGGAGGGTAAGCACAACCCTCCTGTAATGAATAACACCCCAACTGTCGTAATATTATCACCTACCAGATTATCGCCTCCAACAGTATATCTTCGACCGTGTCAACCACCTGAAATGTAGCATTTAGATAATATCTTCTTACATCATCTTTCCAGGTTAATTAAACTACATTGCAAACCTTTCTCATCTTTCAAAACATATTTTACAGCCAAAGGAATGTTCTATGCTGTGGGGATTATCAGGGCCTGAAAAAGTAGTATCTCAAAGGCGGACAAGAACACTAGGGCTAAGCTCAGTGGTTCGAAGATTTAATGATCTGGCAGTACCCCAGTTAGGTAGTGTCAGACATGTGAAGACCGTTTTTTTGGCATGCCTGGGTATAGGTATCGCTAAGGAAGCAAGAAAAGAAGGCCTAAATGTCAGTAATATTCAGGTCACTAATGCTATTGAAGCCTTAGCCTGCTTTTTAGCTTATGAGAGCAATGGCTGGCAGTCTGATGAACGTCTACGAGGGAGTACCAAGTTACAGGGGCAAAAAGATCTATCCTATAAGGCGTTCAGTGCTAATAATATCTATGTTACTCAGCCAATGCGTATGAGTACTGTACAGGCCCTGCCTGGTTTGGGGTTGGTTGAATCAACAGGTGAACGTTTTAATAGCTTTACTTTAAGCCAACAGGGACAAGATTTTATTGATGCTGGTTGTGTTGATCTAAGCTGCGACCGTTTGAAAATTCAAAAGTACTTAATCAATTGGGTGCTGGGTGAATATAAACATAAATGTTTGCCAGTGAATCGACCTGGTTTAATCAAAGCACTGTCTCCTTTAGTTCGCCTCAATGACCAGGCTTTAAATATCTTTAAACAAGCTCTTTTAAGTGGAGCACCGGACGCAGTTTCACGGCGACGGGGAGTTCTTGATTGGGTGGCATCTGCCAAACCTAGTGAACCTGACTTATGGCAAAACCCCGGTTGTATCGAGACCGAACACTTTAAGGATCTGCAAAGCGGTGCCCTTTTCTTTTTATTACGTGATAAAGCGCTTGATCTGTTAAACGTGATTGAAGCAGAGATCGGTCTGCTTAATCCCTGTCAGCTTGATTTAAACCAAGTGCTCTCAAGTGATATCAAAACCGTACTTACTGCTCTGAAAGAGGCTGCAGAAAAGTTTTTAAGCCTGGAGCATGACCCCATTGCTAACAAAGCTGCGACAAAGTTTGCTCAGGCCTGTGCATCTCCCAGTGAGCAGGAGGTAATCCGGTATCTGGTTGCACGGGACAATGTGGTTCTGCGTAACCGTGGCGACCTGATTGTTCCAGCTCAGGCATTTGGTAAACCGGATAGTGTTGAGTCTGATGATGAGGAAGTGCATAAACGTTTGTTCCCCAGCGGGATCTCTTTCAGGGTTTGGAATATGTATGTATTAAACCTTGATTTTGAAAATCGATTAGATACTTGGTTAGACAAGGAAGAAGCCCCAGATGAGTAAGCAAATAGCACCGTCTTTAGTCAGTTATTTTACCCCGCCAGAAGGGCAGAAAGGTGAGTTTGGCTTGATCACAGGGTATTCTGCTGACAGTGACTTTTTCAATGATGCACTGGAAAAGTTCACCCTGAATATACAGGCGCAAAGAGCCCGTGAAGGCAGTGGATCTCTTGCCTTGATGTTGGACCCTAACCACCCTCAAATCTCCATGACTAATTGTTATGGGCTTTTACATCTCCCCCTTAAGCGTGAGACATCTAAATCCTTTAATCTATTACATGCCAAAGTGGCTATTTTGCTGTTTAAAGGGATTGAAACAGATGACTATAGTGCTCGTTTAATTGTTTCTACCGGTAACTGGACCCGACAAACTCTGGAAGACAGCTTGGACCTTGTCTGGTCAATTGATTTGGCTTTTGATCAGCCGGATGAGCAAAACAGTACGGATTTTGCTGCGGCTTACAGGTTTTTGACCCATACCTTGAGTCATTTTGATAGCCATATTTTTAATGCAAGCAACTCTCAAGGTGCCGTGTCTGTAACACAGTCACGTTTTGAACAATTCCACCAGCTATTGGATAGCGTAAAAGCGGTAGAAGGTTTTAAACCGCGCTTTTTTGATAACAGGCAGTCTTCATTATTATCACAGCTGGCGGATCAGGTTGCAGAGCATGCTGGAAGCAAAAAACGAAATTATCTGGCTTTGGGGTCAGGTTTCTATCAGGGAGGAGAGAAAACGGGTGAAGTACCTTCTGTAATTGCTGATATACATTCCCATTTGTCAGAGCATGGCTTGTTAACTAAAAGCGCCGAAAAAGATATTGTTGTTAACCCTAAAGGGTGTCAGGCGATTGCTGCGAATCTTGAGAGCCTTCAAGAAGCCGGCTGGGGTGTTTTATCTGCTTATGATCCTGTTTATAAGAATAATCCAGCAGCCCGTGACTTACATGCCAAGTTTATTTTTTCCGCTAAAGAGGTTTCCGATCAGGATGAGTGTAAGCGTCCATGGATTTACCTGGGATCAGGGAATTTAACGGGCCCTGGCTTTAAGCAGAAAGCGTCCCCTTCAGGAGGCAATCTTGAAGCTGGAGTGGTATTTGCTCCTCAGGGGCTGACATGGTTTGGTAATGAAGATCCTGAAAGCTGTATCAGTAATCAGCTACCTATTTCCTGGGAGGATGGGCAATATATTGAAGAGTCTATATCTCTGGCTGTGGGCAGTGATATGCAGGAGCATGATTCTCTCTATATCGCTTCACCTATCGCTTATTTCTGTATTAAAGAAACGCTGGACGATAAATTTGTTTTAAAACCTAATGCACCTTTAACCAGTGATTTGACCTTTTCCGATGTAGCTCCTGAGAAATATGAGCAGGTTAATGAACAGGAACTGCATTGGTTTGATAAACAACCCAGACAACTTACGCTGTGCTGGCAGCATAATGGTACCGACCATAAAGAACTGATCCCTGTTATTGATGAATATGGTCGCATTGCAGCCAGTGAATTGCCTGAGTTAGATCTGGATGATGCCTGGCACGTGTTCAGTTCATTCCCATTATTGCCTGCGGATGAAGGTGAAGAAGGTGTGGGCGAGCGGGATATGGGCGAAATGTCCCAAACTGATAGTGTCGCTAGCCCGAAAAAGAGTTATTACATCAATCGCATGATGTCATTGATTGAGTTAATTGCTGAAAAACAAACATCAGTACCTCAAAAAGACTGGTCTCAATGGTGTACACGTTTGGAGCAAACCTTTGAGCAGCTAAAAAGTGATGAAATATTTGCTTTCTTTAAGGGGATAGAGATCAACCCTTTATCACCTTTGTGGGAGAGCCCTTTCAGGCCTGTATATGCCGAAAATGCAAAGACAGATGAAGGCCTGGGCTATGACCTATTACTCAAACGGCTGGAAGAGAAACTCGGGCTTGAAACGTTAGCAAAATTAGGACGATAAAATGAGTTTTAAGGGATGGGAAAAAGTTTCCAAACATGTGTTAAAAACACTGGAGAGTAATGACAGGCTTAATGCCGGTCAAAAACGCAGTGTGCATAGCCTGGTTAAAAGAATACCTGAGTCAGGCGTTATTATTGCTGATGAAGTCGGAATGGGTAAAACCCGTATAGCTGTTGAGCTGATTCGTGCTGTGAAGAAAGCCGGTGGCCGGGTTTTAGTTGTAGTGCCAACAACATTGGGCTTTCAGTGGCAAGGTGAGTTGAATGACAGGGCTAAGGACCTTGCTCCGAAGACTGTGATAAAAAGCTTGTGGGGATTTCTTGCTGCATATGAAAGCAAGGAGAAAGCTGAGCCCTGGGATAAAGAGAAGGTTGTTATTTTATCGCAAAATTTTGCTAGTTGGCGTATGGGAGCTAGTTCTAGCTCAAGCCGATGGGCGCTGTTACCTGAGATCTATGCCCAATGGCGTAAAAAAATAGATTTAAAAAAACGTCTGCCCAATGGCTATTACTCTCATAATGACTTGGTATCAAATAGAGCTAAGGTCTGTGCTGAACACATAGTTGATGGTGCTAAGGATCTTCCTGAAGATCATGTTGTGAAAGAAACGCTTGATTTTATTGGAGAGAATTTTAGTTGGGGTAAAAACTCTTTTGGAGGTGATAGTTTCTCCTCCGGTAGTGAAAACCGCGATCTATTAGAAAAGGCCGTTGGCCTTGGCTTGGGTGAGTTTGATCTGATAGTTATTGATGAGGCGCATAAGAGCAGGAGCGAAGACAGTAGCCTCAGCACAATTTTAAACCGTATCGCGATTAAATCAGTCCACGCCAGACACCTTGCTATGACAGCTACACCTGTTGAATTAGGGGTTGGGCAATGGAGAGATATGCTGAACCGCATTGAGTTGGACCCTGCTAAACAAGAGCACATTCTGGAGTCTGTACAGGAATATGCTCAGGCAGTTACCAGGCTTAAACAAAGCTGGCGTGCCGACGAAAAAGGGCGTGAGGATTTTAAACACGCAGCTAAGCAGTTTGAAGCGGCTTTATCACCTTATCTATTAAGACGTGACAAACGTCAGGATGAAACCATTCAGAAGTTCCATAAGGAATCGGGCTTATCAATCAATGGCTACAGAAAGGAAACCCCCGTTAATGTAGAAATTAAGACCTTGTCTGCTGAATGGAAGAGAATTGTCTGTGCCGTTGAAGGGTTGTCTGCATCATCCAGTATGCAGACCGATTCCACATCAAAGCGAGCCCGACTGACATTGGCTAATGGCCATGGTATTGCAGGCATTATTGATAAGTCTTTAAACGCTTCAGGAGTCTCAGGGGAAGATGAGGCACTTGAAACAGATGAGCAGGCACTGACGGATAAAAAGGCTCAGCGGCAGGCCTGGTGGAAGTCTTGTATTGCGAATGCATTTGATAGCGGAGAGGAATCGCTATACAAGCATCCGGCAATTTTAAAGGTGATTGAAGAAATTGAGCAGGATTTGTCCAATGGTCAGAAGGTTTTGGTCTTTGGCAAAATGACCCGACCTATGCGGGCATTGGTGAATTTACTTAATGCACGGGCCATGCTGATAAGCTTAAAAGAAGAGCGTTATTGGCCTCAGAGTAAGATTCATATGGGCGATGGTGAGCACAATATTGAATCTGAAGTTAAGGCCGTTGAGATCGCCCTTAAGCAGTTAGAGCTAGAATGGGATGTTGAAAAAGTTAATCAGCTTTTAGCACAACAATATAACAAAAACAGTCGCCAGGTTGATAAAGCAAAAGAGGATCTGTTAGACCGGATAGAGCTGGCGCGGAATCAATTGGATGTCCGGACTGGCCAACTTTTTGATGCCTTTAAAACCTCGGTAAATAATCAGCAAGATCAGGAGAAAAATTGCTTAACGCCGTTTGCCAATGCCATTTTCGAGTTAATTGATAAAGAGGGTTTGGACTTTACCCCAGAAGAGTTAGCAACTGGTTTCAATGACCTTATGAATGTTGTAACGGCAAAGCATGAGGGCGATGAAAATGGTGATGGCGAGTTGGATGCGGAAGAAGCCAGAGATCTGTGGCCAACCATTGAAGAGCGTGTGATCACTGAGTTTGCTCATGTGCGTGGCGGAATGGCAAGGCTAATGTATGGTGGTACAGCAGCTCATAGTCGCAGAGTGATGCAAATGGGCTTTAACCGCCAGCACAGTAACCCCAAGGTTATTGTGGCTCAATCTGTAGTAGGCCGGGAAGGCCTGAATCTGCATCAGGCATGTCGGGTAGTGTATCTATTACATCCTGAATGGAACCCCGGTGTGGTTGAACAACAGATTGGACGTATTGATCGCTTAGGCTCTCGCTGGGAAAAAGAGTTTGAGATCTATCAAGCTGATAAAGATACATTGGCAGAACAGAGTAAAACAGAGCTGCCATTCATTGAAATAAAACCAGTTATTTTCAAAGGCACTTATGATGAATACAACTGGCAAGTGCTGGATGCAAGATGGGATGAACTGCGTTCACAACTGCACGGTATAATTTTGCCTGAATCTGAGAGGACGAAAGGATTTGAAGCTATTTATGACCAGTTGTGTGCTGCTGCACCAGATTTTTCGAAACCATTACCTTAGCTGCAATAACCGAGACATGATCTGAAACAACTACGGCATGTTTTTGTCAATCAATGTGCTCAGCAGGGCCACACGGGGCAGCCTCCCATGAATAGGAGAAACTACAATACAGCTATAAACATCAGCAATTAGAGATGCAAATATTAGTAAGAAAACCATATACGGATTCAGAACACTGAGCTAATCAGGTTATCTGTCTTAACAAACGTAGGCCGCTAACCCAGCGACCCGGGCCTGCTCTGCTACAATCTGATAATTCATATCAAGATCCCCATCACGATCATTCTTGAGGTAGCAAGATAAACGCTCAGTCACGGGTTTAACAGCAGGGAAACAAAAGGTATCAACGGACTGCAGAAAGTCCGGTTGCGAAGTCGGAGGTTATATTGGTGAATAGATTATCGCACGTTACGTGGCCGACTTTATGGCCCTTTATCCTGATGTGAGAGTCAACCTGGATTTCAGTAGCCACAGGGTTGACCTGATTGAGGATGAATTTGATATCGCTTTTCGGATGGGCAATCTGGAAGATGCCGGTTTTGTTGCCAGACCGCTTATGGATATCGAAATTGTTACCCTGGCCAGCCCGGCTTATATTCAGCGCTCAGGCTCACCAGATCACCCCAGAGATCTGATTCAGCATCGCTGCCTGACAGGCTCGGTCAGACGCTGGAGCTTTCAGTCAGTGCAGAACCCTGAACAGCAGCAGGATATTACGATTGATGGTTATCTGGAAAGTAAGAATGGGCAACCTCTGGTCGCCGGTGCTCTGGCAGGCAATGGCATCATCCGGGTCCCTCTGATGTATTGCCAGCAAGCGGTTACAGAAGGCCTGCTGGTGAGGTTACTCAGTGACTGGAAAGTGAGGTGGTCTAATAGATGTAACCAGTCCAGTTAAGGATAATTTCATTAACTGGAGAGAAAATAATGGCCAGAAAAAGTTACACCAAAGAATTTAAGCGGGATGCCATTTCATTGGTACTCGAACAGGATTATAAAGTCGCTGGCAGATCATCACTATCCGGTCAGTCGGGGTGAGGCCCGTCGCCTGATGAAAGCGGCAAAAGTGGAAGTCAGGCAGCGCAAGAAGTTCAGGGTAACCACCAACAGTGAACATAATAAGCAGGTCTACGATAATGTTCTGGACAGACATTTTCGGGTTGAGAATCCCAATCAGGCTTATGTCGGAGATATTACTTATATCTGGACAAATGAAGGCTGGTTGTATCTGGCCGTTATCATCGATCTGTACTCACGCAAAGTGGTTGGCTGGAGTATGGATAAGCGGATGACCGCTCGATTAGTCTGTGATGCACTGACAATGGCTATCTGGCGAAGGAAACCAGCGCAAGGGCTGATTATTCATTCAGATCAGGGATCACAGTATGCCAGTCATGCGTACCGAAGGCTGATAGATAAGAATGGTTTTACAGGTAGTATGAGTCGTAAAGGAAACTGCTGGGATAATGCTGTTGCTGAGAGTTTCTTCGGCACATTGAAGCAGGAGCGGGTACAGTGGCGTCATTATCAAACCCGGCAAGAAGCCATAGCGGATATACGGGAGTATATCGTAATGTATTACAACGAAAAGCGACTTCACTCATATCTGGGTTATATGAGCCCTAATGACTGTGAACGGGAATTTTATCGACTACAGGAAGCCGCTTAACTGGACTGGTAGTATTTGCTTGACCACGTCACGTCATCTATTCCCCCTTACGAATGAAGTGCCTGCATAAAAATTTTTCGATATTTATAACTTTTGCCTCTCAGGCCACTAGCCGGAGGTAATAAATACTTATATTGAAGTACTTATTAGCTCTCAAAACTTAGCGCAAATCAGGCTAAACGCTTTGGTATATCTCATAAAATGATATCTTTCATTGATGGAAAGCCTTCCTCTGGCAGGAAACATTAACTTGAATTGGCAGGAAAAGGGGGGGGTTTACGTATTTTTTACACTCTGAAAAATAGCCTTGACGTAGTTATTCAAATTAACACCAACATCATTCAGGCATTAATATATTAATTGAAAGACAATGCTTTTTTAATGGGAAAACTCTTTTAATTCGATACCCTTATAAACTTATATGCATTACGTTGGTTTTTAGCAGCTTTTACATATTACAAAAATATTTTATTTTATTAATATTGACAGGTGTATTGTTGATCTGACATACGTTCGAATAAATATACTACGCTATGTTATTGCCTTCAGATAAATGCGGTATCGTTTTGATGGGGCAATATTTGTTTCAGGCCTTAGTTCTAAGGAATACTTATTGTGAGCAGTTTTAACATCACTATTCTTGATGGTGGCATGGGGCGGGAACTTGAACGTCGCGGCGCCCCTTTTCAACAACCAGAGTGGTCCGCACTGGCTATGATAGAAGCACCGGACATTGTAAAAGAAGTCCACAAAGACTTTATACGCAGTGGTGCCCGGGTAATTACTACCAACAGTTATGCTCTGGTACCTTTTCACATTGGTGAAACCCGTTTTGCGGAACAGGGCAAATCTTTAGCTCAATCTGCAGTGAGAGAAGCCCGTGCCGCAGTACAAGAAAGTGGTGAAAGTGTTCTGGTTGCGGGCTCTATCCCCCCTCTTTTTGGTTCCTATCGTGCGGATCTGTATCAGGCTGATAAGGTCATTGATATCGCGACACCTCTGGTTGAAGCTCTGTCAGCAGATATCGATCTGTGGTTGTGTGAAACGCAAAGCCTGGTTGCTGAAGCTTGTAGTATCAAAACCATTATTGATCAGCATAATCCACAGAATAAACCGGTTTGGTTATCTTTTACTCTGGAAGATTCTGAGCCGACAGAGACGCCATTACTGCGTTCCGGTGAAACCGTAGCCGAGGCGGTGACTACTATGGCTAAGGCAGGAGTCAGTGCGATCCTGTTTAACTGTAGCCAGCCGGAAACCATTTCTGATGCGATTGTCGTGGCCCGTCAGACGCTGGATGATTTGCAGCTGAGGGGTATTCGAATTGGTGCTTATGCCAATGCTTTCCCGCCACAGCCAAAAGATGCCACCGCTAATGATGGATTGGATGAACTGCGTGCTGACCTGACGCCACAGTCTTATCTGGAATGGGCAAAACAGTGGCAATCGCAAGGGGCTAGTTTAATTGGTGGCTGTTGTGGTATTGGCCCTGAGCATATCGCTCAATTATCAAAACATCTGACGTCAGTTTAAGCACCCTCTTCCACTTTATTGCAGGACAAAACATCCGATCATTGCCTCTTATGGGGAGGGAGCATCGTCGCTGAATATTTTGTTCTGTCATTTTTAAGGACTTTTAACATGAAAAAATTACTGAAAAACGTGTTGCTGAGCACAACTCTGATGGGGACTGCCTTAACATCTGTTTCAGTTCAAGCGGCTACAGATAACTCTGCGATCAATAAAATTCAGGAAACGGGTGAGCTAAGAGTCTGTTTTGAAGCGGGTTATGTGCCCTTCGAAATGAAGGCAAAAAATGGTCAGTTTATCGGTTTTGATATTGATATTGCCAGGCATATGGCCCGTTCCATGAAAGTTAAGTTTGTGCCGGTAAATACGGCCTGGGACGGTATTATCCCTGCTCTACAAACCGGTAAATGTGAAGTGATTATCGGTGGCATGACGGTGACGCCGCTGCGTAATCTTCAGGTGCTATTTTCTGATCCGTACCTGGAAATCGGTCAAACGGTACTGCTATCGCCTGAGTTAAAAGGGGTAGTGAAGAGCTATAGAGATCTGAATGACCCTAAATATACGATCTCATCTCAGTTAGGCACAACAGGTGCAGAGGCTGCGCAGAAGTATCTGCCAAAGGCAACCCTGAATCTGTTTGAAACCTCTGCAGACGCAGCGCTTCAGGTTAAGAATGGCAAGGCAGACGCCTTTGTGTATGATCTGCCCTATAACGCGATCTATGCTGCAGAGCACAAAGATAGTGTATTTCACCTCAACACTCCATTCACCTATGAGCCTTTGGGCTGGGCAGTACGTCACGACAGCGTAACCTTTGTTAACTTTTTGAATAACTATCTGAAACGTATTAAAGGTGATGGCACTTACCAGCGTATCTATAGTAAATGGTTTGAGTCTCATACCTGGATGAAAAATATCCAGTAATACACGTTGAAAACAGAATAAGAAAAAGCCGGTTTGATACCGGCTTTTTATGCTTCCCATGAGACTTAATAGATATGTTATCAACTCATTCTGGCTACATGTTAATAAAATTTTTTATCTAATGGCTATATGACTATTCTGGCGCTGAAATGTTCTTTGCTTATTGATTTCGATCGAATATGCCGTTTATTACGGTGTAAGGCATTAAAAAATAATACCCTTAGGGGTGTATTGCATCGTTACTGAACTTTGTCCATTTTCGCTATATTGGAACCGAAAAAGTTCAAGGATCGAAATAAAACTTCAGGGCAAGACTCATCACATTTTCAGGTTCTCAGGGAGGAAACTATCAAACCCTTGTTGTCTTGCGATGTTTTTAGAACGGTATGAGGTAGTCGCATTTATGAAGATTGAAAAAAAGGCAACGGGCCTGGCTTTGAAAGGTGATAGCACCAGGGTGGTATGGGGTGGAGAGCAAGAAAACCTCCCTTATCGGGCGACTCAAGTGCCGATTGTCACCAGTGCCGCTTATGCCTATAACGATATTGATGTCTGGCATGATGTGGCTCAGGGGGAGGAACCGGGCTTTATCTATAGCCGTATGTCGAATCCTACAGTGGAAGCGCTGGAGCAGAAGTTGTGCGAGCTTGAATCGGCCGAGTCCGCAGTCGCCTTCAGCAGTGGTATGGCGGTGATCAGCAGTGTGTTGTACAGTTTTTTATCTCAGGGGAAGCGGGTCGTTTCAACCCGTGATAGCTATGGTGGGACCAATAAAATCTTTGAAGAATTTTTACCGCGTATGGGGGTTGATGTTTGTCTGTGTGAAACCACTAACTATGCTGAAATTGAACATGAAATTTTACAGGGTTGCGATGTTGTTTATCTGGAAACTCCCACCAACCCAACCCTTAAAATATTGGACCTTGCCCGTTTAACTCAGGCTGCTAAACAGGTTGGAGCATTGGTGATTGCGGACAACACTTTTGCGACACCACTAAACCAGAATCCCCTGTTGTTTGGGGTGGATATTGTTCTGCATAGTGCAACCAAGTTTTTAAGTGGGCATGGTGATGTTATGGGAGGGATCGCTTGCGGTGAAGAGTCTTTGATCAACCAGGTGCGTCATTACCGAGAGATTAATGGTGCGGCACTTGATCCTTTTTCGGCCTTTTTAATTCTCAGAGGGATTAAAACGCTGGCATTAAGAGTGCGGCAGCAGCAGGCCAATGCCTTAGCGATTGCAGAGTTCCTACTAAACGAGCCTTTGGTCGAAACAGTCAATTATCCCGGTTTACCATCACATCCGAATTATGATATTGCCTGTGAACAAATGCGTGGTTTTGGGGCGATTGTTAGTTTTGTGTTACGGGGTGGTATGCCAATGGTGACTGAGCTGCTACCACAACTGCATTATGCTCATTGCGCTGGAAACCTTGGAGCAGTAGAGACCATTTATGGTCCGGCAAGAACGACCAGTCATGTGGAAAATACCTTAGAGGAACGTCGGGCTCTGGGTATTTCGGAAGGTCTGGTTCGTATCTCGGTGGGTATTGAAGATAGTGAAGATTTGATTGCTGATCTGCAACAAGCATTTACTTATATCCGGTAGTTATAATTGCCATCACTGTAATACTATTTTTTGTTTCAGGCTTTGCTATCCTTTCGTCTATGCAATCTGAGAAATACACAGGTCTCTCAATGAGTCAGAAAACTTTACCGCCTTTAAACTGGTTACGTACTTTCGAGGTTTCCGCACGCTATCTGAACTTTACCCGGGCGGCAGAAGAGCTATGTATTACTCAAGGGGCCGTCAGTCAGCAGATACGTCTACTGGAAGAGCATGTAGGAGTGACTCTGTTTACCCGTCTGCCCAGAGGATTGGCACTGACAGAAGAGGGGCAGTCTTATTTGCCAGTGGTGCAGGATGCAATATCGCGGTTAGCTGCTGCTACCAGTGAACTGTTTTCCACACAAGAGCGTCAACCGGTGCGAATAAAAGGTAGTTTATCTTTCTTTGTTCTCTGGCTGGCACCAAAAATAAAAGCGTTTAAAACGGTGTACCCCCAGATAAATATTCGCTATATCAGTAGCCTTTGGGTAAAGGATATGGATGATGTATACGATGCTGAGATTCGTTGGGGTAGTGGCCACTGGCCAGGGCTTGAAGCCCATAGGCTAACACAGGATACGCTCTTTCCCGTATGTTCACCTGAGTTTCTGTCTGAAACGGCAATAGAAACACCTGCAGACCTTTTGAATCAAACGCTATTGCATGTATTAGGCTATGAAGAGGGATGGGGGTATTGGCTCTCTATGGCAGGGGAGAATAGTGTTGATCTATCTCCAGGCATGCAGCTGGATACGCTGGTTTCTGCTATGAGTCTGGCTGAATCAGGTGTGGGTATTGCATTAGCACGATCTTCGATGGTAGGAAAAATGCTGGAAGAAGGCCGTTTGGTGGAGTTATGCGATCATCGCATTCCTGCCAGTGAATCTTTTTATGCTGTGAAGCGGGCCGGAGAAGTATTGCGCCCTGATGCCGAACTGTTTTTTTCCTGGTTAGTGGGTCAGGTACATCAAAGGTAATCAGCGAGCTTATGCGAGTGACAATCTTTCCTGATTAATAGTAGCAATACTGGTGCAGCAGGCAGCACCAGCACAGAACTCTGCTATTCAAAAAAGTTTCAGAACCTCAGGCGTTAAAGGAACAACATATATAAGCAGTGTCACTGCTGTCCGGTTAAATATAAACCAGTTCCATTGACAGCTGATCGGGGGCTTCTGGAGGTGATGAATATCCAGCTGAATCAGGGTGGA
>NZ_JACJFM010000005.1 GCF_014164585.1 Oceanospirillum sediminis | reverse complement strand
ACCTGACTCCATCCCGAACTCAGCAGTGAAACGGTACAGCGCCGATGGTAGTGTGGGGCCTCCCCATGTGAGAGTAGGACATCATCAAGCTTTAAATTAAGAACCCCGGTCTCTATGACCGGGGTTTTTTCGTTGTAGGATGGAAAACAGTTTCATTATCCTGTATTGGTCTCTTGTATCTACAGTTTGAGTGATGAATGAAGCTTACAGGCTACCAGGCACAGTGTGCTGCATAGCCTGTAGGTCTGCCATTAGAGTTTTTATACAACCTCACCTGCTACCCAGCCACTGGACCAGGCCCATTGGAAGTTAAAGCCTCCCAAGTGGCCTGATACGTCTACAACCTCACCAATAAAGTAGAGTCCTGGTGCTTTTTTAGCTTCCATCGTTTTTGAGGATAGTTCGTCAGTATCAACGCCGCCTAGTGTGACCTCTGCTGTGCGGTAGCCTTCTGTGCCTGATATACGAGGTTGCCACTGGTGCAGGCAACTGGCGATATGGTCGATATCCGCATTGCTCAGTTCACTGAGTGTTTTGTTTTTGAACCATTGCTCACATAGTGCTTTGGATAGACGAGCTGGAAAGTAATCTGATAATAAGGTTTTTAACTCTGTTTTGGGACGATTCTGCCTGCCATCTTTCAGTATCTCTTTCAGATCAGTGCCCGGTAGCAGGTCAATCTGGAGTTCATCGCCAGGGTTCCAGTAAGATGAGATTTGTAGTACAGGTGGGCCACTGATACCTCTGTGTGTAAATAGGAGGCTACCGGTAAAGCTTTTTTTATTACAGCTGAGTACTGCTGGAGTGCTGAGGCCTGACAGAGGCTCTGTCAGTTCTTTTTCTTCTGGTTGCAGGGTAAAAGGCACCAGTGCTGCTTTCCCTGGTAGTATGTTAAGTCCAAATTGTTCTGCAACCTGATAACCAAAGCCCGTTGCTCCCATGGTCGGCATAGATAAGCCACCTGTGGCGATGACCAGGGATTGACATTGATAGTCCCCCTGGTTGGTACTGACTTGATAGCGATATGGAGCCTTGCCTTCTGGGAGAGTTCTGATCTTGTCAACTTCTGTTTTTAGCTGTACACGGGCACCAGCTTGCCCTGTCTCTTTCAGCATCATGTCAAGAATAGCTTTTGATTTCAGGTCAGAAAACAGCTGGCCTTCCTCTTTTTCGTGATAAGGCAGTCCGTGTTTGTCGACCATAGCAATAAAGTCCCATTGAGTATATCGACTCAGAGCTGACTTACAGAAATGAGGATTTCGCGACAGGTAACGGTCTGGTTCTATATAGTAGTTAGTGAAGTTACAGCGACCACCACCAGACACCATGATTTTATTGCCCGGTTTTCTGGCGTGATCTATAACCAGCACATCTCTCTGACGCTGACCAGCGCTGATGGCACACATAAGACCGGCAGCTCCGGCTCCGATAATAATGACATCGTGCTGATTAACAGCCATATATCTTCACCTGCAATTGATAAAAAAGAGGCGAACTGTAGTGAATTGAGTTGCCGCTGTAAAGAGCTGCGGCAAGAATGGAAATCCGTTTGGACTGTTGGGTTCGTGGCCGATGTATACACCTGCTGTGTAATATCCGGCTGTGCAGAGCTTAACAAACAGCCGGATGAGGTGCCTCACCATTAGTCGTGACAGGTCACGCACACAGGAAAAAGGCGTCGGTAAGTTTCTGCCATTTGATTAAGGTATAATAATTCTGACAGATTACTGACTTCTGTGACGGTCAACAATAAGCGAACGCCATCCAGAATATCGTCTGTTTTCCAGCCCTGCAATATTTCAAACTGTGTCTCTGACATTTGAGAACACTCCTTATCCGCTAGTACTTATGGACTATACGCTTATTGTGTTGCGCTGCAATAAAGGTTTTGTGACATTTCTTATCTGATTTAAAAATGGGTGAAGCTTTACCAGTAGTAGCATGTTAATGACAGTTCATTGATTTTCATCTATCAGTGCTGGCTGAGAGTACTGTTCTTTATCAAGTGAGCGGAAAAATACTCTGGCATCTTCCCGGAACAACTCTTTCTGACGATCACTCATTCTGGCAAGATTCTTATATGGCAACGCCAGACGTGGGTTGTTGCCCAGATAGGTTTTATTTCTGTCCAGAAAATCCCAGTACAGATAATTAAAGGGACAAGCCTGCATGCCGCTTTTTAACCGGACATTAAAGTAGCAATGCCTGCAATAGTCTGACATGCGATTGATATAGCTGCCACCGGCTGCGTAGGGTTTACTGGCAAAAATACCATTATCTGCAAACAGCGCCATGCCATGAACATTAGGTAGCTCTACCCACTCAATAGCATCGGCGTAGACTTCCATATACCACTGGTTAACCTTATCTGGTGCCAGACCTGCAAGCAGTGCAAAGTTACCCAGTACCATTAAACGCTGGATATGGTGGGCGTAGGCATTGTCATGAGTGTTGCGCACAGACTCGGCTATACAGTTCATCTTTGTATCTGCACTCCAGTAAAAACCGGGTACAGGGCGCCGAGAGTGCAGGGTGTTCCATTTAGGGTAGTCTGGCATATGCAGCCAGTAGATGCCGTGAACAAACTCCCTCCAGCCCAGAACCTGGCGAATAAAGCCTTCAGCAGCATTGATCGGGATTCTGAATTCATTAAAAGCTTTTTCAACCCTTGGAATAACCTGCATTGGCGTTAGTAGCCCTATGTTCAGATAAAGACTGATGATGGAGTGAAATAGCCAGGGAGAGCCTTGACGCATAGCGTCCTGGTAGTCGCCGAATAGTCTGAGCCGGTTGTTGATAAAGTCATCCAGTGCTCGCAAGGCATCCTTATGATTGACGGCATAACAGAAATTGTCTGTATCTCCGAAATGTTCTGGAAATAGCTGGTTAACGGTGTCAATCACTTGTCGGGTTGTTTTATCTGGCTCAAAACGCTCCGGAAGTGGAGGAATAAGATCATCTGGCAGATGCTTACGGTTGTCCTTATCGAAGTTCCATTGTCCGCCTGCAGGCTTACCATCTTCCATCAGGATATTGAAGCGTTTACGCATCTCCCGGTAAAAGTGCTCCATACGCAGTTGTTTGCGCCCCTCAGCCCAGTGTACAAATTCTTTCCGCGAGCAAAGAAAACGGTCATCTTTTCTTATCTCCAGAGGGATATTCAACTGATTCTTAAGATCCAGCAACTCCTGCAATACTCGCCATTCACCGGGATGAGTCACGATGACTTTTTGATATGACGCATCACTTAATACGGTACGTATTGCTTCACTGAAGCAGGTCAGGGCATCTGGCAAAGTAAAATACTTGACCTTCATCCCATGTTGCTTCAGCTCTTGGGAAAAGTGGCGCATAGCAGACAGCATAAACACCAGTTTTTTCTTGTGATGTCGAACGTAAGTTGTTTCTTGCCATAATTCACAGATCAGAACAGTATCACCAGGCTGGTAGTCCCGGAGAGACGAAACGCTTTCTGATAACTGATCCCCCATTACAAGCCTGAGTGACGACATGAACACCTCTTAAAAAGACTATTTCAGGTTATTACGTCGGGATTACTGCCTCTGGTTCATAAGATTGATCGTAATATTCTGAATCAGGCAGATTTTTATATCTGTCATCTTAGCCTTTTCTGACTGAAAGCGATAATGAATCTTATTATGTCGATTGTTATCAGGCTCCGTCAGAATGGCGTGATCTGCTATGACAAAGGTGAATTTTGAGAGGTATTCCGGAGTAGCTAGTTATCTGTTTCCGTATTTAATTCCGCCAGCTCAAAGCACTTTGGCGATAAGTCTCTATTTCGGGGGGGCGCATAGAATAATCAGGGGCAGTCATATATTTCTGGCTGATAGCCCCCGATGCGTTTATTTCTGAAACGCCTGATCGTTCAAACGTTTTTACAGCAAGTCGATCAGATTCATCTGGCTGAATAACCGGGCCTGCTCTTTATGGGGAAGGCCTTCAAGTAAATCTCTGAGCGGTGAATCGGGTTGTATATGAGCTTCTATCCAGTTGGTCAGGTGATACTGAAGGGCTTCTTCCGGAGACAAGTTTTTCAGGTCTTTTTCATCCGGATTTAATGCCTGTTCTACTTTAGCCCTTTCAGCTTCTGATCCCGTGATTCTTGCTTTTCCAACTTTATATTGTCGTGTAGGTAAAAACTCAGCATCACCTGCACCTGTGTCCAGTAATCTTTTCCATGAAATCCATATCGATAATTTTACTGAAGGTCAGCAATCGTTTATCCGGGTTAAGGGCAAAGTCCAGAAAACCTTGTTCGAATTTGACTACGTCAGAACCTGGACTTGAATAGATAGCTCTGGCCTGTTGTTCCAGTTCAGTATCAGATGTTTCTCTGATTGGGTAAGCAATATCAGGATGATTCGCCTGCCCATAGCGGTAGAGTCCTATCATAAAACTTAAGCCGTCAATCTGATCGGTATCCAGATCATTTTCTCTGGCATAGATATAGATGTCGGTCAGAGCCTGAACATCTTTCTCTTTCAGAGAATACAATATGGAGTTCTCAGGGATTATGTCCTGTCTGTTTGAGCCTTTCAGAGGGGTTTCAGTTTCTATACCGCTGAGTTCCACTAACTGTTTTTTCAGAGCTTCGCTATCCAGTGCTTCACCGTATTGCTTTTGCAAAGATTCCACACGCTGATCAACCAGATGAAGATTGTATCGGCCGATATCAATATTAGCGCTCATACCAAACTGACCGTTTTTGATACCACTAAAACCGGATAATGCATCTTCCTGGAGGCTTTTTACTGCAGCATCAAAGTCCTCTGTGCTGATCTGACTGGTTGCGCTCAGACTGACAGATTCTGTTTTCGGGCTAGTTGAGAATGGGGCCGTTAAAACTGGTGATTGAGGGGCTGATTTAGCCGTCTGTGTTGTTGTGAGTTTTCCATTAACTTGGGCTGAGGGTTTTATATCCATACATCACCTCGTAATTATTCAGACAAACCGGCGTCAGACAAAGGCGCCTGAGTATTTGCTGTACATGACATTTGTGCCATATACCGTCTATCGGCTGTATCGTTCGATTCTGAAGCTGAATGCGATGTTCTGTGTGTCAGCTCTTTATTTGAGAGAGCCAGAGAAAGAGAAAAGATTCAGGCTATATCTTTTGTCATTAGCTATGTGACAACAAACGCGTCTGCGAATATCGGTATTTTTTTAGCAGCTGCGAAATTCACTTCCTATACTCAGATCAGGGTGTAACGGTATACACAGCTAATGTAGCTGAGGGTGATATGGATACTCTGCTGAATCGCTTTTCTACCCGCGCGAAGGTTATGGGCAATGCGCTGTTGCTGATTATTCTGATGGTGATTATGTCGGTAACAGCGCTGTTTGCAATGAAAAATATTGGAGATGAGCTGGAAACCATTGCTCATCAGGACATTCCGCTGACTGAGAAATTAACTCTGCTGACAGAACATCAGCTGGAGCAAGCCATTCATTTTGAGCGGGGTATGCGTTATGGCCTGCTACTTACGCAGGGTCAACCAGCTTCTGCTGCGGATTATCAGAGCTTTACTGAACAGCGGCAGCTGTTCGATCAATCCGGCAACCACATTGAGAAAAACCTGAAAGATGCCGCTCTGCTGGCAGAGAGCACTCTAAACGGTACTTATCTGCCAGAAGATAAACAAGAGTTTCGCATGGTACTGAAGAAGCTGGCAGAGATTAAACAGGAACACCATGACTTTGAAGCTATGGCATATCAGGTCTTTGATCTGATGGAAAAGGGGAAAACTGCCGAGCGAGCACTGACTGCCAGAGTGTTTCAGAACGAGAATATGCTTGATCAGCATCTTAAACAGCTGCTGGCCGAAATTGAACAATTTACCCATGCAGCAGCAGAACGGGCATTAGAGCATGAAAGAGAGGCCTTTATGGTGCAGTTAGTGTCTGTTCTGCTGGCAATATGTATAGGAGTGCTTACCAGCTGGCTGATCAGCCACAATGTTATTTGTCGTTTAGCGGTCACAGCCAGTGAAATGAAAAAAGTATCTGAAGGTGATCTGACAGTAGATATTTGCGTTGATGGTGATGACGAAATTGGAAAGCTACAGCGATCTATGAAACAGATGCAACAGGCACTACTGGAGATAATCAGAAAAACGAGTCAGATCGGTAGTCTGCTGTCTTCGGCCGCTGAAGAGGTGTCGATGGCAATGTCAGAGGCCAGCCGCAATATACAGACTCAGCAACAGCGTACTGATTCACTGGCAACGGCGATGAATCAGATGAGCATAGCAGTGCATGATGTAGTAAGAGATGTTTCCCATACATCACAGTTTTCTCAGAAAGCAGATCGTCAGGCTCAGCAAGGTCACAACGTAATGACAGAAGCTATGGCACGACTTAAAGCATTATCTGAACAAATCACAGATAACAGCCGTGTTGTGTCTGAACTGGAAGAAAACAGTAATAAAATCACATCGGTGCTGGAAGTGATCCGGAGTATTGCTGATCAGACTAATTTGCTGGCATTGAATGCAGCGATTGAAGCGGCCAGAGCTGGAGAATCAGGTCGAGGCTTCTCTGTCGTGGCTGATGAGGTACGCGTGCTGGCAACAAGAACTCAGGAATCTACAGAAGAGATTCGCACCATTATTGAGCAGTTACAGCATGGTTCTAACCGAGTAGTAGAAGCGATGCAGAAAAGTTGTCAGCAGACGGATGCAGTGGTACAGCAATCAGATCAGGCAGGAATGGCATTAGCGGCTATTACAGAAACTGTGTCTGATATTAGCAGAATGGGAAATCAGATTGCCGGGGCAACAGAAGAACAGAGCCAGGTGATTAATGATATGTCGACCAATGTATCTGATCTGAATCAGCTGGCGCACCAGAACGCAGCCTGTCTGGAAGAAACGACTCAGGCCGGAGCAGAACTGGCTCGTATGGCTGAAGAATTAAAACAAATGATGTCCTGGTTCCGAACCTGATCTTTTACGGTAGGTTATAGGTAGAAGTTTTTGTTATTCGTTGAAAAATAAATGCTTTTTAAGGTTTGGTCAGCTTCTTCATATGATTAAGTCACTGCTTTTTTTGATGTCAGACAGGAAAAATTAAATTTTTTCTGAGAATATACTTAACATATTAATTAATATGTTATCTAATAGGCATAACCTGATACGACTCATGGGCATCAGCTTTTCTTATTCGGTAAAGCCTGTAAGCCGTATCTGAGATCAGATCAATAAGAAAAGAGGCGCGATATGCTGACTCAGGAACAAATTCAGAATGCTGCGGAACGTCTGTATCAGGCGGAAAAAGAGCGTAAACAATTTCCGGCGCTGACACTGGACTATCCGGATATGACCATGGACGATGCTTATGCCATTCAGAAGTGCTGGGTTGATCGTAAAATCGCTGAAGGCGATAGCATTCGTGGTTATAAAATTGGTCTGACATCCCGTGCTATGCAGATGGCTTCTCAGATTGATACACCAGATTACGGCGTACTGCTGGAGTCTATGTTCTTTGATGATGGCGCTGAGATCAAAGCGTCTGATTTCCTGGACCCACGTATTGAAGTGGAACTGGGCTTTGTGCTGAAAGAACCTCTGTCTGGTGAAAACGTCACTATTTTTGATGTACTGAACGCGACGGACTACGTGATCCCGGCTATGGAGCTGATTGATGCACGTTGTCTGCGTACTGACCCTGAAACAGGCTATACCCGTAAAGTCTTCGACACCATTTCTGACAATGCGGCTAATGCCGGTGTGATCTTTGGTGGCCGTGCGGTTAAGCCAACAGAAATTGATCTGCGTTGGGCAGCAGGTTTGCTGTACCTGAACGGTCAGATCGAAGAGACCGGCGTAGCAGCAGGTGTTCTGGGGAATCCGGCTAATGGTATCAGCTGGGTATGTAAACGTTTTGCTCCTCATGGTGTTGGCCTGGAACCAGGCCAGTTTATTCTGTCAGGTTCATTTACCCGTCCTGTACCTGTAAAAGCCGGTGATACCGTACACGCGGACTTTGGTCCTCTGGGTAGTGTGACGGCTCGTTTTGTTTAAGTCAGGGCACTGACTCAGTACTTCCCGACAATCTTTAAGAGAGCAAAACGATGGAACTGCCAAAAAATAAATTCAAGCAGGGGCTGAAAGAAGGCAAAACCCAATGGGGTTTATGGCTTGGGCTGCCTGGTGGTACCTGCGCTGAGATCTGCGCCGGTGCTGGTTTTGACTGGGTATTGATCGACGGTGAACACGCGCCGTTTGATCTGAACGCCATGACCACTCACCTGCAGGCGATGGCACCTTATGATGTGTCGCCTATCGTTCGCCCGGTAGAAGGTCGCACTGCACTGCTGAAACAGATTCTGGACATCGGTGCGCAAACCGTACTGGTACCTATGGTCGATACAGCAGAACAAGCCCGTGAGCTGGTGCAAGCGGTCCGTTATCCTCCACAAGGTATTCGTGGTCTGGGTAGCTCCCTGGCTCGTGCTGCTAACTGGAATCGTATTCCAGGCTATCTGCAAAACGCTAACGATGAGATCTGTCTGATCGTACAAGCGGAAACGACAACGGCTATCGAGAACCTGGCGGAAATTGCCGCAGTTGACGGTGTTGATGCGGTATTTATCGGTCCTTCCGATCTGTCTGCGTCGATGGGCCATATCGGTAACCCGGATCACCCGGAAGTGGTTGCAGCCATTGAAAACGGTATTCGCACCATTACTGCAGCTGGTAAAGCGGCGGGGCTGCTGTGTATCAACCCTGCCAAGGCTCAGCACTACGTTGAAGTGGGTGCCCGCTTTGTCGGTGTCGGTGTGGATACGCTGATTCTAAGTAATGGCGCTAAGCAGCTGGCTGAGAAATTCAAGTCTGGAGAAGAGTTAGAGTCTTCAGGCTCCAGCAGCTACTAAGCAGCTCCGTAGTGGGCTGGCTTTTTGTAGCAGACTCGCTTGCGTGCAAAATTAGTTTCTCGCACAGAATTAGCTTTTTCAGCAAAGATTTTAAGCCCCGGTGTTTAGCCAAACCGGCAAACACTGGGCATCAGATTAGAAAACTATAGGATAGAGCAAATGAGTACTAACCCTATCGTAACAGGGAAGCTGGTGTGCGTTGCACTGAACGACCAGCAACAGCTGGACAAACTGGATGCGACCTTTAACGAAGCACCTTATAAAGCAGCACCGACTCAGCCGGTGCTGTACTTCAAGCCGCACAACACCTGGAACACTGACGGTGCCACCATCGCCTGGAATGAAGAAGGCCTGGTTGTGGGTGCGAGCCTGACCGTGGTATTCGGTAAAGAATGTTGTCGTACCAGTGCTGAAGAGGCACTGAGCTACGTTGAGGGTTACACCCTGACTCATGATTTCTCTCTGCCAGAGAAAAGCTACTACCGTCCAGATATCAAAGGTAAGTGCCAGGACGGTACTGCACCTGTAGGTGCTGTGGTTGTACCTGCCAGCGATGTGGCTGATCCACAGGCGCTGACTGTTGTCACTCAGGTTAACGGTGAAACTGTTGGTGAGCTGCCTGTAAGTCAACTGCACCGTGGCGTTGCTGAACTGATCAGCATCATCTCTAACATTATGACGCTGCAACCTGGCGATGCGATTGCTGTGGGCTTCCCTGGTGACCGTCACCCAGTAAAACAAGGCGACAAGGTAACTTCTTCTATCGCCGGTGTAACTGAACTGACTAACCAGGTGGAGGCATAATCGATGAAACACGCACGCGTATTACACAACGATGTAGAGCTGGACGTAACCGTTAACGATCAGGGTGATCTGGTTACTGCTGAAGGTACAGTTATCAGCGAAAGCGAAGTGACCTGGTTATCGCCAATCAAAAAACCAGGCACCATCTTTGCACTGGGTCTGAACTACGCCGATCACGCTGCTGAGCTGGCGTTTGAGCCACCAAAAGAGCCGCTGGTATTCCTGAAAGGTGCCAACACCCTGACTGGTCACAAGCAGAACTCTTACCGTCCGGACAATATCGAATTCCAACACTACGAGTGTGAGCTGGTGGCGGTAATCGGTAAAGAAGGTAAGAACATCTCCCGTGAAGATGCCATGGATTACATCGCCGGTTACACCGTATGTAACGACTTTGCGATCCGTGACTACCTGGAAAACTACTACCGTCCAAACCTGCGTGTGAAGAGCCGTGACTCCCTGTGCCCAATCGGCCCATGGCTGATCGACAAGGAAGACGTAGGGGATATCTCTGATCTGCGTCTGACCACCCACGTAAACGGTGAGCTGACTCAGGAAGGCACCACAAAAGACATCATCTTCGACGTACCTTTCCTGGTGGAATACCTGAGCAAGATCATGACCCTGAAGCCAGGCGATATGATCGCCACCGGTACGCCAAAAGGTCTGAAAGATATGCAGCCTGGTGACACCGTAGTGTGTGAAATTGAAAAAGTCGGTGCTCTGACCACGTACATCGTGTCTGAGCAAGAGTTCTACGGCGACAAATACTAATCAGATAACCTTAGGAGATTTCGAAATGAGTGAACTGAACGAAAATATCGCTAAAGCCGAGGGTTATCTGGCCCGCTTTAAAGAAAACACTCTGGGTCACTACATCAATGGTGAGTGGACTCTGGGTACTGGTAGTGAGACGTTTGATAACACGACTCCAACTGACCAGAGCTACCTGGGTAAAGTTGTTGCAGCTACTGACGAAGACGTCAATGCAGCCTGTGAAGCGGCAGCGGCAGCAGCGGCTGCATGGGCCGCTACTCCAGGTGCTGAGCGTAAGAAGATTCTGCACCGTCTGGGTGACGAGCTGGAAAAACGTGCTGAAGAGATTGCTCTGGTTGAAGCGATGGACTGTGGCCAGCCTCTGCGTTTTATGCGTCAGGCGGCAGTACGTGGCGCAGCTAACTTCCGTTTCTTCGCGGATCAGGCCCCTGAAGCCCGTAATGGTCTGTCTCTGCATCAGGACCAACACACCAACTTCACGGTACGTAGCCCAATCGGTCCTGTGGCGGTTATCACGCCATGGAACACGCCGTTCATGCTGTCCACCTGGAAGATCGCTCCAGCACTGGCAGCGGGTTGTACCGTTGTACATAAGCCCGCTGAGCTGAGCCCGCTGACTGGTGCGATTCTGGCCGAGTGTGCAGAAGCAGCCGGTCTGCCAAAAGGTGTTTGGAACACCATTAACGGTTTTGGTGCTGTTGCGGGTAAGACACTGACTCAACACCCTGCGATTAAAGCGGTTGCTCTGGTAGGTGACTCTGCGACAGGTAAAAAGATTCAGGCACAGACGGCTGATACACTGAAGCGTCTGCACCTGGAACTGGGTGGTAAGAACCCAGTGATCGTATTTGACGATGCCGACTTCGACCGCGCTCTGGATGCGGTTGTATTTATGATCTACAGCCTGAACGGTCAGCGTTGCACCAGCTCCAGCCGTCTGCTGATCCAAAGCGGTATCAAAGACAAGTTCCTAGCAGCACTGAAAGAGCGTGTGGCCAACCTGAAAGTAGGTCACTCTCTGGACCCTAACACTGAAGTAGGTCCTCTGGTTCACACTGGCCACTACGAGAAAGTGACCAGCTACTTTGAGATTGCTAAAACAGACGGCGCAACGATCGCGGTCGGTGGTAAGTCTCTGCGTGATGAAATGGGTCCGGGTAACTACGTGACTCCAACGCTGTTTGTTGAAGCGAAAAACAACATGCGTATCGCCCAGGAAGAGATCTTTGGCCCTGTGCTGACTGCGATTGAATTTGACACTGAAGAAGAAGCGGTACAACTGGCTAACGACACCATTTACGGTCTGGCCGGTTATATCTGGACCGCTAACACTGGTCGTGCCATGCGTATGGCGGACAAAGTTGAAGCCGGTATGCTGTGGGTGAACTCAGAAAACAACCGTAACCTGCCTTCTCCGTTCGGTGGCATGAAGATGTCCGGTATCGGTCGTGACGGCGGTGACTGGAGTTTTGATTTCTACATGGAAACCAAAAACGTGTGTATCGCTCACGATACTCACCGTGTACCTGTTTTAGGTCGTTAATCCGACTGAATGATTTTTTTCAGACACTTGCTTGTGCTATTTACCACAGTTCGCCTGTTCTCATTGGAGAACAGGTGCTGTGGTTTTTTTGTTTTAATCTGACGGAGCTGGTCATCTGATTCAGAACCGTTTGATACTGTTTCCAGGAGATGATTTATGCCGCATTTTATTATGGAATATTCTGCCAATCTGGATGATGACCTGGATATTCCGGCATTATTTGAAGCACTGAATGAAACGGCTATTGCCACGGGTGTTTTTCCAATTGGTGGTATCCGTACTCGCGCTGTACGTTGTGAGCATTACCGTATTGCAGAAGGTGATCCGGATAATACGTTTGTTCATCTGACAGCCAAAGTGGGCTCGGGTCGTGAGCCTGAGGTACTGAAAGCGGCCGCAGATAAAGTATTTGAGACCTTCACTCAGCAGCTTCAGCCTGTTTTTGATCGCCGTTATATGAGTATTGGCTTTGAATTAACCGAGCTGCATCCGACTCTGAACTATCGTCAGAATAATATTCACCAGAAGCTGGCGGCTAAAAAAGAGAGTGTTTCATAAACCTCTCTGGTACATAACATACGATTTTATCAGAGGAGACAGTCATATTCTGTTTCCTCTGTATCTCTTTGAGGGATATCACATCAGCTTTTTTCTGATTCTGAGATTCTTCTTGTTCTCTCTGCGGATCATTCAGATTCAGCGTAACGGGTTCGCAGGTTATCGTGAATTGGCTGCGACGTAATACCTGAATCCGGAAGTATGGTTCCGGGCTTGCAGCGCATTTCTCCAACGGGTAAGTCTTTGCTTAAAGCACGCCTTACCTGATTAAGTGCTTCTACCATATGTGGAAACTCAGGAATACTGGTATCCCATTCCAGCAGCGTAGGACAATCCGGAGCCTGTTGTTGGGCTTTTTGATACAACTGCCATACCTGTCCCGAGGTTGTAGCCTTGTGGGTATGATCACTTTGTCTGTCGCAATGAACGGATCCGTTCAGATGCATCTGAACAATCTGTTGATGTGGGAGTGACCGGATATAGTCTTCTGCATCAAAATGATGATTTAAAGATGAGTGGTACAGGTTGTTAATATCAAGCAGTAAACCGCACCCCGTTTCGCTACAGAGTGTCGTAATAAACTGAATTTCACTCATTCCGGCATGCTGGAATTGCAGACTACAACCAGGGTTTTCCAGTACCAGAGGGCGCTGGAGAAAATCCTGAACTTCGTTAACCCGTTTAATCACGTGCTTGAGGCTTTCTTCTGTATAAGGCAAAGGAAGCATGTCGTGGCTATGTGTTCCTGATATTCCACTCCAGCAGATATGATCTGATACCCAGGCAGGCTGGATACCTTTGATCAGGGCATTCAACCGGTGCAGATAGTGCCAGTTTACAGGAGCGGTTGTTCCGATAGACAAGGAAACACCATGCATGACGACAGGATAACGTTCCCGAATCCTATCCAGAATGTAATGAGTAAAACCATCATCACTCAGAAAGTGCTCACTGATAACTTCAAACCAGTCTACCGGGCGTACAAGGGAAGTGAAAGCGGCTGGATTCAGATCGTTTCTGAGTAACCATTCAAAGTGACTGCTATGAAGGCTCACACCAAACCCCAGTTTCGGTAAGTGGTGGCACAAATCTGACCGGAGTTGATTGTTTGATATCTGAGTGGACATGAGTCACCCTGTTGTTAGTCTGGTTTGGTTCAGCAGATGGAGGGCTTAAATACATTATCTGCTTTGTTTTTACGCCATATGGTTGCAGGTATGTGTAGTGATTAAATTCAGATATAAGCCAGAGTGAATGAGCTTAAAGTAGCAACGAGCTGCGTATTCGGGTATTACAAAATATTACGACATATGGTTTTTAAAACTTTAAATAGAAATTATTATTATTTGCTGTTATCTTTTTGTCATCAACTGATTGCCGATGCAGATAGCGATGCAGGATACCGCCTTCTCACGAATTCAGAGCTCTCTGAATCATATACATGATCATCTCGATGAGACCTTAACTGTCGAGTCTCTGGCAGAGAAAAGCTGCTGGTCACGCTGGCAGTTTCAGCGGGTATTTAATCATTACACCGGATTGAGTGTGGCTCAGTATGTCCGGGAGCTCCGGTTGAGTCGGGCTGCAGAGCTATTGTTGATCAGCAAAAGAAAGCAGCTGGATATTGCTCTGGAATGTGGTTTTGAATCAGAGATCAGCTTTAGCAGAAGTTTCCGCCAGATGTTTGCCTGTACACCGGGCCAGTATCGTAAGCGTGGTAAGCGCACCGGTTTAAAAACGCCGTTAGTGTCTTTGCAGTGGCCTGCAAGAGAGATCAGTTTGCCACAGGAACTGGCAAATAAGCTGTTGCAGATTCGAGTGGAAAGTCAGGCGGAGTTCCAGGTACAGGGTGTAACCGGCAGGATTCAGGGCATTTTTTCTGAACAACCTGATTTTGCTGCCAGAGTGCCCGAGATCTGGCGCACATTATCCTCGTGTTTATTGAATCAGTGCACTCTGAACGATGTGATTTTTGATGAACATTCAGTGCAGGGTATAGGTGTACTGGATACCAGTGGTCTGGATGACGGAGATACCGGTATTAATTACTGGGCCTGCGTCAGAAGTGCAGAAACCAGTGTGCCTTCTCTGGAGCAACTGACCATTCCGGCCCAGGAGTATGCGGTGATTCCTTTTTCTGGTCCGGCTCATCTACTGGATGACACTCTGGAGTGGTTTATCTGTCACTGGTTACCAGGATCGGGTTATAGCGGGCTGAATCGGTTTGATCTTGAAATATATCCAGCCGATTTCGTAGCTAATGGCGAACATCTGGAGATGGAGTACTGGATACCAGTGGTGTCTCAGTAGAGTGGTAAAAATGATAACTGGCCAGGTGATTTGCACCAAATGGTTAAGTTTGGGACGGTTAAAATCAATATTATTGAGAATAATTTCTATTTCAAAGATAACTCATTCTTACTACTCGATTTTATCCGGGAGACTCCATGAATACACCGTATCAATCTCAATCTGCACCAGGCTTCAGGCCGCATCTGCTGGCACTGGCTGTTGCTGCAGCGCTTTCACCGATTACCGTAACGGCAGATAGTGGCGCTGAAGCTCAGGATGATTTGGTGATTTATGGTGGTACCTACCGTAATACCGCAACCAAAACGGCATTGCCACCAGAAGAGACCCCACAGGGTTATTCAGTGATTGATCAGGAAGACCTGACGATGCGCAACGCTGATTCTGTTGCAGCTGCTCTGCGTTACACCACAGGTGTTAATACTGAGCTGCGTGGTGGAGCAGTGACTCGTTTTGATGAGTTTACCATTCGTGGTTTCTCTAATTATCTGAACGCTTACGACGGTTTGCAGCTGCTGTATAACGACTGGAATATTCAGCCTCAGATTGATGCGAAAGCGCTGGAGCAGGTTGAAGTATTTAAAGGCCCGGTATCAGCACTGTACGGCAGTATGCCACCAGGTGGCATGGTTAACCTGATCAGTAAAAAGCCACAGACAGAGTCCGCACACAGCATTGAGCTGGCTACTGGTAGCTACAATAAAAAAGAAGCCAGCTTTGATTCTACCGGTCAGATCGGTGAGTCTGATTTTGCATACCGGGTCGTGGGTCTGGTGCGTGATCAGGACTCGCAGGCTAATACGGCCAGTGATAAGCGCCGTATGATAGCGCCATCGCTGGACTGGCAGGTGTCTGATCGTACCCTGATCAACTTCAACCTCTATTATCAGGATGATCCTGAAATGGGAATTCACAATACCATGCCAGCGGCTGGTATGTTTCGTGATAATCCGAATGGTAAGTTTGATAATAACAGCTATGCCGGTGATCAGAATTGGAACGCCTATGAACGTGAAGTCACGCTGTTCGGCTACAAAATCAACCATGAACTGAACGATAACTGGACCTTCCTGCATCAGGCCCGAGTAATGAAGGCCGAAGCGTATCAGGAAAACACCTATTCCTCTTCACTGAATGAGGATATGCGCACACTGAATCGTCAGGCTTATATGACCGATGAGACCAGTGATGGCATCACGCTGGATAATCAGTTATCAGGCCGCATTATGACCGGTTCTGTTGAGCATAATCTGCTGATTGGTCTGGACTATCAGAAACTGGATTCTGACATCCGTTATGAAGATGACACCATTGTCGCCATTGATCTGTTTAACCAGAACAATAACCTGGTGGATCGCAGCACGGTCAATATGACTAACACGCTGTACAGCAGTAATTTCGATAAAAAGCATGAGCAGATCGGAGTTTATCTGCAGGATCAGATCCGTTTTGATCAGCTGACTCTGATCGGCAGTGTGCGTTATGACGATTACTCCGGGTCTGAGAAAGGCACCAAATATAGTGCGCCGGTTGATAATGAGGTGACTCAGCACAAGGTGTCTGGTCGTGTGGGCGCGCTGTATAGCCTGGATAATGGCTTTGCGCCTTTTGTCAGCTTCGCCCAGAGTTTTGAGCCTCAGACCGGTTCTAATCGTAATGGCGATAAATTCAAACCATCTGCTGGTGAGCAGTGGGAGACCGGTGTTAAGTATAAATCTCAGGATGGCCGCCTGTCCGGTTCTGTAGTGGCATATCACATCACCAAGGATAATGTTCCAACCCGTGACCCTCAGGGTTCGCCATATGATCAGATTCAGGCCGGTGAGATCGAATCCAGAGGTGTCGAGCTGGAGCTGAGTTCTCAGTTGAACGATAACCTGTCCCTGTCGGCGTTTTATACCTGGCAGGATGTGGAAGTGACTAAAGACAACAATGGTCTGCAGGGTAAGACTCCGATCCGCTCTCCGGAACAGATGGTATCTGTCTGGGCCAATTATGACTTCTATACCGGCGCGCTGGCCGGAACCACCCTGGGCTATGGCATCCGCCATATTGGTAAAGCTCAGATGGATGCTCTGAATACGGATACGGTGCCATCTGCCACGCTGACAGACCTGTCTGTTTCCTATGATCTGGCTGGCCTTAATGCCGCCATGTCCGGTGCCAGTGTGCGCTTCAGCATCAGTAACCTGTTCGATGAAAAATCCTACACCTGCTACGACGCTAATAACTGCTGGTTTGGTGCGGAGCGCACTGTGGAGGCCAGTCTGAAATATGACTTTTGATTCACGTAATACAAGGTAAATAAGGCACTGATGCCCGATATTGTTATCTCTGATAAAAAAAATGAAGTCCTGTTTGATCTGGCCAGCCAGGTATCTCCAGCCCTGACGGGGCAAAGTGGCGAAGGTGGCCCGGAGCTGATCCGGGCCGGGCAGGACAATACTCTAGCTCTGCAGCGTTTCTATCATCAGCTGCAGAGTCTTCATGCGTCCTCGGGAAAACCTTACTGGCAGACCCGGGGCTGGGGCGTGCTGACCTGGCAGCCATTATACCTTTCTTTTCTCAGTCTCTACTGCCTGGGATCTGTGCCTTCTTCTCTGGGCAAACTGGCCCAGCAGCAGAAAGGTGACATGGTCTCAGGTTTCTTTTTACCTGAAGGACGCTGGTACTGTCTGAAATATTCCGGATGTACGGTTCCCGAACTGATTGCTCTGGCCTGTCAGCAGATAAGGCCTGTTATTCAGCAGTTGCAGTGGGAGTTTGAGCGGATCAGTGGTTTTTCGAAAGCTAAAAGCCAGCGGGTTATGGCAGATCGCGTGCTGTTGACGTTACTACGGCTTGCGGAAGCATCAAATGAGCTGAATAGCTTTGTAAAACAAACACTAACGCAAGAAGAGCAGCAGCACTGGGGTTTTACTGCGGCGCCCTGGTTGCACCAGAGACTTAATGAAAAAGAGCGTTTTATTGCTGATGCCATTTTATGGCTGAAGGGACTGGAACTGCCGGTTGAACATTATCTGCGACTGAAAGAAAAACCAGCTCTGTTGGCGGTGTCTTCGACTGAGATGATTGAGCCGCATGGGCCGGGCCTGTACCTGAAGCGCTTGACCTGCTGCATGCATTATCGCCGGGAAGATGGTGATTTATGCGCAAACTGTCCCCGGCTGAAGAAAAATAAAGCGGCCTGATGACGATGACGAATAGCTTTGACTGGCACTTTTATACCCTGTGATATACCGAGAATAATCTGATGTTTGAGCTACATAATATCCGTATTGAGAGAAATCAGCGGGTGATTCTGAAACTGGATCAGCTGAGTATTGATGATAAGGCCTTCACGGTCATTCTCGGGCATAACGGTTCGGGAAAATCGACGCTGATGAATCTGCTGGCGCGACAGTTAACGCCGGATCAGGGAGAGATTGCATTCCAGGGACAGTTACTGGCGTCATTATCGCAAAAAATGCTGGCCCGCCAGATCGCGTTTTTACCGCAGCGCTTGCCTGAAGTGGCAGGGCTGACGGTCAGAGAACTGGTACGTCAGGGACGTTTCCCGTGGAGGGGTACGCTGGGGCGCTGGCAAAAGGAAGATCAGCAGATTATTACTCAGGCGATGCAGCAAACTGAAGTCAGTGCTTATGCCGATACTCTGGCTGATCAGTTATCCGGTGGTGAGCGGCAAAGAGCCTGGATCGCCATGCTGTTAGCTCAGCAATCCCCGGTATTACTGCTGGACGAACCCACCTCGGCACTGGATCTGAGTCATCAGTACGACCTGATGGCGTTGCTGAAACAACTGAACCAGGAAACCGGACGCGGAGTAATAGTGATTCTGCATGACCTGAATCTGGTATCCCGTTTTGCTGATCAGGTGATCGCACTGAAAGGTGGAGAGCTGTTTTATCAGGGTGCTGTGCATGGTTCAGAACAGCAACAGGGGCGCACACAGGAACAGGATACCGGTTTCCTGAATGATGAATTGCTAACGGAGCTGTATCAGGTGCCAGTCAGACTGATGAATCACCCGGATAATCTGCATAAGGTGGCGGTGGTATGTTAAAGCGTTTTTTCCCGAAAAATACCGGCCAGGCCATCTGGTATCGCATGAATTTTAAGCTGCGGTTTACCCTGCCGTTTACGGTGATCTTCGGGTTATTGTTCTGGCTGGCGCTGTTATTGCTACTGAGTCCTTCGGTTGATGCCTATGATGATAAAAATAGCCGGGTTATTTCCACCGATAATCTGCAACTGGCGATGTCTGATCGTCGTGTCGGACTAAGCGACAGTGACTGGCAACAGAGTTCTGACCAGGCTTCCCTGAATCAGACTGCTGAAAAAACGGGCTATGTGATTAAAGACTCAGAAAAGAGTTTTTACTTTGAACGCCCCCCTGAGCGCATCGCAGTACTGAACTGGGATCTGACAGAGCAACTGATAGAACTGGGTGTTACTCCGGTGGCTATCCCGGAAATAGATGCCTACCACGAATGGGTGGTCAGGCCCCGTGTCCCTGACTCGACTGAGGAACTGGGGCTACGGGATGAGCCTAACCTGGAGCGTCTGGCCGCTATAAAACCGGATCTGATTCTGATTACTCATCGCCATAAAGCTCTGAAAAAACGTTTGATGCGTATTGCTCCGGTGTTGTACTTCGATACTTTCAGCAAACATCATAATAACGCAGAAGCAGCAGTTGAGACGTTCCGGACTCTGGCCAGACTGGTGCAGAAAGAAGCTCTCGCTGAACAGAAGCTACAGCAGATGCAGGCCCGTGTTGATCGACTGAAAAACAAACTGCAACGGGCTTTTAATGGCAAATTGCCAGAAGTGACCACCATTCGCTTTGCCAGCCTGACCTCTGTGTATGTCTATGGTGATAACTCGATGTCGCAATATGCGCTGGAGATGCTGGGTATCCGTCCGGCAATGCCACAGCCGATGACCCAATGGGGCATTACTCAGACCCGGCTGCTCAATCTCAGAGATATTAACCAGGGCGTGGTGCTGTACTTTACGCCATTTGAGCAGGAGAAGAAGCTTAAAGGCTCAGCTATCTGGCAGGCGATGCCTTTTGTCCGCTCCGGGCGCAGTAATCGTATTAAACCGGCGTGGACATACGGTGGCGCTATGTCTCTGGGCTATATGGCTGAAGCACTAACGGAAAGCTTGTTAGAAATTGCGCCTCAGTATGCTGGTAACTCGCTGGCAATGAAACCAGTAGCTGATGAATAAGCTACTGGCTGCGGACTAAATTATAACTAAGCCAGATATGGCTCCATTGGGCTAACCTGACCTGATACGCCCTGATTTCATTTGACCCTGATTTGACCTATAAGGACGTAGTGTTGACGTCATCTTCTTTACCTCATGCTGTAGCTGGTAGTGTGCCCCGAAATCGTTTTATTCCGGGATTTACAGCTCTGATTATTGCTCTGTCTCTGATTTATCTGCAGATAGGGACAGAAATTTCACCGGCCAGACAGTGGCAGCTGATTATGGGGCAACCCTCAGATACTTTCGGTGATTATGAGTACTTTTATGCCCGCTTACCTCGCTTAGCCATGGTGTTGTTAGTCGGCATGGTGATGGGATTAACCGGTAGTCTGATTCAGCAATTGACCCGTAATCCTCTGTTATCACCCATGACTCTGGGCACTTCCAGTGGTGCCTGGCTGGCGCTGATTATTCTTAATATCTGGTGGCCTGCTCTGGTAGAAGATTATGCTGCCAGTTTTGCCATGCTGGGGGCTTTATTGTCGATGGCACTGGTCATTCTGATTGCGGGCTGGCAGAACCTGAGTGGTTTACCGGTTGTGCTGGCGGGTATGTCGGTAAATATTCTGCTAGGAGCACTGACCAGCGCCATTATCCTGCTGAATGATCAGTATGCTCGTAACCTGTTTATCTGGGGAGCCGGTGATCTGTCACAGAATGGCTGGGATTCTGTTCTCTGGTTACTACCCCGTTTAAGTGCCATAGTGCTGATTCTGGCGATTGGGCCAAGGGTATTAACATTATTGCGTTTAGGGCAGGAAGGTGCTGCTGCTCGTGGTATGAATGTAGCCGCGCTGTTTTTATTGCTGATGGTCTGCGGCATCTGGCTGGTGTCATCAGTACTGACGGTTGTCGGCGTGATTGGTTTTATCGGGCTGATCGCCCCGAATATTGCCCGATCACTTGGTGCGGTGACTGCTCGTAGCGAATTACTGGTCAGTGCGGCACTGGGGATTCTGTTGTTACTTATGACCGATAGCCTGGCGCTTTATCTGAGTCAGTTTACGGTAGAGCTTATTCCTTCTGGTATTACTGCCGCTTTAGTGGGTGCTCCGGCTCTGATCTGGTTTACACACCGGCGTTTATCTGCGCAGGATCAATTGTTTTTCCGTATGCCACAAGGGGCAGAGCGATTAAGTCGTATTACGCTGCTGGCTCTGGTGCTGGTGTTCCTGTTGGTGCTGTTTGCCAGTAGTTTTGTTCAGCTACTGAAACAAGGCTGGCTGGTGACCATTCCCAGTGAATTTATCTGGTCGTTGCGCTGGCCAAGAATCAGCACTGCCATTGCGGCTGGTTCGGGGATGGCCATTGCCGGAGTGATTATGCAACGTCTTATTCATAACCCACTGGCCAGCCCGGATCTGTTAGGTATGTCTGCCGGAGCAGTGTTTGCCATTGTGGTCTCAGGCATGCTGGCAGGGCAGTTTGATCATAATTCTGGTCCGGTAGTCGCTTTTGGCGGCAGTATGCTGACGCTGGCTATTTTGCTGATGCTGGGCAGGCGTAAAGCGTATGCGCCTTCTGTTGTCATTATGACCGGTATTGCCCTGGCAGCACTGATTGAAACCCTGGTGCAGTTTGTACTGATTAAAGGCACCGATGATGTGTACTCTATTCTGCGCTGGTTATCGGGTTCGACCTATAAAGTCGACACGTCAGAAGCCATACTGCTGTTAGCCGGAACCGTTATCATGGTCGGGCTGGCGTTGATCTGCCATCGCTGGCTAACACTGATTTCAGCTGGACGATCAGTTGCGCAGGCCCGTGGATTAGATGTGAATCGGGCTTTTGTGCTGTTATTAATGATATCAGCCGGTTTGTGCGCACTGACAACGGCCGTTATGGGACCTGTGGCTTTTATCGGACTATTAGCACCTCATATGGCCGCTATGCTGGGAGCCAGAGCCGTTGTACCTCAGTTGTTAGTCGCTGCTATGCTGGGCGCTACCTTTTTGTTACTGGCGGACTGGCTGGGGCAGGTCGTGATCTATCCTGCTCAGCTGTCGGCTGGCACTGTCGTATCACTGATTGGCGGTAGCTATTTTGTCTTTTTATTGCTGAAGGGACGGGTGAGTAAGCGCTCTGTTGCCTGATTAATCGATTTGCCTTTACGGACAAGGATCGTCATAATGCGCGGACAGGTGTTCAGGGACGCCTGCCCGCCAAGAGGATCTCACCCTGTTCTGAATAAATAGCCATCATTGGCCAGCATTATCATTTAATTCTGAAGCTTTGTTATGCGGGAAACAAAAATGACTCTGGGATTGAATAATGACTACGCCAATAGAAGAGCTGAAAATCCGCGCGAAAAAACTTCTGAAAACCTCACCGGCACCTGCTGGATTAGTGCAGCTTGTCAGTAGATCACACGTCGCATCTGATACGGCATCAACAAAGCGCCACGCTGATTTAAAAAAAGCCGCTTTACAAGATAATGACCGGCAAAATACTGATCAGCACAATGCTGCTCAACAAAATATCGCAGAACAAAAAGTGATACAGCTGAAACATTGTCAGCGCTATATTGCCCGTCAATTTGGTTTTAGCGATTGGGAACATGCCCGTCAGGTTTTAAGCTGTGAGTCCTATTTTGCTGAGCATGGCCCGCAAGGCCGGTTTGACCATCGGCAAGGCTACGGAGAGTTCTGGTATCCTGGCCGTTGTACGACTTTCCTTAATCACTGGTGCAGGGATTACTCTGAAGCACTGACTGTACATCAGCAGCAAGGGGGATATCTGCTGCCTTATAAACACCAGTTTATGGTGGTACAGCAGGACTTTATTCAGGCATTAGGTCTGGATGCCAATGATCCGATCTGGCAGCGTATTGGTTACAACTGGTGTGAAGGTAATCAGAGTGTTCGCCAGCAACTGGCATTCCAGCGTATTATGGCTGCAGCATAAAAGATTGCCCCTTACTATAACAAACAGAGGCTATAGCCTCTGTTTGTTATCATTCAATAGCTTAGCCGCGCTTTTTACTGGTTGGCCTTGCTTTTTTACCTGCTGGTTTTCCGGATGCTGCTGCTTTTTTAGCAGAAGGACGAGCTGTTTTCTTACTGCTATTCCCAGCTTTACCACTGTTCCCGGTCTTGCCACTGCCACCCGCTTTAGCGTAACCACCTTTATTGCTGGCACTCTGGTTACGACTATTACCGCTGCCTTGTCCTGAGGCTTTTTTACCGGATTTATTCAGCGTAGGACGATTAGAGCTATGCGAAGCACCGGTTTGCTGGCCCGGACGTGCTTTACGTGGGCTGCGCGGGTTGACCGGATCTTTATCTTCACCGGGTACCAGCTTATGTTTGCCATCACCAATCAGATCCGGGCGTCCCATATCCCGCAACGTCTGACGCAGAGCAGGCCAGTTCTTAGGATCGTGATAGCGCAGGAAGCCTTTCTGAGTACGACGCTGATCATAATCTTTAGCGGTGTACAGCTTTTCACTCTTATAGGTCACCTGCTTCAGCGGGTTTTTATTAGAGTGATACATGGCTGTTGCCAGGGACATAGGTGACGGATAGAAAGTCTGCACCTGATCCGGGCGGAAATCATTTTTCTTCAACCACAGTGCCAGATTCATCATATCCTCATCTTCACAGCCAGGGTGAGCAGCAATAAAGTATGGGATCAGATACTGTTTTTTACCGGCTTCTTTTGAGTATTTATCGAACATACGCTTAAAGTTATCGTATGTTCCCATACCCGGTTTCATCATCTTACTCAGAGTACCCATTTCTGAGTGCTCCGGTGCAATCTTCAGATACCCACCAACATGATGGGTCACCAGCTCTTTGACGTATTCCGGATCTTCTACCGCCAGGTCATAACGCAAACCAGAAGCGATGGATACGGTATGCACGCCTTCAATCGCACGGGTCTTGCGGTACAGTTCCGTCGTCGGACTGTGATCGGTGTTCAGATTTTTACAGATCGTCGGGTAAACACAGGACAGTTTACGGCACGATGCCTGAATATCAGGATCATTACAGTTCAGGTGGTACATGTTTGAGGTCGGACCACCCAGATCAGAAATATGGCCGGTAAAAGCCGGTAGCTTCTCTTTAATATCTTCGATCTCATTCAGAACGGATTCATGAGAACGGCTCTGAATAATACGGCCCTCGTGCTCGGTAATCGAACAGAAGGTACAGCCACCGAAACAACCCCGCATAATATTGATCGAGAAGCGGATCATCTCATAGGCCGGGATTTTAGCATCGCCGTATTTCGGGTGCGGGACACGCTGATAAGCGAAACCAAATACACCGTCCATCTCGTCGGTTTCCAGCGGAATTGGCGGTGGATTAACCCAGATCTCTTTTTTGCCATGCTTCTGAATCAGAGCACGAGCGTTATGAGGATTGGACTCCAGGTGTAGTACACGGGAAGCATGAGCATACAGCACAGGATCTTTATGTACTTTGTCGAAGGAAGGCAGACGGATATAGGTTTTTTCCTGCTCCAGCTTACCGTATTTACCCTTCAGCGGTGCCGGAATCACACGGATCGGCATTACATCAGGATCTTCGTCCTCGTCGTCACCATCCTGACATTTGCCTTCAGGAATATACTCATAGGGGCTTGGGATCTGATCAACCTTGCCCGGCCAGTCCACACGGCTGGAATCAATTTCGGTATAACCACCAGGGGCGGCATCACGCACAATCGTCGTACCACGAATATCGGTCAGCTCATCCAGCTCGATACCTGCTGCCATTTTCTGAGTCAGCTCGATAATGGCGCGTTCTGCGTTACCGTACAGCAGAATATCAGCGGTCGAGTCGATCAGCACTGAACGGCGTACCTCGTTGCTCCAGTAATCATATTGAGCGATACGACGCAGACTGGCTTCAATACCACCAATCACCACAGGCACATCAGAATAGGCCTGTTTACAACGCTGAGAATAGACGATAACCGCACGATCTGGTCGCTTACCACCTTCACCATGAGGGGTATAAGCATCGTCGTTACGTACTTTCAGATCAGCCGTATAACGGTTGATCAGTGAGTCCATATTGCCTGCCGTGACACCGAAATAGAAATTCGGCTTGCCCAGACGCATAAAGTCGTCAGGATTACGCCAGTCCGGCTGATCAATAATGCCGACACGGAACCCCTGAGCCTCAAGCAGACGACCCATCACCGCCATACCAAAACTCGGATGATCCACGTAAGCATCACCGGTGACAATAATAACGTCGCAACTATCCCAGCCCAGCTGATCCATCTCCTCCCGTGTTGTCGGCAGAAATGAAGCCGTACCAAAACACTCCGCCCAGTAAAGAGGGTAGGAGAACAGGTTAGGGGCTGATTTATGTTTACTGGTCAATGCGCTCATTCGTTATCGCTTTCTATCAGGCTAATCACGGGCAAATTATAGCGTGTGCTACGAAGTCGCGCATTGTCCCAGAAAAACAGTCAGGAATACAGGGCTGACTGTCAGATTCTGGTTATTGATTGAACAGAGAGATCGTCACCAACCTGAGGTAAGATTAGGGAAAGAGCTGCAACTGAATCTGATCGAAATGAGAAAAGCTGACAAGCTGAATCTTTCGTCAGGTGCTTTAAATGCCTGGATTACGTTCTTTGAACACTGGCAGGAGGAATTAATCATGGCCGATATTGCTTATCAACCGGTAAAAGATGCTTTGCAACGGGTTAAAGATTTAAGTGCTGATGAAGAAGCCCAGCGTATGGCATTTGTCAGAGAAAGGGCACGGTATGAGGAAGCCAGCCTGTTAAAAGATGCTACAGATAATGGCATGGAAAAAGGCATAGAAATTGGCGAGAGAAAAGGGCAGATTGAGCTTTTAACCCGTCTGCTTAACCGTCGCTTTGGTGAATTGCCTGACTGGGTATCAGATAAACTCGAATCTGCTGAAACTGAGGATTTGGCACAGTGGAGTGAAAATATACTGTTTGCGGATACTCTGGAACCCGTGTTCGAGCCGACACCAGATCCATAATCCAACGCAGAATGCTGAATTCGTCAGAAGAGGGAATATCAATTTTTACCTTCCTGCAAAGTATTCAGCAATAAATTGGGGCTGAAAACAGCCTGGGCTCTTTCAAGAGAGCCTGTTCGCTGTATGGCTTCAGCCTCAATTTGCATGGCCCGCTTATTCCTCTTCAAGCAACGCCTGAATAATTACTTCCAGCCAGCCAGTGTCAATATTTTGCTTTTGATAAGCAGAGCAAATCATATTGAGGTTATTGGCTGTGGTTTCTCCTTCCCAATAACCGCCCTTAAAGGCCAAAGCCTCGTTAAGATATTCATCGGCCTGCTTTTTATGACGTGCCAGAACAGCCAGCTCCAGCAGCGTGGCATAATCCCAGTAATCCGGTTTACCTTTTGCCATCTTCTGTTTTACTGCGAAAGCAACGACAGTATTAAGCTCTTCAGCCCTTGGGTCAGGTTTGTCACTTTGCACCATTAACGTCAAAGCATTGATACCTGGGTAAGCGTCCCGAATATCAGCATTAAAACCGGCAACATAAGTATCAATAGATTTTTTCAGATAGCCTTTTGCTTGCCGGGTCTGCCTGGCATCAATCGCATTTTTCCATAAATCTTTATAAACTCGTCCAAGGATTCCCAGTGTCTCAGATGATGGGCCATGCTGATCAAGCAGGGCTTTCAGGACTTTTTCGGCTTTAGCGCTTTGCTGATTGCGATTGAGAGCTAAGCCATACTGCTCCTGAACCAGTACTGTTTTCTTCAGTTCTTCTGGCAACTTTTCAACCAGTGACACCATTTCTGGCCAGGCACTGCATTCACGGTAAGAAAGCAGAATATCCACTAAAATGCCGGGCTCAGCCTCCGCCAGGTTTTTTTGTTGCTTCAGAATACGGTTAATTGCTTTAACCGCTTTTTTATGATGTTCTTGCTTGCTGCCGATCTCTACAGCCTCGGCAAGGGCCTCTTTTATCTGCTCCGAATAATCTGCCTGATCCCGGAAAGTATCTGTTTTCATATGCTGAATATCGGGGTAATTATTCAGTATTTGATATAAAGGGCTATCATCAGCAGGCTGCTCACGTTGAGTGATGAGCATTTTGGTTAAACGCTTACGATCTATCTTTGCCTGTTTAGGTTTGCCTGTTTTTGTTAACTGATAAGGTAAACCCCGGAGATTAGTCACATCAAAGGGTAATGCGCCGCGTCCTTCTGCAAAAATAAGAGCGGTTGAAGCCGGGCGCTGAGCATGACGAATACCCAGCTCATAAAATACATTGGCGTTGGCGGAAGTCAGATCTGCAATGGCATAGTCACACAATAGCAAACGTTCAAACATTGCTTTATGAATCACTCCACCATACTTTTCCTCATCTGCCCGCAGCGGTTCCAGCCCCGCATCAATAACCGCAGGCTTGATAATCTTTGTGTACACGGCGTTAAAATCGATCAGACGTCCATTGGTATCAGGCTTAACACCGAAAGGCATCAGGATAAAGCATAATGGTGCGTTTTTTTGATTTGGCATAAGCATCCCTATTTCAATATTAAGCCTGTTGAAAAAAGCTGTTTAAGCTCGGGTTTTTGTTCCAAGGTCTGCTGTAACTCAAAGATCAAAGGCTTGGCTTTAGAAGCGAGGCCAACTTGAGTCATAAAACTAATCAGAGTGCTCTGGCTTTTCAACGTTTTAAGGTGATCTTTACCTAAAAAGTGAACGAAGCCTCTATTTGTATGGATCATCAACTCAATTGCATCTTCCCACTCTGATAAGAACCAGAATGTATATGCCAAGTTATTCATAACAGTCAATATATCTTGATAATTTTTATCAGGCAGAGCTTTGAGACGCTCCAGCACGCCTTCTTGTAACTTTTTAGCTTCAGGATAGTCTCCTAAATGAAACAGCGTAGATGCCAAGTTATTCATAGCAGCAATAATTTTTGGATCTTTATCACTAAACAAGGCTTTCGATTTATCAAGCACATCCTCCTGTAATTTTCTAGCACGAGGAAGTTCTTTCAAATGACACAGTGTAGAAGCTAAGTTATTCATGCTGGATAAAATACTCTGTTCATTTTCAGGTGATGAGATCAGCCGTTGTTCTAATACATACTCTTGTAACTCCCTCGCTTTAGCATGGTCACCAATATTTCCATATGCAGAAGCTAAGTTATTCATACAAGATAAAGTTTCAGAGGCATCTTTACCTAAAATTTCCTCATAGTAATTGCTTATTATTTGCCAGTATCGTATCGCAAGTTTCGGGTTCCCTCTGTGATGCTCAAACTCACCCAAGGTAATCAATAGGTTTTTTTGATATTCCGATTGAAGGTTTTGAGTCAGGTAACGACTATGCTCAATTTCTGAGCTGATTGCCTGAATGGACTGATAGTCCGTACCGTGTGTCATGACTTTAATAACACGGGTAAGCACAATTATTGCTGTCGTTTTTAAGGCCAATGACCGTTCGTTTTCTGACTCGTCCATAAAACGAATCACTTCAGACACTAAGGCATGTACTGACCAGAAGCGTTCATCAGTTTGATTACTTTCATCGTCCTCTTTCGGTTCAAACTGTTTGCTCAGATTGAGCTGTTTACACCCTAGCAATGATAATTTGGCCTGTTTTCTGGCCTTTGATGCTGAGAGTTCATCTGTAACTTTCAGAATCTCTGCAAACAGGCTCTGTTTAATTGGAGCTGGTGCCAGGTTAGCGGCCAGCCGGAGAAAATCCAGGCTGTTATCGGAGAGTTTTAAAATACTTTTTTGCAGGGATCGGACGATGCTTTTTTCACAGCCCGTGGGAACCGCTGCAACAATCTCGTCAGGGACATCAATCAGTTCAGCGATATCTTCGTCTAACTCTTCCAGATACTCTGCGATAGATTGCTGATACTCGGCAATGGCTGTACCCGCAATATCCAACGCCAGAGAGTGATGGCCCAGCTTTTCAATCAGTTGATCTGCTTCTGAGTTCTGATGATCAAGCTTCTCTTTTAAGTGATGTCTGAGCAATTGACGAGCAGCCTCATGATCCAGCACATCCAGGGGTAAATCTTTACCTATGGTGCTGTATTCGCGACTGCGGGTAGTAACTAATGTCGGGGCTAGTTCAGGGCAGGGGCTAAACCAAGTTTTGATCTCATTATTGAGGTGCTTAGCCAGTCCAGAAGGGATATCATCCACTATCCATAAACAGCGTTGGCCCTGCTGTTTGATCTTTTGTTGAATCTGATACTGAATAGCTGGTAAATCAGCATCGTGAGCTAGCTGTAGTCCATACTCTGCGGCTACTTTGCGATATTGCTCTGTACAGGCTGCTTTAAAGGTTTCGATATCTGGTGCTTTGGGATCAAAGCTACCGTAGGCATCCAGCCAGAAAATGCCGCCGGGATAAGCGGCGGCAAATCGCAGTGCGTATTCTTCAGCCAGTAAGGTTTTTCCGATACCGCCCATTCCAGAGACTTCGGCTAAATCCGGGTTGGTCTGGCCGGTAATCATAGGATTCTGAGTTTGCTGCAATGCTGAGTGTAGTTGCCAGAAATAAGCTTCGCGTCCGACAAAACGAGGAGAACTGTGGATTCTGCGGCCATATCCGGGAGCAAATTGGAAAGCCCCCAGTTCGCCCAGTGTTTTGTTGCCTTGATGGGTGATGATGTCCATCTGCGTTCTGATCGCTTCGATCAGGCTTTGATGATCACCTGGCAGATGTAGCGCACCTTGTAGCTCTATGGGAAGCTTTTCCAGAGCTTTGGAGTTTTTATCTTTGCCTTCATCCAGGTTAAGTACAAAAATCCGTTTATTGGGTGCACCGTTCAGTTCGTTAAAGGCGGCGATATATGCTGTGGTCAATTCAAACTGACAAAACCGGCTTTCAGGATAATCATTACTGAACAGCACCAGCATGACATGAGAGGAAGAAAGGCCTTCCTTCACTTCATCGCTGATACTATCTGTCGTTTCTATATTGGATTGATCCAGAAAAACATTGAAACCTGCTTCTTCCAGTTGCTGTTCCAGATCTTGGGCCTTGATTTCTTGTGAATGTCGGTAGCTGATAAAGAGCTGAGGCTTAATCATTGATCATCCTGATTGAGATTGGAGCGTTTTCCCGATTTAAGAAAAGCTGGATCTAAGTATTTAAGGTTTATTTTAAAGGCAATATGGAGCACCATGCCGAGGCATCCCAGTAGTGCTTTTCTCACTTTTCGTATAATGGGTTTTAGTTTCTTCTTACGCTTTTGGTACCAGAGATACCCTCCAATTGCAGCGCCGATGATTACGAAAAAGGTAAATCGGTCCATTAGAGAAAAGCCAATCATAAATAGTACCAGTGCGAGCACGACTACCAATATAGCTATCAGCAGACCTATTGAAGGCTTAAGGTATGACCGGACCAAACGGGATTGTAGGGCTTTAAAGAACATGTTCTGCCCGTTTTGCAGAAGATGCAGGATATCCGTTCGAGGAGCTTCCGGCCCATTTGCAAGTTGGGTTATAGCCCAGAAACCCCACTCTTCATCATCGTCGGGATTAACCGGGAGCATCTCGCGATCAAATTTTGTCATCTGATAGCCACTGTACATCAGAGCATCAATTTCCAAGTCAGAAAATGAATCCAGATCGGTTCTAATTCGGGATAAGGCTTCCAGATAGTCAGGATGGATCTTATATTTGGCATAGCCTGACTCGGCGTTATCATCCGTGATAGGGGCATCCGATAAGGCTTCCCATACAGTAGGTTCAAAGCCCGATTTATGATGAATAAACATCATTTTTTGGATGATGCCACTTTCTTCCTTGGCTCTAAGTTCTTTGTATTGGGCGACGCGAAGACGACTCTGAATCACATCACTGGAACGCAAAGCAGAGCCTGCAATACTTGGAGATGGATCAGTGTCCGTTTCCATTTGGCCACATGCATCACTGACCAGAACAACATTACAGCCCTCATCTAAAAGTGCTGCTGAGCCTTGGTTGTCAAATACACCACCGTCGACCAATTGTACGGTATGCCCTGAATAGATATCGGGCAATGACACTGGATGAAATAGCCCAGGAACACAGGATGAAGCAGCGACTGCTGTGCCCAGAGAAAACCGTGAATATTTACCCGGACCTTCACTATAGCGGAACCAGTGTAGGTGATCATTGCTGTTCACTTCAGGTTCCAGACTCCAGGGCGCTTCGCCCATGCGGTTTGCGGTGAACTGCCAGCTTCGCCCGGTATTCAGATTAGTGGCATTCAGTACCAGAATCGGCACCTTGCAGGCATTTTTCCAATTGTCCCATCTAGGTTTGTAGTTTGATTCGCCTGGTACCTTAATGATCAGGTTGCTTAGAATACAGTTTGTTTTATCTTCGGCAGACATATCCGGTACAGTGAGGTTTCCACTCTCCAGATATTCCTGATTTATCATCATTAACTCTTCTGTTGCCTCAGAACAATGCTGTAGCTCTGTCGGCAAACTATACAAATGTTTTTCGTATAATTCTGCTAATTGGCTGGTTCGGGTGTACTCTGGATCTGTGATCATTTTTAAGATTCGATCAGACTTGCCCAGAATACGGGAACGAAGATTCTTTTGGACTGCCGTGATAAGGTCTGTTCTAAGTTGTTTAACAATATCGATGTAGAGTGCACGAGTTCCTTCTGGATTAGCATTCAGCACTGCCGGGGCCAGAGTAGATAGTTGATGGCGAACCAGCTGGTAGTAGCGTGCTCCGATAATTGAACCGCCGGATACACAAGACAATACCTCGACTTTACGCAGAGTATCCGTTTCAGCCAGTCTAGCCAGTACACCCAGATGATAAAATGCGGCTCGAAATCCCCCTCCTGATAAAGCCAATCCAACTTTACCTTCAATTATTGAATCAAAAGCAGCATCGTTACCTTCGAAGAAGACTGAAAGGGCTTTTCGAGTGTCGTCTCTTTCCAGGCTGGGTAGCAGATGGGGCAGGTGTGCCAGTTGCCGAAGGCTGGAATCTTGCTGCCATTTAGGAACTCTATTTTTGTTATTTGGATGCTGATCTATCAATGGAGCCAGCTTCTGGAAAGTATCTTTGGCAGATTCGCTATCCCCAAGTGCCAGTTGAGCTTCACCCAATGTGATTAATGACCACCAATGCTGCTTATTGATATGCTCTGATGGCAGTGTTATATCTCGAATGACTTCCCGTCTGAGCTGTTCTGCCTGTTGGCGAAAATCATCAATCTGAGGACTGTGATCTTGTAGGCAGAGCGTGCTCTGAGCCAGATTAAATGCTTTCAGATCCAGCAAAAAAGCCGCATTAATCGCGTTATAGCCGTCATAATGGTCCTGGGATTTATCGCTATATCTATCCCCCTTCAGGTAGTAGTTCAGTGCAGCATCAATATAGTGGGATTGTCCGGTAAACAGATATTTTCGCTTGTAAATGGCACCGGCAATCCCCAGGGTTTCACTGTTTTCTGTTGTTTCCGGGTTCAGCTCCTGCAGCTTATCCAGAGCTTCATCCAGTCTTTGCCCTGGGTGTCGCTCCCGATCCTGATAGATACATTGTGCTTGCTGTTGAGTCAGCCAGGTCGATTGTTCTTTATTAAAACTATCACTGCCAGAATTTGCTTCGATAGCCTGTATGGCTTCAGGGTATTTCAGGCGCTCTTTTAGTCCGGTAATTTTTTTCTTTAGCTGATCGAATTCTTGTTCTTGCATGTCCATTTACTCTGCTGATTCTGGTGTTGCCAAAGAGTATCGACAGATACAATTATTCCCCGTTATAGCTCAATATCATTACGCTGTCAGTGGTTAAAAATCGAGCTATTTCATTGCATTATTTCTGTCTGAAACGTTTCTGACCGGTGTTGCGCAGAGTATCGCTGAAGGTGCGACTGTATATGTCTTTTTCATGTCTGATTTAGAGATAGCTGAATGTAACTGGTTCTTGATCACGGTAGCTATTTTGATCACAAGGAGTAAAAAATGATTACCCGAATTTTTGAAGTTGAAATAAATCCAGTTCTCAGAACTGAGTTTGAACATGATTTCTCAAATCTGGCTTTACCCGCAACTCAGGCCACAGAGGGTTGTCTTACTGTCAGCATCGGAAAGCCGACGCAGTGGACTCCGAATACTTATCTGATGATTAGTCAGTGGGAAAGTGTGCAGAGTCTGATCAACTTTGCTGGTGAAAACTGGGGCGAAGCCGTGATTCCTGATGCTATGGCAAGGTATGCTGCGGCTTATCGTGTGTCTCACTTTGAAAACTGGCCTTCTGATATGGCTGATTAACTCTGTCCTTTATCGCTGTCGTTGTTACTGACTGGATATATCGTATTTTGACATGATGATAATCATGCGATATTTTGGCTTTAATATGATTATTATCATGCGAGTTTAGTATGACGCTAAGAGCAGATCTGAAACTGGAGGATTTTCCTTTTCAGACATTTGATAAGATTCGTTATGCTGATACGGATCGTCAGGGACATGTTAATAATGCGGTATTTTCTACCTTTCTGGAAACCGGGCGTGTGGAGTTTCTCTATAACCCTGATACGCCGCTGACTGCCGAAAATGGCGCTTTTGTCATTGCTAATCTCAATCTGAATCTGATGGGTGAGATTCGCTGGCCGGGGCAAGTAGATATTGGTACCGGATTGATTCGGTTGGGCAATAGTTCAATCGGGCTATATCAGAGTGTATTTCAGAATGGCAGATGCGTGGCCAATGCAGAAACTGTGATTGTACAGATGGATGAAGTGACCCGTCGTTCCAGTCCTCTGACGGAGCAGGCCAGAGCATTTCTGGCTGAGCATCTGCTACATACTGAGTCTTAATCGTTAGTTCTGCTGAATCAGGGCCTGCTAGAATTGGAGTATTGTGAAAAGTATGCTCATCAGGCAATAAAGACTCTGGAAACATCAAACCCGATTTATAAAATTCGGGTTTAATGTTTCGAGCACAGATAAAATCAGGACGTTTCAACCAGGTCTGGCTTTTTATCAACGGTTTTATCCTCCTCCCGAAGAATCCAGCGGGCCATAATCCAGGCAGAGGCATAACAGATATAACCAGAGAAAATAATATCACTCAGAAAGTGCCCACCCTGCATCACTCGTATGCCGCCGACAAATAACCCCAGACCAATACCACACATCAGCCATAACCGGCTTTTCAGTACCCATCCCAGAGCAATAAAAGAAAAGCCCATAGCGGCATGTCCGCTGACAAAAGAGCAGTTTTTCTGGCACTGATCACTGATTTGCAATGGCGCAGTAAAGTTAAGATTGCCGCCGAACTCAACCACATCTCTGGGGCGTGCTCTGTCCCAATTATCCTTAAAACCTGTGTGTACCAGTATGCCCGGACCAATTAAAAGAAAAGCCAGCATAAAATACCATTTGCGCTTATTGGCTTTGTATTTTTCCGGACAGCGTTTAAACAGAGTTGCCAGACTGAAAATCAGCAGGATGGGAACGATAAGGTTAGGCAGTTCTTTAAAAAACCAGTAAATGAACCTGACAAAGGGATTCTGATTGGCGGGGAAGGATGATGTTGTGCTATCGAAAAAATAACCGGTGACCATGATGTCCAGTTCAGGCCAGACGGTAAATAAAATAGCAAAAAAAATAAAACTACAAGAGGCTGCTCCGGGCCGCCAGTTTTTTAACATCCTGATATCCATGGTTGAATACTTTCTTTTTAAGTTATTGTTAAATAAAGCATGTTTATCTTTCCGCTTCATTACTGTATCACACTGAAACTGAAAAAATACCTGTACTATTTTCTTTATCTCTGAACCAGGCTTTTGCACAGGACGCAGCTGTATTTTCAGGGCATACCAGAATATTTTGTTCAGAGCTGTAAATATATAAGCATGTAAAACTTAACAGAGGCTTAAAAGTTACCGGAGTGCAGATGAAATTGTTGTGAAGGTTTACCCGGTATTTCTTGTTTCGGATCTATTCTTCTTAAGTCGTACAGATCCCGGCGCAATGTAGGATAGATAGTGCGTGTTAACGTCTTTTTTTGTCTTTATCTGATTTAGTAAAGGTATGTAAACAGAATTAAATGTGACATAATTGTTTCAGTTTTGTTTCATTGGATTGCTATGGGTAACGCAGCTTTTCTCTGGCAGATAATACTCAGCTAACAATAAAAAACTGAATGATAATTATTTTTAAGGTAAAAAACCTCATGCTGATTAAGCACAAACTGATGACAAATGCCCTCATTGCAGTGTGTTCTTTGGGGATTATGTATTTACTGTTTATTTTTACTCTTGAGACGGTAAAAGAGTTGAACAAAGGTAAGGTTCTGGCCTTGCAGATGGAAACTGATATGCTTCAGTTACGACGAGAAGAGAAAGACTTCCTTGCTCGCTCTGAATTGGAATACGTAGAGCGCTTTGATCAGAAAACAGTGCAGATGCTTCAAAATCAGGATCAGTTGATTGCCCTGCTGCGGACTCAGGGAGAAAGTACAGAGCAACTGGAGCAGCTGAAAGTGGTGACGCAGCGCTATCAGCAATCATTTCACAACGTAACGGATGTTACGGTGCTGATGGGGTTAGATCATACATCGGGTTTGAGGGGAGAACTGAGAGCCGCAGTGCATCAGCTGGAGCAAGCGCTGAAGAGTGTCAGGGCCGATGAAATTATGATCACCATGCTACAGCTACGCCGGGCTGAAAAGGACTTTATGCTGCGTAGTAATGTTAAATACCTGAAAAAGTTTGATGGTCTGCATAGCAGTATGCTCAGGCAGTTAGAGTATCTGGTAAGCTCTGGAGCTGCGGATCGTGAGCTGATTGAGCTGGCGGAGTTATATGGCACCCGATTCCGGGAATATGCTGATCAGGCTAAGGCACTTGGGCTGGATAGTCAGCAGGGCCTACTCCTTGAGATGAGAAAAACAGTACGCAGTACTGAAGAGATGCTGGAGGCGCTGTTTACTTCAGTAAACACTATTCTGGAAGCTCGTATACAGCAGTCTCAATGGCTGTCCAGTCTTTTATTTGTTGGCATGCTGATACTTTGCAGTGCCCTGTCCTGGCGTATAGGCCGTTCTGTTTTCCGGTCAATTGACAATATTCAGGGCGCGGTGCGAAGAATTCATGAGACGCATGACCTGAGTTTGCGCATGAAGGACAAAGGCAATGATGAAATAGCCGGGATAGCCCGCTCCCTGAATATGATGCTGGCTGGATTTCAGGATGTTATCAGTCGGGTCAATATGGCAGTGGATACAATGAATTCGTCGACGAAGGCTTTATCAGATAATGCGGCAAAGACCGTGGATGATATAGAACGTCAGAAAGAAGAAACCTCCATGGTCAATCATGCAATTACCGAAATGGTTGGCACTATTGAAGAGATTGCCCGTAATACAGAAAAGACTGCTCATAAAGCGATCAATACTCATGCCTATGCTCTGGAAGGACAGAAACAGGTTCAATTGGCAATTGAAAAAATTCATACATTATCCGATCAGTTGGAAAGCTCTGTTTCTACTGTTGAACAGTTATCGAGAGAAAGTGAAATTATTGGCTCGGTGCTGAATGTTATTCAGGAGATTGCTGAACAAACGAATTTACTGGCACTGAATGCGGCGATTGAAGCTGCCAGAGCCGGTGAGCAAGGACGAGGGTTTGCAGTTGTCGCTGACGAGGTGCGCACTCTGGCCGGACGTACTCAGGAAGCGACGGTTGAAATTTCTGGCATCATTAGTTCATTACAACAGAAAACGATGGGTATTGTTGAGTTGATGGATGAATGCCGGGAGAAAGGCGGCGATAGTCGCCAGCAGGCATCTGGAGCAGAAGCGGTTCTGAAAGCTATCACCGAAGATGTGACGGAAATTTCTGATATGGCTTCTCAGGTGGCTTCTGCTATTGAACAACAAAGCAGTGCTGCTAATGAAATCAGCAGAAATATCAGCACGATTCGTCAAATTACAGATCAGACCGCCACAACAGTGCATCAGAACAGAGAGGCCAGTCAGAAAATTGATGATCAGGCACAATCTCTGCGTGATGCCGTATCGGTTTTCAGCACCTGATATATATTTACTGCAAGGCTGTTGAACGGGTTACCGCCGATGCAAGGCATCGGCGACTAACTTGAAGGAAGGAGTCACTCTGTCTCTGAACGGGCACATTTGGTCTTATGGATCTGAATAATGTCTGTCATAGCAAAGCTCTTTATAGAAAAAGGCTTAGCTGTACAGTCAATGCTTATGTAAACCTGAAAGCAGCTTGCCCTGGCGTGGCCTGAACGTTTGATATCAGTAAGCCTTTGCATCACGTTATAGTGAATAAGGTGTAATTTTTTGTGCCTTAAATGGTCACTTAATGACGTTTTATGATACGGCTTGTTCATACATAGTACGATGTATAAATATTCATTTCAGTACATGCTGTGTCTGCAAAAAACTTATGATTATTATGCAGCAGGTACATTGGGAGAAGACTGATGTCTAATACACAAGATCCGGTAGTAATTGTTTCTGCAGCCCGTACCCCTATGGGTGGCATGTTAGGTTCTCTGAGCGATGTTCGTTCTCCTGATCTGGGTGCAACTGCAATTAAAGCAGCTGTTGAGCGTGCTGGTATTCCGGCTGAAGATGTTGATCAGGTTATTATGGGCTGTGTACTGCCCGGTGCTCTGGGCCAGGCTCCGGCGCGTCAGGCTTCTCTGGCAGCAGGTCTGCCTCTGGCTGCCGGTTGTGTCACTATCAATAAGATGTGTGGTTCTGGTATGAAAGCGGTTATGGATGCCCATGACCAGATTCTGGCCGGTTCCAGCAATGTGATGGTTGCCGGTGGTATGGAAAACATGAGTCAGGCACCTTATATGCTGCCTAAGGCCCGTAGCGGTATGCGTCTGGGCCACGGTGAGGTACTGGATTCCATGTTCTTTGACGGCCTGGAAGATGCATACGAAGGTGGCCTGATGGGAACCTTCGCTCAGGCTTCTGCTGATGAATACAGTGTTACCCGTGAAGCGATGGACAATTTTGCTATTGAGTCTCTGAGTCGCGCTAACCGTGCAATTGCTGAAGGCTGGTTTGAAGCTGAAATCGCGCCAGTCACTATTAAGTCTCGCAAAGGTGAAGTTCAGGTAGCCGTTGATGAACAGCCAGGTAACGCTAAGCCAGAGAAGATTCCTACTCTGCGCCCTGCATTCAAAAAAGATGGTACAGTAACAGCGGCTAACTCCAGCTCTATCTCTGACGGTGGCGCAGCGCTGGTACTGATGCGTGAAAGCGAAGCCAAAGCCCGTGGCCTGCAGCCCCTGGCGCGTATTGCTGGCCATACAACTCACGCACAAAAGCCTGCTGAGTTCACCATTGCACCGATCGGTTCTATGCAAAAACTGCTGGATAAAGTGGGCTGGAGCACAGATGATGTTGATCTGTTTGAGATCAACGAAGCGTTTGCCGTAGTCACTATGCTGGCAACTCAGGAGCTGGGGCTGGACCCTGCTAAAGTTAATATCAGCGGTGGTGCCTGTGCACTGGGTCATCCGATTGGTGCATCCGGTGCCCGTATCATGGTCACTCTGATCCATGCGCTGAAGCGTCTGGGTAAACAGCGCGGCGTGGCTTCTCTGTGCATTGGCGGCGGTGAAGCAACTGCAGTAGCGATTGAAATGATTTAAAGGTTTGCTCTGACGATATCGAATCGTTAGTGCTTTGCAGTTAAGGCAGGCTTTCGGGCTTGCCTTAATTTTTTAATCAGCTGTTTATCGGAATCAGCTCGTCCAGGGCTGAAATATGGTCGCCTTTTGTCAAAATTTGTTCATTAGTCAGTAATATCTCTCGCCTAGTATGCCGTCGACTTTAGCCTGAAGCAGCAAGCGCTTCTCTATACAATAAAAGGTTACAAGATGACGTTAAAACAAAGGCTGTCGACCCTGTCTTTAGCACTGTTGTGCATCGCCCCTGGCAACTCTTTTGCTGAAACGCTCAATGCAGATAAAGTAAATAAGCAACAGGGTGCTCCTTTGCCTTATCAGGTGTTGAGAAATGATATCGCCGATAATGCAAAGCCGGGGAATATGCTTGAAATTCGTAACGGTGGTTATGGTTCGGATATGACAGCGCATCCGACTAACCGGAATCAGTTTTATGCTTTAACCGACCGTGGGCCTAATGCAACTTACAAAAAAGGGCAGTATGGTAAGGGAAAAATCTTCCCGACACCGGATTACACACCACGTATTGGCCTGTTTGAAGTGAATGCTTATGGCAATGTGAATCTGGTGAAAACCATTCTGCTCAGAAAGCCTGATGGTACGCCTATCAGTGGCTTGCCTAATCGTTCTGATCTTGGAGGTACAGGTGAAACTCCTTATGACAACATGGGGCAGCCAATCACTAAGCGACAAGATCAGCCTTACGATGCTAATAGCAATCCAATCCGCCTGGATGATTATGGACTGGATGGTGAGGGCCTTGTGGCTCTGAAAGATGGTTCATTCTGGATCAGTGATGAATATGGCCCTCATATCGTACATTTTGATGAGAATGGTGTAGAGGTCGGCCGTATTAATGCGTTCGCTCACGATGACAGAACCCGTATTAATTTACCTGCAGAATTCGCAAATCGTCGACCGAATCGTGGTATGGAAGGTTTAGCCATTACCCCTGATGAGACAACGCTGGTAGGGATTATGCAGTCGACTCTGTATAACCCGGATAAAAAGGTTAAAAACCTGAATGTGGCACGTATTGTTACGGTTAACCTGAAAAGCGGTGAAACAGGGCAGTACCTTTATAAACAGGAAAAACCGCAAAACTCTAACTCTGGTATCGCGGCGCTTTCTGCAACAGAGTTTGTTGTTATTGAACGGGATGGAGCATTCCTGCGTGATAAGCCTGAAGCGATGAAGCACATCTATCGTATTGATCTGGCTGATGCAACTAACCTTGAATCACTGGAAGCAGACGCAGCCTTATCTCAGGATGAGAAGCTCGGGCTTATGATCAATGGTAAAACCGTAGAGGAAACTGTACTGGAAAAAGGCTGGGCTGAACTGGAGCAGCAGGGTATCAAACCCGTGACCAAATCTCTGGTTGTCGATCTGGTGAAAGCAATAAACTACCCTCACGACAAACTGGAAGGTATGTGGCTGATCAGTCCGACGAAGCTGGGCGTGCTGAATGATGATGACTTTGCTACCTGGGCTACTAAAGGTAAGCTGGAGCAGAAATATCTGGATCAGGGCAAAACGGTTATTGATAGTAACACGCTGTATGTTATCGACAACCTGGACCTGAAAGAGAAATAACGCCTCGTTATCGGTGCAAATCCTGACTCTGTCTGCGCTTGTCCAGATGTATTAGTTCAGATCTGACTCTGCCTGCTCTATTGGCCGGGCAGAGTTTAACCCAGTCTGGGTCTTAAAATGGAAAGAGCCAGAAGGCAAAGACGTATCGTTCTGAAATCTCGAATAAATATCTGCATCAGCTGACACTGAAGGTTAATCATTCCGGCATAAGCGATGCCAGAATGATTACCTTGCCTGAACCCAGGGCCGTTTTACTGGTTCTTGCCCAGAGTTTCAATAAACTTATCCGACTCGTTGATGGCAGCTTGCATATCACGAATCAGAATATCGACATCCTGACGGATCGTAGACAGTTCACCTTTCAGGGCACCAATCGCTCTGGCGTTCAGGTTATGCTTCAGAAAGAGTACGTTGTCATTCAGTGCTGTTAATACCGGCTCCATACGTTTTTCTGCTTTCTTCATAGAAGCGATCAGTTTTCTGTAGCGTGAACGGGTATCACGCAACTGGCGTTCACTCTGGCTTTTCAGACGACGATTCTGGTATTGCTCAAGTTCTTCCTGCCACTCTTCAAATAATGCTTCTGCAACATCTTCTACTTTGGCTATATGGCTGGTAACACCTTCAGCTGCCGCTTTACTGTCTTCATATTCCGCTTCAAGGCGGTTGTACAGGCTTTCAAGCTCTCCGCCATCAAAGCTGACAACAGACTTATACTGCTCAAGAGCGTCTTTAAACTGTTCCTGAGCTTCTTCCTGAGCTTCTTTGGCGCTATCAACTCGATCAACCAGAATATCCCGCTTATGAAATCCTACCTGTTCCATTGCTGAGTAATACGCACTCTGACAGCCCGTAAGAGATAGAGCCAGTAAGCCTCCGACCAGACATTTTTTCATCGTATTCAAGGAGTTAATCAACGTCTTATCCTTTTCTAAATCAAAGTTGATGCTTGCGAATAAGATACCACGACAAAAGGGTATATAAAATCTGAGAATCTTTCTGTAACGGATATAACTGCGTTATTTACAGGGTTATGAGTCTAAGGTGGGGCTTGTGAATGCCTGGTCATGAGATCACTATATTTACCGGCCTGTGATTCTGTGACAAGGAAATATCATAGAAAAACAAAAATAAGGAGATAGGTTATGTCGCTTGCAAGTTTCAGTGCAGGAAACCTGAAAGGAGACCTTTATGGAGGGCTAACCGCAGCTGTCGTTGCCTTGCCATTAGCGCTGGCATTTGGAGTTTCTTCCGGAGCGGGAGCTATTGCCGGTTTATACGGGGCTATCTTTACCGGTTTCTTTGCCGCTGTTTTTGGTGGAACGCCTGCCCAGGTCTCCGGGCCAACCGGGCCGATGACGGTAGTTATGGCCGCAGTGTACACCCAGTATGCTGCGATTGATCCGGTCACCGGACCTGCCATTGCATTTACTGTAGTCATGCTGAGCGGTCTTTTTCAGATGTTACTGGGCATGCTCCGCTTCGGACAATATATTACCCAGGTTCCTTTTCCTGTTATTTCAGGATTTATGAGTGGTATCGGCATTATCATCATCATGATTGAACTCGGGCCTGTTCTGGGGCATGAGTCATCAAAAAGTGTACTGATGGCGCTTGAGAGATTACCGGATCAGTTAGCGGCAATTCACTGGCCTGCCGTTTTATTAGCGCTGGGGACTCTTTTTCTGGTTAGTATCTGGCCTGCCCGATACAGTAAAATTATTCCTGCACCTCTATTAGCCCTGTGCGTTGGAACCCTTGTTGCGATGGGGTTAACGGACCCACTAACCGTAGACACTATCGGTGAAATTCCCACCGGTTTTCCTCAATGGCACTGGCCTGTATTTGAAGCATCACTGGTCATGGATATGCTGGTATCTGCGCTTATTCTGGCGGCTTTGGGAGCGATTGATTCCCTTTTGACCTCACTAGTGGCTGATAACATGACTCATACACAGCATCATTCTGATAAAGAGCTGACGGGCCAGGGGCTTGGCAATATGGTTTCTGGTTTCTTTGGTGGGCTTCCTGGAGCCGGGGCTACGATGAGAACAGTGGTGAATATAAGAGCAGGTGGCCAGACGCCTGTATCAGGCGCGACTCATGCTGTTGTGTTACTGATTGTTGTTCTTGGTGCAGGCAGTGCCGCTGAATATATTCCTCTGGCCGTTCTTGCCGGTCTGCTTATTAAAGTTGGCTGGGATATTATTGACTGGAGTTTTATCCGCAGACTGTTTTCAGCCCCTCCGTTTGTATCCTTTCTGATGTTACTGGTGCTTGGGCTCACACTATTTGTTGATCTTATTACTGCGGTTGGTGTGGGTGTTTTTATCGCTAATATGTATACCGTCAGGCAACTTTCGGAAATTCAGCTGAAGAACTTTTCAGTGTACCGTGAAGCAGAAAGTGCCTCTGAGTTGAGTGCTGAAGAGAGAGCTTTGTTATCAGGGCATCAGAGTAAAACATTATTGTATGTTTTACGTGGCCCGGTAAGTTTTGCCGCCGCCAGAGGAGTACGCCAGAAGCTGGTTGCTTATAGTGATTACAACCTGCTGATACTGGATATGACTGATGTGCCTCTGATCGGCTCTTCTACTGCGATGGTTATTGAAGAGCTAATTCAGCAGTGCCAGGAAAGCGGATGTGAGCTGGCTATAGCTGGCTTACAGAATCCCGTTGTCCGAACGCTTGAAAAGCTACAGGTACTGAGCCAGATACCAGAGAACAGGCGTTTTGCTAATCGCCTTGAAGCCCTGAAAAACACAGTTGCTGATTCTTCGTTACCACCCGCTATGGAACCCGCATAAAGGATTTTTTTACAGAATTAACATTTTAAGCTGTTGATTACTTGCGACTTTGACGATCAGATACAACACTTTGTAACAATATGTGCGGGATATATGCCTGAGCAAGGTATTGCTGTTCAGGTGTTTATCGGATTGTTCTGGTTTGCTGGAGACAGGTTATGTCTGAGAAACATCAGTGTTGTTATGTCAGCCCTGAGGGTTTTTCCTGCAAGGAAAAAACAGATGGTCGGAATCTGTGTTACTGGCATGATGCTGAAACACTTAAAAAAGAACCTGATCTTAAGGCACGTTTAGAGCAGCAATCTAAGCAGCAAAGTATCATGCAGGGCTATGACCTGCGTCGCACTGATCTGAATGATGTTAACCTGGTCAATCATGGTTCAAAAACAGGTTTTGATCTCAGATATTGTGATTTTTATCGTTCGAATCTGCAAAAAGCCCACCTGTTTGCAGCTAATCTGGAAAGTGCATCCTTAATGAAGGCGGACTTGCGAGGAGCCAATCTGCACTGTGCCAATCTGAAAAATGCTAACTTACTGGGTACCCGACTGGAAGGGGCCCGACTGGATCATGTTCAGTGGGGGCACTATGTAGCCCAGGAACAAATAGCGCGAAAGAGTGAGACTGAAACCGTCAGGCTGGATTATTTCGAACAGGCAGAAGAAGTTTATCGTAATCTGCGACGGGTTCTGGAAAATGAAGGCCTGTTTGAACAGGCTGGGTACTTTTTCCGGCGTGAAATGGTTATGCGTCGCTATCAGATGCCTTTATGGTCAACACAGCGTATGGTCTCTAAAATGGTAGACCTGTTTTGTGGTTATGGTGAAAGACCTCTCCGGGTAATTGTTTTTTCTGTCATGATGATTCTGGGTTATGCCATTGTCTTTTTCACCAATGGTGTCATTGATAGTGAAGAGCTTCTGCAGTTCAACTCTGAAGCATCATTATCAGACAATATTGTCAGCTTTCTGAATGTGCTTTACTTCAGTGTGGTGACGTTTACGACACTGGGATACGGAGATATTACTCCTGTTGGCTGGAATCGTTTTTTTACTGCAGCAGAAGCGTTTAGTGGCAGTTTTACCCTGGCACTGTTTGTTGTCGTATTTGTGAAGAAAATGACCCGCTGATCAGGCCATTATTCCATACTCTATGCGGGGCTACTCCGAAACATATTGTGGCTATCTACTGATCTTTGTAAGGCAATAATTCACAGGCCTGTTCTGCATATTGCATAGTATGCTCGGCTTCATCCTGAATAAACTGTTCAATGGCCGGTATAAAGCCTTCTTCCGCGATCCAGTGGTTAGATGTGGTAATCACCGGATGAAATCCACGGCTGATTTTATGCTCTCCCTGAGTTCCCGGATCAAAGTGTTGCAGGCCCTGCTCCAGGCAGAACTCTATGCCCTGATAGTAACAAGCCTCAAAGTGCAGACAATCCGCATCAACCTTACTGCCCCAGTAGCGCCCGTATAAAGAGTGCTCGTCATAAAAAAACAGCGCTGCTGCAACGGATTCAGGTTTTGTTGTATCGGTTGGCTGATAATCTGCAATTACCAGCATAATCTGTTCAGGCATAGATCGGACAATATGCTCAAAAAATGCCTTATTCAGATACCCCTGACGGCCACGCCGCATATATGTGAGATGATAGCAGTGGTAAAAGTGCTCCAGCTCCTGGTCGGTGATTTCCTGTCCCATAACACGTCTGAGAGATAAATTCTGTTTAGCAACTTTCTTTCGTTCCTGGCGTACGTTTTTACGCTTTCGGGAGGAAAAACTACCGAGAAATTGCTCGAAATCCTGCCATTGTCCAGTATTAAACCAGTGAAACTGACAGTTCAGCCGGGTCATGCTTCCAGCTTGTTCCAGCTGTTTATTTTCATCATCATCCGGAAACAGAAGATGCCAGGATGAGGCACCGAGCCGCAAGGCTTGCTGTCTGATCGTATCAAAGATCAGATGAGCAACATCCGCTAACTGAATACCAGCTCTTAACAGAATACGCTGGCTCTGGCTGGGGGTATAAGGCACCGCACTGACCAGCTTAGGATAATAGGCCAGTCCATACCTTTCCCAGGCATCAGCCCATGACCAGTCGAATACATACTCTCCATAAGAGTGGTTTTTCAGATATACCGGCATAAAAGCCACCAGTCCCTGGTGGTCAGTCAGTATCATATGCATGGGTTGCCAGCCACTTTTCTGACAGGTGACGTCTGAGACTTCCATCGCAAGCAAAAACTCTCTGCGCATAAAAGGATTCCCATTATGTGTCAGCTGCATCCACTGTGATTCAGTGATGTCATTTAATGAAGAAATGAAAGAAGCCTGCATATCTGCTCCAATGCCGATTGATCCGTGTTTGGTTTACGTTTCAGTCCTGTATCAGGATCATAATCGGATAGTATCCGGTAATATCTGACAAAGAGCATCAAGTATTTGTTTCTGCCTTTGCGATACTGTTGGATCATCCATTGCAACAGGCGTGCCGGTACACCAGATTGGGCCAGGCCAGGCGACATCTTCCTGGAAACGAACGACATGATGTATATGCAGCTGAGGTACCATATTCCCCAGAGCAGCAACATTCATTTTGTATCCGGAAAAAATACTCATCAGCGTTTCTGCCAGAACACATGATTCCCTCATCAGTTGCATTCTGTCATTTTCAGCAAGCTGATGAATCTCCGTAATATCATTAACACGGGGCACCAGTATGAACCATGGGAAACGCTCATCATTCATCATACAAAGGCGTGAGAGAGGCAAATCAGCAATTTGAAATGTGTCCTGATTTAATCTGGGATGTAGTGTGAACATATTGTCTCCTGCTATATCAACGCCGCTATTTTTCCAGAGATATTAACATGTTAACTCTTATTGTCAGTGGCCTGTTAAAGGCTTCTGGTCAGAAAGCTGATCCAGAATGAAGCGACATATAGATTCAGTCTTTGGTCGTGTTTTATCAGAATAAGCTTAGCTAACTGACTGATTTGTATATAATGCTTTGTTTTGCAAATGCGAGATAGCCTATGCATTCCACTCTCTCAATGCAGCGAAGTCTGATCATTGGCGCAGGGTTGATTCTGATATCCGAAATGTTTCTGGTTCTTTCGGGTATGACGGTAAAATATATTGCCGACGATATGCCGGTGCAAATGATCGTTTTTTTTCGTAATTTTCTGGGCATTCTGTTGCTGGTTCCCTGGCTGATGAGTAATGGATTATCGGCAATCCGTACACAAAAACTGCGTTTTCATTTTATGAGGGCCGGTGTTGGGGTTGTAGCAATGACCTGCCTTTTCTATTCATGGGGGCATCTGCCACTTGCACAGGCCGCGCTGATCAAACAGACCGCACCTTTTTTTATCCCGGTGATTGCGCTGATCTGGCTGGGAGAACGCATCAGCACGATGGTTAAGTTTGCTATCGTGGTCGGTTTTCTGGGTACTGTTTTTGTACTGAATCCACAGGATGGGGCTATGAATCTGGCGGTGCTTATTGCATTGGCTGGTGCAATGCTGGGGGCTCTGGCTAAAGTGACGATTCGGCGGATGCGTGACAGTGAGTCTCCCCAGAGAATTGTATTTTATTTTGCTTTTTTCAGTGCCATTCTGTCAGCGGGTCCCGCTACTTTAGTATGGCAACCTGTGACGATGATTCAGTTGTTCTGGTTGCTGGTTATGGCTGCAGCTTCTACGCTGGCCCAGCTGTTTCTGAGTAAAGCCTATGGTATGGCACCTGCTGGACAATTAGGGCCTTTTACTTATGGTTCTGTTGCTTTCGCTGCTTTGATGGGCTGGTGGTTATGGAGTGAGAGTCTTGAGATGAACACGATAGCAGGGATCGTTCTGATTACGCTGGGTGGGGTTCTGGCTGTATCAGGTCCGGGAGCAAAGGCAAAAAGCTGAACACTGGCTGCCCTCGTCAGTATTGTGTAATGTCATCAGATGGATCGTGTTTAACAGAAGAGCATTTTATTGTGAAATTAGCCGTTCTTTCCGATATACACAGTAACGCTTTTGCGTTGCAGGCTGTACTGGATGATATCAGCTACCGGGAGGTTGATCATGTGATCAACTTAGGAGATATCCTTTATGGGCCTATTGCGCCTTTTAAAACCTATTTACTGTTGCAACAGCATCCCTGTGTGACTATCAGTGGTAACCAGGATCGACAGATCTGGCAGGCTTCCCCTGAGGATATTGAAGCGAATGCGACGATGGCATTTATCCATAAAGATCTGGGAGAAGAACCTCTGGAGTGGATGATGCAGCTGCCGTCTGAACTGCAGTTAACAGATGATATCTATCTGTGTCATGGTATTCCGGGAGATGACCTGATTTATCTGCTGGAGGATGTCTCTGATGGACGGCCTGTGCTGCGTTCTCAGGAAGAGATACTGAAACTGATTAAAGGAAATACCTCTTCTCTGATTCTATGCGGCCACACTCATATTCCCAGAACGGTACAGCTGGAAACCGGACAACTGGTTGTCAATCCGGGGAGTGTAGGGTTACCCGCTTATCGTGATGATGAGCCTTGCTTGCACTCTATGGAAAATTACTCCCCCCACGCTTCTTATGCGATTATTGAGCAGAAGAAAAAGCGATGGAATGTTGAGCATATCCGGGTAGATTATGATTATGCGACGGCAGCCCGGCTGTCGACGCAGCGTGAACGTGGTGACTGGGCACATTATCTGACTACGGGTCGGGCTCTGTAAAAGAGAACGGCCTCACTGGACACTTTACCTGAGGGGCTTTCGTTTTATTGTCACATCACCCGTAGTCAGAAATATCTGCTGTATCCGATGTTAAAGCATCTGGCGATAATAGGTGCTGTCTTTGCCCGGTGATAGCGTTCGTGTTTGTGGTTTGCTGTAGGTGACCAGAATTTTCCCCAGAGCCGCTGGAAATACTATTTGTAACACCTGAGATTGCTGTGGTATCGAAGGTTTGTTGTTGATAAAGCCTGATAGCTCTGCTCTGAGATAATTCTGTCGATCATTAACGGAATGGGCGTGTTTCGATACGTCAAGATCTTTTTGTAAAGCCTGCTCAGCGACCTCAACCTGAACCAGCTTTTGCAAGTCCGCCAGCCCCGGCAGTTGCAAACGACGGTTTTGCAGGGCGTACTTGCCAGCCTGGACCGGAATTGGCTGTAGTAGTTTAATCAGGGCAGAACGAAACTGACTGAACGTTTTTTTATCGGCTGCGGCAAGGTGCAGCAGTGAAGAGGGTTTCCCTGGCCAGTTCATCTGACGAAATAAATCACTGACAGATGTACGTATTGTGATGGTCAGATGCTTGTTATGCCTGAGTGCAACATCGGCTGTTGTCATACGCAGGCCATGTGCTGATGCATCCGTAATCTGTAATGCCAGCATAAAGGCAAAACACAGTGTCAGGTATTTCATATCTGATAGTTATCCTGAAAGAGACAGATTACAGGCAAAAGCACCTTAGCAACGCTGCCTTTGCCTGTATCAGTGAACAATAAAATGTTTTCGCGGTTTTATCGGCAATGAGTGGTCACGGTATCACCGCTGCCGTCTGTCTGAGTGGCATCAATACGATATCGGAAGGTGTAGCAATCCAGTCCGGCCTGATAACCGTCTTCTCCTTCTTCCAGAAGGCGATAAATCAGTTGAGCAGTATTATCCTGAGGAATATTTTTATTCTCAGGTTTGGGTTCTGCTGTCACGAATTGCCACTGTTTGTTGTCAAATGACATAGTATCGTAGTCGGTCAGGGTAACTTCCGTACCGAATGTGAAATCATCCAGACGGTTGCCTCCCTGAAAGTGTCTCGGGCCGTCAATACTGCCGCTTTGAGAGGCCTGAGCCCGGTAACAGCCAATAGTATAGGGAGCATTGGTAGTAGTGTAGTACACGTATTCACTGCCATCACCATGCAGATCATATGCGTTACACTCATCCAGAAACGCCGATCCATTTTTAATGGCCTGAGGCAGATAATTCAGATCCGAATAGCGACCACCGCCATAATGGGTGCCGTTGGTAGTCATGATGCCGCCTCCGGTACCAAAGTAAAGCGGGATACCATCAAACATCCAGGCAATAGGCTCAGAGGGGTTGTGTGTATCCATCATACACACCGGAGCCATATGGTAATGGTAGTCTTCACCATTACCTGCGTGGGCGCCGCATTGGTCTATCTCTCCCAGTAGTACTGTATCCCGGTCGCTGTAATCCTGACCCAGCTGAGCAATTTCATCCGGTTCACTTTCCTTGGCGTAGTGCAGAATGGGGACGCCATCTGCCGCGATACCAATGGGATGATGAATATTAATATTACTCACGGGTTCAGAAAGATAAACGGGATTCATTGGTACTGCCCAGGATACATCATCTCTTAATGGCACCCGGCCAATCCATGACTGAATGCCGACATTCTCTTTGTCATCATTCAGCTCCGAGCGCTCTGGCAGACTGGTTGCAGATGTGATGATCATTTCTGAATCTGTGCAACTGGTACTAATCAGGTGATTATAATCAGATAGTGAAGCCTGTTTTTCTTCACAGGTAGCCGGTATGCTGGTGGGGACATGATCGTCATTCTCCGGGTTATACCGGGAGCGGCTGACGGTCAGTTCTTTCGTTGCCAGAGTGCTGGCGCTGGCTGCTGTAAAAAATGTCTGCAGATCTGTTGTTGAGCCATTAATCCCCAGCCCTCCCGGAGCTACCGATAAGGCATGCAGTGTGATGATATAGTCATTATCACCCGTGCCTTTAGAGCAGGGTGCAGAGTAACTTTGCTGATCGTTGACGCTGTTAATACCCAGAACGCCTATATTGGTTTCAGCCTCGTCCATATCGGTTTCTGATGCCTGGATATCATAAAGTACCAGATAAGAGTGGGCACCTGATAAATCGGTATCATTCGGATTCGGGAAATGGTGCATAGTGATTGCCAGTGACTGGGTGCCTGTGGGCAGACCGCCCCATTGTAACGGGATCATGCGGCCATTATCGGCACCATCGCAAGTAGCACTGAGTGGCAGAATCGACTGAGATTTAAGTGCCGGGCTGGTCAAAGTTATCGTGTTCGTGGCCGTATCGTTAATGGGGGGCGTTGTTTCTGCTGAGCCATCGGCATTCAGAGTGGCACTGCCACCATCAGATATTCCCGATGATGGTACAGATGTACTCAGAATACCCGTGACAAATGAGTCATAGGAAAAACTATTACCACTCTGCCCTGTCAGGGGATCTCCACCAACAATATATTCCATGTTACCCGCCCCAAGCACCGTGATGACAGTGCCATGACTCAGAGTTAGTTGCAGGCTATCTGCTGCAACTTTCGAGCTGGTGACTTCAAGTCCTGCTGTCAGCTGAATGGTATTACTGCCCTGGGTATCTGTAATCGTGATAGTCGAATTGCTGTCAATCAGATGAGGGGAGAGTACATAAAGGTCATCTCCGGCACCTTTGCCGATCACTCCTCTCTGTACCAGAGTGGTATCGTTATCAGCAATAGCCTGATTGACAGCTAGCGACAATATACAGGCGGCAAATAAAGGTGTGATTGTTCTGGTTATAAGGGGCATAGGCATACTCTGTCATCCTGGTTGTTATATATTCCGGGCATCCGGGATATTTTTACATGATATGTCATCGACAGCGCTATATGAGTACATAAAGATACTTGTTAAAGCTTATTTTCTGCGTCATTGCTATTAAAATAGCGTAATCATATAAACATTCTTGTGACTTGTGTCTGATATCAGGCGAACCTGGGATTATGCGAAGTATTTTTTTCAGAATTTACCTTGGGCTGCTGTTTGCATCTGTGGTTATTGCTGCAGGTTCTGCGGCTATATACCGCTACTGGCAGAGTGAAAGGGTTGACCGTTATCTTGCTGACAGCATGCAAGGAACTCTGCAACTTATCAGTGAAGGTCTGGCCCGACATGAGTCTGAGCAGGAAAATCAGTGGCTGGCGATTAGCAGACGGGTGACCTCGTTACCGATAGAGTTGCTGGATGTTAATGAGCTGCCAGAACAGATGAAACAGCCTGATCGGAAGGGACTCACTCTGATCAGTGCTGATTCGGATGGTAACAGGATTTTTTCATTACCTGTGCCAGGCAATGAAGATGAAATTCTTCAGGTGTCTGCCAGGGAAACTAACGTCAATGAACAGTTGATGCGGGGGACTGTTCTCCTGTTGTTGAATGAGTTGGGGCGACATGCAAAACAAGATAGAAAGAAAGAACTTGAGCGCCTTCAGGCGTTCTTTAATTTTCCATTATCCTGGTCATCCGTTGATGAGATCCAGGTGAACTATCTGCAACAGAGAGCCTTGCTGCGCAAAGAAACCGTGGTTGAATTTTTCTCCGCAGAGAATGGAGAACGGGCTGTCAGAGCTATTGCACCGATTGGCAACAGCGGGGATTATCTTCAGCTTGGCCCCTGGCCGTTACTGGACGATTTCCCGAGGCCTGTTGTCATGATTATAGGCAGCGTCTGTCTGGTTCTGTTGACCGTAGTCGGTTTTTTACTGGTGCGTCCTCTGGAGTCGCGTCTGAACAGAATGGCCAAAGAAGTGGATGCGATAGGGTTAGGAGGTGATGCTTCACCTCTGACTCAGGACGGAAATGATGGTCTTACAGCACTGGCGGGCAAAATCAACCTGATGTCAGGGCGTATTTATCAGCTTTTGCAGACTCAGAAAGAGCTTAACCGCGCAGTGTCTCATGAGTTGAAAACGCCTCTGGCCAGATTAAAGTTTCGCCGGGAGCTGGCGATGCAGAAGCTGGAACAGCTGGAATACAAGTTGGAACTGGAAGGGGCTGATGCTGACCTGAAGTCTGTGGGGAATCATTTAAATGGCATGGAAAATAGTATAGAAGAACTGAATCATCTGGTTGAAGAAATTCTGATGTACGCCCGGCTGGAAAGCGCTTCTCCCGGACTGGATCTGGCAGAGTTCAACTGTTCTGATGTGGTAAATGAATTGATTCAGCCATTAAGAAACCAGTTTCCGGATATGATATTTGATTGCCATCTTCCTGCTGGGTTGACGGTATGCGGCGACCGTCATCATCTGAAGCGGGCGGTACAGAACTTGTTAGTTAATGCTCAGAAATTTGCTGATAAGCAGGTTCAGATCAGTATTTCATCTGAACATAATCTGAGTATTATCCGAGTTGAAGATGATGGGCCGGGTATACCGGAAGAGCACTGGGAAGATGTACTGAAACCTTTTGCCCGGGTTGAAAGCAGTCGTAACAGGCAAACCGGAGGAACCGGGCTGGGACTGGCAATTGTCTCACAGATCTGCCACTGGCATGGCGGGAGCATACGTATCGATCATTCGGAACTGGGTGGCGCGCGTGCAACGCTGGAATTACCCGCAAAATGCTGATTCGTAAGTTGTTACACCCGGAAACAATCACGCTATTTAATACTGATCATCTGAAAGGCATAGTGGTAATAGAGAGTTTCAAGGGGATACTTTTGAACACGACACTGAATATCTTCATTGCCAGTCTGGTACTGACGCTGTTCGCTTTGTACTCCGGTACCTCTTATGCTGAAGATTGGGGGGACTGGGGTAAAGAGACGAATAGCTTCAATGGGTCAGCAGATCTGGAAAGTACAATCTCGGATCTGGAAAGTGATGAAGAGAATCAGAGAGAGTTTGAACGCATTGCTCCTCTGGATGCCAAAGAACAGGCAGTATTCCGGGCTCTGGATAACAGTTCTCTGAGTGACTACAGTGAGAAAAAAATGACCCGGGAACCAGAGTTACCTGCTGGAAGCTTATTGGAAAGCCTGGAGAGACTGGAACAGCTGCAACTGTTAGGAGCGGATGGCCGCCTGCATGAGCTGAGCTCTGACATTAACTCTCCAGCTGATTTACTGCGTAGTATCATTATTTCTACTGACGCAGACAGGGGCTTATCTACTGAGGTAGCAACAGATGCTGGTATCAGTGGTAGCGGACTGGAAGGTTCTATTAAGATAGAAAATCTTGATGGCGTTAAGATTATAGAGATAAATGATGGCTTTTTCTTACTTCAGGGAACAGGAGAAACCTTATCTGCTCAGGGAATGGATGGTATAGAAATTATTGAACTTGATGACGGTCGATTCAGTATCAATGGCATAAATGCATCTGATGGCGCTTTTGTCATTGAGGGTACAGAAGGGAGCGAAGTTTTTGAAGCAGATGATGGCTCTTTTATTATCGATGAACCGGAGGACTTAGATGTCATTGACGATTCGTTTCGAGATTGATAGATATCTGAACAGACGTATCCCGATTTGTGTTTGTCAGTGAATGGTGAATGGACAATACAACAAACTTCAGCACATACGCTTTTGTTCAGGCGGTTTTAAGAGTCCTATTTTTGCTAAAGACCGGAATATAAAAACTATAACGGTTTTCGTTATTACAGATGAGCGGAGAGTCATATGGATAACGATAACCAACAGATATATAAACTTGATATAAGTCTATTGCCTAAGGGTAAACGTCGGTGATCACAGGGAATTCAGTTTTTCGTACATCATTGTTGACAGGGTTGGTATTGCTAGCGACTTCAGCGCATGCGGAGGAAAGTCACAAAGATTTTTTAGCGCGCTTTCAGGCAATCCAGACCTCTCAGCCAGAGGACGCTATTTATGTTCTGGAGAAACGGTTACGGCAATATCCTTTATGGCACAGGGGGAGGCTGGAGCTGGCCAGAGCTTATTTCCTGCAGGGGAGATATCCAGAAGCAAAAGCTGCGGTAAAGACCGTTGTTAAAGAAGCTGAGCTGCCTGATGCGGTGAAGAAAAATGTACTGGTATTTTACAAAAAAGTCCTGGAGGTCGAAAGTAAGAGCATTGTCCAGGCATCGCAGGATGCTCTGGCGTGGGATTTCTCCGGAAAGCTGTCAATTGGGGCCGGTTTTGATTCAAATGCCAATACAGGCCCTGCTGATCAGGATATTGGTCTGGATGGCATAAGACTGAAGAACAGTGCAACAGAGCAGGATGATAGCTTCAGTTCAGCGCAGATTGAGTTTTCAGCTGAAAAAGTACTTTCTGAACAAACGGGTAAATACGCCGGTGGCTATCTGAAGTGGGATAATCAGGCGACAGTCTTCAATAGAGACTATCAGGATACAAGAGGCGTCAGTCTGACCGGAGGGCGTTTGAGCAGTCGTTTATCCTATAATATGACACCTGCCTGGCAATTGGGTGCAGAAGCTGAATTGCAGAAATTTAAGTATGCCGGTGACCGGATTAATTATACGACGCTGACTCCCTGGCTTCGCTGGAGAGAAGGCCGACATCAGATTAAAGTTAATCTTAAGCTGAGAAAAAGACATTATGCCGAGGGCTTATCCTCTAAAAACGGACATTTTATCAGTCCATCTGTGCAGTATTTTGTCAGGATTAATTCTGAACTGTTTGCATCATCTGAGCTGAGTTATGCCATTGCCGATTACAACGGGCCTCAGTATGACTATTATGCCGTACAGTCGGATAATCGCCTGTACTATCTTTTAAATTCTGATGTGCTGCTATGGGGACAGTATCGATACCGTTCCAGGGATTATAATGACGCAGCATATTCTTTATATAAATTTGCCAGAGACGAAGACTACCATACCTTCAGAACAGGGATTCGTTATCGCTTGTCTCCGGCTCTGGATATCGACATTTCTGTAGCTCATTTTGAAAATGACGCTAATCAGAAACTCTATCAATATGAACGTCAGCAGGCTGAGCTGAAGCTGACCTGGCTGTTTTCGGGAGCAAAATGAACGGGTTAAAGATTGTACTGGTTGAAGATGATATAGAACTGGCAGAGTTGACTACTGAATACCTTCAGGGATTTGATCATCAGGTCATACATATTGACGAAGGCACTCATGCGGTAGAACAGATTCTGAAGGAGCAGCCTGATCTGGTGATTCTGGATGTGATGTTGCCTGGCAAGAATGGAACGGATATATGTCGTGAACTGCGCCAGGATTTTGATAATCCTATCATTATGCTGACGGCTCGCACTGACCAGATTGACCAGATTATCGGCCTGGAAATTGGTGCTGATGACTACATCTGTAAACCCGTTGAACCTCGCTTACTGGTTGCCAGAGTAAATGCTGTGACCCGACGCAGTCAGAGAAGTGGTGACGCTGCGGGTAATACCTCTTCGCATTCCCGAATAGAGGTGCAGGATCTGGTGATTGATGACAGTGCCAGGATTGTCAGTCGTAATGGCGAAGCGGTTGAACTGAGTACTCTGGAATATGACATGATTTATCTGCTGGCCAGTCGGGCTGGTGAAGTGTTATCCCGTGAGTTTATTTTTCGTGAGGTTCGGGGGCTGGAGTATGATGGTCTCAGTCGGTTTGTAGATATTACCATATCCCGTTTACGACAAAAGATTGGTGATGACCCCAATCATCCGGTTCGAATCAAAACTGTCCGGAACAGAGGATATCTGCTGGCTCCGTAGTCGGCATTCTCTGAAGAAGCACGCTTTTTCAGCAAGTTGCCGGGACTGCGCTCAGATCTCTTCTTGTTTCAGGTGCTGCCTGTAATCGGATAAATAGATTTTTGTACAAGTTCCGGCTGTAACAGTACATGCTGTTACATGGCCGGAACTCAGTCAGCGCTGACCCGGACCAAATCCTGGCCCAGAATCAGAAGCAGGTCCGATAGAGTAACGTCGGTCGGCATTTACTGAATGAAGGATACAGTTATGAATATAGCTACAAATGAGACTGTACTGGCAGATCCTGTTTCCGTTGATCTTCTGTCAGATACTTTATTTCCTGCCGGCTCCCTGCCTTCTGGTACTGACTTTCAACCTTCTGAGTCCGGGGATGTGATTGCCGTATGTCCTGTTGAACCTGTGCCAGAAGATCCCGAGATTAAAGCTATTCAACAGCAACTTGATGCCATTTTTGGTATCCCGAAAAAGCTGACATCAGTCGAACAAAAATTGGCTGATGATATTAATCTTCAGATCGAGTATCTGTTTAATGAAACAGATGGGGAGCTATCCGGAGAGCAAGAGAAAACACTGGATCGCCTGAATCAGCAGCTTGATAAGCTGTATGGAGTAAAAGACTGGAATGATCTGACCAGTGACGAGCAGAAAACGGTGCAACTCTTATATGTGACGCTGGATACTCTGACGGAGGAACCTGAAGAGACTGGCATCATGAAAGAAGAAGCTGAGCTTTATGAACAGCTTGATGCTATTTTTGGTATTCCTGACAGGAATCTGACTGATGAAGAGCAGCAGAAGGTTGATGACCTGAACCGTCAGATTGAGTCTGTTCTTATACCTGATGATAATGGCGAATGGCCGGAGTTGACAGAAGAACAGCAAACAACTCTCAACGCCCTGTATGACCAGATTAACGATATTTATGGCATCACGGAATATGATGATCTGACACCGGAACAGCAGGCAAATGTTGACAAAATTTATGCCCGATTAGAAGAACTGCAGTACAGTGATGCTAATCTTGATGACGGTATGATCCTGGGCCCGGACACTCAGTTACCTGTTGAACCCGGATTTATCAGTGATGATCACCAGAAGCTCTATGATCGGTTGGATGAAATCTTTAATGGCTCTGAAAAAACAGAGTTGACCGATGATGAACAGGTTCAGTCTGTGCAGATTAACAGTCAGATTGAGGCTTTGTGGGCACCGGATGAAAATGGGCAATGGCCAGATTTGACTCAGGAGCAGGAGCAACAGGTTGATGATCTGTTTAAACAGCTGGATAACTTATGGGGTATCCGTCATTACGAAGATCTGACGGAAGTAGAGCAGGCTGAGGTCGAGGCTATCTATGCTGAGCTGGATAATATTGATTATGTTGATGATCTCGTTATTGAACCCTGGGAAGACGATTCTGAGCTGATTGCTCTTTATGGGCAGCTTGATGACATTTTCGGATTGCCAAAGCAGGAACTGACCGAAGACGAGCTGGCTCAGGTGGATGAGCTGTATGCCCAGATTGATGCACTCTTTGAGCCTGACGCTGATGGAAACTGGCCTGAAGCTGATATGGCTCAACTGGATGGTTTACTGAGTCAGGTTGATGATATTTATGGCATCAAACATTATGATGATCTGACACCAGAGGAACAGAAAACTGTTGATAATATCTATCAGCAGCTGGTCGCCAAAGCACCTGCTATCTACGGTTTTGCAGCAGGTAAATCATTGGATGAAGAAGATGATGATCTGTTTTGGGAAGATATATTCTCGGGTACTCTGAGTGAGGAAGGGGGGAATGAACTGTTCTTCGATGATCTTTTCTTTGATAATGACACGACTGATTCAGGGTTTATCTGGGATATCGTATCTGCTGCTACAGGTGACTTCTCCGTGGATGGTTCTTTTGAAGAACGGGATGATTTCCTGAAAGCTGAAGGTCTGGAAGAAATTGAACTGATCGGATTAGATGATCTGGATTTCGATTTTGACTTCTTTGCTTTTTAATGAGTTAAAAGAGGGAGACTATCCATAACTCTGTGTAACCGTTTTATTCGTAGCGATCATCTTTTCCCGGCTGCAGGATCAGTGTATCGATATTATTCGATACACTGATCCCGATGAGTTTTGCATTTTTATACTGAAACGCCGCCTCCGTAAACATTCTCTGTTTTATCCTCAGCTCTGAATGAAAATTATCTGCCCACTGTTCCAGCTGTTCAGCAGAGCCAGAATGCACTCTCGCGATTATTTCCGTTGGAGCTATTCTAAAACGACGACAGAGCTGGCGAGTCAGCACCTTAACTTGTCCTTGTCGCTCACCTACGGCTATACCTCGTTTTTCTCCAATTGAGATACCACGCTGCATGCCAATTTCAATACCAAACTCAAAGCCGCGCTCTTCGGCATCTTTTAGTAAACCGGCTTCACCGCACAGCGCCATAAATAATAACCGCTGGATTTCTTCGTCCGGGCTGAGTACATAAAGTCGTTTACCAGGCTTTTTAACCCGATCAGACCCGGTATTGGATAGATCAGTCTTACTCACAATCATCAGCTCCTGCTGATACCAGTTAACAGGCTGTACGGGCTTGCTCAGATAGTGCTTCAGAATAACAACAGCACAACACCCGACAGCCTGATAGTCCGGTTCAGTCCTTCTGTTGTGCGGTTTCGGTGTAATCCAGAAAATCCTGAAAACTGCCCTGCATTTCTACGATGGGTGGTAAATGACACAGTTCAGATGAGTTCTGCGCCCAGCTGAGCTGCAGCAGTGTGTACAGGTTCTCTTCGTTCGGGTGCCAGCACAGCAACCGGCCACTGTTGACCAGATCCTCGTGGGCAATAATCCGAAGCGATTGACCGTATAAGACGTGATTTCTTCCTATGGCCTGGTCTAATTTATCGCTCAGTAACCAGACGCTAATTTCGCTGGTTTTATACCAGCCTCTGGGTAACATCATATCATCCCTCGTTACCAGTCCACCGCACCTCAGAGCCACAGGACACGATCAGCCTGATACAGGTGGCCGAATCGAATCGACCCGTTCTGTCGGATGGGTGGTTGTCATATCATTCCGATAGCCGCGCGCCATACCGGAAGTGCCGTATTCCCTCCACAGAATACGGCACCGGTGACGTCCTTACCGGCAAAGCATTTAAATCACTCAATACCCTGCCATTCAGAAACAGGGTTGAGTTTTAATCGCCAGTTTTCAGATCTTTATCCACCATTTTCTGGATCAGCTGCAGCTCATCCATCAGATCAGAGATAAAATAGCCTGCGCCATAAGCCACATCTTTCTGATGCAAAGAGCGCTCATTTTTAAAGGCCATATGCTCCAGCGCCGTCATCACAAACGCGCTGCGATGCCTGAAACACTCAAAGGCCTGACTGAGCTGGTGCATATCCAGTGGATCGACGCCTTCTTTTTTCTCTCCGTCTTTAATGCCGGAGACATTGTGGCTCGGGTTCATAACGCAAACCTCCGGTAGTTATCAAGATGGTTACCCTGTTTGCTGAAAGAGATCAGTGTTTTAAATGGATTAACCGCGAATACCGCCGATCCAGACTTCAGCCGGGCATAACACCCGCGCCACAGATTCGAAGCAGGCGAATAACGCCGTAAATCCGATAAAACAAGAACCCGTTCAGAAGCACGAGATAACAATCCGGACGTCAAAACACCTCGGGATAAAACCCCCGAATAATGCAAAAACGACGGAAAGTGAAGGTTCTGGCCCGAGAGCCGGAAAGAATTGAGGGCGTAAAAAATCCTGGCACCGTAAACGCGATTACAGGCCGTAAGATCATGAAAATAAAGAAGAAATTTTTCTTTAGCCGAGCGAAGCTCTGGCGTAAAATGCAAATTAGCCATTTATTGATACTCTACTTATCGATGATGGTTAGCTGCCTCTGATGTGTTGGTAGCACTCAGGGGTAGCGCTTGTGAGATTTAAATGCTTGCGATAGGCAGACTCCTTCTGTTGAATAGATTAGCAGGTAATAAAACACCAGATATCGATTTAATGCAATCGCTATCTGGTGTTTTTGTTTGCGTATTCTGGTGCAGAAGTACAGGGTATGAATCAGATACATCTCAATTTAAGTATTAAATCAGTGAATTTATGAAATCGGCTATTACATTGTTTTTAATCTGTTGTTTAAATATGACAGAAGCTATCGCAAAAGATTTTATACCAGAAAGAAGCGAGAAAAATGGCTATGTCGAGCCATTCAGAATGCTTGATAATGTTTTTTATATTGGTGATAAGTGGGCTTCATCCTATTTAATCAAAACCTCGGCAGGACTGGTTCTGCTTGAAACCCTGGAAAGCCCTTTTGGTCGGTGGATTCCGGATAATATAAAAAAGTTAGGTCTGAACCCATACAACATTAAATACATACTGGTTTCACATGGTCATTCAGATCATGTTGGTAATGCAGAATATATTCAAAGGCTGTATGGCGGTAAAGTCGTCATGTCGAAGGAAGCACTGGCTTTAGCTAAGGCGCAATCGGAAAAGAGCACAGGACAAGGATCTTTTCATGCACCTGAAGTCAGTCTCTTCGCAGAAGATGGTGACAAACTGGTCGTTGGAGATACTGAGTTTAATTTTTACATGACACCCGGCCATACGGCAGGTTCTTTATCCATTGATTTCATGGTTAAAGACGCCGGTATATCACATCGTGCATTTATGGTTGGAGGGCATAGTCCATCAAATAAAGACATTGAGCTGACTCGCGATTTTATAAAAAGCATGAAAAGAATACGGGCGTTAGCCTCAGAGAGCCCCAGGGTCAGCATCAATCTGGCAAATCATCCACATAAGAATTCATTGTTTGAAAAAAGAGATTCAGGCAAACAGGATGATGGAAAAAATTATTTTATAGATAGCCAGGGCTTTTTTGATTTTCTGGACAAGCAAGAAGAACTCGGCAGGGTGAAGCTATCGGCGCTAACGGCAGAAGCTGAACGCTCTCCTGGACCGTCAGGCCTTAATACAATGACTGTTCAGAAAGAAAATACAGCATCGCCATAAAAATCAGATAACTCCGGAAGACTGGCTGATAAGAATCGGAATCAGACTTTCTGTATTTTCGAATCATATCTTGTCTCAGTATCATCAGTCAGACTCTCTGTGCCTACTGGCATAAACACGATATGTGATTGCTATTATCAGGCACAACACTGACGGAACGTACAACGCCTTAAAATCAAGTTCCTGATAGAGGAATGCGCCCGCTGTCCCCCCAAGAATAAAACCCAGAATGATAAACAGGAATAATTTTGCTTTTCGGTAATCAAGCTCCTGCCCCCTGAAAAAAGCACCCAGCATTATGCCCAGATCAGTAAAAAGACCTGTGACATGGGTCGTCCGAACAATAGCGCCGCTGTATGTGGTCGCCAACGCATTCTGAAGACCACAAGCAGCCGATGCCAGCAAAAGGCCATAGACAGACCCGGCCGACAATAGTAATGAAGAAAAAGCCAGTAAGACAGACTCAATCGACAAGGCAGTATCATAATGCCGGCCCAGCTTCAGAGTTGAGCCATGCAGTAAAAAACCAGCAATAGACGATCCTGCCAGGAATGACAGCAAAATACCTGTCAAAAATAGCGCTTTCTGATACGAAAGGCTGAATAACTCGGTCCCCATTGATGTCGCTGTACCAGACAAGTGAGATACGGCCTGCTGTTCAAAACCAAGAAGACCAATTGCATTCACACAGCCCGCAATTAATGCGAGGATAAATGCCCCAAGCTCAACCCATTTGGGCAACCGTGAAATCAATGTTAGAACACTCCTTTGGCAGCTCCCGTGGAGCTTTGGCAGGCTAATATGAATCCGGGCTGATATTACCAGTAGCCCAGTCAGCGACATCCTCATTATTGTGTTAAGCCGTTAAGTCCCTGGCTGGAGCACCGCTTTTTGACACAGCACAATCCTTGTAAACTCACAATTCACGGATAAGCATCCTTGATTTGTTGTATCAGAATTAGTCGTCAAAGAACTGAAAAAGTCGATCATACTTTTTCAGTATGGTCAGCGGCTATTCCGCTTTAGCATTGAATAATACCCAATCCCTGCAGACGCCAGCAAACCAACCGGATAAATCAAATAGTATGCCATATCTGAATATATTATCATCTGGAGCAACGTCAACTTACCACCGGAGTTGATTTCCTGCCAGTTAACTGGCCACTGATAATATAACACGGTCATTACAACCAGGAGGCTTGCTACTGCGATATGAACAAAACCAGCAGGAAATTGTTCAAAATTAAGCCTTTTTGCCAGCCATGAAAAAACAAGGGCATATAATCCGGATACCATTGCTGAAATGAGTAACATCACAGGCCACCAGCCGCTATCTCCTTCAGCCAGGGTACGGGCTATCATGCTTGATACAATATTTCCCCCCAGCAAAACGACGAATACAAACCAGAAGTATTTTTTCATCTGACTTCATTGCATTTTAACTCTGAACAGCCTGTATAAAGGCCCATTGCTTCGTTATTTTTCGGTAGATTATAAGACTACAGCCACCGTAACAACAGGATAAGATCGTATTCATGAGGCCGTATTCAGCCTGTCGGACTATGCTCCCTCTAAGCAGAACAACTATACTGAAACCTGCTGGATCAGCAGATTTCTGACAGACAGGCTGACGCTTAAGCTTGCAAAAATAATTAACCTCCAATATTTATAGTTTTTATTAAGCGCGTTAAAGTGTTATCTGTATAATTAATATATCAATTAAAATACTCCGAAGCATCAGATATGCGTACAGAGCCTCAGCAAAATAGAAATTCACTTATTTTTTAATGCCAAAAATCACATGTAAAAAACATCAAATAGTACAAGAGTTTAAAATATTACTTAACCTTATAAACATGATAGCAATATCAATCGCCATGTATGATTTTATTATAAAAAATCACTAGCATTTCTGTTATCCTTCCCCTGAGTAATAGACTACTGTATAAAATACCTACCTGAAATTGTTACTCAACAGGGTGGTAATATAAAGGAAATCTTATATGCAATAGATTGTTAAGGCGATACAAGGAGGGTTACCCTGAGTGTTCAGACAGACGAAAATGGTATAAATATTAAGCTCCTGAAGGCAAAGATTTCTGCTGAAAGCAGAGTTATTCTGCTTGCGCTGGGCTGAAAAAATATCGGCATATGTTATTCAGCAATGAAATATCAAATCATACTAATTTAATTGACTGACTATCACTCTGTTCTCTATTGCCCGCGGCAACTGCACTGCCGCTTGTAATATTTTTTTTAATTTATATCGCTGAATATATTCTTGTGTGGCAGAAATTATTTGGGCCAGCCAGCATATTTCAGGAATTTTTGTTATAACCAGATTCAATAAACATTATTTTAACATGGAGAGACGTATGGCTTCTGCAGAGGAATTATTAGCCCAGTACAATGTGTCTATGGATACTGCTCGGGCGTTTATTACAGGTAATATTGATAAACCTCATGAGATATATAAGACCTGTGCTGAGTTTGGTATCAGTTTTAAGATGATTGCCGAAATTCTGAATAGTGATATTACGGAAAATGATGTTATCGATTTCTTTCTGACTAAAGGCATGGTGGTCAGTGAGAGTACACCGGTCTGGAGCGAGGCATACCGAACCGGTGACTATACTCAGATGTACTGGAGTGATTTCCAACAGGATGATCACTGGGATGTTGCAGATGGCGGTGCAACCGTTATTCAGCTGAATACACCATATAACGGGCGTTTTGAGTATCAACAGGATAAAGATGTTTTCAGCATCCAGCTTGATGCGGGTCAGAAATACACTCTGACAACCATCAATCACACTGATTTCAATGGTGCCGATGACGAAACATTTACCGCAACGATCAATCGTGATGATGGTCTGTATGGCGAGCTGGTTGATACTGTCCTGGCTATTGGTGGCCAAACCACCAGCTATACATTTGAAACAACGGCAAGCGGCCGATATTTTATCGAGGCTTTAGGCTCAGTTTCTCATGATGGTATTACGAACACCTACGGCTTGCAGGTCAATCAAGCTGTTGACAATGATGACCATTCTGACTTTCTGGATAACAGCGCTACGGATATCAATATTGGTCAAACCGTATCCGGCGTCATCGATCTGAATGGTGATAAGGATGTCTTCGAGCTGCAGCTCAACGCAGGTCAGTCTTATACCCTATCGATAGACAATCCTGTCAATGGAAACGAAGCGCTTGATGCTCTGGAAACACTTCTGGTAACGGTTGAAATGCAGAAAGCCGGAGAAACAGAGTTTGTAGCAAGATCAATAGTACTACAGAGCTTCTCCAACTCTGTGTCATTTCAGGCAGAGCAGACCGGACAGTATTACGTTGTGGTAAAAAATATGCTCGATTCAGCCGGAGATAGCGATAATGGAGGCAATCCTTATTCGTTCAATGTGGCCCAATCAGCACATAACCTTTCTGTCTCAGGCATAGCAGAAGCAGACGCTTTTATCTGATAATGCCAGACCCGAACAACGGCTTTAAGAAGCGAAAGGCATAGCCTTTCGCTCTCAGAAAACGATATTTATCAAGCCCTCATAAGATCAGACAAATCAGCTTATTAACGCCAGACTTTAGCCAGTAACCCTGAACAGGCGCTGCGAAAAGCAACTTCAGCACAAGATTTTTTCAGACTATTTTATTTGACATGCCTGCTCTTTAAGCATTATGGTACGATCATTCCAAAATATGTGAGTGATTGTATGGCACGCCCTAAGAAATATCAGGATGAACAGGTACTGGATTCTGCTATGGAAGCGTTTTGGCAGAATGGCTTTAAAGCGACATCGGCCCAGGATCTTGTCAATGCAACGGGATTACCCCGCAGCAGCCTGTACAATACCTTTAAAAATAAACAAGGGTTGTTTGAACAAGCCCTGGTTAATTACCAGACATACACCCAAAAGTGCGCAGATAAACTCGATCAATCTGACAATAAGAAAGAGGCAATACATGCTTTACTGGTGGAAATTGTAAACGCTGACCTAGTCGATGAAACCAGGCGGGGTTGTTTTGTCACGAACACAGCGGTTGAGCTGGGAAACACTAATGATCAGGTGAATCTGCGTGTAAGACAAAACCTGACTATTCTGGAAAACGCACTCACCCGCAACATAAAACTGGGCCAACAATCTGGTTCTATCCGTTCTGAGTTTCCTGCTGATGTTCTGGCGACCTGTATCCTGACAACGATTCAAGGGCTGAGAGTCCTGAGTAAAGCATCCCAGGTTAACCAACATCAACATTTGATGAATTCAATTAATGTGTCACTGGCTGCTTATCTGTAAGCAGCTTTTTTTCGCTTTATTTTGGAACGATCATACCAAAAAATTGGAGAATCTATGCAACAAGCAAAATCTGATCACCAGCTACTAATCACTTTTGCAGTGCTACTTGTAGCAATAAATCTTCGGCCTGCTATAGCTGCTATTGGGCCGCTGGCTGATCTTATTGAAGCACATACGACTCTGAATGCATCAGGCATTGGTCTGTTATCAGCATTACCTGTTTTCTTTATGGGGACAGGCGCACTTTTTGTAGGGTTATTAAGGTACATATTTGGAGAAAAACAAGGTATTAGCATTGGAATTCTGATTATTGCAGTATCATGCTTTGGTCGTCACTGGATGAATAATGACAGTGGTTTATTAATAACAGCAATTTGTGCCGGGCTTGGGATTGCTATGGTTCAGGCGCTTATGCCCGCCTTCATTAAGCGCCATTCAGGCTCTAATACAGGACGAATGATTGGCTTTTATTCTGCTGCAATTGTTGCAGGTGCAGCAGTAGCGGCTGCCAGTACAGCGAAGTTAGCTCAGTATTCGAACTGGATCTCCGCGCTATCTTTCTGGGGGTATCTTGCTTTAGCAGGTCTGGCGTTATGGCTGGTTATGCTAAATAGTATCGCTCATTCCGAACCCGAACAAAGCCGTGAAGTGGAAGAAAAAATAGCCTACTGGAAAAAACAACGTAGCTGGTCACTGTTATTTTTTTTTGGTATTGGTACAGGGGCCTTCATGCTCATTCTGGCATGGTTGCCCCCATACTACACCTCGCTGGGAGAAACCCAGGTATTTTCTGGTTATTTGTTGGCAGGCTTTACGCTAATAGAACTAGTCACGGCATTCCTTATTTCCGGTTTAATTCACCGTTACCCGGATCGTCGAGGACCTCTCGTTCTGTCTTTGACTCTGGTTATTTCCGGGCTGGCCTGTCTTATCGTCGCGCCTTTACCACTCATGTGGGCTGCCGTCGGATTATCAGGTGTCGGCATAGGCCTTCTTTTTCCATTGTCATTAATCATTACTGTAGATCATATTGAAAATCCAAAGCAGGCCGGAGACCTTTCAGCTTTTGTTACCGGTGGAGGATACTTAATTGCCAGCCTGGCACCTTTTCTGGCAGGAATAATCCGGGATCAGTTTTCAGACCTTACGCAAGCCTGGTTAGCGATGGGGGGAGGGATTGTTACTTTAGTATTTCTGGCTATTCGATATTCTCCTGATAGTTATCTGTCTTTCAGAAAGCAGCTTAACGCCGATTGAATCTGCATCATTGTTTAAAACATAATAAAAAGCGATATGCGGGTTTAGTCTGATGTCTGTTTCTCAAAAGACACCAGAGAATAACCCGCGTTCATCAGTATACCCCCGCCTCTCCCAGAGTTATTCCGTTACGTAATAGAGGCCATACGCCTGATTCATCCTTTGAATTTCGCCACTGTTGACCATTTTATTGAATTCTGAATCAAACTGATCAATAAAAGAGTCAAGCTCTCTTTTTCTGGAAAAGCCGAAATACCCCTTATTGACAATAATAGGTGGCAGAATCATTTTTACCTGCCCTCTGATATCGAGCTGATCAATCACTCTGTTAGTCGCCCTGGGATGACTGGCAACAAGCTCGATCCTATCGAACAGCAGCATTTTAAGACTGGCTTCAATGTTTTCCACTTCAAAAATGTTCAGCTGAGATCTGAACTGGTCAAACTCTGTCCCATAACTCCACCCCCGCATCAGGCCGATTTTTTTTCCGGTCAGTAAACTAAGGCTGCCATCCCACTGGAACTCATTGCTTTCTCTGACATAAAAAGCCATAGGGTCCTGATAAAAGTATGACTGGGTATAAATCATAAATGCCTCACGCTCCTCAGATTTATACGGTCCGATAAAGGCATCTGCTCTACCGGTTTCAATCATTCTCAGTGCTCGCTTAAAGGGAAAAATTTCAATTTTGATCTTATGGCCAAGCCTGTGGGCAATTTCTCTGACGATATCAACACCCAGTCCCCGGACTTCGCCCTGAGGACCCTTTTCCAGAATCAGAGGAAAGCTGGTACCGACAAAATAGTACGTTCTTGCGAGAGCAGGATTGGCAGCAAACAAAGAGAAAAGCAATAACACCAGCTTTATATACATCAGCTACCTCTTACAAAACCCACCCCGTAAGTGGAATCCTTATTGCGCACAGTCAGTCAATATATACCTGAACAACGTATTTTGATCCTCCGGCTGTTCATTGGAGAATACGACAGCCTTTACAGCAACACTTTGCTCAGGTACTTAGCATCAATTCTGCTATCAATGCAGGCTTGATGTCTACCACTAAACGAGCCACAAAGAAAACCATCCTCAAGAAACCAGGTTCAATTTCAGAATGAATAATATGATGTTACTTCTGTAATACTCCCGTATAACATGTTTTCTGGTCATGGGATGATGCCTGATTTTTTATAAAAAAATCAGGTTGTAACCATTCGGTCTTATCCCAACTATTCGCTACCCTGATGATTAGTAGATGAAAGAACACTCTCCATGCTTCTGGCTGCTCCTATGCTAATGACGGCTCAGATAAGGTTTCCACTGCTCTGCCCATGTATGATTCGGACTTTCTCCCATTCCTGCCAGAGCTTTTGTCATAAACTCAATAAATACACGTACTCTTTCTGGCAAATAATCACGTTTAGGATAAATAGCAAATACACCGCTATCGGGTTGCGGTACTCTGAAACAGGGATATAAAGACACCAGCTCACCACTATTTAATCCTTCTCTGGCCAGAAAATGAGGTAACTGGGCAAACCCCAGACCATCGGCACACATATTAGCCATCGCTTCCCCATCATCGGTGATATGGGTTCGTTCCAGTTCATAAGGCTGATACTCCCCCTTGTCATCGGGCAGAAAGATCGGCTGTAGTTGCTGAGTTTCTTTAATACGAAAGCCAATCCAGTGATGCTGGTTAAAATCCTCCCGGCAGTCCGGTACTCCCCTATTCTTCAGATAATCCGGGGAAACGCAGGTCAGAAAGTCCATCGGGCTTAATCGCCGGGCAATCAATCGACTATCTTTGACATACCCGGTACGCAGCGCAATATCGATATCATTGTCGATAATGTCGACGTGCAAATCACTGATCTCCAGTTCCAGTCTGATATCCGGGTATTGCCGACAGAATGCTTTCAATAACGGGCGCAGGTAAAGGTGCCCATAACAAACAGCAGAGCTAATACGCAAAGTGCCACTGGGCGAATCATTAAGATATTTTAATTCACTCTCACAGGATGTCAGATCCTGAAGCATCTTGCGCACCGTGCGGGCGTAACACTGACCGGCAGTAGTAATACGCAGCTGTCGTGTCGAGCGCTGGAACAGCGTCAAGCCCAGCTGAGATTCCAGACGGCTGATAGCTTTACTGACTGTAGACGGATCGCTGCTGCAAAGCCTGGCTGCCGCTGCAAAACTACCGCCGTCACAAGTCGCTATAAAAATTTCTAAGGTTCGAAGTTTGTCCATCCTGAAAGTATAGCAAGAATATTCATGAACAATATTCATGACTATTAGGGATTACACCCTATTTTTCAAACAAACCTCATCCATAAAAATTCAGCACAAAGAACACCATCACTCAAATATGAGAATACTTTATGTTGAAACAACACCTGTTAAAAAAATCCTGGCCAGACAGTTTTTTGACCTATGGGTTTATGGCTTTTATCGCGATGACTGGCCTGTCTTACATGAACTTTATGCCTGGTGTCGTCAATGCTCTGGCGAAAGGTATCGGATTCAGCGAGGCAGCAGCAGGACAAATCATTGCTATGAATGGCTATGGTGGCATTCTGGGTAGCTCCATCGCTATCTTCCTGATAAGAAGAGCTCGCTGGCAACCTGCTATGTTTTACGCTCTGGCAACACTTCTGGTTTTTGAAGCGGGTACAGCCTGGATAGACAGCTATGATGCCATGTTAATCTGGCGCTTTCTTGCAGGCACTCTGGGTGGTCTCAGTGTTGGCATCGCTTTTTCTGTTCTGGCCCGACTGAATAACCCGGATCGGGCTTTTGGCCTTTTACTGTTTATTCAATTCAGTATTGGCTCTGTCGTAATGTCGTTACTACCAGCACTGGAATCTCTGCTCAATGCTTATGCAGTATTTTATATCATGGCCAGTTTTGTTCTGTTGAGCCTGTTTTTCCTGCCATTTTTACCGCCCCTGTCGAAAGAGGAAGTATCGCAGGAACTCTCAGAAAAAAGAGAAAACCTTTCAATCAACTGTCTGCTGATCCTGCTGGCAATCTTTTTTTATCAGCTGGCAGCCAGTGCAATCTGGGCCTATGTTGGTCTGATCGGCCTGAGTGCAGGAATAGCCAGTGATAATGTCAGTTTCTATATTGCCATAACAGGATTACTCGGACTGGCAGGTGCTATGCTGCCTGTCATTCAGAAAGAAACTGCCGGACGTTCCTATCTGATCAGTTCCGGGATTATCTTATCGGCCGGGGCCGCAGTGATGCTTAACTATTCTCAGATAGCATCGATTTATGTCCTGTCTATGTCACTATTGTTCTTTTCATGGCCTGCCGTTCTGTCCGGTTTATTGGCGGTTACCGCTGAACTGGATATCAGTGGTCGTCTGTCAACCATTGCCGCCGTAGTGTCTTCGCTGGGCATGGCATCCGGGCCTCTGCTTGCATCCGTTTTACTGAATAAAGATGACTTCTCATTCATGCTTTATAGCTGTTCAGCCATTTTCCTGACGGGCCTGATCCTGATTGTCAAGCCAGTGAAAGCCCGGAAAGAAAGCACCCGACAAATCACTGCGACTTATCCATAAAACCCGGACATCTTTTCATCCAAACACTAAAACAGAATATTAAGGTAATAAAATGATCCGTTATCTGCTGAACAAAACACTGTTATCAATGAAAAAGCGTTACGACTACGATGTTCGCTATATGCAGGATATTCTGCAAACCGACGTAAAAACCTTCCTTAAGTTTATGGGCTTTCAGACCATGTCTGCTCACTCCGGCAATTTACCAGCAGCACCTTTGTTTGCAGCCAGAATCCGGACGATTCTCTGGGATGATTGCGGCCCTTGCACACAGTTAATTGTTAATATGGCTCTTGAAGCCAGAGTCTCTCCTGAAACAGTACGTGCGATCATAGATAAAGATCTGAGTCAGCTGCCAGAAGATGTCGCACTAGTTACAGAATTTACCGATCTGGTTCTGGCCCATAATCCTGAAGCAGATGATCTGCGGGAAAAGATTCTTGCGCTATGGGGAAAAGAAGGGCTGATCAGCATTGGCTATGCTATTAGCTCAACACGGGTTTATCCTGCATTAAAATACACTTTGGGGTATGGCTCAGCCTGCAGCCGGATTCAGATTCCTGACCAGTCTTTACCTTCAGCCCCATTAGCAGAGCCTGCACCGGCATCAGATAAAACGTAACAGGCTTTCTTCATCTCCACTGATCTGAGCTGCTACAGATTATTTCTGTAATAACGTCGCAGCTCAGTAGTGTTTTTCCATAAACTTGTTCAGACTTTTCATAGCCATTTTGCTGACTTTCCGACGTAAGAAAGGAGACCAGCCGAGTAATAAACCGGGCAACCCCAGAGCCTGACGACTCCAGCGCCAGAAATTAAAATGGTCAATATGCCTGATAATTTTGCCATCCTGAAACTCGAACTCAGCATCAATAATATTGTGTACAGGACGCCCGGTCTGACTGAAGCAGTATTTCGGCTCCCAGTGCGCTGTTACTTTATTCCCTGACTCGGTCACAGAAAATTCAAGCGTCATACCCTGAGCCCGCTCACACAACATATGCCACATAGCTCCCGGTGCATTACCCCGGAGTTCAAATGCCTCATCCCTGAAATACGCATCCGGGTGATAGCAGGAAGCCATAGTTTTGTAATCTCTGTTCTGAAAAGCCGTGTAAAACGTTTCGATCAGCTCTTTATGGGTACTCATAGCAAACTCCTGCATAACAGTGTAAATAGTACATCCAATGTAAAACCTTAGCCTGACTCAGTAAGTAGCATATGTCTCAGGAAGTAGGCAATAATACCGGATTAGCCCCCGGTGCATACCGCAAAAAATTGGGCAATGGATAAGCTGTCCGTATCCTGCAGTTTTATCTGAATCAAGCCAGACTTTAATCAGCGGGTTTTCAGTCCGTGCAAAAGGCTTATAACGCCTCCAGCCCCTGCATCCAGAAGCGACTTAATTGCTCAGCAGATATAGCAGACACGGTAGCCTGGTGTTTTATGCCAGAGCTGTTTTCATCCGGGCTAAAAATACCCCGTGCTACCTGCCTTCCGATAGCCTGCGCCGCTGAGGTTTTAGCAATACGACACTGATAAAAATCATACAGAATACACTCTGATCTGGCGTTGCCTTGCAATGTATTCCCATTCTGTTCTGTATCGCTGAGCAGTAAACGATACAAATGCCAGGCATCTTCCAGCGCCTGACACGCCCCTTGCCCGGAAGTGGGTAAAGATCCATGGGCAGCGTCACCAATAATAAGCAGATTATCCTTATGCCAGTAAGGTAAAGGCTCAAGATCGTGTACAAAAACACATCTGCGTGATGCCGGATCGTGAGCTGCCAGAACCGTTTGAACCCGATCATGCCAGTCGCAAAAACGCTGATTCATCTCGCTATACCAACCGGATAAGGGTCTGACCTTATCCTGATCCGCTACCCAGGCTGCCGCCCAGAAACACAAATCGGATGTTACCGGCACAATGCCAAAGCGTTCCCCCCCTCCCCTGAAATCATAGATAGTATTATTCAGCTCATTTTTCTGTAGCTGACTGATACCGATAATATTAATAAAGCCCTGATAGCAGGGGCTTATCTGACCAGAATATAACAGCTGACGCGCCACGGAGTTCATTCGTCCATCAGCGCCCACTACCAGATCATATTTCTGTTTCAGAAGCTCAATATCCAATGTCGAGATGGTGCAGTTTAAATATATATCAACAGCAGATTTTTCTGCTGCCCGCGCCAGAATTCGCATAAGATCACGGCGTAATATAGTGATTGTCGGAAAACCACTCATATCGTTGAGCGGTTTCATATCAAGTCTGCTTTGTAAGATACCACTCTGGCTATACTGGCACATCGCTTCAGGCATGCCTCCCAGGTCTTTGATCTCCTTCTCTAATCCCATTTGTGTAAGAACAAACATGGCATTAGGCCACAAGGTAATCCCCGTCCCTAATGCTGAGATCTGATTATTCTGTTCGTACACACTTACCTGATACCCCTGTTTTCTGGCCAGAATTGCCAGCGATAATCCAGCGATGCCTGCACCAACAATCGCTATACGCCCTGTATGATTCACCTCAATACTCCTGAGTTATAAAACCTGCTCTGGATTTTTGCAGAGCTATCAATCAGGATAAATAGGGTAAAATTGAATTATTAATCCCATTTTTTGAGATAAAAATGATTGAGAAAATTGAGCTGCAATGGTTAATCAGCTTCCAGGCGGTATATGAACACCTGAGTTTTAAGCGCGCAGCTGAAAGGCTGCAGCTCCCCACATCCAATGTCAGCCGACATGTTGCGTTATTGGAACAACAGCTTAATTTACGTTTGCTGGATCGTACGACTCGTAAGATGACGCCGACGGCTTCGGGTAAACAACTCTACCAATCGATCACTCCGCTCACCCAGGCTATGGATGATGCGCTGGAAGATGTCTCAAAGTATGGAGATACATTATCCGGACATCTGAAAGTTATCATGCCGGATCTTCCTTTTCTGGCTGAAATAATCGCGGAGTTCTGTCATATGCATCCTCAGATACAGCTCAGTTGTGATACTCAGCTAAATCCAACAGAAGATTTATCAGATGGTTTTGATCTGATCATGCGCTTTGGCCGTGGTCCACTGGAAGACTCAGGCTGGGTTGCCAGAGAGATTATCCGCTGGCCGGGTTGTGTCGTGGCGTCACCAGAGTTGTTAAAGAAACACCCCGCGCCATGCAATCCGGATGAGCTCAGCAAAGCCCCCTGCATCACCAGTTTATCAGTGCTGCAGGGTATGCCGTGGCGTTTTAAGGGTAAAAAAGTCGTTCAGGTTAAATCCGCATATAAAGTCAATAGCGGTCAGCTGGCCAGAGCAGGCGCTCTGAAAGGACTGGGATTTGCCATTTTACCCCTTCATGCCTGTCAGGCAGATCTGGATGCAGGTTCTCTGATAAGCATTGACCTGAACGATGAGCCAGAGGACCTGGTGCTGTATGCATTTTACTCAGGCAGAAAGTACCCCCTGGAGAAAGTGAGAGTGTTTCTGGAATACCTGCAATCAGCACTTGCTAACTATCGACTTACTCAAGAGTGATTTCTCCTGTCCTGTTGACAAAGAATGACTCACTCTTTCTGAAGGATGTACCCCCCCTGATGCCATATGGCTATATTATTATTCATTGATTCAGAAACAATACTTTAGTGAACTGTGAGATTAGCTCTTTTCCCCTATAACAATATTGACCCTCTGTGCCCATAAAACAGCTAAGGATCTCATCATAAAAAAAGTAGCATATTATTTACTCATTTTTGTTATGTAAAAAAAATTTACTGCAGTGCAAGAAAACTACTCCTAACCCCCGATTGCTCTGGCTGTATCAGCTCCATAAAATTCAAAATACACAGGTATAGCAGGTTCTCCGATGACAGACACTCATTTAACATATATACATAAATAAGAAATTCAAGATATAAAAATCTCGATCACCCATTATTATCAGTCCGGTTTATTAAAATAAAAACCTCGCATTATCTACAATCCAATCAAGTTAAGGAAAAGCTATGAACAACGATCAGCAAACCAGGCTTTCACAGCACTACAATAAAAGCAACAACCACTTATACCTCCAGTTATAATCCAGAAGTACTACAAAATCATATCTTTTAGTACAAATCAATATTTTATCTAACCAGACACATAATAATTACACCAGACCGACTTCATCCTGAATGACAAATACCATCACAACAAAGTTCACTCAAATATAAAATAGAACACAATCAGAGATATACATAGCACGAGATCACAGCTAATGAAAGAAAAAAAAGAAAAATCGATGCTTGAGTCAATAATAATCAATGGAGAGGACAACATACTGAATCTCTCAATAAAAAAAGCCCTTGAAGAAAACATTAAAAACAATTGCATCATCACTGCCAACCTGGAGAACAAGAATGAAATCAAAAGCATTGATCGCTGCATATTTATGATCGACTGCACAGATATTTCATTCTCTGAACTTAACAACAAGCTCCAGTATCTGGAAATCCATAAGGTCAAAATAGTAATTATTATAAATTATACAAACCAAAACATGGTCCTTCATAATATGAACAGAAAAATTATTCGAGGTTGTTTTTCTAAAGTACCAGAACCTTACTATTTATTAAAAGGAATACATACAATAATATCTGGAGGAACCTGGTTCCCAAGAGAAATTCTGGAAAAATATCTTGAGAAACAAAGAGTTTCAAACAAAGATTGGCCTGAATACAATATCGACCAGAAGCTCACCAGACGTGAAATAGAAATACTAAAACTGGTAAAAACCGGAGCCAGCAATACTCGTATTGCAGATGAGCTATGCCTGAGCCAACACACAATTAAAACTCATATGCACAATCTATTCCGAAAACTTAATGTCTCAAACAGAGTTCAAGCGGCTAATAGCATCAGTTTCACCTGATACAGGCAAGGAATTCAAAGGAAAACTTAATGTTTACATCACAGTTCAAAACACATTATCTGGCAATATTATTACTTTCAACAACAATAATTATTAGCAACATATCCTACGCTTATAGAAAACAAGACCTGACAGGCATAATTATAAATTATACGACCAGTAACACTGGATTCAATTTTTATCAATCTTTTGCAGGCATATGGCGACTAAATGATACTCTGTCAGCTGACACCCTCATCATTAATGAACAGCTTTCTGCTCACTCAGGCAGCATTATTACTATAAAAAAAGATGAAAAACTTCTTTTTCAAAAAAATATCCAGCATACCAGAAGCGATATTAGTTTATTAGCAGAACAAGCATACCATATAGTTAAACAACAATTATACCGTATAAAAATAAGAGGTGCTATAGACAAAGACCCTGATATCAGTGCAAGCGGATTATAGGAGCATTATCATGAAGCACATATTATATTTATTATTATTTTTTAACATCGAAGCACTGCATGCATCCGAACTAATTTATCGCCCTGCGAATCCATCATTTGGAGGTAATGCTCTGAATGGCAGCTATTTAATCAGTAATGCTCAGGCACAGAATGATACATCAGGAGGAAGCTCATATAGCCAGAGAACAGAGCTTGAGCGTTTTACATCTTCACTTCAGTCCCGTTTGTTGAGCCAGCTTCTTAACGATGTAGAATCCGGTAACACCGGAAGTATCCAGACAGATGATTTTAATATCTCTATTATCGATGATGGCAACGGAGGCTTGATGGTTGAAGTACTCGACCTGAATACTAATGAATCGACAGTTATTTCAGTAAACGGTATGGTGACAAGCCAGGAATAAGCCAATGTTAAAAATGTTATCAACAACCATCATACTGATTTTGACAACTATCACTGGCGGCTGTACTACATTGCCAGAAAAAAAAGATCTGGCTGGAGCAGGAGAATTAAAAGCGGCACTCACTCCAAGGGCCAGTTCATATGAGGAACTCATATCCCTCCCTCCTCCCAAAGGAAAGCTGGTTGTAGCCGTTTATAATTTCAGAGACCAGACCGGACAATACAAGCCTGCTCCTGCCAGTACTTTTTCTACAGCAGTCAGCCAGGGTGGAACAGCCATGTTAAACCAGGCGCTGGACGAGTCTGGCTGGTTTATTACTCTGGAAAGAGAGAGCCTGCAAAACCTGCTGACAGAACGGAAGATAAGCAGGGCATCTCTGGAAAAACAACAAGGCCAGTCAGCAGATATTCCTCCGTTACTGGTTGCTAATCTGTTGCTGGAAGGAGGCATCACAGCCTATGACACCAATATACAAACCGGAGGGGCCGGTGCACGATATTTTGGTATAGGTACTTCAGAACAGTATCGTACCGATCAGGTCACTGTTAACCTGAGAGCCGTCGATATCAGAACAGGACGCATACTGAACACTGTCTCAACGACAAAAACGATTTTTTCTCAGGAAGTTAAAGCAGATGTATTCCGGTTCATTGAGTTTAAACGCTTACTGGAAATGGAAGCAGGTTATACCCGAAACGAACCTGCCCAGCTTTGTCTGATGTCTGCGATTGAAACAGCGGTTATCCACCTTATTACTCAGGGCATCAGAAAAAAACATTGGGCCTTGTCTGATGCCTCGACAATACAGCATCCAGTGATAAAGAGTTATCTCAATGAAGAAATCGTTGTGATGGATATAGATTAACCCCACCGGATCAGGTGGTGAATGCAGCGCATTTTTCTGAGCAACGTTTATTTCACTACCTGAATCTGGAGCTCACAAGGTCAGTTTTTGTCGCAATTAATAAAAAAGTACCAGTTTTCATCAAATTTAAATCTTATTTTAAGAATTTCTTCCGATTCTTTTTCTCCTTTTCTGAACCAGAATTTAACCGTGCTAACTGACAAGCTAAACACTTGAATAAAGCTTTCTCTGCAAAGATAGGTACTGTGATCTTTTTTTGCTCATGTATAGAGAAAACTATTTTTTCATTCAGAGATATCGCCGCGAAACTTTACAGGCAAGACATGATGATTCAGGCAAAGTCACTCAAAAAAATATCCGCTTTAACAATCAGCAGAGTGATATTTCTGTTGCCACTTACCATGATGTCATATACCTCTTTAGCAGAAGACTTATCTCCTGTATCTGATCTGGGTACAGAGAATACCCTGAGTATTTTCCAGCAGGGTTTTAGCAATCAAGCTGAAGTAGTGCAACAAGGTGAAACAAACCAGGCATCGGTTTCACAACAATCTGACCAGGCATCAACAACAATATTCCAGTCCGGACAACAGTTGAATATTGAGTTTCAGCAGCAAGGTTCCGATTCCAGAGCAAATATCAGTCAAATGGGGTCAGCACACAGCTTTACCGGTATCCAGAACGGTATGGGACATGAACTTAGTCTGACGCAAAACGGTCTGGCACAACACAGTCAGCTGCAACAATCCGGTGAATTCAACCATGCTGAGTTAAGTCAGGCAGGAATGGAAAATCTGCTGATTCTGATCCAGAACGGTCAGAACAATCAGGCCCACATACATCAAACAGGACATGCTAATCAGGCTGATATTCAGCAGCTTGGAGATAGCAATCTGGTCAACGTCTATCAGCAGGGTAATGAACTTCAGGCTGTTGTCATACAAAACGGCAATAACCTGAGAACAGATATCTGGCAAAGCCAGTAAAAGAGTTTACGGAGCCAGTATTCTGCAAACTCATGATCTATGAATGCAATAAAACAAATCAAACGACCATCAGAAAGACAGGGAACTACCATGAAAAAGGTAATTTTAACAACTGCCATTACTCTGGCTTTAAGTACTGCAGGGACGGCTTACGCTACAAATGATCTGATTGTGAACCAGACCGGCAGCGATCATCAGATTACGGTAAACCAGAACTCAACTTCGGCTTTGATTAACAGTATTGAAATTAATCAGAGCATGAGCTTTAACTCCGTGAGTATTAACCAGGATGGGGGAACAAACTTAGTTCGAAGTACTCAGATAGGCGAAGGGGGTATGGTAAGTGTCGATCAGACAGGAAATGCTAACACCACTAATATTGATCAGGCCGGAATGAGTAACCAGGTTAATATCATTCAGAATAATGACAGCAACTCTGCGATCATTGATCAGAGGGGTGGAACCAATATGTTCACTCTGAGCCAGGATGGTGTGGGTAATATGATTACTGCTAACAGTTCAGATACCAGCATGTTGAATGATGTGACCTTATCGCAAAATGGGGATAATAATCAGATTACATCAAACGTTGATGGCAGCAATGCCATAATTAACGTAACTCAATCAGGTATGGATCTTTCGCTTGATGTGACGGATAACGGTAACATGTCACAAATTACCCTGAATCAGACCGGTTCAATGAACACGATTACCGGCTTCTCAGACATGGGTTCCGATAACAACATCACGGTCAATCAATTTGATAACGGCAATAACGTGAGCTACACCGTGCAAGGCTCTAATAACACTTATAATCTGACTCAGAATAATACTGGCCAGACTATGAATGTTTCGTCGATGGGTGACAATAACTCCGTCACTGTGACACAGAATGGCATGTAATTTCTGAAATCTGTAAAGGCCTTTGGTATTCCAAAGGCCTTTTTTCTGGCAGGAAGCATGTTATGAAAGTACAGGCTGAATACCTAAGCAAAAGCATCTCAGAAAACAGTTGCCCAGGTTCTCGGCCAACGGCTGGAGAATATCAGGATGCTTTTTCTCAGGAACTTGTTAACAACAGACTACTCTGCTTTTTTATCTTTCTGATACTGATTTGTTTCGGACAGACCAATGCAAAAGCCTCATCTGATCTACCAGAAATATCGTTCGATATCACAGAATCATCAGAACTGACCGTTATTAAGACCAGAGTATCAGGGGTTCAGAATACTGCTGATACCTATCAGTATCAGCAAATTATAAAGAAACACAGTGCATCCGGTTCTTTATCAACCACTCAGAAAGGCAATATTGATCTGTGCTGCGAAACGGAAAAAATCATCAACATCTCCCGGATTAAAATGGGAAAAGATGAACAGTATGCACTGCACTTTCAGCTTTTTCAGGATGGAGCCCTGTTAACCGAGCGCAACATTAATATCAATGGCAATGATGTTTATCCAACTAATACACACTAAAAAGCTGTGGAATACACGCTTGCATAAAAGTTTTTCAGCCTCTTCTGGCTAATGGCTGAAAATAAAAAAGGAAACCTTGTGTGAGTGATGAAAATCGATGTACTGCACGCCACATGCTTAGCTCTGAGACCAGTGATCCTGCTGTGATTGCTGGCGAACCCAGTCGATAAACAGACAGGCAGTATCGCTTAAAGGTCTGTTGATCGGATAGTACAGCCAGTATCCCCCTTCACCTAATAGCTGATGCTCTAATGGCACAACCAACTGACCATTCATAATCATATTATTCACAATAGGCGAACGCCCCAGAGCAACCCCCTGACCCGAAATCGCGGCCTGCATGGTAAGTACCGACTGATCATAACGAAAGCCCCGGTGACAGTCGGCATCCGGTAAACCAGCAGAGCGAAACCAGGCTGACCAGTCTTCCGGATAATAATTAATGTGCAGTAATCGATGCTGTAGCAGATCTTCTGGCTGGCGAATCGGCTTGCCACTGTGCAATAACCTGGGACTGCATACCGGCATGATTTTTTCTTTCAATAGCAGAATACCGTCCATACCTTCCGGACAGCGATGTTTATGCCGGATTTCCAGATCAATATCCTCCGAGAAGAATCTGGGGTCATCATCCTGAGCAGACAAACGCAGATCAATATGGGGATAACGCTGAAAGAAATCCGTCATCACAGGCACCAGCCACTGACTGGCAAATGAACTGGATGTGCGTATCGTCAATAACTGATACTCCCGGTCCTGCTCCAGGCTGGCGGTACTGGCTGCAATCATCTCAAAGGCCTGGGTTAATCCCGGCAGATAATGCTGCCCGGCATCGGTCAGAATCAATCCCCTTGGTTTGCGCTGAAACAGCTCAACGCCCAGACGCGCTTCCAGCTGTTTAATCTGCTGACTGACCGCTGCCTGAGTCACATTCAACTCTTCTGCTGCCCGCACAAAGCTGCAATGTCTGGCAGCGGCTTCAAACGCTTTCAGTGCATTTAACGGGGGAATTTTTCTTAGCATTATAATTCTCTGTCAGAACAGGCATTAGATTTTCTATCCCTTACGGTAATAAAAAATTGGTTGGCCCACCAGTGCCCCTTCAATATTATCGGTTACAACCTTGTTATAAAAATGTAACAAAGGCTCTGAAGAGCAGATTCTTCCAGGGAAAACAGTTACTTTGCGCCGGAAAAAATAATAATTATGAAGCTCAGATTTCCTTCTATGCTCTCCAGGGCCAGTCAACTGGAAAATCAGCTGGATGACTTTTTTGATAAAGTTGTTGTTGCGACACTAATTTTCCGAAACTCGCTGGAACTATATCTTAATCATGGCATATGCGATGAATATCGGGAAAAGCTAAGAGAAGTTGAAACCATAGAAAGTAAGGCGGATCAGCTTCGCCGGGATATCGAAGTCGCCCTTTATCACCATACACTTATTCCGGAATTACGTAGCGATGTGCTGGCATTACTGGAAGAGGTTGATAAGCTGATCAATCGAGTCGAAGCCTGTCTGTTCAAGTTCGAAATCGAACAACCCCAGTTCCCTGAACAACATAAAGAAAGCGTTCGCCGCTTACTGCAAACTGTGTGCGAGTGCATGGATCAGATTATCTATGCCTGCCGGGCTTTTTTCCGGGATCAGAATAGCGTTAAGGATTACAGTGCCCAGGTGCAGTGGCTGGAATCAGAAGCCGATAAACTCAGCACCTCTTTACTACGTGCTGTATTCCGGGATGAGCAGCTGGATCTGGCTCAGCGTATTCACCTGCGCTACTTTGTCGAACGTATCGATGATCTGGCCAATGCCGCTGAAGATATCAGCGACAGTCTGACGATTTACGCGATTAAACGCGGTATCTGATGTCTATGGATATCAGTTTCCTGTTTTTCGTTTCCAGCGGGCTGTTTCTTGGCTGGTCTCTGGGTGCTAACGATGCGGCGAATATCTTCGGAACTGCTGTCGGCACTCGTATGATACGTTTTATTACTGCTGCAACCATCTGCTCGGTATTTGTGTTACTGGGCGCGGTAATTTCTGGCGGTGGAACCTCAGAAACCATTGCCAGTTTTGGTGGCGTTAACCGGATAGCCGGTTCTTTTATTGTCGCTCTGGCGGCAGCACTGGCGGTCTTTTTTGCCCTGCGCAGCGGTGTCACTGCCTCTACCAGTCAGGCGATTATCGGCTCTCTTATTGGCTGGAACCTGTATTCCTCATCAGTGATGGATACCGAGCTGCTGCTGCGTATTCTGTCCACCTGGGTGCTATGCCCGTTGCTGGCCGGTATTGTAGCGGTATTACTGACATTGATAGCAGAACGCTTCTTACTATGGCGTCGTCCTCATCTGCTGACTCAGGATGCCCTGACCCGCATCGCACTGATCCTGACCGGAGCACTGGGCGCTTATGCTCTGGGTGCCAATAATATCGGTAATGTGATGGGGGTCTTCGTTGAAGTATCACCGTTCCGGGATATCGAATCCGGCCAGTTCAGTCTTAGCGCCACACAGCAGCTGTTTATGCTGGGAGGCCTGGCCATTGCTATGGGGGTCTTTACCTACTCACGACGTGTGATGATGACCATAGGCAACGGAGTGATGGATATCTCCCCCATTGCCGCCTGGATCATCGTCTGCGCCCATTCCATTGTGCTGTTGATGTTCTCATCCCGCAGCCTGGAACAGCTGTTATCTGATATGAACCTGCCCACTCTGCCACTGGTTCCGGTCAGCAGTTCTCAGGCAGTGATCGGTGCTTTAGTGGGGCTGGCATTACTGAAAGGCGGTAAAGCAATTAACTGGCACACTCTGAAAAAAATCAGCCTGGGCTGGCTGGTAACACCGGCCAGTGCTGCTCTGCTTTCCCTTACCGGCCTGTTTCTGATGGAGCATATCGGTGAGCAACCCGTCTACGCCAGCAGCCGTTATGTGATCAGTGAAACCGGGTTTAACAAGCTGGAGCAGGAAGGTATCGAAACCTGGCGTTATCGCCATCTGGCCGGTGTTGAATTCCATTCACCTAAAGCCTTTATCAACAAGATAGAGAGCTATCAGCCTCTGTCTGCGCAACAACGTAAACAACTCCTGGATATCGCTTATCTGAGTCGTTTCGAACTGAATCACCAGCTCTACCGCAACAGCCACAACTGGCTCAGTACAGAGCAGTGGCAGGCGGTACAAAGTCTGAAGAATCAGCAGTTCAGCTACCGCTGGCAGCTGCGTGATGCCCTGGCGGCTCTGAGCCCTCAGTGGCGTTACAAACCGGATACACCGCACAACCGCAGTGCTAACCGGCAACTCCAACAACAACTTACCAAACTGGAACGCTTACTGGAGATCAATCCTCCGCATCAGTAGTGGCTTCCCGAACAAGAAAAATAATGAACTGAGGTTTATATGAAAAATAGAACAAAAGCACTAGTCCTGTCCTGCCTGTTTACGGCAGGCATCGCTTCCCAGGCTCAGGCTGTTGATATGGACAGCCTGGTGTCAGCGGCGAAAAAAGAAGGTGAAGTGAATAGTGTCGGTATGCCTGACAGCTGGGCAAACTGGAAGGACACCTGGGCTGATCTGAACAGTAAATATGGCCTGAACCACTCCGATACCGATATGAGCTCTGCTCAGGAGATCGCCAAAATGAAAGCTGAAGGCAAAAATGCCACAGCAGATATTGGTGATGTTGGCTTCTCATTTGGTCCTATTGCCGCCAAACAAGGCGTTACCCAGCCGTTCAAGCCATCTACCTGGAATCAGATTCCACAGTGGGCTAAAGATAAAGACGGTCACTGGATGCTGGCTTACACCGGAACCATCGCTTTTATTATCAACAACAACCTGGTCAGTGCTGATGAACGTCCACAAAGCTGGGGCGATCTGAAAAACGGTTCGTACAAGATCTCTATTGGTGATGTGGGTGCTGCAGCTCAGTCAAACAGCGCGGTACTGGGCGCGGCGTTTGCATTCGGCGGTGATGAAAAGAACCTGAAACCGGCACTGAAATTATTTGGCGATATCGCAAAACAGGGTCGTCTGGCACTGAATGACGTTACCCTGGCTAACCTGGAGAAAGGTGAAATTGAAGTCGGCATCATGTGGGACTTTAACGCCCTGAACTATGCCGACAAAGTGGGCCGTGATCGCTTTACCGTACTGATTCCGAATGACGGTTCTATCATCTCTGGTTACACCACCATTATTAACAAACATGCCAAAAACCCGAATGCCGCCAAACTGGCCCGTGAATATATCCTGAGTGATGAAGGTCAGGTGAACCTGGCGAAGGGTTATGCGCGTCCTATCCGTGCCGAGCATATTACTCTGCCAGCTGAAGTACAGGCCAAACTGCTGCCTAATGAGCAATACGCAAAAGCCCGTCCGATTCAGGACTTTAAAGCCTGGGCAAAAACAGCCAAGCGTCTGCCACGTAAATGGCAGGAAAATGTGCTGATTCACCAGAACTGATCGTTGAGTTCCCCGCCGTCCATAGTCAATGGGCGGCGGTTTTTCCCTGTTACAAGCACCACCTGAAACCGTGGTGTCTGAGTGAGAGTTGTTATGAATAATAATAAGGTGATTCTGGTCGTACTGGATGGTCTGAACTACCAGACAGGTTATGACTGCATGGGATATTTACAGGCGCTGCGTGAGCAAGGCACGGCACAGCTGTATAAACTGACCTGTGAACTGCCCGCCATATCCCGGCCACTGTATGAGTGCATTCTTACGGGCGTGACTCCGGCTGTCAGCGGTATCGTCCATAATGACATCACCCGCAACTCTGACCAGCAGAGTATCTTTTCCCTGGCCCGCCAGCACGGGCTCAGCACTGCAGCAGCAGCGTATCACTGGGTCAGCGAGCTGTATAATCGTTCGCCTTACGATGCTGTGCGTGACCGTCATACCGAAGATGAAAGCCAGCTGATTCAGTACGGCGTTTTCTATCATCAGGATCATTATCCGGACAGTCACCTGTTCCTGGATGCCGAATGGCTCCGTCGCAAGCATGATCCGGACTTTCTGCTGGTACACCCCATGAATATTGACGATGCCGGGCACAAAGCCGGACTCGACAGTACCCTGTACCGGAACACCGCCCGTTTTTGCGATATCGCGCTGTCTGACCATCTGCCCAAATGGATTGAAGAGGGTTACCAGATCCTGGTGACGTCAGATCACGGCATGAATAACGACCGCTCTCATAACGGTATGCTGTCCGAAGAGCGGGAAGTGCCTCTGTTTGTGATTGGTGAACGTTTCAGCCTGGCAGCAGAATGCCATGTTCGTCAGACAGAGCTGTGCGGCACTATCTGCACTCTGCTTGGCATCGATCACGATAAACCTCAGAACCCGGAGCTGATCCAGTTATGAGTCAGTCAGTTAATCAGAGTTCACAGGAGATGGATACTGCCACGCCTGTGAGCCGCAAAAAAAAGGTCTCGCGCGAGCGCTGGGTTGCCGCAGGCATTACCCTGCCCTTTTTCAGCCTGTTTGCCGCGTTCCAGATCATTCCTCTGATCTGGATTGTGGTCAACAGCTTTATCTATGACGAAGAGTGGGCGCTGGATAACTATCTGGAGATTCTTGATTCTGCCTTTCTGCAACAGGCTTTCTGGAACAGTATTGTACTGTCCTTTATGGCCAGTCTGTTCGCGATGATTATCGGCACTATGGGAGCTTACAGCCTGCGTCATGTCAACACCCGACTGAGAGATTTCATACTCTCATTCAATAATATGGCCAGTAACTTTGCCGGTGTGCCTCTGGCCTTTGCCTTTGTCATTATCCTCGGTTTTAACGGGGCGATCACCCTGCTGCTCAAGTCTATCGGCTGGCTGGATGATTTTAACCTGTACAGCCTCAGTGGCCTGATTGTGATCTACACCTATTTTCAGATACCACTGGCACTGTTACTGCTTTACCCCGCTTTTGATGCCATTCAGAAAGACTGGGAAGAAGCCGCTATCCTGATGGGTGCCAGCCGGGCTCAGTTCTGGCGCAAAGTGGGCATTCCGGTGATATCACCGGCCATCCTGGGCACCTTTATTATTCTACTGGCCAACGCTATGGGTGCTTATGCCACTGTGTATGCCCTGACCTCTGGTAACTACAACGTACTGACCATACGTATCGCCAGTATGGTCTCCGGTGATGTCTTCCTTGATCCGAATCTGGCGGCAGCCGTTTCTGTACTGCTGGTACTGCTGCTGGCTCTGGTAACTGCGGTTAACGAATGGCTGCTAAAGAGGAGTTACCATGCAAAATAGCAATCGCTTTCACTACGGCGTGGTCTATGGCATTTTTGCCATTCTGTTGCTGCCACTACTATCGACAGCCCTGTACTCACTGGCTACCCGCTGGGGAGCCACTATACTGCCCGATGGCCTGACTTTTGACTGGTATATCCAGCTTTGGAGTGATCCTCGCTTTCTGCTGGCTTTTGGTCAATCCATTCTGATCTGTCTGGGTGCTCTGGCACTGGGTACCCTACTGATCGTGCCAACTATTTTTGTAGTGTTCTACTACTTCCCACGGCTGAAATGGGTGATGAACCTGCTGATTCTGCTGCCGTTTGCAGTACCACCAGTGGTGTCATCGGTTGGTTTATTGCAGATCTATGCTGATGATCCGTTTCCTATTGTGGGTACGCCCTGGATTCTGATATTCACCTACTTTACCATCGCACTGCCCTTTATGTACCGGGCTATCGCCAACAGCATGCATGCACTGAATCTGCCGGATTTGATGGATGCTGCTCATCTGTTAGGCGCCAGTACCTGGCAGGCGTTTCTGCTGGTGGTACTGCCCAATATTCGTAAGGGATTGATTGTTTCGTTGTTTCTGTCCTTCTCTTTCCTGTTCAGCGAATTCGTTTTTGCCAATATCCTGGTGGGCACCCGCTACGAAACACTACAGGTCTATCTGTTTAACATGCGCCATACTAGCGGCCACTTTACCAGTGCTCTTGTTATTTCCTATTTCATGTTTGTGCTGATCTTCACCTGGATCGCCAACCGTCTTAATAAGTGAGTCATGCCATGTCTTATGTAGAAGTTACAAACCTGGCGAAACGTTTTGACAGCACCCCTGTCTTCAAAGAGATCAATTTCACCATCAACAAAGGGGAGTTTATTACCCTGCTGGGTCCATCTGGCTGTGGTAAATCCACTCTGCTGCGTTGTATCGCCGGACTGAATAGCGTGGATAACGGCTCTATCCTGGTAGATGGTGAGGATATAACCAGCCTGCCTGCTCAACGCCGTGGTATCGCCATGGTATTTCAGAGTTATGCTCTGTTTCCGAACATGACAGTCACCGACAATATCGCCTTTGGCCTGAAGATGCAGAAACTGTCATCGGATGAGATCCAGCGCCGCGTCAGAGAAGGCATCGAAATGGTCGAGCTGAACGGTCGTGAAGATCACTACCCGCATCAGTTATCCGGTGGTCAGCGCCAGCGTGTCGCTCTGGCAAGATCTCTGGTGATGCAACCCCGTATCCTGCTGCTGGATGAACCCTTGTCAGCGCTGGATGCCAAGATCCGTAAAAACCTGCGTGAACAGATCCGCCTGATTCAGCAGGAGCTGAACCTGACCACCATTTTTGTCACCCATGATCAGGAAGAAGCCCTGACCATGTCAGACCGTATCTTTCTGATGAATTCAGGTCAGATCGTGCAATCCGGCAGTGCAGAAGAGATTTACACCGAACCGGCCGATGCTTTTGTCGCCAGCTTTATTGGCAACTACAACCTGCTACAGGCCGAACAGGCCAGAGCTATGCTGGGACTGGACACTCAGCTCAAAGTTGCGATTCGTCCTGAATCCATTCTTATCAGTAGCCTGAGTCCGGTAGATACCCGCAGTCACTACAGCCAGCCGATCAGCGGAACCGTTAAATCCAGCATGCTGCTGGGTAACGTCATTCGTTATCGCATGGATACAGACAACGGTGAACTGGTCGTCGACCTGCTGAACCGATCCTCAGAACGCCTGGTGAGTCGTGGTACTCAGCTTGAACTCCAGGTCAATATGGACGAAGTGAGAGAGGTCGCCTGATGCCATTAGCTCTTTTTGATCTGGATGAAACACTGATTAACGCCGACTCGGCCACTTTGTGGAATCAGTGGATGGTAAAACAGGGACTGGTTGCCGATGGTGATCATTTTATGCAACAGGAAGCAGATATGATGACCCGGTATGGTGCCGGTGAGCTGGATATGGCGGACTATATGGCTTTCACGCTGCAGCCACTGAAAGGCCTTTCTGCACTGGATATTACCGCCATGATGCCTGAATTCGTCCGCAACAATATCGAACCCTGTATCTACCCGGATGCCCGGATTTTGATCCAGCAACTGCGCCAGGCCGGATACCGGGTTGTGATTATCTCAGCTACAGCAGAGTTTGTGGTTCGGGGAGCTGCACGGGCACTGGGTGTTGATGATGTACTGGCAATACAGCTGGAATACGACGATCAAGGTCATCATACCGGCCGTACCACAGGCACACTAACCTTCCGGGAAGGCAAAGTGAAACGTCTGAAGGAATGGATGCAGACAGAAAATGAATCACTGGACAACGCTCGCTTCTACAGTGACTCCATGAATGACCTGCCATTGTTAGAACAGGTCACTAACCCTTTTGCCACTAACCCGGATCGACGCCTGCGAGCCCTGGCTATGGAAAGAAACTGGCCTGTTATCGACTGGGAAATCCGCCAGTAAATCAACGCGTTTTCGGCGCTATATTTCTCTTCAGAGCTGTTTGATAGCGTCATTGAACGGTACTTCGGGTTATCCGGGTACCGTTTTTTTATGCTGTTTTTTTTGATTGCTTTTTTTCGGGGCTGTTGTGTCAGAGTTTTCGCTGTCGCTGTTCTACGCTGATATATCCCGACATCCCGATCAGGCATCAGCTCAGAATATTCTGACAGCCTCTCTAATAGCGCACCCGATTACAGGACACCCTATTACAGGGCAATTATTTCAGTACATACTTACTCTTCATCAGTGCTGACGGCTTTAGCCTGCTGCTGAGAATCTTCATCCGCTTGCGGCGTAATTTCTGGTTCAAACTGAGGTTTAAGCAGCTCAATCACTTCCGGGTACAGATCCTGTCGGCTGACAGAATGAGACACCACGGAGAAATGGGCCAGTGATCCCGGCAGAATCTTTTCATCCAGCAAGGTCTTGTCACCATGCTGTTCTTTAAGCAATTGCTCATAGCTTTTCAGCAGATCCTGTATCCGGAACGCCATTTTTCGTACAGGCTTTATATTGCCCCACAGTGTCAAAGATCTGGCAAAGAATCGACGGAAACCAGAGCCTAACGCGCTGTCCATACTCTTATTGGCTTCAGCTAAGCCTTGTTTAAAGCCACACAGTTCGGTTTGTGGTGCCAGTAAGTTAATGCAGATTTTTAATAGGTTTTTCTGGTTATCGGATAACTCATAATCCTGCTCAGATTGCTGTAAGCGGCTGATAAAGTCATTAAACTCACCCTGATCAATATTGGAATAATATTGATCTTTACGGGTTATATTAATGTGGGACAAACGGGAGCGGAATTCATCGGTCAGCTGCTCTTCCGGGGTAGCAGAGGTATTATCAAAAAACTCGATCTGGTTATCGATCACCTTAAACAGCAGATCTACCACAGGCCCGGAAGCCCGGCTGGCATCAAGGGTTAAGAAATCAATAATATGATTCAGTTCATCAGAAATATCTTTAATTAGCGGCAGGATACTGTAATCGCTGCTGTCATTTCGTTTTTCGATCGCATCACAAATATTGGTGATATCCTGAATTAACACCGCCAGCAGTGTATCCAGCTCTTCTTTCAACGATGGACTGACAAAGTACCTTGTGCTTTCTTCGCTATAACGCTTAACAGCATCGTCCGAGGCGTAATACAGGGTCTGACTGAGTTTATCGACCGCCCCTCTCAGTTCAATCAGTATTTTTCTGCAGTCTGACAAGACTAGCAGAGTCTCCTGATAGATTTCCCGGCCATCAGTCTTTGAGAACTTATATCCGGCAGAATTCAGGAATATTCTGAGAAAACTCGACTGCGGCAACTTATTTTTAATACTCAGCAGTTTTACCCGTATGCCTGCAACACTTGTTTCATTAACCACTCGGGCCAGTGTGGGCGTATCATCTTTTACCAGATTATAGGCTGACACCAGGTCATACATGGAAAAGTCAGCAATCACCCGCTGGGTCAGGTCAAAATCATTGGTGACATTAATAATGCGGCAATCCGGTGAAAAGCGGGTGCAGTCCAACTGATGCAGCTGATTAAAAAATGGCGTTGATAAATACGTAATGCTCTTGATCTGCCATTGCTCAGGCCATTCTGGTGCCACAGCAGCACGCTTTGTAAATTCATTAAGCACATTACCACCATGAGAGTGCCCAATCAGATGAAAGGCTACATTTTTTTTGCGATACCCCGAATAATAAGCAGCCTGACCATTACTGCCACAAAGTCTGTTCGCAAGATATGCTCCAGCAATCTCACGATTTGTTTTGGTGTTATCCCCGCTCCAGCCATGTACATCAAATAGCGCAAGATTCGGGTGCTGCTGACACAGCATCTTCAGCTTATCAATAAACGCTTTATTCTCCGCCCAGTAGTTATTACTGCTGGTATAACTGGCCGCACGTTTAATACTGCTCGGAGTCAGACAGATCGGATCAACGGTTCCGGCCACCAGAACAAAAATATGTTTAGTATCGTTACTCACAATAAATCCCTTTTAAGCGGTTTGCGAAGTCACTTAACGGCATGTACTGCGTAGTAACTCGCTATGCTCTCCGACCACGGGCCGGAGAACACAAGATATGTTTTAAGGTATGAAAGAGCGCCATCATCACAGCATGACGCCTGAAAACACTAGATATCTTCAATGACGGTTTCTGCGCCATAATGCATACCCGGTTGCAGTAATGGCAACGCGGTCTGCAGCTCAGAAAAGTCTCTTGGTGCGTACTGGTACTGAACAAACTCTGTATCCAGCAGCTGCATTTTCATTAAGGTTTCTGCCACCAGACCAGCGCAGAAATAGTCACTCTTATTCGGGTTATCCACTTCCATTAACCCCATGATGTATAGACCATCCATATCATCGGTATAAGGCTTACCATCCATACTTTCTATAAAGCCTTTGACCTCTGGCCAGTTGTCTCTGGCGATGGCAGAAGAAGCCCCGGTCTGGACAGCTTTGCGGTAACAAATAACCGAATTGGCATCTTCATGACGGTAATCGCGCAGCATATCTTCTAAATAATTCAGCTGGATGCCTGACTTAGCTTCCATATCTCTCAGGACGCCATGATGGGTACTGGACGTGGCTTGCCAGATACAGGCCCGGCCATCGGCGATATCGGATTCTTTAATCACTACGACGACATGAGAGTACCGGCTCTGAGTTAAGCGACGAATTCTCAGAGAGGATGGGTAAGAACCGGCAAACAGAATAAGATCACCGGTTCTGGCTTCCTCCAGCAGATTATCAAGACTGACTTTAGGAGCCGTATTGGTATCAATAGCAGGCACCTGCCAGAACATAGGGAAAGGCAACTGGCCGACGCCATCCAGCCCCTGCAATAAGCGGGGTGGATTATGTGTGCTACCTTGCTGCTTTTTCAGCTTGTACAAACCTTCCAGTCTGGCGATCACTGCAGCGTGCTCGGTACAAACCTGATGTAACCGGACATCAATAAAGTATGCTAATTTCGATCCGACGGCTTTAGCAATCAGTGTTTCAAAGCGGGATTTAAACAAAGGTAATAATTTGCTCAGGGCATAACTATCTTCCAGTTTAAAATCTAAATCTTTTATATCGCAGCTCGCAGAATCCAAACTAATACCCGAACCGCTTTCAGAGACGGCAAGTTTCAGCGATATTTTAAGTTTTATATCTTTTGCCCGTATATTAAAACTACCATCCGATTTTAAGTTATGTTTCAGCAGTAATACTTTGTAATTACCTTTTAAATGGAAATCATCACTGCTCAATTTAATATCAGAAAATCTCAGATCGATATTAACCTTACGATTTGGCAGATCCAGATGCACATTGGATTCCGGCTGCAAAGTAGCCAGCCCGGTCAGGGTCGGCTGGCCGATTCTGACCGACATATTCACTTTTTTAAGCGCAACCTGCTCGTTCACTTCAGCGTCTACGGTGAATGGATCAAGAGGAGGGATATTGATCTTACCGTTCTGATACCCCTGGCGAATAACACCCGATAACATCTCTAGATTTTCAGTAAAAAAGTCGTGTAATGAGTGCGAAGAGCCTGCTTGTCCATTCATTCTGATGATTCCTGTATACGTCAATCAGCACCTGAAAAAAGCGCCTCGGTCGAAAGCAACCAGGCTCTCCTGCCAGTAAACAGGAGAGTATCGGAATACTTTTTTCAGATATTTATCACCTCTTTTATTGCATAAAAAGAAGTGGAAGCTTTCAGGCAGAATCATCACAAAAATATAATTAACTTACTATTACTGCTCATTACACAGACAATAAAATCAGAGAAAATAAGATTAACTGAGAACAGGTTAACCCCTGTCAATTTGTCAGCAAGCGCTAACTGATGTTTTTGATTTATTATACAGTCGGCACATACTATCATGAATGGATTATCGCCCAGGCAGACTCTGTACAATACTCGCAATTATTTTTTTATGGTTTTCCTCTCGTGTGTATTGGTTTAACTCACTGCATATGCCTGCCTCTCCTTCAATGGATAATATTTTAATCCCTTTAGGGGTGCATATGCTAAATGCACTAAATGCTACTGCAGAGCTAATTTCACTGATATTGAATAATGGAATTTTAGAAAGATTATCTGAAGGAGCTAGCGCAGAGTCAAGCTCTCCTGAAAGGCTAATCACTGACACCTTACCTTTTACATCTCTAAGACTATTAGCATCTAATGTTTTAGTTAACTCTGGATTGATAATTACAATGCTTCTTATTCTATCGTCTTTTTTCAATTTAGTGACCAGGTCACCAGAGACACTACTAATATCTACTTTGTTATTTGAAAACCACTTACAATCGATATTAACTCCAGCATCATTACAGGACGCCTTATATTTTTTAAGATCGAATTTAGCTCCTGCAAGCGTCAGCATGGATGTACCACCTAAGAAAAAGCCGACACCTGTAGTATTCTCTTTGTCAATGTTACCATCAAAAAGACTAATATTATCAATACCTGACAGACCTGTAGATATATCACCAGGCCTTAAATAAAGCTCATCAATGGCCTGATCTGGCACAAGTTCATCATATTCAGGTGGTTTAGGAGTAATAACAATGTACCCTTCTTTTGATAAAGATGATGCAATCCACCCAACATGAGAAAAGGATGACCTCATGCCACCATGAGATAGAACAATAATTGGAAATTTTCCAAGAGCTATATCCGCATCCAGAGCGACATCAACAGGTAAGAAAATTTTTTTATTACCAAAACGAAAGTTTAATTTTTGTTCTTTCGTAGGATACCAATAATATACTTCTATATTCTTTCCTCTGTCTTCACTATAGATACTTTCAATTTTTAAAGCAGCATTAATATCTGCAACGGCTTCAAATCCAAAAGCTAATAACATTGTAAGTACAATGCTTTGTATTTTTTTCATTTTAACTTCCCGGATATGCTTCTATGACTATTCTTCAGCCTGATTACATAACACAGCCAGAGTGATCAGGGCTAAATTGCTGAGTGGTTACTGGCTTTACAGGGGCTTTTAGCATTCTTTTTTCCCTGTCAACCTGCTGTTTACTTGTGAGTATTTTTATCGGCTGTCCACGCCTTAAATCACTCACACGGTTCACTGCTCTTTTATGGCTATTGCACTTTTACCTTGTTTCAGTCCATCAGACAAGCAGCCATTTTCAGGATACACCCAAAGAATGTAACGTATCGTTCTGATTTCCTTCTATACGAGAAGCACTGCTTATCACAACCGCTCTGCTGGCACAGATGGTAAACAGGGGCTAAAAAATCGATTTTTGTGTCAAATAAAACCAATTAACTCAGCAGGTTGACGATTTGGGTCTAATATATTTATGAACCTTTAAATATTAAGAAGTAATCACCTTCCCTTTACTGATACCGAGTTTTTATTGATGCCAAAGTTATTTTTCTTATCTGCGCAGTTTCTAATTTTAGCTGTCGCTCTCATCCCCTTGTCAGTTAAGGCTGAAGATACCCTGCGCTTACAGTTGCTCTGGAAACACCAGTTTCAGTTTGCAGGCTACTATATGGCCGTACATAAGGGCTTCTATGCTGAAGAGGGCATTAAGCTTGAGCTGACTGAGTTCGATGACGGTACAGATCCATATAGCGCTGTGACCAGTGGAGATGCTGACTTCGGTGTCGGACGTTCAGCTTTACTGATTAATAATGCTAAAGCAAACAGGCTTGTGGCTCTGTTTGCAGCTTTTCAGCAATCCCCTCTGATGCTGCTAACAACTGAATCATCAGGCATTGCAAAACCAGCAGATCTGCTGAATAAACGTATTATGATCACGAATGATGCAAAGGAGGTTGGTGAGTTACTGGCAATGTTGCTGCAATCCGATATTACCAGAGAGGATTTTAAGCAGCAGCAGCATAGCTATAATATTCAGGATCTGATTGATGGCCATACCGATGCAATGGCATCCTATATTTCCAACGAGCCTTATGTCATGACCAAAGCGGGGGTGGGTTTTAACATTATCCATCCTAAAGACTCTGGCTTTGATATGTACTCCGATATTTTATTTACCACCAAAGACTTTGCTCTCAGATATCCTGAATTGACAGAGCGCTTTTACAGAGCCTCCATACGCGGCTGGCATTACGCATTTAATAACATCCGGCAAACTGCTGAAGTTATTTATGATCACTACAATAGTCAGAACAAATCGCTGGAGGCTTTGATATTTGAAGGGGAAGCATTAAAGCCGCTGGCTTACGATGACCAGGGAAACTTCGGCACCTTATCTCTGCGCAGGTTTAATGAAATGGCTCAGGTTTATTTGATCACGAATAGTATTACCCGAGGTTATCGCTTCGATGAGTTTATCTATAAACCTGCCAGTAATCATTTACGTTTTACTCAGAATGAACTGGACTATCTGGCACATCAGGATTCCCTGAAGATCTGTATCAACCCTGACTGGCATCCCTATGAATCCTATCAGGCCGGCCTGCATCAGGGCATGGTGGCCGACTATCTCCAGCAGATTATGGATGATATTGGCGTTAAATACCGCATAGTCGCATCCAGTACCTGGCGTGAAACCCTGAAACTGGCCCGTAGCAGCAAGTGCGACCTTGTCGCCGGAGCAATGCAGACCATTCAACGCAGTAATTATCTGGATTTCAGCAGTCCTTATCTGAGTATTCCGGCAGTCGCTGCTACACTGCCCGAAAATCGAAACATCCAACTAAAAGATCAACGCATTGCGGTTAAAGATCAATCCGCTTTTCATGATATTCTGCTGGATCGTTTTCCAACGGCTGAGATTGTAGCAGTAGACGACATGAGCGATGGGTTTCATATGGTGCTTAATGGTGAAGTCGAGGCTCTGATTGACGCAAAGGCCAGTTTAATCCATAAAATGAGAACAGATCAGATCACAGGCCTGTCAATCAGTAATCTCCTATACGATAGCTGGGATATCAGTATTGCCCTATCTAAGGATAACCCGATATTACTGAGTGCTATTAATAAAGCAATCAGTGCCATTCCCCAGGAAAAACATGAACAGATTCTGCAACGCTGGTTTAAGATTGATTTTAACACCGTGGTAGATTATTCCCTATTGTGGAAGATCCTTGCCGGAATAGGCGTTTTAGCCAGTTTCGCTTTATATCACTACTTCCATGTATTGCGTTACAACAAAAAGGTAGTCCGCCTGGCTGAGCGGGATGAACTAACTGGCATTTTAAGTCGACGTAAGTTACATCAGGAATTAGAAGCCTTCGAAAAACAGTCTGATCGTCGCCGCAAACCACTTTCTCTGATCTTTTTTGATGTCGATAACTTCAAGCAGATCAATGACAGCCTGGGACATGGTACCGGCGATCAGGTACTGATTGATCTGACTCGCCTTGTGATGAGTAATACACGCCAAAGCGATCTGTTTGGCCGATGGGGTGGCGAGGAGTTTATCCTGATAATGAAGGATAGTGACCTGAACAGAACTCATGCCGCAGCAGAAAAAATTTGCCAGAAAGTAGCCGAACACGACTTCAGCATCAGCCGTCAGGTCAGCTGCAGCTTTGGCATTGCACAATTCGATAATGAAGAGTCCATAGACAGCCTTATTATGCGTGCCGATGAAGCCATGTATCAGGCTAAAACCAATGGGAAAAACTGTGTGATTGATGCAAGCTAAGTGACTGTTGAATCATAAATCCAGCAGGGGATGTTTTGACCCGAGGCCAATTAGCTTTTTATCTGAAACCCTATGAATTCTGGCCTGAGACTCACCCGAGCAGAGGAGTCATATTGTCCCCCATAAAGCCAGACACGATTTCCATCCTGATATAACAGAGTAGTTATCGGTTCAGACAGGCCTTCATACTGTTTTCAATCTTTTCCCAGTCTAACTGGCGAGGGCTGATAATTTCGATGCGCGAGTCCCGACGGTAGGCTACCTTATCGAAATCATGTTCGTCCTGGACCCGGTTAAACAATACCCAGTCACGACCGATGCGGATGACTCCCTTAATTCGATTGATCCCCTCCAGTCCATTCAGAATCTCTTCCAGTGCCCAGTAATCGAAACAATCATCCCGGTGGAAAATCCAGCCGCAACTGAAGAATCCGCTACCATGACCCGTTTTACAAATCGGTTTACCCGGTTCTGGTAAGGTTTCAGCGTCCTCTCCCTCTTTGTCCTGGTGATCGTGGTGGTGATCAGCATGATGGTGCTTATGGGCATGGGGAAACTGAGCACTGAACTGACCATTTCTCACAAAGTCCAGAAATGCAGGTTCAATGACCGCCTGAGTCGTTCGACCGATATGTTGCTTAGGCGGGAACATATTGCCCAGACTGGTTTCGGCAATCTCAACCAGGGCTTCATCTGCCAGATCACATTTATTGATCAGCACCACATCAGCCAGACTCAGCTGATCCTGAAAGGTTTCATTGCCAACAACCTCTTCTTGCGTAAGAAGACGAGGATCAAGCAAACAAATTGTTGCTCGCAGGTCCAGCACATCTTTGAAGGAAGCGCCCATCAGTGTATCAATAATCCCTTCCGGATGTCCCAGGCCTGTAGGTTCGATAATAAGGCGATCAGGGTTAGCGCGCTCAATTAACAGGGTCAGTGTTTTTTCAGGGAAGCACCTACAGCACAGCACATGCAACCACCAGCCAGTTCTTTAACATGGAGGCCGTCCTGATCTGGTAGCATCTCCTGATCAATACCGACCTGACCAAATTCATTCACCAGGATAGCCCAGGATTCATCTTCCGGTTTATTAGCCAGTAATCCATTAATTGCTGTGGTTTTGCCCACTCCCAGAAATCCAGTGATGATATTTGTTGGAATGGATTGGTATTGTTGGTTCATAACGTCTCTTTGTTATAGTGTAACAGCCGCGCTCATCATCATGATTATGCAGCATCAGGTCAAATGGAGTGTCGCTTTCTGCCGCGATTTAATAGCTGGCGAGGGATATCAGACAAATCCGTTAAGCATTTTGTTTTAATCCGCAAGATATGATCAACAACTTTACTGTCGAGAATATTTTTCTTACAGGCTCTGCCTGCGATACTCGCCAGGGGTGATACCTGTGTGTTTCTTAAACAATCGATTCAGGTAGCTCACATCGTTGATACCGGTCTCCAGAGCAATCTGAGTCAGTGAGTAGTGACTATTGGTTAAACGCCAGCATATATACTGGAGTTTCATCTCGATCCAGTAAGCGTGAGCGGTTACCCCAAAACTTTCCTGAAACTGCCGGTCCAGCTGCCGCCGGCTGATACCTGTAGCCGACGCGATATCGGCTATTGTTTTGCTCTCTGCCATCCAGCTGCGCATCAGCGCAATGGCCCGATGCAACAGCTCATTAGGAGGCAGACTGACTTCGATAGAGCGCAGTAAATGCGACTGCCCTCTCGATTCATCCACCATCATATCTGCCAGCCCTTTAAGCGCCATTTCTCTGCCAAAGTGCCTGGCTAGCAGCTCCACAGCCAGATCGATTGCCGCAGTTCCACCACCACAACTACTAACTTGTCCGTCAGTACAGAACAGATCATTTTCCAGCACTGAAATATTCGGAAAAAGACTTTTAAACTCCTGACGATGGCGCCAGTGTACCGCTACTTTTTTCCTTCTCAGCACACCGGCTTCTGCCAGCGTAAAGCAAGCATTATCCACTGACACCAGATGAATCCCCTGTGCCAGTGCTTTTCTTAACCAGGGTCTGACCAGATCAGCCTGTAAACAGGCTTGCTGCGAGCTTCGGCAGCCAAATAGGATCAGATAATCCACAGACTGAAAATCTACTGCCTCCAGAGCAATATCTGATTCAACCCGGATACCACTACTGGAATACAGAGGTAACTGATTGATACTCGCCACCTGCCATTGGCAGAATTTCTGGCGACTCAGATCTTCTTCATCTGCCGTGAAGCGTAGTTTCTCGATAAACCCGGAAAACGGTAACAGGGCAAAATCAGGCAGGGGCACCAGAAGAAATGAAAGCAAAGAGCTCATTATGGTTTGTCTCAAAATGTCCAGAACATCTTAAAATACGTCCAGATAATACAGAAACAAAAACACCAATGACACTTAAACTGAAGATCTGAGCAAAAGTGTCGCTGTAAAAGACAACAGTCTTCTCCAGTAACAACGAGGAAATATTGCAATACCTTTGTTCACAATGTAATAGGGTGAATCTTGCCAGCGTTCAGAACATGAACACAAAGATCTCTCCCTGAAACAATTGACTGATCAACGATATGACGGAATAGCGTTATGGATTTTTATATCTGGCTGACATTTGCTGCTGCAGCTCTTGGTTTATCAATCACTCCCGGACCAAATAGCTTACTGGCGCTGACACACGGCGTCACATATGGCTACAGGCGGACCTGCTTTACTATTCTGGGTGGTGTACTGGGTTTTCTGATTCTTTTTGCCATCTCTGTCGCTGGACTGGGGCTATTGCTGCAAAGCTCCCCACTGGCTCTGACACTGTGTAAAATTTTTGGCAGTCTGTATCTGGCATGGCTGGGAATGCAGCTATGGCGTAAGCCATTTACCGGTATAGAACAAACAGGCACAGAGCCACTGCGAAGTAAAAGTCAGCTGTTCAGGCAAGGTGTGCTGGTCGCTTTGTCCAACCCTAAAGTGATTCTGTTTCTGGGCGTCTTTCTGGCCATGTTTATTGATACCAGCCAACCGCTGGAAAACCAGTTTATCACTATGGCATTAACTCTGGTGATCATTGAGTTTGTGGTGGAACTTCTGGTCGCTATGGCAGCTTTTAAAGCTCGTCCATGGTTACAAAAAAAAGGCCAGCAGTTTAATCAATTATGCGGCTCGCTGTTCATCGCACTGGCAGTTATTCTGCCGTTTTCACAATAAGAACGTTACAGTATCACCTAATCAGGCTTCAAAGCTCTGTATGTGCTATGCTCCTGAGCAAAAAACTGAAGTATATTTTTATTTAAACCACTGTAGATACATTTGCGTATACGGCTGCGATATATCGTATCTGACTGACTATAAAAGGTTTTGCTACTATGACATCTCCATCCGAATCTTCAGTGCCATCAGAAGTGGCCAGCCTGGAAGCATTTGCACAACTTGCTGATTATTCACTGATAAACAGCCTGAATGCTGACCCTGATGCAACAGAAGACGGTTACGATCATCGTCCTCGTCAGGTGTTCTCTGGTCATTTTGTGCCTGTAATACCAACACCGATAACCGAACCAGAGTATGTCAGCCACAGCAGTATTTTTTTTAACGAGCTGGGGCTAAGTGATGCTCTGGCGCAGGATGATGCCTTTCGCCGGATCTTTTCCGGCGATCTTTCAGTAGCACCAGAGCCCATGAGCCAAAAAGGCTGGGCAACAGGATACGCGCTATCTATTTATGGTACCGAATACACTCAGCAATGCCCGTTTCGTACCGGTAATGGTTATGGCGATGGCCGGGCCATTTCAGTATTTGAAGCAAACATCAACGGTCAGCGCTGGGAGATGCAGCTTAAAGGAGGAGGCCCAACACCCTACTGTCGTGGAGCGGATGGACGTGCTGTACTGCGCTCCAGTGTGCGTGAATTTTTAGCCCAGGAATATATGCATGCCCTGGGAGTACCGACCTCACGCTCACTGACGCTGTATACTTCAAAATCTGAAACGGTCGCGCGTCCCTGGTACTCTCCGGGATCATATTCTACCGATCCGGATATTATGATCGACAACCCGGTCGCGATTTCGACCCGCGTCGCCCCCTCTTTTTTACGTGTGGGGCAGATCGAGTTATTTGCCCGTCGCGTTCGTAAAAGTGCCTATCCTCATGCACTTGAAGAACTAAGAATGATCGTTACCCACCTGATTGAGCGGGAGTATAAACAAGAGATCGATTCAGAACTGGCTTTTACACAGCAAGTGGTAGAGTTGGCCCGGTTATTCCGCCAGCGCTTAACCTCATTAGTCGCTAACTGGATGCGAGTTGGCTATTGCCAGGGTAATTTTAACAGCGATAACTGCGCAGCAGGCAGCTTTACCCTGGATTATGGACCTTTTGGCTTCTGCGAAGCATTTGATCCTGAGTTTCAGCCCTGGACTGGCGGCGGCAGACATTTTTCATTCTTTAATCAGCCCCTTGCCGCTGAGGCGAACTTTCATATGTTCTTCAGCGCAGTTCGGCCATTGCTAGCTGATGATTCCAGCGCGATGAATGAACTGGACCAGATTCGCCGTGGCTTTGCCGAAACAATGAAACAACAGCTTGAAATAATGTGGGCGGCTAAACTGGGCCTGGAGTACTTTAATCCGGAATTATTTTCGGCATTGAAAGAGTTGATGGAACGTGCAGAAGTGGATTACACCATTTTCTTCCGTGAACTGTCAGACTTACCAGAAGATATCTCAGCACTGAAAAAAAGCTTCTACGTCAACACGTCATCATCACTGGATGAACAATGGAAAGCATGGCTGATAAACTGGCATGTCCTGCTAGCAGAACAAGGTAGTGATCAGACAGAGCTCTCAATCCGGATGAAGCGGACGAATCCTAAATACGCCTGGCGGGAATGGTTGGTGGCCCCGGCTTATCAGAAAGCGATGGAAGGAGACTACAGCCTGGTTAAAGAGCTGCAAACGGTACTGAATCATCCCTATGATGAACAGTCTGCCGAAACGGAAGAGAAATACTATCGCCTTAAACCGAAAGAGTTTTTTAATGCTGGCGGGGTATCACACTACAGTTGCTCTTCCTGACCTGGAAATAAATGCTTTGAATAGACGTAGCTTGCTGTAAAAGCCCGCAGATAAAACATTATCACTGTCTGACTAATAATCTGGATAGCTTAGTCAGGCAGTGATGGATGTGAATGATGAAAAAATACTCCCGCCTCGGTGTACGCCATAATAGGTAGATTAAGCAGAACAAACAGATCTTCTGTAGTGGCTGGTTGCTGTAACCGGGTTCAGCTATCTATGTTCGGCAAACATCGTTTTACTATGGCAGGTCTTTCAAACCCAACCCGTCAAGGGCAGTAGCGATCGTTTTTTGAGCCAATGTCACTCAAAGATGGAAGTATCAATATTAATCCTGCCTCTTATTCTTATCCAGATCAGAGACCAGATCACTGGATTGCACCTGATCCGATCCTTCTAGAGCTTCAACAACATCTGATGCACTTTCAGGCAGAGCATCAACCACTGCAGCACCGATATCAACAGCTTGCTCAGGCATAGCATCCGCCAGACGAGATACCAGTTCAGCAGCTTCTTGTGCTACTTCCAAACGAGCCGTTTGTTCTGTGCCGTCACCCTGATTATCCACCGATGTTTCCCACTCAGCCTGTATCTCAATATTCACAGCCTCCGAGTCATTCTCATCATCAGATTGACGTTCAGACAGGGCATTAGCATATCCCGTTGCAACAGCAACGGCAGCTTCAGGCAGCGCTTCAGCAACAGCCACACCAATATCAACCCCCTGCTCAGGTACAGCATCCGACAGTCGGGATACCAGTTCGGCAGCTTCAGCCGCCACACTATTTTTTTCCGGATTATCGTCAGATACACCGATGGTCTCTGTGTACCCCTGATCCTGCACAGACGTTTCTGAATCCGCTTCAGCCAGTTCTGACTGACGATCCGAAATAGTGCTGGCATACTCAGTCGCAACAGCAACAGCCACATCAGGCTGGGCTTCAACAACCGCCACACCAATATCAATTGCCTGCTTCGGAGCAACCTCGGCAAGGCGGGTTACCAGGTCTACTGCATCCTGCTGCCAGGATTCATCACCGGTATTCGCTATCATCTCGGACTCTGCAGAACTCTCCGTTATCGCTGTTTCGGCAGTTTCAGGACCTGAATCTGAAAGATCAGCCTGCCTTTCATATAAATTACTGGCAACTTCCGCTGCCACTGTGGCGGCACTATCCGGTACTGCTTCAACAATAGCCGACGCCACATCCAAAGTCTGTTCAGGTGCCAGTTCAGACAATTGACTTACCAGCTCTGCCGCAGCCTGATCAGAGGTGTCATCTTCTCTGTCTGCCGGTCTGACTGCGCCATATTCATCTCCCATCACCTGGGCATAATATTCAGCGACCTCAAGAGCAGATTCAGGCGCAGATTCAACAGCAACCCGCGCCATATCAACACGCAGCTCCGGAGAGATTCTGCCAATTTCTGCGGCAACGGCTACAACATCATCCGGGTTGCTCTCTGCCAGTTTGCGTACCAGCTCATACCCCAGCTCAGGTGTTGCTTTAACCATGGCGGAAGTAATCTCCAGAATCTGATCCGGCACAACATCAAGCATAGATTCATACAGTCGCAGCGGATCAACCCCTTCTACTTTGGCAACCTCAGCAACAATATCCACACCTTGCTCAGGTTTAGCCTGGACCATCGTTTTAGCCATACGTACAGCAGTCCCCGGATCACTTTCTGCAATCTCAACTGCCGTTCTGACTTCAGGGCTTAAAGGCATAGTCGCTTCGGTGTACTCAATACGCGGGTCCAGCTCAACAGATGCCGGTACAGCACCACTTTGCATCACAAAGTTTTCCTGATCTTCTGCAGGCAGAGCCGGGCGAATACGCATTCTCAGAACCACAAATGCAGCCAGAATCAGCTGAACAACACCCACCTGGTAGTACAATGTCTGACTGCCAAACAAGCCCATTAGCAGTGAAATAGAATATGGACCTATCATCCCGCCAATGGAAAAAGCCAGAATCAGACTTCCCATCGCCGAAACCATTTCACTTTGTTTCAGTTTATCGAAAGTCTCCGAAATACTGAGCGGATAGGTACAGGCGATAATCCCGGCAGAAATTGCCGTGGCAACGGACATAGCAACAAACATTTCCAGATCAGCCAGAAGCTGGATTGAGAATCCCACAGCACTGGACAACAGTAACGCCATCAACAATACGGAACGGCGATCAAAACGATCAGACAGATAGCCCACCGGGAATTGCAGTAAAAATGCACCCAGCGTGGCAGAACCGACATAGATAGACAGATCAAAGCCCTCGATTCCATAGTGGGAAGCAAACAGGGGAATCAGGTTGAAAACAGCTGCATACACAATGCCAGAGGTAAAGCAGGCGACAACCCCAAGCGGTGAACGACGAAACAAGGCCACAATAGACATTGAGACAGTTTCAGTCACTTCAGGCCCTCGGTGACGACTCCAGGACATAGGAATCACAGCCAGACACAGAATAATACCACTCAGTACAAACAAGATAGCTTCTGTCGGAGAAGCAATATTAATCAGAAACTGTCCTGCAAAGGTAGCCCCCAGAATAACGGCATTGTAGAAAGCCAGAATTTTACCACGGGTATCTTTGGTCGAAGCACCGTTCAACCAGCTTTCCATTGCGGTATAAGCACAGGCATTACAGAAACCAATCAGGATACGCATGGCTCCCCATAGGACTGGATCAGCATACAGACTGCACACCAGAATACTCACTGCAGCCAGTGCAATAGATCCGGCAAACATGCGAATATGCCCAGCCCGACTAATCAGGCTTTTACTTATTACACTACCAGCTAGCATACCTACAAAATAGAGTGAAAGCACAAGACCAATAGTGTCTGTACTCATCAGCTCCAGCTGCATACGAACGGGTAGTAGAATATTAATAAGGCCATTGCCGAGCATCAGGATAAAACAACTGATGAACAACGACAGCAGCGACACAATTGTCGAGCGCACAGGCGATTACTCAGGTAAAAATGAATTTAAGAAAATTTATCAGGAGTTAACCTGAACAGGTTAACGAGGGGGCGAGTATAGGGCCAGAAAAAGCAGATGTGAACCCCTCAGAATGCAATTATTTTTATATTATTGTATCTGTCCTTTATATAAACGGTTTATTCATTACCAGATTAGCAGAAAAATATTTGTCTCCTGAGTATTTTTTTAGCAGTTATCACCAAACTGAATAACAAAGACAATATATAGAAAATTTATATATATGGATTCACAACTCAATGGCTCGACAGTCCCGCATCTTCGATCAGTCAAGTCATAAAGACGGCAACATAAGCTCGTTCCCGGATAGTGTCAGCCCACAGGCAGAATGATTATATGACAATTCCATTCCCTCTTTCATTCGACTCCTTAATAAAATAACCTGATAATTATTAAGTCCTGAACATATTCGATTTTGCTATTTTTTCATTACTCTATCAATGTCTCAATATAAATACAGCTTTCCTCTTCGCTCCTTGGCCAGAGAGGCACAGGGAATAAATGTCGAAAAACTTTAATGTAAGTGTGTATCATCAGTATCAGGCAGATCCAATACTGCTCATAAGCAAAACCTGAATACCCGGACTGTTTATATATTAAGGCATGCACGATTATGAAGCAGAGAACAACCATCCTGAGAAGATGGGCAGGATTAATTCTGACAGTATTGAGCCCTGTCAGTCTGGCCCTGGCCCCAATCACCACTGCCCAACTTGGCCCTCGCCCCTTTTTTCTGGTTGATGCTATGACAGACAGCCCATTAAAAGAGCGCCTGACTCAATGCCAGAACCAGTCATTTCCTCCCAGCCTATTATCAATTGGTCATCGTGGCGCCCCTCTGCAGTTTCCTGAACATACTCGTGAATCTTATATTGCAGCAGCCCGAATGGGAGCCGGAATCCTGGAATGCGATGTAACCTTCACTCAGGATAAGGAACTCATATGCAGGCACTCTCAGAATGATCTGCACACGACAACAGATATACTGACCAGACCTGAACTGGCCGCAAAATGCTCAACACCGCCTGACTACAGCAGTTCAACGCCGTTTAAACAGGTTGAGTGCCGTACCAGCGATATCACCCTGACAGAGTTTCTGTCATTAAAGGGGAAAATGGATTCAGGAAACCCTCAAGCCAGCACACTGAAAGAGTATATGAGTGCCACAGCATCTTTCCGTACAGATTTATATGCCAGTGAAGGTACTCTGATGAGCCACAAACAAAGTATTGAGCTTTTCAGGCAACTCGGTGTAAAAATGACACCGGAACTGAAGCAGCCTGTGGAAAAGATGCCCTTTAAGAGTAGTTTCAGCCAGCAGGATTATGCCCGAAAGCTCATTAATGAATACAAAGAAGCCGGGATTCCTGCTGCTGATGTATACCCTCAGTCCTTCAGCCTGCAGGATATAGCCTATTGGATAAAACACACTCCTGAGTTTGCTGAACAAGCCGTTTATCTGGATGGTCGCTACCGGGATAAGAGTTTTATACCAACAGATCCGGACACCTTTACTCCTTCAATGGCAGAACTGAAATCCCGTGGTATTAATATTATTGCTCCACCTTTATGGATGCTGGTAACCACTTCAGAAGCCATTGATAGTAACAGAATTATCCCATCACCTTATGCAACAGAAGCGCAAAAAGCAGGACTTGGTATTATTACCTGGACTCTGGAGCGTTCAGGCAATCTGACCGAAGGTGGGGGCTGGTATTACAGAAGTATTTCTGATGCTATCAGCAATGATGGCGATGTATATAAGATTCTGGATGTCCTGGTGCAGGATATCGGTATACGGGGTATATTTTCAGACTGGCCTGCTACAGTGACTTATTATGCAGGCTGTATGAATACAACATCGTCTTTCATCGAATATAACACACCTGCCAATTAACCCGGAAAACAGAGATATTCAGGGACTTTTGGTATGACAGATCACTTTTAATCCATTATTTTTAAATTCAGCCTGAAGGCTGTTTTTCCTTCAAAAAATCAATGATCAGGAGGCTATATACAAGCAAGACAAAAGGAGCGGTAAAAGCAATAATATTCATCCCGAGGAAAGCCTGGCTCAGTAAGACGCAGGCAAATGGCGACAGGAACAGTAACCACCACCGCTTTTTGAATGATGGATTACTTAATAGAACCAGAATGGCAAGAATAGCATTAAAGCAGAAAAAACCCTGCTGAATAAGCGCTGCATCTGTAACCAGAATATCAGCGAAAAGTGAACTGCTCACTGCCGCCCACAATATCCAGCCAGTACATTGCCATCGACTTATTACCAGAGCAATCAGGATAATCACACCACTTAGCTCATTTTGTTGAAAAGCAACCTGTGCAATACCATTCAATACAGCCTCCGGGAGTGACCACCCGGACGACGTTACGCTAAACGCATTAAATGGATAGTCAATAGCGCTCAAAGCAGCTATTACCAACCAGCTGCTGACAATAAAAGGGGAACTGTACGGCTTAAAGCAGAAGAGCTTTAGCCAGAGCGCCATAATGATAACGGTCATGACCGCTCCAATAATGAGCACCATAATTGTTATAGGAGATAGTGGCAACCAGATTGCCAGAGCAATGCCCAGAAGGGCTGCATTGTATCCATATATCCCTGAGTTAAGCAGGGTTTTATCAACCTGTAATAATGAAGCAGTCAGGTTTGCAATTTGCACCGTAATCAGAGAACTCAGAAGCAATATGGGAGCACCTGCTACAATAGCCAGCATAAATAGCAGCCCAATAAACCGGTTTTGCTGAAAGCCGATTTGAGCAAAGCTATTCAGGGTTGAAGAAATCCACTGAAATTTCACCATGACATATATGGATAAAAATATTTCGACATTCTTTGTTCGTTAGCACGATAGGCCCCGACAGGTTCGCTGGAAAACTGCCGGGCAGAAAGAAATAATCAATCAGAGTAAACCTGAAGTAATATCATGATGAAGACAATTATTTCCAGCTTTCAGGTGTGACTTCGACTGTTTTTCCCCCGGCATTAATCCAGGCAGTACCATCCTGAATTGTCACCTGAAGCTGCATAGTTCTTTCTGTCATTTCAGAAAGCCCCTTCACAACCTCATCGGGAATAAAGAACACCCGCAGATTACTGAAACGGGTCAGCTTATTTCTGGTCTGATCCCACCAGACTGGCGCAGCATTATCACCATATGCGTACAGAATCACTTCCTTCGCTCTGGCAGATGCTTTACGCAACCACTTTTCATCCGGACATCCAAGATCAATCCATAATTCAATGTCATCTGAATAATTTTTCTTCCAGACCTCTGGTTCATCATCGGCACATAACCCTTTAGTGAACTCAAGACCTTCTGTAGCATTGAGTGCCCACGCCAGAATACGCAGCATCATACGCTCATCTGTCTCAGAGGGATGCTGAGCGATAGTCAGATGCTCTTCCAGATAGACCCCTCGGTCCATATCAGCCATATTGACCGTTGCTTTAAATACCGTTGCTTTTAGTGCCATAGAGCACTCCTGACAAATTTATTTTGCGAGGAATATAAAGCCTGATCAGCAGAAGCACAATAGATGTTCAGAACAATATCTATAATATTCTGAAATGACCTGCAGAAATTTTTTCGATATTTCTACCCTTTGTCTCTCCGGGCACGAAAGAAAAAAATGTCTACAGAGGAGCTGAATAAATAAGACTGGAATAAGAAATCTTTGTATCCACTGATCAATAACCATAGAATATAAGCAGATAATTAACTGAAGAAAAATGCCTTAAGCACCTGTACAAAAATTCTCTGGATATTTAATCTTTTACCTCCCCGACCACTAGTCGGAGAGGTAATAAAGATCTATTCTGAGGCACTTGGCTGGAATAACTGGCTACTCGGCTTACCTGCATACCAGAACATTCCGCACGACTTTCATTCAGGTACAGACTATAAATATAGCTAAACAGATATTATATGGAAGCTATACTTTGTCAGGGTTAATTTCATCACGCATTCTGGATATCAGTTTGCTGAATTTTTTCTGAAATAACTGACAAGCATCACTCTCCTGCTGTCCTTGCCTTTTCAACAGTCCCTGAAGCTGAGGACTGAGTTCTGGAGCGGCTTGTATCTCTCTGCGCGTTTTATTCAGATCATCTCTCATCGCCGTCCAGTTCTCCAATAAAAGACAAACTTCAATATAGCAAGAGTTAATCTCTTCAGAAGCATGTAAATTGAGTTCAGGTGTCAGCTTATTAAAAAGTTCATCAAAGGCATAATCTTTGCCTTTATTCACTGACGACACAGCACTTTCCATCATAACCGCAGCTCTGGTATAAACCTGTTGCCGGGCTTTAAGAACTTCGATTTCTACACCGACACGACTCATAGCATAGTCCATCTTCTGTTTGAAAGATAAAGCCATCAGCGATGCAACTAATGCCAGAGTGACCGATGTAACCACTATTACAAGTCCAAAATATTCCGTCATATATACCTGAATCTCCCTGGTACACGTTTAATCGATAAACATACAATAAAGCAGAGTTCTGGCCAGGACTCACGGTAAAAAAAGCCTCTTTCAAAAAGGCTACGCATTGATTATGCCGTGGGAGTGAAAACACAGACAAGAAAAAAAATGGAATCAGTTTATAAAATTAACTATAACCCGACGAAAAGCACTTCTGTAACAATATTCGCTGATAACTCAATACTCTGAAACATGCATTAAAGTAGCTTAATAAAGTCCTTTAAAGGTAATGGCCGGGACATATAATATCCTTGCCCAAGTTGGCATCCCGTCGATTTCAGAAAATCGGACTGCACCTGAGTCTCAATACCTTCAGCGACAATTTTAAGGCCAAGCCCATGACCCAGACCAATGATTGCACGCACAATACTCTCACTGCTTTCATCACTGGAAAGATCTCTGATAAATGTCTGATCAATTTTCAATGTATTAACCGGGAAGTGACGCAAATAGGATAATGAGGAGTAGCCTGTACCAAAATCATCAATCGCAAGCTCTACCCCCAGTTTTCTCAAACCCTTCATCACCTCACAGGCTTCGTCTACTTTTTCAATCAGCATGCTTTCGGTAATTTCAAACTCAACCCATTCCGGATTGATGCCTGTTTCACGGATCAGGTCTGACACCATAATCACCAGCTCCGGGTTGCGGAACTGTCGTACTGAAAGATTGATAGCAACTTGCAGTGGAAATTCAGTGAGCTTATTAATACGGTTCGTATCCAGAAAAGCCTGGCGCACAATCCAGTATCCAAGAGGATTTATCAGACCTGTATCCTCCGTTAAAGGTATGAACTCATCAGGAGGAACCATACTGCCATCAGGTTGTGGCCAGCGTAATAAAGCCTCCATACCTTTAATCTGACCTGAGGCAAGATCTGTTTTAGGCTGATAGAACAGCTGAAACTCTTCATTCTGCACTGCTTTTCTGAGACGAGTTTCCAGTCTCACACGCTCTGCACTGCTCCTGTTCTGATCATCAGAACAAAAACGATATCCACCCTTACCTTCTTTTTTGACCTGATCAAGAGCGCCCTGAGCCATCTGAATAAGATCATCTTCCTCATGGGCATTATCCGGATACACCCCAATACCCATGCTGGCAGACAAATAAACCTCTTCTCCCTTAACCAGAAACGGTTTTTCAAAAACTTCAGACAACCGACGAGCGACAACACCAGCATCTTCCGGAGAACGCAGCTCACTGAGAATAAAGCTGAAATCATCTCCCCCTAACCGGGAGATCATATCTGCGTCTCGTTCCAGTCTTTGCTCCTGACGAGCCAGAAGATCAGTGCACCTTATACACCCTCTTAATCTCTCTGCAGCTTCAATCAGCAGATCATCTCCACTATCAAAACCAAATGCCCGATTAATCAGGGTAAAACGATCAATATTCAGTAAAATCAATCCAGTACGGCTATTATGACGGTTTGCGATATTAAATTCATGGCCTAAACGATTGCGGAATAAAATTCGGTTTGGCAAGTCCGTCAGAGGGTCATAATGAGTCAGGCGCTCCAGCTCTTGCTCAGTGCGTTTCTGATCCGTCAGATCAGTAAATATTGAAAAGAAGTTAGTAATCTTACCCTCTTCATCCCTGACCGTTTCGATAGACAAGTACTTCATAAAGTGACTGCCATCAACCCTTCGGTCCCAGACTTCACCTTCCCAGTAATCATACTCTGACAGCGTTTGCCACATCTGCCGATAAAAATCCAGATCATGCCGTCCGGATTGATTGATACTGGCTCGCATACCTTTAACATCAGAAGCTTTACGCCCTGTCAGGCAAGTATAAGCGGGATTCGTGTAAAGAATATTCTGATCTGCGTCGGTGATAGTAATTGCAAAGTGCGCTTTTTCAACAATACGATTCACCAACTCCAGGCGATTGGCTGTTGCTTTATGCTGCCCAATCTCCTGCTGAAGCTTTCTGCGTACTTGCTGTAATTCCTCAGTCCGTTTACTGATACGCTCTTCCAGCTGCTGACGCAATCTGAGTAGTTCGACATCATCCATGATATCCGCCTGTGCTTCCACCTGCCGATCCTTCTTCATATGACAACCTGAGGGCTTGAGTTTAATCAAGTATATCTATTACATTATATTACCGGGAATAAATTCACCAGTATTTTTTTGATTATCAATAGGTTGCACCAATATCGCTCCAGGCATTCCCAGATGATATCCCTGAGCAAAGTCAATACCCAGCTCCCTGACAGCATTCATAATCTCTTCATCTTCAATGAATTCAGCCACTGTCCGGATATCCAGATTCTGAGCCAGAGTAACAATACTTTTAACAAAAGCCATATATTTTTCATCCTGGAGCATATTGCGGATAAATTCACCTTCAATCTTGATGACATCAATTGGAAAATGCTTGATGTAATGAAATGATGAGAACCCAGAACCAAAATCATCAATCGCAAAACTGAACCCTTCCAGTTTAAGGTCCAGAACAAATTTTTCCAGTAAAGTCAGGTTACTGACTGTCTCCCGCTCCGTCAGCTCAAAAACAATCCTTTCAGGAACTATATGGTATCGCTGAGCCAACTGTCTGATATGAGTAATAAACTCATTAACAATTAATGATTTAGGAGACAAGTTAATAAACAATTTCCCGGTATAACTCTGCTGATTCATCTGATCAAACGCTTTCTCAATCAGCATATAGTCCATTTTATGAACCACACCAATGCCTTCAGCAATATCAATAAACTCTCCGGCAGGAACAATTTTTCCATCCTGTTCAATACGCATCAGAAGCTCATGAATAATGACTTCCCCGGATTGACAATCAACGATAGGCTGAAAGAAAGGTACAACTCTTTTTTCCTCAAGTGCTCTCAGTACCATAATATTTTTGGCACCAACCTGGCGGAACACTTCAGCCACTTCATCCTCATCAGGTAAGGCAATAGCATTACGGCCCTGTTTTTTGGCTTTATACATCATATTGTCAGCCATTAGAAACAGATCACGGGCGTTATCACCATGATGCGGATACATTGCAATACCAATAGATGTGGTCGCATGTACAACAGCATCATCCGGACTTTTCAGCTGCATTTTTTCCAGATTCAAGCGTACTCTCTGGGCAACCAGATGCGCCTGTTCTTCCGTGGCCTCCGGAAGAATTATCGTAAACTCATCGCCACCATACCGTGCCAGCATATCACCAGGTCTGACAGCACTTTCCAGGACATGAGCAAATTCCTGCAGAAAGTGGTCGCCAAAAGCATGACCATATCTGTCATTTACCAGCTTAAAATTATCCATATCCAGCATTAGCAAGGCAAACTTCTGATGATGCCTCTCAGCTCGGCCAATTTCGTAGCCCAGTAACTCTTTAAACATTCTCTGGTTGTGTAAACTGGTAAGAGGGTCCCGAGTGGCATAGTATTCCAGGTCTTTAGTGTATTTATAAATAGCCTTCACTGAACCTACCAGATTTAACAAGGTTGTCAGGATGCCATCAATCACTATATGTCTGATAGGGTCCCGAGCCAGATCAGACTGCACACCAATGCCGACAACACCACCAATTTTTGGCGCTTCCAGAAGTAAAGATTTAGTCTGTAGCTCAATATCCTGTTGACTCAGATGTCTCGGTTCCCCTCCGGTATCCGGACTGGCTATATGATGAGTAATGCTCAGAATCAGGCTTCCATTCTGAAAATGACTATTACCTTTCAGCTGTTGATGCAGATAGCTCTCAAACTCTTGCTTGCTCCGATCTGAGACACTCTGATACCAGAATACCTCCAGCTCATAACCTTCCTCTTCTACCTGAAAAATCGTAACCAGCGTATGGGCTGTGATAATGGTATTAATATCCACCAGCAGGTCTTTAATAAAATCCCGCCAGTCCCGCACCACATCTGATGTGATAATAAATTTACTGAGTAATCGAATTTCAAATTCAAGAATTTCCTTATCAACCGCCACATCCTTGAGTTTTTCCATCAGTGCGCCGACATGCCTGAAAGCCTGATTAAACTCATCAAAATAAAAATCGAAATCGGCAGTCTGCAACTTTTTGAAATCTTTAACTGTTTCGACTGGAGCCAGTCTTTGCCTGAAAGACTCCATCGAACGTTTAATAACGACAGCGAGATAGGCTGAAATAACCAGTGCAGCCGCCAGTATCAGGCAGGCGAACAGTACAAACAAACTGATATTATTTGTTCTGACTCTATCACTGATGGGCTGCAGGTTCTGGCGTAAGTCCATTACTCCCAGTACATCACCGGCTTTTACATTGACATGGCACTGGATACATTCATTTCTTGCTTTAAGAGGAAAAATCCGTCGAATAACGTCCCCTGTTTTAACGACGGCTTCTTCGCCATTTTTAAAAGCCTGAACCAGCCGCGCATCCATTTCTGGCTGCTCTATATCACCAAACAGCACTCTGACTTTTTCGCCTCGATAAATTTCAATATCGTAAGAACTATCCGACATCACATCTTTAGTTGATGCAATAAAGTTTTCCAGATCTTCTCTCGTCCAGCCCTGCCGCATGACCTGAAACATGGAATTGAACGTGCTCTGTGCAATTGTCTGAGAGCTTTCTTCAGCAAGCTTATGAATGATGTTTTCGTAAAGCAGTGTTGCTGTCAGAGTGACACTGAAAAATACTGTGAGGGAAACAGCCATAATAGCAGCCAGAACATAGCCTTTCAGAGTACGAAAAAAACACCGGATGGGCCTGAATAAACTCATACTATCAACTTCTCAGAACATAACTCAGGCATTTAAGCATGCTATGTCGCCTGGTACGCTGACCCATCTCAAGATCCTGATAAAATTTAACGACACAAAGAGTAGTGTATTTATTCTATAAAATCGGTTATGACACATGCTTTATTCTGAATTTTCACATTTTTACCAGCATATAAAAGATTCTCACAAAAACATGCTCATAATTCAGAAGAAAACACTTATAATCACCAGATGAACATCAAGAAAAACTAAGGTTTTTCCCTGAACAAGTGAAAAGCAAACTGTTTCACTTACTTAGAGAAAGCAATCGAAACAAACAAGAATAAAAATCTTATGTACCAGAATACCGCCTCCAGAAAACTGGATCGAATTGACAGAAAAATTCTGATAGAGCTACAAAAAGACAGTGATATCAGTAACCTTGAACTGGCAGAACGTGTTGGTTTGTCTGCATCGCCTTGCGCAAGACGAGTCAGATTACTGGAAGAAGCAGGAATCATCTGTAAACGCGTTACCTTATTAGACCAGACAGCACTTGGACTCGACCTGACAATTTATGTGCATGTCTGCCTCGAATGTCAGATACCTGAACGTCTGGAGAACTTTGAGCGTAAAGTCATGAACTATGATGAAGTCATGGAGTGCTCGCTCATCACAGGCAGTGATGCCGATTTTCTTTTGAAAGTTGTAATGCCAGACATGGCCTACTATGAACACTTTTTACTGAAAGAACTGAATAGAATCGAAGGTGTCACCAGCATTCGAACCAGCTTTGTTCTGCGCCGGGTAAAGAGTAAAACCGACATGCCACTGAATCATATTGGCTGATAACCGGATATACGAATACACTGTTTTTTCGGGTTACAGAGTCACTCTGAACCTCTGGATAAAAAAGCACCGCCAGAGCGGTGCAATAGCTTCCCAAGAAGATGACTTAGCAGGAATAAAAACGACCCACACAACAGGCCGTTGAGAGTTGACAACGCATTCTGGCCTTACAGCCATCAAGCTTAGACTGCTCGGAACCAGTAGGGAAAGCCTGAGGCTTTCCCTGTAAAAAGACTTAGAAGAAGCCCAGAGGATTGATATCGTAGCTTACCAGCATGTTTTTAGTCTGCTGATAGTGATCCAGCATCATTTTGTGAGTCTCACGACCTACACCAGACTTCTTGTAACCGCCGAATGCAGCGTGTGCCGGGTACTGGTGGTAGCAGTTAGTCCATACACGACCCGCCTGGATACCACGCCCCATGCGGTAAGATAGGTTCATGTCACGGGTCCATACACCTGCACCCAGACCAAACTCAGAATCGTTAGCGATAGCCAGCGCTTCGGCTTCATCTTTAAACGTGGTAACAGATACTACAGGACCGAAGATCTCTTCCTGGAATACACGCATGTCGTTGGTGCCTTTCAGCAGAGTCGGCTGGATGTAGTAACCGCCCAGCTCATCACTCAGTGCTTCTTTATCACCACCGATCAGTACTTCAGCACCTTCGTTACGACCGATATCCAGGTAACCCAGGATCTTGTCGAACTGCTCTTGAGAAGCCTGAGCACCTACCATTACTTCAGTATCCAGTGGGTTACCACGTTTGATCTGACCGATACGTTCAATGACTTTACCGATAAAGGCTTCGTAGATATCTTCCTGAATCAGCAGACGGGAAGGACAAGTACATACTTCACCCTGGTTGAAGAACGCCAGTACAGTTCCTTCAACACACTTGCTGATAAACTCGTCTTCCTGGTCCATTACATCGTTGAAGTAGATATTTGGAGACTTACCACCCAGCTCAACAGTAGAAGGAATAATGTTCTCAGCTGCACATTTCAGGATATGAGACCCCACAGGAGTAGAACCGGTGAACGCGATCTTAGCGATACGGGTAGACGTTGCCAGAGCCTGACCCGCTTCAGCACCGTAACCGTTAACAACGTTAAGAACACCTGCAGGCAGAAGGTCTTCGATAGTTTCCAGCAGCACCAGAATAGAAGCAGGCGTCTGCTCAGCCGGCTTCAGTACGATACAGTTACCCGCAGCCAGTGCAGGAGCAATCTTCCAGGCTGCCATCAGCAGAGGGAAGTTCCAGGGAATAATCTGACCGACAACACCCAGAGGCTCGTGGAAGTGGTACGCCACAGTGTTGTGGTCAACTTCACCGATAGAACCTTCCTGCGCACGGATACAACCCGCAAAGTAACGGAAATGATCAACCGCCAGAGGCACGTCAGCGGCCAGAGTTTCACGCACTGCCTTACCGTTATCATAAGTTTCAGCGACTGCGATTTTCTCCAGATTGGCTTCCAGACGGTCAGCAATCTTCAACAACAGGTTCGAACGTTCAGTGACAGAGGTTTTGCCCCATGCGTCCTTGGCTGCGTGTGCTGCATCCAGTGCCAGCTCAATATCTTCTGCAGAAGAACGTGGGATTTCACAAATTACCTGACCGTTTACAGGAGAGGTATTTTCAAAATACTGACCCTTTACAGGCTCTACCCATTTACCGCCAATAAAGTTGCCGTAGCGTTCTTTAAAATTTACAACGGCGCCTTCAGTTCCCGGTTGTGCATAGATCATCGTATATAGCCTCTGTTTGTTTTTGTCTGATCAAACGGTCTCTGGCAAGAAAAACCGCTTTAGGGCATTTGTTTTGAATTAACTTGCGCTTAACAAGCTGGTAGACATATCTTGGTTTATCAGAGGCTATGCCAACATGGCACTTTGGAGTGCAAAAAATAGTACTTTGGTACTAGTTTTTGAGGTTGAATCCTAAAGAATATATGGATGCATCCCCAGGGAAAGAGTAGAACTGCACTGCAGGACAGCTCCAAAAAATCATAAAAAACAAAACACTAAGAAGTCATTAAAAAAAATAGCCACAACACTGGAATAAGCAGATCAAACGGCCCGAAAGGACTATATAACGTGAGGCATTTTATGCTCGCTGAATATGCTACTCAATGCAAAAGCGGATCAGAATGACTACCTTTCCTGTATAACCGCACATCATTGCTGTCTGTCCCCCATTTATCCGGAGTACCCCCTGCGCTGGTAAGAATAAGCAGATGCGTTTTTTCAAACACGCCTCCGTCCTCCAGATAACCAATTAACTCATCAATTGGAATATCATCCACTGCTTCATCAAGAATCAGATAGTTAAACTCCTGCTGCAATGATTTTTCCAGAAAGCTCATCCCGGAATGAACCAGAGTGACGCCCCGTGCAATTAACTCTGGCTCCAGTTCAGGACAACATTCTCCAACACTGCCCTCAAGAGTAGCAAACAGCACTTTTTCAGTACCTGGCAGCCCTTCATCAAGATAACCAACCGTGGTTTGTATTTTACCGACAGCATCCAGAGCACATGGCAATATTACAGAAAAGCAGCTGCCAACATTTTCCTCACTCTGATAAGAGAGTGAGCCGGACATCAGTTCAACCAGCCTTTTGCTGATCACTAGCCCCATGCCTGTACCTTCAATATCACTGCCTTCCGCATGCAGTCTGTTGAAAGATTCAAATAAGTGCTGTTGCTGCTCTTCGGAAATACCAACCCCGGTATCACGCACAGTGATCTCACATTCCCGATCTTTCACAATCAGCTCAACAGTCACCTGCCCGGCAGGTTTGTTATACTTGATACCATTAGAGATCAGGTTAAGCAGAATTTGCTTGAGCCTGACATAATCAGCCTGAACATATAATGCAGAATGATCACGACTCAGATTTACCAGCGTAATACCATAACGCTCAGCAACAGGCTCAATCACTGAGCAGCACTCTTCTAACAGGGCAACCGGATCTGTTGCAGTAATCTCAAGCTCAATTCTTCCCGCCTCGATCCTTTCCAGATCGAGCACCTCATTGATAAGGGACATCAGGTGATTACCGGCTTTACCAATCTCCTGAAGAAACTCAACAGATTCCTCATCATCATGCATGCTTTCCAACAAACGGGTAAAACCCAGAATAGCATTCATTGGTGTTCTTAACTCATGGCTCATCCGGGACAGAAACTCTGTTTTTGCCTGACTGGCTTTTTCCGCTTGAGTCTTAGCCCTGATTAGCTGCTGCTGCGCCTGTTTAATAGCATCATCCGAGTTAAGCGCAACAATCAAATTAGCGCAGGTTGTCAGCATAGGACGCAGAAATTTCACCAGTTCATCATTGTAGCCACCTTTTCTATTGGCAATTCCGATCATGCCAACCAGTTCTTTTCCCTTCATAAGAGGAACTCCAAGATAGGCGTTCAACGAAGGATGCCCTTCGGGAATACCTCCTGACCTGATATCATTTTTCGGGTCATTACTAATCACGGTCTCAGCCGTTTTCAGGGTATAACCAAAAAGTGTATCCAGGTTGAAGAACTCCAGCCCTTCTTCAGCCATAGACTGATACAGATCACGGGTTTCAGGATTCCAGGAAATATCTGTAATCGCAAACGTTTTCAGATAAATCTGATTATCCCGATTAAAGCAGGTCTGACCGATAAAGCCGTACTCACTTTCAGTCAGAGATAACACCTCATCAAGCAAAGTCTTAAAAATCTCTTGTCTGCTCGCCCCGGAAAAATAGCTGAGCTGTGTCGTATAAATAGATGCCAGTAGTCTGTGATGTCGCTGCAGATTGACCTGGGCTTCAACACGCTCCGTCACATCAGAGTAAACGCCCAATACGCCAACAGGCTGATTATCAGCATTTTTAATTGGCAAACGGCTAATTTCAATTTTTCGCCATCGGCCATCATTCATATGATAAAGCCCTTGTTCATTTAAACGAGGCAATTCCGTTTCAATGACACAGCGATCAAGAGTTTCAACCAATGCCGCCTGTTTCTGATCCTGATAAACTTCGCTGTCACTTTTGCCAATCAGCTCATCAACATCAAATCCGGTATCTCTGGCAAACTGAGTATTAACGCCGGCAATCTTTAATGAACTGTCCTTCCAGTATACTCCGGATGGAATAGTATCCAGGACAAGAGACAACATGCTTCGGGCATCTTCCAGCTGACTGGCACTTTGTTTTTGCTCAGTAATTTTCTGAATATGGCCGATGACTCTTCGGGTTATCTGGTTTTCAGTAATTGGAGTACCTTGTATCAGTAGCCAGTGACAGCGCCCTGTGATCCCATCCTGCTCAGGCAGGCCATAATCGTCAAACAACCGGCACTCGCAACTGAAGGGCTGATTTTCCGTAATGGCCTGATTGATTTCATTTCGCAGCCTCGCCAGATCAGTTTTGTCCAGATGACTGAAAAAAAACTCCAGCGATACGTCTTTAAGAGCCGGGTCAAGGTCCAGTAATGCTCTGGCCATATCCGTTGAAGTCACTTGATCAGTCTTTAAAGACCACTCCCAGGTACCAATATGTGCAAAAGCCTGGCTCATCTCCAGCCTTTGCTGAATTGCCCTTATATCCTGCTCTGTTTTTTTCTGCTGGCTGATATCCCGGAGAATAACGGTATATAAAGGCGCGTCCCCCGAGGAGGTCCGGCTGCAGGAAACAGCCACAGGGAAAGATGTGCCGTCACTGCGAATACCTATTGCCTCAAATGACTGGCGGCTCTGCAGCGTTAGCAAACTTAGCTGACCACCAAAATCCCCTTTCACCCTGACAATATCTCCTACAGGCACTTCAAGGTAAGCGTCTGCACCACCACCAAAGATACGTCCTACAGCCGGATTCAGAGACTGAATAATCCCATTACCATCGACAGTAAAAATAGCATCCCAGGCAGTATCAATAATGGAACGATAACGGGCCTCCCTGAAAGCAATCTGAGTCGTTTTTTCATGATGCAGCTTTTCCAGCTGCCGGGTCAGATCCTGTCTGGTCTGAACCTCTTTTTGTGATCGCAGAGCGGACCGGTAAGACGTATAAAGCACGAAAACCAGACATAACAAGCAGCTGACACAGACAAAAATAATAAATGCATTACGCACCTGATTCAGCAAATACCAGCCTTCATCTGCACTTTGCTCTACAGCCAGCCCGATACCCAGCAGGTCATCCCATAGCCATACGCCAATCTGCTGCTCACCACGATAACCTGTATAAGACGACCTTACCGAAACACCGGATTTACCACCTAACGCTTCTTTGGCAAGTAATGTCAAAGGCCTTAATTCAACCTGGCTGTTATCTGCAGCATCTTCCCGGATATAAAGTGTCTGATTAGTAAAACGAGAGGGGGATAACAAGAGGCCATCATGGTTAAAAATATAACTCTCTCCCGTTTTTCCAAAAGCAGCTTTCTGGATTAACTCAAAAAAAACAGTTTCTGAATCAATCTCAAAAATGAGAAGCGCATCTTCATCAAAGCGCTCCGATTGTATCATCGCCGCTGAAAATTGCCTGCTATGCATCTCTTTGCGCTTAATATACTCTGGAGCAGTAATTACAGTATGTCCTCGCCAGACCTTATGATTAGCCACCTTGTTAAGCACCAGAGGAGATACTTTACCTATCGCCTGCGGCAAATTACTGGAAAGAACATGATTACCAGGCCCAACCAGATAAAAAGCGACAATTTCCGGATTGGACAGAACAGGGCGGAAGAATTCTTCTAACCCCATATGGGCAAGTTTCTGTCCTGTTTCCGATGCGTCATTAAAAAAGGGAGCCATTAAGCGCATCAGCTCCGGCTGATTAGCCCAGGTGTAAACAGAAGTTTTTTTATTTCTTGACCAGACAGATAAAGCCTGATGGACGTTACCCAGGCGACTCTGAAACCCGGATTCAAGACGAGAAAAGCCTTCCTCCTCCAGTCTGGAGTAACTCCAGATGGCCGAGCCAATAATCGCTATACTTGCCAAAAGCAGCAATAATAGCTGTTTTACTGAAGGTAAAAGACTTGTTTTCAATTCTCTGGCCATCCTTTACGCCTGAAAGATGCCGTATATAGCAGCCCCATCTCAGCATATCCAGCGAGCTGTTGAGATACAGGCGTTCTGAACTTTTCATTTTTCAATATATACACAGATCTGAAAAAACAACAGCTTACTTTTCAAAGCCGATAACGACTGTGGCAATAGCAGAAAATTCCTAATTTCACAGAATTGACATCATATCGTTACATTTCCCCTCTAATTTCCTGACTCAAATCAAAAATAGCGCTGATGCTCTATTTATCTGCGCAAAAATTAAAAACTATTATCCCGATTAGCCTGAAAAGGAAGTGTTATGAGTCAGTTTGATAAACAGGACCAGTTGAATAACCCGGTTACAGAAACACCTGATTTTACCCGCATGGTGGAAGAAGGCCTGAACCGCAGACAGTTCCTGGGGGGAGCCGCAATTATGGGCTTAGGCGCACTGGCTTCCAGTTATTCACCAATATCAGAGGCAATGCAATCCGTTTCAGGTAAAGGCCTGTCACCTGATATCGGTTTTAAAGCAGTGCCTGCTTCTACTGCTGACACCATCACCGTTCCTGAAGGTTACCGCTGGGATACCCTGATATCCTGGGGAGACCCCTTGTTCTCTGGTATCGAGAATTTTAAAGATGGTGGTTTGAACTCTGCAGCAGCACAGGAGAAGCAGTTTGGTGATAATAACGATGGCATGAGTTTCTTTCCGCTGTCTGACGACCGTGCCATCCTGGCTATTAATAACGAATACACCAATTACGAATATCTGTTTGCTCATCAGGGCAAACAGATGACAGCTGAAGATGTACGTAAAGCACAAGCGGCTCATGGCGTATCTGTTTTTGAAATTGAAAAGAAAAACGGCAGCTGGCAGCTGGTTAAAGATTCACGCTACAACCGTCGTATTCATGCTAACACGCCAATGATGATTACAGGCCCGGCTGCAGGCCATGACCTGATGAAAACGGAAGATGATCCGAGTGGTACTTTAGCGCTGGGTACGTTTAACAACTGTGCAAACGGCGAAACCCCCTGGGGTACTTACCTGACCTGTGAAGAGAACTTTAACGGTTACTTCGGTTCTTCTTCTGATGTGGATCTGGGGGCTGATGGGAAACGTTACGGGGTTAAGAGTACCGATTCCGGTTACCAGTGGCATAAGTTTGATGAGCGTTTTGATATCGCGAAACACCCACAGGAAAACCATCGTTTTGGCTGGGTTGTAGAAATCGACCCTAAAAATCCTAATTCAACACCAAAGAAACGCACGGCTCTGGGTCGTTTCAAACATGAAAATGCGGCTCTGACTATCAATGAAGGTGGTCATGTTGTGGTTTATCTGGGTGATGACCAGCGCGGTGAGCATCTGTACAAATTTGTATCCAGAAACCGTTACAACCCGGACAATCAGGATGCAAACCGCGATCTGCTGGAAGAGGGCACCTTGTACGTAGCGCGTTTCAGCAGTGCAAGTGGCAAAGCATCTGGTCGTGGAGAGTGGATTGAGCTGACTCATGGCAAGAACGGTTTAACTGCGGCTAATGGTTTTAAAGATCAGGCCGAGGTACTGGTGTTTGCCCGTCGTGCAGCGACCCAAGTGGGGGCTACTACGATGGATCGTCCAGAGTGGGTTGCGGTACACCCATCGGGTAAACAGGTGTTTTGCACACTGACCAATAACAAAAACCGTGGCAAAGAAGGCCAGCCTGTCGGTGGCCCTAATCCCCGTGCGAAAAATAACTACGGCCAAATTATTCGCTGGCAGCCAGATAATGGCGATCACACCAGCATGGACTTCAGCTGGGATCTGTTTGTGATGGCAGGTAACCCTGACGTGCATAATGATGCCTACGCCGGTTCTTCAAACATCAATAAAGATAATATGTTCAACAGCCCGGACGGCTTAGGCTTTGACCCGGAAGGTCGCATGTGGATTCAGACCGATGGTAAGTACTCTAACAAGGGTGATTTTGAAGGTATGGGTAATAACCAGATGCTGTGTGCTGATCCAGCATCTGGTGAAATCCGTCGTTTTCTGACAGGTCCGGTTGCTTGTGAGATAACAGGTCTGACATTCAGCTCTGACTACACCACTATGTTTATTGGTGTACAACATCCAGGGGAAGATTTAAAACCCTCTCATTTCCCGGGAGGTGGTAATAGTACACCTCGCTCTTCTGTTATTATGATTCGCAAAGAGGATGGTGGTGTTATAGGCAGCTGATTCAGAGCTAAAAACGACCATTCTGGTCTTACCTATATACAAAGGCAGTCATAAGACTGCCTTTTTTTATGCCTTTTTCATGCTTTTTTCCTATATTTTATTTCCAGCATACCCTAATCCATGGCTATAATGGTTAGCTATAAGAACAAGTAAAGATATGAACGTAATCAATGAATTGCGGTCGAACACCCCGCCCGATTAACAACTAACAGATTGAAAAATAAGGCAACATGGATATAACAGGAGTTTCCCTTGCTGAATAACCTGATTTGGATTCCTTTGCTGCCCTTGTTGGGAACGCTGGTACCCTTATTCGCATCCAGGTTCAGTCGTAGTGCCTGTGCTTTTCTTACAGCAGGCCTTCCCGCTCTGGCATTAATACTTGTTTTACAGAATGCTTCTTCCATTTTCGATGGTGAAGCTTTGTATACAGTTTATAACTGGATACCTGTAATAGGCCTTGAATTAGCTTTCAGACTTGACGGTCTTTCGTTATTGTTTGCATTGCTGATATTAGGCATTGGCTTACTGGTGATTCTTTACGCCCGATATTATTTATCGGCGCAAGACTCTATTGGTCGCTTCTACAGCTATCTGATTCTGTTTATGTTCGCGATGCTTGGGGTTGTGATGTCCGACAACCTTTTGCAGATGTGGATGTTCTGGGAACTGACCAGTATCAGCTCATTTCTGCTGATCAGTTTCTGGGGACATAAAACAGAAGCCCGAAAAGGTGCCAGGATGGCCCTGACCATAACAGGGGCTGGTGGTCTGGCATTGCTGGCTGGTATCCTGCTTATCGGTGAGGTCGTTGGCAGCTATAACCTGTATGAGGTGCTTAATAGCGGGGATGTCATCAGAGATCATGTTCTGTATCCCGTTATTCTGGTTCTGGTTCTGGCTGGTGCATTCACTAAATCAGCTCAGTTCCCATTCCACTTCTGGTTGCCACACGCTATGGCGGCTCCAACGCCGGTCAGTTCATATCTGCACTCTGCCACCATGGTAAAAGCGGGTATTTTTCTGATGGCCCGACTGTATCCGGTGCTATCCGGTACAGAACTCTGGTTCCTGATAGTCAGTCTGACTGGCTTGGCAACTTTGCTTCTGGGGGCATATGTTGCCCTGTTTAAACACGATCTGAAGGGTTTGCTGGCTTATTCAACGGTGAGTCACCTGGGTCTGATTACTCTGCTTCTGGGTATGGGTACCGAGCTTGCAGCCGTTGCAGCTATTTTCCACATCATCAACCACGCAACCTTTAAAGCCTCTCTGTTCATGGCTGCAGGTATCATTGATCATGAGTCTGGTTCAAGGGATATGCGTCAGCTGAATGGTCTGTGGAAATACATGCCACATACCGCCACCCTGGCAATGGTTGCAGCCTCATCCATGGCCGGTATTCCATTGCTGAACGGCTTCCTGTCCAAAGAGATGTTCTTTGCAGAAACCCTGCATCAGGATTCTCTGGGTTCTCTGTCATGGATGGTTCCTGTGCTGGCCACATTGGGTGGAGTTTTCTCGGTAGCTTACTCAACCCGATTCATTCATGATGTCTTCTTCAATGGTGAACCGATTAACCTGCCGAAGACGCCTCACGAGCCACCACGCTATATGAAGGTGCCAGTTGAGATTCTGGTCGCACTTTGCCTGCTGGTAGGGATTTTCCCAAGTCTGGTCATCGGAGACCTTCTATACGCCGCATCAGGGGCAGCGCTGAATGGCATTCCCCCGGAATACAGTCTGGCGATCTGGCATGGCTTCAATCTGCCATTACTGATGAGTTTCCTGGCTCTGGCCGGCGGTCTGACGGTTTACTACAACCGCAAAGAACTGTTCCAGTTCCAGGCTCAGTTCCCGGACAATGATCCCAAACTGGTGTTTGAAGCGGTAGTCCAACTGATCCAGCGACAAGCTGAAACCTTTATGCAACTGGTTGAGAATGGATCATTGCAGCGTTATGCCTACATGATGCTGAGCATGTCCTTTGCCATGATGGCAGGGCCTTTGCTTGATCTGAATGCCACAGCAGGTTTGCGTCCTGAGCTTCCTGTTGATGCGATATCTGTTACTGGTGTGATTTTGCTGACTCTGGGAGCAGTAGCGACTGTGGTCTGGCACAGAGAGCGTATGAAGGCGCTGGTATCCCTGTCCATCGTAGGACTGATTGTTTCTTTGATGTTCGCGAAATTCTCAGCCCCGGATCTGGCTCTGACCCAGCTATCAGTGGAAGTTGTAACAGTGATTCTGCTGATGCTGGCTCTGTTTTTCCTGCCCCAGCAAACACCTAAAGAATCTTCTCCTCGCCGGGTTGTAAGGGACTTAGGTCTTTCAGCAATGATCGGTGGTGTCATCGGTACGATTTGTTACGCGCTGATGACCCGGCCACTGGATAGCATTTCAACATTCTTTGTTGAAAACAGTAAAACCGGTGGTGGCGGTACTAACGTCGTTAACGTCATCCTGGTTGACTTCAGGGGCTTTGATACTCTGGGTGAAATCACGGTACTGGGTATTGCAGCCCTGGGTATTTTTAAGCTCATTGCACGTATGCGTCTTTACATGCCTGCCAGTGATGAAAATGGTCGCCCCTGGACGCTGGACAGCCATCCAATGATGCTGGCCATTGTTTCTCAGAGTCTGTTACCTCTGGCACTGCTGGTATCTGCGTATATTTTCCTGAGAGGTCACAACATGCCTGGCGGCGGCTTTATTGCGGGTCTGATCACAGCTGTAGCCATTATCCAGCAGTATATTGCTCATGGTGTAGACTGGGTCAAACCGCGCATGAAAGTGGATTATCAGGTGCTGATTGGCAGCGGTATTTTTATTGCCACGCTAACAGGGCTGGGCAGCTGGTTATTTGATCGTCCATTCCTGACATCCTGGTTCGACTATTTCAGTTTACCTCTGATCGGTAAATTCGAACTGGCTAGCGCCATGATGTTTGACCTGGGTGTTTACCTGACCGTTATTGGTGCAACTATGCTTATTCTGGCCAACCTGGGTAAATTAACGACCAGTGAACGCCCTGTAGTATCGGAGACAGATTAATATGGAAGGAATATATGCATTCTGTGTTGGCCTCCTGACAGCCTGTGGCATTTTTCTGGCCCTGAGAGGACGGACCTTCCCGGTAGTGGTAGGTCTGACGCTCTTGTCTTACGCAGTAAACCTGTTTTTATTTGCCAGCGGTCGCTTAAAAATCAATGCGGCAGCAGTACTGGGTCAGTCAGAGCAATATGCTGACCCTTTGCCACAAGCACTGGTTCTTACCGCAATTGTAATTGGCTTTGCAATGACAGCGTTTGTTGTGATTCTTGCAATGCGTGGTCGCGCAGACCTTGGAAATGACCATGTAGATGGCCGACTGCCTGATATTCAGGCCCGTCAGCGCAACAGGACTCTAAGGAAGTAAAGATGGCCCATTTACCCATTTTACCTATTCTGCTGCCTTTGATTACCGGAGCGCTGCTATTGCTGCCTCCGTTTCAGAATACGATGCCGAGACAGCGCTTGCTGGCTCTGGTATCAGCATTTATCCAGGTCATCGTGGCATGGACTCTTTTGAATACGGCAAATACCGAAGGAACTCAGCTCTATGTACTGGGTGACTGGCAACCACCCTTTGGTATTGTGCTGGTGGCTGACAGAATATCGACTTTGCTGGTTCTGCTGACCACAGTACTTTTTGCCGGAGCTCTGCTGTATTCCTGTGCCGGACATGATAAAGGCGGCCAGTATTTTCACCCGTTATTTATGTTCCAGGTTATGGGAGTCAACGGAGCCTTCCTGACAGGCGATGCATTTAACCTGTTCGTCTTCTTCGAAGTGCTTCTGATCGCATCTTATGCGCTGCTGATTCATGGTGGAGGCAAGCAGAAAACTCAATCGGCCCTTCACTATGTTATTCTGAACCTCGTCGGCTCCAGTTTATTCCTGTTTGGCCTGGGTATTCTGTACGGTACTCTGGGATCTCTGAACATCGCGGATATGGCGATGCGTATCAGAGAGCTGGAAGGAGGGGAAGCCATTCTGGCTAAAGTCGGGGGCTTACTGCTGCTTCTGGTATTCGGACTGAAGGCAGCCTTGTTGCCTTTACATTTCTGGCTACCGAAAACCTACTCGTCCGCCAGTGCTCCTGTGGCGGCACTGTTTGCAATCATGACCAAAGTCGGTGTCTACAGTATTCTGAGAATACACACTCTGATTTTTGGTGCGGAAGCAGGTGAACTGGCTAATATAGCGATCCCCTGGCTCTGGCCTCTGGGTTTATTGACTCTTGCAATTGGCAGTATTGGCGTGATTGCCAGCCCTGGCCTTAAGTTGATGACGGCTAATCTGGTTGTGGTTTCTGCTGGTACGCTGTTAACTGCGATTGCCTTACAATCAGAAAAAGCAACGGGGGCTGCATTGTACTATATCCTCCACAGTACGCTGATTACCGGTGCAATGTTCCTGTTAGCCGATCTGATTGCTCGTCAGCGGGGTAAAGCTGAGGACCGGCTGGTGAAAGCCAGGGCAATGGCTCAGCCTCGTTTACTAGGCGTTGCATTTGTTCTCTGTGCTCTGGCAATTGTCGGTATGCCGCCACTATCTGGCTTTGTCGGAAAGATTCTGCTTATGCAGGCGGCAGAAGAAACTATGGATAAAATCTGGCTATGGCCACTTATTCTGATCGGTGGTCTGCTATCTCTTGTGGCATTGTCCCGTGCCGGTACTACCATTTTCTGGCGCACTACCGCGTTGGCAGGTACTGAAGAGCGGGTACATCCGTTCGAGTTTGCCGGAGTATTCATTCTGATCATGGCCTCTCCCCTCATGGTCATGTTCGGGGGTGAACTGACAGATATTACTTCTCAGGCAGCCAGACAGCTGTTCGATTTCAGCCAATCCGTCGAAGCATTAGTGCCTCAAACTACTCAGGGAGGACAATAGTATGAAACCATCGCGTCTGTTCCCTATGCCAATTCACAGCATTCTGCTGTTTGCTGTGTGGCTGTTACTGAATAACACTCTGGCTCCAGGACATATACTGCTCGGCGGCTTTCTGGCTATCGCGATTCCCAGACTGGTTGCCGGTTTATCGACAGAACAGCCCTCGGTCAAGAAACCCGGACTCGCTCTGCGTTACTGTCTTCTCGTCCTGTGGGATATCCTTACTGCAAACTTCGAGGTGGCCGTAAAAGTAGCAGGCCCAATGAAAAAAATCCGTCCGGGCATGGTGGCTGTTCCGCTGGATATTAAATCAGAACTGGGCATTACCCTGTTTGCCAGTACAATCTCACTGACTCCGGGTACCGTCAGTGCAGAAATCTCTGAAGACAAACGCTGGCTCTATGTTCATGCTCTTGATGTCGAAAATGAACACGCCCTGATTCAGGAAGTTAAACAACGCTATGAAGCACCACTAAAGGAGATTCTGGGATGTTAAGCTGGGCAATTGCAGCAGTTGCTGTGCTGATCTGCGCAGCTCTGATGATGAACCTGTGGCGTCTGATTATTGGCCCCTCTGTTCAGGACAGAATACTGGCGTTAGATACCATGTATATTAACAGTATCGCTCTGATTGTCCTGTATGGCATTCACACCGGAACCTCTATGTATTTTGAGGCCGCGCTGATGATTGCTATGCTGGGCTTTGTCAGTACATCAGCCTTATGTAAATACCTGCTTCGCGGCGACATTATTGAATAGGAGACAATCATGGCATCATGGGTTGAAATTATTGTAGCCTGCTTCCTGCTGCTAGGAGGTATCTTTATGTTTGTTGGCTCATTAGGACTGGTGCGTTTACCTGATTTATATACGCGTCTTCATGGCCCCACTAAAGCAACAACTCTGGGTATTGCCGGCATCCTGCTGGCATCCAGTATTATGTTCAGCATCAAAAATGGTGGGCTCTCTGTTCATGAATGGCTGATTACGCTTTTTCTTCTGATTACAGCGCCAGTGACAGCAAATATGCTGGCAAAAACAGCGCTTCATCACGACGTGAAAATGCTGAGTCGTTCCAGAGGACATGAACTGATGGAACCAGCCAGACACCGATATGGCCCGGAAGGTGCATCGGAAAATACGAAAAGCGGTACTGAAAGTAATAACTCAAAGTTACCCTGAATAAGCGCCCTTCCTGTACCGAGCCTGTTGAACAGAATCTGTTTAACACAGGAAGGGCTTTTACCGTGTGTCAGTATATGAAACATCACTGAAAAGAATACCCTATGCTCTCCAGCCAGTATTACTGGAAAGCCCGACAACTTTAGCAAAGAAATTCTATTCAGATGTTTAGCTTCTTTTATCCTTCAGCCACGTATCGACCGATACTGGCAAACAACTTCTCAACACACGGGTATATCTGGCTTCATGCTTCTGCCAGTGAATACCCAGTGCAATTATGCCTAATCCAATGGCGGAAAGAGTTATGGGAAATAGCCAGCTGTCTGCAAAGATTTTATCCGCCAGATATCCCAGATAAAAACACCCTCCCAGAGCCCCATAAACCACAAATACTTTGCGTCTTAAAAGAACACCCGCCAGTATCATAGCGATATTAATGACAAAATAGATAAAGCGGTTCAGCTCACTATCAGAGTCCAGAGCACTCATCCCACCCCAGAATGCCGTAACTCCGGCAAGATAAAGCCAGAATGCATAATCCGCTTTTGCTTCAGATATAAAATCAACCCGCAATGCTAACAAAGTGATCAGTAACCCAAAGACAAGCGACACCTGAGCTCTGAATTCAAAAGTCATCTCATCTGTAGCTAATAAAGGCGCAATATCCATCGACATGTACCACAAGGTGATAGCAATCGGCATAACCAGAAATGGATACCGATATACTCTCAGCATGGCCACACCTGCCAGTAGTGTCGTCACTTCCACCCAGATCCAGTGCCACTTTATCTTTCTGTGGTAATCCTGATAATGAACATCATCCGGCCAGAATCCTATCATCTGCTGAACACCATACACAGCAAGAGGAACCATCGTCACTGCAAGCGTTGCACATATCCCGGCAGGTATGGGGTAGTCTTTGCCGGAAAACCACTGGGTCAGCCATAACGCAATAACGGCATATATTAATGAAGTGACCAGGATGCCTGCTCCGCCAAATGACTCCCAGCCCAGTGTCATAAACAGACTCATAGCACTAATGGCGATGAGTGCCCCCATATACCAGAGTACATGAGTAAAGTTCATTGATGGCTGATGCCTGTATCTGACTTCCAGAAACGCTTCAAGCTGCTCTGCTTGCTCCTTACGGATAATATTTCGGGCTACAGCGGCTTCCAGATCACTGCGATTAATCCTCATTACATATATACTCCGCCTATTATAGACTGGGATAACTTGTATTTATTGCAAAGATAAAAGAACCTGAAATTTCAGGTTAACCATATGATTATGATAACTTTTCCTTCTTCACAGTTGCGACAAAAAGAGACTCTATGTAACCTTATGTAAAAATATCGGAATTACTCAACCTTTCTGTAAAAAAGGCATCTAGCAACATAGTTTCCGTTTGCTTTAAGACACAAAAAGCAGTCGAATAACATTTTATGTTACAAACAGGAGCGCAGAATGAAACAAACCACAACATCAAAGGCAACTCTGCTCTCTGCAATTTTCTTTATAATATCCTATTGTTCAACTGCATTTTCCGCAGAATATATCCGTGTCAGTGATTATCTGAGACAATTTCCGGAACAGGAAAGCGTGATGAATTCTTTTTCTGAACAGGTACGCTCTCCTTCACAAGCGGTGTCACAAAAATACCAGCAAGCGCCCCCTGTGAAGCTGGCCGTCGTATACCCGGCTATTCAGAGTTCTGACTACTGGCTGAGAAGCACAGCGGCTTTTGAAGCCCGCCTGAAAGAACTCAGGCTTCCCTATGAGCTGAAAACATACTATTCAAGACCTTCTGTAGATCTCAGCTTGCAGGCAGAACAACTTGGTGATGCTATCCGATGGAAGCCGGATTACCTGATCTTCACTATGGATGCCCTCAGACACAGAAGCATGATTGAACGTTTGCTTGTCCGAGGAAAGCCGAAACTCATTCTGCAGAATATTACAACACCATTTAAGCAATGGCGTCAGAAAAAGCCATTTCTGTATGTTGGGTTCGACCACGAGACCGGAACCCGGATCATGGCAGACCGTATGCATGAGATTCTGTCTCAAAAAAAGGAAACCGATAAAAAAACCAGATATCTGATGCTCTACTTCTCCAGAGGATATGTCAGTCAGATGCGAGGTGATACCTTTGTCGACCAGATGAATCAGCGTACAGATATTGAACAGGTTGCCAGTTATTTCACCGATGGCAGCAGAAAAAAAGCCTATCAGGCAACTATCGCGACTTTATCCGAACATCAGGACCTGGATCTGATTTTTGCCTGTTCCACAGATATAGCATTAGGTGCTTTAGACGCATTGCGCGAAAAGAATCTGGTTGGAAAAATTATGATCAATGGCTGGGGAGGTGGCAGCTCTGAACTGGCCGCTATTCAGAACCAGGAGCTGGATATGACCGTTATGCGCCTGAATGATGATAATGGCGTAGCAATGGCAGAAGCGATTCGCCTTGATATAGAAGGTAAAGCGACTCAGATTCCCCATATATATTCAGGAGATATCCACCTGATAGAAAAAGGTGTTACCGAAACTGAGCTGAAAGTTTTGCAGAAGCAAGCCTTCAGATACAGCCACTAGAACAGGCCTAACTTACCCATGCATAAACGGAAATTAGCTCAGGTCAGCTTTACGACACTATTATTCTCTGTTGTTACAGTCGCCATATGCTTTGTGGTTGCTCTATTAATGATTCCTGCTTATCAGGGATCACAAAAAGCATTGTCCGAAGAAATCAGAATGCTTCACCAGCATAACCAGAGAGTACTGGGGTATATGCTGGAGCAGCAGCTTAGTAATATCGCCCGCATGAGCTATGAGATCACTCAGAAAAGTGAACTCAGAGCCAGTCTTCTGGCCAATGACTTACTATCGGTTCAGATGTTACTGGACGACAGTGTACAGGGAAGCTCTGGCGAAAAAATTGACCTGCTTATTGTAGAAAGTACAGCGGGCAAGCAAGCTGCCAGCACACCTTTTGCTTTGTTTGGCCTGAATATTGATTACAAGGAACTCACCAGCAGACCAGCTATGCCAGAACAATGGAGTAGTTACTCGACTGCCGATGGCCTGAGCTTGCTCAAATTAAAATTACCTGTGGTACATCCAGGCTCAGGCAGAGTGCTTGGGTATCTCTATACCTGTGTTCTGGTCAATGACAATTTCTGGATACTGAATGAGATCCAGACAATCAGCGGTACAGATGCTGTAGCAATTATACATAACGGCCTGCCTCTGGCCCGGTTAACTGATCACGCGCAGCAGGATATATCTGTACTTAAAGCTGATATGCAACAGCAACCTTTCCTGAAGGTAGATGGTGGTGTTTTGTTTGAATACCAGATTCCTATCGCAGATCATGATTACAGTATACGTACACTGCAACCTGATACCAGCCTGCAGATGCTGAAACAGGCATACATCGGTCGGCTGGGCACAACTGCACTGACTGTACTGGTTGTATCTCTGCTTATTTTTTATATTCTTCGCTCTCTGCTGAGAAGCTCATTACATAGAATTGTGCAATACGCTGAGCAGACAGCCTCTATGGAGCAGGAGCAAACTTACCCTGGTAATGATTTCAAAGAATTCTCCCGGGTTGGGCAGGCGATTTCTGAAATGGCGCGTTTGATCAAGGAAAGAGAACATCGGCTTAATGCAGTTATTCAGAATGCGACTGGCCTGATCGCGATTAAAGGCACAGACCTGAAGTATCAGACCGTCAATACCCGCATTGTCGAAATGACCGGGCGAAATGATATGATCGGTTTATCTGATAAAGAAGTATTTTCTGAATCCTTTGCCAACTTCCTGCAATCAACCGACAGACTGGTACTGGAATCAGGCCAACCCTGTCAGTATGAAATGGATCTGGCCGGTAAAGATGGTATCCATACCTACCTGACCAGTAAATTTCCACTAAAAAATGAAGATGGTGTTGTTTACGCCTTAGGCAGTATTGCAACCGATATCACCGAACAACGCAAAGATCAGCAACGTCTGGAGTTAACCAGCCAGGTATTTCAGAACACTGCCGAAGGCATTGTTATCTTTGACGAACAGATGAACTGTCTGTTGTGCAATAAAGCCTTTACTGAACTGACCGGATATGAGCAGAATAATGCAGGCACGATAGGCCATCAGTTGCTTAAGCAAGGGGAAATTAAACGCGCTATTCTGGCCCGGAACAACTGGCAGGGAGAAATGCTGCAACGTCGTAAAGATAATAGTGCTTTCCCGGCCTGGCTTTCAGTTTCTGCTGTACAGAGTACCCCACCAACCCATACCCGACGCTACAGTCTGCTAAAATCGGAACAGCAACAGGCCGGTATTCAGTATGTGATTGTTATCAGTGATATCAGTCAGTTAAGAGAAGCTCAGGAACGCCTGGTTCATATTGCCAATTATGATGCCATTACCGGATTACCTAATCGTAGTTTGTTTTTCGACCGATTCGAGCAATCCATATCTCGGGCCGCCAGAAATGGTCAACCATTGGCACTGCTTTACATCGACATTAATCAGTTCAAACAGATCAATGATCAGTATGGCCACCAGGAAGGCGATCAATTACTGAAAGAGTGTGCCAGCAGAATTCGTGACTGTCTTGAACAGGGGGACACCTTGTCACGCATCAATGCGGATGAATATCTGGTATTGATAGAAAACTCAGGGCGCGCCCATAATAATGCCGAGCAGATTGCCAGCCAGATTGTTAATCAGTTCAGAACCCCGTTCCTTACTCATCTTGATGATGATGTACACATTTCTGCCAGTATTGGTGTTGCACTTTATCCTAGTGATGGAGATGAAACACAGACACTGTTTACACATGCGGATGTGGCTCTTTTCCAGGCTAAAAACAGCTCTTCACACTTCCAGTTCTACGATGGTAGCGTCAATGAACAGGCAGAAAAACGCCTGATACTGGAAAGAGGTCTGAAAAAAGCTATTCAGTCAGATGACCAGCTGACAATGCATTTCCAGCCGAAATACACTGTTGATGGTTGTAAAATGATTGGCACAGAAGCACTGGTTCGCTGGATACACCCTGATGAAGGCTTTATTCCACCAGATCAGTTTATCGGAATAGCAGAAGAAAGTGAGCTGATCATCAGGCTGGGGCGCAAAGTATTGCAGATGTCCTGCAGAGCAGCCAAAAACTGGCTTGATGCGGGTTATACAGTACCGGTTGCGGTCAACCTGTCTCCCAGACAGTTATTGGATCAGCACCTGTTGGCTGATATTGATCAGGCGTTACAAGAATCAGGGTTACCAGTCGAATACCTGGAGCTGGAGATTACAGAAACAGTTGTTATTGAAGATATCGACAGAGTGATCTCTATTCTTAAACAGCTCAGAAATAAAGGTATCCGCATTTCCGTTGATGACTTCGGAACAGGTTACTCCTCATTGATCTACCTGAAGCGCCTGCCTGTTGATACGGTAAAAATTGATCGCTCCTTCCTGGAAGACGTTCCGGGGGATCCGGATGATGAAAGCCTTATCCGGGCGATTATTAATATGTCCCATTCACTGGGCCTGCAGGTGATCTCAGAAGGTGTTGAAACAGAAGCTCAGCAACGATTCTTACAGATCGAAGGCTGTGATGAATTGCAGGGTTATCTGCTCAGCCGTCCTCTGCCTGAAAAAGATCTGCTGGCACTGCTGCAAACCACAGAAGAAGCTCTGCCAGCCGGAAATAATCATTCCCATCTGTAGCCACAGATAAGTATTGTAATGCCTGTTTAACTTTCCGTTAAACAGGCATTACAATTTATCACCACGTCCTTCTACGCTAATGCAGCTTTTCTCCGGGGCCTGACTGGTAAAACCGCTTTCTGCAATGCCTGTCCCATATCACTCTGCCACTGCATATCTCTGCTGACCAGGGTATCTTCTACCAGACGGCCCTGGTCCATTACCAGTGCCCTTTGACAAAACAGATGAACCAGACGCAGGTCGTGGGTTACAAACAGATAGCTGGTCCCCTGCTCTTTCTGAATTTGTTTCAGCAAAGCAATCAATTGTTGTTGAAGCACCAGATCCAGACTGGATAATGATTCATCCAGAGCAATCACATCAGGCTCGCAGGCCAGAGCTCTGGCTATACAGACTCTCTGCAACATGCCGCCGCTCATCTGACCTGCTTTTTTGAATGCATCCTCAGGCAACAATCCTACCTGACTCAATAACTCACGTACCCGCTCAGGCCTTTTGCCTGCTGGCATCTTCATCAGATATTTCAGGGGTTCTTCAATCACGTTTGCAATGGTCAGGCGGGGATTTACTGCACTGACTGAATCCTGAAATACCATTTGTACCGCCCGTCTGAATCGGTGTTCATCCTGCGTACTGAAATCAGACAAAGGCTGGCCTTTAAACAGCACATTGCCGGAATCAAAGGTTTCCAGCCCTAATAGCATTCTACAAAGTGTACTTTTACCGGAACCACTGGCGCCGACTAAAGCGACAGACTCTCCTGCCTGAATCGTCAGCGAGATATCAAAAAGTACCTGCTTAGCAGGCTGACGCACCAGAAGAGATTGTTCCTGGTAACTTTTATTTCCCTGTTCAACACGAAATAATTCAGACACTGCTGCCCTCCTGTTGATACATCTGATCAGGATTCACCTTGATCACGGTTGCCCGGAGGCCAGGCAAGTCGGCACTTGTATCCTCTGTAACAACATCGTTATACATTGCATAATGAGCCGCTAACAGCGTTTTGCCAGCATCACTGGACGGCTGATAAAACAGGTCTTCTGCCTGACATTCTTCAACCAGCTTCCCGGCCGATATAACAGCTACTCTGTCTGCAAGACGTGCAACAACACCCAGATCATGGGTGATCAGTAAAACGCCAAGATTTCGTTTTTGCGATAAAGACTCCAGTCGATTCAGAATATGGCTCTGAACAATCAGATCCAGATCAGTCGTTGGCTCATCCGCAATCAGATAATCAGCCGGGGTCATAAGTGCCAGGGCCAGCATCATTCGCTGAAGCATGCCGCCACTCATCTGAAAAGGATAAAGCCCCAGTACCCGTTCCTGATCATCCAGTCCGGCATCATACAAGGCTTCAGAAATTACCTTCTGATCAACGGACTGTCCTGTCGCTTTCAACGTCTCAATTGCATGTTGCTCCATGGTATAAACCGGGTTAAAAGCACTGGAGGGGTTTTGCATAATGCAGGCGATACGTTTCCCTCTGATCTGCTGGTAATCCACAGGTTGCCCTTCCAGGGTAATATCTCCCTCTGATGTCAGACCTCGTGTTAACAGCCCCAGAACTGCAGCACAAGTTACAGATTTACCAGAACCGCTGGCTCCGAGCAGGGCCAGAGTTTCCCCGCGCTTCACTTCAAAAGACAAATTTTCAACCAGTGCTCTCCCCTCAGGCAAGCGCACAGTAAGATTTTTCACTGACAGACTCATGCTGATCTCCTTGCCTTAATGCCCGAGATTCGGATCGAGTTTATCCCGCAGAGTATCCCCCAGCAGGTTGAATGACATCACGCTCAGAAAAATACACAGTCCTGGCCATACCAGCAGCATAGGGTGAGTCCAGACAAACTGGCGGGCATCATTAATCATAACGCCCCACTCAGGTGTTGGAGACTGGACGCCAAGCCCCAGAAAGCTCAATCCAGAAACATGCAACATCACATGCCCTATATCCAGTGTGGCCAGTACCAGCAGCTGCACCATCACTGAAGGCAGAATATGACGTATAAAACGCTGAACCGGAGGCACACCACTTAACCTGGCTGCTCGCAGATAATCACTGTGCCTGACACTGATCACTAATCCTCGGGTAATACGGGCATACCAGGCCCAGTGCGTCACCGCAATAGCAATAATCACATTGGTCAATCCGGTACCCAGTATCGCGACCATAAAGAGTGCAAACACAACCGTAGGAAATGTCATAAACACATCGCAGACTCTCATAATGGCCTGATCAGTGCGCCCACCGACAAAACCAGCAACGCCTCCCAGAGTAACACCGGCAAGCAGCATCAGTACCAGGGTCACAAATACCGCGCCCAGAGACACAGAAGCCCCGTGAAGTATCCTTGAAAGCATATCCCGTCCTAGGTGATCGGTACCCAGCCAGTGCTTAGAACTCATCGGCATCAGACGAGCAGACAGATTGATTTCTGACGGATCATAAGGTGCCAGCCAGGGGGCGAAAATCGCACAGGAACCCAGAAAGAGCAGAAGAATCAGGCCTATCCAGCCACTGATACTCAGAGTAGCCAGAAACGACTTTCTGACCAGACCCTGGTCACTGTTCATCAGATAAGTGCTCATGCGCTGGCCTCCGATCCCAGACGGACTCTGGGGTCCAGCCAGGCATACAAAATATCGATGATCAGGTTACATACTACAAAAATTACTGTCATCAACAGGGTAAAGCACTGAATAATCGGATAATCGTTATTACTGATGGCTGAAATGGCATAGCGTCCTACTCCTGGCCAGCCAAAAATGCTCTCAACTACCAGAGAGCCACCAATCAGTTCACCAATATGCATACCGGCCGCGGTCACAACAGGAATCAATCCATTCCTCAGTACATGGGCATTTTCAACTCTGCGTTCTGATACACCTCGCATTCTTGCATACAACACATACCTCTGCCCCTGAGCCTCCAGCATACTGGTTCTTAATAAGCGGGCATTGATACACAGAGACATAAAAGCGATCGCAAAAGCAGGCAGGATCATATACTCCAGGTCACCGTAGCCCATCGGAGGCAACCACTGCAGCTGAACGGAGAATAGCAGCACCAGCATAAAACCCAGCCAGAAATTAGGAATTGATACCCCTAAAAAGGCCAGCCCCCTCACCGTAAAGTCAGGCCATTTATCCCGCTGACGTGCCGCCCACATTCCCAGGGGTATCGAGATGCCGAGTGTCAGCAGCAGGGCCAGAGACGCCAGCTGCAGGGTAGCAGGTAAATAATAAAGGATTTCATCCAGTACCGGACGACGGGTCATATAAGAGACGCCAAAATCCAGCTGAACCACATCGGTTAGCCAGACAACGTATTGCTCTGGTAACGGCTTATCCAGCCCCAGATCTTTTTCTGCCTGAGCAATTGCCTGATCGGTAGGAGGAATATTGGCACTACGCAGATAAGACATCGCGGGGTCAGCCCCGCTTAAGCGCAATACGAAAAAGATCACCATAGATACACCCAGTAGCATAGGTACCAGTAGCATCAGGCGACGAACAATAAAAGCCAGCATGGTAGTTTCCGCAGAAGAATAACTCTGTATAACGGCAAGTCTTTGCAAAGATAATTGGCCGTGACAGAAAACAAAAGGCAGATACTCAGTAGTATCTGCCCATGATCAGATCCTGATGACGATATGACTACTCAGGTTTAAAAGACTCGAAAGGAATATCAAAAACAGTCGCACCCATTTTCAGCGGCCCCAGTTCCTTTTTCGCAACGCCGGGTACTCTCAGATAGGTTACCGGCAGATAAACAGCCTGCTCATGCAGAGTAGTCAGGATACTGCTGTATAAAGTCTGTCGCTCAGAGTCGTCCTGACTTTTCAGAACTTGCGTAATCCAATGATCAATATCTGACTTTTGTTTCAGCCCCAGTTGTGCCTCATAGTCAGCATGAGAAGGTGTGCGCATGCCACTGACAAAGGCGTGAGGATCATAAGGTGCGCCCCAGGTATTATTAAAGATAATATCGAACTCGCCGTTCTTCTGGCGTTTATAGAAACGACTCCGCTCTTCTGCAGCCAGGGCTATATTAATACCCACTTGCTTCAGATTGGCCTGGATCACTTCAGCAATGGCTTTCTGGTTTGCATCATGGCCGTAATAAACCAATTCAACATTCAGAGCCTGACCATTTTTCTGGCGATACTGATCACCTTTCAGTACCTTCCAGCCTGCGCTCTCTAATAATTCAGCGGCTTTTTGCAGGCTATAATCGTAGGCTGGAAGATCCAGATCAGCATAAGGCACATTTCTGGCAAACAGACTGGGAGCCGCTTCTTCCGTGCCATAGAAAATTCCCTGCGCGATAGCCTCGCGGTTAACGGCGTGATTGATCGCCTGACGTACGGCCAGTTCGCGGGTAGGTGACTGATTTGTGTTCATTGCCAGTACACGGGTAGACAATGGCTCAGACAGATCCGTTGAGAAGCGTGGGTCATGTCGAAAACGATTGAAGGTATCCGGAGATATCTGACCTTCAAAGCCATAAATCAGATTAATTGTGCCACTCTCAAAGGCCAGAGCTCTGGCGTTAGGGTCTGGAATAACAGGAACATTAACCTGCTCAAAGGCGGGCTTTTCTCCCCAGTAGTACGGGTTTCTGACAAAGACATCTTTCTGCCCAAGTACAGACTCCTGTCTCATCCAGGGGCCGGTGCCAACAGGTTGTTTGATACCATTGCCGGTATGCCCCTCATCTGGCATAGCAGATGGAGCCATAAAACGTACCGGGCGGACCAGCGTCAGTTCCTGCAGCGTTGGATAATACGCATTCTTCATATGCAGGCGAACCACAAACTGATCCACTACTTCAATACGATCCAGTTGCTTAATCAGCCCGAGCCAGCTGTGCTTTTTAATATTAGCCAGCACCTGATCAAAGTTGGCTTTAACTGCAGCCGCATCAAACTGCTCACCATTGGAGAAACGCACATCCTCACGCAGGAAAAAAGTATATTGTTTGCCATCAGCTGAGATCTGCCATTTTTCAGCCAGCCATGGTGTCACTTTTCCTCCTCTGGCGTACCTTACCAGAGGCTCGTAGACCATCGCCTGAGCATACATCTGATTAGGGTTTGTCTGATGGGGGTTCAAAGGACCGGCATTAACCGACCAGGAAAAATTGATACTGTTTGCTGACCAGGCAGGAAAAGAGATCATAGCGGCAAACGCCAGGGAGAGGAGTCTCATGAATAATCCATAAATTTGATATATTACAACATAACCTATGGAGCTGATTCTCACTTAGAATAACGCCCTGGTCAACCATCAGATAGAACATTATGCCTTTTGCTAAGGTAAAAATTGTCAATTAGCCTGTTTTCTGTGGCATATTTTCATTTCCCTGAGAATATCTGGTGGCCAGCTCCGCTATCTGAACCAGAATAGCGTCAGTAAATTCATTCAATGGCCAGCCCACATTAATTCTGAGGCAATCCTGATACAGTGGCAGTGTTGAAAAAGCCGGGCCTGCTCTCAGGTCGGTTCCTTGCTCACAGGCTGCTTTCCACAATGCTCCACTGTCTAAACCCGGAATTTGCAACCAGAGTACCATTCCGCCCTCAGGTTGACTGATTGCAGTACCGTCCGGCATCAGTTCTGCCAGTCGATTTTTGTAATCCCGTATATTGCGCTGCAGGTAATTCCGGATTTTATTCAGATGGGAGTGATACTGCCCGGTGTTAATAAAATCAGCAATGCCAGCCTGAGCTGGTGTAGCCACACCAAAATGGGTAATGCCATGCAACCTCAGATATTCAGGCAAGAATCGCCCCGGAAGACACCAGCCCAAACGGAAACCAGCAGCCAGTGTTTTTGAGATTGATCCACACCAGAGCACATAACCTCCTTTGTCCCAGTACTTCGCAGGAAGAGGCATCGTTTTACCATGTCCCAGCTCCATATAGATATCATCTTCAATAACCGGTACCTGATAATGATTTGCCAGCTCCGCCAGTGTCTGTTTTTGCTGCGGAGACATGCTGATTCCCTGAGGGTTCATGTGGGAGGTGCTGAATAATCCGGCTTTGACTGTACCTTGTTGCAGGTGATACTCAAATTGTTCAAGATCGATACCTTCTGCAGTACAGGGGATTTCTACAACCTTTCTGGACAAACCTGACAAAAGCTCCAACAGTCCGCTGAAACATGGAGAACTGATCGCAATGCCATCTCCCGGACAGGATATCGCTTCTAATCCGATTCTCACTGCATCAATACAGCCCCCGGTAATCACCAGCTCTTTGTCGGTAAAAGGAAAACCATAATGCTCAAAATGGCTGGATAATGCCTGGCGTAAAGATATATCGCCCTGTCGGTCCGGATAACGGTGAATGCTCTGATTCAGTCTCTTCATTCCTCGTTTCAGGCTGCGTTGTAAAGCCTCTGTTGGCATCAGCTCCGGATCCAGCTGAGAAATACCTAAAGGCCCTGGTTCGTACACACCTGGCAGGTAGGATACTGACGATTCCTGCAGAGAAATTTCTTTCAGCTGACTGCGAAATTGCGGTGGTTCAGGTGCCCGTTGCTCCGATAGAGGACAGGATACATAAAACCCGGACTGGGGCTTAGCGACAATCCAGCCCAGCTCTTCCAGCAGATGATAGGCATTCAGAGTGGTGGTCATGCTGACCCCCATCAAACCAGACATTTTTCGCAGCGAAGGCATACGACTGCCATGACAGAGCTTTCCGGTACGAATATCCCCGATAATTTGTTCAACAATCACTTTATAGCGCATAACCCTGTTCTCAGCTACGGTCCATCAACAGCATTAAGATTAGGTCAGCAAGATTGAACTGTATACTTTTTATTTTCAAAAATTGAATCTGTTTACTTTTTTTGAAAACCCAGATACTGAAGCCTCATCTGCAAAACGATATCTGAGGAGATAAAACATGCGTTTAAATGATCTGCTTCTGGCAATAGCAGTAATGTGTCTCTGGGGCTTCAATTTTTCTGTGATCAAGCTGGGAGCTGATCAGATCAATCCGATTCTACTGACCGCATTACGTTTTGCCATGGCCGTATTTCCGGCCATCTTTTTTATTGCCAGGCCACAGGTAAAACTACGTTACCTGGTCGCTTACGGTATTACCTTTGGTGTCGGCGTCTGGGGCATGATGACCTGGTCCATTACACTGGGTATTTCTGCGGGTATGGCCGGGCTTCTGATGCAAATGAGCCTGGTATTCAGTCTGCTGCTGGGCTGGCTGGTACTGAAAGAGAAAATATCTTATCGAAAAACAGCTGGCGCTATTCTGGCTGTAGCAGGGCTTAGTGTCAGCCTGACACTGCAGGACGGATCTGTTCCTTTAATGGGACTGATACTGGTGATGGCAGGTGCAATCAGCTGGAGTCTGATCAGCCTGATTGTAAAACTGGCAGGTACAGACCAGATCTTTTCATTCAGTGTATGGGGAATGCTATTTGCTCCGATTCCTCTGGTCGTACTGGCTTACATCAGCCACGGCAGTGAAGTATTTATTCAACTGCCAGAACAATTGAATGGAACGGTATGGTTTTCAATTCTTTTTCAGGCCTGGCCTACAACATTGCTTGGTTACTGGCTATGGAATCGCCTGATTGTAAAATATCCGTTATCGACAGTGGCTCCTTTGACCACTCTGGTACCTGTTTTTGGTCTGATTGGAAGCGTAATATTTTATGGCGAGACCATCAGTCAGACTAAATGGCTGGCTTGCATACTGATTCTTTCAGGCCTTCTGGTCAGTCAATGGCAGAATCAATGGTTAAGTTTCAGACCAACAACTCGTGGGACTGATAAAGCGGTTAACGAACCATAAACTTCAGAGCAGAAATATCTCCAGAAAAGTAGTGTTACGTCGCATGAATCAATATCAGAGTACAAAATATGAAGTTAAGAATAAATATTGTTGATGCTTTTACAGAAGAAAGATTCAAAGGAAATTCAGCCGCTGTAATAATCTCTGAAAAGTGGCTGCCTGAAGCGTTGATGCAATCGATTGCGATAGAGAATAATCTGTCAGAAACAGCTTATCTGGTTAAAGCAGATGATGATAGCTACGCTATTCGATGGTTTTCTCCGATTACAGAAATTGACTTTTGTGGTCATGCAACACTTGCATCAGCCTCAGTTATTTTCAGCGACAACCCGGAAATCACAGAAATAATATTTTCAGCTAAAGCCGTTGGAAAAATGATCATCACAAAAAAGGATGATGGTTATATTCAGATGAATTTCCCAAACAGAAAGCCACATGTCCCTGAAAATATCCCGGTAGAGCTACTGAACGGGCTATCAATCAAGCCTTCAGAAGTATTGTTGAATGAACAGGCATATTTTGCAGTCTACGAGCATGAAAGTGATGTTCGCAATGTCACTCAAAGCAAGGAAGACCTGCAACAACTCGCGCCATATGATGTTGTTGTTACGGCTCCGGGAAAGGAATACGATTTTGTATCAAGGTATTTCTGGCCTGCAAACGGTGGGGATGAAGACCCGGTTACAGGGTCAATCCATACAGGTCTTGCTCCGTACTGGGCAGAGCAGCTTGGTAAAAAACAACTTCTTGCATATCAGGCTTCAAAGCGCGGTGGTGTCCTGTCTTGTCGTGTAACTGAAGACAGGGTTTATATTTCAGGTAAGGCTGTGCATTACCTCGAAGGTTTCATTAACATCTGAACCTTCGGTTATATAACGAGCCTGAACCAGATGATATTCTCTGACCATAGGTCAGAGAATATCAAAATATTTTTATTCCCCAGCCAGCCATTGGACGCTGGCTTCGGCACTACCACCCAGCATCGCCTGTGCTAATTCAGGCAGAATATTTTCCAGAGTTTCGTCCAGTTGATACGGAGGATTGATAATCAGCATACCACTGCCAATCATGCCAAAGCTTTCACCGGCTTCAGCCGGACGCTGAATTTCAGCAACCAGAATACGACGAATCCCACTGTTTTCCAGCTCATCAAGCAGATAACGGCTTTTGTCCGACACCAGAATCGGATACCAGATGGCATAAATACCTGTGGCCCACTTTTTATACGCTTTTTTTACTGCGTTAGCGGTCTTGCTGTAGTCCGTTTTAATCTCATAAGATGGGTCAATCAGTACCAGCCCCCGGCGAGGATCTGGCGGTAAAATACCGGGTAAACCTTCAAAACCATCTCTGTGATGCACCATAGTGTTGTGCCAATAACGGGTTTCCCTCTTAACAGTAGCCACTTCGTTATTGTGCAACTCCATCAGCACCAGCTTGTCACTTTCCCGCTGAAACGCCTGAGCAATCGCCGGAGAGCCAGGATAATAATTCAGCCCGCCATCTGGATTATAATCCATCACGGCTCTGCGGTAGGCGTCGGGTAATGCCGGATGGTCCAGCACTTTGGCAATACCATCTGACGCTTCTCCGGTTTTAAGTGCTTCTTCGCTGCTCAGATCGTAGTACACACCACCGGCATGGGTATCAATATAGATATAAGGTTTATTTTTTTTCTGCAGAGCCTGAAAAATCAGTACCTGAGTCAGGTGTTTAATCACATCCGCGTGATTCCCCGCATGAAATGCATGACGGTAACTGAGCATAATGTATCCCGGTAGATGAAAAGAAATGCATTATACATACCTGAACAAAAGTATTGCGATATTCTCAAGCAGCGGGCTGGATAATATCGCAACCCGTTATATAAAATGTTTGTTCAGACACTGATTATTATTTACTGCCTATAACCCCAGAATGAATCAGATTCACCCAGTGTTGAACATCACTCCCTTGACTGGCTGATTTTTCCGGATAATATGCCTGCAGATTTATGGCTGGGGAAACAGATGAAATACCTGTGCTGCCCCCGCAACGGTTAATATCAGAGCTCAATTTAACGCATCTGACAAAGCCCGATTACCAGCCATCAATTGATCTATTTCTGGTGTTGCGGAGGGCAACACCCGTGTAACCTTCAGCATCTTCCATACCTGCTCTGTGTTGCGCCCTGCCCTCTCTCACGCCAAATCAGCGTTGAGGATGAAAACTTGAAACAACAAAAACCTCTGGCATATGCCATTACTCTTGCTCTGACAGCGACGGCGATACAAACAGCTCAGGCTACCCCTTCCGGAAACACAGAAGAAAGACTGACCATCGAAATTACTTCTGGTCGTTTTGCTCGCAGCCTGGAACAGGTTATCGCCCCTGTGACCGTCATCACTCGACAACAACTGGATCAACAACAACCCAACAGCCTGGCAGAAGCAATCGAAAGCACCAGTGGACTTCAGGTCGTCAATAGCGGTGGTTATGGACAGAATAGTAGCCTGTATCTTCGGGGGCTTGATCAGAAACGTATGCTGGTACTGATTGATGGTGTTCAGACAGGCAGTGCCACTCTGGGAACAACCAGCCTGGAACATTTTCCGGTCCAGCAGATTGAGCGGATCGAAATCGTTCGAGGAGCACGCTCCAGCCTGTACGGCTCTAATGCAATTGCCGGAGTGATTCAGATTTTCACTCGCCGCAACCATCAGAAAAATAGCTACGGTAGCATAGAAGCTGGTGCAGGCAGTAACCAGTCCCGGCAACTGGCTGTCAGTGGTGGATGGTCATCAGAACAGACCCGCATCCGCAGTTCTGCCAGCTATTTTGCTACTGATGGCTTTGATGTCTGGGATAAAGATGGTGAAGACGGTGAGGATAAAGATGGCTACGAAAACCGGTCGTTTAAACTGGATGCAGAACATGATCTGACAAACACCATGTTATCAGCCGGTGTCCACTACACAGAAGGTTCTAACGATTATGACCAGTGCTCAAAACCAGATTGGTCAAAAAGTAACGATTGCGAAGCCCTGTTTGATAACACAACGCTCTATGTAGCCGCTGAATCTGAGCTTAGTGATAGCCTGAATATCAGCACCCGATTGAGCCATTATGAAGATAACAGTCAGCAAGAAATTGAAGACAACAAAGGGGATAAGTTTGTTACCCGCACTGACCAGTTCAGTGTTCAGGCCGATCAGCGCCTGAACAACCAGCATACTCTGATGGGCGGGCTGGATTACCGCCAGGACAAAATATCTGGTAGTGGTGTTGCCGACTATCAGGATGATAAACGGGATAACAAAGCCCTGTTTGGACTATGGCAGTGGCAGCAAGGGCGCTTTAGCTCAGGATTATCAGCGCGCCTGGATGATAACCAGGCCTTTGGCAGCCATGATACCTATAATCTGGAAGGCCGCTTTGCTCTGACTCCTGAACTGATTCTGACAGCCAGCCACGGCACCGCATTTACAGCGCCTACATTTAACGATCTCTACGCTCCGGATACCGGCTATACCGCAGGTAATCCTGACCTTAAACCGGAAACGGCGGAAACAACCAGCCTGGGTATCAGGTATCAGATCACCCCGGCTCTGCATACATCATTTAATATCTACACTACGAATGTAGACGATATGATTAACTGGGCACCGGATGCTAATGATAAATGGACGCCGACGAATATTGACAGCGCCCGGATCAAGGGAGCAGAAATAGCAACACTGTACCAATGGTCAGACACCCGGCTTGAAGCTAACATTGAATGGCTGGATGCAGAAAATGCAGATACAAACCAGCAGCTTATCTATCGGGCTGAGCATAAGGCCAGTCTACGTCTCAGTCATCAGATAGGTGCTCTGACACTGGGAAGTAGTGTACTTTACATCGGAGATCGTTATGCAGATAGCGCCAACACAGATAAGTTGTCTGGCTATACTCTGGTTAATACCGATGCCAGATATCAGGTTAATCGTCAGCTACAGCTTGCACTGACCATTAAAAACCTGATGGATGAAAATTATATCAGTAAGAAAAATTACGCCACAGAAGGGCGCAGCATATCAGGTTCAGTACGTTACCGTTTCTGATGGAATCAACGCATTCACCCTCTGGTGTATATAGCATAAACATTCATTGCTATCCTTCACTGCAACTCAGGATAGCAATTCTCCCTGTGATTCAGGGTTCTGAAATAAGGAGATCCAATGACTGATCGTGATACCCGCCATAAAAAGGCGATGCAGAAGCGAAAAGAAGTTGTCGATGCTAAAGTTGCTGAAGCTCAGGAAGAGAGAGGCATTACGATTGTTATTACAGGCAATGGCAAAGGAAAAACCACCTCGGCCTGGGGAACGGTCGCGCGTAGCCTGGGTTATGGCTACAAAGTCGCAGTCACTCAGTTTATCAAAGGCACCTGGGATTGCGGTGAAAGAGATGTTTTCGCTCAGGATCAGAATCTGACAGTGCATGTCATGGGTACAGGGTTTACCTGGGAAACTCAGGACAGAGAACTGGATACTCGTGCTTGTCGGGAAGCCTGGGATAAAACACTGCCCCATCTGAAAGATCCGGATATTCATCTGGTTGTGCTGGATGAAATTACTTACATGATGAAATACGGATATCTGAGCGTCGATGAAGTGCTGGAGGCTCTGCGCAACCGTCCGGTTAATCAGTCTGTTATTCTGACTGGCCGGGGAGCCAACAAAGATATTCAGGCTTATGCTGATACAGTATCTGAAGTCAAAGATACCAAACATGCGTTTAATGATGGCATTAAAGCCCGTAAAGGTATCGACTGGTAAATAACTCGAAATATCAGTACCTGCCAGCCTTTCTGAAACGAGAAATATGCTGACTCATCTCTGCCAGAACAATAACAAAGTATTTATTCTGGCAGAGATATCTGCTTTATACGTTTATCTTTATGCTTAATGTACATCTCAACCGCTCGTCTTAGCTGTCAGCTTCAGGTAATGTGCTTCCACTCTGTCTATCCCTTGTTGCATTTCATCGGCATTATTCAGTGCAAAACCGATCACCAATCCCTTCAGTGAAGTATTGCCAGAGGCATAGTGACTTAAAGCCCTGATACCGATACCCTCAGCCATTAAATCATGCACCAGAGCTTTATCATCTACGGAGTCTGGTAATGCCAGCACCAGGTGCATCCCCCCCCCTGCGTCCGTGACCGGCAGATGGCTCAACGCTGAGTCTGCCAGTAATTTTTCCAGAATACTGCGACGCTCCTGATAGAGCTGACGCATTTTACGGATATGACGGCTGTAATCTCCCTGAGACATAAAATGCCCCATGGCGGCCTGAGCGACGGCAGACAGCCCTCCATCCATTAGACGCCGTGCTTTAAGGAATGCGGGCACCAGAGCTTCAGGTAAAACCATATAACCCAGCCTCAGAGCGGGAAACATGGTTCTGCTGAAAGTACCGGTATAAATTACTCTCTTGCCTTGATCCAGTGCAAATAATGCACTGACCGGATGGCCCTCAGCAAACTCACTGTCATAGTCATCTTCAACGATCCAGCGATTATTCTGAGCGGCCCAGTGCAGAATTCTCAGTCGGGCTTCAAGAGGCAAAGTATGCCCTAAAGGGAAGTTACGCGACGGCGTAATAAACAATGCACGGGCATCACTGCCAGTCAGGCAGGCATTCAAGGCTTGTGCATCCTGTAACACCTGCCAGTTAATATGCTTAACACAGGCCCCGGCTGCTGCCAACACCGCTTCAGTTCCGGGATAACCCGGTGTCTCCAGCAGTACACGATCTCCTGGATTACACAGCATAGATGCCAGCATAAAGCTTGCCTGTTGAGAGCCGGAGGTGATTAGAATCTGCTCTGCAGACACCTGTATACCTCGGAAGGTACTAAGGTGCCCTGCGATCTGTTCCCGTAATAGTCTGAGTCCGGCAGGTGGTTGTCCGAACATCGCATCGACATCTGCCGCGGCAGACAAACATCTGCGCCAGCGTTTTCTAGGGAAATGATCCATAGGCTGTACCGCTGGCTGCAGAAGCATACACCCGGATGCATACAAGGATGAAGATGCCATATAGCGCTGTGCCAGCTCTGACAATTCCGGTGGTAATGCCTCATCCCGGCTACTATCGACTGGTGGGTGTATCAGTTTCTCAGGCAAGCTGGTAATAAAACTACCGGCGCCCTGATGAGATTCAACATAGCCCTCTGCAATCAACTGATCATAGGCCATCCTGACAGTATTACGAGAAACCTTCAGCTGAGCCGCCAGCTCTCTGCTGGAGGGCAAACGTTCCCCTCCCTTTAAAAGCCCTTTCAGAATGCCTTGCTGTAAACAGCGATATAGCAGCTGATACAGTATTTCTCCTTCACGTTGCTGACTGAACTCATTAAACAGATCTATAGGCAGTTTATCCATTACCCGACTCTGAAATTAAAAAGTACACAGTATACTTCATGAGACATATCAGCTGGCAATTCTGACTCAATACTGTATATTTAGCCATGTTTATTTATTCAGTTATATGGGAAGCCGGGCCATGTATAGCGAAAGTATCCAGGATATTTATCAACCTCATCACAAGAACGCTTTATCATCAGAAAATCAGCATCCGGTTTCTTCAGGCTTTCCATCTCCGGCAGATAATTATACCGAGCAAACTCTGGATCTGAATCAACAGCTGATCAGGCACCCATCATCCAGTTTCCTGATGCGGGTTCAGGGGGATTCTATGGACAATGCAGGTATACATGATGGCGATCTGCTGGTTGTTGACAGAGCCATACAACCCGAGCCGGGGAAGGTGGTCATTGCAGCAATCAATGGTGATCTGACGGTGAAACGCCTGACTTTATACCAGGGACAGTTCTGGCTGACACCGGAGAACCCCCGCTATCGACCTGTACCCTTGAATGAGTTTAACGACAGCTTTGTCTGGGGTGTTGTCGTTCATGTCATTCATTCCTTGTGACACTTCGATGATTGCTCTGGTCGATTGCAATGATTTCTATGCCAGCTGCGAGAGAGTATTCGATCCTCGTCTTATTGGTCGCCCTGTCGGCGTACTATCCAATAATGACGGCTGTATCATTGCCCGCTCTGCAGAGCTTAAAGCGATGAATATTGAAATGGGGACACCTTTGTTTCAGATTCAGGCATTGGAACGTAAGGGCTGTATTGCACTGCGCTCTTCCAACTATGCTTTATATGGCGACCTTTCTGCCAGAGTGATGCAGATACTGGACGAGTTCAGTCCGGGAGTTGAACGTTATTCTATTGATGAAGCTTTCCTGGATCTGGCAGGAATGCAAAGCCCTGAAGAAATTTGTCGCCAGATCGTCCATAAAGTTCCGGTATATACTGGTATCCCTGTATCCGTTGGTGCAGCCCCAAGTAAAACACTGGCAAAAGTGGCCAGTCATCTGGCTAAAAAGCAGGCTGGCAGAAAAGGGATCTGTGTCTTTCACAGCGCCAATGACCCGGAACTGATTAACTGGCTTAATACCCTGGCAATAGAACATATATGGGGTATAGGCAAACGCCTGGGACGTAAGTTGCGTCAGCATGGCATAGAAACAGCCCTGCAACTCCGAGAAGCAGACCATAACTGGCTGAAACGACATTTCAGTGTTCCGGTAAAACGCACTGCGATGGAACTGAATGGCACGAATTGTCTGACTCTTGATGATACTCCGGATCCTCGACAGAACATCATGTGCTCCCGCTCTTTTCAGAAAGCCACTAACAGTCTGACAGATCTGAAAGAAGCTATTCGTTTTCACGCTCAGACAGCTTGTCAGAAATTACGTAAACAGAATGGTCTGGCTCAGGCGATTCTGGTCTCTGTCCGTACTAATAGTCACCGCTTCGAACCTCAGCACAAAGAAGCCAGAGCCTGGGCATTGCCGGTGGCCAGTGATGATTCAGCGCTGATCATCCGCTATGCTCAGGAACAGCTGGAGCAGATATGGCAACCAGGCTTTCGCTATCGGAAAGCTGGCGTCATGTTACTGGATATTATTCCCTGGCGTCCGATGCAGCTTGGCTTGTTTGAGCATCAGCAGAAGGAGAAAAAAGACCAGGAACATAAACGTCGTAACCTGATGCATACTCTGGACAAGCTGAATGATCGGATTGGCCGAGATGCCATAGGCTTTGGCCTGAGCAGGGAGCAAGCCGACTGGAAAATGAAAATGGCATATCGTTCCCCACGTTACACAACCTGCTGGAATGAAATACCTGTAGTAAAAGCAAATTAAACCGCCAGATTTTTTCTTTGCCATCAATCTGATAACAAAATGCAGAATAATGCCCTGAAACAAAGATTCACGGAATAAAGCTGCTAAAATGTTACATTACGTAATAAATAATTATCAGAATATATCTGAGTTCCGATCAGCAAAGGTTTCTCATGCGCTTAACTCCACACTCCAGTCGGCATTCTACCTATAATACTCTGTTGTTTACCTTTATCGGCATTATCTCTCTGGGATTAGTTTGTACCCTGTTTTTTTCTCAGTCTTTCAAACAAAAAACAGTACAGGAACTGGCAGAAGAACAAGCCCGGCAGCAAGCTGAGATTATTTTCCGGACTATATGGCATGGTATGTTGCGGGGCTGGACCCGTGAACAAATGGATGGTTTCATCCACTCTCTGGAAATGAACACGGATAATAGTAAAGTTCAGCTAGTCAGGACAGCTGTTGTAGATGAACTGTTCGGAGATCATTTACCGTCACAACAGCAACTCATGGCTGACCCTGAATTAAACCGGGTTATGCGGGATAAAGAAACTCGTATTTATAACAAATCGGGATATATTCGTTATCTGTATCCCATTCTTGCAGAAGAGAATTGCATCTCATGCCACATCAATTCCGCACCAGGTAAAGTTCACGGTATTCTGGATATTCGCTTCCCTGACCATCAAATGCAACAGTCTCTCAATTACACGCTGAATTTTTACATCTTTGCGATTGTGTTATTGATGCTGGTGCTGTTCCTTGCTCTGTTTATCATCATACGCAACAGAGTCGTCCACCCAATGCGTGATTTATCCAGCAGGATTCGTCGCAGTATTAAAGATGACCTGAGCGTTGAAAGAATTGACCCTGAGCGCTACCACCTGAAAGAACCCTATACTCTGGCTAACAGCTTTAATCATCTGGCCAGTGAACTGGAAGAATATCATCGCCAACTTCGGGAAAGTTCCTGGCTTGATTCTCTGACCGGACTTTATAACCGTCGTTACTTCTCAGAGCAGATGCCTAATCTGCTCAAAAAAGCCCGTCAGAATGAACAACCCTGTGCCCTGATGCTGATCGACCTGGATAAATTCAAACCTATTAACGATGAATTAGGGCATGACGCAGGCGATCTGGCGTTAGTGCATTTTTCCAGGGTGCTACAGCAACAGGTTAAAGGCTGCGATCTGGTAATCCGGTTAGGTGGCGATGAGTTTGTCATTATTTTGACCAACACCAGTATGTCCGGCGTTCTGGCCGTAAAGAAAAATATTGAGCAGGCTCTGGCTTCAGAAGCGGCAGACTTAGGTAAGGGGCGACGCTTTCTATCTGCCAGCATAGGCTATGCACTTTATCCGGAAGATGCGACAACAGCGGAGAGCCTGTTACAGCAGGCAGACGAAGCGATGTATAATCAGAAGCGGCTGAAAAAGATGCAAAGGGCGGTATAACGTCTGGCAGAAAAAAATGGGGAATTTTCCCCCGAAAGCAAAGCACCTTACAACCAGTCCCCCAAAAACCAGGCGCCCCATCAAGTGGTTATGCCTGGTTCTGACGTATATTCTGGAACGACAATGCTATAATTTGTTGTACGTATTCATCTCAGGCTGATTCTGCTCTGGTACTCTTTGCAGACGATCTCTGCCTTGTTCTTTCGCCTGGTACAGAGCGATATCAACAGCATGCAAAGACGATCGGATATCGGAAACTAACTCCCCCAGGCCTGCACTGGCGGTATAATTTACAACACCGCCATCATAGCGAACAGCCTGGTTCCGACAATTGTCCAGAATACGCTCCAGTACCTTTTCAGCTTCATGTACAGGTGTTTCTGGCAGAACAATAATAAATTCTTCACCGCCAAAACGACCAATCAGATCTGTACTCCGAAGCTCTTCTTTTAATAATCCGGAAAAATGGATCAGCACCTGATCACCAGCCTGATGCCCATGAGTGTCGTTGACATTTTTAAAATGATCGAGATCCAGCAAAGCGATAGACAGAGGCCTTGCATAGCGCTCTGAGCGATTCAGCTCTGTTTCCGCCTGATGCATAAAAGAACGCCGGTTTAATAAACCGGTCAGTGAATCCGTGGTCGCTTTTTCAAAGAGTTTCAATTGCATATGCAGCTGCGATAACTGAGCCCACACAGCGATGCCCATAATCACACCTAATAACCAAAGAGTATTCAGCGATTGCAGAGTCAGAAAGCGGCCGTGGATCATTTCATCGACGGATAAAGCAAAGATCGTCAGAAAGGCCAGTAAAGCCCCCTCTTTCAAGGTCAGAGGGAACACACAGTGAATCGCAATAATCAGAAATGGCAGAAAAGTATAAGAGGCCAGAGACTCATCTTTCAGATAATCACCCAGAATCATCTGCGTCGCCAGATGAAATATAGAAGGGATAACCATCAGTATAATCAGCCGCTGCCGAGCCCGACGAAGAGAGTGTGTAAATGATGTCCGGAACCATAACGCCAGTAAAGAAACCGACAGACATATTCTCGCCAGCATCATACTTAAAAAAGTACCATCAGGCAGGATCAGAAAATCAACCGGAATCCACAACGGCGTCAAAACAGAAAACAATAACGCAAGCAAACGAATCCGGGTATTAATATACTCTGCTCTGATCAGACTGAAATCAGAGGGGTGCTCTTTCGTCCCCAGCAGCTCAAACCCTTTCATGCGTTTAAACAGGTCTGCACTCTTCTGTCCAGCAGGTAGTGACAATATCTTTGCCAGTATGGTGTCTTTTCTCATTCTTTTATTATCGGCCAGAACTGTTTGAAATTTATTAAAAAATACTTTGAAGCATGGCAAATCAATCAAAACAGAGCTATTAATAAATAAATGGTTTTGTGACACACGTCATATCAGTATTTTTTATGCAGATTAGCATCAATGCGTTAGAATTAAGGAATATTCTGTACCAGGCGATTGTGGTCTGTCTTTCCATGCAGAAAATATGTATCATTTTGTAAAATAACAAATGTATGGAATACAGTGCAATTCTGCCATATGTACTGACCCACTTTTACGAAAGGACCTGTGTAGCAATGACTACCCCCATCGTCATTTGTGATGACTCCAGCTTTGCAAGAAAGCAGATGGCCCGATCGCTGCCCGGCGGTTGGGATGTAGATATCAGCTTTGCAGAAAATGGCCAGGAAGCTGTTGCAGCAATCAAAGCCGGAAAAGCCGATATTCTGTTCCTTGACCTGAACATGCCCGTTATGGATGGATATGAAGTTCTGGAAGCGATCCGCAAAGAAGACCTTCCGACTATGGTTCTGGTCGTATCCGGAGATATTCAGCCTGAAGCCCATAAACGAGTCACTTCACTGGGTGCACTGGATTTTATCAAAAAACCTGTCACTACAGAAAAAATTACTGAAATCCTGACCCAGTTTGGCATCATCAGTAGCGCCCAGCCTCAGTCGGAAGCTGAACTGGCTCGCTTCGATGATCAGAGTGTTGCACTGGCTGATCTGGTACAGGAGATTGTTAACGTATCTATGGGCCAGGCAGGCAGCCAGCTGGCAAGTCTGTTGAATGCCTTTATTCACCTGCCAGTCCCTAAAGTTCACCTGTGCGAATATGAGTCTCTGAATGGCACCCTGGCTTCACGTGATATTCATGACCTGACCGGAGTCAGCCAGGGTTTTAACGGTTCAGGTATTGCCGGTGAAGCCATACTCCTGGTCGGGGATAAAAGTATTCCGGATATGGCTACACTGATGAACCATCAGGATGATGGCAGCATTAACAAAGATCTTGAAGTACTGATGGATCTGTCAGGTATTCTGATCGGAGCCTGCCTGAACGGTATTGCTGAGCAGCTGGATATTGAATTCAGCTATAGTCATCCAGTCGTTCTGGGACGCAAACAACCTCTGGCACCACTACTTGGCTCTCATTCTCACGGTCAGAAGGTACTTGCGGTGGAAATTGACTACAGTATTCCTGAGCATAATGTTGAGTGCGATCTTATTATGGTTCTGACAGAAGACTCTTTACCAGCACTGACGGAACGGGCGGGGTATCTGAAATGACACTGCAAGCATATGACAATGACATGACTGGCCTGCATTGGATGATGCAGATGCTGCAGACTGTTGACGTAGGTCTGGTTGTTCTGGACAGAAATCACAAGATACAACTGTGGAATAGTTTTATGGAAAACCACAGCGGCATCCGCACGTCACAGGCTCGGGAGAAAAATCTGTTCACCCAGTTCCCGGATCTGCCCGAAGCATGGCTGAAACAAAAAATAGAATCCGTTTTCAGTCTGGATAGCCGGGCTTATTCTACCTGGGAACAAAGACCTTATCTGTTTAAATTCAAGAGCTACCGGCCACTGACCGGTAAATCTGAGTTCATGTACCAGAACATCACGATTATTCCTCTGACGGGCATAGATAAGAGTGTATCTCATGCGTGTATACTGGTTTACGATGTGACGGATATTGCGACCAGTAAACTTGAACTGGAACAAGCCAATCAGGAGCTGGCTCGCCTCAGCCGTACAGACCGTCTGACAGGTTTGAATAATCGCGGTCATTGGGAAGAAAGTCTGACCCAGGAATTCCGCCGCTGCAAACGTACCGGAGAAAAATCGTCTCTGATTATGTTTGATATTGATCACTTTAAAAAAGTTAATGACACTTATGGTCATCAGGCTGGCGATGAAGTGATTCGTGTCGTCGCTCATAGCCTGTTACAGATGCAGCGTGAAACGGACATTTCCGGTCGCTATGGGGGCGAAGAGTTCGGGATTATTCTTCCGGACACCGGCTCTGAAGAAGCCTTTGTGATGGCAGAAAGACTCCGCCAGCATATAGAAGCCAGCCCTGTTACGTATGAGGATCAGATGATTGCGTTTACTATCAGTCTGGGTATCCGGGAGTTCGATAGTAGCCTGAATGACCACACTCAATGGCTGGAGCACTCCGATCAGGCACTATACCAGTCAAAACGAGGCGGTCGAAACCAAACAACAATATTTGGTAAATAAACCGACCTTCCTGCGAATCCCTTAATCAATATGAAGGAGGAGTCTGAGACTTCTCCTTTTCATTGTACCTTCCGTCGCGTTCGCCATAATCAACCGAACAAAATTCCATGCCATCTGTTAAGCCTCGCTACTTTACTTAACCAGCTCACGTGAAGGCAGCAAAATACCATCATTCTGATATGAAATACTCCTTACTCTTATATTCTTAGTCTGTCAGGGCAAACAGATATATTTCTATGTTCTGTACAGGGTCTACACTTATAGAAGACCTGATCTGAATAATGAAAACCGGATTAAGACAAGGAGATCCGTCATGTATGACAGTATCGTACTCGGAAGCGGAATCGTTGGTGTCAGTACAGCCTACTGGCTCGCCAGATCCGGACATAAAGTACTGGTAATCGATAGACAGCAGAACACTGGTATGGAAGCATCTTACGCCAATGGAGGACAAATTGCCGTTAGCCATGCTGAACCCTGGGCAACAACAGCGGCGCCTTTGAAAGTTCTTAAGTGGCTGTTGCAAACGGATGCCCCTCTTCTTTTTCGCCCCAGGGCAGATATCCATCAATGGCGCTGGCTCACAAGCTGGTTGTTACAGTGTTCACCTGGAAAAGTCAGACACAATACTGCGGAGTTAGTGCGCCTTGCCAGTTATTCTCGCAGGACTTTACAGCAGGTCAGAGCAGAACATAAACTGGATTATCGGCACAAAACCCGTGGGATTCTGCATTTTTATCGCACCAGGGATGAATTTGACGCCGCAAGAAAAACAGCTGACTTTATGCGCCAGTACGGCTGCAATAGAGTCGAAATGAACAAAGAACAAGCGCTGAATCTGGAACCTGCATTACGGTGGATTGGACACGATATTGTCGGTGCAACCTATACCGAAGATGATGAATCAGGTGATGCCTGTCTGTACACCCGTGAACTGGCGGATGTCTGCCGGGACATGGGCGTTGAGTTTGCACTGGATACCCATATTATGGAGCTGACGAAAGAGGGCAATCGGGTCAACGTCAGAGTCAATGGAGATTTTGGCAATAGCTGTATTACCGCACAACATATTATTACCTGTCTTGGTGTCTGGTCAGCTCCTATGCTACGATCTTTAGGCATTTACCTGAACATCTACCCGGCTAAAGGCTACTCTGTCACCATCCCGGTTGAGTATCCGGACTGCGCACCTCAGGTCAGTCTGACTGACGATGAACATAAGCTCCAGTACAGCCGTCTTGGGGATGAGCTCAGAGTTGCCGGTACTGCAGAGCTCAGTGGTTATTCCAGAGAATTAAATGCCCGGCGCTGCGATATGATCACAGAACAGACCCGGCGGTTGTTTCCCGAAATTGGCGGATTTGATAAGGCCCGATTCTGGACCGGGCTGAGGCCATCAACTCCATCGAACCTGCCTTACATCAGGAAAACAGAGTTTGACAATCTATGGCTTAACACTGGTCATGGCACTCTGGGCTGGACTCTGGGCTGCGGCTCAGGCAAATACCTGGCTGACCTGATTTGTCATGGAGAAGCATCCGAATTTAATAAATATCCACTTGCACGATTATAACTCTGGCACTGATTAATCAACTGATGACAAATATTGACGAAGCCACTGCTTCGGTGTAATACCGAAACGCTTTTTAAATACCCGGTTCAGTGAAGAGGCGTTTTCATAGCCTACATTATTTGCAATTAGTCCAACGGGCTTGTCCGCTTTCAGTAATTGCTGAGCCATATGCAATCTGAGGTCGGTCAGATATTCCAGCGGTGTCTGACCGATTGTTTCTTTAAATAAGGCTGAAAACTTAGATCGGGACATAGCCACAGATGCCGCCATTTCATCAAGATTCCATTCCTTTTCCGGATGCTCCCTGATCTGTTTCATCAGAGGAGCCAGTGCAGGATGAGTACTGCCTGCCAGCATCCCCAGTTCAACAATGCCATTACCCACAACATAACGCAGTATATGAATCATCAGAATGTCACATAAACGATCAATCATCATTTGCCTGGCATGCCGGTCGTGAAAGGCTTCATCGAATAGCTGACAAGCAGCCTCTCTGACATCTGTACTATCCTGCTCATGAATACACAGAAACTTCGGTAATTTATCCGCTAACAACGTTGCCTGCCCTGGCTGAAACCTGACGGTGGCACATACCAGCTCAGCAGGGTCTGCCCCCTTACTAATGAAACGGTGGCGTATACCATCGGGGAAAAAGATGACTGCCGACTGCTCAACTGCGATCTCATGACCCTGCTCCGTTATCAGGGTCATACTCCCCGAACGCAGATAATGTAAAGACGCGGCATCTTTGCTTTCATCAAATGTCTGTATTCCACATAAACTACCGCTGAAAAAAACCTCAGCATTAAAGTTCATATGCTGTAATAAAGTCCCCAGGGTATCCATATGTGCCTCCATGATCTGATTTCAGGACGATCGGTTTATTTTTCTGGCTGATCAGCCACTTTTTATTTCAGCTTTCGCCGTATTCTTCATTTCAAGGAAAAAGAGCCAGAGAGCAAATCTGGCATTGGTTCTGAACACGAGAATAATCGGGGAAAAATATGAAAACATTCAAAAATAGCAAGCTCTCCAGAACACTCAAAATGGCTGCGGCTGCCGGTGCACTTTTACTCAGTAGTCTGAGCTTTGCATCATCCATCAACCTTAATAACAATGATGTCGCTATCCATGGTTACGATCCGGTGGCCTATTTTACCAGCAATCAGGCTGTAGAAGGCACGCCAGAATACACAGCAAACCATGATGGGGCAATTTATCACTTCTCCAGTGCAGAAAATCGTGATCGTTTTAAAGCAGATCCTGGTCATTATGCACCGCAATTCGGTGGCTATTGCGCAATGGGTGTAGCACTGAATAAAAAGTTTGATATTGATCCACAGGCATTTCGTATTGTTGATAACAAGCTCTATCTCAACCTGAATAAAGACGTTCAGAAGCGCTGGCTGACAGATACCAGCGGCCATATTAAGAGCGCTGATCGTATCTGGTCAGGTATTGAGGCACTGCCTGTTGCCGTTGTTAATGAAGACGACTGATTTTATGAGCACCCTCCTCCTGGCACTATTTTTCGGGTTTTAGTGCCGGGAGGATTTTTTCAACACTCAGTATCTGAATAAAGGTTTATCTGCCGGGAACTGCCGTATTTTACAGCCTCCGACTGAAGATTATCGGAGTACTTATGTTCAGTTATTCACCCGGCAGACACACTGTTTCTGGAAATAACGGATTTTATTATCGGAGCTAACTGATGAATCAAAAACAACGTATTGCCACTACTGCTCTGGCATTAACCCTGGCTACTCTGGCAACCGCACCTGCTCATGCTGGCGGTAAAGAAAAGTGCTACGGCATAGCGCTGGCAGGCCAGAATGATTGTGCCAATCTGGCTGGAACCCATTCCTGTGCCGGACAATCGAAAGTTGATCATGATCCGGGAGAATGGAAGTTAGTCGCTAAAGGAACCTGCAATGAACTGGGTGGGCTTCTGAAGGCCGAAGCGAAAAAACGTTACGCAGAACAACAAAGTTCATAACGATTCACTAAATACTCAGGGAGATCAGTCAGAATGTCTCATTTGCCAATTGCGCACCAGAACATACCGAAGCAAGGATTAATAGGCGTCGGTCTGCGCCATGCTCACTTTCACGATGCTTTAAATGAGACATCCCTGATTGATTTCGTGGAAGTGCATGCTGAAAACTTCTTTGCCAGAGGCAGTCTGGCTAATGAGTTACTCAATCAGGTTATGCAAAAATACCCGGTCAGCCTGCATTCCACATCTATGGGATTAGGCTCTGCAGCAGGCATTAATACTCGTTATCTGCAAAAACTGATGACTCTGACAAACGATATCAATCCTGTACTGATATCAGACCATGCCTGTTTTACCTGGAGTCAGTGGAATAACCACAATGTTCATGCAGGAGATCTGTTGCCTCTGGAGTTTTCTGAGGCAGGGCTCAGAGTACTGGCAGAAAATACTGACAGAGTACAACAACAATTAGGACGCCCTGTTCTGATTGAAAACCTGTCTTCCTATCTTGAAGCAGGCCCTTCAGAAATGAGTGAAACAGAGTTCTTATCTGAACTGGTTAATCGGACACAATGCGGCTTACTGGTCGATTTGAATAATATTCTGGTCAATGCCAGAAACCGTCACATGGAAGATCCGGTCTGTTTTGCCAGGCAGTGGATTAACGATATTCCAGCGCAATCTGTTGGAGAGTTCCATCTGGCAGGTTATACCCCGGCAGGGCAAGGGGAGATGATTATTGATGATCATAGCCAGCCAGTATCAGAGGAATGCTGGTCTTTGTTTGAGTACGCTTTGTCAGTTTGTGGACCAGTGCCCAGCCTGATTGAATGGGATAACAACCTGCCAGACTGGCAAACACTGGTCCATCAGGCGGAGAATGCCAGAAAAATCATGCATCGAATCGCATTATCTGACTCTGTTTCTACCGCAGAAGTGTTTCATCAACAGGAAGAGACTACATCTGATGCCGCATAACCACTCTCTGGCTTTACGCCAGCAATTTCTGATCGATAGTATTTTCAGCTTCGGCTCTGTCGATCTGAAAACAGAATCCGCTCAACAAGGATTAAAAATTTATCAGAATAATTTACTGATGACAGCCAACCGGGCTTTAACAATCAGCTATCCGGTACTTAACCAGTTGATAGGTTATGAAGCGATGATCGCTTTATCACGTATGTTACTGCAGTACGCTCCCCCCTCAGAAGGCGATTGGGGTGAATGGGGAAAAGCAATGGCAGATCTTTTAGCCCAGACCCCTCTGGCCAGAGAATACCCCTATCTGCCAGATATTGCCCGGCTGGAATGGCTGGTCTGGCAAAGCTCACGTAATATGGCGCCAGCTCCTGATACAGAATCACTGGCGTTACTGGCAGAGTATCATCCGGATCAGATCCTTATAGAGCTGGCACAGTCCTTGTCTGTTATGCAGAGTTTATGGCCAGTACAAGCTATCTGGCAAAGTCATCATAGCGCTGATCAGGAAGGTGTAAATGAAGCGATGCTTAAGCGGGCTCTGGCACAACAAAAAACAGATCACAGCTATATGCTGATCAGTCTGAATCACTACAAGGTCAGTATTCGTCCTGTCTATGCCAACGAATATCACTGGATTCAAAGCATCAGGCAAGGGGTCAGCCTGGGAGAGCTACTGGATCTTTATCCTGGGTTTGACTTTGCCACCTGGCTTCCTGTTGCGCTGCACAACGGCTGGATTAGTCGTTTAACTGCTCGTGAACAGCCCTGTTTTCCCAATGAAAATTAAATCAGAGAACAGATTAAGAACAATTGGAAAGGAATATTATGTCATCAAAGATTTACCACTACTTACAACAGGAGCAACAAAGCTCTTCATATTTTGAAGGTATTCATTCATTAACCGCCGTGATTACCCGTCTGTATATTGGTCAGGTATTTTTTATGGCCGGACTTACTAAAATAGGGGACTGGGATACAACACTTTTCCTGTTCGAAGAAGAGTACAACGTTCCTTTTTTAAACTATGAACTGGCGGCCTGGCTCGGCACTACCGGAGAGTTAATTCTACCTGTTCTGTTAATTGCTGGTCTGGTGACCCGGTTCACAGCCATCGGATTGTTTGTTGTGAATCTGGTTGCAGTTATCAGTCTGACAGAAATAGCACCTGCAGCACTTTATCTGCACATTATCTGGGGAATATTATTAACTCAGCTGATCATTTATGGTGAAGGCAAGCTGACTATTGATCGACTTATCGCCAAACTTGCCAGATCACGCAAACAATGACCAGCAGAAGGCTGGTAAAAGCAAGATACCAGCCTTTCCACTCGGAAACTGAACCTGATTATATGGAACGATAAAAACGAATATCTGAAAATTCGCCGGGTTCTCCCATATCGGGCACAGTACCGGCACTCATTCTCTCTGTCAGAGAGTAACGATCATGAGAAAAATCCTTTACCCGTGAATCAGCAACCCATACATCCGGTGCAAACCGAAAGAAGGTGTCCAGCCACGGTAAATTAGTTCTGTCATATAACACATCAGCAGCAATCAAAAGATCTGCACTCATTTCTGGCAAAGCCAGTAAGTCATCACTGATTGAAATTGAAACCTGGTTTAATAAAGCATTCTCTCTGCATGCCCGTTGGGAAACAGGATCAATATCACAGGCAACAACATCTGCTCCGGCCATCGCTGCGGCAATGGCAACAACACCGGACCCCGAGCCAAAATCAATAACCTTTTTACCTGCCAACTGATCGGGATAAGATAAAATATAACGCGCTAACGCCAATCCACTTCCCCAGCAAAACCCCCAGTACGGTGTATGATACATAATGGCTGCAATCTCATCCGGGCTAAAAGGGCGGTGTACCGGCTCCGGATCGATCAGCCAGAGTCTGATCTGTTCACAGCCGGGCAAGCAGGTTGCCTGTACCCTGGCTTCTGGCAGCATTTTTTGTAGCTCATTGTTTAAAGTATCAGACATCCGGGGCTCCTTTTGTTGTATTCCATTACATCGGTAAACCTGACATCAGCTCAGGTAAGGACTCAACCTGCTCAGGTGTACCATTTTCACGCCACCACAGAGTAACTGTTGCAGTCCCCGCTTCAAATATCAAACTATCTTCAGGTAGTTGCTCCAGTACGTTTTTCAGAGCCTCCAGCTGATCATCGGAAACAGCGGGAACCGGAGATTCCAGCCAGAGCCAGCCAGGAATAAACTCATCGCCTCTGGGTTCCAGTCGCTCTTTCTCCATACGCGGCACATGAGCCAGACGAAAACGATGAGCTGTTTTTTTCTCATCGGCATCTCTCATCCAGCGATAAGCCGTTGCCGGTAACTTTTCACCATTGAGCTCAAACTTTTCTAATCGAACCTTGATGCCAGCATGCAGAGCAATCTTTCTCAGATGCATCTGATATCTCTGGCGGCGAGAAGGCATCAGCCAGAAAATAGGGCTGATCACCATAGCAAAAATAATAACAACCAGTAAAGTTGTGCTCATAGTCAAAATCCTTAATTAAATTGCGGCCTATACTAATCGATAGACAAGAGATAAAGTACAGTCATATATGGATTTTTTCACCAGGAGAGCTTCATTATGAGCCAGTATAAACATGTTCTGATTGCCGTAGACCTGACCGAAGAGTCTCATCAGGTTATTGAAAAAGGCAAGGCCATTGCTGAACGCAACAACGCAAAGGTCAGCCTTATTCATGCTCTGGAACCTTTAGGCTTTGCCTATGGGGGAGATATCCCAATGGATCTCAGCAGTATTCAGGATCAGCTTGATCAGCATGCCAGAGACAAGATTTCTGAGCTTGCTGCACCACTGGATATACCTGAAAACCAGCAACATATTCTGGTCGGTATGCCTGATTCAGAAATACACCACCTGGCCAAAGAACAGGATGTTGATCTGATCGTCGTTGGCAGTCATGGCCGTCACGGTCTGTCTCTTTTACTGGGTTCGACATCTACAGGGGTTCTGCACGGTGCTAAGTGTGATGTACTTGCTGTCAGAATCCATAAAGAAAAGAAATCCTGAGGATACGTTCTGAAAGGTGTTGAAGCCACTCCATAAGAGGCAGCCATAACAGGCTGCCTCTTCCTTTTCTGCCAGAAGAAGGGTTACTCACCTTCCTGCATTGCTTCCAGTTCAACCCATCGGTCCATCACCGCTTCCAGTTCTGCTTCTGTCTCCTGAAGCTTAGCCAGAACGTCTGCTACCTTAGCCTGATCCTGCTGATAGAAGTTATTATCTGATGTGGTTTCATGCAGAGATTCCAGTTCAGTTTCCAGTCGTTCAATCTCTGCAGGCAACTGATCCAGCTCCCTTTGCAGTTTGTAACTCAGCTTTTTAGCTTTACCGGATGATTTAGCCGGTGCCTTATCCAGGCTGCGTTCTTTGACTGTCTCCGTCTCTTTACTGGATACAATATCTTTTTTAGCAGCAGATGCTTCTCCTCCCGCATTCTCTTCAGGGAATTTGCCACCCTGTCGAACCCAGTCGCTGTACCCCCCTACATATTCACGAACAATACCGTTGCCTTCAAAGGCAAAGACACCGGTTACCACGTTGTCCATAAACGCCCTGTCGTGACTCACCAGTAATACAGTGCCATCAAAGTTAAGTAATAACTCTTCCAACAACTCCAGGGTTTCCACATCCAGATCATTGGTAGGCTCATCCATAACCAGCATATTGGCTGGTTTAGTGAAGAGTTTCGCCAGCAGTAAGCGGTTACACTCACCTCCGGACAAGGCTTTTACCGGAGTGCGTGCTCGCTCAGGGGTAAACAGGAAATCTCCCAGGTAGCTCATGACATGCTTGTCACGCCCACCAATACTGATACTGGAACTTCCTTCAGCAACATTATCCATCACAGAACGTTCAGGATCTAACTGGTCACGCAGCTGATCAAAGTATGCCACTTCCAGCTTTGACCCCAGTTTTAATGAACCGGACTGAGGCTCCAGACGCCCCAGCAATAACTTCAACAGTGTACTCTTACCGGCACCATTGCGCCCCAGAAGGCCAATACGGTCGCCACGCATTACCTGAGTGGTTAGCTTATCGATAATGGCTTTATCGCCCCAGCTATAACTGACGTCTTCCAGTTCAGCCACCAGCTTGCCTGAGTTCTCCGCCTTATCCAGGGTAATTTTAGCGGTTCCCTGACGCTCCCGTCGTTGAGAGCGCTCTTTTCTCAGATCCTGAAGTGCTCGGACTCGCCCTTCATTCCGGGTTCGGCGCGCTTTAATCCCCTGACGAATCCAGGCTTCTTCCTGAGCCAGTTTCTTATCAAATTCCGCATTCTGTCGCTCCTCGACTTCCAGCAGGTGTGCTTTATTTTCAAGAAATCCAGCATAATCACCTTCCCAGATAGTCAGCTGCCCTCTGTCCAGCTCTACAATACGGGTTGCTATTTTCTGTAGAAACGCACGGTCGTGAGTAATAAACAACACAGCACCACGGAAATCGGCAATTTGTTGCTCCAGCCAGGCAATGGTCTCGATATCCAGGTGGTTGGTAGGCTCATCCAACAGTAACAGATCTGGTTCTGATACCAGCGCTTTTGCCAGGGCAACCCGACGACGCCAGCCACCAGATAAGGATTTCATCTGAGTATCTGCAGGCAGGTTCAATCGACTGATAATTGATTCAACACGCTGAGTCAGCGCCCAGCCATCTCTGGATTCCAGCTCATGCTGTAAGCGTTCCAGCTTTTTCAGATCATCATCACTCTGTATTGACATCGCCAGATGATGATACTGAGCTACCAGCTCACCTAAGCCGGGCACACCACTGGCAACAATATCAAATACCGTATCTTCATCGGCATCAGGCAGATCCTGAGCCAACTGGCCGATTTTAAGTTCTGGCTGACGCCACAGACTACCGGAGTCAATGGTCTGCTCGCCAGAGACCAGTTTCAGCATGGTGGATTTACCCGCGCCATTACGCCCGACAATACAGATACGTTCACCTTTCTCAATTACCAGAGAGGCATCGTCTAACAAGGCATGGTGCCCGAATGCAATACTGACTTTTTCTAATCTAACTAACGCCATGGTTTGCCTGTAATAAAAACTGATCAATTATTCCCTGAGGTAAGCATAATGGCAGCTTGAGAATGCCACGCAGGTTCGTTAAGTTAACAGACCTCAGACTATTCAGGGACAAGGAAAAATAAAAATGGTTAAAAGACGCCTGGCTCCGGGCTTATTTTTACTGGTTATATCTCTTTCCGGCCTGACAGGCTGTATCAATGAAAGACCGCAGCTGGGGATTATTCATCATCGTCTTATGCCCTGTCAGGATACTCCGAATTGCGTTGTTTCCAGAAAGGATACGCCCGACACACACAAAATAGCCCCTTTTAGTTACCGGGGAGAACAGGATGATGCTTATCGACAGCTATTAAACCTGCTGAACCAACGAAAAGACGCTATTGTAGTAGAGATGGAACACGCACACTACATCCGGGCAGATTTTCGCACTCCCGTACTGGGTTTTATTGATGATGTTGAGTTTTTCTTTAAACAGCCTGGAACAATTCAAATTCGATCAGCATCACGTATCGGTTACTATGATTTTGGGGCAAACAGAAAACGCATGGAAGCTCTGCGTAAGCTATTTGAACAACGTATCATTACCAGCCCGGAAACCGATGAGCACCCGGAAATTCAGACAGACTAGTGACAATTGACGTCAAAAACCTGATATAAACCGGACAAATGAACAGATATTTTGCTCTAACAGATTGGCGTATTTTCCAGCCTCTGGCTGGAGAACATCGAAATACTCTTGTCAGAGTATCGACACCAATGAATAGCACTTGTCAGAGAACTCGCGTAATCAAAGTAGCTTCATAACGTTAAGCCAGATAAGTTAACGGGAGCTGTTGCCAGGCTCCCGAGAAATCAAACATTATTCAGCAGGCATTTCCAGAGGTTCGGGAGATGTGATAATGCCGTTATTATCAGCATAAACATATTCACCCTGTTTGAATGTAACGCCACCAAACGTCACATCCCCCCCCACTTCCCCTATACCTTTTTTCAGACTTTTCATTGGATGCGAGCCTAAAGCCTGAACCCCTAATTCAAGTTCTGCCAGAACATCAACATCTCTGACACAGCCATACATGATAATACCGGCCCAACCGCTATTTACTGCTTTTTCAGCCAGCATATCGCCAAGCATCGCACAACGGAATGAACCACCGGCATCAACGACCATGACTCGCCCTTCTCCCGGCTCATCTACTAATTCTTTTACTTTAGAATTATCTTCAAAACATTTAACGGTCACGATTTCACCGCCAAATGAATCAACACCGCCATAATTAGCAAAACCAGGCTCTACTGCTTTGACCAGCTCTGGATATGCATCACACAGATCGGGGGTAACAAATTTCATTATTCAGGACTCCTTAGTGATCACAACCCGCCATTTGTGCCGAATGAGACAGATTGCTATTTTCTTTGTGCCAGCGAGAATTGTTACACAGACGGGCAGTCTGGTCACTGCATAAAAGGTACAAAGTATCCATCCTCCCCTGATACCAGCCGTAAATCTCTGTTGATATGATGCATGGCTATTTCCCATTGTACGCAATACAAGATAGTTAAGCTCATTAACACTCTTTAACCGCATGAATTATATAGATTAATCAGAAGCCGAAGTGATACTGATACAGATTTTTTTCAATACGAAGTGTTGGTTTTGTCATCTAACAGCACTATCATTCAATGCTAATTTGATCTGCCAGATATAATCCGATGCAACAGAATCTAGAACTGCTGAAACAGCTGAAAAAAGAGCTACATGATTCCGCTCCGAAAATTGAGGGAATGATTAAAGCAACCGATAAAAGCTTTGGTTTTCTTGAAACCTCAAAGGGTAAATCTTACTTTGTGCCGCCTCCTCAGATGAAGAAGGTTCTGCATGGCGATATGGTCACAGGCACATTGCAGAAAGACGGGGATAAAGAATATATCGAGCTTGATACTCTGACGGAAACAACACTGAATCGCTTTGTCGCCAGAGTAACCTACTATAAAGACAAGCTTCAGGTCACACCTGATCACCATCTGCTGAAAAAGCCTTTGCCAGCTTTTACTGCTATGGAAAAAGGCAGCCTGAAAGAAGGTGACTGGGTGGTTGCTGTACTGAAACAGCATGGCCTCAGGGATGGACGTTTCCGCACTGAAGTAACAGATTTTATCTGCAGTAGCGATGACCCTTCAGCCCCCTGGCTGATTTCTCTGGCCAGACACTCTCTGCCATCAGAAGCCCCGGAAACTGATCAGGACTTCCAGTTACAGGAAGAAACAACAGAAAGAAGAGATCTTTCAGAGTTACCTCTGTTTACCATTGACAGTGCCAGCACCCGGGATATGGATGATGCCCTGTACGTATCTGCACGAAATGAAGGTGGCTGGACGCTGACAGTCGCTATTGCAGACCCTTCGGCTTATATTGCTCTGAATAGTGAAACCGATCAGGAAGCCGCTCAAAGAGGCTATACAACCTATCTGCCAGGCAGAAACATCCCTATGCTGCCACGCCAGCTCAGTGATGAACTATGCTCCTTGCAAGAAGGACAAAAACGCCCGGCATTATGCTGTCAGATCGATATTAATCCGGATGGGGCGATTGCATCAGATGCGACTTTCTTCACAGCCTGGATAACCTCTGCCGCCCGGCTGACATATGAAGAAGTTTCAAACTGGCTGGAACAGGGGGAACCTCTTCAGCGTCCAGAGCCGGTACTGAATGCGCTCAGTGCACTGAAAGACCTGGCAGAACAGAGTCTGAACTGGCGCCAGGAAAACAGTATTGTGTACCCTGATCGCCCGGATTATCGCTTCAAGCTGGATTCTGAGGGTAAAGTGTTTGCAATTATTGCAGATCAGCGCCGTATCGCCCACAAAATGGTAGAAGAAGCGATGGTGATTGCCAATATCAGTGCCGCCAGCTTCCTTAAACCCCACGGCATAGGCATGTTTAACACTCATGCAGGTTTTGACGCTGAAAAACTGGAAGAAGCGGTTACCGTTATCACTGAGCAGGGGTATGAGGTTAGTGCTGAAGAACTGGCAACACTTTCAGGCTACGCTAAATTCCGTCGCCAGCTGATCAGTGAAAATAACCTTTGGCTGGAAGCTCGCCTGAGACGCTACCAGAGCTATGTACTGACTCGTAATGAACCCGAGTCTCACTATGGTATGGGACTGGAAGGCTATGCCACCTGGACTTCCCCTATCCGTAAATACAGTGATCTGCTGAATCATCGATTAATAAAACAACTGCTTACAGAAGCGCCGGATCTCACGGCACTCCAACAGGCTATGACGGCTGAACGGGGTGAGCAACTGGATCAACAGAAGCTTTATAACCGATTAGCAGAACGGGATACTAATCAGTGGCTGTACAGTGAATTCCTGCAGGGCGCCGTTGAGGAGAAAACCGTTTTTGAGGGTGAAATCTTCGATATCAGCCGCGGAGGAATGCGTGTCCGCTTACAGGAAAATGGCGCGGCTCCTTTTATTCCCGGCAGCATGATCCATAAAGAACGTAAAGAGATGACACTGGACAATAACTCTGGCCAGGTCTTTATTAAAGGAGAGGTCTGCTACCGTCTGGGGGATATCATCCAGGTACAGCTGATTAAAGCTGACACCCAAAGACGTAGTTTGCTGGCAACCCCCGTAAAGGAATCAGCTCAGAAAGATGAAGCAGTCTCTGATTGATAACTGAGTTCTGCTAACTCTGCAACCCAGCACAATAAAAGCCCGCAGAACAAAACCTGCGGGCTTTTTCAAATACAATCCTTTTCTGCTTTATCCCCTTGTCGCATTCTGTCCTGAGTTCAGGAAATAAATACCGGGGACAGCTGTAATGGTTTTCCTGTATCTGCCGTTTCTTTTTCTGGCAGAATATTGGTGCTCGGCCATAACCCCGACCTTAAAGCTGATTGATATGGTGTATTCAGCCCCCTGTCAGACATTGTTCTCTGAGCTGTATCTGTATCGTAAGCCAGACGATTAAAGCGGACATTAAGCTGGCTTTGCTTTGAATCCGGTTCAAGCAACATATACCAGCCATCCGATGTGCCATCATTAGCAGGCATACCTATAACACCGGCATTCAGCCAGAATACCTGACGATTATCTGCCAGAGTCAACTGATCAGCAAAAGGAACACCACAGTGTCCACCGATAATAATATCCGGGTAAATGCCTGTGAGTGTTTTGATCAATTCAAATTGTTTTATCTTCTCCTGCTCGGGAGTTGATGGAAAGATAAACTGATTAATGGACTCTGCGCTACCATGAACAACGGCAATTTGTTTACCCGCCAGAGCAAAGCAAATGATCTCAGGCAGAGTATTCATCCACTGCCTCTGTTCCTGGTTTATCGCCTGATCAGTAAATCGATACCAGGTCACGGATAACAATGAGCAACTGGAGTTTTCTTCAAACCCACAACCGCAGTCCATTGCACTATTCGCCAGAGACTGCTCACAATTCCCCATGACAACAGGAATTCCCCACTCTCTGATCAGTTGAGTCGTTTCAGAAGGTTGTGCACAATAGGCAACAATATCGCCTGTGCATATCACTCTGTCAGCAGCTACCCCTAGTAGCCGGGCTTCAGCCATTAGCGCTTCTGTTGCCTGCAGGTTGCTATAAGGCCCGCCAAAAATCAGAACCGGACAATCAGGCTCAGATAACTGTAACTTTCTGAACAAAGGTTTTGACAGCTCTGAATCAGAAGCTTTGCTTAACACTGATGCGATCATGGTTTCCTTCATAATCTGTTTTACTCTGCCGTTACGCTTTTACTTTTTGGCTGATTCAACTTATCACCAACCCAGAAAGCAGCACATCCGGCAATCAGTACAGTTAAAGAGATCCAGAGTAGTTTAGTGTACTTGTGAACATCCCCAAGCAAAGCACTGTAACCTGACGACTCCGTGAAATACAGGACCGCACCGCCCACAGCCAGTATAAATGAGACCAGATAACTCCAGACCGGAATATTGGTATTATTACCCCACAATGAGAAGAAGATGACCGGAGTCAGATACATAGACGCCGTCCCGCTGACCGCGACTGCACTGAATAAATCTTTATTTCCCCAGAAAACACATAACACACCCAGCAACATGAATACCGCCATTGCCATACGGCCATTAAAAACGGTTGCCTGCGTCATTTTCATATCGACAACAATCAGCTTAGAAGAACTGGATAAGGTACTATCAAGGGTCGACATTGCAGAAATAACCAGTGCAGCACTGAACATCAGCATAGGCCACTCACCCAACAAACGTGTCAGCGCCTGATTCATGTTCTCCCCGGTCACCGCATGTGCACCAGCCATCACTCCCAGTGCTCCGAATGTAATAATACACAGCACACTGATCCAGCCTGCATGCAGAAAGCTTTTACGCGTTGTCTCTCTATCTGCCAGAAATCCACGGTCCATCATCACAGGATCATGCATCGGATAACTCCACACCTGCAGGAATGCCACCAATAGCAATACAGGTCCAGGCTCAGAAATATCAAAAGCTTTAAACATCAATGCTTCAGTATTCAGATGTCCTGAACTCAGCGCCATAACCAGCAGTAGCGCCAGTACACCAAGAAACACAAACATCTGGAAAAGATCCGTTCTCAAAGAAGCATGCAGCCCCCCCATCATGGAATAGACCAGAGTAATCAATGCCAGCCCCAGTACAGCCAGAGTATAAGCTCCGCTTCCTGCCGCTCCGAACAGAATGCCGATGACTAATAAGTTAGCAAAGACCTCACTGACCAGGCGGACACCAATCACCAGGTTATAGCATCGGGTTCCCCATTGACCAAAACGATCCCCCAGGAACGACTGGATGCTATCATAGCCCTGTTCAAATCTGAGATGATCAATAATTCTGGCCCCGGTCAGAAACGACAGGTAATAAGCCGCATATGCCAGAGTGCCCCATATCCCATAATAAAACCCCAGGATCGCTGCATTCATAAGTGAACGGGCAAAAATCCAGGTCGTCACCTGAGAAAACGTCAAAATCAACAGGCCCGGCTGCTGACCATCTTTTGACTCTCCTCGGAAAAAAGCATTGGCTCCTTTCGCTTGTGGGGAAAGTAAAACTGAAATCAGGGCAATAAACCCAATAATCAGTGATAACTGATAATCCATAAACTGACTCCGATACTTATTCTGTCATTGCAGGATTCGGGAAAATAAAAAGCTCCCATATTCTGGAGACTTACGAAGTGCAGCTGATAATAGATTCAATAACAAAATGATTTCTATCGCTTGATAAGAGCAAAATATGAGGCTTCTATCTGCTCCGTTGATCTCAGATCTATTGCCCTATAAAATATAAGAATAAACTTATGAAAAGAGAGGATTTGATATGCCAATGACGACTCAGGATTTCGTTTCTCTGGCCAAACAGGAAATCCAGGAATGCAATACGGCTCAGGCATCAGATCGAATAGAGAATGGAGCACTTGTACTTGATGTCCGGGAACCCCAGGAATATATGATCGGACACATTCCGGGAGCTATCGAATTACCCAGAGGTGTTATTGAATTTAAAGCAGAGGCTCACCCTGAACTGCAGGACAAAACAAGAGAAGTATTAGTATATTGTCAGGCAGGAGGGCGTGGCGCGCTGGCTACTCATACACTGCAGCTAATGGGATATACAAACGTGACCAATATTCTGGGAGGTTTTGCATCCTGGACAGAAGGTGGCCATAAAACAGAAAAAGCCCCATCCGAGTGGGATTAATTAATCAGGGAAAAGCCGGGCCGAACAATAAACTCAGCCCGGTTACAAACTTGACATATTTTAATCCGGAGCTGGCCTGACCACTGCCCTTTTAAAGTATTTCTGACTGTACATCAGCTTATCAGCTTTCTCCATCCAGCACTCAAGGGATACACTCATATCGTTAATCTGTACGATGCCATAGCTGACGCCTGTTCGTTCAGGAGCATTGTCCGGCATAGCTTCACAGAAATCATGTTCAATTCGCTGGCAGATATTTTTCAGTGCATCTGTCTGGTCAGTTTCTGCCAGTATAATAAATTCATCTCCCCCCAGACGCGCACAGATATCACTTCCCCGCACATTGTTTTTCATACAGCGCGCTAGTGCCTTTAATGCAAAGTCTCCAGTCTCATGTCCCAGATTGTCATTCAGCCCCTTCAACCCATCGACATCCATAAAGACCAGTGCCAGGCCGTTATTATTCCTTCTGGCCAGTTGAACGCGCTGTTCCGCAACCGTGATAAAGCCTCTTCGGTTAAAAAGATGCGTTAACTCATCATTCAACGCCATCGCTCTGATTTGCTCAAACTGCTGCACTAGCAGCAGGTCTGTCTGTACCAGATCTCTGAACTGTTTAATGAGCTGAATATAAGTATCATCATAATGGGTCACACTAAAGTCCATAACACAGATAGTGCCGAATGGCAGACCATCAGGCCAGAAGATAGGCAACCCAAGATAAGAGTTAAAACCGTCCTGAGAAACTTCAGGGTTGGTTTCCCATTCAGGATCTGCTGTTGCATGGTTAACATACAGCGGTTTACAGGTTTCAACGATTTTTCTGCAGAAAATATTGGTATCCGAAGGAATGATACCACCGGAAGGATAAGGGTTTTCCTCTTGCTCACTGGCAATCGTTACCCTGAAACCACCAGCCCCATGCTGAACAATAAAAGCAGCGGGAGCTCTGAACAAATCTGCCATCAGGTTGACGGTATTCTGCCAGCGGGATAAAGGCACCAGTTCCTGATTTTCAGGCGTGAGCCATTCTTCGTTCAATCTCATGCAGGCACTCCATTTTTATTATTATCTTTTGTTATTTTAGCAAAAAGACAAGCAATAAGAATGGGTTCTTCGACGTTGCGTGTGGATTTGATTTGCGGGCTGATTATTTGCTCAGCTCGGAATCAAGGCAGATTCTGCCCCGTCTCTCTGCCACGCTTCACACTCAGTTTCCGCAACTCTCGGGCTCAGGCAAGGACTACTCGGGCTTTCAGCCCTGTGTTCCTCCAGGCCTGCTTCCTCGCTTATGTGGAAAATTGGCTTTGCGAGGCGACGATGACGGGCAGATACATTTCAATAAATCCACACCTAACGTCGAGGAGCCTAAGAATGGAGTACAGTATCAGAATTAGCATTGATAAGTTAAATAGACTCCACTTGGCTGATTATCAGGCATTCACAGGCTATTTCGCCCTGCGCTGAATATATTGGGATGGCGTTAGTCCTGTCCACCCCTTAAAAGCACGGGATAACGAACGTGGCTCGGTATATCCCAGTAGAAAAGCCACTTCTGATACGCTACGTCTCTGTGAGATCAGCTTTTCAATGGCCAGGTCCTTGCGAATTTCATCTTTAATAATCGGATATGAAGTATTCTCCCGCTTCAGGCGACGTCTGAGTGTCTGTGCGCTCATATTAAAAGATTCTGCTAACTGCTCAAATGATGGACATTGCAGTACATCACTTTCCTGATTCAGCAGCAGTAAACGAATACGCCCCCGGTAACTCTGTTCTTCACCAGGAATGGTGATCAGATCAGCGGGAGAGTGGCGTAAAAACTGAGACAGATCCCGCTGTGTACGTGCTGGTGGCAATGTCAGAAATTCACTGCTGAAACTGAATTTCATTACTGGACGGTTGAAATAATGCTGACAAGGGAACAAGCGTTTTAATTGATTATGATGTGAAGGTTTAGCATAAGGAAAGTAAACCTGGGTAAGAGTGATCCTTTTGTTAATAATCCAGCTGGCAAAACGATGCCAGATCACCATCCAGAACTCCTGATAGAAATGGTCCGGGTCCAGCTCCGGGCGGGCAAATTCAATCTCTATACTGATTATCTTTTGCTGTCGTACCAGTCTCATCTGAATATCAGAGGTAAACAGGTTATAAAACAAAATACCCTGCTCAAGCACTGCTTCCAGTGATTTATAGTGCATCACATGACGAGCCATAAAAGCGAAAGCACCTTGCTTACAAGGAGTCTGGGTACAGCCCATAAACTCATCTTCCAGCTCAGCCCACACTAACTGAATCAGTCGGATATATTGATCTCCCTGAATCTGACCATCAGATTGTTCCAGTTGCATCCGAGCAATCCCGATCTCCTGCAGTAAACCTTGTGTGGAAATACCTTTCCGTTCGGCACAGTTGAGTGCCGCTTTAAAATAGTGGATATCAACGGTTGCCATAGCTATTGTCGTATGTTCTCACTGGTGGGTATAACTAAGCGATCTGCGGGTTTAAAACTGATCGAAACAGCATAGCAATCATCATATAAGTTAATTTCACTGCAAAACAGCCCGATAACAATCAGTTATGCTTCAGGATAAGTTTATCATTCAAATCACCTCCTGATAGATGGTTTGTATAAAAACAGTGATCTCCCCTCTTAATCAACAAGGCCCTGCGCCTGTTATTCTCCTTCCAGCACAATTGGCACGATTGCAAACACCAAATCGTTCTCTGGCCATGACGTCTGCTTGCCTATGAGTAATTAATGCCCACCACACACAATACCAACGGCAAGACAATTTTAACCATAAAGACACAATTATCCGGTAGCGATACACCTCATCCTGCTCTAGTATGTCACTTCCTCAGAACAACAGGCCTTTACTTCACTCTCTCAGATACATTCTTCTGACAAGGCCTTCTCTTAAACAGGATCTTCTCATGTTTGCGTTTTTTGAAAGGCTGATTCCTGCCTTTCCTGCCGCTGATCCGGATCAGCCCCCAAAAGGAATTTATCAGTTCTGTCGACACTACTCTAAAGGTGTGGAGAAACCTCTGCTGCTAATGTCATTTCTGACCGCAACAGTTGCCATTCTTGAAGTCACTCTGTTCAGCTTTATGGGCCAGTTAGTGGACTGGCTGACAGAAAAAAATCCGGAAACCCTGCTGGCAGAAGAAAGTGGTACGCTTTTCTGGATGGCACTGATTCCTCTGGTTGCTTTGCCTGTGGCCGGATTTCTGCACTCCTTGCTGACTCATCAGACATTGCTGGGTAATTACCCGATGTCGATTCGCTGGTTGGCACACCGCTATCTGCTGAAGCAGAGTGTGTCTTTCTATGCCAATGATTTTGCCGGACGCATCTCAACCAAGGTGATGCAAACCTCGCTGGCGGTGAGAGAAAGCGTGATGAAATTGTTGGATGTACTGGTTTACATCCTGGTTTATTTCACCTCTATGATGGTACTGATCGCTCAGGCTGACTGGCGTCTGGTCATCCCTATGCTGGTCTGGCTGGCCTGTTATGTGGTGATCCAGGTCTACTTTGTGCCTCGGTTAAAGCGGATATCAACCGAGCAGGCCGACGCCAGAGCGATGATGAGTGGACGTATTGTTGATTCCTATTCCAATATTGCCACCGTTAAGCTTTTTTCACATACCGACCGGGAAGCAGAATACGCTAAAGAAGGTATGGATGAGTTTATGGGGACAGTCCATAAACAGATGCGTCTGGTCACGCTACTGAATATGTGCGTTCAGAGTATTAATCATCTACTGACATTCAGTGTCGCGGCAGTATCTATCTGGTTATGGACTGATAGCCTGATCAGCATTGGTGCTATTGCTATTGCCATCTCACTGGCACTGCGACTGAATGGTATGGCTCACTGGATTATGTGGGAAGTCAGCGCACTATTTGAAAATATAGGTACGGTTGCTGATGGCATGAGCACCTTGTCCCAGCCTCTGCAGGTGCAGGATCAATCCGGTGCTCGTAATATAGACGTTTCCGAAGGGAAGATTCACTTTGATGGCGTTGGTTTTCACTACGGTGAAAGCAAAGGTGTGATTGACCATATGGATCTGAAAATCCGACCCGGTGAAAAAATTGGCCTGGTGGGACGCTCTGGTGCGGGTAAATCCACTCTGGTCAATCTGTTGATGCGCTTTTTTGATGTGGAGTCGGGTGCTATCCGGGTAGATGGCCAGGATATCAGAGAGGTACGTCAGGATTCTCTGCGTGCTCAGATAGGTATGGTGACTCAGGATACCTCTCTGTTACACCGCTCTGTCAGGGACAATATTCTCTACGGCCGTCCGGATGCCACAGAGGATGAGATGATCAATGCGGCGAAACAGGCTGAAGCCCATGACTTTATCCTTAGCCTGACTGATCCCCAGGGCCGGGCGGGGTATGACGCTCATGTGGGGGAACGAGGCGTTAAGCTCTCCGGAGGCCAGAGACAGCGTATTGCCATTGCCAGAGTGCTGCTGAAAGACGCCCCTATTCTGATTCTGGATGAGGCGACATCAGCACTTGATTCAGAAGTCGAAGCCGCTATTCAGAACAGTCTCTACAAGCTGATGGAAGGCAAAACGGTTATCGCTATTGCTCACCGGCTATCAACCATTGCCGCTCTGGATCGTCTGGTGGTACTGGATCAGGGTAATATCGTTGAACAAGGCACTCATGGCGAGCTGATAAAGCAGGATGGTATCTACTCTCAGCTCTGGTCACACCAGACCGGAGGCTTCCTGGGCGAAGATTAAAATCTGGAAATATCTTTATTGCCTTTCTATTTCTCATTGCTATACCCATCAAAAGGCCTGGCAAAGCTCAGGCCTTTTGCTCTCTTCACTGCTTCTGACATAAAAACGCAATATTAAGCTGTTATCAAAGTTCATAAAAATCAGTCAGGTATAGCAAGATTAAGCACCTGATTTAAACGATCTGATCAGCAGAACACCATGAAACTAAACAGAAAACCGCTCCCTCCTCTGAATGCGATGAAAGCGTTTGAAGCCGCAGCCCGTCTTAAAAGTCTGACCAGAGCCGCTGAAGAGCTACACGTCACTCAGGGAGCCGTCAGCCAGCAGGTTAAACTGTTGGAAGAGTATCTGAATACTCAGCTGTTTATCCGTAAACCACGGAAGCTGGAGCTGACAGATGCTGCCCGTGCCTATCTGCCAGTACTGACTGAAGCATTCAATAACCTGCAAGCCAGTACTGATGAGCTGTTTGGTACAGATCACCGGGCTCTGCTGACGATAAAATGCGGAACCAGCTTTATTCATCGCTGGCTGGTGCCAAGGCTGGCCCGTTTTTACAAGAATAATCCGGGGATTCGTATCCGGTTGATGTCATCGGTCTGGCCATCTCAGAACGAAGTGGAAGAAGCCGACCTGGAAATATCCAATGGTTTTGGCGACTGGACCGGTATGAAGGTTGAACGACTGACAAAAGAGCACTGGGTTGTGGTTGCCAGCCCGGAGTTTCTGGAAAAGTACCCGGTTGATAATGATGCACTGAAAATTATACAGCTGCCGCTGATCAGTACTATCGGTGATCGGGAGAACTGGCAGCAGTGGTTCAGAAAACAGGGTTATGGCGGTCTGATGCCTATGCCATTGCTGGAAAGTGACACCAGCACAATGGCAATGGAAGCGGCATGTAATCATGCAGGTCTGTTACTGACTCGCAGCTTTCATGTCAGTAGTCTGCTGGAAGACAAGCGGTTGATACAGGCCCATGATTTCACTCTGCCTTCAACAGGTGCTCACTATCTGGTTTTGCCCAATAAGCCTTTATCCGCGAAAGTACGCGCATTCAGTGACTGGCTGAAATATGAACTGAAACTGCCGATGAAGACATAAAGCAGGAAAAAGCCTGCAACAGTTGTCATACAGAGTATATAAAGCATGACAGCTGCTGAAGGCTTTCGAAAGGCACCAGATTGGCGCTGAACTAATACAATGAAAACAACAAAAATACTACTGCAACTCAAATCCCTGTGGGAGCGACATATCTGCATCCGTAACTGCCGGAGCATGGATGATTCCCCCGGATTTCACTCAAAGATCAGTTACGCGTAACAGTTCTCATGGTGACGAACTCTTCTGCACCAGTAGGATGGATACCTATAGTACTGTCAAAGATCTCTTTTGTTGCGCCAGCCTTGATTGCGATACCAATACCCTGCATCACTTCACCGGCATCCTGGCCAACCATATGGGCCCCCAGAACCACATCTGTTGCAGCATCCACCACCAGTTTCATCAGATGACGTTCTTCTGAGCCAGACAGCGTATGCTTAAGCGGGCGGAAAGAAGCACTGTAAATGGCCACTTCACCGACCTGCTCTCTGGCCTGCTCTTCGGTCAGGCCCACAGTTGCGATATTCGGATGACAGAATACTGCAGTAGGAATATTGGTGTAATCCATCTTACGTGCAGGCTGATCTTTCTCATACAGGTTATGCACCAGTACCATCGCTTCAGCCAGTGCCACTGGTGTCAGCTGCATCCGGTTGATCACATCACCCAGAGCGTAAATGGATGGGATATTGGTCTGGAAACCATCATCCACCATAATAGAACCACCGACGGCTGTTTTAACGCCGACGGTTTCCAGCCCCAGACCTTCAGTATTAGGAATACGACCTGTAGCGCATAACACCAGATCGACTTCCAACTGAGAATCATCCGTCAGGGTGACTAATAATCCACTGTCCTGTTTAGTGATCTCTTTGATATTAACGCCAAGATGGAACTGCACACCCTTTTTGCGAATTTCGTCACAGGCAAACTGACGCACTTCTTCGTCAAACCCTCGCAGTGGTAAATCACCACGGTAGACCAGATGGCTCTCAGCTCCCAGCCCCTGGAAAATACCGGCAAACTCAACGGCAATATAACCACCGCCCAGTACCAGGGTGCGTTTCGGGAACGTCTCCAGATAGAAAACCTCATCAGAGCATACGGCATGTTCGTTGCCAGGAAACTCTGGCATAAATGGCTTGGCACCGGTAGCCACCAGAATGGTTTCAGCTGTGTATACTTCACCATTAACGACCACTTCATGTTCTGCCTGTAAAGTGGCATAACCTTCAATCAGCTCAACACCAGAGTTCATCAGCAGGTTATGATAGATACCGTTCAGGCGTTCAATTTCTTTAGTCTTATTGTCTCTCAGAGTTGGCCAGTCAAAGTCACTGGCTGTGACATTCCAGCCAAATCCGGCTGCCTGTTCAAACTCTTCATGGAAGTGAGAACCGTAAGAAAACAGTTTTTTAGGCACGCAACCAATATTGACGCAGGTGCCGCCCAGAAATCGCCCTTCAGCAACAGCAACTTTTTTTCCTTTTCCTGCCGCAACACGCGCTGCACGCACCCCACCAGACCCGGCGCCGATGACAAACAGGTCAAAATCAAAATTACTCATGAAAATTCCTTACAATACAACCTGGTTTTTATAGCAGTCTAACACATGCGGTTCCTGTACGAATAAGTAACGAGAAAAGAAACCAGAAAACAATGGCTTTGTTAGATTACAGTTAATCTGTTTAACGCACCAGACAACGTAATAGATTCAACTTTTTGCAACATTACGGCTGTAAGACACTCTGAATAGCGATAAGACGCATCTGCAGCGGGAACAGAAAAAACTTTAGTACATCCCAAGTAACTATTCAGCTGTCTGATCAAAAAATATCAGGTAGTTGCCCGCAGAATAGCAGAGTTAAAGCATCACTAGCTGATACAGATTGTTTACGGCATGATGTGGGGTAACTGCGGATCAAGCAGAACTGTTCTGCTCCCTGATGACTACGGAAGCAACCTGTTGTGTATAACCCATAGTCGTCAGAACTACGCACTGCGGAGTAATAGAACACACCATCAATAACGGATAAAAAGGTCTTTATAAAATAACCTTAAAGCCAATAAGTTATTGTCCGGGTATTCAGGAACAAGCTTTTATTCGCTATGCTGTAAAAGTTGCAGGTTGATTTCGCAGGGGGAATCACCATGAACAGATTTTTATCTATTGCTACCTTATCGCTGCTTCCATTTCTTATCGTGGCATGTAGTCCTGCTCCAGAGAGATCGACATCTGCAGGCCATATTGTACGAAATGGTAAAGCAGCTGATTTTTCTGATACTAAAGCCGTTAAAGCGGCTTTATACAGTGAATACCAGCATTGGAAGGGTACCCGGTATGCCTTAGGTGGTATGAATCGAAGAGGAATTGACTGCTCAGGTCTAACGTATATGGTCTACAAGAAACAGTTTGGAATTGAGCTGCCTCGCACAACCCTTTATCAGTCAAAGGCTGGACAATGGATTAAACGCAGCGAACTTCGTCCAGGTGACCTGGTCTTTTTTAAAACAGAATCTAAAGCCCGGCATGTTGGTATTTATGTAGAAGGTAATCAGTTTCTACACGCATCGACCTCGAAAGGTGTCATGCTATCAACACTGGATAACCCCTACTGGAAAGAGAAATACTGGCATTCCAGAAGAGTTTCTTTTTAAACTGATTTTTTATCATCGCAGGATGCAACTTTAATGATATCTGTTGAATTTTTGATTACTTCACTTGTCGTTGTACTGATTCCCGGCACTGGAGTTCTGTATACCGTAGCCTCAGGTTTATTTATGGGCTGGCGGGCTGCTATTGCAGCTGCTATCGGTTGCACTATAGGCATTGTACCTTCACTACTGGCCAGTGTATTCGGGGTGGCACTGATTTTTCACACCAGTGCACTGGCATTTCAGATAATTAAGTATGTTGGCGTGATTTATTTGCTCTATCTTGCCTGGTCTATGTGGCGCTCATCCGGAGCTTTACAATTAGGAGAGAAAAAAGCAGAGCAACAGAGCATGGTATCGGTAGCAATCAGAGGCTGTCTGATCAATATTCTTAACCCGAAACTAAGTGTTTTCTTTCTGGCGTTTCTGCCTCAGTTTTTACCATCTCAGGCTAATCAGCCGGTTGAACAGATGGTCATTCTGGGTGGTATTTTCATGCTGATGACGCTGTTGGTCTTTATTCTGTACGGAATGCTGGCAAATAGCGTAAGGGAATATATCATCCATTCTGAAAAAATCAGTGAGGTAATACAAAAAGTTTTTGCAGGAAGTTTTGCTGCTCTAGGGTTAAAACTGGCATTGACAGAAAAGGCTTAAAAACGGGGCGAACTATTGTTATCCCAGGATTACTTCATCCGGAACCTTGATGATTCGTGTCTGCAAAGACCAGTATATAATAATGAATTTAAGGGATTATTTATGGCGCTACCTATCTCCAAAGGCTTGTCGGTCAATATCGGGAAAGCGATTGTCGCATACTGTTATTTGAGAATGGTCGATACAGCTTATGCTGATCCTCGCAGTTTTATTGGCACATATCGAGCAGATCCATTATCAGCATTAAAAGCCAGATTGTCCGGTATCGCCATGATTACTCAGGGTTCAGACCTGGAGTTAGATGATATTGCCGATATTAAAGCCGATTTCTACAAACTGGACGAAGGTCATTCTATGCTGTGTTTTAATGTCAGCGAGTATGCAGGAGTATTCAGAGTAGATGAAAATACGCCTCTGATTGTGCCATCGTTTTTTTGTGTTGTTTATGACGATGCATTTGCTGAAGAGCCTATTGTGTTTGTGCAGGAACCAACAATGGACTCTGATGAAATGATACTGGCACAACTCTTACCTGAGCGAGGCCGTATTAATCTGGGATTTGGCGGGGAATGCAGTGCGGCTGGTTTCTTCCGTCGTGTGGTTGAGACTCTGGGAGCAGTTGTAGTCGAAGATCGCCAGACCAGCCATTGATACGGATCAGGAGTCATTAATCTATTGCATACAAATAAGCACCTGGACAGCAGCTGGATAATATCAAAATACTGTTGTTCAGATATGTATAAATGCATATTTCAGGCCCGGAGCACCATCATCAAAGGGAACCCGGACAAAGATCCGATTTTAAGGAGTACGGGATGAGCAGGATATTATATTTACTGGTAGCGGGGATTATCTTACAGGGCTGTGCAACTACCGGGATTGCCTGGCAGCACCCAACAGCCAGTCCTGAGCAATATTACTCTGATCGTTCTACCTGCAAGCTGATGTCTTCACATGAACTTGATGAACTGTATATTCCCGTTCAGCACTCCTTTAATACAGGCATTACCGGTGAGTTTATTCAGAATACGCCTTCTGGAACGATCAATCTTTATGAGCAAGAACAGGCCTTTCAGGAGTGTATGCATAGTAAAGGCTACTCCCCCTCATCTGAGCCAGCACCAGCTAAACAGCTGTCTGAGTAATTTGTTGTGCCTGTAACAGAATACCTGGACGGCTTATCCTTCAGCCGTTTAAATGCTTTTTTCCTTCCAACCGATGTTCGTTATTTTAAGGTGAAAAGTTAGTGAGTAAGAACAGTAAAACCCGTCAATAGCTATAGAAATGACAAGTTATTCAGCTGTAGCGGGCAGCTCTTTCGTATGGGTTGCGATACTCAGTAGCTGCAGAAATGCAGTAATGTTGTCATCTTCCAGTACGGCAGTCAGATATTCAGCAATCATTTCTTCATTATCCAGGGATTCGTTAGCATCAAATAACTTCAACTCATTCATAGGACATTCCTTATTCGTACTGGCTCTTTTTTGTTATCACTTAACCATAGACTAAAAAATGACACTTTGATTAATTTTTCCTATCAGGCTTAATATTTTTTGCAATCATCAAAAGCCTCTGATGCCAGTGACCCTATTTTCCCAGGCCTTGCAGGTGCCGAAATGTCATGCCTCAGGGCTATTTAGTCAACTATCTCGAAAACGACCATGATTCAGACTACATAGAACTGAGAAAAGTACGCCATACTAAGGATAAGCCTGAAGCACTGCGCTATTGCATTATATTGGGCTAAAAGGAGTATATATGAGTAAACTTACCATAAGGGAGTTAATGGAATCAGACTGGAGAACTTACCGTGAGCTACGCTTATGGTCATTGCAGGATTCTCCTGATGCATTCGACTCAACTTACGAAGAAGAAGAGCAATGGCCAGATGATATATGGCGTTCAGGCTTTACCAGCAAAGAAGGTGCCGCATTGCAGTTACCATTAATCGCAGAGCTAAATGGTATTGCAATTGGCCTGGCGTGGGGTGTTGTGGCTGATCAGAATGACCAGCAGGCATGCCTGAATCAAATGTGGGTATCCCCCAGCGCCAGAGGAATGGGTATAGGTCACAAACTGATGCTTCGGGTGATTGACTGGGCCAAAGACCTGGCTCTGGATGCCATTGTTCTGTCGGTGCCAACATCTAACCCCGGAACAATGCATTTTTACAGAGCAGCAGGGTTTCAGCCGAACGGTGAACGGACTGAACTCAGAGAGGGCACAGAACTGACAGCCCAGCCCATGAGACTTGAGCTGTACGATGATGCGGCCTGAACAGTATTCATATATGAAACAAGCCGTTATGCTGATCAGGACAATACTTGAGTAATCTTCTGCAACAGCCATTTTTTATGGGAAGCCGATATTTTATCCAGGTAAGGCATATCAGAAGATGTATAATACACCTTTGACAAATAAATGATTTACATCTTAACTTTCCGTTTGCAAAAGCCGTAATCAGGAGAAGTATGAAATACGGACTTGTCATCAATGACCAGATCATCTGCGAACCAATTTCAGACCATTCTCAGTTACTGAATATTGCTAAGCAGAAGGGGGCGCCGGTATCCGATACCAGCCCTCCACTATCTGGTGAAATCACGCTAGAACGGGAAGGGCGTCTTTTTCATCTGTGGCCTGCCGAAGAAAAATTTAATTTGCCTCCGGCTGATATTGGTTTTGCAACCAGCTATTCCGCCTGGACTCTTGATAAGAGCAGTATGAGAATTACCAGAGAGTGTAGACACTCTCCTATGACATTTAGCGAGACACTGAAAGACTTACGACGTCATATCAGATATCAGAGAGATGTCGCTTTATCTCGTATTGAAACAGCCTGTGCGGCAAATGGCGGTAAAGTCTGGGCCAGACAGCAGGCTGAAGCTGCAGCCTGGCTGGAAGATAATACGACACCTGTGCCCATGATTCAGAAGCTGGCAAACCGTGGCGGGGTGACGGTAGCCGTTGTTGTACAGAAAATTGCCAGCAAAGCAGCTGCAGCAAATAACCTTACAACAAAGGTAATGGATGATGTTCTGGCCGCTGAAAAAAAGATTAAGGCATTAAAAGCTATGGCTGATGCTAATAGTTTACCTGACAGCTGGCTGGATCAATTGCAATATATTGCTGGACACTGGCGTAATAACTGGCCTCCAGAGCTATTATAGCGTTAACACCTCTTATAAAGTCGGCATAAAAAGAATAACAATTACATTTACTAGCATACAGCACACTGAACCTCTCTGCTCCCGGCAGGAGTAATCGGTCACATCCTGAAAATAAAAATCCAGTATTATCAGATCGGGGCTTAACCTGCTGCGAAAGAGCGATACCTGTCGGACCCATCATGCTGTCACGTGGATGACATTGAATTTTTTCATACTTACCTGCTCAACATATTTCACATCAAACAAGACAACACAAGGATAAACAGACGACATGAAAAAGTTAGCACTGACAGCACTGGCTGGCGCTGTCTCATCGGTACTTTTAACCGGTTGCCAGACGACTCAAACAGCTCAGACGGTGGTTAATCCAGATATTGGTGGTGGCCAGGTGTTGCTGTACAGCGCTGACGGTCAGTTTATTGATGCCGCTAATGTCGGGCATTTACCGGATATGGTGCGTTTTGTCAGTGCCAGCAAGCTGGTAGTGGCGAATGAAGGCGAGCCTTCAGATGATTACCGTCTGGACCCGGAGGGTTCCGTCAGCTTTATCACCCTGTCTGACGATAAAAAAGTGGCTCAGGTAAGCACTCAGGGGTTTGCTAACGTACCGGTTTCTGGACGGGTACGTATCAAACCGGGCAGCACACTGAAAGAGGATCTGGAACCTGAATATATTGCTGTCAACAAAGATGGTAGTCGGGCCTGGGTATCGCTGCAGGAAAATAATGCCATCGGTCTGATTGATCTGAACGCAGAAAAGATTACCGAGGTGAAAGGTCTGGGGGAAGTACGCTGGCGTGGGCAGGCAGTAGATCTGTCTGATGATGGTAAAGCTCAGCCTGTGCAAAGCAACCCGGAAAATATTTATGCTCTGTATCAGCCAGATACTATCGCCTCTTATCGTGTGAATGGTAAGGATTATCTCGTTACCGCAAATGAAGGTGATGATCGGGAATACGATGGCTGGGAAGATTACATCAAAGCCAAGAAGCTGAAAAACAGTCAGGGTGGTTCAGCACTGTCTGCAGAGCTGCAGCAGCAACTATCAGCCCAGAAAAGTGAATCTTTGAGAGTATTCCGTGATATGGGCCAGGATAACGACGGTGTATATCGTCAGTTGTATATGGCAGGTACTCGCTCTTTCTCTATTCGTGATATGAACGGAGAACTGATTTTTGACAGTGGTTCAGAATTCGAGCAGACACTGGCGAGTATTCTGCCTCAACAATTTAACTCCCGGGTGGATGGCGATGAAGAAGGCTTCTTCTTCGAAGGAATTGATGCCAGAAGCCTGAAAAAAGGAGCGGAACCCGAAGCTCTGGCACTGGCAGAAATCGGCACTCGCCATTTCGCATATATTGGTCTGGAAAAACAGGGTGGTATTTTTGTCTACGATATCACGAACCCTTATCAACCTCGCCAGGTTGAGTACTTTAATGATATTAACTACGAGCAGAAACCAGAAAATGCCGGAGACCTGGAGCCGGAAGGCATGGTGACCTTCGAGCAGAATGGAGTTCCCTATCTGGCCGTTGCTAATGAAATGAGTGCAACAGTCAGTCTGTATCAACTGGGGGCGGATGGTCGCTTGAACAAGCTTAGCTCTGTTTCCCTTGGCAACTTTGATGAAGGTGCCGCGGAGATTATTGATTACAACCCTGAGAATCAGATGCTGTATGTCACCAATGGTGAACTGAAGCGTGTGGATATGGTCAGCACCAGTGACCCAGAAGCAATCAGCATCTCTGGCTTTATCGACTTCTCTGAGCACGCCGATGATCTACAGAGCGTTTCTGTCAAAGATGGTGTCGTAGCTATTGCAGTGAGTCGACGGGATTAACCATCAGGATAAGTCAAACTGATTGGTGCTCTGGATCAGCGCCAGTAAAGATCAGGCCCTTCTCAGGGCCTGACTGAAAGCTTTTACCTTAACTCAGTAAAAGTCAATAGCAGTAAGCATGACACCTCAGGAACATAAATAGTGCTAGAAATAAGGCACTTCCAGAACATGATCACCATAAAGTTAACAATGCATATTCTGGCAAGCTATTGATAAAACAGCGAGCTTATTGACTCGCTGCCTGATATGGAGTGTATTTATTATCGGGATTCAACTGGTTGGTTCTGGTTCAGGCAAGCCTTTTACCTGTGCAACACGCTTCAGTACAATATCAATCAACTGATGCGGCTGAAACTTCGACAAAAAGTCATCGCAGCCAACTTTTTGCACCATTGCCTTGTTAAAGCTGCCGCTCAATGAGGTATGCAGGACAATAAACATATCTTTAAGGCGAGGGTCATCGCGAATTTCTTTGGTCAGACGATAACCATCCATTTCTGGCATCTCAGCATCCGTAATCAGCATCAGGAGCTTATTGGGCACATCTTCTCCGGCATCTGCCCAGGCACGTAACTGATCCAGCCCTTCGCGCCCATCACAGGCCTGATGAATAGTAATGCCCAGCTTACCGACTGTTTCCTGGACCTGAGACCTGGCGGTAGAGGAGTCATCCACCATGAGAATTTCCATCCCATGAGCCGCTTCACGCAGTTCATTATCCAGGCTCTCAGTATCCACATCAATCAGGTATGGGGAGATCTCTGCAAGAACTTTTTCTACGTCAATGATCTCAACAATCTGTTCTTCAACACGAGTGATAGCAGTCAGGTAATGCGAACGTCCAGTAGTTCTGGGCGGAGGCATAATCTGATCCCAGTTCATGTTAATAATGCGATCAACACCACCCACCAGAAAAGCCTGAATAGAATTATTATATTCAGTTACAATAAGGTTGCTGTCTGCTGTTGGCTGTAAAGCAGGCATACCAATTGCCTGACTCAGATTAATCACAGTCACAGTTTGACCACGAAGATGAGTTACACCCACGACGTAAGGATGGTGGTGAGGCAGATTAGAAAGTGCAGGCAAACGCATCACTTCCTGGATTTTAAACACATTGATGGCAAACAGCTGTCCGGTTAACAGCCGGAACATAAGCAGCTCCAGACGGTTTTCACCGACAAGCTGAGTACGGGAATCTACACTTGCTAATACCCCTGCCATGGGTCACTCCACTTTGTGATGTTATCTTTAAATCGTTCTCGAGGATGCTCACCTCCCGGCGAGAACCCAATATTAGTTAAATTTATAGTTTTTTTCTATCGGGATTCCAAGTAAATGACCGCAACTGAAGGAAATAATCTGTTGCAGGCACCTGAGCCGTTAACAGATATTGGTGTAAACCTGACCAGCAATCGCTTTGATAATTGCCGTAATGAAATTATAGAACAAGCTGTCTCTTCTGGCATAACCCGTATGATACTGACAGGTACATCCGTTAAGGAATCAGAAGCCGCCAGTACACTCTGCCAGCAATATCCGGAGAATCTCTGGTTCACCGCAGGCGTACACCCTCATGATGCCAGTCAGTTCGACAAAAGCACACCAGCAGCCCTGAAAGATCTGGCGATGGAAACAGCCTGCGTCGCTATTGGCGAAGCAGGTCTTGATTTTAATCGCAACTTTTCAACATCAGAACAACAGATCAGCGCTTTTGAAGCACAGATTGAGCTGGCTATTGAAACCGGAAAGCCGATGTTTCTGCATGAAAGAGAAGCATTTGAACGCCAGCATGAAATGCTGAGGTATTATCGGGATCAATTGAAAGATGCCGTAATCCACTGTTTTACCGGAGATAAAAAGTCTCTGTTTGGCTATCTCGATCTGGATCTTTATATCGGCATAACAGGCTGGGTATGCGATGAAAGACGTGGTACTGAGCTACAGGAGCTGGTACATAATATTCCTCTGGATCGGCTGATGATAGAGACAGATGCCCCCTATTTACTGCCCAGGAATATGACCAAAAAACCAAAGGACAGAACCAATCGTCCCGCATTTCTGCCCTGGATTTTGCTTCAAATCAGCCAGTGCTATCAGAAAGAAGCACTGGAACTGGCAAGAAGAACACGCGAAAATAGCGCTTACTTTTTTAATCTGCCCCCTGAATCCCTGAACGATCAGACAAAAGAGAAAATACATGACCCGGTTTCCGATTTTTATCGACTTTGAGTGTAGTAGTCCCGATGATGATGGCTTCCCCATTGCCGTTTGCTGGTCACTGCCCGACGGCCAGGTAAAAAGTACTCTGATTATCCCTGAAGATCACTGGCTACAGGGACAAAGTTATCTGTTTGATGATGAAAGAATCAGTCTGGATGACCTTATGATGCATGGCGTCAGCCCGCTGGAAGTCATTCGGGAAATGCAGTCAGATATTGATACCGATACGGTTTACAGCGACGGACTGGGAGAGGATGAACACTGGCTGGAAATGATGTTTTCTGCCTATGGAAATGAAGCTTCTTTCCATATTACCGCAGCCCCTTTACTGTACAACATAGAATACGAGCACTGGCAGGAGAATAAACAACAGTGGCTCGAAGACCAGGGGCTGGATAATTATCAGTCAGAAGCCAATGTGGTGGCGATGCTGAACTTGCATCAGCAACTGAAAGAACTGCATCGCTGAAACGGGTTTCACTGTGCATAAGTGCTATGTCTGTCAACAGAACGGGGACTGAAAAGTCCCCGTTTTTTATATTTTATATTAACCAGTGATAAGAACAGCCTATTCAGCGCTGGCCTCTCGTTTTTCATTTCTGGAAGCAATGATCGAGCGGCTGAGCAAAATCACCGGAATAATTCCAACCAGCACAATAACCAGAGCAGACAACGCAGACTCTTCCAGCAGTTCATCAGAGGCAAACTGATAAACATGCGTTGCCAGGGTATCAAAATCAAAAGGCCTGAGAACCAGAGTAGCAGGTAACTCTTTCATACAATCGACGAAAACAACCAGAGCCGCTGTCAGAACGCCGGGTTTAATAATGGGCACATGGACCTTCAGCAGAGTTTCCAGCGTGCTATATCCCATTGAACGTGCCGCCATATCCATACTGGGCGTGACCTTTTCCAGACTGGATTCAATACTGCCTGCAGATACCGCCAGAAAACGTACCATATAAGCAAAAATAACCGCAAATAAAGTGCCGCTGAGTAGCAATCCAGTGGAAACACCAAACCAGCTTTCAAACAGCGCATCAATGCTATTATCAAAAGCGGCCAGAGGAATAATAACGCCCACCGCCAGAACCGCGCCAGGCATCGCATACCCCAATCCTGACACAGCAACAGCTCTCTGCACCGATTTCCGGTTTACCAGACGCTTACCATAAGCCAGTACAAGCCCCAGTAACACAGTTCCAAAAGCTGCAGAAGCCGACAGCATAAAGCTGTTCCAGCTCATGCTGAAAAACTCTGGCGTCCAGGATACATCGAAGTACACCATCGCGTGGCGGGACAAAGACAGTACAGGAACAATAAAGCCCAGCAAGAGCGGAATAAAACAGATCAGCCAGCTGAAAAAAGCTTTCTTACCGGTTAATTTCTGTCTGTTAAATGCTTTAAAACGATCCCCTCTGGAGAATTGCTTCTGACGCCGCCGGGAAAAACGCTCCATACCGATCAGAGCCAGAATAAACAACATCATGACACTGGCTAGCTGAGCAGCACCTCCGATATTGCCCATATTCATCCAGACATCATAAATACCTGCCGTCAGCGTGCGAACAGCAAAGTAATCCACGGTTCCGAAATCATTCAAAGCTTCCATCAATACCAGTGCCAGCCCTACAGCCAGTGCCGGGCGTGCCGTGGGTAAAGAAATTCGCCAGAAAACCTGACGCTGTGTGCAGCCCAGGGTTCGCGCCGCATCTCTCAATGAGGCCGACTGCTCAATAAACGTCGCCCTGACCATCATAAAAACATAGGGATACAGCACCAGCCCCATCATCAACACAGCACCACCGAGACTGCGGATCTCAGGAAACCAGTAATCTCTGGCTGTTTGCCAGCCAAACAGCTCTCTTAGCCCACCCTGTAACCAACCGGAATACTCCAGCATATCGGTATAAACATAAGCGATAACATAGGCCGGGACAGCAAAAGGCAGCAGTAAAGCCCATTCAAAAATTCGCCGTCCGGGGAAATCATACATGGTCGTTACCCAGGCCGTGGAGACGCCTGTCAGTGCAGATAGCCCACCAACGCCCAGCATCAGCAACAACGTTGTCTTAACGTAATCGGGCAATACGGTATCAAACAGATGGGGCCAGATATTCTCTTCAGGGAACATCGATAGCCAGATGACAGACAGAACGGGCAAAAGCACGATGGCCGCAATGGCCCACACCGTCCACTGCCAATAACCTGTTCCGGGTGGAGCAGGTGTTCTGTCAGAAAAAAGGGCTTTCAGAAAGCTCTTTTTATTTTTATCGGATAACTGTGGCTGAAAATTCATATAAGTCAGATATGCAAAGGGGCAGCCGTTAAAGCCACCCCGAATTCAGAGGAGTTATACTCCTCTGTTTTTAAAGGTTTTTCAAGCCAAATCATATGTTTAACACAGATGACTTACTGGTTATAACCCACTTCATTAACCATCATAGCAGCACGTTTACGGTGCTTATCCACTTCTGCCAGAGAAACCTGATCCGCTTTAAACTGTCCCCAGCCTTCGATCAGTTTGTTCTGCGTAACACCTGGCTTAACCGGAAACTCAAAGTTCTGCTCTGCATAAATCCTCTGAGCAGTATCTTCTGTCAGGAAACGCATCAGCTTAATCGCACTATCACGGTGAGGCGCACTTTTCGTCATGGTCATACCACTGATATTCACATGGGTACCACGATCATCCTGATTAGGATAAATCAGATTCACAGACTCGGCCCAGGCACGTTGCTCTTCATTATTCAGCATTTTGCCATAGTAGTAGCTGTTGCCCACGGCGATATCACATACGCCCTCTTTAACCGCTTTGACCTGGGCTCTGTCATTGCCCTGCGGCTTACGGGCCAGATTATTTTTCACGCCTTCCAGCCAGGCTTTGGCTTCTGCTTCACCGTGTGCGGCAATCATGGAGCCAATCAGAGCAATATTGTAAGTATGATCACCTTTACGCGTACATACACGGCCTTCAAACTCAGGCTTCGCCAGATCTTCATAGCGAGTCACACTACCCGGTTCAATACGATCTTTCGAAGCATAGATAATACGAGCCCGTGTAGTCAGACCAAACCAGTGGCCATCCGGGTCACGATACTGAGCCGGAACATTGGCATTAATCACACTGTCGTTAACAGCCTGAGTGACGCCCGCATCAACGGCCCTGTTCAGGTTGCTGACATTAGACGTTAACAACAGATCTGCCGGGCTGTTTTTACCCTCGCTCTTCAGTCGCTGAATAATCCCTTTCTTTGCAAATACAACTTTTACTTTAATACCCGTCTCTTTTGTGAAGGCATCCAGAATAGGCTTCAACAGAAATGCCTGTCGGTCTGAATAGATATTGATTTCAGCGGCATTTGCACTGAAAGCAACAGATGCCCCTGTAGCCAGCACCATACCAGCAACCACTTTTTTCAGAGTACTCAGTCTTGTCATATTCTGCACCGATTAAATCGTTAAAAATAAAATATCTAATAAAAATGAGAATAATTTTATTTAAACCCAGATCAATCATAAAAACAAGGTTTTATGCGAATCATTAGCATTCATAATGCTATTAAAAAATAGTTGATAATCAACATTCTGCCAACATTATTGATACTTTTTTATCCGATAAATGACGTACATCAGGACTTAATACCGTAACAGATCCGGTCTGATAATAGTCTGCTAAGGCGTCAAAAAAGCGTTGGGCCCGACCGGGCAATCCATGATTCAGATATTTCTGAGCTTTGAGATCGACGTTATGAGAAAAGCCTGAGGTATCTCCGGGAGATCCATTCAGGTTATCGACACTGACCCGAAAGGGAAACCCTGCCGCGCTGCAAAAACACTTTTCCATTGCTTGAGGAACCACTTCAACGGTCTCAAATAGCCGCTGTTGCTGCTCTGTCCGGCCATCAGGTTCATACCAGTAGCCATAATCTTCCAGTAAACGGCGCTTAGCCCCGGCAACGCACCAGTGGGCAATTTCATGCATAGCACTGGCATAAAAACCATGGGCAAAAATAACCTGATGCTCACTGCCGGTCATAGATGCAGGCAGATATATTGGCTCATCATCTCCACGAACCAGACGGGTGTTCTCACTGATCAGAAAAAGATCATTAAAAATTCGAATCAGATCATCACAATGATGAAGATCACTCACAGCTAACCTCAGCCAGTCAAATAAATGCAGTCAGCATTATACTGAGATGGAGTAGCTTTTCAGAAAATCATCCTGTTTTTTTGACACTGAGCAAACCGTTACAGACAAGCTTTACTCTGATCGCTAGAATAAGCTGCTTTTATGATGTCCTTCCGAATCAGTTCATTTTCTTTTTTTATCTAATTTTCAGGTTGTTATGTCATCCTCTTTTCTACCGGATAATACAGAAAACGGTACAGACTTTCGTACCGAAGTCTACAAACTGCTTATCATTGCACTTCCTATAATGGGCGCCCAGCTGGCTCAGTCGGGTATGGCTGTTGCTGATACGCTTATGACAGGCCGTCTTGGCGCCGATGCACTGGCTGCGGTGGCTCTGGGAGCCAGCATCTGGACACCTTTGTTTCTGTTCATGGCGGGTGTGATGCTTGGTCTGACGCCATTTGTTGCTCAGTGGCAAGGGGAAAACAAACCGGAAAAGACCGGACCTTTTACATTTCAGGGGTTCTGGCTGGGGCTGGCTATGTCACTGATCAGTATTATTCTGATCTCTTTCCATACCTATGTGTTGGATCTGATGTCGGCTCCGGTACACCTGTATGATCTGGTATCAGACTATCTTCTGGGGATTATGCTGGCCTTTCCGGCAATCGGTCTTTATCAGACTATGCGCAGTTATACCGAAGGCCTTGGCCTGACAAAACCGGTACTGATCATCAGTGTTATCGCTCTGTTAATTAATATACTGGCTAACGCCGTGTTGATTTTTGGCTGGGGGCCGATTCCCGCTTTAGGTGTGCTGGGTTGCGGTATTGCCACAGCCATTGCAGTCTGGTCTTCTGTTATTATGATGTGGCTGAATATCCGCTATCGTTCACGCTATCAGCAAACAACGCCTTTTCAACATTTTTCATTGCCGGAGCCCCGTATACTGAATACGATTCTGCAAACGGGACTACCTATTGGCGTAGCTATCTTTTTCGAAGTTGGACTATTCACTACCATTGCCCTGTTTATTGCCCACCTGGGCACAACTCAGGTAGCGGCACACCAGATTGCACTGAATGTCACGTCTGTGACCTTTATGATACCTCTGAGTCTGGCAATGGCTTTAACAGTCAGAGTGGGTCATAGTCTTGGTGAACAAAAACGCAAACATACCGATGACACTGCGCCTGAGGCAGTTTACGTCTCTCGCAGGATCACGCGCTTTGTTGCCATAACCGGTATTATCTGCACAGTGATCGCCTCCGGGTTTACTGCCAGTATTATGTTCTTTCTGCCGGAATCTATTGCACGCTTGTATACTGCAGATACAGAGGTTATTGCCCTGGCGGTAACCCTGCTGCATCTGGCAGCCGTTTTTCAGTTATCGGATGCCCTTCAGGTCAGCGCCAGTGGTGCCTTAAGAGGTTATAAAGATACTAAAATCATTATGCCAATCACCCTGGTATCCTATTGGGTGATCGGAATGGGCCTGGGTTACGTACTGGCTTTAACTGATATTATTGTTCCGGCACAAGGTGTGTCAGGGTTCTGGTATGGCCTGATTGCAGGTCTGAGTTGTGCGGCGATACTGTTATGCTGGCGTCTGAGAAAAACAGCAAGCTAATTGTTACCCTGATCACCAGAAGCGGTTTGCTTCTGGTGACATCTGTTGTACTGGCAGCCTGTTCTAAAGGGGACAGCCTGCAATACAGGTTTGATGACTATCAGGCCCGTCTGGCCAATATTCTGGATATCCCTGAGCCAGAAAACCAGCCTCTTGATAGCATACGCTATCCTGAAAAACGTATGCGTTTACAATCTATTCCGGAATTTGAGCAAGGTCTGGTAGAAGTCTGGGACTTCAGCCGTTGTGAACTGATGGAGCTGATCAATAAGCGCAACAGCAATCTGGGTAAGGTAATGCCCGCTTCTCAGCGTTTTATCTACGAGAATAAGTTCTGGCAAAAACTCAGCCCCTGCTATGAAAAACGGGAGCAGTGGCGACTGGAAGATAATGACTTTGTTCAGAGACTTGAACAACTGCATCAGCACAAACAGCAAATTATGCCACTGGTTTTTCAGCAGATGCTGTTTTCTGGCCCGGAACTGGAGAATCAGTTTGCCAATACCCAGCCTGTTCTCACTCCAGGACAGACTCCGGAATATCTCTCACTGACCACTGCGATGGATCACCTGCTAAAGATCAGTGATAATCCTCTGACAGCGGATGTTGATGGCGCCATGCTGGAGCAGAACCTTCAGTCGTTGTACCAGCAGCCGCTGTTGCAATCTGTATTAAAAACCCTGCAACTCAGTACTTCCGAGCTGAACCAGACCAGCGCTATGCTGGAACAGAAATTTAACCAGCGTCCTTTGTGTCTGACAGGACGCCCAACACCCAGAGCAAAAAAACTGTTTAACGTGTTACAAAAGTTTTATCTGCAAGCAATACAGCCCGAGCTGGCGCACCATAACAGAATAGCCAGCCAGCTATTGCCCAGAATCAATCAGCTGTTTCTGTTCAGCACCAGCAATCAGGCAATGGAAACCTTTAGAAAAAACTGGCTGGATCAGGAGCAAAAGGGACTCTGGCAGGCATATCTGACAGCAAACCAGAAGCATACCAGCATCTGGAATCAGATCCTGAGAAGCTGTGGACTGTTTCCCCGTCAGAACTGAACTCCCCGGATAATCATGCGCTATCAGGAGTACACATAGTAATATCAGAACCGGTTTATACCTCACCGTTACTACCAGTATAATCCCTGGCAAAATAGTCGGAAAAGCTGGCACCTGATTCAGAATGAACTATGCTGAACATACAGGTGTCTGATTTATCAGGCTTTCTCGTTTCCTATCACTGCGATTCAGAATTAATCGAATAGTATTTGTGAAACAGGAAATGCTGTACCGCAACACTGATTCCCTGTTAACAGGGACAGGAGGGATGCTATGAATACCTCACCTGCACAGTCCGGTACTGTTAACAATGTCATTGATCTGTTCAGCCGTCAGGTGCGTACTGATCCGGATGAAAAAAAATTTATCCGCATCGCTCCCGAGCTGGATGGTCTGGCGATGGTTTACAGTCACCCAAGTGACCCATCCACCCTTTTTTCCCTGCGTCTGATTGGCTGGGGCATGCAAAAAAATGGCAGAATAACCGGTATCGTTCCCTGGCTTCAGGAAGTGATCTCTGCAGAAGATGCCTGTGATCCGAAAGGCGGTCAGTGGCAGGGGTACTACGACTATGAATCAGAGACTGTATTCAGTGAACCTCCTGAGCACAAGATTGCTGAGCTGGAAAAATCAATTGAGGTCTATGAGTTTATTCCTGATGAAGAACGCTACGTCATGCAGGCTGTTCCGGATATCACTGGCACTCATATTGTCAGCCTGATGGAAGAGGAGCGTAGCTTCCAGCTGGCAGAAGTGCATAGCTGGAGCCTGTATAGTGATGGCAGTATAGAGGCGATGCTGGTAGATGAAGACAAAGTCACGAATACGCCAGTTCTGCCGGGAGATGACTGCCTGTATCCAGTCAGTGACGTTAAACAGATCAGCTACTATTTTCAGTATCAGATTGCTAATCAGATTAAACGAAGGGAGCCTGAAGCGATGCAGGCTCTGCTACGCATGATGCATAAAACCGGAATCGCCTGACACTGGCCTTCAGCCATATCAGGATACCCCACACCAACGGAACCCAGGCCCGCTTGACGGGCCTGGAGGTCACTTAAAAAGTCTGATTTATCTGATCACCTCCATCCAGCGTTTTAAAGGTGGCCGGAGCTTTTTGGCCGCTCCAGCAACTAAACCGGCAAATATTTTCCGCGCTTCAGAGCTTATTATTGCCAGATGTTTATATTTCATCTGACTGCAAACAATACTATTGCGGCTATGAATCCCCAACTAACACCCTTTTGTAAATAAGTCGTCAAGAGATAGCAAAGAAGCGGTAAAGTACCAAAAAGAAGGCATTGAAAGGAATATGCTTTGCTCTGTACGGAGTGTTTAACAACATAATGGAGCTTAAGCATATGAATATTTCAGGTATCCAGTCAGGTCAGGGGCCAATGAGAGGCCAGGAACTCAGCCCGGAAGAGCGTCTGAACAATCTGGTAGAGAAAATTGAAAGCGGTGATATCGATACCGACAAACTGCAGGAAAAACTGACACATCGTTTTGGTGAAGATGCAGACGGTATTGTCTCAGAAGATGGCAGCGTCGATATTGAGAGCATGAAAGAGTTATTCGCCAGCCAGGCACCACAGGGTGGGCCTTCACCGCAAGGCCAGGGACAAGGTGGTATGATGCCTCCCCCTCCACCACCGCCTGAAGAGGGAGATTTGCAAAGCAAACTGACAGAAATGTTTGGTGAAGAAACGACTGCCGGATTTTTTAATGAAGACGGAGATCTGGATTTCGACGCCTTAATGGCAGCCCTGCAGGAAAATATGCCAGAAGAGCAAACAGGCTCTTTGCTCTCTGTTCAGGCATAAAGCGTTAAGTACCACACAGTATTTTATTGATACAAGAACATCAAAAAGAGAAACGCAGACCGGGGAGGTTTTCCGGGCTGTCGATAGTGCACTCTGACTATAATATTAGTTCAGAGTGCACGATTTACCCGTTGATTCATCTCTTATCCAACGGGATTTACCAGCGGGTTCTTCGGATAAAAGTGATCCGGCTGATGTGCCAGGTGAGTAAAGGTCCGGGTGTTTTTATAAGGCAACTTCATGAAACCTGAAATCCCCAGCCCATCAATCAGGTGTACATTTGCCAGAATAATATCCAGTGAATCCGCAAATTCCTGTTTTTTATGCTCATCCAGCAGTACGTAGTAACTGTGTATCTTCAGGTGAGTGGGCAGACTCTCAAAAATGATACAACCGGTATGGCGGATATCATTCAGCTTTTCAATTTCGTGGCGGATTACCGACGGCAGTTCCAGTTGTTCATCCGGGTCTTCGCCGTCTTCAAAGTAGGAGTGATTCCGGCTGGGCTCTTCTACAGGAGGGGCAGGCATCACATCAAACGGAATTCGGGTGTTTTCTGGTACTACGAAAGGTACATTCTCATCTTCCCGTTCAATATGCAGGGTCACCCTGGCGTTAAACATACAGCATTTGAAGATGCCCACACGCTGAACAGAACGAGCCAGATTAACAATATTGTTCACTGAAGCAGTAAAAGAGCGTAGCAGTTCCGGGTTATGCAGGTTCAGGCTGGAGTCGATATGCACGCCTTTTTCATCCCAGTGCACTGCCAGACCGCCTACAATCGGGTACTTGCCCAGACGACTGATACTGGCCAGCAAAGCACGCTCGGTTTTCCCCATGCCATGCATAAAGTTTTTGTAGTATTTTTCTAATTCAATATCATCCACATCAACCAGATAGTGCTCCATCTGCTCTTCTCGCAGGAAGGTTTTGCGCGAGCTGTACACCACAGTATCAATCGCCTGATGGTTTTCATGATTCCAGACCGGTACCAGGGGTTTATAATCGGGCCAGACATCTTCTGCGAATACCAGATGCCGCATGTTTTGCATCTGTTTAATAAAGTAATCACCCGCCACACGTTGTTTCTGAATATCATCATCCAGCATAGCCTGCAGAGTACGGGCAAATTCAATCGGCAGGCCCAGCGAAGTGGGTGGAATGGCTTTGGTGCCGTAACGGCAGGATTGCCCGGAAGCCAGAGCATACAGTGTGCCTGCTACACCCTGTTCATCAAAACGAGGAGAGGACAGAGCGCCGTTAAGCTGCTCTTCACCAATAAAGTAAACATCGCCCAGCTTAGCGTTAGTGTTCTGATGATCCGCACTCATCATACTGATACCGGAATCCCCTACCGCCTGGCCTTTGGTATCCACCTGAGCAAAAACGCTGGAGCCCCAGTCGATCAGTTTAACGGTTTCGGTCTCCGGGTCGATGACGATATTGGAAGGTTTGATATCACCATGCACAATGGGTTTGGCGCTGCCCCGTTCTTCAAACTCCCTCATGGCAACCAGTACATCCCGCATCTGAGCAGCAATTTTTACCACCAGCCGAGGGGGTAATGGACCATTTTCGATACTGTACTGTTCCAGATCCATGCCTCTGGCCCGTTCCATAATCAGCACGGACTGACGACCGATCCGGGTGTACTCGTTCACCATAGGAATATTCGGGTGATCGATATGCTGCTGCATCCAGGCTTCTTCTTCTAACCGGTCCTGAATATGCTGAGGCAGATTAATGCGGGAGAATTTGAACACATAGGGGGTACCGGATTCGGAGTTACCACCAAACACAAAGCCATAAGCGCCTTTACCGATAAATTCGATATTGGAAAAACCATGTTGATTTAACTGCTCCTCACACAGGCTAACCCAGTCTTTAATCTTCTGAGCATCCTGATGGCTCATCAGATAGATGGACTGTTCTTCGTTGATATAGAAGTGCTGTAAACGAGAAGGATAGTTATGAGACATGCTTTTTTATTCTTATCACAATGGCTGAACGGAAAAGGCGCAGCCAGATGGCTACGCCTTTAATTACCTGAATTATCTCAGATCGACCAGCATGCTGGTGGGATCTTCCAGGCACTGTTTCCACAGATTGCAGAAGCGGGCGATGGTGCCGCCATCAATCACTCTGTGATCGCCGGACCAGCTAACCTGCATAATGTCGCGCGCCGTGACATTGCCTGCTGCGTCAAAACGTGGCAGGGACTGAGTTCGACCCAGGGCTACAATGGCGGTCTCAGGTTTGTTGATAATAGGTGTTGCCACCGTACCACCCAGAGCGCCAATGTTAGAGATGCTGATCGTACCACCCTTCAGATCTTCCTGACTGACACGACCGGCACGAGCCGCTTCGATCAGTCGGTTAATCTCAACAGCAATTTCACGGATGCTCAGTGCCTGAACGTTTTTCACGTTTGGCACCAGCAGGCCGATTGGCGTATCAACGGCCATACCGATATTGCAGCTGGCCAGGTAGGTCAGTTCGGTGCAATCATCGTTAACGCGGCTGTTCAGTACCGGATATTCCTGTACCGCTAATGCCAGTGCTTTCATAAAGAATGGCATCAGAGTCAGTTTGATCCCGTCCGCTTCCATACGCGGTTTCAGCTGTTTGCGCAGGGCAACCAGTGCTGTGATATCCATCTCTTCCGCGTAGGTAAAGTGCGGAATAGTGGATACGGAACTGACCATCTGACGTGCCATCGCGGCTTTAATACCACGAATTGGCTCAACACGGTCTTCTCCTGCTGCAACAGGCACAGATTGAACAGCCGATGCGCTTTGGCTTGCAGTTGTTGTTTCTGGTGTAGCAACGACTGGTGCAGCTTTAGCAGAACTTCCGCCATTCTCCACAAAGGCCATAATATCGCCTTTCAGCACCCGGCCATCTTTACCGGAGCCTGTCACCAGGCTGATATCGACGTTATGTTCACGGGCGATGCGGCGTACTGCTGGACTGGCCAGGGCTTTGCCCGGACGAGTATCGGTTGCGGTTTCAGCCGGAGCGACAGACGCTGCTGCCGGAGCAGGTTCTGCAACGGTTTCTGCTGCTGACTGAGCAACCGCCGGTGCAGCTTCGTCAGAATCGACTTCAATGGCAAACAGAGGGGCGTGAACCTTAGCGATTTCGCCCTGTTTATAGTACAGCTTAACGATGCGGCCATGGTCCATGCAGGGGATCTGAACCAGGGCTTTATCGGTCATCACATCAGCCACTGGCTGATCTTCAACGACCGCATCGCCTTCCTGAACCAGCCATTCCGTCAGTTCGCATTCAACAATACCTTCACCAATATCTGGCAGGATAAAGTCTTTAACGATTTTTCCGCCAGTGGCCGCTGGTGCTGCTGTCGTTTCCGTGGCTTCTGCGACCGGTGCGGCTTCAGTGGCTGTTTCCGCAGCCGTTTCTTCTGCGTAGTCACCTTCGACTTCTACCGCAAACAGCGGAGCGTGAACCTTAGCGATTTCACCCTGTTTATAATGCAGTTTTACCACTTTACCGTGGTGCATGGCCGGAATCTGAACCAGGGCTTTATCGGTCATCACATCAGCCACTGGCTGATCTTCAGAGATGATATCGCCTTCTTTAACCAGCCACTCCACCAGTTCGCACTCAACGATGCCTTCACCGATATCCGGCAGGATAAATTCTTGAATCATGAGTTACTCCTACCTTTATCAGAAATTAACGCTGCGCTTGATCGCTTCGTAGTTCTTCAGATGATCAGGCATATATTCTTTATCGTGTGCCAGCGGGAATGGAGTATCCAGACCGGTGACACGTTCGATAGGAGATTCCAGATACAGGAAGCATTTTTGTTGAATCTCTGTCGCAATTTCACCAGCAAAACCACCGGTCTTAGGCGCTTCGTGGCTGATCAGCAGGCGACCGGTTTTCTTAACCGATTCTGCTACAGTGTCTACATCCCATGGCAGCAGAGTACGCAGGTCGATCAGTTCACAGGAGATACCGTCTTTGGCTGCCATTTCAACGGCTTTTTCCAGTACTTCCATCTGAGCGCCCCAGCCCAGTACGGTAATATCCGTACCTTGCTGAACCACTTCGGCTTTACCCAGTTCGATCTCGTAATCTTCTTCCGGCACTTCACCTGTGGATGCACGGTAAAGACGTTTAGGCTCAAAGAAAATCACCGGGTTATCGTCACGAATAGACGCTAACAGCAGACCTTTTGCCTGATAAGGGTTACGGGGAATCACCACTTTCAGACCTGGCGTACCAGTAAAGTAAGCTTCCGGAGACTGAGAGTGATACAGGCCACCGTGAATACCACCACCGTAAGGAGAGCGAATTGTCAGGCCGCCTACGCTGAACTGGTCACCAGAACGGTAACGGAACTTAGCGGCTTCGTTCACAATCTGGTCAAATGCCGGGAAGATATAATCGGCAAACTGGATCTCAGCAACCGGTTTATGGCCGCCTGAAGCCAGGCCATTAGCAAAACCGATAATCCCCTGTTCTGTCAGCGGAGTATTAAAGCAGCGGCTTTTGCCGTATTTATCCTGCAGATGACTGGTCGCACGGAATACCCCACCAAAGTGACCAACATCTTCACCGAAACACACGACCTTGTTGTCTTTGCCCATGGCGATATCCAGGGCGTTATTGATCGCCTGGAGCAGATTCATATTACTCATCGTCTAATCTCCCAGCAGTTTTCGGATAGGCTTCAGGGTACTGGCGGATATGAGCTTTCAGCTCATCCAGCTGATCCTGAAGATGCTGTGGAGGGACATCGTAGACATCAGTAATCAGTTCATCGACTTTAGGCGATGGAACAGTTTCCGCTTTCTTCATAGCATCCAGAACGTTCTGACGTTTCTGTGCCATTTCAGCGGCATCCTGTTCTTCGCTCCACCAGCCCTGGGCAATCAGCCAGTTCTTAAAGCGAGCGACAGGATCTTTTTCGCGCCATTTCTCTTCTTCTTTCTTGCTACGGTAGCCGGATGGGTCATCAGATGTTGAGTGAGCGCCCAGACGATAGGTCATGGCCTCAATCAGCACTGGCTGATTTTCTTCTACTGCCAGACGACGGGCTTCCTGAGTGGCTTTCAGTACGGCCAGTACATCATTGCCATCAACACGAATCGCTTTCAGACCATAGGCAACGGCACGGGGCGCAATACCATCACCGGCGAACTGCTCGCTGGATGGGGTTGAAATGGCATAACCGTTATTACGGCAGAAGTAGATTGCGGGTACTTTGTAAACACCTGCCATATTAATCGCAGCGTGGAAGTCACCTTCAGAGGCGGCCCCTTCACCAAAGTAACAGATCACACAGTTCTGCTTCTCTTCCAGCTTCAGACCGTACGCATAGCCGGCTGCTTGTGGCAGCTGAGTGGCCAGCGGAGAAGAGATGGTCATGTAGTGTAGTTCATTTGATCCGTAGTGAATCGGCATCTGACGACCTTTACCCAGGTCGTTTTCGTTACTGAACAACTGATGCATAAACTGCTCCAGAGGGAAACCTCTGAATGCCAGAGCACCCTGTTCACGGTACTGAGCCATGATCATATCTTCAGGATCAAGGGCAGCAGTACTGCCGATATCAGCAGCTTCCTCACCGATTTCGGTCATGTAGAAGCTGATACGGCCCTGACGCTGAGCAGCGACCATACGTTCGTCCAGCGCGCGGATAAACAGGAAAGTATCGTATATCTTCAGCGCCAGTGCCTGATCGATTTCTGGCAGTTCAGCACCTTCATAAGTGGTGCCATCCTGACGCAGAATTTTCAGCGTTGGGGTTTCCAGGTCATCGCCACTGATAAAAACAGGTGCGTGTACAACCTGGGCTTCGGACTGCTTTGAGTTACTCATAAGCTTCCCTTATTGTTCTTGTCTTAAGCCATCTGATTGTGTCAGAGGTGCAGATCTGAGCGGATTGTGTCTGCCTCTGTTACTGTAAACTGATGCGTTTACGGTGACAGCGATCTGAACTCTGAAACGAACATTGCCGGGTTCCCCGGACAGTAAAACGTCTTCTATTTATGCCGTGGAACGTCTTTGTTCTATAGAAAGCTATAGACAGAAAACCTGGCAAAGTCACGTTCCTACACATCAGACTATATGAAACGTTTACGTAAAAGTAAACCAGATATGGTTTAAAAATCTGCTTATTTTGCCATGAATAGTGGATTTTCCTGCGCACTAAAATAAAGCAGGCTTTATTGCTATCTGAGTACACGCTGGTAATGTTGACTCAGATTGGTAAAATGCTTTTTCTTTTAAAATCAATTGGTAGTGAAATAATGAGCGAACTGGCAACAGTAGAAGCAAAAGTAAGTTATGGCATTGGTCGTCAGATGGGCGAGCAGCTGGCAAGCAGTGGTATCGATGGTCTGGAACTGGATCACGTTGCTGCTGGCCTGCGTGAAGCGTTTGAAGGCGCTGACAGCCGTCTGACAGACATGGAGCTGCACGAAGCTTTTGAAGTAATTCAGCAGCGCCTGGCTGAAAAGCAGAAAGCTCAGCATCAGGTAGAAATTGATGCAGGTAACGCTTACCTGGAAGATAACGCTAAAAAAGAAGGCGTTACTGTCACTGAATCCGGCCTGCAGTACGAAGTACTGGCAGTTGGTGAAGGTGAAAAGCCTGCCGCAACCGATAAAGTTCGTGTTCACTACCACGGTGAACTGATCAGTGGTGAAGTATTTGACAGCTCTGTACAACGCGGTCAGCCAGCAGAATTCCCGGTAAATGGCGTAATTAAAGGCTGGGTTGAAGCTCTGCAGCTGATGCCAGCAGGTTCTAAATGGCGCCTGACTATTCCTCAGGACCTGGCGTATGGCGAGCGTGGTGCGGGCTCTATCCCTCCATACTCTGTGCTGGTATTTGAGGTTGAGCTGCTGGACATCCTGTAATAACAGGCTGCTGACAGTAAAATCATCTATCTGAAAACAGACAGATGCTGAAAAAACCGGTCTTATGGCCGGTTTTTTTATGTCTGCTGATTTCTGGCAGAAACTACCCGTTTACGCCAATCGGTAAAATGCCTGGTCTGCTCCACATGAATCTCATGTGCCATCAATATTATAACGAAAGACCAAAAAAGTGCGCTCGTTGTTTTCCGGATGTTATAAGTATAGGTAATGACGCTAATGATTCATGCATCGATCAATTATCTGGCTTTGTTGCGCACTTTGCTGTCGGTATAGTCTCTGTATGGCTTTCAGTAGCAATAATACAGAGATTATACCGGAGAGTGTATTTTGACTCATCAGCATCAGCCTTTATTGATTGGCTTCCTGTGTGCCCTGGCGGCCACCATCATCTGGTCTGGCAATTTTGTGGTGGCCCGTGGGCTTATGGATCAGGTTCCGCCAATCACACTGGCTTTCCTCCGCTGGCTGGTAGCCACGGCTGTTTTTCTGCCATTTGCGATTAAACCGATACAGCGGGAGTGGCCTCTGGTCTGGCAGCATAAAGGCTTTATTCTCGCTCTGTCTGTACCCGGTGTGGCCTTGTTTAACACTCTGATTTACGTGGCCAGTCATACAACCACTGCGATGAATCTTTCCCTGATTGCGATTACCTTTCCTGTGTTTGTGATTGTTCTGGCCCGGATATTTCTTAAAGAAGCCATCGGCTTTAATAAACTGGCGGGTATTGTGCTGGTGATTATCGGCGTGGTGGTACTGGTTTCAGGAGGTGACTGGCAGAGGCTGGCTTCGCTGACTTTATCTGCGGGAGATGGCTGGATGTTACTGGCGGCGATCTGTTTTGCCGGTTATAGCTTGATGATGAAATTTTCTCCGAAAGGTATCAGTGGCTGGTCTTTGCAGTTCGCTTCTTTTGTTCCCGGATTACTGATGCTGCTGCCATTTTGTCTGTATGAACTGTATCAGCAGTCATTTTCCGTGATGAGCATTAATACCGGGGCCTGGGGAGCTATATTTTATGTCGGAGTGATGGCATCGTTTCTGGCCTATCTGGTATGGGGACGAGCGATTGCCATTCTTGGACCGGTACGATCATCTCTGGTGTATTACACCCTGCCAGTCTTCAGTGGTTTGCTGGCCTGGCTGCTGTTAGGAGAAAACATTACGACGGTACACCTGTTCAGTATGGGGTTGATTTTATCCGGGGTCGTCATTGCCCTGGTTAACTTTAATCGACTAAGGTCCGGAAAACACATCTGATTAATGTTTAAGAGCTTTTCTGCCAAAACGGGTTACATATATACCTGGGTGGCAGGTATGAGATAACAACAGTTTTCACAAATCCAGGCTGTATTAGAGTGTAATAAATAAAATTCATTCAAATGGTTAATATGGTGGCTCGCAAGGAAATCCAAACAAGAATCAGGAGAGAATCATGGGCCACTATCTATCAAAACTCAGTGCTGTACCTTGTGATCAGCAATGGTCAACACTGTATCAATGGATACAAAAAGATCCGCAGGTGTTATATCACGAACTCAGACATGAGTGCCCGGTCCTTCAATTACCAGGAGTTACTGTCGTCAGTCGGTTTTCAGACTGTACGACGGTATTGCGTCAGCATGATATTTTTACTGTGGCCCTGTATAAACCCAAGCAGGGCGAATACTGGATGGCTCAGGACGATACAGCCAGACACTGGCGGGAAAAGTCTGTTATGCGCTCCATTCTGGATTTTGAGCAGCTGCCGGATATCCGGGGTTTTGTCGCCAGCCAGGCAGCGAAAGTGCTACAAGAGGCAGATGGTTCAGTTGATGTGGTCAGCGGCCTGTCCCGTGCTATTCCGGTCAGATTGGTGCAGGACTTTTTTGGCTTTGACGGCATCACTGAAGAAGAGCTGTTAAACTGGTCCTTCTGGAGCCAGTACGATGCTTTCCATAATCAGCCTTTCAATGCCTCAGATGTCAAAGACCCGGCACTGGTAAGCGCTAACCGGATTAAAGGCAGTGAAGAGATGGCAACCTATCTGGGAGCCCTGTTACAGCGTCGTATTGCCGATCTGAAAGCAGGAGAGCAACTGGATGACCCTGCATCCCGACTGATTAAACTGTCTCTGACCGGAGCGCTGGACTTTGACCTGACCCGTGTTGCCCAGAATGTCGGTGGCCTGCTGATTGGAACCGTAGAAACCACATCCAATACCGTGGTAAATGCTATTTCTGAACTTCTGAACAGAAAAGATATTCACCAACAGCTGCATCAACTGGCACAGCAAGAGGATACAGCAGAGTTTGACCACTATGTTTTTGAAGCTCTGCGTTTTAATCCGGCCTTCCCGTACCTGTTCAGAATGTGTGAGCAGCAGACTGTTCTGGCAGAGGGTACTGAATTTGCGACTCAGGTAGAACCCGGCACCATCGTCATTGCTCTGGTCGGCTCTGCTATGTTCGATGAGACGATCTTTGCCCGTCATGATGAGTTTTTGCCTGGCCGCTCAGAAACCAATACCTTCCATTTTGGTTACGGCATGCATGAATGTCTGGGGATTCATATCGGACGCGTCATGATTCCTGAAATAGTACGCCAGATCTTCTTACTGAATGATGTGCAGGTTGATGGCTGTATTGATTACAAAGACGGTCCCTTCCCCGAGCAGTTTGATATCCGCTGGAAAACAGAATCTGCCTCAGGATATCAGTGTCGCGGTGTGGAATATGCCTGATAACCAATAAGAGTATATTCAGATAGTTAATCGGAACACCTGCTGAACTTTATCTGCCGAAAAGCCACAACTCAGGTAAAACTGGTGGGTGGCTTTACGTTTATCGTTACACCGCACTCTCAGGGTAGTCTGTTGCTTATGGGCTTCCTCAGCAGCCTGCTGAACCAGTTTCTGACCGATTCCCTGACGACGAGAGTCTTCACTGACCACCAGACCGCCTATTTCAATAAAACTATCAGAAGCGACTCTCAATGCCTGAAAGAAATGAATCCAGCCCTGTAACCTGCTTTCTGTCTCATATACCCAGATCTGATCCCGGTCTGAATGCTGTAAAGTGACTAATCGTTGTCTTTGCTCCGCTTCACTGCATAGAGAGTAACCCAATGCTGCGGATAGTTGCAGGATCTGAGCGGCATCATCAGGTGTAGCCGGTCTTAGTCGTCCTGTTGGCATAATCATGTTCCATAATGAGTAGTGAGAAGAAAAGGATTCAGCTATTTATCAACAGAAATGATATTTCTCCATAGGTTATCAGTAAAACTCTGTATCAGAAAAAAGATTTTAATACAGCCAGAATACATCTTTGTACCTGCGGCAACATACCAGGATATAAACGGACATATTCCATTTTGCCAGTTTTCCCTAAACTGGTTTTCAGTGATCAGGCGCATGCTTCTGATTATGTGTATCAAAAATCAGATCACGGATACACGTTAACAGCTGTTTTTTAACATGACTGTTTTTTGTTCCGGGTTTAAGGAAAAGACCAGTATTTACTATGTTGGAGGTAAGCCGACTGCGACTTTGCAGTAATGAACAGAGCACTTTTCTTTCTTTTTCAATCGTTATGTTTTTCAGACAGACTGTCACCGGGCCTTTGCGCCCGTTTTTTTATCCAGGTAAAAGAAAAGAGGCTGACAGATACCCAGCAGAATATCTGCCCGCCATAGAAAAGGTCTACGGTCACTGATGCCGGACAGGATATGTCAATTAATCGATCAGGCCGTTTTCTATAGCATATCGTGCCAGCCCTGCAGCCGTATGGATATTAAGCTTTTGTTTAATGTTCTGACGGTGGGTTTCAACCGTTCGCACACTGATATCCAGAATACGGGCAATCTCTTTATTACTTTGCCCCTCCGCCAGGTGCTTCAGTACAGTTGATTCTCTGGGTGTTAATCCACTATCCGGTTGGGCTGGAGGTATAACAGTTTCTGCTCTGAACAGGCTTTGTGAAGCACCTGAGCTAAAATAAGTGCCTCCCTGATGCACAGTTTCAATCGCTTTAATCAGTTCATCTGAGCCGACATCTTTTAAGATATAGCCAGAGGCACCTCCCTGGATAAGCTGCATAATATATTCCCGGTTGTCATGCATACTCAGGATCAGAATACGCAGATCCGGCCAGGTCTCTTTGAATATCCGGGTGGCTTCAAGACCATTCATGACCGGCATACTGACATCCATCAGCACCACATCGGGCAATTGTTGTCGGGCAAAGTCCAGAGCTTCCTGTCCGTTCTGAGCTTCACCAGCAATATAAATACCCTGTTCTGATTCCAGACGGGCTCTGATGCCATCTCTTACCAGAGGATGATCATCAACAAGTAATACATTAATCATGTTCTGCTTTATCTCTGTTATCTCCGGCTAACCTGAAGTCATTCAGGTGCTGGCCTGTTCAGTTTGTTGTTTTAATAAGGGTTCCCAGCTATGCATGGGAAAGATTGCTTTTATGCGAGTGCCGCCACGAGGGGCGGAATCAATAATAAATTCTCCGGCCAGAAACTCGGTGCGCTCCTGCATATTTCGCAGGCCAATCCCCCGGCCTGCCATGACCTCCCGGACATTAAAACCGTTGCCGTTATCCGCCACGGACAACCAGAAAGTATTGCCATTCCAGCCCGTGGCTACAGTGATCTCACTGGCATCCGCATGGCGTTCAATATTGGTCAGGGCCTCCTGGGTGATACGATACAACGTCGTTTCTATCTGTTCTGGCAGTCGCATACGACATGGTGGTGTTTTTTGTAGCACCCGGATCTCAGTGCGTAGTCTGAACTCTTCCAGCAGAGCTGTCATAGCAGGTATAAGCCCAAGATCATCCAGCACACTGGGACGAAGATCCCTGGAAATACGTCGTACTTCCTGGATCGCTTCATTGAGAACATCCGTGGCTTTGGCCAGATCTTCCTCAGCATCATCTGTGAGTTTAGCGGCTTTACTGGCACCTAGCTCTATTCTGAACTTGGCAGAAACCATCAGCTGATTAATGCCATCGTGTAACTCTCTGGAAAAACGCCGCCGCTCTGACTCCTGAAACTGAACGGTTTTATGGACCAGTTCCTTAAGGCGGGAATCGGCCAGTCGATGCTCATGGACATTAAACAGAATCACAAACACCACAATTAAAGCGACTGTGACAGAGGTGATGGCCAGGACAGTGAAAAAGGTATTACGTATATTTTTACCAACTTCCTGGCGGATTTTGGCGACTTCTCTGGCAATATCATCAATGTACAGACCTGTTCCCAGCATCCATCCCCATTCCGGCAGATCAATCACGTAACTGATTTTTTCTGACTCCATCCCGGTCGATGGTTTATTCCACATATAGTGATGATAACCGCCACCTTGCCCGGACAGTTCAAGTAGACTACGGATGACAAAGTTACCTCTGGTATCTTGCATATCCATCAGGTTTTTACCTACCAGCTCTGGTTGGGCGGGGTGTACCAGATTATTACCCTGCTGATCGTAAACAAAGAAGTAGCCATCTGAACCGTAGGTGATGGCGTCCAGAATCTGTTTTACCTGAGCACGGGCCTGATAATCATCCACCGAATGAGCCGATACAATAGGGCTGATACTGGACAAGGCCAGACTAACGTAGTGCTGTAGCTCGGTTCTTTTCGATTCCAGCAGATTGTGCTCAAAAATAGCAATCTCTGTTTCACTCAGGCTTCTGACCTGCTGAACGCTGATCAGAGTAATACTGGTGGTGACCAGCATCAAAGGGACCAGTGCCAGTAATAGTATTTTGGTTCTGAGACTCATAGTGTTCCGGCTGCTTCTGGCTGATAAACCAGGAAAACATGAATGCCTATACCGAGTTAAACCAGTCTGTCATGACAAGTTTATTCCGATGCTTCTTTTATCATTGTCGGTATTCACGGTGTTTACAGCAAGTTACTCCAGTGGAAAGTCAGGGCTTTTAAGTAGTTTTCGGGAAGGTCTGCGTAATATTACTGAGCTGGATTTCAATTAAAGCCTTTGACCGTGATGGGAGTGGTTAAGTGCTCTCCTGTTGAGTTAATCGACCCATTTAGTTATAGTTGCTAACTAAATAAAGTAAAGAGTTTAAGCGGAGATATCAATGGCTCTGGAAGTTAATCTGGAAAAGCTGGAGCGTTTAGCCGCCAGAATCTGGCGGGAGCACAATAAAGAAGATCCTATTTCACAGCTCAGCTTCACGGAATATGACTATCTGAAAGTGATTCAGGTGGCCAAAGAACCCATTCGTCTGACTGATCTGGCTTCCGAGCTGGGAGTCTCCAAGCCATCGGCAAGCAATATGGTTAAACGCCTTGAGAGAAAGGAGCTGGTTAACCGAATTCCTTGTTCGGAAGATGGCCGGGCTCAGCGATTGATTCCCTCTGAAAATGCACTGCACCACCTGAAATCAGAAGCGGTGGTATACCGCGAGATGGCCAGTGAGATCGCAGAGAAACTATCCACAGAAGAAGCGGCTTTTCTGGATATTTTACTGACAAAAGCATTGAAATAATTTTTAATCATTTAGTTAGCATAACTAACTAAATTACCCTGTAAACACTAACAGGTAAAGTGAGCGATGAACGCAATCTCAATTTATTCTCAATTCTGGCGTTATACCCTGCCTACCGTCGCTGCGATGCTGGTCAATGGTCTGTATCAGGTCATTGATGGCATCTTTATTGGCCATTATGTGGGCGGTGAAGGGCTGGCTGCGATCAATATGGCCTGGCCTGTAATCGGCTTTCTGGTAGGAATTGGCATGATGGTGGGTGTCGGCACCGGTATTCTGGTGTCTATCCGTCAGGGAGAAAATAATATCCCGGATGCCAGGCAGGCATTAACCACTGGTTTGAGTCTGCTATTGATTCTGGCTCCATTGCTGGCACTTGCTCTGAACCGCTGGGCTGATCTGTTTATGCAATGGCAGGGAGCGGAAGGGCGAGTGGCTGATCTGGCTCTGGAGTATCTGCAAATCCAGGTTTTCAGCTGTTTGTTTACACTGGGCGGTGTTGCTCTGCCATTTTTGCTGCGTAATGACAACAGCCCGAACCTGGCAACATTGTTGATGGTTGTGGGCGCAGTACTGAATTTTGTGCTGGATTATCTGTTTATAGCCTGGTTGAACTGGGAGTTACAGGGTGCCGCTATTGCCACCGGATTAGCACAGTTTGTCGTAACACTGATTGGTGTGGCTTACTTTTTCTCCTCCAGAACCGAGTTGTATTTGAGTCTGCACAACTGGCAGATTGATGTCAGACGCTTTCCTCAGGTACTCAGTCTGGGAGCTTCCAGCTTTTTCATGTATATCTATGGCTCTGTGATGGTGGCGCTGCACAATGCCATGCTGATTCAATATGGTACCCCCATTCTGGTCGGAGCCTATGCGGTGATAGGCTATATCATCATGATCTACTATCTGCTGGCAGAAGGTATCGCCAATGGTATGCAGCCTCTGGCCAGTTATAACTATGGCGCTCAGCGTCATGACAATATTGTTAAGCTACTGAAAGTGGCAATGGGCTCAGCCATATTAATCGGTGTGTTATTTGTGCTGGTAATGAACACCTGGCCCGTTCAGATTGTTAGTGTGTTTAACAACAGTGATGCTGAGCTGATTGATGGTGCGGTTGCAGGAATTCGCTGGCATATGTTTGCTCTGTTTCTGGATGGTCTTATGGTGGTTGCTGCAGCGTATTATCAATCTATAGGGCAAAGCAAAAAAGCGATGCTGATTACCGTGAGCAATATGGTAGTACAGTTTCCATTCCTGATGATTTTGCCTGTTTTCTTTGATGTGATCGGGGTGTGGCTGGCGTATCCGGTATCGAATATTGTTATTGCCGCAATGGTGCTGATAATGCTGTGGCGTGATTTTCGAAACCCGGTGTCAGCTTCTGATGCGATAAAGTCTGAGATGGAAGCCTGTTGAGCAAAATACTGAAAAAGGCCTCCGCAAGGAGGCTGTATCAGAATCTTCTATGGAGTGGACAACAACATAAAGAGGTGGATACCAAAGGGAATCCACCCGGCTAATCAGAGCAGCTCTGACGAACCGGGCAAAAATCGGAAGTATATGCATTCCGGTAAGGATCAGAATCCCATGTATTCCGGGAAGAATAGCAGCAGGGCCAGCACCAGCACCTGCAGAGCAATAAAGGGCATAACACCTTTATAAATATCCATAGTCGAGACGCCATCCGGGGCGACCCCTTTCAGGTAGAAGAGGCTGAACCCAAAGGGCGGAGTCAGGAAGGATGTTTGCAGGTTCATCGCGATAAGGATCGCAAACCAGGTCATATTGATGCCCAGCATTTCAGCAATAGGCACCAGAATTGGCACGATGATAAAGGAGATCTCAACAAAGTCGATAAAGAAGCCCAGAATCAGGATCACCATCATAGACAGCACCAGAAAGCCCCACTTTTCGCCCGGCAGGCTTAACAGTACTTCTTCAACAATCTCTTCACCGCCGGTATAAGAAAATGCCATTGAGAAAGCGGTTGCTCCCAGCAGAATAGCGAATACCATAGCAGTGACTTTCACGGTTTCGATACCGCTGTCCATGATCATTTTCCAGCTGAACTGGCGGTAAAATATCGCCAGAACTACGGCACCAACACCACCCAGAGCCGCGGATTCAGTCGGAGTAGCAACACCGGCAAAGATAGAGCCCAGTACCACCAGGATTAGTGCCAGTGGCGGTACAATAGCTTTGATCGCTTTAAAATACAGAGCCTTGCGATCAATGCTGTCGTCCATTGGCATCGCCGGAGCAACCTCAGGCTTCAGCCAGGTGTAAACCAGAATATAGATGATATAAATCGCAATCAGCAGGAAACCGGGGCCAACAGCAGCCTGGAACAGATCACCCACCGGGATGCCCATCACATCACCCAGAATAATCAGAATAATCGATGGCGGAATAATCTGTCCTAAGGTCCCAGATGCGCAGATAGTGCCGCAGGCCAGACGTTTGTCATACTGATATTTCAGCATGACGGGCAATGAGATCAGTCCCATAGCAACAACTGAAGCACCAACAACACCGGTAGAAGCAGCCAGCAAAGCACCTACCAGGATGGTCGAGATAGCAATACCACCACGTACCTGACCAAATAGGGTGCCCATAGATTCCAGCAGCTGTTCTGCCAGACGGGTTTTCTGCAGCACCAGACCCATAAAAATAAATAACGGAATCGCCATCATCACCGTATTCTGCATAATGCTCATAATACGGAACGGCATAAAGGCAAACATATCGATGCCTTCGGCAAATACGCCAAAGATCAGTGCCACACCACCAAAGGTGAAGGCTACCGGAAAGCCCAGCAGCAGCAAAACCAGCGCGGTTGCAAACATTAAAATACCAATCATGCTGGCCTCCTATAGCTCGGTCTTGTGATAAACAGATTTGTGATGCCCCAGCAGGGTGTTAACTGAGTTCAGTAACAGGCCCAGTCCGCTAACGGCCATAAAGGCAAAAGAGACAGGGATTGCAGCTTTAATAATCCAGCGATGGGACAGGCCGCCCGGATCACCACTGCTTTCGCCCAGTTCATAGGCTTCCTTCACAAAGTCGATACCAAACCAGGTGACCAGACCACAAAAGGGCAGCAGGAAAACAATCGTGCCGAACAGATCGATCCATGCCCGGCCATTAGCAGACAAACGCTCATAAATCAGGTCAACACGTACGTGACCTCCAGCTCTCAGGGTAAAAGGCACACCAAACAGAAAAGTGGCGGCGAACAGGTGCCATTCCAGCTCCTGCAGAGCGATGGAGACATCATTCAGAAGATAGCGAGCCAGTACGTCGTAAAAGACGTTGATCAGCATCGCTAGAAAAATCAGGGCGGAGAAGGTGCCCAGTCGGTCGGAAATCCAGTTAAGGATATTTTCCAGCCGTACCAGAGCAGGCACAGATGTCGCAGACATATGCTTTTCCTTTCGGGTATAGGTTCAGGCGTGGTTGCAGATGTAATTCAGGGTGTTTCGGGGTTGCTCTGACATTACTCACAGAGCCAGGATGTCAGCCTGAAGCAGAAAAAGTGCGATGTGCACTTTCCCTGCTTCTGTCCGGTTAAGGTTTAGTCTGTAAACAGCTATACCTGTCCGGATCTGTTTTGCTGATGGTTATTCACCCGCAATAGAATCCAGATACTGCTTGTCAGCAATATTGGTCCAGCCACGTACCTGTTTCAGGTATGCCGCCTGAGATTCGATAATCTCTTTAGCAACAGGATTTGAAGCCGCTTTTTCCGCCAGCAACTTATCGTTTGCACTACGCATCGCTTCAATGACTTCAGCCGGGAAGCGTTTAACTTCAATATTCGGATATTCCTGCTTCATAGTGGCCCAGTTCTCGCCAGAGGCATGCGTGGACTGGATATACATATCGTATGCAGCAGTACGCATGGCAACACGCAGGATTTCCTGCAGATCTTCAGGCAGTTTCTTCCAGCTACGCTGGTTGATCAGGAACTGCAGCTCTGTAGCAGGCTCATGCCAGCCTGTGTAGTAATAAGGGGCAATTTTGTGGAAGCCCATGCGCAGATCCAGAGATGGGCCTACCCATTCCAGGGCATCAATAGTACGACGCTCCAGAGAGGTGTACAGTTCACCGGTTGCGATATTAGTCGGTTTAGCGCCCAGCTCTGCCAGTACTTCACCGGCAAAGCCCGGAATACGCATTTTCAGACCTTTCAGGTCTTCAACACTGTTGATCTCTTTCTTGAACCAGCCACCCATCTGAACACCGGTATTACCACCTGGGAAAGACATCAGGCGATGACGCTTATAGACCTTCTCCATCAGCTCCATACCGCCGCCAAAGTAGAACCAGCCATACTGTTCCGGCGCTGTCATACCAAATGGCATCGTGGTGAAAAACAGTGTATTCGGATCTTTACCTTTCCAGTAATAGGATGCGGTATGGCCCATATCATACTGACCACCTTTAACCATATCAAAGATCGCCAGTGGAGCTTTATGCTTATTAGAAGAATCAATAGTGATCTTCAAGCGTCCATTGGACATTTTCTCTGCCATCGCAGCCATATTACGCGGTGCATCGCCAAAGATAGGGAAGTTTGTCGGCCAGCCCTCAGCCATTTTCAGGCGATAGACTTTATCTTCGGCCATAACAGGAGAGGCCAGCAAGCCCAGACAGGTAGCCGCAGCCAGAGCCTTCTTACCAAAAGAGAGTTTTTTCAGTGCGCTAAACATTATTTTTATCATCCTAAGCGTTTTTGTTGATCTTTTCTTTATATCGGGAAAAGACGTCTCTGCTGGTCGGCAGAGATTAAATTCAAGCGCTGAAATAATGTCAGAGCTCTGTTTGTCGCTGTATTGGGATGAATACGCACGGAGACAGCTGAAACTACGTAGCGATACTACGAGAAACTACGTAGGTAATTAACAGAGATATTTATACTGAGTATGACGCTCAGAAGTGAGTAACTCAGCACCTGAACCACACTGTTGCGTAACAAGCGATCATATTCTCCGATTGCCGGTTGACTGATATCAAGCGGCACTTATTCAGACAACTAAAACCGCTTTAAATTTATGGACTAAGACTTAAAATAGCGGGAATAAATTCAGCAGGGTTGAGCATATGTACAAGGATAAAAATAAGAAGGTTGCCAGTGATAATAAACCCTATGTGATACCAGCTCGCCCTGAAGCCCTGATTACCATAGTAGAGTTGATGAAAACCGGTGATCCGGATGCCGGGGAAATTGCAGAGATACTGAAGAAAGATGTCTACCTGTATGCCAGTGTCCTGGCTGCGGTGAATACCCCTCATACCGGACTGTGTAAAAAAATTACCGACCTGTCGCATGCGATCACTTTACTGGGAGTGGACAAACTGTTTGCTATTGTACGTCTGGCTGCACTTAAAAACAGCCTGAGTAAAACAGGGCGTCTTGATCGCTTTTGGGATAGTGCGACGGAAGTGGCGGAGCTGTCAGCCAGTCTGGCAAAAAAGCTGACGGATGCCGATAGCCATAAAGCTTATACCCTGGGGATGATGCATGACTGCGGTATACCGCTAATGCTGGAAAGCCAGCCTGAATATAAAGCTTTTCTGAGAACCGTGAATGGTAATGATCTGACATCAGTAAGTATTGCAGAACAGGAACGTTTTGGTATCGATCACTTTGCTCTGGGGGCCGATATTGCTGAAAAGTGGTATATGCCTGAGTATATTTGCGATGCTATTCGCCTGCAGGCACATTATGATCAGGTCCTGACATCAGATATTGAATGTTCAGACGAAGCAAGAACTCTGTTAAGTATTCTGATTCTGGCAAAAGACATCAGTAGTATCTATCGTCGTTTCTGGCGAATTTACGATACTACAGACCCTTTGCCAGAGCTCAAAGAAGTACTGAAGTACATAGGGGTGCCGGATATAGAATATCTGGATCTCAGAGAAGATTTTCTGGGATATATGGTTCAGAAAGATCTTAATGACAGTAACTCACAACAACAGGGCTGACCCATAGCCCTGCTTACACCCTATGCTGAAAGCGGTGTATGCATTACCGATAGTGTCTCTTTAGTCTCCAGTATGATGATTTTATCAGGCTCGTTATCCTGAGAGATCACTGTTTCAGTAAATCCGGATTTTTTCAGGGCATCAAATGCCTGATCCAGGCTTCTGAAAATCAGCGGTTTATCTCGCCAGTTTGTCAGTGAGTGCTCCTGCCCATTCAGCAGAATGCGCACTTCATACTGGTTGTGTGTCACATGAGCGAGAACTTTTGAACGGATATCCTTATGGCTTTTAGTAAGCTGTCTGATTTCTTTTATTTTCATTCCTTTTCTCCTTGTTATCTGTATTTTCGTTGTCTCATATACCTTTTATAGAGGACCAGCAGTTCTGTATTCAGTTCCACAAATCCCGTAGTGGGTAGTTAATTTTAATTCTGCTTTATATCTGACAAAATATTGTATTTCTGGCTGATATACAGCCAGCCTGCAGAACGCTTAGACAGGCATCAGAACAAAAAGCCTCTCTGTAAAAAAGGGCTACCTCTGCTGTTCCGATATGCACAACAACCAGAAAACAGAATGAATTCCCGGTATTACTGAGGAAATCAGGTGAGACATATTTCTGTCATGCTTTAAATACATAACGCATTTCTTTCAACATGTCAAAGAAACATACTGTGTTTTTTGAACCTCTTCTGGTAAAGAAAACCTTGGTTCTATAAAGAATGCAGCATATGTTGATACGAAATAGCAAAAATCAGATTGATTATCTGTAGTGGGCAGGATATAAAATCAGGGTGTTAGCGGAAAGTATAACAAGACTGTTGATTTCGTATTGTTATAAAACGCACTCAATACGATAAAACTTAAGAATAAAGCCAGGGCAGATCATAAAGATAAACAGCAGAGAAAAGCGGGTGCCTCTATATTCTGAGCGGATGCAATATATCCGGGCTTACTTATTCAGTGCAGATTGAACCGTGAGTTTACTCTTCAGGCAAACAAAAACGGGCTTTACTGCGCTGACTCAGAGACCCCCCATCAGGGGTTAAATTCCTGATTTCCTCTTATGCTTGTTATGGTACTACGTATCAATCAGTCACTTCAGACCGATATAGTCCTGATTTAGTGGGCAGGACGGCGCAGTTCAACAGAGATTTTCGGCAGACGCAAAGATAATTTCTTAGCGATAGATTTTTTCATGTCTGCAAACATTTCTGACAGGTAAGCGTCACGCTCACGTTTTGCTGCAACGATGTAATAATCTACGTCGATATTGCCGTGTTGATCAAATTTAATGTCATTATTCATTTTAGTTACTCCATTTGTCGAGTGGTGTCTTGTTCAGATGTGTGTATGTTAAGCCTAAGGCGCCTATTGTAAAAGAGACGTTTTTTGATCAGAATGATGAGAAAATCTAATCATTTGTGAGGTGAGTTATCCGTAAACTTCCCCCAATGAACTCCCTGAGAGTGTTTGAGGCTGCCGCCAGGAACGAAAGCTTTGCAGCAGCAGCAGATGAGCTGTTTATTACCGCTTCTGCTGTCAGTCATCAGATTAAGGGTCTGGAGCAGTATCTGGGCTTATCTCTTTTCAGAAGAAACAAGCGCAAAGTAGAACTTACTCCCGTGGGAATGGTATACCTGCAATCAGTACGTCAGGCTCTGGATGAGATTGAAGCGGCGACCTACCGAATCACTTCAAACCCGGAACGGGACACAGTCACCATCAGTGTGGCACCTAATTTTCTGATTCGATGGCTGATGCCAAGAATGAACCGTTTTCAGGAAAAATACCCGGATGTTGAGCTTCAGATCAGTGCATCATCAGGTCTGATTGATTTCAATAAACAGAATACCGATATGGCCGTGTATTATGGTCATGGTGACTGGCATGATATTGAAGTTCACTTCCTGCGCAACGTACTTCTGGTTCCTGTCTGCGCGCCTTCGCTGATGAATAGTAAGGAAGCACTGGATAGCCCTGAGGATCTGAAAAAACATACTCTGATTCACGTGAGCAAACGTCTGCATGAGTGGCCTGAATGGCTGCAACTGGCAGGGATAGAATACAAAGGCTTTCGTCGGGGGCTACAGCTATCCAGTGGGCAACTGGCAACGGGTGCCGCACAGGAAGGGCTGGGAGTGGCTCTGGCCGACAGCACCCTGACATCCAGAGAAATTGAAGAAGGACGTCTGATCATGCCGTTCGATATTCAGCTGGATACTCATAAGTCTTTCTATCTGGTCTATCAGAAAAATCGCCCGTTATCCTACGGTATGCAGGTGTTTAAAGACTGGATGATTGAAGAGATGCAGGACGGCCTTTGATCTGACAAATCAAAGGCCCTGTTAACGGTTTACTCTGTCCGGCCCAATAAACGAAAGTTCCAGTTTTCGACCGTATTATGCTCCAGTCGTTGCTCAACTTTACTCATCCAGCTGGCTGACAGGACGGCTTGTTGCTGTAACCGTAACAAGCCGGTTCTGTTCAGCGGATCACCAAAAAATATTGCACAGACCTGATGAACTGTCATAGCATTATCAGGCCGATGGATCAGTTTCAGAGCATCCTGTTCGCTGACCAATCCGGCCTGAATCACCCGGTAAAGCCAGCCACAACGACTGATTTCCTGCATATCAACAGAAAAGTGATCAATATCCCAGCGACGGTTTAACTTAAAACAAGGTGATCTGGGCTGGCTGATTTCAATAATAGCCTCGCCCCACTGATAACGATCGCCAATGCAGACATTATTTTCCAGCATGCCCTGAGTGCTCAGATTTTCTCCCATGCCCGGTGCACACCAGTCATCCGCATGACTTTGTTCTGAGTACTTTTCGGCCCAGTACCGGTAATGTTCTGCCGGGTATTGATGTAATGCCCGCTCAGGGCCTCCGTGGTGTTTGTGGTCGGCGCATTCATCGCCTTCAAGTCCGGTTTCAGATAAGTATATTTTTCCGGTCACCGTTTTTTTATCGATTGCCGTTTGCAAACCATATTTCTGTTCTGTTTTACCGGTAAAAACGGCCAGAGGACAGACCGATTGTTCAGAGATCATCACAGACAGGCTCCTTTTTCTGATAGCCAGGTGCGGCTGATATCAGGTATCTCAGACAGCATAATATTTTCACACATTAATTTTCAGTTTTATCAGAACTTAAAAATTGATTTTTTTCAGCCAGTTACACTATGGTAACACCCTTCAATACCAATAAACTTGATTGTTCCGGGTGAGGTGAAAGAGTGTTATTCAGTCCCATTAAGATCATGACGCATTATGCAGCAGTCTTCTTGTTGCTGTCTGCCAGTCATTTGTATGCGGCCGACAAAGCTCAGTGCACTCTGAATGAACACTCACCAGATGTTTCATTACAACTGAGAACACCTGAGATTCACTATTCTGAACGACTGGATTCAGAAGGTATTGCTCGTATTTCAGGAGGGTTGCATAGCCGCGCTCCTGGCTGGAAACAGACTGGCCTGACTCATGGAACTGAAACCACTGAGTTCAGCCTGACAACGCGATCAGCCAGACAACCCAATGGTCAGTTATGTACGGTGATTGATCAGCTGGATGTGACCCTGGGTTTTAAAGTCATGGCCGTTTATATCGCTCGCCGATATCATCCCGGCTCCTGTGAATATCAGGTTATTCGCCAGCACGAGCAAACCCATGTCAGTATTAACCAGAATACATTACTCAGCCATAACGACAGAATACTACGGTCACTGACACTGTTTGCAGAATCTTTGATGCCTGTCGTGTCAGAGTCAGCCAGTCAGGCCAATGAACGACTAAAAGCTTTGATTGCCGTCAAACTGAAAGAGCTTTACCGACCTGTGCAAGTAGAGCGACAGCAGGCTCACCAGGAAATCGATAGCCGAGCGGCTTATATCAGAAGCCAGACCCGGTGCTCAAACTGGTGACCCGGTCTGGATTACCCCAAAAATCAGCGTGCAGGACTTCTGGCTTTATCGGAACTCTGCAGAGATACACACCTGAACAAAGTATTCCGGTATTTGAAAGCCACGGGCAGGAGAATACGGTAATCTTTGATCGAAAATTTTTTTCAGGTGTATAGATTGGTCAGGAGCCATTATGAAAATTGTTATTGCACCGGATTCTTTTAAGGAGAGCCTGAGCGCCATTGATGTTGCCAGAGCAATTGCTACAGGTTTTAATCAGCATTTTCCCGATGCAGATTATCACCTTATCCCTGTAGCTGACGGTGGTGAAGGAACCACTCAGGCTCTGGTAGATGCAACAGGTGGCCAGATATATACGGCTCTGGTTTCCGATCCTCTGGGACGCAAAACAGAAGCCCATTGGGGAATACTGGGAGATGGCGCTACTGCCGTCGTTGAAACGGCGGCAGCATCTGGCCTGGACCTGTTAACTGCAGATGAACGAAACCCTTTACTTGCGACGACCTATGGAACGGGAGAGCTCATTCAGGAGGCACTGAACAAGGGCGTTCGCCGGATTATTCTCGGTCTGGGCGGCAGTGCCACCAATGATGGTGGTAGCGGGCTATTAGTGGCTTTAGGCGCTGAACTGCTGGATGCTGATCATCAGCCATTAACCGCCGGAGGAGGGGATCTGTCCCGACTGAAAACACTGGACCTGAGTAAACTCGACTCCAGACTGGCAGAAACAGAGATCCTGCTGGCCTGTGATGTGGATAATCCCCTGACAGGCCCAGAAGGAGCTTCGGCAGTATTTGGCCCTCAAAAAGGCGCCTCTGAAACAATGGTTGCTGAACTGGATTCTGCACTGGCCCATTTTGCAGACCATCTGGAAAAAGCCTGTGGCAAAAGTATTCGGAATATACCCGGAGCAGGTGCCGCAGGAGGCTTAGGCATAGTATTGTTTGCCCTGGCCAACGCCCGAATGAACAGTGGGATTGATATTGTACTGGATGCCGTTGATATCGACACTCAACTGGAAAATGCTGATCTGGTAATTACCGGTGAAGGCCGGATCGACAGCCAGACGATTCACGGCAAAACTCCGATAGGTGTGGCCAGACGGGCTAAAGCCCGTGGATGCCCGGTCATTGCCCTGGCGGGCGCTGTAGCCAATGATGCTGATGTTGTTTATGAGCACGGTATTGATGCTCTGTTCAGTGTGGTACCGGGTGCTCAGGCACTGGAACAGGCACTGGCGGATGCGGAACAGAATCTGGTGACTTGCGCCCGCAATGTTGCGGCAGTCTGGAAAATGCAGTCAGGCCATTGAATGCTGCCCCCCGGTTATTCAGATAACCGACATCTATCGCAGCTTGTTGGCTATCTGGCTGTAAGACACTCTCTGTGCAGGTCCGGCCGTTGGCTCCTGCGGACCTGTTTACAGAGATTAGTGCGTTATTGTTTGCCTCAGGATAATGCCCGTTCCACCCAACCCAGCCTGTCCTGACCAAAATAGATCTCATCTTCGACAAAAAAGGTGGGGGCCCCAAAAACGCCTCGCGCCGTGGCGGCTTCTGTAGCCTGAATCAAGGCCTGTTTAATTTCGGGCTGAGATACAGCGGCCATGATCTCTTCGCAGGGCAGATCAGCCTGTTGCAGAACATCAACCAGTGTCTCTGGTGATGACAGATCTTTACCTTCCGCCCAGGCGGCAGTAAACATAGCTTTATTATACTCTTCCAGCTTACCATTACTGGCAGCCCAGATTGCACCACGCATGGCTGTCACTGTGCTGAAAATAAAGTGAGGATTCATCTGGTAGGGTACGCCGTAATACTCCGCATGCCGGGCAAAATCTTTCTGCATCCATTGCCATTTAGCAGGAATCGTAGCCGGACTGGTATTGCCGTTGTTTTTGAACAGACCACCCAGAAGCACTGGATGATAATGAATACTTGCGCCTGTTTTTTCACAAATGGCTTCCAGCTGTGTCCAGGCCAGGTAAGATGCCGGGCTGATATAATCATAATAGAAATCAACGCTTTTACTCATCTGCTTATCCTCCATTACTATTTTGTCCGAATAGAGTGTATGCTGTCCTCAGCAATAGATAAAATCGATTATATAAATGCTAATAATAAATGGTGTTTATGATATGGAATTACAGCAACTACGCCTGTTTTTAGCCGCAGCAGAAGCAGAAAGTTTCACCCGTGGAGCAGAAAGGGCTTTTGTATCTCAGCCTGCTCTGTCTGCATCCATATCCAAACTGGAAGCTGAAATGGGGGTAAGACTTTTTACCCGGAATAAACGCAATGTAGTGCTGACTCCCGCAGGGAGAACTCTGGTTAAGCGGGCCAGAGTCATTGTCGGAGAATGCTCAAGGGCAAAGGATGAACTAAAGCGACACAATATTCAGAGTCTGCTCCGATTGGGTGTGGTCAATACCTTGCCCATTACTCTGGTAGCACGTCTGATCGAACAGTATCGACGGGATCACCCCGGAATAACTCTCAGCGTGATTGATGCCAGCAATAAAGACCTTGAACAACTGGAGCAGGAAGATCGTATTGATATGGCATTAACACTGCTACAGGATAAGCCATCGGGCCAGCGGCGTTTTACACGTGCCAGAGAACTGTTCAGGGAAAGCTATCGTCTGGCCGTTCCGGCAGACCACCATCTCAGTCAGTCCCCGGTTGTCAGTTTTAATGACCTGGAGAATGAACCCTTTGTGATTCGTTCCCATTGCGAGCACCGGAAGATTATTCAGGGGATTCTCAAGTCGAGAGAGATTCGGTTAAATATTGCCTATGTGACAAATCAGGACGATAGAGCGATGGCTCTGATCAAAGCAGGTATCGGAATAGCCATTGTGCCCGAGTGCTATCAGGCTCCCGACATTGTGACCTGCGCGATACAGGAAATCAGTACACAGAGAGTAATCGGCTTCGAATGGGGAGACGGGGAAAATAGTGATCAGGTCAGCCCGTTTATTGAATTTTCGGCCACAGCCCGCTGGGGACAAAGCAGGCAGTGAAACCGCAAAAAGAGCCTGGCAGGGGCAATTATTTTCGCCGAATACCTATCGTACGCCCGATATTCTCTGGCCTGGGAAGATCTTGTTGCTCAGCCGCTAACCGTTCAATATTAGCCATAATCGCTTCCGGGAATACACTGCTTTTGCGTGCATTCAGATCCACACACATAGCCATCTGTTCCAGTGTCGAGGCCAGATATTCACTACCATCTTCATTTTTAGCATACATTTCGAAATAGAAGTGCAGACGTTTACTGTCATGATCCAGCAGTTGCATTCTGACCTCTACCGGCTGATCCAGCACGACCTCATTGTTGTAGGTGATATGGTTTTCCAGCACCATCCAGGAAATCCCTGTTTCCTGACTAACCTCTGCGCCCAGGCCGAGACTTTTGACAACTTCTTCACCGGCATGATCAAAAATCAGAACGTAGTAAGCCACATTCATATGGTCGTTATAATCAAGCCATTCTGGTTGGATTGAGGTCTGGTATATCACTGGTGCTCTATTACTCATACTTTAGACTCCCTGGTAAAAACATATTAATCTGAATAAGTTACACCGGAACAAAAGCCTTCTGATGGCTCTGGCCTGAGATTGTAAAATACAACACGAAACAATCTTACCCCGATCAGCTCTACTCAGGATGCCAGATAGACAGGTCTTGCCCGGTCTGGCATTTTGCTTCACGGTTTCTGATTGATCAGAGACTTTATACCATTACTGATAAATTCTTTGATATTCAGGTAGGTTGGATAAGCGAAGCGCCATCCGACACTGACCTGGATACCTGATTATTGTCGGAAGGCGCCTACGGCTTTTCCGACCTATAGCAACTTATCGGGATTGGTATTATTCAGGTATTTCACTACGGAATACTGCCTAATCCAGGCTGCGACAGCAAGCTCTTCAAACCAGCGCAAACTGAGGTGGTCTAATAGATGTAGCCAGCCCAGTTAAGGATAATCCTCTTAACTGGAGAGAAAATAATGACCAGAAAAAGTTACACCAAAGAATTTAAGCTGGATGCCATTTCATTGGTACCCGAACAGGATTATAAAGCCGCTGAAGCAGCCAGAAGCCTTGAGATCAATGACAATATACTCAGACGCTGGATTAAAGAGCATCAGGCTCAGGATGAACAGGCCTTTCGGGGCAATGGTAAGCTAACAGATGAACAGCTGGAAATCCGCTTAACTGGACTGGTAGTATTTGCTTGACCACGTCATATCCCTCTTTTCTCCCTTTTTGATGTAATTAGTCAGCCCTGAAAAAGTCAGGTTTCTATCTAACCGAGCATCGGTTGGCTTTATTGCTCCAGGAAATAAAGCCAACTGATTTTCTGCTCCCCACCTGCAGTTTGTACGATAACCAAAGCCTGAATGACACCCTTGTATTCAAACAAAAAGAAAAGGCTCATCCATTTCCTCAAATTCCAGGCACAAGCCGCCATTAACAGGTTTATTGCATCACCTTCGCTACCTTTCAGCCAGTTCCTGGAAAGTCGATAATCCTGTTTCAGATGCCCTATGATGGGTTCAATCGCTGATCGCCTCCTACAGAGCGTCCTCTTTCGATTCCTCTCTTGTTCGCTGTCTCTTTTCAACGGTGGGCCAGGCAAAATAACTTCGGCATCAACCGTGCGCTTTGAACCTCGATACCCCCGATCAACCACTGCCGCTTCAAT
>NZ_JACJFM010000049.1 GCF_014164585.1 Oceanospirillum sediminis | reverse complement strand
TATGACCGGGGTTTTTTCGTTGTATGAAGAAAAGTCCGGCCGGGAAATGGAGAACATGGCTGACCCCTGCCGTGACTGATACAGTGCAGGCTATCAGTAGTGAGACCAGTCAATCGACAGATTGGAAAAAGAAAAGGGTATTTATCCTGGCAATATCACTCCGACTACATAAATTCGAGCTAATAAAATATTACAGCTAGACAATAGTGGAGCAAGGGGGATGACACGGCTAATTTCAGGAGGTGAACATACTCAGGTGAGGGTAGGGAGAATCTCTTATCAGGCTTCGATCTTTGTCTGTTCAGTTACGATTTTTGAGTGTTTCTGTAAACTGCCACTTCGGTCATAGCTTGCTTCTAACACTGATTCTGTTATGTTCTCTGTCTGTTCATCATCAAGAGTATCCCTTCTGACTGATGAGCTAATAGCATCAACCAAATCCTCATCTATGTCTTTGCCGGGGCTGTTTGCAGAATAAATACTGATTGCAATAGGTGTTTGTTGTTTTTCATCTGTATGATCGTGAGACGAAGCTCTTTGGTCGTTTTCTGCAGTGTTCTTCTGATTATTCACCTGAATTTTATCTGATGATGAGTCTTGTGCCGTATTGTTTTCCTTTTCTCTGTTCTTCACTTGTTGTTCCACTGCACGAGTAATTTTAGCTTTTAGTACGGCACTTACCTGGGCTGATTGATTGTTGAACTGAATATAGGTGCGTTCCAGGTTTGCACTTAAAGCAATGACGCCGCCATTAACATGCTTCAGGTATGCATTATTACCTGTAGTGACAACCTCGAAATCTTCTGCATTACCTAATACCCGAAAGGTATCTCCAGGTTTATAAAGCTGAATATTTTGCTCTTTCTCTTCGCTTTGCTGATAGTTTTCCTGTTGTTCTTTGTTATCCCGGCTCCGGTGCTGATCATTGTCACTAGTACTAGCTTCAGTTTCTGTGGTCATAACTTGTGCCGTTTTCTCAGCTTCTTGTGTGCTGACGTCTGTATGCTCAGGCCGGGAAAGTGTGCTGCCTGATAGCTGAGTGTTAAGATCTGATATTATGTTATTTACAATCACAGGATGCTCCGCTGACAACATCTATGCTCTGACTTTTTATCCATCACGACATGGCGATAGTTATCAAAAGATGATACTGCTCAGTATGTTATATCGGCAGAGTAACAAAATACTTTGATTTGTACAGGTATGTATAGAAACAATGCTGTATTCAAGCCGTTAAATTCTGAAAAATTCCAGATGGAAGCAGCTCTCTTTCTGGAGTACCAGATCGAGAGTAGGCGATAGCAGGACTTTTTTGCAGAGTGTCCGGTTCGGCCCCAACAATTTCTGTGAGGGGCGATTCCTGATCGTTAAAACGAATAAATGATTTATCCAGTCCAGGAGCAAGGCTGAGAAGATAGCCACTACTGTGGCTCAGATAAACATTGCCGCCTGCAGAAATAACCTGGAACTCTGGTGCACTGCCTACAACTCTGAATGTTTGATTTGTGCTGAAAGGTGAGGCTGATGCGCTCTGAAAGGATGTAGTATTTTCGGATTCTGTCTTTGAGGTCTGATTCTGTGTCAGGCTGCCCTGATCCGTTTTTTCAAATGATGAGGGTTGAGCAGCACTGTTACCGGTTACAGTACTTTTCGCAAAAGTCACTGCAGCAGATGAAGATATTCCCGGGGAAGATGTTACATCAGTCATAGAGACCTCCGTTTAAACGCAGGAATCAGTAATCAGAAACAGCCCGTTACACTTACTTTAAAACATAGTTTATTTTCTTAGTCTGTGCCAGTTTCCAGAGCCAGACATAGTCTGGCTCAGACTCAGAAATAGCGACTCAATGTCAGCTGTAAGTAATCATCCTTTCTCATGGTATAAAGTGAATCCTTCGGGTTATCGCTTTCAAAGAAACGCACTTCTCCGCTGATTTTCCAGTAGTTATTCAGTCTCCGACTGGCTTCAATACTGAAACTCTGGCTGCTGAAGTCCATATCGTGTCCGAGTCCGGCAAGGATCTCTGTGCCCTCCTCATCATTGAATGCAAACCGCAACCCCCCGAATAGGTCATTCTGCATTACGGAAGAGGCTTTTTCCCCACGTTCATCCCAGCCGTATTCCATAATCAGACCCAGGTCGATATCACTGTCTGCAATACCATACATGGTGTATTCAAAGCCTGTATGAAGAGCAGAAAACTTATTTCTGTCGGTTTTTCGGTGTATTGCTTCCAGTTTGAATAGCCAGTCAAGCCAGATCGCTTGTGCTGTAGTGCCCCACTGGGTCATTTGTTCATAGTAAGGGACCAGCTGCAGATCTCCATTGTTCCTCTGCACCATCTGTAATTCTGGTTCCCTGTTTGTGCCATGAAAGACAGATGCGGTCAGGTCCAGCCAGTCATAATTCTGACTCCATCGGATAGCGAGATCTGTATGTCTTTCTTTCGCTGAACTTTCAAAGCGGGCTGAGTTGCTGACTTCAATGGGAAGGGACAGACGGCCTTCAGGGTCGGAGAAAGTCCGTTCACGAAAGCCTGGCAGAATATAAAAATCCCAGATGCCTGAATCAGCTGCAACTGAAAGGTTGATCATGGGTTGGCCAAGCTTTTCTTCGCCGCTGATATTTTCAACCAGATCGGTCTGGTTGATGACATCAACAAGATGCTGGAATTCCGTAACTCCCCAGAATTCTTTCTTTAACCCTGTCCGAACTTCCCAATTGTCTTTGACATAAATCCAGTAAGCTTCCCGGATATCTCCGTGAGTCCGTTCATCATCATGCTGGTCCAGTCTCAGCATAGGTTTGAATTGAACCAGATGCTGCTGATTATCACTCGTCCATACCCATTGAGGTTCAAACAGAATAGATAAATTACTATCTTTCTGATTTGAGCGTAATGCGTCCTCTGTGAATATGCGTGCTTCCAGGTCAACCTTTCCGCTGAACTCAACTTCAGCCTGAACAGGTACTGCCAGTGTGCTGAATAGCACACTGGCAAGCCACTGAGCAGGACTGATCTTTCGTATATTACGTTCAGATCGTTGTGTTGCCATTCCTGCTCTCCCTGATTAACGAGCCCGCTTCAGTGCATTTTTATTGAAGTCGCGTTCATTCAGGCCTTCCTGAAAACGATAGCCTTTCCAGGCCAGCGTTGTGCTTTTGCCATTCTGATGGTTTGTCATTTCCATCCGGTCGGCACGCCAGTACTGGCCGATATATTGCTGGTAGTTAACAAAATTAAGTGTTTTTAACAGGCTGTTTTTACGATCGTAAAAGTCCAGTTTCTGCATACGGTACTCATTCGTATCAACCCAGCTGATACGGCGCTTGTAGCCTGAGGTTTTTTCTACCGGATAATTTTCCACTACATAGCAGGTCAGATCACCACAGGGCTCTTCTCCGATAAACTTATAGGTGTATTTATCGATTTCAAAAGAGCCCATATCCTCATAGGAGAATTCTGATCCCATAAATGGACCTGATTTATTCCTGGATGAGATGCGCTTCACCCTGCCGAGGGCAGGAAGATAAAGCCATTGGTCATCAGCTCGATCAATATGAGAAAAGCTCAGAAAGGCAGTACCTTTTACATCTCTTGGCTGATCAAAAATGGTCAGGCTTTTATCGCCGTCATTCTCCTGTTCGAGGGATTTCATTCTTATTTCGCGGATACTTTCCTGGCTCTGAGCGTTACGCAGGATCATCTGCATCCCTGCCTGCATATCACGCCAGCCGGTATCACGGCGTTCAAATTCTTCCATGATGCTACGTCCTTTCTCTTCGGCTGTTTCTGCCAGAGCGAAAGGGCTGGCCAGCAGGCTGACACTAAGGCCTGTGATAGCCAGTTTATGAGGCAGGTTGTTCAGAGCCATGAGCTACTCCTTTTTGGGATTCAGTTTTAATATCAGATGATCCGGCCGGGTCTGACTTTTCGTTGTCCAGTTTCATTAGTAAAGGTGGCAGGAACAGGAAGTCGACGATCAGAGCAATCAGAATTGTAATCGCTGTCATCAGCCCCATTTCGGCATTAATTTTAAAAGTTGATTGTGCCAGTACCATAAAGCCGCAAACCAGAACAAACGTTGTGATCCATAAAGCTCGACCTACACTGCTGAAAGCATATTTTACTGCTGCGTAAGTATCTGCTCCCTTACTTCGGCGGGCATGCAGGTATTTACTCAGAAAATGAACTGTATCATCAACCACAATGCCCAGAGTCATACTGGCAACGATAGATAGCCCCAGGCCTATCTGGCCGACAGTGAGCCCCCATATGCCAAAAGCAACCGTTGCTGGCAGTACATTTGGCAGTAAGCTGATAAAGCCAAAGCGAACAGAGCGAAGGGCAAAGCCCAGAACCAGAGAGATAAGTACCAGAGCAATGGCTGTTCCGGTGATCATGCTGATGATATTACGCTGGCCAATATGAGCAAACATCAGTGTTGGGCTGGCCAGCTCAGCTTTATATTGTGGTGCGTTTTCATTAAACCAGGCCTGCATGCGCTTTTCTGTTTCCAGTTGCTGATTGCTGGTCTGATTTTTCAGTGTAACTGTGATGCGGGTAGATGATTTGTCGACATTAAGCTGATTATTCAGATCAAGGCCGTATGGTAAAGACATTTCATATAGTAAAAGATACTGAGCAGCCAGTTCCTGATTATCAGGCAGTTTGTACCATGCAGGATCATCGGCATGCATATTACGGTTAAGGCGCTTAATAATATCTGTGATGCTATTAACATGATCTGTTTCGGGCTGAGAGCGCATCCAGTTACTGAAGTCCTCAACTACCTGAAGAAAAGCGGGGTCGTTAATACCACTGCTTTTTCCGCTGTCAATGGAGACCTCAATTGTTGTCATGCCTGACAGGTTGTCCTGCATAAAGTCTGTTGCCTGGCGAAATTCGACGCTTTCATCAAAATACTTAACGAAGTCGTCATTCATTTCATTTTTAGGCACAAAAATGCTGATAGCTATCAGTACTACAGACATTGCAGGCAGCAGAGTCCGCCGGTTGTTAATTACAAAAGCGCTGAGAGATAGCATCATATCGGATTCTCCCTCTGCTTTTTGCTTCACCCGCACTGGCAACAATGTCAGCATAGCCGGAAAGATTGTTACAGAAAAAATAAATGCCAGCATAACGCCCATCGCGACCATATTCCCCAGATCATGGAATGGTGGGGAATCTGAGAAGTTCATAGCTAAGAAGCCGATGGCTGTCGTCGCGCTGGTCAGAAAGATAGGTTTCAGATTAATACGCAGGCTATCAAGAATAGCTTGTTGTTTTTTCACTCCATGGCGCATCTCATAAAACATGCTGGTCAGAATATGGATACAGTCTGCTACTGCCAGTGTGAGGATGATAGTGGGTGCAGAGGCTGACGGGCCTGTGAGATAAAAACCAGTCCAGCCAGCAATACCCATGGTAGTCACGATACTGGACATGATAATGACAACTGTAGCAAAGGTGCCGGTAATGGTCTTCAGCATCAGGCTAATAGTCAGGATGACGACAAGAAACATCAGAGGAACCAGTGTTGAATTATCTTCCAGTGACGCCTCAACAAAACTGGTGTTCATCATAGCTACGCCAGACAGCATGATATTAAGATCAGGGTGCTCCTGAGCGACCTGTTCCCGGATCTGACGAACCTTACTGGCAACGGCAGGTACTTCTTCTACAGGGTTGAGCCCGGGAAACTGAAGTGTAACATTGACAACGGCAACGTGTGCGTCAGTCGAAATCAGGCGTTTCTCCAGTAATGGGTCTCCTGTTGCGATCTCTCTTGCATGACTGAGTTGTTCCTGATTCAGTGTCAGTGGTTCATAAACCAGATCTTCAACAATCAGATCGTCTTCTTCAGCATGGCTGTACTGGTAATTCGTTACAGAATCAACGCGGGTAGAGTAGGGAACCTGCCAGGATTCTTCAGTGATTTTTCGAATGGCTTCAAGGTGTTCTGGTGTGAAGACCTGCTTGTCTTCAGGGGCTATCACAAAAGCAACATTATCACTTTTGGAATAGACTTTTTGCATGGCTTCAAAAGCTTGTAACTGAGGATTTTCCGGGCCGAAAAATACTCTGTAATCGCTTTTGAAGACGAGATTGGATGCCCCCATCGCAGCTGTAATAATCAGTGCCAGGCCGATTATCAGTGTAATAAGGGGGCGTTTTAACACAAAGTTAAATAGCCGCTCAGACATGGTGCAGTCCTCTCTTGTCTGAATATTAATCAAAATATATGTTATATCGGTATTATCTTTTATAGTGACGAATCGTCATTAATATTGTGTTAAAAAGGCAGCAATCGCTGCCTTTTGATGTTCTTTTTATCAGATAAACAGAGTTCTGCCTTTTTTCTGTAGTGCTTCTACCTCAGGGTTGAACATTGTTTCCAGAATCTTGCGTATTGATGCCTGAGGGTTGTGTTCGCTACTCAGTGGTTTCAGGCCGTAACCATCGAGCATGACATTAACGTTATTAAAATATTCTTTATCCAGTATTAAGCCACTGGCAATTGGACAGGGTTCTATCATACTGCTGAGCAAAGCTATCGTTCCAAATGCGATAGCCCATGAGCCAAATGCAATTTGCTGCATGTTCATATGAGGGGCTAAAACCAGATCACCGTTATTGCGAGCCTCTTCAAGAATGCCTATACCTATGCCAAGAAGTTCTGTGTCGCACTCAAGCAGTTTTTCCAATCGCTCCGGGCTGGCTTTATTCTCCAGGTTTGGTGTCTTGGTATACAGGATAGCCATAGCCTGAGCCGGAGATTGCAGTGCATACAAAAAGTAAGCGACATGAATCGCAAGAGTACGTTCCCTTGCATTACCATTATAAGCAGATGCTCTGATAAAAAGTTGTTTTAAATCGGCCAGTTTATGGGTGCTCAGCGCCACCAACAAGTCTTCTTTGCAGGAAAAGTGGTTATACACAGTGCCTTTAGAGTAAGGGACGCGAGCGACTACCTTGTCGACGGTTAGTGAGCCTGGTCCAATCTCTTCCAGCAGATCAGCCGTAGCTTGCAGGATATGGTTTTCACGCTCTTCCAGTGTGGCAGGACTGGTAATCCTCGGCGACATATATTCTCCTGAGTGTTCAGGTAAAGCACTATAACCTGAAGCATAGTGCTATACATAATGCGAAAAGGTTAAGTTGATCGTGACGAATCGTCAATATCTTTTTTGACGATTCGTCACGATAGATTGTTCAAAGGTGCTGGTATACTCTCTTTTTGTGCCTGGTTCAAATAGTCTGTTTTGGATGTGTGGAGGAAATAAATGCTTCAGAATCTGATGGTTGCGGTGATTCAAATGGTCTCTGCAAAAAATGTAGAGTCTAATCTGGCCAGAGCAGAGCAATCTGTAGTGGAAGCTGTTGAAAAAGGCGCCAGTCTGATTGCATTGCCTGAGTACTTTCCTTCAATGCATAGTGATAGTAGCTATAAGCTTAAAATTGCTGAGCAATATGGTAAGGGTGTGATTCAGGATAAAATGGCAGAGCTTGCTCAGAAGCATAATGTATGGATTGTTGCTGGCTCGATACCTGTTAAAGGTAGGCAGGCTGATAAAGTGACAAACACTTCCCTGGTTTTTGCTCCGGATGGGCATTGCGTTGCGCGGTATGACAAGGTTCATCTGTTTGATTTTCAGAGAGGTGAGGAGATTTATAAAGAGTCAGATAGTCATGAGGCCGGTCTGCAACCTGTCTGTTTTGATACGCCCTGGGGCAGGATTGGGTTAGCGGTTTGTTATGATCTGAGGTTTCCTGAGCTTTTCCGTAAGCTGGATAATCCGGATATTATTATCGTGCCTTCCGCATTTACTGTCCCGACAGGGCAAGCTCACTGGGAGTTGTTGTTGAAAGCGCGTGCGGTAGAGAATCAGTGTTATGTGCTGGCTCCTGCTCAGGGTGGTGTGCATGAAAATGGCAGAAGTACCTGGGGGCATAGCATGATTATTGACCCTTGGGGGGAAGTGCTGTCAGAAGTTACTGAGGCAGGTGATGCTGTGATCTGTGCTGAGTTGTCGCGTGATCGCTTTAATGAAATTCGTCAGCAGTTACCTGCCTGGTTACATCGCCGTTTATAGCGCCGGATTGGTTACTTGCTACAGGTTGTGCTGTAGAAAGCCTGGCGACTGGATTATAATTCTGCCCTGATTATTTTCTGTGATTATTTTATTGCTACAGGACTGAACATAACGTCATGACTGTTCGTACTCGAATTGCACCGTCTCCAACCGGTGATCCGCACGTTGGTACCGCCTATATTGCACTGTTTAACCTGGCTTTTGCCCGAAAACATGGCGGTAAATTTATTCTGCGTATTGAAGATACCGACCAGACCCGTAGTACGGACGAGTCAGAACAGATGATTCTGGACTCTCTGCGCTGGTTAGGCCTGGATTGGGATGAAGGCCCGGATGTGGGCGGTGACTTTGGCCCTTATCGCCAGAGTGAGCGTAAACATATGTATGCGGATTACGCTTTCCAGCTGGAAAAAACGGGCAAGGCATTCCGTTGTTACCGTACCAGTGAAGAGCTTGATGAGCTGCGTGAAGCCCGTAAAGCTGAGGGTAAGCATACGGCGCTGAAGCAAAGTGACCTGGCACTGCCTGCGGAAGAAGTGGTGGCCCGTGAAGCTGCCGGTGCTCCTTATGTGATTCGTATGTGTGTGCCGGAAGAGGGTGTCTGTCAGGTTGAGGACATGCTGCGTGGTACGATTGAGATCGACTGGGGGCAGATTGACTGCCAGATTCTGCTGAAAGCAGACGGTATGCCGACGTATCACCTGGCTAACGTGGTGGATGACCACTTGATGCAGATCACCCATGTACTGCGTGGTGAAGAGTGGATCAACTCTGCGCCTAAGCACAAGCTGTTGTACGAATATTTCGGTTGGGATATGCCAGTGCTGTGTCACTTCCCACTGCTGCGTAACCCGGATAAGTCCAAGCTGTCTAAGCGTAAGAACCCCACGTCGATCAACTACTACCGTCGTATGGGTTTCCTGCCGGAAGCGGTGATTAACTATCTGGGTCGTATGGGTTGGTCCATGCCTGATGAGAGCGAGAAGTTTTCTCTGGATCAGATGATCGAGAACTTTGATATTCAACGTGTTTCTCTAGGCGGCCCGGTATTTGATGTTGAGAAGCTGTCCTGGCTGAACGGCCTGTATATTCGTGAGGATCTGGATGATCAGCAGTTTATGCAGGAAGTGATGAGTTGGGCATTTAACCCTGAATATGTCAGCCAGATCATTCCGCAGATCAAAGGGCGTGTGGAAACCTTTAGTGATATTGCGCCGCTGGCGGGCTTTTTCTTCTCCGGTATGCTGCCGATTAATGAAGAGAGTTTCTCTCATATCAAGCTGGAGAAAGATCAGTTGGTTAAACTGCTGCAGTTCACTCTGTGGCAGATGGAGGCACAACGCAGCTGGAGTAAAGATAATATCTTTGCCGATATTAAGATGCTGTCCGGTCATTTTGAGCTGAAGATCAAAGACTTCCTGCAGCCAATTTTTGTCGCCATTGCCGGTTCTGCAACCTCTTCTTCAGTGCTGGATTCCATGGCGATTATCGGCCCTGATCTGACTCGTGCCCGTCTGCGCCATGCGGTCAATGTGTTGGGTGGTGTATCGAAGAAACAAACTAAGAAGCTGGAAAAAGAGTTTGCTCAGTTGAATGGCTAAGCAATTGATTTTGTGTAATTAAGTATAAAAATTAATTGTGAAAAAGTGATTGACACTTGCGGGGCAAATCCATAAAATTTGCTCCGTACTTGAGAGGGGCCTTAGCTCAGCTGGGAGAGCGCAACACTGGCAGTGTTGAGGTCAGCGGTTCGATCCCGCTAGGCTCCACCATCTCATATATGCGTCCCATTCGTCTAGTGGCCTAGGACACCGCCCTTTCACGGCGGTAACAGGGGTTCGAACCCCCTATGGGACGCCATTCATTTATCTTTCATTGGTTGTGAAAGAACAAGCCGCTTAAGTGCGGTTTTTTTGTGTCTTCTTTTTTATTATTGCTTTTGCAATAACAAAAGCCTGCGTTTGCAGGCCTCCTGTTGCTTAATTCTAATCCATCATTAATAGACGGTTGATAAAGTATTTGCCCGGATCTTCGGGTCTCATGATGGTGCCAATCTTCTTCTCGCTCGCTGGATCTGTCAGGTCGTAATCGTCAGGTGAGATAAGCTGTTTTTTCTCTGCATCGTAAATGACACGGACTAATGCAGGTTTTGCTGTATCGGGGGATAGTGTCAGTACAAATGCCAGTTTGTTGCTGGACAGGCGAATCAATGAGCCTACTGGTAGCAAGCCAATGCATTTGATGAAGCGTTGTACCAGTGTTCTGTCGAATTGTTTGTCGCTATTCATCAGTGTCTTGAATGCCAACGCAGGCAGCATGCCTTTTGCGTAATTTCTATCTGTGGTCATTGCGTCATAGGCGTCGACGATAGCAGCCATGCGTGCCAGTCCTGATAGCTTGTCTGCTTTTTGCTGACGAGGGAAGCCACTGCCATCCAGACGTTCTGTGTTGCCCAGAGTCACTGCGATAACCTCCTTCGGAAGGTCTTCGCTGGCTGCTGTCAGAGCCTGGTGAGTGTATATAACGTGGCGCTGCATGGTCTTCAGTTCGGTGTTTGTCAGTTTCTCAGGTTTGTATATGATTGTTGTCGGCAGCATAGCTTTACCCAGATCGTGAAGCATGCCTGCGTAGATAAGATCGGCCAGGCTCCCCTGGTAGCCAATGCTGCGTGAAAAGTGGGCCAGATGGATGCCAAAGCTGACGCTGTGCTGTGGGATAAAATCCTGGGCATCTCTCAGGGTGGTTAATGCAAGGAGTACGTGAGGGTTTCGCTCCAGTGCTTCTGCCAGTTTTTCAGAGATTTCCTGTGCAGATTCCAGTCTGAGCTTCTGTTTTTGCTTTATTTGAGACATCAGGCCTTTGACGCTGGCAATGGCATTGGTGTGTGTGATGCGAAACTCTTTAAACAGCTCCTGAAGTCTGGCTTTTTCTTTTTGCTGTTTCATTTCATTGATGCTGGATTTCATTTCAGCATCCAGCAGCTCATCTGTTTTTTCTTCCTTGTCCTTGTCGGCTGCTTCTTCTGTTGTTTCTCCGTCTGTAAGTTCTTCCGCGGGCTTCTCTTCATATAGCGGCGAGGTGTAACGAGAGCTGCCGTCGCTTGAGCGGCGTGCTATTTCGCGTTGTACCTCGGCAACAGCATAAGATACTTTTCTTTCCTCCATCGGCGGGATGTCGATAAACAGGCAGCCGCAAGAAGATATGTCCTGCTTCTCGTCATAGCCGATATGTCTTATCTGTATCTGGGTGGTAATGCAGAGCTGGTTCGGGAATGTAATTTCGCAGTCTTCCAGAACGACCTGGTCGGCGAGTGCTTCGCGGTAATCTCCTTCCAGTTGTATCTGGCAGCCTTGTGCTGAGATATCCTTTAAAGACCCGATGATTGGTTCAGAGAGTTCTGGGGATTTCAGGGTGGTTTCAACAACAACGCCTCTGCGAATCTGGGCTCGGTAAAACTGACGTCTCTGGAAATAATCCAGTTCATCAGGGAAAGGTATTTTGTAGATGGATTGACCATCCTGCTGGCCTTTTCCTACAGCTTTGATTTTTGTTGATGCTATCCGACAGCCGTCGTAAAAGGCTTCAAAGGTAAAGGTGCCGCTCTTGGCCATCAGTCTGTCTCCCCATTCCGGGGTGACCTGGTCAATAATAAAGTAGCGTCCTTTCAAGTCGGCTTTCAGAATGATGGTTGAGTAGCTGCCCTCCACTGCGCTGAAATGAAGTTTCAGTGGAATGTGGTGCTCTCTCAATCGGCTAAGCAACCCGAAGATGCTTTCAGGTTTGGTCAGCAGCTGGCCCTGGGCTTGCTGCTGCTTGTCCTGTTGTTCTGTGGGTGTTTCTGTAGCCAAAGCTTCTGTTCCTCTATCCTGAAGACGATGTGAACCTCTCAGTTATACTGAAGGAAAACATCTTATAAAATCAAACAGATAAATTGTAAATTTAAAATTGTATCTGGCTATTAGCCAAAAGGGTATCTGATCTGTAGCTTTCAGTCACTCCCTTGGTTATCAGGTTTTGAAAAAACCGGAAGAGATCAGGCTTTGTGGTGCTTGCTCTTGTGCTGGTTTAGTCTGTTGAGAGTGCATCTGTCAGGGAGATTCTGATTTTAAGGTTTGAGCAGATGTCTCGTCGATAGTTTTATCTGTTTAAATGCAGCTTTTGTATGTATTTTGATGTTCGTCAAGTTCTGATTAATTAAGTGTATCTGTTATAGGGTAAAAATACATGATCAGAGGTAGGGGGACGGGTGTCGATGTTGATCAGGTATATAAAAAAGGGCTGCTGGTGCAGCCCTTGGTATTTGAATTATTTGGATGGGTAGTCTCGGGAGTCTGAGCCGGTGTATAGCTGGCGAGGGCGCCCGATTTTGTTGTCGCCGCTGACCATCTCTTTCCAGTGAGAGATCCAGCCAACTGTACGCGACAGGGCAAAAATAACGGTGAACATGTTGGTCGGAATGCCGATGGCTTTCAGGATGATGCCTGAGTAGAAGTCTACGTTCGGATACAGTTTGCGCTGTACAAAGTATTCGTCTTCCAGGGCGATCTCTTCCAGTCTCTTGGCGATGTGTAGCTGAGGATCGTTCTCCAGTCCAAGCTCTGCCAGAACCTCGTCGCAGGTTTCTTTCATTACTTTTGCGCGAGGGTCGAAGTTACGGTACACGCGATGGCCGAAGCCCATCAGGCGGAAAGGATCGTCTTTATCTTTTGCTTTTGCAATGAAGTGCTGAATATTTTCTTCGGAGTCTTCGCCGATTTCATCCAGCATATTCAGTACGGCTTCATTGGCTCCGCCGTGAGATGGTCCCCATAATGCTGCAATACCTGCTGCGATACAGGCGAATGGGTTAGCGCCAGTTGAGCCGGTCAGACGCACTGTTGATGTTGAGGCGTTCTGTTCGTGGTCGGCATGCAGCATGAATATGCGATCCATAGCTTTAGCCAGAACAGGGCTTGGTTTGTACTCTTCGCATGGCGTGCTGAACATCATGTGCAAGAAGTTTTCTGCATAGTTCAGGTCGTTGCGAGGATACATGAATGGCTGGCCAACAGAGTATTTATGGCACATTGCGGCCATGGTTGGCATTTTGGCAATCAGGCGGAATGCAGAAACTTCACGATCACGAGGATTGCTGATATCCAGTGAGTCGTGATAGAAAGCTGATAATGCTCCAACTACACCGCAAAGGATAGCCATTGGGTGAGCATCTCGACGGAATCCTTTAAAGAACTGGGTCAGTTGCTCGTGTACCATGGTGTGGTAAGTGATTGTTGTTTCAAATTGCTTTTTCTGATTGGCGTCTGGTAGTTCGCCATTCAGTAGCAGATAGCAAAGTTCAATGTAGTCTGATTGCTTTGCCAGCTGGTCGATCGGGTAGCCGCGATGCAGCAGGACACCCTTTGCGCCATCAATATATGTGATGGCGGACTCGCAGGATGCGGTAGATACGAAGCCCGGGTCGTAAGTGAACAGTCCCTTGGAGGTCAAGCCGCGTACGTCGATAACGTCAGGGCCAACGCTGCCGGAATAAATCGGCAGGTCGATTGGTTCTTCAAGCCCCGGTACCGTCAGGATCGCTTTCTTGTCAGCCATTATGGCCTCCTTTTTTATATTGTTAATTCATACTTGCCATGCCCTAAATCGCGGACCGGTCAAATATAGAGTGATAAACAGGATTGTCAATTACCTAAAAAGGTAGCAGTAAATGTGAAAAGGCTTGCTAAAATCGAAATACATAGGGAATTAAGCTGGTTTCATTATTCTATTAAGCTATACCTTTGGCTTTATTGTAATCGGAATAACGAGTCACTATAATTCCTGCCGCACGATTGGCGGTGGTGCCGTCTTATATAAATTAGTTACTGGAAAAACGGCTTCTTGGTTTTTCTGCTTCTATATATAGGAATGCAGCCACCAGAAACCATAAGCCCTGTTGTTGGGGCAAAGAGAGTGTGTAAGAGCCGTGAATAGCAAAAGACCTGTAAACTTAGATCTGACAACTATCAAGCTCCCTCTCCCTGCATATACATCTATTCTGCATCGTATTACAGGTGTCATCCTATTCGTAGGTCTGGCGTTCCTGTTTGCTGCTTTTGATTCCTCTCTGGAATCAAAGGAAAGCTTCGAAGCTGTTAAAGAAACTTTGCAGGAGAGTGCATTCGCTAAGTTTGTACTCTGGGGACTTTTATCCGCACTTGCCTACCATGTTGTAGCTGGTATCAAACACCTGATTATGGATGTTGGTATTGGTGAAACACTGGAAGGTGGTCTTCAAGGTGCCAAGCTGACGCTGGCAATTTCTGCAGTTCTGATTCTTCTGGCAGGAGTCTGGGTATGGTAACTAATGTAACCAATTTCAGTCGTAATGGTCTGTCTGACTGGCTGCTTCAGCGTTTCAGCGCAGTTGTACTGGGTCTGTACAGCGTTTTTATTGTTGGTTACATGGTAATCAGCTTTGATGGATCCTACGAACAGTGGTCTGCTTTCTTTGAGTCTACTTTTGTTCGTGTATTTACTTTCCTGAGCATTCTTTCGATTGCTGCCCATGCCTGGATTGGTCTGTGGACTATTTCTACTGACTATATAAAACCAACGGCGATCCGTTTTGTATTCCAGACAGTATGTAATTTAGCCCTGTTTACTTATGTAGTATGGGGTGTTCAGGTTCTGTGGGGAGCATAAACGAATGTCAGCAAATCTTCGTACACTGAATTTTGATGCCATCATTGTAGGTGGTGGTGGTGCCGGTATGCGTGCGGCACTGCAATTATCTCAGTCCGGTAAAAAAACCGCTCTGATCACCAAGGTATTCCCGACGCGTTCTCATACGGTATCAGCTCAGGGTGGTATCACTTGTGCCATCGCAAGTGCTGATCCGAATGATGACTGGCGCTGGCATATGTACGATACCGTTAAGGGTTCTGATTATATTGGTGACCAGGACGCTATCGAGTACATGTGTTCTGAAGGCCCTAAAGCGGTATTTGAACTGGAGCACATGGGGCTTCCTTTCTCCCGCTTTGATAATGGTCGTATCTACCAGCGTCCTTTCGGAGGTCAGTCCAAAAACTTTGGTGAGGGCGGTCAGGCTGCACGTACCTGTGCTGCTGCAGACCGTACAGGCCATGCTCTTCTGCATACGCTGTATCAGGCTAACTTGAAAAACAACACAGTATTCCTGAATGAATGGTATGCAGTAGATCTGGTTCGCAATAAGAGCGGCGATATCTGCGGTGTTATTGCCCTGTGTATCGAAACCGGTGAAACCGTATTCGTAAAAGCAGCGGCAACTGTACTGGCAACCGGTGGCGCAGGCCGTATTTATGCCTCTACAACAAACGCGTTGATCAATACCGGTGACGGTGTTGGTATGGCCCTGCGTGCTGGTATTCCTGCTCAGGACATGGAAATGTGGCAGTTCCACCCGACCGGCATTGCCGGTGCAGGTGTACTGGTCACAGAAGGTTGTCGTGGTGAAGGTGGCTATCTGGTCAACAAAGATGGCGAGCGTTTCATGGAGCGTTATGCGCCTAACGCAAAAGACCTTGCAGGTCGTGACGTTGTCGCGCGTTCTATGGTTATGGAAATTCTGGAAGGCCGTGGTTGTGGTGAAAATGGCGATCACGTATTCCTGAAGCTGGATCACCTGGGTGAAGAGGTTCTGAATAAGCGCCTGCCGGGTATCAGTGAGCTATCTAAGATTTTTGCTCACGTTGATCCGACTAAAGCTCCGATCCCGGTTGTACCGACCTGTCACTACATGATGGGTGGGGTGCCAACTAATGTACATGGCCAGGCTATCGCCCCTGACGCTGACGGCAATGATCATATTGTTCATGGTCTGTATGCTGTAGGTGAAGTGGCTTGTGTATCTGTGCATGGTGCAAACCGTCTGGGTGGTAATTCTCTGCTGGATCTGGTGGTATTTGGTCGTGCGGCCGGTATCCATATTGAGAAAGCACTGAGTGAAGGCATGGACTACGCTGAAGCTGACGAAGCGGATATTGATCGTGCTATGGCGCGTCTGAATCGCTGGAATGGTTCTACCGATGGTGAGAGCGTTGCTGAGCTACGTGCTGAGCTGCAGACAACCATGCAGAACTACTTCGGTGTATTCCGTACTGAAGAGTACATGCAGAAAGGTATTAAAGAACTGGCTGACCTCCGTGAACGTATTGCTAATGCTAAGCTGGATGATAAATCTCAGGCATTTAATACGGCTCGCATCGAGGCGCTGGAACTGGATAACCTGCTGGAAGTAGCAGAAGCGACAGCGATTGTTGCTGAGTACCGTAAAGAAAGCCGTGGTGCACACGCTCGTGATGACTATCGTGATCGTGACGATGAAAACTGGCTGAAGCACTCAATGTACTTCCCTGGTGAAAAACGTGTAGGTAAGCGTGATGTTAACTTTGCGCCTAAGACTGTACCTGCGTTCCAACCAAAAGTACGTACCTACTAATTTACGGGAGTAAGCCAAATGCTGGTCGTTAGTGTATATCGCTACAATCCGGAAAAAGATTCTGCTCCGTACATGCAGGAATTCCGTGTAGATACCAAAGGCGCTGACCTGATGGTGCTGGATGTACTGCATCTGGTTAAAGAGCAGGATAATACGTTTGCCTATCGTCGTTCTTGCCGTGAGGGTGTATGCGGCTCTGACGGTATGAACATGAATGGTAAGAATGGCCTGGCGTGTATTACCGCGCTGTCCGAAGTGGTTACTGAAGATACGCTGGTTATTCGTCCTCTTCCTGGGTTACCGGTTATTCGTGACCTGGTTGTTGATATGTCTCTGTTCTATAAGCAATATGAACGTATCAAGCCGTATCTGCTGAATGATACTCCGGCACCTGCTATTGAGCGTCTGCAGGCTCCGGAGGATCGTGACAAGCTGGATGGACTATACGAGTGTATTCTATGTGCTTGTTGTTCTACTTCTTGTCCGTCGTTCTGGTGGAATCCGGATAAGTTTGTTGGGCCTTCTGGCCTGTTGCAGGCTTACCGCTTCCTGGTGGATAGCCGTGATACCCAGACTCGTGAGCGACTGTCTGAGCTGGACGATCCGTTCAGTGTATTCCGTTGCCGCGGTATTATGAACTGTGTGAACGTATGTCCGAAGGGACTGAATCCGACTAAGGCTATCGGTCATATTCGTGACATGCTGTTGCGTAATGCAACCTAGTGTTTACCGCAGATCATCAATACAATAATAACTCTATTGTGTTTACCTCCGGGTAAACACCTGTGGTCGCTGCAGTCTGCGCTCAAAAGGTGCGGATTGCAGCAAACGTAAAAAATGACTTGGGGAATGGGGCCTGGCCCTGATCTGCAGAAGGTAAGGCACGCTACCTTTTTTTGACCGGAAACAGACTCTGCGGTCACTGCGGATTACAGTTCCTCGTGCAGGGTGACTAAGAATGCAAGAAGGCATAATGGAGTTGATGTGGAGCTCTTCCCACGTCTACGGGGGCAATGTGTCCTACGTTGAAGGGCTTTATGAGCAGTATCTGCTTGATCCGAACGCAATTCCTGAAGAGTGGAGGAACTACTTCGACAAGCTTCCCAGAACTGAAGGCACCGGTTCTACCGATATCCCCCTCACACCCATCCGTGAACACTTTGATTTGTTAGCAAAGAATAAGCATAAAGCTGCTCCAGCTGGTGCAAGTTCTGTTAGTACTGAACATGAGAAAAAACAGGTTCGTGTACTGCAGCTGATCAACGCTTACCGTTTCCGTGGTCATCAGAAAGCGAATATTGATCCACTGGGTCTGATGCAGCGTGAACCTGTTGCGGATTTAGAGCTGGCCTACCATCAGCTGACAGCAGCCGATCTGGATACCACTTTCCAGACTGGCTCACTGTTTATTGGTAAAGATGAAGCCCCTCTGCGTGAAATTATTGAAGCGCTGGAAAAAACTTACTGCACGACAACCGGCGCTGAGTTCATGCATATTGTGAACACAGAAGAAAAACGCTGGCTGCAACAGCGTTTTGAAAGCGTGCGTTCTGCACCTGCATTCGGTGCAGAGGCTAAAAAGCATATTCTGGAGCGTCTGACCGCTGCGGAAGGTATGGAAAACTATCTGGCATCCCGCTATCCGGGCACCAAGCGTTTTGGTCTGGAAGGTGGTGAATCCTTTATTCCAATGGTTGATGAGCTGATTCAGCGCTCAGGTTCCTTTGGCGTTAAGGAAGTGGTTATTGGCATGGCTCACCGTGGCCGTCTGAACCTGCTGGTAAATATTCTGGGTAAAAACCCTGCGGAACTGTTTGATGAGTTTGAAGGTAAAAAACTCATGCATGATGGTTCAGGCGACGTTAAATATCACCAGGGATTCTCATCCAACGTGATGACCACTGGCGGTGAGGTTCACCTTGCACTGGCTTTTAACCCGTCTCACCTGGAAATTGTTTCTCCGGTAGTTGAAGGCTCCGTTCGTGCCCGTCAGGATCGTCGTGACGATTTTGAGGGTGATATGGTTATGCCTATCGTGGTACATGGTGACTCTGCGTTTGCAGGTCAGGGTGTGGTGATGGAGACATTCCAGATGTCCCAGACCCGTGCTTATAAGACCGGCGGTACCATCCATATCGTGATCAATAACCAGGTTGGTTTCACCACCAGCAAGCCGGAAGACACTCGTTCTACGGAATACTGTACTGATGTGGCTAAAATGGTTCAGGCGCCGATCATTCACGTTAATGGTGATGATCCTGAAGCGGTGATTCATGCCGCTCAGGTGGCAGCAGACTATCGTCAGCAGTTTAAGCGCGATGTGGTGATTGATCTGGTATGTTACCGTCGTCGTGGCCATAACGAAGCGGATGAACCATCCGGTACACAGCCACTGATGTACCAACAGATCGCTAAGCAGCCAACCACCCGTAACATCTATGCTAAGCGTCTGGTCGCAGAGGGTGTGCTGACTGAAGCAGAAGATAAAGATCTGATGGAAGATTATCGTTCTGCACTGGGTGATGGACGTCACGTAGCTAAAAGTCTGGTTAAAGAGCCAAACAAAGAACTGTTTGTTGACTGGACGCCTTATCTGGGGCACGAGTGGACATCCGAGTATGATACGTCTCTCGAGTTTACTCACCTGCAGAGCCTGGCAACTAAGCTGTGTGATATTCCTGATGGCGTTAAACTGCAGCGCCAGGTCGGCAAAATTTATGAAGACCGCCGTAAAATGGCAGTGGGTGCGATGCCGGTTAACTGGGGCTTCGCAGAAACACTGGCGTATGCGACCATCCTTGATGAGAAACATCCGATTCGTATCACCGGTCAGGATGTGGGGCGTGGTACTTTCTCACACCGTCATGCTGTGATCCACAGCCAGACGGATGCCAGTGTTTATGTTCCTTTACAGAATCTGTCTGATGATCAGCCTTCAATGACCATTCACGATTCTTACCTGTCGGAAGAAGCGGTACTGGCATTTGAATATGGTTATGCGACTACGACGCCTGGTGCTCTGGTAATCTGGGAAGCCCAGTTTGGTGATTTTGCGAATGGTGCTCAGGTTGTAATTGATCAATTTATTACCAGTGGTGAGCACAAGTGGGGGCGTTTGTGTGGCCTGACAATGCTGCTGCCTCACGGTTATGAAGGCCAGGGGCCCGAGCACTCTTCTGCACGTCTGGAGCGTTATTTACAGTCGTGTGCTGAGCATAATATCCAGGTGGTTGTACCGACAACACCTGCTCAGGTATATCATATGTTGCGCCGTCAGGCGGTACGACCGCTGCGTAAACCTCTGGTGGTGATGTCTCCTAAGAGTTTGCTGCGTCATAAAGATGCAACTTCAACTATGGAAGAGCTGGCCAGTGGTACTTTCCAGACCATCATTGATGAGGTGGATAGCACAATTGATAAATCTCAGGTTAAACGTCTTATTCTGACGACCGGCAAGGTTTATTACGATCTGGCTAACTACCGTAAGGAAAATGAGCGTACTGATACGGCTATTATTCGTATTGAGCAGTTGTATCCGTTCCCAGAATCCTACCTGGATGAGATTGTAGCGCAGTATCCAGCGCTGGAGTCAGTAGCATGGTGTCAGGATGAACCCCTGAATCAGGGCGCCTGGTACAGCAGTCAGCATCATATGCGTCAGGTGATGAATCGCTATCGTCATGGACTGGGTTATGAACTGAAATTTGCGGGCCGTGATGCATCTGCTGCACCGGCCTGTGGTTATACCTCGGTTCATGCTGAGCAGCAGGCGCGACTGGTTTCCGACGCATTTAACAGCTAATTAAATTGATCATATTAAGCGCTCTTCACTAAGAGAAGAGCGCAACAGATTTTGTTTGTGCAAACAAAAGAACAACCCAGTAAAGGACCGAACATGGCTACTGAAATTAAAGCACCCGTCTTTCCAGAGTCCGTTGCAGACGGCACTATCGCAACCTGGCACAAGCAACCTGGTGAAGCGGTTGCTCGTGATGAACTGCTGGTTGATATCGAAACTGATAAAGTCGTTCTTGAAGTACTTGCTCAGGCTGATGGTGTCATTAAAGAGATCATCAAAAATGTAGATGAGACTGTTCTGAGTGATGAAGTGATTGCTATCTTCGAAGAAGGCGCGGTGGCCAGTGCTGCTACTCCTGCTCAGACGGTTGAAGAGAGTGCTTCTGCTGAAGAAGAAACTGTACAGGTAGGTGATAAGATCCTGAGTCCTGCTGCCCGTAAGCTGGCGCAGGAAAATAATCTGGATATTGCTAAGCTGAATGGCACTGGCAAAGGCGGCCGTGTCACAAAAGAAGACGTAATGAAAGCGGTTGATGCGGGTACAGCTAAAGCGGCAGCAGCCTCTGCAGCAGCGCCTGCAGCCCCTCAGGTTAATGTAGAAGCTGGGGAGCGTGTTGAGAAGCGTGTACCTATGAGCCGTATGCGCCAGACCATTGCTAAACGTCTGGTTGATGCCCAGCAAACCGCGGCGATGCTGACCACTTACAACGAAGTGGACATGAAACCAGTCATGGAGCTGCGTAAGAAGTACAAAGATATGTTCGAGAAGAAGCACAACGGCGTACGCCTGGGCTTCATGTCATTCTTTGTGAAAGCGGCAGCAGAAGCACTGAAGCGTTTCCCTGATGTAAATGCATCGATCGATGGTACTGATATCGTTTATCATGGCTATTACGACATCGGTGTAGCGGTATCTACAGAGCGTGGTCTGGTTGTGCCAATTCTGCGTGATACTGACACCATGAGCCTGGCTGATGTAGAATCCACCATCGGTGATTTTGCTAAGCGTGGTCGTGAAGGTAAGCTGGGTATTGAAGATATGACTGGCGGTACATTTACTATCACAAATGGTGGTGTTTTCGGTTCTCTGATGTCAACCCCAATTCTGAATCCACCTCAGACTGCTATTCTGGGTATGCACAAGATCCAGGAGCGTCCAATGGCAATTAATGGTCAGGTTGAGATTCGTCCAATGATGTATCTGGCTCTGTCCTATGATCACCGTATGATCGATGGTAAAGATGCTGTACAGTTCCTGGTTACCATCAAGGAGCTGCTTGAAGATCCGGCGCGTATCCTGCTGGAAGTTTAAGAACAGCGTTTATCACTAATGACACGAAAGACAGGAAAAAAGAATGTCTGATAAATATGATGTAGTTGTCATCGGTGCAGGTCCTGGCGGGTATGTGGCAGCAATCCGCGCTGCGCAACTGGGCCTGAAAACTGCGTGCGTTGAGAAATGGCTGAACAAAGAAGGTAAACCTTCCTACGGCGGTACTTGCCTGAATGTAGGTTGTATTCCTTCAAAAGCTCTGCTGGAAGCTTCTCACAAGTACGCTGAGACCAAGCATGACTTTGCTGATCTGGGCATTGAAATCTCTGACGTCAAAATGGACGTTAAGAAGATGGTTGCCCGTAAAAATACCATCGTAGGTCAACTGACTCAGGGTATCGGCGGCCTGTTTAAAGCTAACGGTGTTACTCCTCTGCACGGTACGGGTAAAGTTCTGTCTGGTAAGAAGGTAGAAGTAACCGGTCACGATGGTTCTGTTCAGGTTGTTGAAGCAGAAAACATCATTATTGCTTCTGGTTCTGTGCCAGTCGAAATTCCACCAACGCCCCTGACTGAAGGCCTGATTGTTGACTCAACAGGCGCTCTGGACTTTGAAGAAGTTCCGGCTCGTCTGGGTGTAATCGGCGGTGGTGTTATCGGTCTGGAACTGGGCTCTGTATGGCAGCGTCTGGGTTCAGAAGTGACTGTACTGGAAGCTCAGGACTCTTTCCTGGCGACAACTGACCAGGAAATTGCGAAAGCCGCGAAGAAGATTCTGACTAAGCAGGGTCTTAATATCGAGATTGGCGCTCGTGTTACTGGCTCAGAGATCAACGGCAATGAAGTTGTTGTGACGTATGCAGATGCTAAGGGTGAGCAGCAGAAGACATTTGACAAACTGATTGTCTGTGTGGGCCGTCGTCCATATACAGAAGCACTGCTGGCTAACGACAGTGGTGTTAATCTGGATGAGCGTGGTTTCATCTACGTTGATGATCATTGCCGTACTTCTGTACCGGGTGTATTTGCAATTGGTGATGTTGTTCGTGGACCTATGCTGGCGCATAAGGCATCTGAAGAAGGTGTAATGGTTGCGGATATCATTGCTGGTCATAAAGCTGAAATGAATTATGACGTTATTCCGGGCGTTATCTATACTTTCCCTGAGATTGCTTCTGTAGGTAAGACTGAAGAAGAAGTCAAAGCAGAAGGTACTGAGTACGAAACCGGAACCTTCCCGTTCCAGGCAATCGGTCGTGCAATGACCAACGGTTGTACGGACGGCATGGTTAAGATCATTACTGAGAAAGCGTCTGATCGCATTCTGGGTATGCACATTATTGGTCAGAACGCTGGTGAAATGATTCATCAGGGTGTAATTGCAATGGAGTTCGGTTCCAGTGCAGAAGACCTGGCCCTGATGTGTTTTGCTCACCCGACACTGTCTGAAGCTGTTCACGAAGCAGCTCTGGCCGTTGACGGACACGCGATCCATATGCCAAATCGCAAAAAACGTAAGTAAGATCGTTTAAGCGAAAAGAAATTAGAAAATTACGGGCAACCGTAGCAGGGGGCGGTACCTGACCCCAAGGGGTGCCGCCAATAGTGTTAGTGCACAAAAAAAATGGCTTAGCAGTATGAATCTTCATGAATATCAGGGCAAACAGCTTTTTGCCTCATACGGACTGCCTGTATCTACGGGTATTGCAGTAGATACCCCGGAAGACGCCGCAGCAGCATGTGAAAAAATCGGTGGTGATAAGTGGGTTGTTAAAGCACAGGTTCACGCTGGTGGCCGTGGTAAGGCTGGTGGTGTAAAGCTGGTTGACAGCGCAGATGAAGCAAAAGAGTTTGCTGCTAACTGGTTGGGTAAAAACCTGGTAACTTATCAGACTGACGAAAATGGCCAGCCGGTTGCTAAGATTCTGGTTGAAACGTGTACCGATATTGCTAACGAGCTGTATCTGGGTGCAGTTGTTGACCGTTCAAGCCGTCGTATCGTTTTCATGGCATCGACTGAAGGTGGTGTGGAAATTGAGAAAGTTGCTGAAGAAACTCCAGAGAAAATTCTGAAAGCAACCATCGATCCTCTGACTGGTGCGCAACCATATCAGGGACGTGAGCTGGCATTCAAACTGGGTCTGGAAGGTGTTCAGATCAAACAGTTTGTACAGATCTTTATGGGTCTGGCTAAAATGTTCCAGGAAAAAGATCTGGCATTGCTGGAAATTAACCCTCTGGTTATCACTGACGAAGGCAACCTGCACTGTCTGGATGCTAAAGTAGCGATCGATGGTAACTCGGTATACCGTCATAAGGATCTGCAGGAAATGCACGATCCATCTCAGGAAGATGAGCGTGAAGCGCGTGCGGCTGAGTGGGATCTGAACTACGTAGCTCTGGATGGCAGCATCGGTTGTATGGTAAACGGTGCAGGCCTGGCAATGGGTACGATGGATATCGTATCTCTGCACGGTGGTTTCCCGGCTAACTTCCTGGACGTTGGTGGTGGCGCGACTAAAGAGCGTGTAACTGAAGCGTTCAAGATTATTCTGGAAGACAGCAAAGTTAAAGCTGTTCTGGTTAATATCTTTGGTGGCATCGTACGCTGCGACCTGATCGCAGACGGTATTATCGGCGCAGTTAAAGAAGTGGGTGTAAACGTACCTGTAGTGGTACGTCTGGAAGGTAACAACGCAGAACTGGGTTCTCAGCGTCTGGCTGAATCTGGTCTGGATATCATTGCGGCTACTAGTTTGACTGATGCAGCTCAGCAAGCAGTTAAAGCAGCGGAGGGTAAATAATCATGTCCGTACTGATTAACAAAGACACCAAAGTAATCTGTCAGGGTTTCACTGGTGGTCAGGGTACCTTCCACTCTGAGCAAGCAATTGCTTACGGCACCAAAATGGTTGGTGGTGTAACGCCAGGTAAAGGTGGTACTGAACACCTGGGTCTGCCAGTATTTAATACTGTTGCTGAAGCTGTTGAAGCAACAGGTGCTGAAGCGTCTGTTATCTACGTACCGGCTGCCTTCTGTAAGGATTCTATCCTGGAAGCTGCAAATGCAGGCATCAAGCTGATCGTATGTATCACTGAGCACATTCCTGTTATGGATATGCTGGAGTGTAAAGTGGTTTGTGACCAACTGGACGTACGTCTGATCGGTCCTAACTGCCCGGGTGTTATCACTCCAGGCGAATGTAAGATCGGTATTATGCCTGGTCACATTCATCTGCCTGGTAAAGTTGGTATCGTATCCCGTTCCGGTACCCTGACTTACGAAGCGGTTAAGCAGACTACTGATGCTGGTTTCGGTCAGTCTACTTGTGTTGGTATCGGTGGTGACCCGATTCCTGGTTCTAACTTCATCGACATTCTGGAAATGTTCGAAAATGATCCACAGACTGAAGCGATTGTAATGATCGGTGAGATCGGTGGTTCTGCTGAAGAAGAAGCGGCTGCTTATATCAAAGCTAACGTGACTAAGCCTGTTGTGTCTTACATCGCTGGTGTTACTGCACCTGCAGGTAAGCGTATGGGTCATGCTGGTGCGATTATCTCCGGTGGTAAAGGTACTGCAGATGAGAAGTTTGCAGCACTGGAAGACGCTGGTGTTAAGACTGTTCGCAGTCTGGCGGAGATCGGTAACGGTCTGCGTGAGGTTACTGGCTGGGAATAATATTTCCTGTGCTTAAGTAGGCTCTACAAAGGCGATCTTCGGATCGCCTTTTTTATTGCCTGTTATTCAGGGGAGAAATGTTCTCTGGGAAAAGATCAGTGACAGGCGATAAAAAAGGCCAGCAGATGCTGACCTTTTTTGCATGTTTGGCAACCTGAGTGATGCCTTAAGGCTCAGTCTTAGCCAGGATCTCTTGCTGCCGAATCAGAAGGCTTACATTTGGCCGTAAGCTTTTTTGAACGCAGCAATCAGAGCATCTGGACGCTTCTTCTTATTACTCTTATTCAGTACATAAACAACGGTTTCACCAGCTGGACCAGCACCGATCTGAGTAAAGCGGTAAGGTGCTTCACCGACTGCACGTACATCATTCATATCTTCCAGCGTGCTGAAGACATAGATGCGACCTTCAACCCGAGCTTCACCGTAGAACATTTCTGGCTGCAGCTTACCATCATACATATCAACGCTTGGGATATCAGAGCGCTTTTTCTTATCTTTGCCTGTCAGACCAAAGACCAGAGTTTCACCCTTGGGACCAGAAGCGATGCGCTTGTATGCATATGGTGTTTCGCCATGCTGCAGGAAGTGCTTATAGCTGTCTTTGTCATAGAAGAAGTACATACGGCCATCTTCATGATGAACTTCATACAGGCTGGAAACCTGTGCTGTTACCTGTTGTACTTTTTCTTCTTTTGCATCATTTGCAGCAGTCTGCATCTGAGAACATGCTGTTGCACCGACCAGAGCACCAGTGACAAACATCGCTTTAAAGAGGGTGTTCAGTTTCATTACCTGAATCCTTTAATTTATTGATATCGTTAACAAAGCAGAATAAGAAACTTATATTTCATAACTGTTACGTTTTTTTTGCGTCTGTTTTACAGTGATGGATATGACTTGATAGCGGGACTCTTTCGATTTGTGCTTGCTATGGTAGAATCGCCGCTCTTAATTTTCCGTGTGCAGTGCGCGTTATCTTCATAGGGTGAATCTGGCCTGCAACCAGACACCGAAGAGGTTGTTATGTTTAAACCTGAACTCTTATCCCCGGCGGGTACTTTTAAAAATATGCGTTATGCGTTTGCCTATGGCGCTGATGCGGTGTATGCCGGTCAGCCCCGTTATAGTCTGCGTGTACGTAATAATGATTTTAAGCTGGCTAATCTTGAGCAAGGGATTCAGTACGCCCATGAGCGTGGTAAGCAGTTCTATGTTGCAAGTAATATTGCACCTCATAATGCCAAAGTCCGCACTTACATGAAAGATATGGAACCCATCATCGATATGAAGCCTGATGCTCTGATTATGTCAGATCCGGGGCTGATAATGATGGTGCGTGAGCGCTGGCCAGATCAGGTGGTTCACCTGTCGGTACAGTCTAATGTGGTGAACTATGCTGCCGCTAAATTCTGGCACCAGCAAGGCGTGAAGCGTATCATTCTGTCTCGTGAGTTATCTCTGGAAGAGATTGAAGAGATACGTAATGAGTGTCCGGGACTGGAGCTGGAAACCTTCGTACATGGTGCCTTGTGTATTGCATACTCCGGGCGTTGCCTGCTATCCGGCTATTTTAATCACCGTGACCCTAATCAGGGAACCTGCACCAATGCCTGCCGCTGGAATTACAACACTATTCAGACCCAGACGGATGCTACTGGCGACCTGATTCCTGTATCTCAGGCTGATCAGTCTGCAGGACTCTGGGACCCTTCTATGGATTCTGCTTCTCTGACCTCTCCTGGTGCTGTGCATCACGATGATCAGAGCCAGGGCTTATCTGCTCTTATTGAAGAAGCATCGCGGCCGGGTGAGCTGATGCCCATTTTTGAAGATGAGCATGGCACCTATATTATGAACTCAAAAGATCTGCGAGCTGTGCAGCATGTTGAGCGTCTTACAAAGATGGGGATTCATTCTCTGAAGATCGAGGGACGCACCAAATCACACTATTATGTCGCTCGTACTGCTCAGGTTTATCGTCAGGCGATTGATGATGCGGCTGCAGGCCGCCCGTTTGATATGAAGCTGATGGATACTCTGGAGAACCTGGCACACCGTGGCTATACCGAAGGTTTCTATCGTCGTCATGTCCATGATGAGTATCAGAATTATGAAACCGGTAACTCAATTGGGGTAAATCAGCAGTTTGTCGGTGAAATACTGAACTTTGACAAACAGACAGGTATGCTGGAAATTGATGTGAAAAATCGCTTTGAAACCGGTGATACTCTGGAGTTGATGATGCCGGGTGGTAATCTGCGTTTTGAACTGAAAAATCTGGAGAACCGTAAGGGTGAGATGGTCAATGTTGCTCCGGGCAATGGTCATATTGTGAAATTACCTCTGGATCATGCAGTCAATGAAGCTGAGCTGGAATATGCTTTGCTGATGCGTGACCTGAAATAAGCTGAGGAAAGCAGATGGCCGATACGGCAAAGATGATGCAGGGTGTTGATGGCTGGCAAAAATACCGGCTGAACAGAGCATCCCGCCCATTTTCTATGGTGGTTGCTGTGGCCACCTGCCTGCAGGGTATTATTCTGGGCTGGCACGAAAGTGCACAGCCCTTTTTACTGGCATTTCTGATAATCTCTGGTGGTCTGTTACTGCAGCTGGCAGTTAATCTGATCAATGATCATTCGGACCTGGCTGAACTTGATCAGCGCTTCCCGACTGTTTCACCTGAGCAGAAGTATGCTTTGATTCAGCTTATCCAGCGAAATTACAGAGTAGGATTGCTATGCTTTTTTCTGGCAGGGATCTGTGGGCTGATCCTGATGCTTTTCAGAGGGACTGAGCTGGCAGTGCTATTTATCACTGGACTGGCAGGGGCTTACTTTTATACCCAGCCACCGGTCAGCTATAAAACCAGAGGATTGGGTATTCCCCTGGTATTCTGGCTGATGGGTGTCCTGATGATTGGTGGTGCCTACTATGCTATGGCAGGACGTTATCACGGAGATATCTTCCTTAATTCTTTACCTCTGAGTTTGCTGACTGCTTTATTGCTGCTCAGCAATGAACTCAGGGATTTTGAAAGTGACAGTCTGCAGGGGCAGAAAACACTGACGGTTCGCTGGGGATATGACAGATCATCCTGGCTTTATTATATTCTGATCTTACTGGTATATCTCTGGGTTCCGGGGGCTGCTATCAGTGGGGTGCATAATTTTCCATGGCTGACGTTACTGGCTCTGCCCTTATTGATAAAACCACTCAGGCTTATAGCAGAGCCTGCTGATCAGAGAGTATTACTGACACCTCTGACAGGCCGTTTTTATGCGGTTTTTTCAATGTTATTGTTAGTGGGTTATGGTCTGTTTCCAGCCAGCTAATGAGAACTGACTGTTAACCTCCGGTTGTTCTGATGAGCTGTGGGGTACCTCTGATCTTATGTATTTGTTAAGGAGATAATATGTTGTCTGATCCGGAAGTTCATGCATTACTGCCTGATGTTGTCCGTATTGCCAGAGAAGCCGGGGATGCGATCATGAACATCTATCAACAGGATGATCTGGGTGTTTCCCATAAATCGGATGATAGCCCTCTGACACTGGCTGATATTGCTTCTCATCATTGTATTGAGAAAGGGCTGACGGAGCTGTCATTAAGCTTACCGGTTTTGTCTGAAGAGAGTGATAATATCAGTTGGCAGGAACGCAGCCAGTGGTCTGACTACTGGCTGATTGATCCTCTGGATGGTACGAAAGAGTTTGTTAAGCGCAATGGCGAGTTTACCGTCAATATTGCGTTGATCAGTGATGGTATACCTGTACTGGGTGTGGTGTATGCTCCGGTTCCTGACCATATGTATCATGCCTGCAGGGGCAAAGGCGCCTGGTTTATAGCGCCAGGTGAAAAAGAAAAAGAGTTGCAGCTTGATCCTGACTTTATCCCTGAATGCTGGCGAATAGCAGGAAGCCGCTCCCATGCAAAAGAACGGATGGAGTCATTTGTACACTGTCTGCCAGGTGCCCAGAGTATCTCAATGGGCAGTTCTCTGAAGTTATGTTTTGTGGCAATGAATGAGGCTGACCTGTATGTGCGTTTCGGACCAACCTGTGAGTGGGATACAGCTGCGGCTCAGGCTATTGTTGAGCAGGCAGGTGGTCTGGTTCTGAATGATCAGCTTCAGCCATTGCGCTATAACACAAAAGAAAGTCTGTTGAATCCGGAGTTTGTGGTATGCCAGAAAATCAGTCCGGTCTGGCAGGATACTTTTCTGAATCTGGTTAAACCATTTGAAGCAACCTGATCTGTTGTTACTTCTGTTTATGGCGCCAGTCTGATATCAGGCTGGCTGGTTACGTGCACCAGAGATATATACGGTCTGATTACGACCACCCTTTTTAGCACGATACAAAGCATCATCTGCCCGTTTCAGAGTATTTTCTAATGGTTCTCCCCATCGATGCAGGGTGATACCTGCTGATAGAGTAAAGCTGAGCCCCTGTTCCAGCTCGTTGAAGCAGTGCGATGAAAACGATTGTCGAATCCTTTCGGCAACTTTGATTCCGCTCTCCTGGTTATTATGAGGAAGCAGCAGAATAAACTCTTCACCCCCATAACGCCCAAACAGGTCAGTGGTGCGTAAACAGGATGAAGCAATACGTGAGAACTGTTCCAGCACCTGATCACCACACTGATGGCCGTAACGGTCATTGATTCCTTTGAAATAATCAATATCAATCATACATAGAGCACAGGCCTGATAATTATCGATATTATGTAGCCTGGCTTCGGCTTCCTGGAAAAATCGCCTGCGGTTGAGAATGCCGGTCAGTTCATCGGTGCCGGCTATTTCATCCAGCTGTAGCATAGCTTGTTCCAGTTCCTCGTTGGTGCGAACCATCTTGTCATTACTGGCTTTCAGAACACTGCGTTGTCTCTTCAGGCGTTCGCTGAGTTTGCGTACATAGCTGCCAAACAGAGCAATCCATGTCTGGGCTGTCGCCAGAATGATCCATTGCATAATACTTAATTTCAGACTGGTGATTTCCGGACGAAAAGAGATATCAGCAATGATAACGGCTCCAAAGCACACCAGGCTCAGTAAACCGGCAAAGGCAAACTCCAGCATGCTGAGCTGGAATATGCCAAATAACATGACCATAACATAGAGAATCAGCAGAGCTCCCCTGACTTCGGGTAGCTCACTAATCACGAGGCTGAACCATATGATCGCTGTAGACATCTGTAACAATGTCATTGATGGATCATCCAGCTTAAGATTCAGATCGTAATGAATAATCAGCCAGAAGCCAGCCTGGGTGACTGCTGCTGTGATAATAAACAGAAAGTAGTGTTCCCAGCTGATGCTATTCAGCAGATTCAGCGTCAGAGCGCTGCCCAGAATGATCAGCAACATTCCATGTGAAAGAGCTGATATAACCAGGCGTCGTATCCTTAAGCGCTGCTCATGTCGTTGTCGATTTGATAAATTCATAGTTTTGTCTGTCTCTGACTGCTCCCTGTCATATCAGATGAATTCGTTTTACCTTGAATTATCCATTTGAAATGTATCTTTTTGCTTATTCTGGAGCAGGTACTCAAAAAACTCTGTCGCTAAGCTGTTAAGCGATGTTGGCTTTTGTAATCTTTGTGTATCGATGGTTGTCAGTGCTGAAGATTAAAATATGATTAAATGAGTCTGTTTTGTTTCGGCTAAAGTTGATGGACTCTTCATCATGATCATAATCAAAATAGTGTATAATGACGGGATTTACTGGAAGTCAGAAAGTCGCTCTGACAGTGCTCTGTTACTGCCAGACTGATGAATAAAAAAGTGTATCCGGTACAATCCCGGACATAAGCACAGACCGTGATAGGAGATGTTCCGAAGATGACGACTGTAATCCGTCAAGACGATATGATCGATAGCGTTGCGGACGCGCTGCAATATATTTCCTACTACCACCCGGTAGATTTTATTCAGGCGGTACACGAAGCCTACCTGAAAGAGGAAAACCCGGCAGCTAAAGACGCTATGGCACAAATCCTGATCAACTCACGTATGTGTGCAGAAGGTAAACGTCCTATCTGTCAGGACACAGGTATCGTAACTGTATTTGTAAAAGTCGGTATGCAGGTACAGTGGGAAGGCGATATGAGCCTGGAAGATATGATCAACGAAGGTGTACGCCGTGCTTATACGCACCCGGATAACGTGCTGCGTGCCTCTATTCTGGCTGATCCTGCTGGTGCGCGTAAAAACACCAAAGATAACACGCCTGCTGTGATCCACTACGAAATCGTACCGGGTAACACCGTAGATGTTCAGGTTGCTGCGAAAGGTGGCGGTTCTGAAAACAAATCCAAGATGGTGATGCTGAACCCATCGGATTCTATCGTTGAGTGGGTGAAGAAGACGGTACCTACTATGGGTGCAGGCTGGTGTCCGCCGGGCATGCTGGGTATTGGTATTGGCGGTACGGCAGAGAAAGCTGCGGTTATGGCGAAAGAGTCCCTGATGGATCCGATCGACATTCATGAGCTGCGTGAGCGTGGTCCTCAGAATCGTGCTGAAGAGCTGCGTCTGGAAATTATGGATGCGGTAAACGAGCTGGGTATTGGTGCACAGGGTCTGGGCGGTCTGACGACTGTTCTGGACGTTAAGATCAAGGACTACCCGACTCACGCAGCGTCTCTGCCAATCTGCATGATTCCGAACTGTGCGGCGACTCGTCACGCACACTTTGAGCTGGATGGTTCTGGTGCTTCACTGCAGACACCACCCGATCTGAACGACTGGCCTGAAGTGACCTTCGAAGTGGGTGAAAGCACGCGTCGTGTTAATCTGGACGATGTTACACCGGAAGAAGTACAAAGCTGGCAGCCTGGCGAAACTGTCCTGCTGAATGGCAAGATGCTGACTGGTCGTGATGCGGCTCATAAGAAGATGGTAGAGATGCTGAACGCCGGTGAAGAGCTGCCAGTAGATCTGAAAGGGCGCTTTATCTACTACGTAGGCCCTGTTGATCCGGTACGTGACGAAGTGGTAGGCCCTGCAGGTCCAACGACTGCAACCCGTATGGATAAGTTCACCCGCCAGGTGATTGAAAGCACTGGCCTGCTGGGCATGATCGGTAAATCTGAGCGTGGTCCGGTTGCGATTGAAGCAATCAGAGATAACAAAGCGGTTTACCTGATGGCTGTCGGTGGTGCTGCATATCTGGTATCCAAAGCCATTACTAATGCTGAAGTACTGGCCTTCCCTGAACTGGGTATGGAAGCGATCTACGAGTTTGAAGTGAAGGATATGCCTGTCACTGTTGCGGTAGATGCGAAGGGTGAATCTGTACATACGACAGGGCCTGCTAAGTGGAAAGATATTATTGCAGCAAAAAATGCATAACAATCTGTATACAGGCACCGCTATATTCTACGGTTGTTGACCGGAGAGTACAGCAATGCTGTTTGTCAGGTGTGTAATATCTGACAATATAAAAGAACCGGCTGCGGCCGGTTTTTTTATGCCTGCTTCAATGCGTAGCTTCAGGTGTTTTATTCAAACGAATAATATTTTTCAACCTGACTCTCAGGTCTTTTTTGACAGCATAAATACAGCTGTGAAACTCTGTTACCACTAATCAAAAAAATAACAGTAACGGAATTTTTTATGACTTCTCCGGTAATCTTTGAAATTGATAACCAGATTGGCTGGCTGACTCTGAATCGCCCTGAAGCCTTTAATTCGATGGATGAAGAGACGATGCGCCGTTTATCTGAAATCGCCAATCAGTGTTCATGTAATCACTCTCTCAGAGTGCTGGTTATCACAGGCAGTGGCGATAAAGCATTTTCAGCAGGCGGAGATGTTTCTGCTTTTGCCCGTGACCCGGAACATACCGATCAGTTACTGATGGATATGACAACTTATCTTCATAGTGCTATTGCCCGCTTTTCAGCGTTACCTTGCCCTGTGATTGCAGCGGTTAATGGTATGACTGCCGGTGCAGGGCTGGGAGTGATGGCGTGCTGTGATCTGGTGATTGCTTCGGAGAATGCTCGCTTTACCAGTGCTTACACTCAGATCGGTTTTTCACCAGATGGCAGTACTTCCTGGTATCTGACTCGCCAGATAGGTCCTCGTCGGGCCAAAGAGTTTTTTATCACTAACCGGATTCTGGATGCGGAGCAGGCACTGGACTGGGGGCTGGTTAATCGGGTTGTACCGGCAGAAAAACTGCTGGATGTGACAAAAGAACTGGCCATGATGCTGGCATCCGGGCCTACTCAGGCATATGGCAAAGTGAAAGAGCTGGTTGATCAGGCGCAGACAACGCCTCTGGTTTCTCAAATGGAGACAGAAGCCCGTGCTATTGCTTCTCTGAGTCAGACCTCTGATGGCAAAGAAGGTGTTCGGGCATTTATTGAGAAGCGTCCCGCGCGATTTACAGGGCATTGATGAGATGCCTGAACGTTGTTAAACAGAGTTGTCAGGCTGATGCTGACCTGCTCTGCTCTGTTGTTCATTCTGACAGATGCTGTTGAGCATCTGTCAGAACCTTTAATAGCGAATACCAAGCTTCTGATAGATAAAACTCATAAGCCAGGCAGGCCCTATTAACAGAAACTGCACATCCTCAAAAAAGGACGGTTTTTGCCCTTCTATTTTATGGCCGACAAACTGGAATACCCAGGCAATCACAAACAGAGCGAGACTGATTTGCCAGAGTTGTCCGGGCATTATCTGATCAATCTGCCAACAGATAGCAAAGCAGGATAAGCTGAAAACAGTCATGCCCAGTGTCAGAGCAACGCTGAGACGAAGATAAAACAGCAACACGGGTATCAGTAGGATACTGGCCCAGTTTACTCCGGGAACGGTCTGCAGCCAGGTTGGCAGGGGCAGACTCCAGAGTATTCCTGTAATGGTAAAAAATATAATTGGAACCATTAACCAGTGAATTTTCTTGTTCACAGGGTTCTGATGGCTTTCTCCGTACTGATCCAGCCATTGGCGTAATGTGCGGGACATAATATTTCCTCTGTTATTATTGTAATCGTATAGAGTTTTTAGTCTAAATCTTGTAAGTGTGCAAGTTCTTGCTGACTCGGATATAAACGGCCTTAAAAGATTAAGCGTTATGAGCTTATGATTATCATTGGTCTAAAGTACCTTGCCTGATAGAAAATGCAGGAATACTCTTTTGATATCCAGGTTGAACCCGACAACTCCAGTAAACAGGACCCGACTATGACTAAGCCTTTTTCTCAGGCCTGTGAAAATAATAAACTGCCGATATTGAATGTGCTGAAAGTTGCTTTTTCCCGCAGTCATAAAGTGCTGGAAATTGGTAGTGGCACCGGACAGCATGCTGTTTTTATGGCTGAAAACCTGCCTCACCTGCTATGGCAGTGTAGTGATCAGGCGATCTATCTGGAAGGTATTGAGCAATGGCGAGCGGATTATTCCGGAGACAATTTCCCTGAGCCATTAGAGCTGGATGTGACTCAGAGTGAATGGCCTGTACGCCGGGTTGATGCGGTTTTCAGTGCGAATACACTTCATATTATGTCCTGGCCTATGGTCGAACAGTTTTTCCGCGGTGTCAGAAAAGTGTTGCAGGCTGGTGGTGTTTGCTGCGTTTATGGGCCATTTAATTATGATGGTGAATATACCAGTTCGAGTAATGCTCAGTTTGATCAGTGGCTCAGACAAAGAGATCCGGCCAGTGGTATTCGTGATTTTGCTCAGATCGACCAACTGGCCAGAGAGGCTGGCATGTTTCTGGTTGAAGATCACGAAATGCCAGCTAATAATCGCTTATTACAGTGGCAGATGCTGGATATCTGATAAGGTTGTATTTTAATCCGCAGCCGTTAGCATACGACATCTCAGAAACAGATTCAGGCAGATTATTGTGACTCGATTTATTATTATTCTGGTTGTTATAGCCATTGCGTTTTTTATCTTCAAAAGAATGTCTGATGACACTGCTGTCCGGTTTAAAAAAACGGAAGGGGCTGGAGAGCTTAACCTCTGGGGATTACGGTAAAATAGCAGTTGTCGAGACAGCATTTTA
>NZ_JACJFM010000048.1 GCF_014164585.1 Oceanospirillum sediminis | reverse complement strand
AAAATGCTGTCTCGACAACTGCTATTTTACCGTAATCCCCAGAGGTTAAGCTCTCCAGCCCCTTCCGTTTTTTTAAACCGGACAGCAGTGAAGCAGTGTAATAGTTACCTCAACCATCGTTTCCATATAGCAACAGTGTTTGAAGTTAATAGCTGTATATCAACACTTCACTTGTGATTACTATGCTCTATCGCAACGACAGACGTTGCCAGACATTATTTTCACCGGAGCAAGTCATGAAACAGTTAATCGTAGCTGACCGTTAATGTCACCAGTATCAGTCAATATTGCTCTGCAAATGATCAATCAAAGCCCGCACCCTGGCTGTCAGATGGCGACTGGGCGGATAAACCGCATACAAAGCCATAGAATGTGTTTCCTGCTCTTCGAACAGTAACTGCAAACGACCATCATCCAGATAAGGCTGCACGGCATAAAGTGGTGAGCGACAAATGCCCAGACCATTGGCAGCCATCTGAGCAATCGCCTTAGGGTTATTGGAATGAAACGAGCCATTCACTTTAACTGCTATAGATTGCCCACCGATATTAAACTGCCAGATTGTCTGATGATCGCTGCTGCGGGTGCGTATCAGGCAGTTATGTGTCGCCAGAGCCTGAGGATTAACCGGCGTGCCATGTTCCTTCAGATAATGCTCCGAAGCAGCGACCACCAGACGCATATCTATCAGTTTTCGGGCTAACAAACTGGAATCATGCAAAGGCCCGAAACGAATCGCCAGATCCACCCCCTCTTCTACAATGGCGATGTTGTGATCAGCCAGCTGCAACTGAATCACCACATTGGGGTGCTGTTGCTGGAAGCTGCTCAGAGCATCCACCAGATGGGTGCTGCCGAAACCGGTTGGAGCGGTAATCCGTATGGTACCGGCTAACTCAGATGTTCTGAGCTGAACCAGACCTTCCAGCTCATCAAACTGCTCCAGCAAAGCAATACAACGGGTGAAATAAGCTTCACCGGTTTCTGTCAGAGTGACACTGCGCGTAGTCCGGTGCAACAGTTGTGCTCCTAAGCGCTCTTCCAGTTGCCGGACATATTTACTGACCAGTTTGGTACTCATTTCCAGCTGCCGGGCTCCATCAGTAAACGAGCGCTGACGGGCGACGGCAACAAAAGCACGCATCGTCTCTATGGTATCCATCTCTTCCTCTTTGCTAACAGATCAGGAGCAGATTCTTGTTACAGAGCAGAGCATCCAGAGCTTACTCTGCCCTCCTCCCTGAACTACCTCGTTCCCGAACAAGACTCAATTGAAAGTACCACAAATGCCATTATCTACAATTTATACATAATCATTCAATATTTTAGTATATTGTCTATACAAAAGCATCGACATACACTGACTTCATCGTAAATTGACCCCCAAACATCTGAGGCTTTAACTATGTCAAACGCTATTGAAATCTACTCTTTTCCTCTGTCTGGTCATGCTCATCGTATTGAATTGTTTGCCGGTATCGCTGGTATTGATCACAAGGTCATCAATGTTGATCTTGCCAACGGTGAACACAAAAAACCTGAATTTCTGGCACTGAATCCGGCAGGTCAGGTCCCTGTTATCAGAGATGGCGACACGGTTCTGTCTGATTCCAATGCAATTCTGGTCTACCTGGCCCGTAAATATGCGCCGTCTTACCTCCCACAGGATGCAGTACAGGAAGCTGAAGTGCAGAAGTTTCTGTCACTGGCCGCCGGTGAAATTGCCTTTGGCCCGGCAGCTGCCCGGCTGATCACAGTATTTAACGCCCCACTGGATGCAGACTTTGCTAAAGCAGTAGCAGCACGGGTACTGGAGAAACTGGAGAACCATCTGAACGGTCGCGATTATCTGGTCGGTGATGCTCTGACCATCGCAGATATCGCTATCTACAGTTATGTGGCTCACGCTCCGGAAGGCGGCATCTCACTGGAGATCTATCCGAATGTTCAGCGTCTGCTGAAAAACATTGAAGGCCAACAAGGTTTTGTTGCTATGCCAACCACTAAAGCGGGTCTGCTGGCCTGAATCTGACTCAACCTTTTTATCCCAGTGGTCTTCCTGTCTGATCAGGTCAATGCCAGATCAGATTAATGTCAGACAAGAAGAAACACCACTGTCGGATTGGCCGATGCGACCAGTATCGGCCAATCCGAATCTGTCACGGTATCTCAGAACTGAACACAGAAGAGAGCAGTCATGAACACTCAACCTGCGCGCCCAAAGAATAAATTTGCAGACCAGACGCCTTTTCACAAAGGCGAAAAAATGCTGCACAGTCATATCGGTTTGTCTGATGAGATTGAGGCGATGGGGCGAAAAGTGATCCGTTCCTTTATGCCGGATCAGCACAGAGTGTTTTTTTCGCAGCTGCCTTATATTGTAATCGGTAGCGTGGATGAACAGGGCTGGCCATGGGCATCCGTTTTAGCGGGTGATAGTGAGTTTATCTCTTCCGTATCGCCAACATCCCTGACCATTAATGCACAGGCACAAACCGGCAACCCTATTGCGCAAGGGATCACTCCAGAAGCACCTATCGGTTTATTAGGCATAGAACTGGCCACCCGACGCCGGAACAGGATGAATGCCAGAGTCAGCGAGACGACACCAACAGGTTTTACCCTGGCTGTCGATCAGTCGATGGGAAATTGTCCAAAGTATATCCAGACCCGTGATATCCGGCTGATTCGTGATACCTCTCTTCAACAGCAGCAAAGTGCTCAGCGCTTTACCACTCTGGATACAGAAGCTCGCAGCCTGATCAGACAGGCCGATACATTTTTTGTCGCCAGTTATACCCAACAGCAGGACACTCCGGAAGTGGAAGGCGTGGATGTATCTCATCGCGGTGGAAAACCAGGTTTTGTCCGGGTTGAAGGCGATACCCTGACCATTCCCGATTACGCTGGTAATAACGTCTTTATGACGCTGGGTAATTTTCTGATGACACCTAAGGCCGGTCTGGTCTTTATTGATTTTGATTCCGGTGATCTGTTAATGCTCACAGGGCAAGTCGAAATTCTGTGGGAGAATGCTCCGGAAGTGCAGGCTTTTACCGGCGCACAAAGAGCCTGGCGTTTTACTCTGGATCATGGGGTAAAACTGACTGGAGCGCTGCCGTTTACTTTTCAGTTTAATGAAGCTTCTCCCAGTAATGCGACAACAGGAGACTGGACCTCTGCACAGGCAAAGTTAGATGCCGCAGCATCCCTGAACACGGGTACAGAAGCTAGCACATTAACAACAGATGGCTGGCAACGATTAAGAGTGGTACGAACGGAGGATGAAACGCCTCTGGTACGCTCTTTTTACCTGTCACCGGACTCTGAGGCTAAATCAGAATCGGATCTGTTTTATGATGCGGTCAATAGTATTCATCGCCAGCCAGAAGCCAGCTCTCAATTTAAAGCCAACTCTCAATTTAAAGCCGGTCAGCATCTGCCTGTCAGAATTCAGCGCCCCGGACAGTCAAAACCGGATATACGGACCTATACTCTGTCTTCTGCTCCCGGAGATAAAGAGTACCGATTATCGGTTAAACGAGAGCAACAGGGTCGGGTATCAGAATACCTGCACAAGTATTTGAAAGCTGGCGATGTGATTGAAGCCAGAGTACCACAAGGCCATTTTTATCTTCGGGAAGACAGCACGCGCCCTACGGTATTGCTGGCAGCCGGTATCGGCATAACACCCATGATTTCTATGGCGCGTCATCTGCTACACCAGCACCATCAAGCCGGAAAGCCCGTCTCTCTGACCATATTACAGGCCGCTCGAACAGAAAAAGAACTGTCCTTTGCTGATCAGTTTTACCAGATGATGCAGGACTATCCGGCAAGCGTGAAGTACAGAGCCTTTATCAGCCAGCCAGATGAATCATGGCGCACAGGTCATGATGAACCAGATAGTACAAATCAGCCATTCAGATTGCCTGAGCATGCCAGACAACAAGGACATATCGATAGCAAAAGCCTGCAGGCCATCCTGCCTCTGGGTGAGTATGATTTTTACCTGTGCGGACCAGCCAGTTTTATGCAGGCTCAGTATGAAAATCTGATCAGCCTGGGGGTTAAAGATAGCCTGATTCAGGCGGAGGCATTTGGCCCTTCCAGCCTGATCCGGCATCACAGAGATAAAACCGAAAATATAGATTCAGTTTCTGAACCTGTTGGCCCGGCTTCAGCCAGCGTCACATTTACCGATTCAGAGCAAAGCGGAGTCTGGAAAAAAGAAGATGGTAATTTGCTATCCTTTGCTGAAAATCAGGGACTGGAACCTGATTTCAGTTGCCGCAATGGATCTTGTGGCAGCTGTATAACCCAGTTAGAAGCAGGCTCTGTGATCTATCCGATACAACCAGCAACAGAACATACTGATAATGAAGTCGTTCTATGCTGCGCATACCCGGATAGCGACAATATCAAACTTAAATTATAAAGATCTCAGCCCTTATTCAATTTTTATCATGGCCTGAAAGCTGAAAGTAGCTATTGTACAAACGAGAGTATGTGCCATCACTACGAATCTCTTCCAAAGCACTCTGGAAGACAGGAATCAGTTCAACCGGAAATCCTTTCGAAGCCACAAGCCACACAGGGGCGGCATGGATAACACTTCCAAGGCTGCAAAACAATATCAGGTTTCACAATTAAATGAGGCGTCTCCTGATTAACGCGTTTGGTAATCTCCAGTATTAACTCATAAAGAAAGCCTGGTCGCTCCATATCAGGCATAACCGGAGGCGCAATTTTTGTAGAATAGATCGTGAAGTTCCTATCCGAAGTAACAAGACCTGTATTACTCTGAGCCCGCACAGGAGCAATTCCAAAGATGAAGGCGCAGCATAAAATAATAATGACAGCCCATAAACTACCGCGATACAGAGCCTTCAGATGCAGTAATCTGTCAAAGCAGCAATGCAACATGAATGAACCAGTCATCAATAAGGCTCCTCAGGAATACTATCTAAAAAAATTAACTCATGTTTGCAGTTCTTATCCTGGTTTTGATATCGATGCAAGCCAGCATCACAAAATGGAAAGTTCAAAAAAAGCTGAAGGTTAAAACGTAATATTTCTGGCCTTTTATTCATCAAATAGCATGTAGCAGCACATATCATAAAATGACTGAGCCTGGGGCGATAAAGTCCTGTCAGTCAGCTGCTGAATACCAATAGCACGCTCCAGCTTCGGGCTTTTTAATGGTAGCCATACCAGTTCGGAGTGAGCTGCGGATGTCGCCAGCTGTGGCAAAGTAGTAACACCAAGCCCCTGCTCAAGCATGGAATAGAGCGACATCATATTGGAAACCCGGTAGCGGGCATCCTCCATCAAATCATGTAGCGGGGTATTACGCAACAGACGCACAGTACCATTATAAATCCGGTTGTGCTGTTTCAGGTCCTTCCAGTGGATAGGACGGTAGAGCTGAGTCAAAGGATGATGTCTGCTACACACTACCCCAATGGGATCATGGAGCAGCAGTTTAAAATCGACTCTATGACTCTTCTTAGCCAGACTGTTTTCTTTTGGTACTGCGCTTTCTTTAACCTGGTTACCCAATGCAATATCGACTTCACCCCGCAGCAATCTGGCCTCAACCCGTTCAGCGGTATCATCTTCCAGCTCCACTTCAACATCCGGGTAATGAGCAGAAAATTCAGCTAAGACCGCGGGTAGCAACCGACTGGCAACAGAAGGAATAGAAGCAACACGGATACGACCCTTTTCCCCTCGGGCTAAAGCAAACAGATCAGTTTCCAGTTGATCAGCCTGGATCAGCATATTCTGTACTCTGGGTAAACAGGCCTTGCCAAACGGGGTAAGCCTGGCTTTATTACCATGCTCAAACAGAGCCTGCCCCAGACTACGTTCTAACTCTTTTATTGAACTGGAAATAGCAGCCTGGGAACGATTAGCCCGGCTAGCGGCATTGCGAAATCCTTTCTCTTCTGCGACCAGAGTAAAATGATAGAGCTGTTGCAGCTTGAGATTCATAACATATTCCGTATTTCTGATAGTAATATGTGAGCTTCTACCTGGTGTTTGCCTTTAATTATTTACTCTGAAGCTCAGGCCCGAGCCTTATTTAATATCAGGCGATCAGTTTTTCTGAACAAAATTACAAAAAAAACAATTCGACCTATAGTACTTATATCCTGATTATTCCAATACGAAACTTATCCCCCCTTCGAACAGGAGATAATCACTGATGTCGACCCAAGCCCTAAGTCTTTACCAAATAGAAGAATTAAGCTTTCAAGCCCTGACAGGTGCCGGTGCTTCAGAGACTGGAGCACGTTCACTGGCTAAAGCGGTTGCTGCGGCTGAGCGTGATGGTATCAAAAGTCATGGTCTGGTATATGTGCCTAACTACTGTGAGCATATACGCTGTGGCAAGGTGGTTGGTCAGGCTGAACCTCAGGTCAGCATACCCTCTGCATCCTCTGTTGTGGTTGATGCCGGTAGTGGTTTTGCTCACCCTGCCATTGATGCAGGTTTTGAAAAGCTGATTGAGCTGGCAAAAGAAAACGGCTGTGCCGGTATGGCGATTCGTAACTCTTATAATTGTGGTGTTCTGGGTTACCACACCGAGCGTCTGGCTGAGCAGGGCCTGGTTGCACTGGGCTTTACTAACGCCCCTGCATCTATTGCTCCTGTTGGTGGTAAAAAGCCTGTTGTTGGTACTAACCCCTTCTCTCTGGCGACCCCAAACGGTAAAGGTGGTGTGGCTTTTGTACTGGATCAGTCCGCCAGTGTAGTCGCCAAAAGTGAAATCATGATGCACGCCCGTGCGGGTAAAGCAATCCCAGAAGGTTGGGCGCTGGATGCAGACGGTAACCCAACCACAGATCCTGATGTGGCGCTGAAAGGCAGTATGGCCCCAAGCGGTGGCTATAAAGGTTTTGGTGTGGGGCTGGTGGTTGAAGTACTGGCTGCGGCTCTGTCAGGCGCAACACTAGGTACCCAGGCCAGCCCATTCTCTGGTACTGCCGGTGGTCCACCAAAAACAGGCCAGTTCTTCTTTGCCATTGATCCACAGACTTTCTCTGGCGAAGCCTTTGCTGAGCGTATCAGTGATCTGGTGGCTTCTATTGAAGAGCAGCCAGAAGCTCGTCTGCCGGGCCAGCGTCGTCTGAGCAACCGCGCGGAGAATGATGTCAACGATATTGAGATCAGTGAAGAGCTACTGGAAAAAGTGAAAGCCTTTATTGATTAAGGTTTGAGCTGAGCTATAGATCAAGGCTGAGTCGGTGAATCCCTCCAGGTTGAACATCTACTTGCAGAAAAGCTAGAATCCACGCCCGTGGCTGTACATTAATTTCAATCACCTTTCGAGAAATACAATGATTGTAGAAAATGTGCTTCCTGAATATTACGCAGAGCTGCTTGATGTTTGGGAAGATTCAGTCCGGGCAACTCATGACTTCATAACAGAAGATGATATTGGGTTTTTTAAGCCAATCATCATTGAACAGGCTTTTCCTGCTGTCACCTTGAGATGTATTAAAAATGATAGTGGCTCGATTACAGGTTTTGTGGGAGTCCTCAATTCCAGAGTTGAAATGCTATTCGTTTTAAATGAAGCTCGAGGCCTGGGTGTGGGTAAAGTGCTGTTATCGTATGCTATCGAAGAGTTAGGTGCGACCAGCGTTGATGTGAACGAGCAAAACCCTTTAGCAATAGGCTTTTACGAGCATATGGGGTTTAAAGTTTTTTCACGTTCACTGATCGATGATGTGGGTAAGCCATTTCCAATTCTGCATATGAAACTTTAAAGCTCGGTTTGCCATAACCAGTTTTGACAGAAGAAACGCCCAAAGCTAATAACTTTGGGCTTTTCCGTATCTGGTATAAAGCTTTTTTATTTGGCTTTATAGCCTAGTTCTGCAGAAATCGCCGCTGCGGTATTCACCAGCTGTTGAGTAATGGCCTGATGGATACTCTCTCCCTGCATAAAAATATCCGGCCCTGAGATATTGACCGCCGCAACCACCTCATTAGCGTAGTTACGAATCGGTGCCGCAATGGCGGTAGCAAAGTCGGACTGACTTAAGGCATAACCCTGTTCCCGTTCCTGCTCAATACGCTGGCGTAGTTCCGGCAGGCTTTGTGGGTTAGGTTTAGGTACTCCATCCAGCTGGGTACCCAGGTACAGCTGCCCCAGACTTTCATCACTGATCCCGCTTAATAACACTCGACCTAGCGCGTTGGCATGGCAGGGCAAGCGAGTGCCCACCGGCACATTGACGGATAAACGTTGAGAGGCCAGTGCCCGGTAGATATAGATGGTATCGCGGCCATCACGAATCGCCAGATGACAGGATACTGAGGTGGCATCGCGCAGCTGATTCAGATGAGGTGCGGCGATATCAACAATATCTCTACTGGCCATAAAGGTATAACCGCGAGAGACCACCGCAGGACCCAGCTCATAGGTATTACGGGCGACCTTGGACAGATACTGCATATCGGTCAGAGTCTGCACGATGCGGTAGATGGATGAAGTGCTGACACCCAGGTTTTCGGCAAACTCATTGGTGCTTAGCACGCGCTGTTGTGGGCTGAACATTTCCAGAATACTCAGGCCTCGGGCCAGGGCTGGTACGGTGTAATCTTTTTCTACGCTATCGGTCACAGCGATGCTCCAAAAATGTGCGTGTGCGAGCATTTTACGGCTCAATTTTTCAAATATAAAAATATTTTTAATATTTGAACGAATTTTATATTCTCTTCAGAAAAAGACAATTAATTCTTGCCATATAAAAAAAATAGCCATAATTTTGACGTTATTGGCACTTTTTGCCATGACTTATCAAACTATTTTTTCATATGCGAATAAAAATATTTTTATATGAATTTTTCAGGCTAACTCACACCGGAGACTCAAAGGGCTGTCATCATGACTAACGACACTTCCAAGCCAAATCAGTTTGTTCTTAAAGCCACCTGTAAGGCGAGCAGCGGTATCGTTGCTGCGGTTACCACTTTCCTGGCGGAGCGCGGCTGTTACATCAGCGAGCTGTCTCAGTTTGATGACGAAGATACCGGCCGTTTCTTTATGCGTGCGGTGTGCTACGTTGAGTCCGGTGAGTGTCAGTTAAGCGATATTGAAGGCCAGTTCCCGGAAGTGGCTGAGAAGTTTGAGATGGAGTGGGAGCTGCGTTCTGCGGCTACGCCAACCAAAGTGCTGATCATGGTGAGCAAGTTCGATCACTGTCTGGATGATCTGCTCTATCGCCTGCGCAAGGGTGAGCTGAATATGGAAGTGACAGCGGTTGTTTCCAATCACCTGGATCTGCGTCCTATGGCTGAGCGTGAAGGTATTCGCTTTATCTACCTGCCAGTGACCAAAGAGAACAAACGTGATCAGGAGCTGGCGCTGCTGGAGGTGATTGAAGAAACCGGTACTGAGCTGGTAGTACTGGCCCGTTACATGCAGATTCTATCCGACAATCTGTGTGCCGAACTGCACGGTCGTGCGATCAATATCCACCACTCCTTCCTGCCGGGCTTTAAAGGTGCCAAGCCTTACCACCAGGCCCATGAGCGTGGCGTAAAACTGATTGGTGCCACGGCACACTACGTGACCCGTGATCTGGATGAAGGTCCTATCATCGAGCAGGCGGTTCAGCCGGTAGATCACAGCTACCGTCCTGATGCGCTGGTTGCGGTGGGTCGTGATACCGAGACCAACGCCCTGGCCCGTGCGGTGAAAATGCACACCGAACACCGCGTCTTCCTGGATGGCAACAAGACTGTAGTCTTCAGATAAGGTGGATGAGATGGCCCGATTAATCGACGGTAAACAACTGTCGGCCCAGGTGCTGGTTGAGGTCGCGACCGAGGTTCAGCAACTGAAAGCCGAACATGGCATAACACCGGCCCTGGCCGTAGTACTGGTGGGTGATGATCCCGCCAGTCAGGTGTATGTGCGCAATAAGGTCCTTCGTGCTGAAGAAGCGGGTATCCGCTCTATTGAGCATCGCCTTGAGGCGGATACTGATCAGCAGACCCTGAATGCGGTGGTGGATCAGCTGAACAAGGATCCTGAGGTACACGGCATTCTGGTGCAGTTGCCGCTGCCGAAGCAGTTGGATGAGGCGCAGATTATCGCGGCCATCAATCCCGCCAAAGATGTAGACGGTTTCCACCCCCTGAGTGTCGGTGCTCTGGCATCCGGTCAACCGAGTCTGGTGCCGTGCACACCTCTGGGCTGCATGATCATGCTGCAGCAGATTCATAACGATCTAAGCGGTAAACATGCCGTGGTGATTGGTCGCTCCAATATTGTTGGTAAGCCGATGGCAGCCCTGTTGCTGCAGGCGAACTGCACGGTAACCACTGTTCATTCCCATACGCAAAATATCGAAGCCCTGTGTCGTCAGGCGGATATTGTTGTAGCGGCGGTGGGTCGTCCTGAGCTGGTAAAAGCCGATTGGATCAAAACCGGTGCAACAGTGATTGATGTAGGTATTAACGCTGTTGAAGTGGATGGTCGCCGTAAGCTGGTGGGTGATGTGGATTTTGCCTCTGTTGAACCTGTGGCGGAAGCGATCACGCCGGTACCCGGTGGTGTCGGTCCTATGACCATTGCCTGTCTGATGAAGAATACGCTGACGGCGGCCCGTGCTCAGCTGGCCTCAGTCGCTTCCAAAGACATCGAATCAAACCCTGAACCGACTGCTGCAGTCGGATAATCCTGAATATCGGAGGGCTTATGCCTTTCTCATTACTTAAATACGGTCTGAAAAGCGACTATCCGTTTGAGCAGGATGCCGATCTGCCCGCTCCAACCGAGCTAAAGCCAAGCTACGATGTAGTGATTATCGGCGGCGGTGGTCATGGTGTGGCAACGGCCTACTATCTGGCCAAGTACCACGGCATCACCAATGTAGCCGTGCTGGAAAAAGGTTATCTGGGTGGTGGTAATACCGCCCGTAATACCGCGGTAATCCGTTCCAACTATCTGACCTCTGAAGGCGTTAAGTTCTACAGTGAATCGGTGAAGATGTTTGAAGGTCTCTCCAATGAGTTTGACTTCAATATCATGTACTCCCAACGTGGTCAGCTGACCCTGGCTCATACAGATGCGACGGTACGTGCCTTCCGTCAGCGTGCCGAGGTGAACAAGCACTTTGGTGGCCGTACTGAGCTGATCGGTCCGCAAGAGATTAAAGAGCTGGTGCCGACGCTGAATATGAACCCGGCCCATATGCCGGTTCTGGCGGGTCTATGGCATATGGATGGCGCAACCGCCCGTCACGATGCTGTGGCCTGGGGTTATGCCAAAGGCGCGACCCAGCGTGGTGTTGAACTGCACCAGCTGACCGAAGTCACCGATGTGATTGTTGAAAACGGCAAAGTGACGGAGGTGAAAACCAACCGTGGCACCGTCAATTGTGGTTGTGCCATTCAAGCGGTGGCCGGTCACAGTTCACTGATGGCAGCCAAAGCGGGTTTCCGTATGCCGATCACTACGTATCCGCTGCAAGCGATGGTGACTCAGCCGGTGAAACCTTTCCTGGACCCTCTGGTAAGTTCCTCAGCACTGCACTGCTATGTGCAGCAGACCGGTCGTGGTGAGATTGTTTTTGGTGGTGGTTCCGATCCTTATCCACTGTACAACACCCGTTCCACGCTGGAACTGAAAGAGAGCTTGTTAGCCCACGCCATCGAGATGTTCCCGTTTATGGCCAATCTGCGTCTGATGCGTCAATGGGCCGGTATCACCGATATGACCTCTGACTACAGTCCGATTATGGGTCTGAGTCCGGTAGAAAATTACTACCTGGATGCCGGGTGGGGTACCTGGGGCTTTAAGTCGACGCCAATTTGCGGCAAGACCATGGCTGAGTTAGTAGCCAGTGGCGGTAAGGTGCCCGATCTGATCGCACCGTTTGCCATGGACCGTTTCGACGTCTTCCGTCAGGTTAACGAGATGGGCGCTACGGCGGCCAGTCACTAAGCGATCCCTTAAGCGAGTCGTCTATTTTAACTGGAGCAATCCTATGAAAATTATGCCTTGTCCGCTTAATGGACCACGCAATATCAGTGAGTTTGTACACGGTGGTGAAGTCCGTGACATGCCAAACCCGACCACCTGTAGCGATAAGGAATGGGCCGAGTACGTGTTCTATTCCGATAATCAGGCCGGTGTTGTCACAGAATGGTGGTTACACGCTGCATCCGGTTACTGGTTTATCGCCGAACGTCACACCGTGACCGATGAAATTATCCGTACCTACGATCCGTCGGAGATCTTTAAAGCCCGTGTTGAGTTCAGTGCTGAATCGACCGCACAGGAGGTGAGCGCATGAGTCACGCTACGCGTCTGAAGGCCCCGATGGGTCTGCTGATCGATCGCACTAAGCCGGTCAGTTTTAAGTTTGATGGTAAGTCCTACCAGGGCTTTCAAGGGGATTCTATTGCCAGTGCCCTGGCCGGTTGTGGCCGCTGGTTGTTGTCCCGTTCTTTTAAGTATCATCGCCCCCGTGGTCCTTTGACCATGGCCGGTCAAGATGCCAATACCCTGATCCAGCTAAACAAAGAACCTAACGTACTGGCGGACCGTGAACTGGTGGCCAACGGCCTGGATGTTCAGGGCCAGAACTACAACGGCTCTCTGGACGGTGACCGTGATGCGATCCTAGGCCACTTCTCCCGCTTTATGCCGGTGGGTTTCTACTACCGCAGCTTCTTTAAGCCGCTGGGTGCCTGGGATAAGTGGGAAGGTTTTATCCGTAAAAAAGCCGGTCTGGGTGTACTGGATCTGGATTTCCAACCGGAATATTACGACAAAGCGTATCTATTCCACGATGTGGTGGTAGTGGGTTCCGGTCCTGCGGGCCTGAGTGCAGCACTGAAAGCGGCGAATGCCGGTGCCTCTGTACTATTAGTGGAAGAGCAGCCGATTCTGGGTGGCTCCCTGACCTATAACCGCTTTGATGTCGAAGGTGAGCAGGCGGATCAGCTGCGTGAAGATCTGCTGGCCAGCGTTGAGCAACACGCCAATATCGAAGTGCTGACCAGCGCCGCCTGTAACGGCTGGTTTGCCGATAACTACCTGCCGGTGATCCAGGGCAAGCGCATGTATAAGGTGCGTGCCAAAGAGTGTATCGTCGCCTCCGGTTCCTTTGAACAGCACGTGGTGTTCCGCAATAACGACCTGCCGGGCATTATGATGTCCAGTGCGGCGACCCGCCTGATGAAACACTATGCGGTGAAGCCTGGTAATCGAGCCGTGGTACTGACCGGTAACGATGACGGTTATCTGACTGCGCTGGAACTGCTGGACCAAGGTATTGAAGTGGCTGCGGTCGTCGATATGCGCAACGCCGCAGAATCTGATGCTATTGCCAGCGCTGTGAAAGCTCGTGGTGTGGAAGTGCTTACCGGTCATACCGTGTATGAAGCGATTCCGACTCGTGGTAATAAACACGTGCGTGCCGTTGATGTGCGTCGTATTACTGCTAAGGGTGAAGTCGCCAGCCAGAGTCAGCGTTTTGACTGTGATCTGCTGTGTATGTCGGCGGGTTATATGCCGGTGTATCAACTGCTGTGTCAGGCCGGTGGTCAGCTGAAGTATGACGATACCGCAGCCGAGTTCTCTCTGAGCAAGCTACCAAAAAATCTGCGTATAGCCGGTTCTGTGAATGGCGTACACGGTCTGAGCGAAGTACTGCATGACGGTGAACGCGCCGCCATTGAAGCCCTGCATACCTTAGGTTTGGCCAATGGCGAAGTGGCCGTTGAAGTCAATTGTAAGCGCCGTGTGAACTTTGACTGGCCGATCTTCAGCCATCCAAAAGGCAAAGATTTTGTCGATTATGATGAAGATCTGCAGGCAAAAGATATTGTTAACGCCACCCGCCTGGGTTACCGCGATGTGCAGCTGGTAAAACGTTTCTCTACCGTGGGTATGGGACCGTCTCAGGGCCGTCATTCCGCACTACCTACAGCACGTCTGGTGGCAGATGCCACAGACCGTACCGTGACCGAAACCGGTGTCACCACTGCACGTCCGCCATTCTCACCGGAGAAGCTGGCTCACGTCGCGGGCCGTATTTTCGACCCGTACCGTCGTACCGCTATGCATCACCGCCATAAAGAACTGGGTGCCAAAATGATGCCTGCGGGCAACTGGCAGCGTCCTGCGTTCTATGGCAAACCGGAAGAGCGCGATGCTTGCATGCACGCTGAAGCAGAGCATGTACGTAACAAAGTCGGTGTAATTGACGTCAGCACCCTGGGGGGTATCGAACTGCGTGGTCCTGATGCCGCTGAGTTTATGAACCGCATCTACACCTTTGCTTTCCTGAAGCAACCAGTGGGTAAAACCCGTTACGCGGTACTGACCAACGAGCACGGCGTGGTGATTGATGATGGTGTGTCCTGTCGCTTGGCCGATGAGCACTTCTACGTTACTGCTACTACCAGTGGTGTTGAGCGCGTTTACCGCGAGATGATGAAGTGGAATGCTCAATGGCGTCTGGATGTGGATATCACCAACGTCACTTCTGCCTTTGCCGCAGTGAACCTGGCGGGTCCGGATTCCCGTAAGGTGTTGGAGAAACTGGCGACCGATATCGACCTCAGCCCGGAAGGTTTCCCATATCTGGCGTATCGTGAAGGTCATGTAGCCGGTATTCCAGCCCGTTTACTGCGTGTGGGTTTTGTTGGTGAGTTGGGTTATGAGATCCACGTACCGTCCCGCTTTGGTGAGGCGCTGTGGGATGTCCTGCAGGAAGCGGGTAAAGAGTTCGATATCCGTCCGTTTGGTGTTGAAACCCAGCGTCTGCTGCGTCTGGAAAAAGGCCATATCATCGTCAGTCAGGATACCGACGGTATGAGCCACCCTGGTGAACTGTCACTGGAATGGGCGATCAGTCGCAAGAAGCCATTCTTTGTCGGTCGTCGTTCGGTGGATATCGTCATGGCGCAACCACAGACCCGTAAGCTGGTGGGCTTTACCCTACCCAAAGGCACTAAGAAACCAGAAGAAGGTCATTTGGTACTAAGCAGCTCCGATAGCAGCGCTGATATCACCGGCAATGTCACCTCCTGTGAATACTCGCCGTCAGTGGGTTCCATTATCGGTCTGGCCTATGTCGGCATTAAGCAGATCGAAGTGGGCAGCCAGTTTCCGATTCGTGTCGATGGTGGTGACGTGGTTCAGGCGACTGTGGTTGACCTGCCGTTCTTTGATCCGGATAACGCGCGCCAGGCGCTTTAATTACAGGAGCTCGCATTATGAGTGCAATTACACCTGAATCATTCAGCAAGCGCAGCTTCGTTTATCGTCAGCTGAGCGACGCCGAGTTTAGTGAAGTCGCGGGTGCGGCTCAAGCGGCTGATATGAAAAACGGTCACAGCCAGGCATTAAAGGCGGGGATTCTGGATCTGTCCGTACTGCCACGCACCGGCTTTCGTGGCCTGAATGCCGCAAGCCATCTGCAAGCGGCAGACCTGCCGGTACCGGCAAAACCCAATCAGGCCAGTGTTACCGACAATGGTGAACTGGTACTGCGCCTGAGCCAGAAAGAGTTCTGGGTCCTGGGAGCAGTGGCTGATCTGGGTGCTGGTGTTGATGCAGTGAATCAACGGGGCCTGCCGGAGAAAGACTGCTACGCACTGTACAATCAGGACAGCCATGCCTGGTTAACCCTGACCGGTGCCCATCTGCCTGCCATTATGGCCAAGGTATGTGGTGTCGATCTGCGTGCAGAGGCTTTCCCTGTGGGTAGCATCGCACAAACCCCAGCCGCGCGGATTAATGTGGTGGTGGTGCATCACCAGATTAATGAGATCCCGTGTTTCTCAATGCTGTGTGATAGTGCAGCGGCGGAATATCTGTGGGTAAGCTTGCTGGATGCTATGGCCGAGTTTGGTGGTGAGGTGATTGGTAGTAATGCGTTAAGTTAACCAGTTTCGTCCAAATCTGTAATTCCATATGGCAAATAAGGGAGCTTCGATAGCTCCCTTATTTTTAAAGTGAGTGGCAAAAACGCTGTCAATTAGCAGTATTAAAATTTGCTCCTCTTCTGGTTCCAAACCATCAGATTAAAGTTAAATGACCTCAGGCAAAGCCGGGGGCTTATTAGATGACGCCTTCAAAGGACTATTTATTGCGCCCAGGTCGCTATGTCTAAATTCAGCTGATCTCAAAGAATATCTTCTTTTTCTTGATTCCGAATATATGCCCGTACCATCTGTTAATCCAAGCCAACTGTCGAGAGAGACAAAGTGACCTCTTACCCAAAAGCTTTCTCCACTGGACTGCTGTCTCGATCAAACCTATGCGAGTCGTCCCTGCAGAGCTGGGGATTTACCAAGTATTAATTAATTCGATATATTCCTATAACCACAGACTATCCCATAAACCGACTCACATAAATTGCTAAAGTTCAACCTGGCCGGGATAAGCAATCATTCCTAGCAATATGTTTTAAAGCCCACGTTCAGAGCAGAGAGGCATTATGCAGCAAAATAACGACAAAGGTTTTAGGATCTTTATATGAAATAAATTACTCAAAGGCTTCTATCACTGCATCAGTCATCACAGGATCAGTTACGGTCAGGTAAAAGAGCAAACTGCTCTCTGTTCAGAAAACCCTATACAGTTAATAATCATCTATGATGATCTGACAGTAATTTTAACAGAGTAGCCTGCGATGCTTTTCACTAGTATGGGGTTAATAATATTTACAGCTTGTGTTTGCCTCGTTGTAAATAGCAGCCCGGCCTGAACGAGACTGGTCATGCAGCCTTTCAACACCCTTCTTCACCAATATTTAAGTCAGCGACCAAATATGGCACCAGAGTATAAAGCAGATAAAAAGGTTAGAAGCATAAACCAGAAGCTACTGGTTTATGCCAGATTTTTTTAATACACCCTACTTAAGGAGCTTCACGCATATATTATCTGAATCAAATCTCACGACATATGCATACCCATTGCTACATGAAAAGGTATACTCACTCTTTAAATCAAAATCTGTTTTTGCATCATATTCTTTTCTTTCAGAAAAATGACTATAAGCAATATCAAAGACTTTCCTTAAAGAAGCTTGCATTCCATGCTCTGATGTTTTGAATACTTTGCCATCGACTTCAGGCTCATCAATGATGTCAATTCTGATATCTGATTCTGGCCTTATACGGCCAAACTCTTTTTTATCATCTACTGGAACCAACCCATCTTTTACTGAGTGGCAACAGTAATACTGAGTTTTAGTCGGATAGATATGATCCTGTACTAATAAGCTCCTGATTTGCTTATGATGTTCGTCTAAATAACCATCTTCTTCAGGGTTCATTTTCCAAGGGCTATCTTCTGTCAACTGAATCATACAATCTCCAAAGTCCTTCCACGATCCAATTTTTCCGTTAACACCATAAACATCTGGAGCCCTGGTTTCGACAAAACCAGAGTTGTCAATAATAAGCCGAAAGGTCTTCGGAGCTAGCTTACCTATCAGAAGCCCAATATATCCACCATAAGAGGAACCAAGAATATATAACCTTTTCTTATTCACTGAGTACTTATTCAGGACTTCGGCTAATACCTGCAAGTGATCCAGCGCAGGAAGAAAACCAAAGGAGTGATAAATATTTCTCTGATTAATAAAAAGGTACATTTCAGGATCAAAAAAAAACTTACCACCATCAATTAAAGCATTACAAATAACAGGAAAAACATCTTTAACTTTCAGATCAATACCAGGAGGAATATCGCCCAGCTTTATTTTATATATCCTTTCTAATTTTTCAAAAAAATCATCAGGAAAACGTAGTGTATCGGGAGAAGGACACTTTAAACTACAGCTATGATAATCGACACCAATAACAATACAGTTATATTTATCAGCAAGGTAAGGCCTTAACTTAGATTCATATTCATGTTCGGGGCTGGCCCCATAGCCTGATATAGTAAAAATCAAGCCAGTATTATCATTAGGACCAGATTCAGGAAGAGCTATATAATAAGGTATGGGATCTCTTTTGTAGCCATGCTCAATATCTTCATGAGGAGTTAAAGAGCATAATATTTTTCCACTATCCATTCGATTATCCTGCAGTCAAAATTTCAGGCAGAACATATGGTTCTGCTCAGACAGATCTGGCTATACGATAAACTAACTATGGAAAAGCACAACAACGATTGTCTGACAGAAAAGCACCACAGATGCCAGTATATGAAAATATCAGGCTTTAACAAGCTAAGCACTCTGATATCAGACACCCGAAAAGTATTTTAATATTCTCCAGCCTCAGAGACTGGAGAGTACTGTAACTTTTAGTCAGGAAACTTTTATCCGGTGAACTGCTCCTTAAAAATAAAGCATGACCTGCATTATCAGTATACAAAGTTATACCTTAAAGCGGTCAACTTTCTGCCCCAGATCCTGTACCAGCTGCTCCAGTTGCTGACTGGTTCTGGCGGCATCAGTGACCGACTCAGCAGTCACATGTGATTCACTGAAAATCTGCTCCAGAGCTTGTGTCATGCTGCCCGCCTGACTGGCCTGATCCTGAGTCATTCTGGTAATTTCAGAAAACATCGCATGCAAATCTTCAATGGCTTTATTAACACTGGCCAGACGTTCATCTGATTGCCGGATACCACTGATACTTTCTTTGGCCACTCGACTTGCTTCGTTAATAGCACTGACTGCCTGGCTGGCACCGGACTGAAGCTGATCAATCTTCTCTTCAATATCCTCTGTCGACTGCTGAGTTTTACTGGCCAGCATACGCACCTCATCGGCAACCACCGCAAAACCCCGTCCGCTTTCACCTGCACGCGCGGCTTCAATAGCCGCATTCAGCGCCAGCAAGTTTGTTTGCTCTGCAATCGCCTTGATCATATCCAGCACATCACCGATTTGATCACTCTGGCTGGCCAGAGCATTAATCACGTCAGATGTGGCTTCAACATTGGTAACAAGGTCTTCAATATTATGCCGGACTTCCCTGGATATCGCCGCACTCTGTCCGGTTTCCTCACGGATTTTCTCCACGCTCTCCAGCGTCTTACTCACGCTTTCACTTTCTTCTGCTACACTGTCTGCAATATAAGCGACTGCTGCTGATGCCTCAGATACAGCGCCTTGCTGACGTCCTGTTGCTTCTGATGCTTTCAGATTACCCTCCCTCATCGTTTCGACCACACTACTGGTATGATGAGAAACCGACTGCACCTCACCAACAATTACCTGAATAGCCTGTACAAAATGATTGATCTTTTCAGCCATCAGAGTAATTTCATCCTGCCCCCGGATGCTGATTCTCTGAGTCAGGTCAGCCTCACCTTCAGATAAATCAGTCAGGGCCCGAGTCAGAATGTTGACTCTGCTAAGAATTCTGACTGAAAGCACAACAATAAGGACCACGATCAGTATCAGGGCAGAAATAAGAGATACGATGGTCATCTGCTGAACCATATCATCAGAGGCTTCTTCAATGCGTTGCTCAACGGATAAACGTGCCACATCATTATTCTGTTGGATACCCTGCAAACGATTCTTCAGATCTGATACCGTATCCCCGGATGCAGAACTGATACTGCTTGAAACAGCCTGAATACTATTATCAATCAGTGTATTAAACCCGGTTTCCATCGCCTGAGTACCAGATATCACCTGATCCCGGCTGATGCCCAGTACAAACTCGCCAATAGGGGAGCCACTGGGGCTGATAGGCTGACGAATAATAATAATTCTGTCGTGATTGCCTGCAGCTTTTATTACGCCATCCAGAGTTTTCTTACCGGTCGTTTTTTTAGCCTCTTCCATCAACTCTTTAACAAGAGGACTTTTTCGATTCATATAACGCGTCATGCGTTTGCCATAGAGATCGTAATAGCCAGCAAAAACCACATGTTCACTTTCATGTGCCATCTGCACGTAGCGTGTTAACTGGGGAATATCTCTGTCCCAGATAGCCTGGGGAGATACGGCAGCCAGAATGACAGCCATATTTCTGGAAGTATCCAGTAAGGAGCTTTCCAGCAGTTTAACGGTAGAATTCTTTTCTTGTTCCAGTTTTTGCTGCAGACTGGCAGAAAGCTCAGCTGAAACCTTATCGGACATTTCAGCAATTTGCCCCTGCACTCTCTGGCTGGACATCTCAAGTTGTTCAGATACTTTGCCATTTTCGACACTCAGCTTGGCGCTGATATCATTAATCAGGCTTCCACCGCCGGAGCGGGTCAGAGTGATAAACAGAAGAGTCTGTACGAGCGCAAGAATAACAATCGCAATAATCACAGGGCGCAATAATCGGCTACCCAGTGCAAAAAGTTGATTTGACATTATGACCTCAACAGCTTTTGGCCGTTGGCCCATCAGATACGCGGATATACCTGGTGGACGGTTTGTTATTATTTTCTGCAGCCCAGATCCATGAACTGCAGGCCTTACGGGGAGCATAATACTTTCGTCGAGCAATAAAAACCGATATTCGCTGCTTTTTGTTAACTTTTCAGAGCCTATTATCAATAAAGCAGATAATTCTGTATGAAACCACTTACCCCGAAGACTTTATGGGCATAACCAGGAGAAAATTGCAGCAAATAGTTGTCAAGCCGGAAAGCCCTCACCATAATTGAAATAACCCATTCAACTGGTTCGACATAAGTGGTTGCCCGGAATGCCGTCAACTCCGAAAAACAGTGCTCATTTTTTTATCAATGCCGCAACGGTTGCTGCTGAATTAAGCGTAGTACTAACCGAAGCGAAAAACATCTCACTTGAAGCGATGAATGCCAAAGCTCTGGTTGCGCGAGCTGGCGATAATGTCAGAACCTTCAAGCCCATTACCGACTTTATGGTTGAACTGGCCAATGACACCATCTGGCTGGTAAAAGAAATCAACCGTGAAGCTCTGGTGTTATCGCGGACCTCCTTATCGGATCTGCACAGTGCTGATGCACATGAACGCTTTAAACAGGCTCAGGCAAGATCCAGAACAGCCCCTTTTGGTGATACTCTTGATCCTGTTGCCCAGAGTGCATCCCATCAGCATCACCAGCAATCCATGCAGCTCAAGCGCCATATGCGGAAATTGTTTGAACTGCTGGATGAAATTGAGTCCCGTATGCTGGCTGCCAATGTAGTTACCGCTACCTCCCGGTTAGAGGCGGCCACTGCTGCCGACAGCTATCAGGCCAGCCTGGAGGGAATTGTTGTTAAACTGGAAAAAGCTGCAAACAGAATCAAACACATTGCCAGTAAGTGCAGACATTCACTGGAACGCTGATTCTGCTCAGTGTCCTGCTCTGCCAGTTACTCTGGAATTTATTATTCAGAAAATGGATCTTAACCTATGAAAGTGGTTAAACTTCACGAAGGGCGCAGTCACGAATGGCTGGTGTTCGGGCGGGACGAAGAACGTCCCAGCAAAATAATTGATACGAACCAGTATATGATAAAAACGGCTAATCATGCCATCATACTGGATCCGGGCGGTATTGAGCTGTTTTCTGCTATGCTGGCTGCAGTAGTGCATCATGTCCCTATTCAGCAGATCACTCATTTATTCGCATCTCATCAGGACCCGGACATTATCTCTTCCTTAGGCTTATGGGATAAAACACTGCCACATGCCACACTGTATGCCCCCTGGCTGTGGGAAGGATTTTTGCGCCACTTTGGCTGTAATAGTATCAAATACAACCCTCTGCCTGATGAAGGTAAAAGCATTCGCCTGGATGATATCGAGATTCAGTTTATACCGGCCCACTATATGCATTCTTCTGGCAACTTCAGCGTTTATGATCCCCAGGCAAAAATTCTGATGAGTGGAGATATCGGAGCAGCACTGCTACCTGATGGCGCCCCGCTTTTCGTAGAAGATTTCGACCATCATGTTGAAAAAATGCGTCTGTTCCATCAACGCTGGATGCCATCCAACCGAGCGAAAAAAGACTGGGTGCGCCGAGTCAGGCAACTGGATATTCAATACATGGCCCCCCAGCATGGTGCTATCTTCAAAGGCAAGGATGTTAACCGCTTTCTGGACTGGCTGGATGAGCTGGAAGTCGGAACAGGCGTCTGAAAACACCTTACATGAAGATTGGTTAATAGCTGGCCAGGCCTGGTGCCAGCTATTCAGATACTGTGATCACAGCTACTCCATATCAGGGTTAGTGGCAGGCTGTGTATTACGAGCCTGAACCTGAAGCAACCGGCTCAACTCATGTATTGACACAGCATCCTGATAAACAAATCCCTGAATCAGATCACAGCCAAGCTGTTTCAACAGTTGCAGACTTTTGTCATCTTCAACACCTTCGGCCACTACCTTCATTCCCATTTGATGTGCCATATCTGCCATCGCTTTTACCATATGGCTATCTTCACTTTCAGCAGCCACAGCTTTAATGAAACGACGATCAAGTTTCAGTTCTTTAACGGAGTAATGACTGAGACTGTTTAATGAAGTGTAACTCAGACCAAAATCATCAATCGCAATACTGATCCCCGAACGGGATAACTGCTGTAGTATCTTTGCAGTCCCGGTAAGATCATTCACAATCAGCTTTTCTTTAATCTCAAGCTCCAGATGACAGGCAGGAAAACCCGTCTCATGCAGAATACTTTCCAGCCTGCTGACGAAATCAGGCTGAGTCAGTTGTTGTGCTGAAATATTAACTGCAACCCTGACATAACCTTTATCTTCAAGATATGTTCTGGCCAGGGTACAAACTTCTCTCAATACCCATTCACCTAAATCGTGAATCATGCCATTCTCTTCTGCCAGAGGAATAAACATATCAGGCATCAACACCCCTTTCACAGGATGCCGCCATCGCAATAAAGCCTCGGCACTGACAATAACCTCTGTAGAAGCATCATATAGTGGCTGAAAAATAACCTCCAGCTGGCCCCTGTCTATCGCTTCTCTGAGCTCTTGCTCCAGACGTATCTTTTCCCAGGTATCCTGTTTCATCTGCTGGTTATAAAAAATATAGCTGTTCTTATTTTTTCCTTTGACATAATACATAGCAACATCAGCTTGCTGGACCAGCTGCTCCCGGTCTGTCGCAATATCAGGATAGCAACTGATTCCGACACTGACTCCGATACGAATCTGCTTATCCAGTAAAGAGACAGGAGAGGACACGGCATCAATCAGTTTATCAGCCAGCTGTTCCAGCTTGCGTATACTGTATGCTGGAAGAATCAGAGCAAACTCATCCCCCCCCAATCGGGCCACAGTATCTGAAGGTTGTACCAGAGCTCGTAATTTCTCCGATACATGCTGTAGCAACAGATCACCCGCTTCATGACCAAAGGTATCATTCACGGGTTTAAAACCATCCAGATCCAGGTACATCAGAGCGACTTTGCCCGACGAAGCCCGTGCCTGAGTCAAGGCATGTTCCAGACGGTCCCAGAACAGTCTGCGGTTAGGTAATTCCGTCAGAGCATCATAATTTGCCTGATGATAGATCAGCTGCTCAGCTTCTTTCCTTTGCGTAATATCACTGAACACCCCAATAAAGCGCTCAATCAGGCCGGACTGATCATAAATAGCCACAATCGACAGCCACTCAGCATAGGCCTCACCACTTTTCTTCCGGTTCCATATCTCTCCCTGCCATCGCCCCTTCGTCATCAACTCTGCCCACATTACCCGATAAAAGGCTTTGTCCTGCCTCCCCGAACTGAGCATTCCGGGGTTCTTACCAATCGCTTCATGTTCCTCATACCCCGTAATCCGACTAAACGCCGGATTGACCTGTTCAATGACATTTTGTTTATCTGAAATGACAATAGCATCATTGGAGGTTTCAAACAGACGGGCGTATAACTGCAGGCTCTTTTCAGCCTCTTTCATTAGGGTAATATCATGCAGACTAATCACCCAGTGTCTTTCCTGATTCACTTTCAGCTCTGCTGCTGCAAGAGCCACCACCACCTTTTCTCCGTCGGGAAGACATATTTTTTTTTCCAGCCCTGAGAGGACGCTTTGCTGACATAACAAGACTCGCTCTGCCTCACTCAGTAACATAGCCCCTTCAGATGTACGAAACCCGGCAATCGGTTTACCAACACCGGCTCTTGTCTGAAAATAACTGAAAGCCGTCGCATTAAAAAAACGGATATTAAAGTCATCATCTGTCACGATGACGGCATGCTGTAATGCATCCAGGATTTGTTGCAGATAAGAGTGCGATACCGTGGCCTGATCAAGGTCATCCAGCATCTCATTAAAATGATGAGATAACAGCGCCACTTCATCCCGGCTATCCGTCTCCAGCCGAAAGGAAAAGTCCCCGGTTCTGGCACACTGAATTCCTTTCAGTAGTTCAGCCAGAGGCGCTCTGATTCTCCATGCGGTCTGCCAGCCAAGCAGGGCAGTAATCAGAATGGCCAGTGGCACCAGAACATACTCAATCATACGGCTGTTACGGCTCATCGCCTCCAGCTGTTGTATCGCCTGTTGACTGGTTTTACTGATATCGCTCTGAATCTGACCAAGCTGTTGCTGAACATCCTGAAAAGCCAGATGATACTGACTTCTTTTCAGATAAAAAAAATCAGCATGTTCTGTAATACGGCGATATAAATATCTGATCTCACCGGTCAGATGCCTGACTTCCGGTTGCTCTGCTAATAATGGCCATCTGCTTCTCAGCTGATCCATTCTGTCAGCCAATTGCTGCTCTGCCTGCTCCAACTGACTACGGTCCGGGTCTGTACGATTGTAAAATGACGTTGAAACAAAAAGTGTTAACTGAGCCAGGCTATTCTCAAAGGCCTGAACAGCCAGAGTTTCTGATGCGTCTGAATCCCTGAGCCGGTCCATTAATAAATGGACATTATCTTCCAGGCGCATCCGGTCTCTGCGAAGAGATTGATATTGGCTGACCAGAGCAACGGCATATTCCGCCTGCCGGTCGGCATCATCTCTCAGCCGGTGCAGGGGAAGTCCTGATAAAGAAGTCCCGGTAATCAGCACCGACAGTGTATCCAGATGCCTGTTAAACTGTTCAATGGCTGGCTGTAAGGGTTCTACCTGACGTCTCATAGCCGGACTGAGGCTCAGAATAACATCTGCCGACAATCTGGCAGCCGAGCTGTTCAGTCCCTCCATCGCCAGCTCTGCAGGCCGGTACAACTCCATCAGTTGCCGGGAATAGACCCTTTTCTGGTGTTCCTGGGAAAGAATCAGCCCACTAATCGTTAATAAAATTAATAATATTGCAGATAAACCAGCGTAAAGTTTATGCTGTAGCTTCATATATCAGGCCCATGCCTATTTTGCTCTGGTCCCTGAACACAACGGCTCTGTCCTTGAAAACTACACTTCCTTATGGTCAGTTTTCTGCCTTATGTTTCCAGTCTTCTTTTCAGTCTAGATATCCTGTAGCGGACTGACTACTGGCTCAGATCAATAAACAAAGAAAAAAACAGATATCTTTCATAGCTTTTTGCCGAATATAAGACAGCAAACTTCGTGACTTGAATGTAAAAAAATAATTACACCTTTCAGTCTGAAAGAAATACCTGATCTGACATCCCTCTAGTGTAAAATTTTTATTACACAAAGAAGCTCAATTCATGGCAGATTGCCAGCCAGAGCAGGCATCTAATGCTGAAAAATAGCGTTACTATCATTATTGAAAAATAACAGACAGACCTCGCATATCCGGGAATTGATATCTATGTACAGGACGACAATATGGATGAACCAGGAATTCGAGGCTGATCTGACACTGCCTATTTCCGGAGCTACACATGTTTGAGAATGTTAAAGAAATTCCTGGCGATGCCCTTCTGGCATTAATGGTCGCCTTTAAAAATGACCCTAACCCGAACAAAATTGACCTGGGCGTTGGTGTCTACAAAGATGACACAGGCCTTACACCGGTACTGAATGTCGTCAAAAAAGCGGAAGCGTTTTTGCTGGAAAACGAAGTCAGCAAAGGCTATATCGGTGCAACAGGTTCACCCGAACTCGGGCCATTACTGCAAAAACTCATGCTGGGTGACAATCACCCGCTTATCACGGAAAGTCGTATAGCCACAGCACAAACGCCTGGTGGGACAGGTGCTCTGCGTGTAGCCGGAGATCTGATTAATGCAGTCAATCCGGCAGCCAGAATCTGGGTCAGCGACCCGACCTGGTCGAATCATTTTCATGTGTTCGCCGGAGCGGGGGTCGAAGTTCGTACTTATCCTTACTACGATGCAGATCAGAACGGTCTGGCTATTGATGCGATGCTGGAAGCGATCCGCCAGATTCCACAGGGAGATGTTATTCTGCTGCATGCCAGCTGCCACAACCCGACCGGGATTGATCCAACAGCGGAACAGTGGGATCAGATCAGTACATTAGTTGCTGAACGCAGCCTGGTACCTTTAATTGATTGTGCATATCAGGGATTCGGTGAAGGCCTGGAAGAAGATGTTTATGGCCTGAGAACTCTGCTATCACAATGCCCTGAGGCACTGATCACTACATCATGTTCCAAAAATTTCGGCCTGTACAACGAGCGAATCGGAGCCTTAAGCCTGGTTACGGAAAAAGCAGAGCATTGCCAGCGGGCGTTTACTCAGGTTGCTAACTGCATCCGGGCCAATTATTCAAACCCTCCGGCGCATGGTGCAGCCATTGTCACGACTATTCTGTCCGATCATGCACTGCGCCAGCAATGGGAGCAGGAACTGGCTGATATGCGCCAGCGTATTCAGCGTATGCGAAACGAACTGGTCAGCAGTCTGCAATCACTGAATTGCAACCGGGATTTTACCTTTATTGCACAACAAAAAGGGATGTTCTCTTACTCAGGGCTGAGTAAAGAAGAAGTACTTTATTTGCGCGCCCATTTCGGTATCTATGCCGTTGAGTCAGGCAGAATTAATATCGCCGGTATCAATGACCAAAATATCGGGCTGCTCAGCGAAGCAATTCATCAGGCGATTCAGCAATAGTGGCCTGACTGCACTCTCAATAGCAACCTGCTTTGCGCAGGTTGCTTATTTCCATTAACACAGGATTCATTCAGCTCTGGTACAACTCAGCTGACCATCATCACCGATCCCGACTCAGGCAATGTCTGTATCACCCCCTGGGTTTCTGCCGCGCGACAAAAAGCCTCAAACTCTGGCACCATGACTGGTTTAGAGAACAGATACCCCTGTCCCTGGTCACAACCCTGCTCTCTCAGCATCTGAAAGTGTGTCAAATTCTCAATACCTTCAGCAATAACCGGAATATTCAACTTATGACTCATCTGCAAAGTAGCAGCCACTACAACGCCCTCATCATCGGGCACCATATCTCTGACAAATTCCTGAGCCAGCTTAAGTCTGCTGATAGGTAAACGATGGAGATAGCGCAAAGAAGAATATCCCGTGCCAAAATCATCGATAGAAAAGCAGATCCCCATACAGTTCAGACTTCTCATAGCCCGTTCTGCCAGAGAAATATCCTGCATCAACACCGTTTCTGTAATCTCAAGTTCAAGATATCCCGGATCCAGCTTGTATTGATGCAACAGATCGGCAACTCTCTGGCAAAACCCCGGCTCTAATAGTTGTAAAGAGGAGACATTAACACCAATCTGCCTGAACCCTACCCCACGATCCAGCCATTGCCGGGCCTGTTTACAGGCCTGCTCCAGCACCCAGTCACCCAGTTCATAGATCAGGCCTCTCTCTTCAGCCAATGGGATAAACTGCCCGGGAGACACCATACCTCTTTCCGGATGATGCCAGCGCAAAAGTGCTTCACAACCAACCAGACAATCTTCAATCAGGTTAATCTGAGGCTGAAATACCAGAAACAGTTCTCCTCGTTCACGAGCTTTTTCAAGATCACCGGCCAGAGCAACCGCATCCTGAATCTTTCGACTCATCTCATCACAATGGAAACAGTAACGGCCTCTTTGAGTTTTCTTCACTTCAAACAAAGCAACATCGGCCTGTTCCATGACTTTGTCGATTTTCAGAGGCCCCTGACGGCAGAAACTTATGCCAATACTGACACTGGTTCTTATATCATGCCCATCAAGCCTGCTGGGCTGACTCAGGGTTTCCAGAATATCTTCTGTCAGATTAACAATGACATCCTGATTGTCCGGATCATCTAACAGCACAGCAAACTCATCTCCCCCTAAGCGGCCAATAAAGCTTGAAGGTGGCAGAATATCGCTCAGTGTTCTGGCAATATAATTCAGCAACAAATCACCGATACGATGACCCAGGGTATCATTGATAACTTTAAAATGGTCAAGATCTATAAAGAGTACAGCAAATGTTCTGCTCTCGGCATTGAGACTTTGAATCGCTCCCTGTAACGCAATTTTAAAGCGCTCTCTGTTCGGAATACCTGTCAGGCTATCGTAATATGCTAAACGACGTACTTCATCATCAGCGCGTTTTGCCTGAGTGATATCCATAATCGATCCGCATAAACGAACAGGGCTGTTATCACCATCCCATCGAGCCTGACCACGCATTCTGAGCCAGACCCACTCATCACAGCTATTGCGCATCCGGTATTCGACATCCAGCCTGCTTTTATTTTCCAGATGAGCATCCAGAGCCAGTTGCACCCGTTTACTATCAGACGGGTGTACACGATTCAACCAGTGTTCCATTCCTTGCTGTACAGCACCTTCTGTCCGCTCGGAAGCACTGCCCAGTATTTCCATGACTCTGGGAGCCAGATACACCTTATCATTCAGCAGATCCCAATCCCATATGCCATCATTTGTACCTCTAATGGCCAGCTGGAAACGCTCCTCACTGGCCCTGAGCGCCAGTTCCGCTTCCTGCTTTTTGCGCATCTCTTTTTTCAGACGCCGAATCCAGTATACGCCGGATAGTAAAAGCCCCAGAATAAAAATCCCTGATATAATTAAGCCGTAGCGAATCACCAGTTCTTTGTCGATACCGGCCTTCTGCTCGGGATAAAGCCATTGCCGGTATATTCTTTCTTTCTCTTCATCACTGAGGCTCAATAAGGCTTTTTCCAGAATGCTCCCCAATTCCGGCCAGTCATTGCGACTGGCAAAACGTACAGCGTAGCTATAACCTGCATCACCTGTCACCTCAACATTGCTTATCCCTTCTTTTTTAATGTGCATCCAGGCACTGGCCACAACAGAAATGGCCGCATCAGCATTACCTGAAGACAGAGCGACAATAACATCCCTGGAGCTTTTCAGTTCTAACAAACGGATTCCGGCATATTCGCGCTTCAGATATTCCGTTATCGCCGTTCCTCTGATAACCGCCACTGTTTTGCCCATCAGCTGTTCAAGATTGCTATGATGAACTGACGTACGGCGCATAAATATTTTGTTGGCCAGAAAAGCATAGGGTTGCGTGAAAGACAAATACTGCAAGCGTTCAGGAGTCTCAGAGGCTGCAAAGATAATATCGGTTTCCCGGTTTATAGCTCCCTGTAACATGGCACCATAGGACGGGTAGAAAACAGGTTTCAGTCGTATGTTCAGCCGTTCCTCAATCAGACGCAGAAAGTCCATTGCTACTCCTCGGTAGCGGCCATCTTCATCTTTAACCATGGTATGAGGCGGGACAAAAGCCAGTCCTAATTTCAACCCTGTTGAATGTTCTGCAATCCAGCGACGTTCATCCGGTGAAAGAACAATTTTATCTGATACAGCCAGCGCATCTGCAGCCTTAAGAATCAGGGCGCAGAATACAAGAGATAACAGGACCAGCCGAAACAGAAAATAATAAGAAGATCTTAAAACCTTAGTTTTTCCCATCATATATTCATTACCAGGAACTCCGGGCCATACAATGTAACAAAAAGATACATACCGTATCTATCATTACATCAAGCAATTCAGCGATTGATCTATTGTACTGTTTTCGTTTCCAACTCAGTATCTGAGCTTATGCAAACAGGCCACATATTGATACATATCAAATATCACCTTGTTTTTTCATGAAAAAGCCTGCTTTATCCGTAAAGCCGTTAAAACTGTGTAACAATCCAGAAATCTGATATCGCTTTAAGCCCTATGGATAAAGTCCCCGCACATCTCCAGCCCTTTTCCCTCACTGCGACTTAAAAACAAAAAAAACAATATATTCAAAATGTTATAAAAAAATCAGCAATAACCATACTGCAGAACAAACCAGATGCTGTAAGAAAAAATCAGGGCTGGTGAAAGAGTTCCGGGATAAACGCCGATATCTGCAACACCAGGTTACCTCAGGATACACACTGTAGAATAAAGCTTCTGGATTCATTGTCAGTAATTGATGTACTTTTGCCTCAGTTTATTAAAGCAACAGGAAACGAAAGTACTCAGTCATCTGATTCCAAACGTTAAAACAGCCAGACACCTTTGCCAGGGATTCAGGCCAGCATCAGATCAGGAACTGAAATACTCCACGTTCACCAGAAAACATCCCCCACTGTCAGATATACCGGAGTGCTTATGAATCTGAATGTTTTCCGTCAGGTCGTGCAACTGAATGAACGTATGAATAATGATAATGATCGTCTGGTGAGTGAATTTCAGGCCGTTGTCAGTCGGCTAGAAGCCGGACGAGAGAGTATGATGCGTAATGCAGATAAACTGAAAAGTATGAGACGTTATCGCAGTGCTTCCTCATCACTATAACATCGGTTCTAAATGCCCGCAGGCTTCGACTCACATCCTTGCGGGCTCCAATTTATGCTCCCGATAACAGATGATCAGGTAATCAGTTTTCCTATTGCTTCCAAAGCAGATTCTGCAGACAGATAATCAACAGGCAAGGCACTCCAGCTGCCTTTCTGCTTAATAATCAGCGTAGGGAAACCCTGAACCCCCAGACGGCGAATGAACTCAACCTCACGCTCAAGTACCTGCTCCCTGTGAATACGTTCATATTCGCGAATAAACTGTGCAATATCCATTGTTGGTACAGATCTGGCGCAATCCTCCAGTACCGGCCAATCCGATGGATTTTTCGCCTGTTGATAATAATCCTGCTGAATCGCAGTCAGCATCTCCAGTTCAAGCCCCTGTGCTCTGGCAGCGATAACAGCCCGGCATGCGGGCCAGGTAGAACGTCTGGGCACACATTGTTCCCAGAAATCATAATTGAATCGGGTGCCGGTCGTCGCTTCTATCTTTTGCCAGATACCTCTTATATATTGCTGCTGCTCTTCTGGCATAGGCTCATCACTATCCGGAGCCAGCCCCCCAGTCACAACAAAACTGCTCTTCGAAGCCATTCTGTCAGCATAGTCTGCCAGAAAGCCTTCCCTGATCCGCTGATAGACGGGCGCATACGCATGACACCAGCTACACATAGGATCAGCCACATAAATCAGTAAAGGGTCTTTACGTTCTATCAGCTCTGAGAATATTTCAGACATTTTTTTCACTCAGGACATTGTACAGGGGTTAATAGCTGCACAGATCACAGACAATTCTGTTCCGCCTTTTTACTTGCATTCAGGGAGCAGAACTCTATGATGCAGCCATGCTGCTTACAGGTAATAATATGAACCTTATTCTGTTATTTGATTCCGACTTTATTTCTGAAAATACTGTAAAAATTACAGGCCGTCGTGCTGAACATGTCATCAAGGTCCACAAGGCTCAAATTGGAGACCTGCTCACAACGGGATTGCTGAATGGAAAAACCGGAAAAGGTTTACTGTTAAGCATGGACAAAGAATCTGTCACCTTAGAAGTTAACCTGACAGACTCCCCTCCTGCCCCCTTGCCTCTGACACTGATTCTGGCTCTGCCTCGACCGAGAATGCTGGGCAGAACACTTCAGCACATCAGTACACTGGGTGTCAAAAAACTGATCCTGCTGAATACAAAGCGGGTAGAAAAGAGCTACTGGATGTCGCCTGTACTGGCTGAAGATAAAGTCCAGGAACAACTTATTCTCGGCCTTGAACAGGCTAAAGATACAGTATTGCCTGATATTATCCTGGAAAAGCAGTTCCGGCCTTTTGTCGAAGACAGGTTACCAGAGATCTGCCAGGGAACTCTGGGGCTGGTAGCTCACCCAGGCGTACCCGAAGCCTGCCCCAGAGGAATATCGGAGCCGACGACTCTGGCAATCGGTCCTGAAGGTGGATTTATTCCTTATGAAATAGAAAAGCTCTCGGAAGCCGGTCTGGCACCGGTTCATATGGGAGAAAGAATCATGCGGGTAGAAACAGCTGTTACAGCCTTACTGGCTCGCTTGTTCTGACAGAAATTCTCTCATAGCTTAAAAACCAGAGCCGGAAAGACCGGCTCTGACTACCAATGAGGATATCATCAGCTGTTCAGTTTCTGTCTGACCAGCTCAGCCATCATTTCAATATGATCCGGCCTGTCGTTCAGTGCAGGAATATAACTCAGTTCCTGACCACCTTTTTCAACAAACAAATCGCGGTTCTCTACCTGAATTTCTTCCAGGGTTTCCAGACAATCGACAGAAAATGCCGGGCAAATCACATCAACCCGTTCAATCTCTTCTGCCCATTGTTCCAGGGTGACATCAGTGTATGGCTTAATCCATTCTTCTTTACCAAACCTGGACTGAAAACTGCAAATCCACTGCCTATCCTCCAGTTCCAGCTTGTCTGCTAACGCTCTGGCCGTCGCTTTACAATGCTCAGGATAAGGATCACCATTATCCGCATAACGCTGTGGGATGCCATGAAAAGACACCAGTAAACGATTACCCTTCCCTTTTTCCTGCCAGTGTTCCCGGACAGAGTTTGCCAGAGCCTCAATATAGCTTTCTGACTGATAATAGTCCCGGATGAAAGTAATCGCAGGAAATTCACGACGTTTTGCAATGACACGGGCCAGTTGATCAAATACAGCCCCGGTGGTGGTTGCAGAATACTGAGGGTATAAAGGCAGGACAATAATCTCCTCAACACCTTTTGCAACCAGAGCGTCAAGCCCTGCCGACATCGAAGGATTACCATATGTCATCGCCAGCTCTACCGGTATGTCGTAACCGTCATACTTCAGCTTCGCCTGTAATGCCTTTTGTTGTTGCTGACTGATAGCCAGCAGGGGAGATCCCTGCTCAGTCCAGATGCTGGCGTAAGCTGCAGCAACACGCTTTGGTCGGGTATTAAGAATAATGCCGTGAAGAATGGGACACCAGAGCCAGCGGGACAAGTCAACGACTCTGTAATCATGCAGGAATTCAGCAAGATAACGCTTCACTGCTGCCGGTGTGGGGGCATCTGGCGTGCCCAGATTCACCAGCAGAATACCTTGCTTTTTTTTAAGCATTTCAGATTTGGACATCGTTACTCCCTAAAACCAGCCTTAAACTAGAGGCTGTATGATAACGAGTCCTGAAGAAGATAAAAGAGTTATCTGACGATAATACTCAGGCTAAGCGGGCCTGAAATACAGAACGAAAAGAGGGTTGTGCCAAGGTAGAAAAACCGGAGACGACCCGGCGGGCTTTTGCCTGCTGGATTCCAGCTTGTTGCAAGAGATTACGCGCTGCATCAGCATCACGAAAAACCAGGGGCTTACTATTCAGGCCACATAACGAGTAAGTTTCACTATCATGCTCAATTTCTACTGTGAAGTAGACACCGTCATGATGGCTCTGGATATGGATCGGAGTATGAGGTGCCTGCTCAAGCAAGCGGTGCAGTTCTGTCATTTTCATTATCAGTATTTCCTGTCGTTTTAATGTCTTGCTATTAGTTATACCCCTGCTAAAAGACAGAATCCCGACATTCCAGTGACAATTCAGTGACAGCCTGCACAAGGAAAGCGAATAACACTCTGACAAAAAGAAGCTTATGGCATCATATATCCAGCCAGAAAGACTAAGCGCTTAACTGTACAGACCTGAACCACAAACACCGGTATTCTCCAGCCAATAACCGGAGAATACAGTAATGCCCACAAAGATGGCTTCCTACAGAGTCCATCTCCCAGAAGTGAAGCTGAAATAGCTGACTCTGCCCCCTCACAATCAGGCAACAACACCTTCATTAAACAGATTCACGACAGACCCCGCCAGACGAGCCACCAGAGAATTACCCTTGGAATGTTTCGCTTCATGTTTGATTACACTCAGCTGACTGGCCACTTCTTTCGCAGAACCAAAATCAGCTGATTCAGAGTCTATCGCCGCGACAGAAATACTCATTAAACCAAAGAAACGTTTCTCCCCAAAACGATCTTCAGCCCAGATGCCACCGTCACAGATATGTTCCGGGCTATAAAAATCCCGACGGGTATGACTGAATTCATTTAAGGCATTCTGAACATGCCCCTGCCAGTCATGGCTCTGGAAAATTACGACAAAGTCATCACCGCCAACATGCCCTACAAAATCCATAGATGCATTACAGTGTTTCTGAAGCAAACGAGCAACAGTCAGCAGAATCTCATCACCTTTAGCATAACCATACTGATCGTTATAGGGTTTAAAATTATCCAGATCAAAATAACAGGTGACAAACGAGGTTTTACTGACAATCAGCTGATCAATCTGTTCCTGAATCAGTACATTACCAGGCAAACCCGTCAGAGGATTAGAGTTCTGTGCGCTCTTCAGTTGCAGCTCTGTGATCATTTTCAGAAGATCAATCACCTGGCCAACACCACAATAGTAACCATTTTCTGTGATAATAAAATCTTCTTCCAGACGGCTTCTTTTTCTCTGAGTAACTTGCTGACTGACCTTTTCCAGGCGCATATGACGTTCTACCGCCATAAACTCCGTATCCATAATCTGGCTGACCGGCTTTTTGCTGTACAGGTCACGTCCGAAGGCTTTGCTGAGCTTCTGTAACAACCGGGTCCGGTTAATCATCCCAACCGGCACACCTCCGGCAACAACCGGAATGGAAAACCAGTGTTCATGCTGATCCAGCAAATCAGCAATTTCTTCAACGGTGGTATCCGGCGTCACAGGCTGAATATCAATTTTCAAACGGCCAACCTGGCCATCATCCTTGTACATTTCTCTGCTCTCCCTGATCTGTTTCCAGACCATCTGAGCTGATTCAGATACTTCACGAACAGGCTGCGGGTTAGGTCTGGCAAAGTAATATCCTTGCAGATAGTCCACATTGATCTCGGACAGAGCTTCAAACTCCTGCCTTGTTTCAATGCCTTCTGCAATAACCTGACTGTTAACTGCACGGGCAATTTCAACAATTGATCGTACAAAATCCCGTTTAACCTTATCCCCCTCAATACCAGAAACAAAGTGTCGATCTATCTTCACATATTCTGGTTTCAACTCTGACCATAACCTCAGACTGGAATATCCAGCACCAAGGTCATCAATCGCAATAGAAAAACCTTCTCCCTGATAGTGCTCCACTGCAGCCCTCATCAGACCATAATCATGGGTTGGAGAGTGTTCTGTAATTTCTATCACTACCTGCTCAGGCTTCAGACCATAACTCTGCAACAGATCCAGAGTCAGACCACTATGATGATCTGATTGCAGCAGAGTCTCAGGGGAAACATTCAGAAAAAGTTTGCCTGTCAGCTTCTGGCGAGTGAAATTTTCAATAGCCCGGCTCCGGCAGACAGCCTCCAGAGAAAAAAGCTGCTGTTGTCGCTTAGCTTCCTCAAACAGATGCACAGGACTGCAATACAGACTATCTGCAGGTCCCCGGCTCAGTGCTTCATAAGCAAAAATAGACTGACCTCTGGCCCCGATGATAGGCTGAAAAAATGTATTAATCTTCTGAT
>NZ_JACJFM010000047.1 GCF_014164585.1 Oceanospirillum sediminis | reverse complement strand
AAAAAAGTTACAGCAGCCCTGAAACGAGCAGCAAAAGCAGGGAAATCAGAGGGTTAGCAAAAGCACGACAAAGCCCCGCATCGCAGGGCTTCTGAACAGTTTACGAAGATAATTGTTAACTCAGCTGAGTATACGTACCTGATCCAGCATATAAAGTATTTACTGTCAGACTTACAAACACGCGCTGCAATTATTAATACATCCGCGACCAGCCAGATTAGCTCTGCCCTACTGGCAGAATACATTCCATATCCTGATCGCTGATACTCATCGAATGCACCCATTGTTTCTGAATTGGTGTTGCAGGAACAGGAGAACCGATAGCATCTGAAATATATTCAAACGCTTTATCAGGACAGATGCCCAACCGGTCAGCCAATAAACTCAACACGACGGCTGACCGCCCAACTCCATTATCACAATGAAATAGTAATTTATGGTCTGAATGAAACAGCTCAACCAGCTGAGAAACAAATATCACCATATCCGTATCTGACTCAGCAATTCCATTAATCATTGGGAAGCTAAGGTAGGAAAGCCCTTGAGATTTACAATAATTCTCCTCATGCTCCAACCCATGCTCTTTTCGTTCCTGGTCTGTCAGAAATGAGATTACAGTATCAAAGCCATTACGGCGTATAAAATCCACATCCCCAGCCAGATTTCTGCTTCCATCCGGGCGTGGCATTACTGCAAACTGTCCACTACAAAAACCTTCAATAATATAAAGAGGGGTTTGCATGGCGCTTCTCCTTCTGTTTAGTATGGCACCAGGTAGTACAGGATACATAGAAAGTATTGTGCAACGCACAAAATATCTCTCAATCTTTATTCAAAAACAAGTGTTTTTCTATACATTCAGGTTGAAACGAATGATATAAAGCAAAAAACACTCATAATTGCCTCACCTATTTGCCACTACCCCTCTATCGCCAGCAAGAGGTGACTATTCGCGAATACATCGACTGAAGCGTTTCTGTCCATCCCAATCCCTAAAATTAAACACCTGCCCCTTTTGTCTTACTCTGGACAACCGGGTCAGTTCAAGGTCAGCAAAACACCACCCCGGACTGTTTAGCGGTAATTGCTCGACAATACCGTTATCAGGAAAGCCGTAATCTACGGGTGCAAAAATACCTGCTGAGCCCCTGTTTTCATCAATAGCTGGTGACCAGAGCGCATCGCCTACCAAGGAAGACTGGACAACAAAACACTGATTTTCCAGTGCTCTTGCTCTGCTGCCAATCTGTACCCTGTGATATCCTGCAAGGGTATCGGTACAACTCGGTACAATAATTAAGTCAGCACCTGCTTCTGTTTGTTGCCGTGCAAACAATGGAAATTCTGAGTCATAGCAAATATTAACTCCCAGATGCCCGAAACGAGTTTTAAATACTTTTAATACCTCACCAGAACTGATAAACCAATGCTCACTCTCAAACCGAGTCATTTGTAGTTTATCCTGCCACTTTACCTCACCTTCCGGGTAAAATAGGAAGGCCCGATTAACATAATAAGGTTTATCAGAGTATTCAGGGGCAGACCCTCCCACTAGAACGGGAATAGTGCCAGCCAGAATATAAATGTTATATTTCTCAGCCAGTTGCAAAAAAAGCCCCTGAAACTTTCCTACAAGAGATTGCAGAGCGACTAACTGACCAGGAAGAGACTGATAGACCTCTTCATCAAAGAGAGAAGTCAGTTCCATCGAAAAATATTCAGGGAAAACAAGCAACTCTGCACCTTCTGAAGCAGCTTCTTCAACCCAGCGATTAATTTTTACTTCATAATCAGCCCAGTTCGCAATAAAGCTGACTTCATATGCTGCACTGGCAACTCTGACAACATCCTGCATACACTTCTCTGACATTAACTCACCCTGATTCATCATCAGGCTCCAATTAAAATTGATATCCGAGCAAAAGCTCTCTGTTAAATTACCTCTCCGTTTACTCCTTCCCGGTGAGGTTAAAGCGTTTTCATCCAGAACATCATCAGATGATCACTTGACTCGGGCTGGTCAATATCTTTCCAGGGATAGCAGGTCGTTAATTCAGGGCACGCCTGATAACCAAAATGCTGCCAGACCGCATCGAGAGGCTGATATTCCTCTGGCTTCATAGGATGATCATCAGCACGCATAACACCACAGAAACATATTTTCTGAAAACCTCCAAGGCGACGAACATATTGCTCCCGGCCGGAGAAAAAACCTTTATATATGCCTTGCCCTCGATACTCAGGCAAAAGCACAGATTCCCCACAATAAAACAAGGTATCGGTATCAATTCCTGCATCAAGAAAAGGTTGCCTGAATTCTTCAGATTCATGGGACATGGGAACGCCTGTGGAAGCTCCCACAATTTTATCTTCTCCACCCTTGCAATCTACAGCCAGTACAGCCATTGCTTGCCCTGATTCAATGTAAGTTGCCAGGTAATCTTGCTCATATTCAGTTGTTCCATCATATAAGTAAGGGTACTCACGAAAAATCTGAATTCGCAGACGAGCCAGATCTTCAATCCAGTACACAAGCTCATGACCACTTACTGTTTTTAATACTACAGACATACTTTACACTTATTACTATTTGAATTTTTGCATTTCAGGAAGTTATTCACCTGGGTAGGATATTCACGAAAGGTTTATCCGCCAGGAAATCCTACTTAACCAGATTGGAAAGTAAATAATCTGGACATAAATTATAATCAAGCACTATAAAGCATGCACCAGAGGGATTGGCGTGCACGCATAAATTGACGTAAACAGGCAAAGAAGAGAGGCACTAAAACAGTAATTCTTTCTCAAAATCATCAATTAGTTTCTGTAATTCTCCACTATCTGACAATTGTTTTATTTCAATATTAAACTGTGTAATAAAGTCCTCTCTGAACGGATAGCGCATAAGACTATTCTTACTAAAGGCAAGATACCCATGCTGTTCTTTCAGAACATGGACCTGCACAATATCTGCAACACTGAGCTTGCTCGCATTTTTCAACTGCTGAATATCCCATAATACCGACATTCTGGAATTAACGAGGCAATCCATTCTACCAGATGCCAGCTTAAGTAAGTTCTTCTGATTATTAATGCCTTCTTCAATGACATAAAATCCTTCTCTGTGACGCTTCCAGAAATCCTCACCAAGCAATAGATAACCGGGGTTAATGCCGATGACAGCACCGCCAAAATCTGATGGCCAGACGGGTTTAAATCTTCCCGTACGGTGTTTCAGCCCCTCAATATATTTTTTACTGCAAAACAGGGTCACTCTTTCAGCCATGATAGGAACAGAGTATTTTTCAAGATAAGGACGTTTGTCCGGAAAATAATATGGTGGAAAAATAGCAAAGCCAGTTCCTTCTGCCATCATAATCAAACCTCTGCGCCATGGCAGAGGTCTGATCTCAATTCGATACTGCTCACGCATTCGATAAAATACTCTATTCAGAATCCGGGGATAAATCCCCAGAGGCCGGAGTCCATCCCGATACGAGAAAGGGGGGTAATCGTCATCCGCAATAATAATGACTTCAGGCCTGGGATCAGAGCGCGAGCCAGAAGAGATCATCAGAAGAATCAGTAGCATGTATAACTTTTTTTTTGAGAAAGCGATACAGCCATACCTGTCAGGTTCCAGAATACAAATTCCCATATGACACCCCATAGTTTAAACCCCTGAATAGTATGGCATGCCCCACTGCATAGTGTTAACAAACTGTTTAAAGTCGTATCACTCCTCCTCTTTCTTCTAACCTTTTCTATACTGATTCTGATACGGCATACCGATGTAATCAGACATTCTGCTATTGCTCAAAAATAAAAGCCCAAGAAGGGCAAAGGATCTTCCGATGAATCTCAATCAAGCCTATTCTCCAGCCACTCATATCAACCTGAATATACGAGGCATGCGCCAGTCTGCTACTGTAGCCATTAATGATCTGTCTAAAGCCATGCAAAAAAAAGGTCAGGAAGTATTTAAACTAGGACTGGGGCAGTCTCCTTTTCCTGTACCAGACATCATGACCAGAGCCTTACAGGAAAATGCCCATCAAAAAGACTATTTGATGGTGAAAGGCTTACCAGAGTTACGTCAGTCAATTGTTGACTATTACCAGAGAACTCAAGGACTTGACTATCATCTGGATCATGTTCTGGTTGGCCCGGGCAGCAAAGAGCTGATGTTCATTCTGCAGCTTACCTACTACGGAGATCTTGTTATTCCGGCTCCAAGCTGGGTTTCCTATGCCCCTCAGGCAAGAATTATCGGGCGCAAACTGCACTGGCTACCCACTGCAATCGAAACCGGATTAGGCGTCACTCCGGAAGAGCTGGAAAAAGTATGTGAAACAGATCCTGATCTGCCACGATTGATGATTCTGAATTATCCGGGTAACCCCACAGGCATGACATACGATGCAGCCCAGCTAGAAGAAATTGCTGAAGTAGCTAAACGCTATCGCGTTCTGATTCTCTCTGATGAAATTTATGGTGGAACTACATTTGAAGGTGAACACACTTCGATTGCCCGCTTCTACCCTGAGGGAACCATTATCAGCAATGGTATCAGCAAATGGGCCGGAGCCGGAGGCTGGAGAATGGGCGCTTTTGTCTTTCCGGAAAACCTGACCTGGCTTCTGGAGCCTATGACATCAGTCGCCAGTGAGACTTTTACTTCAACATCAGCTCCCATTCAGTTTGCTGCAATAAAAGCTTATGAAAAAAGTAACGAAATGGATCTTTACCTGCAGTACTGTAAAGACATTCTGTCAGCACTATGCACCGATACCTGGCAGAAACTCAATCATGCCGGCGCTGAAGTAGCTAAACCCAAAGGCGGGTTTTATCTGTTTCCCAGTTTTGAACCTTTAAGAGAGACGCTGCAGAATAAAGGTATACGAAACAGCCAGGAAATGTGCGAGCGCCTTTTAGCAGAAACCGGGGTCGCCTGCTTGCCTGGCAGTGCATTTGGAAGACCAGAACAGGAGTTTTCTGCACGCATTGCATGCGTTGACTTTAATGGCGATTCGGCCCTCAAAGCCGCCTCATATGGTAAAGAGATCAACTCAGACTTTTTAGAACAGTACTGCTACCCTGTTACCGAAGCAACCAGACGCCTATGTCATTGGTTAAAACACTGATAGCCAGCGGATTGACTCCCTGCAATTTTCAGGATGATTATTCAAAACCAGCTCTGCCAATCCAGAGCTGGCTTTTTCTGGCCATTTTTCTTCCAGCAAGACCGATTGCAGATACAGTGCATTTTCACAAATCCGGCAATCATAGGTAATCGTAACTATCAGGTCCTTGATTCGTTATCGGACATATCCGGGCAATATAGCTATCCAGGGTTTCCGTCAGATACTATCTGGAAACCTCCATGCCCGGATCATCAGCTGTTAAGAATTTTCAGTGGCAATCCCAGAATAGCATCGCCAGTACCTGCCAGATACATAATGATAGCCACCAGGCCAGCCACGGTAATGAGATACCAGGCTGCGGAAAAAATCTGTCCATAACGATCCAGAGGCAGCAAGTGGCTATGATGTCTTTGTTTCCACTCAAAAAAAATCTCAACACTGCCGATCAGTAATAAAAAGCCTAATAATGCTAGCCCGAAGTTATAACTGATCAGCACTCCGAGGCCAACGCCCAGACCACAAAGAATAAGCCCGGTAATGCTGTTCATTGAAAAGCTAATGCTTTTCAGCACGTGTCCTCCATCCAGAGGTAATACCGGCAATAAATTAAACAAGTTCAATAAGCTATTAAAAGCAGCGATACCTGCAAAAAATATTTCACCGGTGATCCAGTACGCGGTCAATGCCAGAATGGACATTCCCAAACCAAAAAAAGGTCCCATTAATGAAATGACAACATCCTGCCAGCGAGTATTAATCTTACTGTCTGACAGAGCCAGCCCGCCCATAAATGGAATCAGATAAATGCCTTTCGTTTTCATACCAAAATACTTCATCGCTCTGACATGTCCATACTCATGAACAACCAGACAAGCCAGAAGACTCAGCGCAAAAGGCAAGGAAAATAACCAGGAATAAGCTGCCAGACTGGCTCCGGCTAATACAACTTTAATAATTTTAGCGCTTTTGAACAGTTTAAAGCCAAGAGAAAGCAGCCCCAGAACACTGGTGTCCTTTTTTACGACAGGCTTAACTTCAGGTACCTGGCGTTCAATATCCTGTACATTTCTCTCACCATCAGCTACTGCTTCTTCGTCAAGAGAAAGTCGCCAGTCAAAGTGGAAAGGCTGCCATTTCAAAGAGAATTCCAGACGGCACTGTATCACACGACCAGAATTCTGATCTGTCAGAGAGAATTCAAGCGAGAAATCTCCATCTGCAATACCATCTGCATTTTTTCCCGCAACAGGCTGGCCATCCCAGTACAGAACCTGCCACCCAGCCATTGAAGCTTCAAGGCGCAACGGCCTGCCTAAAAACTCAGTATTCAGTAATTCCACAATAAAAAACCATAACGACTGATCAGAATATAGTGGTTAACCAGACCCCACACACTCAGAGCCCGAGCAACATCTCTGGTCAGAATATATTGAAAGATAAAAAAGAGATCAGGCTGTAATGACGCCTGATAAGATGCGATCAATTTCTGATCGGTGCTCGTCAGAAACACCTGCCATACGGGTATACCTGGGAGCACGACGATCATTTTCAAAATGATGATGCCAGCCTTCCGTATTATCAATAAAGTGGCGGGTAAATTCATCAGATACAGTAAGACAGCCTGCTAATACTGTATCCACGTACGTCTGTACAATGGGCTGTTCAGGGCAAGGGATACAGGCATCATCCTTAACATAGATCCAGACAGGTTTATTTATCTTCGTCTCCTCTATCAGCTCCAGGCAATTGCCCGGAATCTCTACACGACGATATCCGGCCTCTCTGCGATCAAACTCAGATAGATCCTGCTCTGCAATCTCAATCAGAACGCCATTGGTACTCCCCTCTGCCTGACTGACCACCAGAGGAGACAAAATATAACTGCTATCAATTTTACCCCAGCTACGCTTAAAGCCATGAGCTATAGCCGGGAAAGCTCTCCCGGTCTGCCCGGTCAGTTCACGGGAAGCCGCATTGATCAGGCTGCCATAACCAAAAATAAACATATGCAATTCCTCAGGCTAAAAAATTCGCACTATTCTTGCATGCCCGACTGGTAAGAACAAATCAGAGTTTTCCTGTTCCTGAGTAAAATGACAATGGCAATTCAGTACAGTTTTATAGCCCTGAGTATAATCAGTAAATATCTGAAGGAGAACTGGCTGGAGTGGTATCTGCTCCGGGCATAATCGTTTGCTCAGAGCAGATATATTCAAAGAATCAGGCGACAGGCTCAGCATTCTGAGGGACTTTACGTCCTGAATGAGCAAACATATTCATGAATGTTGCCGGGATACTGGGGAACAAGGGAGCATTTCTGGCTTCATTACCATACTGCAGATAGCCAGATACACCTCTTTGCTCTTCATCTGGCTCTATTTCAGAATGTATGAAACTCATACTCCAATCGTCAAATGCTCGTTTCTCCGTAGGTTCAAGAATAATAAGGTCAATATTTTTATGCCTGGGATCCTGTTTAACAGACTCAAAAAGGTCACAAACCGCATATCGCTCTCCTTCCATAACCTGCATGAAACTACCATAACGATAAAGTAGCATCCCTGTAATATTCCGCTGCTTATTTAATTCACGAGATTCAGCAAGGAGTTCCAAAATATCCTCACTGCTCATAGGAAATGTTTCCTGGCTAACGTAGATCAGAAAACATAACTCCTCATCCATCTGCTTAATCATATTATCTTCCTTCAATATATTTTCAGGTGAGTCTCCCACCTTGATGCATCAACCTATCTATATACATTGAAACCATTGATGCGGCCTGTCTTCATAAGTTTAGTCAAGAAAACAGGTGAAACTCAGATTTAAGACATATCTTACACAGTCTTTCACATCTGGTTACATCACAGGCTCAAAATCAGTACTTTAGCGGCACAAAGACCTCTGAAAACAGGTATCAAAGTACTACTTCTGGCCAGGAACCAGACGATAAATATTTCCACTATCAGTAGAAAACCAGATTAATCCGGCAGGCCCCTGAGCTAAAGCGCGAATTCTTTCTCCTGTTTCAGCCAACAGCCGGTTTTCCTCAGTCACATTACCATCATCATCCAGGTCAAGATGATTCAGATGCCTGAGCTTAAGAGACCCGGAAAACAGATCGCCTTTCCAGTCAGGAAAAACATCTCCGGTATAAAGTAATAAACTCCCCGGAGCGATTGAAGGAACATAGTACTTTTCCGGCTGCATCATTCCTGTTTTATGAGTACCATCCCCTACAGAAACAGGCCCCCAATATTCTTTACCATAAGAGATAACAGGCCAGCCGTAGTTAGCTCCTTTCTGAATAATATTCAGCTCATCCCCTCCTCTTGGGCCATGTTCAATAGCCCAGATCCGGTTTCTGATCGGATCATATGCCATTCCCTGTGGATTGCGATGCCCGTAACTCCAGATTTCAGGCAAAGCATCATGACGATCAACAAAAGGATTATCATCAGGCACCGAGCCATCCGGTAACAACCTGAGAATACTGCCAGCATGATTAGCTAATTGCTGAGCATTATCCCTTTCTCCACGATCCCCTACACTCATATACAGATACCCCTCATGATCGAAAGCAATTCGGCTGCCATAATGCCGGGAGTTATCAGATGATGAACGGGTCTGTAATAAATTCTGCCAGTGAGTCAGCTGAGGTTTTTCAGATAAGGTTATCCGGGACCTGGACAGCACAGTTCTGGTTTTTCCGGCACTATCCTTACCTGACCAGGTAAAATACAACCAGGGAGTTTCTGCATCGTTCTCACTATAAAGATAAAGGTCCAGCAATCCCCCCTGACCTGAAGCAACAATCTCAGGTAATCCTGAGACATAGTGTTGCTGCTTATTTTTAAGGTCCAGCAGCACCAGCCGTCCCTGCCGCTCAGTCACCAGTAACCTATCGGTATCAATGAACTGAATAGCCCAGGGAACTTCCAGCCCGGCCCAGACTTTTTCAACGTCAAAAATGCTTCCCGCCCACACGGGAGCAGAAGTGGCCACCAATGAAGTAAATAGCAGACAGCCCAGTTTTTTTTGAACAGACCTGATACATTTCTGAACAAGCATAATTATCCCCTACATTCCGCTCTCCAATACAGCATTGCACTGGAAAAAAGCACAGATATAGCAATTTGCACTAAAAATCATCATAAAACACTGAAAAGCAAAAGAAAAAACAGGCATAGCTTTTGCTAACTATATAGTAAGGATGCAGCTCCATGGTCAGATGAAGTGTCTGGCACCGCCCAAAGCTACTTTTCCTGAGAAGCTTTATCCATACATTTTATCGGAGCTGCAAACGTTCTCCGACGTTCTCCTTACTTTGCCCCGTAGCATACTTATGCTACGGGGATTTTTTTCTGTTTGCTTCATTTACTTGTAGAAAGTCACATCAACAACTTACCTAAACAATCCCCCTTATCAGCCTGCCAATAAGTGAAAAGAATACGTCAGACAGAATACTGTATTGAGTCCCCTCTCCATCGTAATGAAAAGTGCTAATATACTGCCTGTTTTTCTTGTGGAGAGAATCTCATGGGACAAATCCCTGAATGTATTCTGAGCTTCCCGGAAGTCGTATTACCTGAAGATCAGATTGTTTTTTCTCAGGGCCAGACCTGTCAGCACTATATTGTCGTAACTTCCGGACGTGTCCGGGTCTTTGCCCGCTCCGAAGCAGGTAAGGAACTGATACTCTACAGAATAACTCCCGGTGAGATCTGTATCCTGACGACGGCCTGTCTGATGGGAAGCAGCCAGTATTCTGCTGAAGCGATCACGGAAACGCCAGTAACGGCCCGTATTCTTTCGCAAACGGCTTTTAATGACCTCCTGGCTGAGTCAGAAACATTCCGTCACTTTATTTTTAATAACTTCGGACTGAGACTGACCAATCTGATGGTTCAGCTAGAACAAATTTCTTTCGAAAGTATTGAGCACAGACTGGCTCAATACCTGCAGCAGGTTTCTCAGGAAAACAGCATTATAAGAATCACTCACCAGGAAGTTGCAACAGAAATAGGCTCAGCACGAGAGGTAGTCAGCAGAGGGCTGAAAAAATTAGAAAAACAAGGGGCTATTAAACTATCACGCGGCCAGATAGAAGTTCTGGATATCTCATTACTTCCCGACAACAGAGATCAGATAGCATAATTATCTTCTGTATGTGACTTTGTCACTGAATACAATATAAGCCACGGGTATATTCGTCTACAGAGTTCAAAACCTGAATAAGGAGAGCATTATGCCCGTTAATGAAGGAAAACTGGATCGCACTCTGCGTGTTATTGCTGGTCTGGTTTTATTAAGTCTCACTGTCATTGGCCCACAAACGATGTGGGGACTCGTTGGTTTAGTTCCACTGCTGACAGGATTGGCCGGATTTTGTCCACTCTATACTGTTCTGGGTATCAATACCTGTCCGGTAAAAAAATCCTGATCTGTAGAATAGAAGCCATAGAAATCACTCTGTGGCTTTTTTTGCTTTAAGCTGACAACATAGGTATACCCGGCTGTCCTGAGGAACTCTGCCTGAACCAGTCCAGTAAGCTTTCCAGATAGTTGCTTGCTTCTTGTGTTGCACAGGAAAAAACGGTTGATACACCATCTCCTGTTCCTGTCAGATCAACAGAAACCCGGATATCAGACAAGCCTTCCTGCTCAAACTCAATCGTGAAACTCTGTCCCGGACAATGCACAGGCATTACCCGGCAACAGATAAAGTGGTACTCGTGAAAAGAAGTACTGGCATCAAGGCTCACTCGGGCCCCCTGCATATTCATCTCATCTGCCAGCCGATTCAGGCTTTTCAGGATCTGCTGTTCAAAGAAGGTTCTGGCAGAACAAGAATAAGCAGGCCGCTCTCTGCATACAGTAATTTCAGTCACAAACCTCACCTTTATTAAATAATTCATTTAATATAAATGTTATTTGGCGACAACAAATTACCAGCTCATAGCAAAATATCCAACCAGGGAAAACCCTGAATTCACAGAGTATTCATCTGACAATACGGAACAGATCTGCAATTAATACTTACCGGGTAGCAACCTCAGGAATCAGCGGACAGGTGAAATCCATTTCTTTCCAGGAATATCCAAAGCCAGAATCTAACTCAGGGCCAGCAACAATATCAGGGCTTACCCGCCCAGATATGCTTTGTTCTCTTTTCTGCCGCCGCGGCTTCACGTAATTTATCTTTTTTACTTTTGCGCTTGCCTTTAACCGGTGCTTGTCCTTTTTTTGTAAGTATATGTTCGGGAATATCTGTATTACGCTCAAAACCCGGAATCTGCTCCCTGGGTATACGGATCTGATGGCGTTTCTCAATTAACTTAAAGTGCGCATCACTTTCATGATCAATGAACGCCAGGGTTTGTCCCTGTTCTCCCGCCCTGGCAGTACGGCCTATACGGTGAACATAATCCGCCGGAGACCTTGGTAAATCATAGTTAATAACACAAGGTAGTTCAGGAATATCGATTCCGCGAGCGGCCAGATCAGTAGCAATCAGAATACTGCTTTTACCTGTTTTAAACTTTTCCAGAGCCAGATTACGTTCAGCCTGTCCCATACCGCCATGTAATGTCTCAGACTTCAGCCCTGAACGAAACAGTTTTTTCTCAAGATTATCTGCAGTACGCTGACTGGCGACAAAAACCAGCACGCGATCCCAGTTGTCATGCTGTAACAAGTGCTTTAACAGTGCTGTGCGCTGATCTTTATTCACTTCGATAGCCCTTTGATGCAACTTTTCAGGAATCATGCTTTCCCGCTCAGCATCAATTTCTACCGGGTTCACTAACAATGCTTGCACCAGCTCACGCACATCATCCGGAAAAGTAGCGGAGAAAAGCAGGTTCTGACGTTTCTCTGGCAGATGCTCAAAAATAGCGGCCAGCTCTTCAGCAAAACCCAGACCAAGCATACGGTCTGCTTCATCCAGAATCAGAACAGATACCGCGTCTAACTGAATGGCATTGCGCGATACAAGATCAATTAAACGTCCCGGAGTAGCAACCAGAATATCGCAGCCCCCTCTCATGGCCTGCATCTGAGGGTTAATGGCCACACCACCATAGACTGCTACCGCTTTTACTCCGTCCGGACAGTTACGGGCATACTGAACGATTGAATCCGTTACCTGAACAGCAAGTTCACGGGTAGGTACCAGTACCAGAGCAGACACTTTGTTTCTGGCCCGGATCGGCTGTGATTGCAGTTTTTGCAGTACAGGCAGACTGAAGCCTGCCGTCTTTCCTGAACCCGTTTCCGCAGCAGCCAGAACATCGTGTCCGGCCAGTACAGCAGGAATCGACTTTTCCTGAATTGGCGTTGGTTTTGTATAGCCCAGATCGGAAAGAGCAGTCAGCAGGTAATCAGAAAGGCCAAGCGAGATAAAAGACATAAGGTGAGAAAAGCCCGGAATGATAAAAACGGGCATTCTATCAGCTTTGTATTAAGACAGATACGCACACAGTCGGATAAAAACAGCTCTGATACTTTAAATCTTAACGATCACGATCTTAAGGCAAGTCTGGCTGTAGAAGTACATTTTTTCAGAACCCACTGCTGAAGACAGACCTGATACAAGGCAAAGTATCGGGTCTGTTCAGAGTGCACTTATATCAGAGGTTATGGCCCATAATCGCTTTTACTTCCAGAAACTCTTTTAGCCCTTCAGCACCCCATTCGCGGCCATTACCAGACTGCTTATACCCCCCAAACGGGGCAAAAATATCTGTCGGCGCGCCATTGAGATGCACCATGCCAGTACGTAACTTTCGAGCCACGGCAATGGCCCGCTCCTGATCAGCAGAAGAAACATATCCCGATAAGCCATACGGCGTATCATTTGCAATAGCAATGGCTTCAGCTTCATCGGTATAAGGAATAATCGTCAGCACTGGGCCAAAGATTTCTTCTCTGGCAATCGTCATCTGATTATTGGCGTGAGCAAAGATGGTAGGCTTAACAAAATATCCTGTTTCATGCCCGTCCGGTTTACCTGCTCCGCCACAAACAAGTGTCGCACCTTCATCAATGCCAGACTGAATCAGCATCTGAATCCGTTCATACTGCCTCTTGCTGACTACAGGTCCCATGGAGGTCTCTTCCGATTGCGGATCACCCAACCTTACTTTTTGTGCCGCTTGCTCTGCAATCGCAATCACTCTGTCCATTTCAGCTTCGGGGACCAGCATACGTGTTGGGGCATTACAGGATTGTCCGGTATTTGAGAAGCAGGTCAGAACCCCTTGCTTAACGCTGCGTTCAAAATCCACATCGTCCAATAAAATATTCGCCGACTTTCCACCCAGTTCCAGACAAACTTTCTTAATCGTATCCGCAGCAGCTTTCATAACCGCAGTACCTGCACGGGTAGAACCGGTAAAAGACACCAGATCAACATCCGGATGAGAAGACAGAGGTGCCCCCACACCTTCCCCGGTTCCATGAACCATATTAAATACCCCGGCAGGTACCTCTGCGGCTTCAAGAATTTCAGCCACCAGAATAGCAGATAGCGGAGCTTCTTCACTGGGTTTAAGTACCATGGTACAGCCTGCAGCCAGAGCGGGAGCAACCTTGCACATGATCTGATTAACAGGCCAGTTCCACGGCGTGATCAGGGCGCAGACTCCTGCCGCCTCATAATAAACTTCTGTTTTCTTAAGCGAGTGGCTCTCTTCCAGATTCTTTAATGCCTTAATAGCCGCGACCAGATGCCCGCTTCCTGAAGCAGCCTGAGCTTTTTGCGACAATGTAACGGGCGCACCCATCTCAGCCGTAATGGCTTTGGCTACATCGTCTATCCTGCGGTTATATTCTTCAAGCACTCTTTCAAGCAACTGAATACGCTGCTCTTTACTCCAGCAAGCGAAGGACTGAAACGCACTTTTAGCTGCAGAAACCGCCGCGTCAACATCCTGCTTCCCACCACAAGGCAATTGAAGAATAACCTCTTCCGTAGCCGGGTTAACAACAGGCAGTGTGTCAGAAGTCTGGCTATCAACCCATTGACCCTGAATAAAAAACTGAGTGTTATACATAATGCTCCCTCAAGCGGTTCTGATTCTGAATATTTCCTGGTGCTCACATATAAACACCAATTGCTCTGGTGATTAAAGAATATTTATGACTACCGGGTTCTGTCTGCTGAACCTCCCTGAATAATCGACCTTTTCTGCGCCAGAGTATGCTCGATAAACTCTCGGCATGCCCTGACTCTGGCTGTTGTACGTAAATCAGCATGATAAAGCAGCCAGATCCCCCACGCTGATGCGGGAAGATCAAGGTCCAGTTTTTGCAATCCGGCTTCAGTCTCACCGATAAAACAGGGTAATTTAGCGAATCCAACCCCCTGTGCAGCAGCAACAGCCATAGATCCCACATCATCCACTCGCATGATCACATTGAAGCGCTTAAAGTGGCGTGTCACCCAATCAGGAGGCGTGGTTTCATCCTCAAATAAAATAATGTCAACCGAATCGGATTGATTGCTTTCTGTGAACTCAGTGACAATCTTCTTAGTACCATAAATACCGTGCCCCATAGGCATAAGCTCACGCCCCACCAGATCTTCCGGAGGGTTAGGTGTCATCCTGATCGCCAGATCAGCTTCCATAGTCCCAAGATTCATCAGATCCTTGGTCATTAATAAACACAGATCAATTCCGGGATACATACGACAGAAAGCACCCAGCTCAGGAATGATCAGGCGATTTGCCAGTTCATGAGCGATCGTCAGTTTAAGAGGACCTGAAAGTGCAGCATCCCGACCTGTACCCTGACGATCAATACTCAGAATATTCTCTTCCAGCGCAACAACCTGCTCAAACAGATCCTCTGCTGCCTGAGTCATCGCATACCCGGAACGGGAACGATCAAACAGACGAGTCCCCAAATGCTCTTCAAGCGCCAGAATTCTTCGGGCAACAGTTGTATGTTTAACATCTAACCTGCGCCCGGCAGCACTCAATGACCCTTCACGGGATAAAGCCAGAAAAAACTTCAGATCATTCCAGTTCAATTCATCAATGTGCATTTATAAACACCAGATGTTCATTTTTAACTATTTATACCTGATTTTGAACATCCTATAGTGCTGATAATGTTTTTCAAACCCCGAATACGGATAAGGACCAATATCATGACAACAACAGATACTCCGGCAAATAGCTCACAGAATGTACTTGTTGACTCTCACGCCGGGCAACTCTCTCACACCGGACGACTGCGTCGACTGGCAGCATTTACGCAAAATACAGCAGGTGGTAACCCTGCCGGTGTCTGGATAGGAGAAACATTGCCTTCCAGTGAAGAGATGCAGAAAATTGCTACTCAGGTTGGTTTTTCAGAAACAGCTTTTATCGCACCTGCGTCCGGGAAGGTACGCATGATCCGATACTACAGCCCTGAAGCGGAAGTGGCTTTTTGCGGCCATGCCACCATTGCCAGCGGCGTTGCACTTGGTGATTCTGACGGCGATAACACTTACTTGCTTAACACTACCGTGGGAGAAGTCCCTGTCACAGTACAAACTCGTAATAATCTCAGAACAGCGGCATTAACGTCAGTTGAACCTGAATACCAGGATGCTCCGGAATCTCTGCTGGAAAACATTCTGGCGATACTGAGCTGGAAGAGAGATGAACTGGATCCTGCTATTCCGCCAGCAAGAGCCTATGCAGGTAACTGGCATTTCGTTCTGGCTGCCGCCAGCAAAGAACGTCTGGATAACCTCCAGTATGATTTTGAGGCACTTAAACAGCTCATGCTGGATGATGACCTGACGACATTACAACTGGTCTGGCGAGACAGCGAAGGGGTTTTCCACAGCCGAAATCCGTTCCCGGTCGGCGGTGTTGTTGAAGATCCGGCTACGGGGGCTGCAGCCGCAGCTCTCGGAGGATACCTGCGAGAAGCGGGCCTGATTAAGGCGCCAGCAGAGATCACATTGCGTCAGGGAGAAATTATGGGACGTCCGGGCTTATTAGACGTCAGCATACCTGTAACCGGGGGAATATCAGTATCCGGTACGGCCGTATCTCTGGACTAATATAACTAAAAGCCAATATGGACTAAAAAGCAAACAGGCCATGGACGGTTAACACCCCATGGCCCGATTGACAGAATCAATACTGACTATCAGCGGATAAGCCAGAGCCCTTCTTCAGAATTAGCTTTGCAGCTTCCAGTGTACCGTCTGACCCGCAAAGAAAGGCACAATCGGCTTCCCATTGGGCAAATCAATTTCATCAGGTATCGTCCAATCTTCACGTACCAGTGTAATGGTACCGCTATTGCGCTCCAGACCATAAAAATCCGGACCATAGTGACTGGCAAAGCCTTCCAGTTTATCCAGCGCATCAAGCTCTTCAAATACATGGGCATACAGTTCAATAGCACTCCAGGCGCTGTAACATCCTGCGCAACCGCACGCATTTTCTTTAGCTTCTTTTGCATGCGGCGCAGAATCAGTCCCCAGGAAGAACTTTGGAGAACCGGACTGAACAACACGACGCAGCGCTTCCTGATGAGTGTTGCGCTTCAGAACAGGCAAACAGAAGTTATGAGGGCGAACACCACCGACCAGAAGATCATTCCGATTAAGCAACAGATGCTGAGGTGTAATTGTTGCCGCAACTTTATCAGAAGCATCTGAAACAAACTGTGCAGCATCAGCTGTCGTGATATGCTCAAAAACAACTTTCAGGTCAGGAAAACGCTTAACAATATGCACCATTTTCTGATCGATAAACTCTTTCTCCCGATCAAAAATATCGATGTGATGATCGGTCACTTCACCATGAACCAGCAACAGCATTCCCTGCTGCTCCATCACTTCAAAGACCGGGTACATAGCCTCCAGCTGCTTAACCGCAGCGGAAGAGTTCGTCGTAGCTCCAGCAGGATAAAGCTTAGCGGCAACAACGCCTGCTGCTTTAGCCTCAATGATATCCTGAGCAGAAGTATCATTCGTAAGGTAAAGCGTTACCAGAGGATCAAAATCACTGCCTTCCGGCCGTGCATCCAGAATACGCTGACGATATGCCATAGCCATCTCGGCATTGGTTACAGGTGGCACAAGATTCGGCATTACAATCGCGCGCTTGAAACAACGGGCCGTTGCCGGAACAGTCTCAGGCAACATATCGCCATCGCGAAGATGTAAATGCCAGTCATCTGGAGTCTGGATAGTCAGTGTAGTCATGCAAGTCCCATCATACGGTCAATAGATTAAATACAGACTTATTATATCCCATCATCAGTCTATCTACCTCCAATAAAGCCTTGATCTATGAGGCAATATCAACACCATAGACCTCAGGTAAAAAGCCTTCTTTAATTCGGGCCTGTTGTAAAATCGGATTAAGTCTTCTTTTCTGAGCATCTGTTTTCAGAGCAGGTACCCGGCTCCGATCCACTTCACCGCACATTTGTCGGAAATCCTGATTAAACTGAGCACTGATTTTCTGCTGATCAAAGCAACGGGTCTGAACAGAAAACGCGCCTATCTTCTGCACATCAAGCGTCCTGCTGAAGCGCGCAAAACCATTGAATCTGAAACGCTCTTCAACATAACGCTCACTGATCGCCAGCAATTGATCCATAAGCCCATATAAAACAGCATTGATTCCGGGCTCAGAAATAAGGACGCTGATCTCTCTGTTATCATACTCAGGAAATAGCTTTATCTCTCCGTCAGGTATTACCCCAAGTCTGAAATCCATAAGATAATCGCCATTATGTCGCTGCTCATAGTGAATCAGAGTAATCTCTCTGAGCCCGAATCGGATTCTCTTCAGAAAATCCTTCACCTCTTGCTCTGAAAAGTCAGCACTTTTTTCAGGCAGCAGATCTGCAAATTGCATTAACGGTAAATCATGGTGGTTATTAAAAGGTGTACAGCTACGCTCTTTATCATAAATCTCAGAAGCAGACTTCAGAGTAAACAGCTCTCTTACTTCATGTTCACGAGCTTTCTTTAAAGCGAGGAAAACGGTCTGAATAATCTCACTGGTTGGCAGGTTTTCTTCTACTCTCCATTTCCGGCCATAGACTATTTTTTTCTCCCTGATCTGTCCTGAGCCAGGATAGTTTTCATAACCGATAATACCCACCTGAATATATATACCACCGGTATCCTCTCCACTGAAAACAGGAAAGTGCTCAGAAAAACTAATAAGGTCCAGCAACGCTTCTACACTGCCCAGAGTATGACTGAATTCATAGAATTGCTGAGGTATCTGGCAATGCCCGTTACTCAGAATAGCAACCGGAGCACCTTGCAGAGGCCCTTCTGCAAGGTCATTTTTTGTAAGCAATGAGTCAGACTCAGTACCTGACAAATTACCGGATCCTGTTCGACAAAAGCCTTCTGACTTGTTGCCAGCCATAAACATCACTCCTGAAAAGTTAATCTGAAGGTTGGATACTTTAGAGGCCCGCTCCTGACAAACAATGTCAGGATACTGATTAAATATACAGCATCATTTATCTTTACCTGAGAAACTCTCTCCTTTTTCTGAAAAGCAAAAAGATCAGAGAAACACATAAGCAGGTAATCAGGGTTTTATTACTTTTATATTCAGGATGACTATACGAAGGAATTTATCGAAAGGATTCAAAAGGATAAATAAAAAAGCCTGTCGCTCCGAAAAGGCTCGACAGGCTCAGGTATGATGGGTATCTGACGGTCAGAGTTTAAAGTGCCGCACAATCACCCCCAGATCTTTGGACATGCCCGACAACTGCTCACTGGCGGCTGCAGTCTGGCGCGCACCATCCACCGTCTGCGAAGATAGCTCAGTAACTGTTTCAATATTCTGGCTGATCTCCTCCGCTACCGCAGACTGCTGACTGACAGCCGTCACAACATGGGTATTCAGATCACTGATCTGCTCGATACTGGAGACTATCGTATCCAGAGCTTCACCCGTTTTTTCTGACTGTTCAACAGTATGCAACGCTTTTTCCTTACTATCCTGCATGGTATCAACAGCCCGGTTAATATCTTCCTGCAGCTGATTAATCATATCCTGAATGGTCTGCGCTGAATCCTGACTTCTTTGAGCCAGCTGACGTACTTCATCAGCGACAACAGCAAACCCCCGACCATGTTCACCAGCACGGGCAGCTTCAATCGCAGCATTAAGTGCCAACAGATTGGTTTGTTCAGAAATATTCTGAATCACTTCCGTAACCGAACCAATGTTTGTGCTACTGGCTTCCAGAGACTGAATCAGTTCAACGGATTGCTCAACATTACTCGCCAGATCCTGGATCGCAATCTGTGTCTGCTGAACCGTCTGTTTACCTTCATCAGCGAACTTCAGACCCGTCCTTGCAGCATCTGCAGAAGATTCAGAATGCCTTACAACCTCCTGAATACTCGCAGCCATTTCTGTCGCTGCAGCGGCAATCTGCTGAATGCGCCCTTCCTGATCATGAACAATATGATTCGTCTGCTGAGCAACAGCAGATGCTGATTCTGCTGTCTGCTGCAATTGATCACCGGTATCCGCAATTGAACCGATTATCTGCTTAAGCTGACACCCCATGTGGGTCACAGAAGCCAGAATACCCGTTCCTTCAACCTGCCCTTGCTGAATCTGGCTCAGATCTCCTTCAGCAATTTTTCTGGTAATGCCAGCGATTCGGGCAGGCTCACCACCAATTGGCTCCTTAATCTGACGAACCATGATTATGGTCAGCACAATACCTATGATAATAATGATCAGGGCAACGGTGAGAATAAGGTCGATCAACCTGGAAATCTCTGCTTCTAATACAGGACCCAGTTTATTCTGTTCTTCCTGGACCAGATTCTTAATCTGATCTGTACGTTCGGTTATCTCTACGCCCAGACGGATAATTTTTTCATCTGAGATTTCAGACACTTTAGTTACAGAGTCATAGACCAGAGCCAGAGCAGAAAGATATTGATAATGGGCATCTGCGAAAGTGTTTAACAATTGCTCTTCACTACCATCAAGAGCACCAGATAATAGTGCAAGAGAGTTAGGAAGGATTTCCTGTAATTCCTTCAAAGCACGGGCATGGTCAGCCTCATCTTTGCGTACCAGAAACTTATTTGCGTAAAGACGTCCTAACAGCAGATGCTCTTGTACACTGGCAGCATAAAAGATGGTATTACCATCCCCTCCCAGGTAAGCATTTTCCATCAGAGAGGTAGTCGTCTTACTCATTATCAGACCGGCAGGGAAAAGACGCTCATTAATCAACTGATCTCGCTTAGCAATCTCTTCTTTCACTATTTCGAACGATTGCTGAAACTCATTAATCAGTACCGATGTATCTTTCACCAGAGCTGCACGCTGATCATCCATTACACCAGCCTGGGCATGCTCTACCAGATTCGTCAGTCGCTCTGCCTGATCCTGATAGTGGGCCAGAGTCTTTTCATCAGGTCGGCTAAGATAACTCAGCGCGTCTGCACCCTGCATTAGCATTGTACTTTGTAGCTGACTGGCAATCTTTGTATCTTCAACAAATACTCTGTACTGAGCAACGCCATCGAAGCTATCTTTCAGACCCTTATAAGAAAAAGCGGTAATAATGATACTGAAGAGGATCAGTACCCCAAACCCAAGACTTAACTGCTGGGCAAGTTTCATTCTTGAAAACATAATCTATCCTGACTTTTTATCTCTTTGCCGGATTACGTTGACGAGAGCCAATCAGATTCAGCATAAAAAAAAGCGCCCACACCTGAGACGCTTTTAATATATAAATAGTTCCTATCTCAACAGAGGCGACTGTTGAATTCCCTGATAAACATCACGTTCTGTTTTATCGGGTCGTTCAATAAGAAGAATCTCTACCCGGCGGTTTTTAATTCTGTTCTCTACCGTGTCATTAGGTACCAATGGCCTGGCATCAGCATTACCCACGACATACAGAAACTCTTCTTCTAAATCTGTCAACCAGGTTAACTCATGGGCAACAGATACCGCACGGGCTGCTGAAAGATCCCAGTTAGAACGAAAACGTTCGGTATTGATTGGCTGGTCATCAGTATGGCCCCCAACAATAGTAAACATCTCATACTCTGAAATCAGCTGCCCTACTTTCTGCAGGACAGGAACAACAGCTGGCTCCAGGTAATCGCTGCCAGAGGTAAAGGCTGATTCATCAGGGAAGCGGATAATAATATGATCTTCATCCCTTTCCACGATAATAACACCCTTTTCAATTTCATCTGTGAAATTAGTCTCCAGGCGATTACCAATACTATCTAACTGATTCTCTTCTTCAGATTCTTCTGAATCCGTCGACTCATGGGGCTTAATCGGTTCAATAATATTTTCATTCTGCGGAGGATTATCCGCAGGAATAATACTCAGAGGATTAAGATCCTGAAGGCCAAAAGATGTCTGCAACGCTTCTGCAACATTCTTATAGCGCTGAACATCTGTCGTGGAAAATGACAGAATAAGCACAAAGAAAGTAAGCAACAGCGTCATCATATCGGCAAATGTTACCATCCACTCAGGGATTTCATCATTCTTAGCCTTTCTTCTGCGTCTGTTTTTAGTGTTGATACCCGTCACCTCGACTACCTACCCCCCTACACTCTAATCCTTCAAAATGTCAGAAGTACCTGCGTCTTAGAATCATCATCCATCCATGAAGACCTAAAACATTCAGATTTCTTCTGACATTGACATACCTGAGCGCAGATAATCCGGAAGATACGTTTCCAGCAACTCGTCCATCACTGTTGGATTCAGACCTTCCTGAATACCCAGTACAGATTCTGTAATCAGAGACATATTAGATTCCAGCTCAGCGCCTTTTAAAGCCAGTTTATCAGCCAGGGGCAACATAAAGACCTGCGCAATCAAAGAACCATACAATGTTGTCAACAACGCAACAGCCATACCTGGCCCTAATTTAGAAGGATCGTCCAGATTGTTCAGCATCTGAACCAGACCGACCAGAGTACCAATCATCCCGAAAGCCGGAGCAGAACCCGCCATACTGCGGAAAACTTTTTCACCCAACTGCTTTCTGTCAATCGACATACTCATCTCGTTGACCAGCACCTTCTGAATAAACTCAGGCGGGTGACCGTCCACACAAAGCTGAATACCTTTCGCAAAGAAAGGGTTGTCAACCGGCTCATCTTCAAGGCCCAGCAAACCATTACGGCGTGCAATTTTAGCCAGATGATTAGCCAGCTGTATAATTTCCCTGGGGTTATCGTTGCTTTCCAGAAAAGCAACCCCGAAGCCTTCTTTAATACCTGTAAAGAAACTCGCAATTCTGAACTTAACCAGGGTAACAGATAAAGTACCACCGATTACAATAAGCAGACCTGCAATGTTAATAAAAATTGAAGGATCATCGCCCTGAGCGATGCCTAATCCAACAAATGCTATACCTGTTATAAGCCCTATAAGCGTGGCGAAATCCATTGACCCAACCTTCTGCAATGTTATCCGGGAGAGTTTGTTGAAGCATAACTCAGTGAAACTATGATTAGTAGCCCTTATAACTGATTTTTCAGTAAGTTAACTCTATCGGCAACTAATTGTTTAACTTTATTAACAGTAACTTACATGCCGGACACCTTTCACCAGAGAAGAATAGCCGACACAACTACAAAAAGACTATAATTAAGAAAATTCCTCCTTAAAAAACGAGAACATACAGATGCATTTATTTTTTTCAACATTAATGCAATTCTTTTTCCTGTTTGCCCCATTTTTTGTAGTTTCGATGTTTCTTGCATTAACCCGGAATGAATCCAGGCAGCAGAAAAGAAAAACCATCAACCGTGCGGTTCTTTCTGCCATATTAATCAGTCTGGTGCTCTTTTTCTTTGGGACAACCCTGTTTGAAATATTGGGGATTACCCTGGACTCTTTCAGGATAGGTGCTGGATGTCTGCTATTTCTGTCTGCTGTCAGTCTGGTAACAGATGGCGTCCGAAATCACGCCACTGACGTTCCCGGAGAAGAAGATGGCGGTGATGATATTTCTGTTGTCCCCCTGGCCATTCCAACAATCATAGGACCAGCCACAATCGGGGCCATTCTGGTATATGGAGCAGAGTTGAAAACCCCGTTGGAAATGGCGATTGGTGTCAGCGCCCTGATTTCCGCATTAATAGTGCTGGGGGCTTTACTATACATTTCCAGCCAGATAGAAAAAATTCTCGGTACCACCGGGCTTAATATTCTGAGCAAAATGACCGGACTGATACTCAGCGCAATGGCTGCTCAGATTGTTTTCTCAGGGATAAAAAACTTTCTTGGACTTTAGCCGTAAAGTCTGATCTCTGGCATAGTTTTACCGGACTTCTGTTAATACCAGAGAAATTGAGTTAGTCACTAAGAAAAATGAATGATATGGTGAAACTATAGTCAGATATAGTGTAGTGATACACAATCTGTAGTCATATCGGACAAATCCAGTCAGGTTTGCGGACTGTCCATAAGCTTTACCAAACAAGTCAGAGATAATAAATATGAATCAGGATATCTCATCCTTGCGTCGGGTTTTTGACCAGGAATCACTTGCAAAAGAAGACCTTGCAGCCAATCCATTCGATCAGTTCCACTGCTGGTTTGAAGAGGCAGTAAAGAATGAACCTTTTGACCCGAATGCAATGACTCTTTCCACTATTTCACCGGAAAACCGTCCAGCTTCACGTATTGTCCTTCTGAAAGGCATCGACTCCCGTGGCTTTATATTTTACACCAACTATCAAAGTGAAAAAGGGATGCATCTTGCTGGTAACCCTCATGCATCTGTAGTCTTCTGGTGGGGGCAGAAACAGCGCCAGGTCCGAATTGATGGCGTAGTGGAACGCATCTCTCCACAGCAGTCTGATGAATATTTTTCCAGCCGCCCACGTGACAGCCAACTGGGAGCCTGGGTATCGAAACAGAGTGCAGTCATCCCTGAAAGAACCTGGCTTGCTGAACGCTGTGACCAGTTCACAGAACAATTCGAAGGGGAAACGATTCCTCGCCCTCCTCACTGGGGCGGATACCGTATTGTCCCTGATCTGTTTGAGTTCTGGCAAGGCCAGCCTAGTCGTTTACATGACAGATTCCGCTATGTCATTGAAGGTGGTGACTGGCAGATTGAAAGACTGTCCCCTTAACCCCCATCCTGTGCGGCACTGGCATATCAATCAAATCGGATATGCCAGAGACTGATATACCAAAGAAAACAGCGGAGGCTACACTCCGCTGGTAGATTCCAGTCTGTGTCTTTGCCATTCATTCTGAGGTTCGTTCAGAGGCATCACTGCATCAATAACCTGCTCATCAGTATTGTAATGGCAGGCAAACCCCAGGTGGCGCATCAGCCCTCTCATAGGATGATTCTCAACCAGGATCTTGCCTATCATCTCCAGAGTACCCACGCTTTTAGAGTACTTAATCATCTTTCTCATCAGGAGCGCGCCTAATCCTTCTCCTTGCAGATCATCACGGATCAGGACAGAAAACTCTGTTCTGATGTTATCCGGGTCAGTCCAGATTCTCACGACCCCCAGAATCTCACGGCTATCGTCATCCAGCACTTCTTCAGCAATAAAAGCCATCTGACGATCATAATTAATCATGGTTAATGTCGCCAGATCCCTCTTCGTCAGCTCAGATTTATTGTGGAAATAGCGGAAACGAATACTCTGCTCACTCAGCTGACTATGAAACTGAACCAGCGCCGGAGCATCCTCACCACGGATAGGACGCACTTCAACTTTTCGTCCGGTCTTAAGTGTTACCGTTTCTCTGAGCTCTTCCGGGTATGGCATAATCGCATGGTACGCAGGCTCACCCAGATCAATTTTTACATCGACAACCAGCATCTCATCCCGGTTAATAATCAGTGGATTGATCTCCAGTCCCTTCAGGTCAGGAATATCGGCTGCCATCTGACTTAGCTTAACCAGCACCTCAGAAATTGCTTCAATATCTTCTGCCGGATGATCACTGTGTTCTTTAATCAGTCGGTAAGCATGTGAACGCTGAATCAGTTCAAATGCCAGTGTCATATTAAGAGGAGGCAAAGCGATATGCCTGTCAGCCATGACATTTTCTTTATATCCGCCAATACCAAACAGAATCACAGGACCAAATACCGGGTCTCGGGTAACCCCCAGATTCAGCAGCATAGAATGCTTACCACGCTGCATCGGCTGAATACAGTATTCGTAAATATCACTCTCTGGAAATTTTTCCTCAACCTTCTCTTTCAGCCGCTGAACAGCCTGTCCCATCTGTTCCGGCGTAGTGATATCCTGCAATAACCCCGCTGAAAGCTTGTGCGGATGCTTCCGATATACAAATGGCTGACAGCTGGTTTCGTGCACAATTTTTACTGCCAGCGCCTGATCACCCAGATTATTACGGGTAATCTCCTCTGCTTCACTTTCATCTTTTGCATACCAGGTTGGGGCAACAGGTATATTGTACGCTTTGAGAATTTGAGTGCTTTCCTGATGAGTCAGTGCCGCACGCCCCTCTTCACGGGCTCTGACAACCATTTTTCTGGCACTTCGCCTCACATCATAAGGTGTTTCATGGGGAATACTCGGCGGGGCTTCCTGTAACAAGGACTGACTGCGACGATAATTCACCATATGCATGAATGCCTGTACCGCATGTTCAGGAGAAACATATGTCGGTACTCCGGCCAGGTTAAATTCATGGCGGGCAGGCCCGGCTTCTTCCATCCCCATCCAGCAGGTCAGAATACTTTTTCGGAAACGCCCTCTGTTATCAATCACGGCATGAGCTGACTCCCAGCTTGGTGCAAGACGTGTCGGTGCATGTAACACTACCACCGCATCAACTTCCGGAGCATTAGCCAGGATATTCAGTACTTCCACATAGCGATCTGGCGTTGCATCACCGCCAATATTCACCGGATTAGTCCCGGATACCTGAACAGGCATATTTTCTGACAGCTGAGTCAACGTATCTTCGGACAAACGAGCCAGTTTTCCACCCGACATCATCAGTTTGTCGGCAGCAAGAATACTTGGCCCCATACCGTTACTGACAATCGCCAGTCTATCGCCTGTGACAGGCTTAATACGTGACAGAGATTCCAGCGCATCAAATAGCTCTTCGACATTATTGACTCTGACGACACCTGCTCTGTTTAAAGCCGCAGTATAAATGTCATCTCTGTTTTTCAATCCGGGAGTGATAATTTCAGGTGCGTACTCGGAACTGATCATGCGGCCGCTCTTAATGGCCAGAACCAGTTTGTTACGTGAGGCTTCACGAATAGCCGTCATAAGATGCCGGGCATCACTGATCGACTCAAGATGCAGAATGATTGCCTGGGCATGACTATAACGATTAATATAATCAATAACATCCGGCAGCATCACGTCGACACTATCCCCAAGAGTGACAACGTGTGAGAACCCAATCCCTTGCCCATTAGCCCAGTCAATCATTGCATTACCCAGCATGCCGGACTGACCGATATAAGCTACTTTTCCAGCTTTAACATTACGGGAAGAATAACTGGCATTAAGCTTTCTGCCTGGAACCAGGATCCCCAGACATTCAGGTCCCATGATACGAATACCAGACTCCCTGGCAGCAGTCAGCATCTCATCTTTAAGGGTATGAGCAGGGTTAGCACTGGGCACACGGGAAAGCCCTCCGGATAATACCAGCGCAGCCTTAACGTTCAGGTGACCCAGCCGCCCAACCAGATCAGGAATTGCTTCTGGCGGTGAACAAATGATAGCAAGATCCGGCACCTGATACTCTGCCAGAGCCTCAGCATTGTTAAAACAACGTACACCAAAGACCTCATCATAGCCTTTAATGTTGACGGCATAAAGCTGCCCCGGGAACTGGCTATCCTGTAGATTACGGATAACCTGCCCCCCCATACTGAACTCTTTTTCAGAGGCACCGAACACGGCAACAGATTTTGGCTCAAAAAAGTATTTTAAAAAACGTGTACCCACGCTGAACTCCGGTTAAGTAAGGTTGCTGCATCGCAATATCGACTATATGCCAGTATCTCTCATCTTGATGATATTTTAAACTGCCATCATGAGGGAGAAGTTTAATGATCACATCATATATTAGTCACTCTGAGTGTATGCTTCATGACATGGGGCCCTGGCATCCGGAGAGTCCGCACAGGATCTCTTCGATTAATCAGCAACTGGAAAGATCAGGTCTTTTCCAGGAACTGATGCATTACAATGCGCGTGCCGTGACAGAAGAGCAAGTTTATCGCGTACATCCCCAGGCTCATGTCCGCTCACTGGAACTCAGCCAGCCAGATGAAGGAGAGACCCTGGTACAAATTGATGATGACACCCTGATCGGCCCAAAAACGATGCATGCCGCTACATTAGCAGCAGGTGCAGTTGTAAGAGGAACTGAGCAAATTCTTAAAAATCAGGCAGACAATGTTTTTTGTGCTGTACGCCCGCCCGGGCATCATGCAGAGCGCGTTGAAAGCATGGGTTTTTGTTTTTTGAATAATGTCGCTATCGGTGTTGAGCATGCACGTCAGAATTTTGGCATTAAACGTGTGGCTATTGTAGATTTTGATGTCCATCATGGGAATGGCACAGTTGATATTTTTAAAAATGACCCTGACGTGCTGGTCTGTTCCAGTTTCCAGCACCCATTTTACCCATGGCGTTTTGCTGATTCTGAATGGGACAATATTATCAACACACCTTTGAACTCAGGGTGTAACAGCCTGGAATTCAGAAAAAAAGTTGAAGATAGCTGGTTACCTGCACTGCAAATCCATCGACCAGAAATGATTTTCATCTCTGCAGGTTTTGATGCCCATAAAGATGATCCTATGGGAGAGGTGAATCTGACAGAAGAAGACTTCTACTGGGTAACAAAACTAATTATGGATGTTGCGGGTACTTATTGTAACAATCGGGTTGTTTCTGTTCTGGAGGGAGGCTATGACCTGAGCTCTCTGGCACACTCCGCCCATAAACATATCGAAGCACTTAAGGGGCTTTAAACCCGATGGATAAAACTCCGGTCTGGTCCGGGGTTCTGAAAAAGAACAAAATGATACGAAGCAAAATTTCGACAGTAAGACAACAATTCAGGTACAGACAATACAACTCGCGAATCTGAAAACTACATGATCCGAGCCTGGTTAACACAATGATTAAAAAAAGAAAAAAGAGGATACGCATATCCTCTTTTTTTTATTGTCATCTTGCTTCTGTAGCCATATCCTATGCACTATACACTTCTTATTACAGTGCCTTACAGAACGTAGCGTCATCAGATTGGGAGTCCTGAATGAATCAGGCATTTGTTGAAAAACTTGAAAACTGCCAGACACTTCCCTCTCTGCCCATTATAGCTATGCAGGTAATTGAGCACGCCAAGAAAGATGATAGCGATTCTGCATTAATTGCTGACATTCTGGAAAAAGATCCGGCCATGGCCTCAAAAATTGTAGCCCTGGCTAATTCTGCTGCTAATTTCCCCAGATCTCCTATTGTTACAGTGCAGGATGCCATTACTCGTATGGGCCTGGACATGACCATGACCCTGGCTTTAAGTTTTTCATTTGCTAAAGCTATGCATGACTGCAATATGAATAGTATGGATCATGAAGTTTTCTGGCGTCGTTGCCTTGTTTCAGGCCTGGCTGCCAGAACCATTGCCCGTCATCTTAAACTGGAAAAACCTGAACGCTTTTTTCTGGCTGGCCTGATTCAGGATATAGGCATGCTGGCTATGAATGAAATCGAGCCAGACCGATATGGCGTGGTTTATCATAGTGCGGTAGATCATGCTCAGCTTTATTTATTTGAAAAATCGGAATTCGGTACTACGCATGCAGAAACAGGCGCCTGGCTACTGGATTACTGGGGCATGCCTGAGTTCTATGTCGATCTGATCAGAGAAAGTCATACTGAATGCAATAAAAATAGTAGTGGCGGAACTAAAAGTATCGCTTTTGCCTGCAAGTATGCAGAACTATGGGTACAGGATAATGCAAAAGAGAAAATGAGCTTTCTGATCAGCAACAGTGATAAATGCCAGTTATTTTCGAACAAAGAAATTGCTGAAATTATTGAAGCTATAACGGCCCAGATTCCCTCTATTAATAATATTTTTGAAACGAACATCGAGACAGAGTTCTCCCCTGCTGAACTTATAGAAGAAGCGAAACATCTGCTGGTTGAACGAAATCTGAAATTAATGCAGCAACTGGCCAGTGCCAGAAGTGAAGTAAAAGAAGCCAGGGCTAGTGAACGCCAACTGAAAGAGCAACTGAAAAAAGATCAGTTGACAGGCGTTTTCAACCGGGCACATATTGAGAACATATCTGAAAAAGCCTTTGTCAGAGCCAGCAAAACAGGCAAACCTCTTACGGTCATGTTTCTTGACGTCGACCATTTCAAACAGGTCAACGATAAATATGGTCATCAGATGGGCGATTATGCCCTGAAGGTTTTTGCCAGAGCGTTGGCAAAATATACTGGCAAAGCGGGCTATGTAGGCCGTTATGGCGGCGAAGAGTTTGTTATTATCATGCCAGATATATCCAGTGATGTCGCTATGACAATTGCCAAACGCCTTAGGGAAGGCCTTAAGCAGACTCCTGTTAAAATGGATAACAACCTTCGTATTACCCTTCAGGCATCAATAGGTATTGCTACTCATGCACCGGGTGCCAAAAGAAGCTTCAACAGCATTGACAAACTGCTTGATGCTGCGGATAAAACAATGTATCGCGCCAAACACACAGGCAGGGATAAAGCGATCATTTACAGCCCTTAATCCCTTTCTCTACGTTCTTGCAAAAAAAATCAATTACATAATATTACAATCAGCGTTAGAATATTCACATTTCTGTCATGCTGAGCGTCTCAGCATATCCACCCAGTTCACAAGGTTAGTGCATTACGATGATATTCAATAGCAAACTGAAAGCAGAAAACCAGGCGCTGAAAGATGAAATTGAACAGTTAAAAAAAGCACACAGCGAGGAAGTTGCACAACTGAAAGAACTGGTTACAGAAAAGGAGAATCATATCCGCCTTGTACAGCAAAGCTCTGAGGATTATGGACGGATTATGCCCTGTATTCTTCAGGGTGGTGCCATGCTGTCAACGATCAGAGAAGGCCTGGCCAATACAGCCGAAGACCTTGTGAAAGAACGCGAAGAACAGGAACAACTGGATCAGGTATTTGAACATACCCGCCAGGCCCTGGGGCGACTGGAAGTACGCGCCAATTTTATCAATGAGCATGCAGGCAAAAGCATGTCAGCCGTGTCAGTACTGGATGAAACTGCGAGTGGAATCAGTCAGCTGGTATCTACGATCCAGGAGATATCAGATCAGACCAACCTGCTGGCACTGAACGCAGCTATTGAAGCCGCACGAGCTGGAGAGGCAGGCAGAGGCTTTGCCGTAGTAGCCGACGAAGTACGCCAGCTAGCAGCAAAAGCGCATGACGCCAGCAGTAAAATCGAAGCTCTGGTACATAAAGTTATTGCTCAGACGACAGACATTAAAGGTATGGTTGGCGAAAACCAGGAAAGTGCTGCTGAGGTTGCTGCATCATCATCCCAGATGGATCAGGTTGTCGCTGAAGTGCTGGAACGATCTCAGCACATGAAAAAGGTTATTGCGATAGTAACCACGTCTTCATTTCTGAATACTGTCAAGCTGGATCATGCCGTATGGAAAAACCAGATTTATTCTCATGTTGACAAACAGGCTTTTAGTGAAGCAGTCAACGCTCATACCGAATGCAGACTTGGTAACTGGTACTTTAACGGTTATGGCGCACAGCATTACAGCCATCTGCATAGTTTCAAAAACCTGGATGAACCTCATAAACTGGTGCATGACTCAGGTCGTGCAGCACTGCAGGCGGGGAAGCAAGGCGATACTACAGGTATGCTAAGACATCTTCAGGTTATGGAAGATGCCAGCCTTAAAGTTATTTCCTGTATAGACCAGCTACTGGCTGATGTTATCAGAGAATATAAATAATATTCTTCGATGTTTCATATAGATTTACCTGATTAAACATATGCTTACCCCAGGCTGCGAATCAGGTAAATCATATTGATAAAACGGCATCCCACAAAGTATGCCTTATCAGATACATCCATAGCCGAATCACTACTGTACAAGATGGAATCACCATCAAAGCTCTGGTTGTAACTCATTATTTATCATAGTTTTTCTGTTTATTCCTCTGCTACAATTTTCTGAAATGAATTTTACCCCGGAACGTATTCATGTCCTCTGATACAAAAAAACAGCTGCATCCCCGCAATCCACATAATGCGCCATATGATTTCAATCTCTTAAAAAAGCGGGTTCCGGAGCTATCAGAATTTATTGAAATCACCCCCGGTCAGAATCAGTCGATAGATTTCAGTAATCCTGAAGCTGTCAAGGCACTGAATCAGGCTTTACTAAAGCAAACATACAAAGTCGCTTTTTGGGATATACCTGAGGGATATTTATGTCCGGCAATTCCGGGACGAGCAGATTACATTCACTATATCGCCGATCTTCTGGCGGTTCTGAATAATGGTAACCTGGTTCGAGGCAAGAAAGTCTCTGTTCTGGATATAGGAACTGGTGCCAGCTGTGTCTACCCTATCATTGGCAGCCAGAGTTACGGCTGGTCGTTTATTGGTTCTGATATTGATCCGATTTCAGTAAATTTTGCCACTCAGCTGGTTAAGATGAATCGCAACCTGTCTGGCATGGTTCGTTTAAGGCGTCAGCTGGATGAAAAATCTGTTTTTCATGGCATCATTAAAGATCAGGATTTGTTCGAACTCACTATGTGTAATCCTCCTTTCCATAAGTCGGCTGAAGAAGCGACCAGTGGTACAGAACGAAAACAAAAGAATCTGCAAAAAAATAAACAGGAAAAATCAGGTGGTAAAGTCTCTGACAACAAGCAACAGCATGGCCTTAATTTTGGTGGCCAGAATACCGAGCTATGGTGTGAAGGCGGAGAAATAGCATTCCTTAAGCGAATGATCAGGGAAAGTGCAGACTATGCCGGACAATGCCTCTGGTTTACATCACTGGTTTCGAAAAAAGAAAATCTTGATGAAATCTACTCTGTACTGAAAAAAGTCAAAGCGACTCAGGTAAAAACAATGAATATGGCCCAGGGCCAGAAAATCAGCCGGGTTGTTGCCTGGAGCTTTCTGACTGATGAAGAGCAAATCATGTGGGCTGAAGCGCGCTGGACAGACTAAGACTCTCCACAGCACTGAATAAAGCCATATTCATTACAACAGGACAGGAAATGCCTGACGTGAACTGGAAGCGGGTATTCAGCTTTCGGTACAGAAGGCATGCAAAGAGCATAATAGTATGGAGTGCACCATATGTGCATAGTGCTTTTTCCGACTGAATTGTGATCAGTCTGCCAGCAAAAATATGTTATCCAGCTAAAATTACGCCAGTACAATGCAATATGGATCATCTGACAAGCAGGATATTTATGAAATCTTTACTATTAACTCTTACGCTGTCTTCTTTGCTTTTGTCTGGCTGCCAACTTACCCGGGTACAGGGACAGGTTGATGATATCGATGTTGATATTAAGAAAACACAAGAGCAAGGTAATGAAACACAACCTAAAACGAAACACTGCCCTCCGGGACATGCGAAAAAAGGATGGTGTTAGCCTGCCTCTTAAAAATCAGTTGCAATGACAAGCAGACAAGGAAGGGCCAGCAGCCCTTTCCTGCACGGGATAAGTCACCTGAAAAATTATGCCAGTGGTCTCTTGTCAACAACACTCTATCCTAAGCTTTGATAACAACGATACGGAGCCGGTGAAAACCAGCTCCTTTCGCATCAGAAACTACGATTGATTGAGTTACCTGTTTCCGGTTCAAACTCCACAATACCAATCAAATCCTGTCCAAAAATCAGATTACCCGTATTTTTATTCAGCCACATAGGGCCGTAGTTCAATGAGTTAATCTTCAGAGGGCCGCCCATGCATAGCGGAAACCATTCCCAGTCTGATCGTTTACCGCAGCTTTTATGCGCCAGCAGATATTTATTCAGCGTTGGATCATAAGCTGTCACCGTAACAGAGTTCATTTTACCGGAGACCCAGAATACTTCCCTTTTATCGTCCCAGACTACACGACGCCAGGCCGGTGGCTTAGGAGCTTTTCGGGTCAGCGCCTTTCTGTTGCCTGTAGCGGGATCAATCTCAAAAAAGGTTTTCTCTCCACTGGAGTGAGTGTAAATTTTCCCATTATGCAGATACAGGCCTAACATAGGTCCACGCATGTCAAACCCTCTGCCCACTTCCAGACCATCATCTCTTCTGCCACTCAGCGTCACAAAGTCACACTTTGAGCCATCCGGGGAAATACGGGCAATACCTGTCCCACCCATTTTATTGTTACTGAACGAAAGCAGGAATGAACCATCTGCCTGATCAATAGCAAATGCTTGCTGGGTATATTGCACATATTTCTGTGATTCTCTTCTGATGTTTTTCCGGCCGGATGGACATTGGCCATATTCTGCTGTTCGCCCTTGCCATACTACGCTTCGGTCTCCGGTCTCAGGGTCTACACGAAAAATTCTGGCACCACCACCCGATTTACCCTGCTCATAACCAAAACCGTACCAGAAGCCATCAATACCCGGCTGAATATCTTTCAACTCAAAAAAGCGTGGACCTTTAGCAATGACTCGATGGCCATATTCATCTTCTGCATCACCACTGATAAAGCGCCGGGACCAATCAGATAAGTTATAGGCTACAACCAGTCCCTTAGACTCTGCCCCCGCGTCCCATTGTACCGAAGCAATCAGCTCATTTCTGTCGTAATCAATAAAACCACCAGTCAGCTCAGAGTTGTAGTAATTCGCAAAAGATGGCCCTTCTGCGATATTGATCCCCATATTTCTTGCTACTTCTGTTGGTCGCTGACAGACATTCAAACCTCCGGTATTCGCTCTGTTATTACCACAGCGGCAATCTGCAGGCAGTGCGGTTTTATGCTCAATATACTGTTTTAAGACACAGCTTCTATTGGCATATTCTGCATCAGGATTGGACAGAGATATTTCCTGTGCAGAGACCGTAAAAGGCAATAAAACTGTAATCAGACTGGTGAATAGCAATTTATAAGGTTTCATCATTTCTCCATAAATGTAGCCTGCTGATGCGTAAAAACCGAGGGAGCTTTTACAGTCGACGAACCAGTGACGCCTATGCGGTGGTGAATTTTATGGAGTCGATAAAACCATAACAATCAGGGGTTAGTAGCAGCATTTTTTGCACTGCGATACACTACGTACAGAACATAGATAAAAAATATTCTACTACCTCCATGCTGTTAAGGGCCTCAGGGCGTTTAATGTCTGCAGAGAATTAATATCACTATAGGGGAAAAGGGCTAATCTCGCGTACCACAGAGATAATGCCTCTGATTCAATGGATAATCAGTTCAGTCTTTATCATCCGCTCGATGATGTTATCAGCCAACTCTATCAACTGGCCTTAACGACACCACATAGCTCATTCAAGGAGTCTGCATTTAAAGTTTTTGCCCGCTGTTTAAATGCTGATAGTGGCGTATGGCTGACACGGGCAGAACAACAGATTCCTTTTTATGAGCAAGATGCTTTTACTCTTAATCTGCCAGAAGGCTTTATGGAAGATTACCATCACCTGTCGTCAGTATCGCAACAAGTGCAGCAGGTATTTGGTATCATGCTGGGGTGTTTAGGGCAGACAAAGGATATTCTTGATATTGTTCCCAAAGATGAGTGGCTGAATTCAGATATGTATCGCCTGTATTGTGAAAAATACTCATTACATCACTCTCTAATGACCATATCCGTCGCACCTGAAAACCAGTTGATGCATATTGTCACACTGGCACGGCATGACGCAGATCAACCGTTTACAACGGAAGAAAAACAGATAAAAGAGTGTCTGGTGCCTTGCCTGATTGGCGCACTTAAGGTCAATATCCTCAATGGTTTTCAATCGACCTCGCTTCCTGCTGATAAAGCGGCCCAAAATGCCAGAGCAGTATTGGATCACTATGGCAATATTATTGAAGCTGAGGACGGTTTCTGGAATTTAAACCAGCAGTATCGGCTTATTCATCAAGGTAAACTGCCTATCCCGGAAACCTTGCTCGATGGTATTTTTGAAGTTAAGGGTATTCCTTTTACCGCTCAAAGTGCTCATGGCCTGCTATATATTCAAGTACATAATGACCATAAACGATTGTTAAGTCGGCGTCAGCAGCAGGTTCTGGAATTGATACGTCAGGGAAAATCAAATAAAGAGATCGCATCAGTGTTACAGATCACTGAAGCAACGGTTAAAAATCATGTCAAATCAATTCTGAAACTCACCCACTGCTCTTCCCGACAACACCTGATTTCTCAGCCAGAATATTAAGGACAATACATGGCATTGCTACAATTGACCCCATCAAAAAAGCCACTGCAACCCGGACAACAAATCGCCAGAATATATGAAAGGATACAAATGCAGGATGAAATGGCTTTCAAACAAGCGGTTATCCGGCAGTTAGATCATGTCGTTGCGATCGAATGCCTTTACTGGCTCGTGTGGGATTCAGAACAGCGGTTTGATTGCATGACTTATTCAAATTCAGACTCCTATACAGCCTGTTCTCTGACAGCAGAACAAATTGCTACACTCAACAAGCTACCTTTGGCAAAAAGGCCAACCTCGCTGAGCCAGGATATTTTTCCGGCAAAAGAACAGGTCTGCTATATATCATCTCAATGCTGTAAGACGGGCCGGATTCACACCCTGATTGTTTCAGTGCTCAATGAAACGACAGAACACGGTAAGCGGACAATGGACCTGCTGGCATTGTTTTTACCACACCTGCTACAGGCCAGCACACTACAACAGCTGAACACTGCGCGGGCAAACTATTCACAACCCGGCAGTGCATATGCAATATGTGACTCATCAGGCATCTTTATAGAAGCGTCTCAAGCCTTTGAAACGATTCTGGATCAAATGAAAGAAAACTGGCTGGAAAACATCTGCAACTCTGCGCCAGGCTTTATAGAAACAGACAATATATTATGCAGAACTCAGCAGGCGCATGGTTTTATCTGCCTGGAAGCAATGCGATTACCCGATAGCTTTTCTGTGCTGACATCAAAAGAAAAACAGGTCTGCTTTTTTCTGAGTAAAGCCTTTACCAACAAAGCAATAGCCGAACAACTGGGGAGTTCAGAGAAAACAATTGAGAATCAACTGACCAGTATCTATAAAAAATCAGGAGTTCGCTCCAGGGCAATGCTGATCCATACAATCAAAGACCATTATCAGATTATTTAGTCAGCCCTGAAAAAGTCAGGTTTCTATCTAACCGAGCATCGGTTGGCTTTATTGCTCCAGGAAATAAAGCCAACTGATTTTCTGCTC
>NZ_JACJFM010000046.1 GCF_014164585.1 Oceanospirillum sediminis | reverse complement strand
TCTTCAATGTCTGTTGCTATGCATAAACTGACAGATCTCAACTATTCGTCAAGGTAGTAAATAGTTGAGAGCGGGCTGAATAGTTACAATTTATATTGCTTATGTCGGACAAAAAACCGTAAAAAGCACAACTATTTGTTTCTTAATTCGGTCATATTAAAATTCGAAAGCAGTAATCCGAAAGATTACTCAGAAAATCGGGGGCAGAATTGGGATGCAGGAGGAAATAGGCGAAGGTGTACGTTTAACTAAAAAGGCAATAACACAGAGTCATGGATAGTCTCTTTTCAGATGGCCGCATTTACGGCCATCTGAGCCAATCAGCTATTTTAAGCTTCAGACTGAATAAGATCGCGATAACGATTCAGCTCAGCCAGTTTGTCTATTGAAGCTTGTTTACGACGGAAAGAAATCTCATCAATTCTGTTGGCAGCAACATTCAGATAAGCTTTCAGCTCATCACCAGTCAAATAATTACCGCTCAATTTATTCAGCTTACTCCAGCCATCATTGAAGTTATCAACAAATTTCGCCGAAACCAGCTCAATAGCTTGCCATTCGGCCATTTGTGTAACAAAAAAGTCATCAGTATTTCGCTTCAGGCGATTGGTAAAACTTCTGGTTAACCGATCTCTGCCTATAGCTTTTTGAATTATGGCTGCCTGACGGTCAGCGTTTTCCATCACCAGAGTCATAAAATCAGCAAAGGATTTAAAGAAGAATGAAATCTCGACCACAATCTCACGCATGCGTTTCAGAGCTTTCAGACTCAGGTTCAGGGATTTAATAGCCAGTTCAATCGTTTCTTCCTTAGTACGCTGGCCTTTCAATAATGCAGTAATTTTAACCAGCTCTGCAGCCTGATTCCGCTTCTCCGTTTCATAGGCTTCAACCCTTTTCAGCATCTGCATCTGTAAATCTCGCAGATTTTTAGCCTGCTCTTCCTGTTTCTCTGTCATCTTATCCATGTTCTCACTCAGGGACTTTAATGACTCATTCAGGGCATTCAAAGCAGTGGTCGCAGCAGATATCACCGCTTCCTTCTTTTTGATTTTAGCATCGTTATCTTCGATACGCTTCTCTACTGCAGCAACCTTCACTTCTTTGGTCTCTGCATCCAGTGATTCATCTGCTTCAACCTTTTCTTTTTCTTGTTTAAGAGTTTTTCCTTTTTCTTCCAGTTCAGCTTTTTCTCGCTCTGCAGTAGTTTTTTCAGACTTTTTATCTGCAATATCTTTTTTTGTCTGAATCACTTCAGCTGTTTTATCATCATCGGTTGCAGCGGTTTCCGTATTCACCAGCTGGCGGGCAGTATTTGTTGCAGATGCCGCCACTAAAGAAGCACCTCCTGTCGCAGCTCCAGTAATACCAGCAGTGATCGCAGGAATCGCGGCTGAAATCATCTGCGCTCCGACACGCACAATAGACATAATAAATGCACGCTTCTCCGCTGTTTCAGCCTGAGATTTATACTCCTTGGCCATATTTTCATATTTAGTGATATCGGCTTTCAGATCATCAACCAGTTTTTGCAGCTTTTCTCGCTGAGCATTATTCCGATTAATCTCATCCTCAATTTTGCTCTTATCTGCCAGATCTTCAGCCAGCGCTTTTTCACTCTTATGCACCGTTTTAGTCGTATCAGAAATAATGCCATCATAAGTCTCAGCAATAGCTGTAAGGTTATCGCTGATTTTTTTAGCACGGCCCTGAATATCCTCTGCCTGGTCCTTCAGATCCTGACCAATAAAATACTTAAGCTCTTCTATGTCTTTGCTGTTACGAGCAATATTCCAGTCTTCAAATGTGCCAGGCAAGTCACTCAGTATTGTCGATGCATCAGACAAAGCCTTACGCATCTGACGCTCACTTTCCTGCTGAGCTTTAACCAGACGAGCCATTAAGTCATCAATCTCTGACCGAATGAGGCCTCTTGATTGCGGTGTCGTATTGTAAGCGATATAAAGCAGATCAATGGCATTATCTGTATCCTCTTTAGAACGAGAAACGTCATAAGTACCTTCAATTTTCCGGATATAATCCTTAACTAAAGGGTTGCCAACATCAGGCAGGGTTATAGGTTCTTCTTTCAGAATTTTTTCTACATTCTGATCAATTCGTTTATTAACATCAAATTCAATACTTATGATTTGTTTTTCTTCAGACATGACTGCTTCCTCTGCGTTACTGGGTAGTAAAAACATGGATCTGAACAAAAAACTTCACCCTCCCCTGTCACCGGCTGGATAATACCGTAGCATTTTATAGTAAAGCTTTGTTCAGATACCGATAAAAAAACAAAATATCAATTAATACAGATACGTTCACCACTGGGTAGTAAAAGACCATTCATACCAGATAAGCTACTAGCCTGGATCAACTGTTCGGATAATTTTTCAGACTCACGTCGCAATCGATGAATAACAAAACGACGCTCAGAGTTAGGATCAAGAGCTTTAAATTCATTAAATGTTTTTTCAAAATTATTGAGTTCTATAAAATATTCTTGTCTGGCTGTACGAAGTTCCATCAGGGATTTTTTAATTAGTTTAATATCAGTCTCTGTTTTTAATATATCGTTTTTATTTTCTTCAGATTTAACTTCGGTGGCTTTAAATTTTTCTTCTGCTTGTTTATATCGCATACTGGATTCCTCCAGGTGAGCCCGGGCGATATCAAGCCTTATACCCAGTGTTTCTTTTTCAGCATAAAGGTGGCGCATCTCTTTTTTAAGCCCAGAAATTTCGCCGGCCCAATCACATAAAAAATTTGGTATCCACTTTTTTCCCTTACATTCTTCCAGAGCATGCTCAGCGGCTTGAATCCGGGCATTCATATGCAGAATTTTTGGCGTCAGGTCATGAACATCATTCTGAGCCTTATCTACTTCCTGTAAAAAAGACTCTTTTTCTTGTTGGCTTGTTTCTAGTTTAATAGATAGCGCCTGTTTTTCTTTATGTAAATCACCTGCCTTAGCTTGCAATAATTTACTACGCTGTTGAAAAACAGAGTCTTGCTCCGCATAACACTGAACATGATTTTCAAGTAAAACATAAGTCTCACTTGCTTTATGAAGCTGATCATTAAGTTGATTTATCTCTGCTTCGCTAAGCGCTTCTGCTGACACAGAGATACTGACCAGAGAAAGAGTAAAAATAGCCAGGTACTGTGCATTTCTATGGTTAAAAAAATCAAACAACATGAAAAATCCTTTTATTTAAAACCTATATCTGGCTGAGGCAATAAGTCAGGATATTTATCAATCTCACCATCATTTTTAAACTATCAAACCGAGTATAAAATAAAAATTACTGACAATTACTCAGACCAGCAAACATTACAAGAAGTTACAGAACTTCAACCCATCCCACTGTATAGTCTGTTTCTGACAGATATCACAAATCATCAACACATATAAAAAATAAGTATTTATCAAATATTTCAAAATCTGACGAAAAATAAAAAAGGGAGCTAATACACTCCCTTTTATTACTTTCTATGACAACTTATTACCCCCCTTTTGCGACAGGTCTCCAGTAGAAATCAGGGTGTTTCCCAGCCCACTCCAGACACCATTGGTAATGGAGCGCTGAAGCCAGTTCCATCAAATGCAGAGTACTCCCGGCACGAATATCAACAGTGCCGAGACGCGTTGTCGGTAGTTCACCAATTACTCCAAGATTCTGGCGCATGCTGTCGTCAAATACGTTTGCTTTGTGATTCCAGCGCTTTTTCAGATCCAGATCTCCCGCCAGAAGCGTGTCCTGCCAGACCCTTTCACTTTCAGCGACAGCAGACAGTTTGCTGCTATCCAGCTTGTGGTATGAGGTGATACTGCGGGTAATATCCGCAGGGATAGAAGGGGCGGGTTTAAGATTAAGATCCTGCCGGGTATTAATATCTTCCCGGCAACTGGCCATAACCGTACTCAGCCAGTACCAGGCCTGTTTGTATTGCTCTGGATTATTGCGAACCAGATAATGCCCCTGCTTCAGCCAGGATGCAGGGTAAACAAAATTTAACCAGGAATAATCCGGGTAATGTCCCATCTGGCCATGACCACGACAAGCCGCATCGCCGGGAACATCTGGTGCTGCAGAACAATCCGTATCACTGCCCAGTGCCCATAAAGTGCCCTTCCATGTGGTATCTTCCAACACGTAAGGAAATTCTTTGCTGGCATAGACATCATTAAACGTACCGGCTGCATTGATATCTTTGCTGGCAATACCACTGAAATCCTGATGAGCCCAGGTGTCAGCCAGTACATGCATACGTATACCCAGAAAAACCAGAGCTAGTGATTTAGCATCAGATGGTGCAAGATGCGGAACTGCACCCAGGTACTTCTTCAACAGCTCTTTCAGCTGATGCTGATCTGCCTGACTGATTGCCCGATATTTATTGATAGTATCCAGTGCCATATGCAGTGCAAATGGACTAAAAGGCCGACAGAGGAAAGGCTCCACTTCTGCAGCCAGACGAGTATTGCGGCACAGATGCTGATGCTTAAAGTCATCAACCCAGTCTGGTACAGGTACACCGCCCAGGTAATCCTGCAGCTTTTCTTTCTCTCTATGGGGCTTGTTACCAGGAGGAAAGTGGAAGGCGTTCCAGATATTTTCGTCATAATCTGCCACCATTTTCCAGTCGATGGTCTGACAGGATAAGTGAGGGTAATCAATACGCAGTCTTGACTCACTACCCTCTTTTAAACGCCAGTATGACCAGTAGCTGGAATCAAAAAAGTCAACAAATTCAGCAGCATTGGCGATTAATGTGGCTTCATCACTTGAAAAACCGCCGTGGGCAGCCGCTGTTCCTGTACCAAAAAAATGAAAATCAGTATCCATGCTTATTCTCCTTATCAAGGTTACCCTATAGTGGAGAACAAGCTTATGATCATCCCGGCAGATTACAGGCAAAAATCAGAGTATCCGATGGATCTTACAGATTCACCGGGTTATCCCTGATAAAAGTTACGGCATTTTATTCACGAAAAAACAGGGGAATCGTCACCAGGTGACTGACAGCTTTACTCTGCTAACAGCGATATTAGCCAGTCACGGACGGCCTGATTATCTTTACTCTGAACAACAAACTCCTGTCCTCTGAATGCCGACTGCAGAATTGTTGTCTGCCCCTGCTCTATCCAGCGTTCCGGCTTACGATGATAGCTCAGCACTTTCTTACTGTGCTCTGGCCAAAGACACTCCGGTAACTGCCATACCGTGCGTTTATGTCCCGGTACAGTCAGCTGCCTTACAGGCCTGAAACTGTCTTTTGCCTGCTTGATCAGCGCCTTTCCAGCCTGTTCTTGATTAGTGACCAGATGAGATAAGCAGCCTGCTCCGGGTAGCTCCGTGATATCCCCAGAAGCATCTGCTCCACTGACACCCTCACCAAATAGTGTCAGTTTATCAGCTGGCAAATAAATGGTATTGCTGTCATAAGCCTTCTGCAGATGAGGATGTTTGCCCAGAAAAGCCAGCGCTTCAGGATTAAGGTGAGGATTGCTGATAATCTGCCCGATTTGCAGCCAGCCATAAATCACATGCAGGTCCGGCGCATCAGCAATAAAGCGCAGCTGCTTTTTGCCATTTTCCCGGTACCATTCGGTTTGCCTGAACCAGCTAAAAAACAGAAACAGGTCGCCTGCACCGACACCTTCAATAGACAGATGATTCTGAGCGGCACCATACTGCCCTAACGATGGTTGCCAGTCATTCGAACGCACGGTCAATCCGGGCATAATATCCGGATCAAGGTGACAGCCAGAACGCCAGCATTTACCTCCCAGCTGTTTAATAAGACCGGATAATGTCATCCCTGAGTATTTAAGAGCAGAGAACTTAACTGGCCCATCGGCCTGCGGAATTGGAAGAGGCAGTAAAGTACCATCTGGCATAATCGGCGAAGGTATCCCTCCTGCACTGGAATCAAATCCTTTCCGGCTTAAAATAATTTGCATGACAATGAAGAACTCTTTAACGGATAATCCCGAGAAATTCGACTCGATCATCCCTGGCGGCCCGTAGTGCTCTCAGCGTTTTAGAATAAAACTCTCTACGATATAAAACACAGGAAATCAGCACTGTAGCCGTCATGAAAATAACCGGATGCCAGAACCAGCATAGAACCGCAAGCCCGTAATAATAGGCTCTGAGACCATAATTAAACTGATTAGCGGCCAAATCAATCAGATCAGCAGTATGTTCCGCATAAGCTTTACGCGCTTTAGCTGTAACGCTTTCATCGTCAGGCATTGGAGCTGCACCAATCAAAATGGCACAAAAATTATATTGTCTCATTGACCAGCTGAAGGTAAAAAAAGCGTAAACAAAAATGGTTATTAATAGCAGAATTTTCAGCTCCCACTCCAATCGACTATCGGATGTAGAAAACGGAAGCTCCGAAAGCACTCCAATAGCCTGATCGGTAGCACCCAGCATAGTAAACAGAGCCGCCAGAATAAGCAGTGTGCTAGAGGCAAAAAAAGCACCATTGCGCTCAAGGTGAGTCATAATAGTGGTATCAGCAATACGAATTTCCCGCTCCAGCAAACGACTCATCCAGTCATAACGATAGTTGTGCATCACTCTTGCCAGACAAGTCTCCCGCCTCAGTGCCCAGCGTGAATAGTAGTAATAAGCAGCCCACCAGAGTACAAACCAGCTGAATGCTATAACATCAAGAAGATGGCGTTGAATAAAGTCCTGTAAAGACAAGGTACACAGCTCCTGAACACAGAGTTTTGTTAAGTTTCGTAATATGACTGTCCGGCCAGCCAGACGATGATTAAAATCCAGAAAACACTCTTTCTGACAATTTCACAGTTCTGGTAAATAATGAGCTAAGGATAAATTATGCTGCAAGTTCTGATCGCGGGTATTCTGACTGTTCTGAGTTTTACTGTCAGTGCCAGTCATTCATCTGCGACATTACCCCAGTTAATTACCCAGACAAACCAATACTTCAATACCAGGATTCAGTACATCCAGGAAAGCCGTGATCATTGGTTGCGTCTGGCTGAACTACTGAACAGCGGCAAGGGAGATTGCGAAGATTTTGCACTTAGCAAATATCAGGCGCTGCTGAATCAGGGTATGCCGCAAACGGCCTTCAGCTTTGTTTATGCTATGCAAAAGCAAACCGGGCAGGCTCATATCGCTTTATTATATAAACCCGATAACATCGTGCTCGATATTATTACAGATCAGTTGCTGCCATTGAAAGAACGCAATGATCTGTTGCCTGTGCTTGAATTTACCTCTGTCAGTTATCAGTTATTTGAGGGGCAACCTCTTCTTTCCAGAGGACAGTTCAACACGTTATTACAATGGCAGAAAGTGGTTTATCGTGCGGAGAGAGATATTACAGGTTAACAAAGGCAGGGTATCAGAAAATATTTTCGATTAAACAATAGTATTCAGAATAAAAAACTAAATATTCGCCATACATGCAGAATACACCTCTTTCGCATTGCAGCAAAACACCGTCAATGCTAATATTGAGTAGTATCGTAACACTTCTTCTTTAACAGGAGCAAAAAGATGGGCTACTCTTCCAACTTACTGATTAACATGGTGATGACTACAGTTGTAGCAGTTATTGCTGTTCTGGCTGCTGTTACTTCTCAAATCATTCTTCCTGCTGTGGCACTGGTCTCAGGATTGGGCGTGATATTTAAGGCCTGGCAGGTTGCTGTAGAGAATCCAGCATTATAAGCAGATAGTTTTTTAATCTGCTGTTATAAAAAAGGCCCGCTGCAGAACAGCGGGCCTTTTTTATGGATAACCATATTACCCGATCCGGATACGTCTTCTCAGATCGGGCAATCTCAGGTGTTACACTTAGTATCAATCAATCGTTTCTGCCCACAGATCATGCTCATCAGCATCTGTGATACGTACTCTGACAACATCACCGGGCTGAAAATCAGTCTGATCCAGCAGATGAACTTCACCGTCAATCTCAGGTGCATCGCCTTTAGTTCGACCAATGGAACCATCAGCACCAACAAGATCGATAATAACATCCATCTCTTTACCAATTTTCTCTTGCAGTTTTTCAGCACTGATTTGCGCCTGAACTTCCATAAAGCGAGCCAGACGCTCCTCTTTCACCTCTTCCGGAACAGCACCAGGCAGATCATTAGCCGGAGCACCATCAACAGGCGAATAAGTGAAACAACCCACACGGTCCAGACGCGCTTTACGCAAGAAGTCCAGCAGGTACTCAAAATGCTCTTCTGTTTCACCCGGAAAACCAACGATAAAGGTACTACGGATCACAATATCAGGGCAGATTTCACGCCACTTATTAATGCGCTCCAGAGTTTTGTCGATAGCCCCCGGCCGCTTCATCATTTTCAGTACTTCAGGATGGGCATGCTGTAAAGGAACATCCAGATAAGGTACAACCAGGCCTTCTGCCATCAGAGGAATAATGTCATCCACGCTCGGGTAAGGATAAACATAATGCAGACGCACCCAGACACCCAGCTCTCCCAAAGCCTGACACAACTCTTTCAGTCGGGTTTTCATAGGACGACCTTGCCAGAAACCCAGCTTGTACTTCAGATCAACCCCATATGCACTGGTATCCTGTGATACTACCAGCAACTCTTTAACACCGGCATCAACCAGGCGCTGAGCTTCATCCATCACGTTGCCAACGGGACGACTATCCAGATCCCCTCGTAAAGACGGGATAATGCAGAATGTGCAGCGGTGGTTACATCCCTCTGATATTTTCAGGTAGGAATAATGGCGCGGCGTTAGTTTAATACCCTGTGGTGGAACCAGATCAACAAAAGGATCATGGTCTTTCTTAGGAGGCAGATACTCATGTACTGCGCCAACAACCTGCTCGTACTGCTGAGGCCCGGAGACACTGAGTACATCCGGATGAATCTCACGGATTTCACTTTCATCCGCCCCCATACACCCGGTAACAATAACTTTGCCGTTTTCTTCCAGAGCTTCCTGAATGGCCTGCAAAGATTCAGCTTTAGCGGAATCAATGAAACCACAGGTATTGACAACAACCAGATCAGCACCGTCATAGGTCGAAGAAATCTCATAACCTTCAGTACGTAGCTGAGTCAGGATACGCTCAGAGTCAACCAGCGCTTTTGGACAACCCAGACTTACAAAACCAACTTTAGGATCTTCAGCAGACATTCAACAACCTCAGGTTTAAAGGAGAAAAAACCAGCGCATTCTACCTCAGAGCCCACCGCTATGACAGATCAGTCCTGAAAAAATCCCCAGCCTGCTGTTATAAAAGTTCAGAAAAAAAGCCAGCTCCAAAGAGCTGGCAAGTTCTGACGAGTATCTTCAAATGGGTTAACTGGCCTGGGCCGCTTCACGACCGGCAGCAAAAGCTTCTCTGTTCAATTCCAGCAGTTTTTCAGATTTATGAGCAAAACGTTTCAGAACACTGTCTTCAAGCAAAGATGTTTCAAAAGGCAACTGCTCCGAGATGGCTCCGAGCATGATGGTATTAATCAGCCGTCTGTCACCCAGTTTCAGCGCAATTTCTCCGGCATTAAATGCATGAACTTCCTTCCCCCCTGCATGGATCTCTCCCACTGGATCATCCGGATAAGAAAATAACCCTGTACTGACAACGGGCGGGGCCTGACGAAAAGAGTTCACCATAGCAATACCGGATGGCCTCAGATGATTGACCCAGCGCAGGGCTTCTGCCGGCTCAAAAGCAACCAGCAAATCGGCTTCACCAGCCAGAATAGAAGGAGAGCGAACCACAGGGCCAAAGCGCACATGAGAGGTCACTACCCCACCTCGCTGTGCCATACCGGCTACCTCTGTTTTTTTCACATCATAGCCCAGAGACAAAGCCGCCTCAGATAAGATCTCCGCTGCAGTCATCACACCCTGACCACCAATGCCCGCGACCAGAATATTGGTTATATTTTCTGCATTCATTATTCTGTTTCCTCCACAGTATCAGCGGGTGCAGCAGCATTAATGATCTCTGGCATGGCATAACCATTCTCAATCAGATTCTCTGCCGGAATAATGGCATCCGGAGCACAGGTATTAACGCACAGATTGCATCCGGTACATGCAGCAGTATCAATGGTGGCAAACGCCAGCTCTTTCTCTTTTCCGTTAGGCTTAACAACCGTTTCTCTTCGGGAAACCAGAATAGCCGGACACCCCACATCGAGACAGTTACCACAACCCGTGCAATCCTTATCCTCAACTTTCAGCGGTTGCATAGCTTTATAGCGTTCCGTCAGTACGCAGGGCTGATCTGTGATAACAACAGAGACGTCATTAACTTTTGTTTCATCTCTTAATGTTTTAAATAATGTCGGAAGCTCATAAGGATCAACTTTATGAATTCTTTCTTCCTTAACACCAAGTGCTTTAACCAGTCCCGGGAAATCAACCCTGGATGTTTTTTCTCCCTGAAGGTTAATGCCACTGGATGGTGCATCCTGGCCACCGGTCATACCGACAGCTCTGTTATCCAGCAATAATATCGTTGCATTACCCTTGTTATATGTCAGATCAAGTAATCCCTGCATTCCCATATGAAGAAACGTGGAATCCCCGATTACAGCAATCACTTTTTTATTTTCATCTTCTGGCTGACGTCCCTTATCCAACCCCAGAGCAACGCCCATGGAGGCTCCCATACTGATACAGGTATCCAGAGCATTCCACGGATGGCCAGCTCCCAGGGTATAGCAGCCAATATCACCGGAAATATAGGTATTTCTGATCTTCGACAGCGTGTAATAAACCCCCAGATGAGGACAGGCAACACACATGGTTGGAGGTCGCGGAAATACCTTGTCTGCCGCAATGATTCGAGGAGCTGGTTTTTCTTCTCTTTCAACCAAACCCTCTACTGAACGCTTAAGCACTTCAGGGGTTAATTCACCCTGACGAGGCAGAATGTCTTTACCTTCCAGCTGAATACCTTCCGCTTTCAGCTCTTTTTCCAGTAAAGGTTCGACTTCTTCTACCAGCACCAGACGATCTACTTTCTGGCGGAATATCCGAATCTTTTCAATCGGAGCGGGATGAGATAAGCCCAGCTTCAGCACGGGCGAATCAGGATAAGCTTCTTTAACGTGCTGGTAGGCCACTCCAGAGACAACAAAGCCCAGAGCAGTATTACTGCCCTCTTCATAGCGATTCAGAGAACTGATTTCAGAAGCTTTCGCCAGTTGCTGATCTCTTTCCAGCATCAAAGGAATGCGATGTTTTGCATTACCCGGCACCATAACCAGTCTGGCCGGATCTTTTTCAAAACCCGCTTTTGGCGTCCATTCCACTTTCGGGGATGTCAGCAATGTCCCCTTAACATGACAGATTCGCGTCGTTGCCCGAACGATCACCGGCACCTGATACTCTTCTGACAGATCAAATGCTGCCCGCGTAAAATCATAGGCTTCCTGAGTATCAGACGGTTCAAGTACAGGCACATGGGCAAATCGCCCCCAGTAACGGGAATCCTGTTCATTCTGCGAAGATGACAGCCCCACATCATCAGCGACAACGATTACCAGACCTCCGGACACCCCTATCAGAGTCTGTGTCATCAACGCATCAGAAGCGACATTAAGTCCCACATGCTTCATGGCACATAAAGCCCGGCTACCCGCCAGAGAAGCACCAATAGCCACTTCAAGCGATACTTTTTCATTAATAGACCACTCTGAATAGATATCAGAATAATCGGCTATATATTCCAGAATTTCGGTGGATGGAGTCCCAGGATAGGCCGCAGCTACTTTTACGCATGAATCCCTTGCAGCCATTGCAATAGCTTCATTTCCTGAGACAAAGATCCTCATATCCGAGGAGGCAGGTTGTCTTGCATTCAATTTTTTTATCCTCATCAAGTGAACTCTGCCGCCTTCAGATAAGAAAAAGCATTACCTTAATTATTATCTTTAATTCTTTTCTGTATTATTTTTTTGACGGCATTTGTCATCCTAAAGAAACAGCCCGATATCATATTGACTTGTATCAAAGCGATTATCTTTTACCTGAGGATGCACGACTTTTGTCTAGAATATTTTTTACAGGAAAACAAAAAAGGCAGACCGGAGTCTGCCAAACATGAAGAAACAAAGATAAAGTCTGATCTACGCGGGTTCTCCTGCCTCAGCGATTTCAATAATCTCCTGCTCATTTTCTGCATCAGAAACCCATAACTGAATAGCCGGATGATTCAGAATATGTAATATGTACTGCTCACTTTCTTTCGAAACCGAGATCCCATAACCTTTAAAGCGGATGGCAACGGGCGCATAAAAAACATCAACAATTGATAGCTCACCAAATAACCAGGGGCCTTTCCCAGCGTTCTGCGCTCTTAACTGCTGCCACATGGCATCTATTCTGCCAATATCTTTTCTGGCATCATCACTCAGCTCAACACGCCGCACTGCCCGACAGTTCATGGGCAACTCATTGCGAAGTGCAAAAAAACCGGAGTGCATTTCACTAACCACCGATCTGGCCATCGCTTTGTCTGCCACCTCTGCAGGCCACCCTTTTCCTTCTATATAGTTATCATTGACGTATTCACAAATTGCCAGTGAATCCCACACTTTAATACCATTATCAATCAATGCAGGTACCTTACCTGATGGCGCGTAACGGGCAATTTCGTTATAAAACTCATCTTCAAACAAGGCCAGTCGTCTCTCAGTGAAAGGCAGATCAAATGCCTTCAGCATGAACCAGGCGCGCAATGACCAGGATGAGTAGTTTTTATTGCCGATAATCAGTTCCATTGTAATCTCCTCAAAAATTCATTCAGTACAGATGGTTAAGCATCTGCTTTCCATCACCTGCTAACCTGCGCAAGGGCCGTTCTGGAGTGAGCCTTATTCTGCATAGTATGGCGGTTGCCGAAAAACGAATTGTTCTTATAGCAGACATCAGCATTACTGATTGATGACGCCTTATTTTCTTTTTGCGACATATAGAGATATCAATCTTCAATCGTCTGCGACGGGATAAGGATCTGGTATTTTGCAGCAAGATTTTTGCTCAGGTGCTTACTCTGCTGCGATAAAAGCGACGTTCTGAATAACCAGCCATATATCCAAAGGTATAAAAATTAACAAAAACATACTTTTCATTACGTTTCCTGGGTATTCTTGTAATCATGTGATTAATTGTGCACTCAGGGAAAGATAGCCGATGATTATGACCTGCCCTGCTATTCTCAGATCTCTTCTGTTATTGATTCTTTGTCTCGGCCTGCCAGAACGACTGCTGGCCGGACAAGAGCTTATTCTTGTTGGACCTGAGTTTCCGCCATATTATCAGCACGACGCTCAAGGACGAGTCTCAGGTGAGCTGGTTCGTTTATATGACATCATCGTCAGACATGCCGGATATCATTGGCGAGGCTATATAGTGCCAACCAAACGAGTTATGAAATCTCTGGCCGACGGCCACTTCAATAGCAGTATTCTGGTGAAGAACCCACTGCTGGAACAATCCGGTACAGTGCTGACCAGCCCGGACCCGGTATCAGAAATGATTCTGAATCTTTATTTTCATACAGGTCGATTCTCAGATATTGAGTCATTTACTGTCAGCAAAGACTTGATGAAAAACAGTAAAGTTGCGGTGATGCGAGGCTATGGCTATGGTGGCATGAGAAGCTGGTTAGCCGAACCGGAAAACAAGATCACTACTGTCGAGCTGGATAACTTCAGCAGTGCGATTCGCTTATTGGAATCGGGGCGAGTTGATTTTGCATTGCTGTATGATGTGAATTTCCAGGCCGGACAAAAAGAGTTACATCGCAAAGCGATGAATATCAGTAGTGCTACCCTCGCCCATGTGCCACTGTATTTTCACATTAGCACCTCAATAAAAAATACAGATCAGGTGATGGACAGACTGATGAATAGCTACAGGGATCTGGTAGCAAAAGGCATTCTGGCATCAGCTTATCACCAGCCTCATATGGTGATTCAATAAAAGCAATGAGTCCCTTTTGAATCGATTCCCTTCGATTGGCTTCTCAATAAAATCATTTGACAGACTATTTTATAGGGCGAATCTTCCTGTAACACGGAGAAACCTTAATTATCTGCAGCACAGTCAAATCTCCCTCCTACTCTCTTTCGTGCCATAATAGAGAAAGTGGGATAAAATCCCGCCTTAATACGATATAAAGAGAATGGATTAACAATGAGTACTCCTGAACCACCTGCATCGCTTGTAAAAGCTCTGAAAAAAATCCTTCGACCACTGATCAGATTACTGCTTGAGTACGGTATTACCTACCCTTACCTGAGCAATTTGCTTAAAAATATTTTTGTCGAAGTAGTACATGATGAGATGCAGGTTGACGGCAAACGTCAGACTCTGAGTCGAATCAGTGTCGTCAGTGGAGTACACAGAAAAGATGTAAAACGCATTCTTGAGGAGCCTGAAAATACCGAGCCCGGAGATCGTAAAGCGTCTCTTGGCGCCCGTTTATTAGGTATATGGCTTGGTGATCCCAGATACCTGAATCAGCAACATCAACCACTTTCCCTGCCCAGAATGCGAAGTGATTCATCTGAGATCAGTTTTGAACAACTCGTTGAATCAATAAATAAAGATGTACGCCCCAGAGCCGTACTGGATGAATGGTTACGCGCAGGTCTGGTCACTCTGAATGATGCGGACGAGGTTGTGCTGGAAACTGATGCCTTTGTAACAGAAAAAAACTTTGATGAAAGAGCTCATTTCTTCGGGCGTAATATCCGGGATCACGTTGCGGCAGGTGCTCACAATCTGATGCCAGGCGTTGAAGATAAGTTTTTTGAACGTGCGGTGTTTTATGACCAGCTCACCCATGATTCTGTTGCTCGGCTAAAAGCTCTATCGGGCCAGGTCGCGATGGAAGCTTTGCAAAAAGTTAATGAAGAAGCTCTCAGGCTTTCTGATCAGGATGAGGGTAAACCCGACGCCAGTTACCGTATGACGATGGGCACCTTCTTTTACCAGAAGAATGAAGACGACCCGAAACAGGGACAGTAAGCGATGACAGTCTTTAACCATATATTGCTGACAGCTCTGCTATCTATAACTCTGATTGCCTGCCAGGCACACCCTGAGATATCGAATCATCCTGAAGCCAATAGAAGCTCAGGTCATTCAGATATAACCACTCCATCTGAAACACTGATCACTGAAGCGGACCATGACCAGGGTATTGGTGGTACGGGTATTGACCAGAAATCAGATGAACGAGGTATCGGAGGCACCGGTATCAACCAGAACTCTGATGACAGCGGTATTGGAGGCACAGGCATTGATCAGCATTCTGAAGACCAGGGAATTGGAGGCACAGGGTTACAACTGGCTGAGGATGAGAAAGGCATTGGTGGCACAGGGATGCGCACTGAAAGCCCTCAAACCCGTAACTGGCTGCAAAAACTGAATAACGGTGAGTATATTGCCGTTGCAGGAACCATTCACGATTACGGCAGTATTTGGGTAAATGGTATCCATATTCAGTTTAACGAGGCAACTCTGGTAACGGTTAATGGCCAGAAAACAGATCTTGAAAACATTGAGCTGGGCCAGACGGCGGTCATTACAGCCCGTAAAAAAGGCCAGCAGATCGTTGCTGAAAAAATAGAGATATTCCACGAAGTGATTGGTCCGGTGTCTTCTGTTGATCAGAGCAGCGGGAGTTTTACTATTCTTCAACAGCGGATTTTTGCAGGACAACATGTGCTTAGCCAGTTACCACAGCCCGGTCAATGGTTGGCTGTATCAGGGATAAGAAATAGTGATCAGGCTATCGTCGCCAGTCATATTCAACGAGCGACGGTGGATCAGGCGGCTCTCGTCAGAGGGCATATCACCCTTAACGAGACAACTCTGACTCTGAATAGCCTTGTGCTGAAGCGCCCTCCGGCGATAGAGAATACTGAAGACAAGCGTCTGACTGACAGGGGGGATACTTATGCCACCCTGTCTCTGAGCGTGAACAATGGCCAGGTTAGTCTGGAAAAAGTGGAATCTATTACTCCTCTGACAACCCGGACTGATATTCGCTTCTTCTCTGTTGAGGGCACAGGACAACACTCAGGGCTGGAAGCACGCTATCTGCCTGATTTAAGGGAAAGACAGTTGAAAATATCCCCCGACTCAGGCAGGCACAGAACAGGCAATATCATTATTGACAGCCAGAAGATGCCAGACAACCAGGTCAGAGTTGATCAGTTAAGATCATCTGTCCCGGTCAGTTATGGCATGCAGCATCCAGACAGACAGCGGGATCGTGCTATGGAAAAGGCATCTGGCTCCGGGGCATCACGTTCAGCTGATCACTCTCACCGCTCTGCAGATCGGCCGTCATCAGCCCCTGAGCGCATGGACAACCCTGGAAATGATCATCGGCCAGAACGCCAGGAACGTACCACCAGACCTGAAAGGCCGTCTCGCCCGGACAGAGCAGAGCGCCCCGAAAGGCCAGAGCGAACAGACAGACCCGACCGTCCGGATAAACCTCAGCGCCCGGACAGACCGGATAGCAGACCAGAACGATAAAATTATCTGCCAGAGGCATCAGAAACGGAAAACTCAATGATGGAAAAACAATTCACGTCACACTGTCAAAACCTTCTTTCGGCTTGCGGGCTTGCCATTACCTCAGCCTGTTTTTCCCTGGATCTGTATGCCTCTGGCTTTATTATCAGTACTGGCTATGAATACAGTCAGGGAAAATATGACTATGACGATAACACCAGACAACACAGTCAGTTCCTGGCTCTGAAGTGGCATACCGAAAGCTGGTCCGTCAAAATCAGCAATAGCTACATGGACTCAGAAGGCCCTGCCGGGATATCTGATAATGACTCAGGGCTATCGCAACTCTCTGGTACAGAAGATACCCGATACAAAGGCTGGGGAGATACCCGGATAACAATGACCAGAGAACTGAACTGGGATCAGGCGGCCAGACAGGGTATTTTTTTAGATCTGACGGCAGGTGTCAGGCTTGCTACGGCTGAATCATCAACCGGTATCAGTGACCATGATCCTGATTTTGATCTGGTGCTGGATGCCTACTGGAGTCAACCTCAATGGCTGACCATACTCAGTGCCGGTTACCGATGGTCTGGCCATCGGCACAGTATCAGTACAAAAGATGCTTATATGCTGGCTGCGGGACTCCAGTATCAGAATAAAGCCCAGTGCAAACCAGGTGTCATCTATGATCACAGGCAAAGCATTTATCCGGGGATAGCAGCCATTAATGAGCTAATGGTATACGCCCGATGCCAGTTAGGTTCTGCATGGTCAGTCATGCCTTATGCTCTGACTGGCTTCAGCAATAACAGCCTGGACAATGGTGGCGGGATACAATTATCAATGCGATATTAATGGCTCAGACTCACAGAGACTCTGCTATATTATTGATTTATATTGTTCATTTCAGGAAATAAGAATAACCTTACATTACATACTGTCATCTGAAAATACGGTTAATCCGACAAACTCATCAAAGTCATGGAGAACACTATGCTGGGAATTGTTTTTACTGAATTTGCAGAAATGGTTGAGACGGCATTCTCAGAAGATGTGCTGGACGATGTACTGGATGCTCCCGGACTCAGTACAGAGGGCGCTTTTACCAGTGTCGGGTATTATAACCATAAAGACATGATTATTATGGTGACCGCACTAAGCGAAGTCACAGGCGTCCCGGTTGATGATCTCGTCACAGCATTTGGTAAGCACCTGTTCAGCAAACTGATCGCTAAATACCCCACACTGGTTGCCCCCCATTCAGACCTGCTTTCTTTCCTTGAAGTTGTTGACGGCGTTGTACATGAAGAGGTCATGAAACTCTATCCTCGTGCTGAGTTGCCAGTATTTCAGACAGAAAGAAAGAGCGAACATAACTTACTGATGCGCTATCAGTCGAAACGCCCCTTCTCCAGACTTGCGCTGGGGCTTATTCACGGTGCTGCAGAACATTTCGATACCAATATTGATGTCAGCTTTCAATCCGAAGACAGCGATATTCTGTACAGCACTTTATTTGATATCCGGATAAAGCATGACGGATGACATCAAGCGACTTGAACGTCGACTGAGCCGCGAAAAGCGCGCCCGGAAGGAAGCAGAGCATCTGTTAGAACAAAAAGCATCTGAGCTTTTTCAGGCTAATCAGGAGCTTCAGCATCTGCTTAAAAACCAGGAAGAACTGGTACAACAGCGGACACTGCAGCTTGAAGATGCCCTGGAGATGGCTGAGCAGGCGAATCAGCATAAAAGTCGTTTCCTGGCCAACGTCAGCCATGAAATTCGAACCCCTATGAATGCCATCCTTGGGCTGACCGATCTGGTATTACAAACCCAGCTGCACCATACGCAAAAAGATTATCTCGAGAAAGTACGCCTGTCTGCGGATAATCTTTTGCACCTGATTAACGACATTCTGGATTTTTCAAAAATAGAATCCGGGCATATGAAAATCGAGCAGATTGATTTTAATCTGGACGATGTTTTAACTCAGGTTTACCACCTGAATCATCAGAAAGCATCAGAAAAGCAATTATCTTTTACCGTTAGCAGGGCCGCCGACCTGCCCGAATGGCTCAATGGCGACCCTCTGCGTTTCCATCAGATTCTGGTTAATCTGGTCAGCAATGCGATTAAATTTACCTCTGAAGGCCAGATACGGCTGGATATCAATCTACTCGGTTATTCTGATAATAAATATATGCTGGAGGTCCGGGTAACGGATACCGGGCCAGGCATCCCTGCTGATCGCCAGAAAAAGTTATTCAACGCCTTCACTCAGGCGGATGATAGCACCACCCGTCATTTTGGTGGTACCGGGCTAGGGTTAAGTATTTGCAAACAACTTTGTGGACTGATGCGGGGCAGTATTGCTATTGATAGTACCCCCGGAGAAGGCAGCACCTTTACTGTTCGCCTGCCGTTTATGGAAGCAGATCATATACCAGAGAAAACACCCTGTAATACTCTGCCAGAACCTCTGCTTTCAGATACACACAAATCGGATTTTTCGTCGGCCAGAGTTCTCCTGGTAGAAGACAATCCGGTTAATACTCTTGTAGCAACGGCCATGCTGGAACAGTTTAACATTGTCCCGGACACTGCAGAAAACGGTCAGGAAGCACTTGAGATGTTAACTCAACACCAATATGACCTGATTCTGATGGATGTACAGATGCCAGTCATGGATGGCTATACCGCAACCAGAAAAATACGCCAGCAGTACAGTCCTGAACAACTGCCTGTTATCGCCCTGACTGCTAATGCGATCGATGGTGATCGGGAAAAGAGTCTGTCAGAAGGTATGAATGATTATCTTAGTAAACCCTTTAAGGCCGACGACCTTATCCGCATCATGAGTAAGTGGCTGAATAAATAGCAAATTGATCAGAGTTTGTCTGAAGCTATCTTCCAGGCCTTCAGCTATGTTAACGGCCCATGATTATCTGGTAACACCGTGATAAATACGCCTTATAATCTAACGATAACGGAAAAATACATTTTTCATGGACCAGAACCAGGGCAACCTGCGTATAATTCTGAACAGAGTTATTATGAGGACATGCCATGAGTGCCACCAGTACTGGTGAAAACACGCTGTTTTACCGGGATCTGCCTGCCGTATCAGCTTTTTCGGATCTGATGGATCTGAACAGTTATAAACAGGTTCCTGAGGACTGGTATGTTCTGGTGGCTGATATTGAAGGCTCAACTCAGGCTATCGAAAACAACCGTTACCAGGATGTTAATACCCTGGGAGCCAGTTGCATTATTGCTGTGCTTAATGCCTGTGAGCGTCTGGAAATTCCCTACATCTTTGGCGGAGATGGCGCGTCTTTATGCGTACCTCCCGAGTACCTTGAAGTCAGTCTGGCCGCACTGAAAGGCACGGCTGCGATTTCCGAACAGGCTTATAATCTTAAGCTTCGTACAGGCTTCGTTCCTGTCGCCGTATTGACTGGCGATCACATCCCTCTTCTGGTGAATAAACTACAAATCAGTCCGGGAGCAACTCAGGCATCATTTACGGGCGGAGGACTTCAGGCCGCCGAGAACTGGATAAAACAGTGCCCTGAACGCTACAACATACCAGACTATATTATCGCTAATGCTGATTTTTCAGGTCTTCAGTGCCGATGGGACCGCATTCCAAGCCCTAAAGAGGAAACCGTCTCTGTGCTTATAGAAGCACGCTGCGATACTCTGGAAGAACAAACCCGGACATACCGCCGCCTGATGGATCACATTACAGAAATATACGGCAGCCGGGATGAACATCACCCGCTTCAGGCCGAAAAAATGGAAATGACCTATTCCAAAGAGAAACTGGCCAGCGAGCATCGCTTATTCACTCAGAATAAAAGCCCGATTTACAAATTCTGGTACACCCTGAAAATGCGTATTATTGCAGCAGTTGGCAGTTTCATGATGAATAGATGCATTACCATCAGTGGCTATAACTGGGGGCAATACAAACGTGATATGGTAGCCAATTCAGACCATCGCAAGTTTGATGATATGCTGCGTATGGTACTGGCAGGCACTAAGGATCAGCGCATAAAACTGGAAGCCTGCCTTAAGGACGAATATGAAAAAGGCAGCTTGTATTATGGCACTAACGTATCCACAGCCGCCCTTCTGACCTGCCTGATTTTTCAGAGTGGTGTCGACCACTTTCATTTTGTGGATGGCGCAGATGGCGGTTATGCCCTGGCCGCTCGCCAATTAAAAAGCCAGAAAAGCGACAGCACTGACTCGGGAGAATCAGCAAAAATACGCTTGAATACCTGATCATTGCACGGATCAGGCAAAGTAACAGCAGAGTGAATCACATCATCCATGATGATCTCCTATGGCCAATAAGCCTTAACTGGTTAAATATACAGCATCACTGTAAAACAAAGCCCCGGTCTTTGCCAATGCCTTTTGCAAAGCAATCTCCTGAAAAACGATGTCAACCAGGCACATTACCACTCTGCTGTTGCCTTAAGCTCAGGGCATCTGTATATACTCCGGTAGCCGCTGCTCTCCCTCTTTCAACTCAAACACCTGCTCCAGAGTTTGCGCAGTCAGAATATTATCCGCCCACTGCTCCAGCTGCTCAGCAGAGCCAGAATGCACTCTGGCCACGGCCTCCGTTGGCGATATTCGAAAACGGCGACAGAGCTGGCGAGTCAGCACCTTAACCTGCCCCTGACGTTCGCCCACGGCTATACCCCGTTTCTCTCCGATTGAGATCCCCCTCTGTATACCCACATCTATACCGGACTCAACGCCGCGCTCTTCGGCACCTTTCAGTAAACCCGATTCATCGCATAGCGCCCTTTCCGGCCTGAATAACAGCCGCTGGGATTCTTCATCCGGGTTGAGCACATAACGTCGTTTACCTGGTTTTATCACCGGATCTGGCCCGGTATTGGATAGATCAGTCTTACTCAAAATAATGCTCCTGCTGACACCGGCTAACAGACTGTATGAGATATTTCTGATGGCGCGCTGCGTAAAAGCCATGTCGTCAGGCTGGCATACGGGGCAATCACCTCAATCAGCAATGAATACCGGCCCGAAAGCCCACTCCCCGCTCTGGCCACACGACATAACAACAGCACAACACCCTTCAGCCTGATAGCCCGGTTTAATCGCTCAGTTGTTCTGCTTCGGTATAAGCCAGAAAATCCTGAAAACTGCCCTGCATTTCTACAATGGGCGGGGCATGACACAGTTCAGATGAGGTTCGTACCCAGCTGAGTTGCAGCAGGGTATACAGGTTCTCTTCGTCCGGGTGCCAGCACAGTAACCGGCCACTGTTGACCAGATCTTCATGGGCAATAATCCGAAGTGATCGACCGTATAAGACGTGATTTTTTCCTATGGCCTGGTCTAATTTATCGCTCAGTAACCAGACGCTAATTTCGCTGGTTTTATACCAGCCTCTGGGTAACATCATATCATCCCTCGTTACCAGTCCACCGCATCTCAGAACCACAGGACACAATCAGCCTGATACAGATGGCCAAATCGAATCGCCCCGTTCTGTTAGATGGGTGGTTGTCATATCATTCCGATAGCAGCGCGCCATACCGGAAGTGCCGTATTCCCTCCACAGAATACGACACCGGTGACGTCCCTACCGGCAAAGCATTTAAATCACTCAATACCCTGCCATTCAGAAACAGGGTTGAAGTTTAATCGCCAGTTTTCAGATCTTTATCCACCATTTTCTGGATCAGCTGCAGCTCATCCATCAGGTCAGAGATAAAATAGCCCGCACCATAAGCCACATCTTTGTGATGCAAAGAGCGCTCATTTTTAAAGGCCATATGCTCCAGTGCCGTCATCACAAATGCGCTGCGGTGCCGGAAACATTCAAAGGCCTGACTGAGCTGATGCATATCCAGTGGATCAACGCCTTCTTTTTTCTCTCCATCTTTAATATCAGAGACATTGTGACTCGGGTTCATAGCTCAAACCTCCGGTAGTTTTCAAACAAGACAAGCATCCGGACGTCAAAACACCTCGGGATAAAATACCCCGATAATGAAAAAACGACGGAAAATGAAGGTTCAGACCCGAGAGCCGGAAAGAATTGAAGGCGTAAAAAAACCTGGCGCCGCAAATGCGATTACAGGCCGTAAGATCATGAAAATAAAGAAATTTTTCTTTAGCCGAGCGAAGCTCTGGCGTAATATTGTTCGAAGCCATATATTGATACTCGGATTATCGATGATGGTTAGCTGCCTCTGGGTGTTACCAGCACCTCAGGGGTAGCGACTTAATTTATGATTTAAATGCTTACGATAGACACCTCCTTCTTTTTTATCTGGTTAATTAGCGAATATTGAAACATCAGTCAGCGACTTAAAGCAATCGCTAACTGATGTTTTTGTGTGGATCTTGCTGAAGATAAATGAGTAACTGACAGGATTTGTCGCGATTGACTTAAAAGCCCATAGATTGACGAAAAACCACCATAGTAGAAAGATCAAAACCATGCTTCTGGTAAAAGTGATGGGCTAACGTATTATCATGATCAGTGAGTAAAGTAATACGCTGACAGCCCTTCCCTTTGGCAAATATTAACGCGTGTTCGAGTAACTGGCTCCCAATACCAGAACCTCGGACAGTATCAGATACCACCATATCTTCCAATATTCCGACACGCGCACCCAGAGCCGTAGATACCGTGTATAAAATATTGACCATAGCAACAATACAGCCATTATCCCGAGCGACTAAAATATCCCCGACATTATCATTCTCAATGACAGACCTTAATCCTTGAGCCTGTAAATGGTTTGAATTCAGCTTCCTGACGGAATAAAGATTCCAACAGATCGCATAGGGCAGGAATATCTGAGATTTCAGCGGTTTCAATTTTCATGGGTTATTTTGAACATTTCTGTTGCATGGCTCAAGCAGCGAGCTGTTGCCTTGACTTGTCAGACACATACCACTTTACGTCTGTAACTGACCATAATAAGCAAAAATAAACAAGCACAACTAACTGATAAAGGGAATAAAGCTGTTGCTACCGAATAAGACTCCAGTGCCAATAGTGCGAAGGTGTTTCTTGCCATAAACAGTAGAAAGAAGGGAATGTTTTCCTCATGCGGAAAATCATAAGCCTTTCGGATAGTGGGACCAAAGCCAAGCAGGTCAACGGCAGTAAGAACCACTACCGCCCATAATGGATCAGAAGTGAAGTACCAAAATGGCAACGACGCAAGCGCCGATAAGAAAAATAACCAGTCAGTTCTGGTTATGGAAATATCTGAACATTTAATGAATGCCAATGCAGCAATAAATGTTGTGATAGCGCCGGACACACCAATGGGCCATGCGCCTATGCCTCCTTTGGCTTCAAGTTGTGCAAAGAAAACAATAACGGTTGTAGTACCCCAAATCACCCACGAAAATACATGAGGCTTTGTAATACCTGCCAATATTGAGCGAATATAAGGCACGAAAGCGACAAACGTAAGTAATATTGCCACTCCGCTGAAAAATAGTTTCAGACTCGAATCCATGATTAGCGCCTAACGCCGCCAGCAGGAACATAGAAACCAGAGCAAAGCGAGATTTTTCGAGTCCCTCTGGCTGGCTTTGTCAGATGTAAGTTGCTTCATACTATATTGAGACAAGCTCGTCTCTAGCTGCTTTAGCTATCGCTTCTCTGTCAACTCCCAGAACTTTAAACGTCCTCGGTACTACGCCATACTCTATGGAAGCAGCCACGATTATTACATGGGCTCCTTGTAGAGGACGGTTTTTATCCTCTTTTTTCAACGTATAAAGGGATTTTATTAAATCCTGACCTGAAGGCTGTGAGTCGTGGAGGATTTTATCTGATTTTATAAGCTCATGCCCAATATCAGAAACTTGCCCACTGATACCGACAGAGCTTAGCGCCTCATCATACTGTGCTTTAATGGCATTCTGAAATTTTTTGTAATCGATTCCTAATTTGCCAAATGCTCGCCTGGCCGTACCATCTTCCAGACAGAGCGCAGAAAGCACAAAGTGCTCAGCACCGGGTTTTTCTTCACCCATGATATTTGCCTGTTCATCTGCTCCGGGTATCAATTTTCCAATGGTTTTCATATCTCGAAAACGTAATAGGAGACGCTTAAACATTACTTTTTCCTTTTCGACCCTATTGTATTCTGAATGGATGCCGCATGGCGTTTATGGGCCGCTTGCTTTGAAACGCCCAGTGCTTCAGCGACTTGCGACCAACTCCATCCTTGAGTAATTGCTTCTTTGACGGCTTTTCTTTCCAACTTATCAGCCATGTAACGAAGCGCAACTGCAGCAGCAAGTGCTTCTTCGGGGTTGTTCGGTGATGGAAGTGATTTTATATCTGTCATTCGTCAACAATAGTTGACGCTCATAGCGTTCGTCAACAAATATTGACGAAAAAACGAAAGAAGGACTTTACTGACTCACCTTAAAGGCAGCAAAAGACAGAGAGGGGAACGAACGGCATTTTTGACGAACCCAGGCGACTGCTATGTATTGTTATATTTCATTCCGCCCAGACCTGTAGGTTACCGCTTCGCCACAACTCACCATCCCAAGAAATTACATCGTCAAGACCTTTACACATCGTGTGTTGTCTATGGCGTGGCGAGCCATCTGTCTTGAACCATTTATTAACTAACGTAATTGGTTTTGGTGCATATACCTTTTTTCTGTCGTTAAGAGTTGGCTGCCAAAAGTAAATTATTATTGATTCTGCAATTTGTTAGATGCTTTCTTCACGTTAAATTTAACCCGCCATCTGAGAGCACGATTTCACCAGTTAAATAGGAGCTGTTGATTAACATTCCAGCGACATAAGCAATCTCCTCTGGTTCTGCGCCCCGTTTCATAGGGGCTTTGGTTTTCCATAGTTCACGGGCTGCCTCCCAGTCTTTGCTCATTGGTGTATGAACTAAACCTGGAGCGATGGCGTTGACCCTAATCTCAGGCCCCAGATTTAAAGCTAATAGTTTTGTCATATGGTTGAGCGCAGCCTTAGTTACTGAATAGGGAATTGATGCGCCTTTGGGGCGTACGCCTGCATGAGAACTAATGTTAAGAATACAGCTAGTGGCACCTTCAGAAGAGGACTTTTTGAGCAAAGGCTCAGCTTCGGAAATCAATGTCCATGGAGAAATGACATTAACCTCATGAAGGATTCGCCATATTTCAGGAGTAGCTGCCTTGAGATTTGAATGGTCTATAACCTCAGTTAATGCTGCGTTATTTACTAAAACATCCAGACGTCCGTATTTGGAGGAAATTTCCTTGATTAAGCCTTTCGATTCGGCTTGATTTGATAGATCAGCCTGGAAATAAGAAGCGTTTTCGTGCATTGATGCCAAGCGCTGGCCGACATCTACAGATGAACGCGAATGGAAAACGACGGAAAAACCTTCCGAAGCAAGACGACTGGCAATAGCTTTGCCAATTCCTGATGTCGAACCTGTAACTAAAGCGACTCTGTTTTTCATTTAATTCAATCTTGTATTTATAGTTGGAATTGGTGTGTATCTAACGATTGAACTTACCTGCACGTTATGGAGTGACCGAAGAATGAGGGCGCGACATAACGGGTCAGGTAGAGTGATTTGTTAGTGGTTGTTATACTATTTACTGTTTTTTCTCTTCAAGGAGAGCTAATAGTGATTCAAGAGTGAGCCCATTCTCGTCATATGGTTCTTCCTGAGTTTCTTCATGATCAATACTGTGGATTAAAGGATTATTTTCGTTGTCTGGATTGTGACACAAGAAGTAAAAATAGTCCTCATCACATGCAAATGGTAAATACTTGTTTGGAGATACACTTGTAAATTCTTTTTCCCAGCTCTCCCAGAACCCTATATTTTGTGGATCTTGAATAAATCTAAAGTTATGAGTTGAAGGCATTTCATCTTCTAATTCAAACTCTTCGAAACCGTTAAAATCTTCATTTCCTGTTTCTTGAATGTAAGTTTTAAATAGCTCTGTCGAACCTTGGTAAAAGTTATCGGGCCATTTAATTTTATTTTTTATTTCAGATAACTCCTGAATTGAGTCAAGGTTATCGTATTTAATATTTAATCGATCTAAGTTTGCTTTAATTATACTCGTAAGATTCATTTTACGCCTTTATTTTTTTTCACTAATGCCCGGCTCACCGGGCAAATTTTTGATGGCGGATTTTTGCTGCTAAGCGAAAAAGGGTGACAGCGGAAATTTGTCCGGTGCAGCCGCTTGTTAAATGCATTACTCCGATGGCTCCTGAAGTTCATCTACCAGTTGCTTTGAAGACTTATCTTCAAGAGAACCCCTCTTCGTTTGAAGTTTTTCAAGCAGGTAGTGGTTTGCTAAATCAAATTCAGCAAATATGGTTCCCCAGGTTTTCACATACCCTTTTATCCGATCATTTTTGGTGCTGAACACTAATCCAGGTTCGTTTTTAGCATCTGCCGTTTCTAACGCTGAGTTGATATCGAAATCTTTATCTGAAATTTTTCTACCGACCAGTATTATTTCAAACCTCATTTTCTCCATTGAGAAGCCTGAGTGTTCGGATATTATTCGCGCATAGTCTCGTATTTGCTTAAGATGCTTTTCGTTGAGTGCAACTGCTGGCCTCTTTATTTCGATGATCGTACACTGGTAATAAGACTCACCCCTAGAATTGAATCCAATATTCTTTCTAGCTAAGAATAAGTCTACTTGCCGTCTAACCCCCTCAATATCTAACCCACCATCTAAATCCACTGACTCAACGTCACTTTCATCAATGGAATCTATTCCTTTTACATGATTCCTAAGATTCAAAGATATTTTTTGGAAGTCATCCTCTTCAGCACCCAGCAGTGTATATTTGTTACCGAAAAGCCAAGTATTACTTTCAATAATCCCCTGCAAATCAGGTGTTTCGAGAACTTCTTTATAATATTTAACCATTATTTCTCGAAGCTTATGGACAGCAAGCTCTCTCTTTTGAAGGACTTCGATGGTACTAATAACATTTTCTAACGATGAATTTTTAACTTGCTGCGAGAATGTATTTATTTGATTTTCATCTAGATTAAGAATTTCGCCGATAACCTCAAAAATCGTATCATTCTCATTGGACACCAATATCTTATCAATTAGCGCCAATAGTATTTTTACAGGTTTTTCTTTTATATTATTGAAAATCGCGGGGTCAGTTATATAAAGTGATTTTACAAATGACTTAGTATTCTCTCTTCTCCAAGCCGCTTCTTCCGCTTTTAGCCTTTTATGCTCGGGAAAATAACCGCGAGCTTCATACTCCTCGATTTTTTCTTCAACAAATTCCCGAAGAAACTTTTCATATATTTCCCTGCTGAACTCATGTATTGCCTTTTTTAACTTCTTGAAAGCATCAGATTCTGGGCTAACCTGCGGGGCATCCGTAAAATTTAGCGTTGAGCTACTTTTATTGAAATTATCAAACCAGTTCGACCTAGAGTATGAGCTAAGGTGAAACTTTGGTTTTTTATTAAAACTGCTTAGATCTCGATGCAATACTCGTCCATCATGGTTAACTACATAATTATATGACTTTTCATCTCCAGGCTTATCTACCCAGCGAATAAAATCGATTTTAAATTCAGCTCCATCAATACAAATATTTTTCTCTATCAATTCATTTTCAGGAATCTCGACTTCTACTCCATTAACCGTTAACTTTCGATCGGGGTTTAGAATTAGTCTCCAGCCAAAATAGCTTTCAAGATTACTTTTAATAACCTCTAGCTCTGGAAGGTTGGTATGAAAATTGGACAGGACCACACATGTACCTGATTCAAGTGGGCTTAATAATGCATGCTGTTCCTCTGGCGCAATCTCTTTTGCTGAAAAATTACGCAGTTTAGTGCTATCTATTAGTATCTTAGATTCAGAGTCATGGCATTTGGTGTACCAAGTAGCATTTGAGCAGAGCAAATGAAACGCAAGCCTTCCTTTTCCGTGAGCTCCCTGAAGGTCATCATCACCTTGCTTAGAAGATTCATTAAACCTAGAAAAATGTTGGTCGCATTTCTTTATATCAATGCCCGACCCGTTATCCAACACAGTTATAGCAACTAGACCATGCATTTCATTGTGTTCAATCGTAAGATCTACGGAAGTTGCGCCAGAATCAAATCCGTTAGCGATCAATTCAATGACTGATTGAAAAGGATATTTCTTCCATTTAGTAAAATGCTTTTTAATCCCTTCATGAGTGATATCTGCTGTACCACTTATCGCCATATTACCCATTTAACAATCCAGATTATTTGTGTGATTAGTTTAAAATATTGAAATACAGTTTCTCGCCAAGCATTTAACGCCCAAATATGGGGCCGGAATGTAGGCGCGAAGCGCTGGAATGGAGGTCCCAGCTGCGTAGCAGCGCCATAATTTGTTTGTTAGGTAAATTTAATGTTCGACCAAATCTTCCCATCGAGCAACCGTAATTCCTCTAGGCAGATCAAAGTTATTCAAAAAGTCTGTATAGAACTCAAAACCCTCTTGCTCTGAAGGTAAAATTAACATTGCTACATCATCAAATGTAAATTTAAAATTCTGAGTTGATCTCCACTCTCTTTCACAATAGATGCTGTCAAACTCCGTTGTATCGAATGTCTTGATGTAAGCCAAGAAGTTGCTGTAGCTATCAGTAAGTTTTTCATGACCCTTTGCTACATAACCGATTTCAAATTCTGGATTAGAAAAATCGATGTAATCATCAATATTATGCTCTTCCAATTTTTGTTCAACTTCTCCTGAAAGTGACTCTATTTCATTCGCAATACATGATGGATCAACCTCATCTATTGCATCGTAGCCAGTATAGATAGAGTTTAACAATGGAGAGTTTTCCAACGTGTACATTACAGGATTGAAAGCTGCTTTTATGATAGATTCCCTCCTGAAGCCAATTGCTATTTTACCGTACCTCTGCGCATGATAAGCGAGATGTTGAAGTGGTATATCCGCCACACAACAAACAGGGTTTGATTTAACTGTCACAGGTACATTTTTAAGCATTTCAAAAGACTTAGTTTCGTAATTGTACTTGCGTTTTTCAGGAACGATTACTTTCACTATTTCATGATAATTCCCAGTTCTAAGCTCGCCACTAGATAAAATGGATTTCATAGCTTTATAGCCATTCATTGCTGGCTTCAATTCTTTTAGCTGCTTATTTGATTCAGAGTCCCACTGAGGTCCACCTGTGAAATGCCATAAAATTTTCGATACTGTACCGGGTCTCATTTTTTCTCCGATTTACCTAACATCTATGGACGCCCCGTTTTTGGCAAGTAGTTTCTTTCCGACAAGTTAAGGTTTGCAGCCATCTATTCGGATTTTTTATGAAGCACTAAGCTTCTATCCCTGATGAGATCCGCTGATTGAGCTCTAATCATTTTAACGTTCTAATATTGAACGATGTTAGGCACAGAGTTTCTCAATCACGGTCCGACCTGTTTTGTCATCAAAGTACTTTCCTGCGCAAAACCAGACTCCATTTTACGGTTGATAACGTGTGCCCTTGTGCAAGATCGCCCAGGCAACACGGACTAACTTATTGGCTATAGCCACAATCACTTTATTTCTGTGCATTCGACATTCCAGATTCTGAACCCATTCATACCATGGGTGTGAGGGTTTGATATGTCGAAGTAACGCTCTGGCACCATGTATAAATAAGCGCCGCAGATAAGTATTTCCCCGCTTACTGATACCCTGCAGAACCTGTTTCCCGCCACTTGAATTTTGTCTCGGGACTATTCCAAGCCATGCGGATAACTGCCTGCCTGATTTATAAGACTTTGCATTACCTACAGTAGCGACCAGTGCCGATGATGTTAAAGCACCGATCCCCGTCACTTCTGTTAACCTCTGGCAAGGCTCACTTGAGCATCTCTGCTTATCAAGTACCTTTTCTAACTCAATAATTTGCTCTTCTTTCTGTTGCCAACGAAGCATTATCTGGCAGATATGTGACTTCAGCACCTCTGGCAAGGAGTCTTCATAGTTTCCGTACTGCTCTTTGAACCAGTTCTTTAGTCGGCTTCTTCCTGTCGGAATTGCTATACCAAACTCAGATAATGTGGCTCTCAATCGATTTATTAATGATGTTCTCTCTTTAACTAATCCATCTCGCTCCCGATGAATCAATAATATTGTCTGCTGTTCAACACTTTTAACATCAACAAACCTCATATTTGGTCGAGTAACGGCCTCAGCAATGGCTTCCGCATCTGCTGCATCATTCTTATTCGTTTTTACATATGGCTTAACGTATTGGGGAGGCATAAGGCGAACATCATGCCCTAAACTGATCAACTCTCTGGCCCAATAATGAGAACCTCCACAAGCCTCCATACCTATTAAGCAAGGCTGTAATTTGGCAAAAAACGATAGAAACTGACTTCTTCTCAAAGACTTCTTCAAACAGCAGTGCCCCAATTTATCTAAAGCATGAATTTGAAAAATATTCTTTGCTAAATCAACACCAATAACAGATAACTGTTTCATTGCTGCACCCTCTGCTAATTTATACCGGCCTATCGGAAGTATAGAAGGGCGTCCATCTCATTATTTTAATATCACGCATGCGCGTTTTCCCCGGATTTTGACTTTACCGAGAAATGCCATAACTGATTGTTCAGGAAGAGAAAAATAGAAGGTTTGTGTTTTCTCATCCCTGAAAACCGAGCATGCCTGTTATTTCCAATCAACGCGCACTCGCTTTGCTTTTCATGCGAGCTACAACATGTTGATTTACTTAAATATTGAAAAATAATACACCGACAAACCGAGCATTGCGACAGGTTATCCGAGCAAAATTATGTAAATTTCGCAAAATATACTGTACATCCAGACAGACTAGGAGTGCATATATTGGATGAAAGCGCTATGCGGAACTCCGACACTCTAGCTCAGAGGGCGGATCAAAAGATTATATTGCCCAGTGCAATTCCGATAGCAGTTTAAGGATGCACTCTAACCGTTCGGTGAAAGCATTCAGACACCATCGACTTAAAGTGATAGCACACAGAAAAGTGCCCTGCCTCAAAATAGGAAAGCTGTTATATCAGGTAAGTTTTTCATGTGGTGTGGAGCAGGTTTGAATTATTGCGCTACAGATCTCGCCAGACGTTGCTCATCAGCAGCATACCCGATCCCATTGCCACCAGAACAATATCCGAGAACATGTCAATTTCATGGCGAGTAGTACTGAAGAAGACCATAGAGATCAGGGTATACAGGATAATTCCCATCCCCATACTTTTGAAGAAAAGAACAATCAGCGCTTCTGGCCGGTCTGTTAATTTTTTCATCAGCTCTGAACCTTTACTTTTTAGCATGAAAACACCTGTCTCGTTGTTGTTCACTTTGCGCGCCAGCTAAAACGTCTGCGCTGACCTAAATCATGGCAATTACCATTTTGTTACACATATACATTATGACATCACACAAAAAAACAAACCACCAGGGAAATCCCTTAGAAAAACACATTAACAAACATTAAATTAACTGGATTTAAATTTTTATATAATAAAAAAGTGAACCTGGTACGGCTTTGGATATCAACGGACTGAAATCGTTCGAATTAAATTAGAGGCACAAAAAAGGGAGTGAAATCAATGCACTCCCTTACTTTAAAACTGATTTTTTCTGACTTTTATTGCCAGCACACCTGCAACCAGCCATTTGCTGTCGCCAGACGACTCAGTTTTTCGTCGGCATTGACCGCAACGGGGTTTGTGACTTTTTCTAACAAAGGTCGATCATTATGTGAATCACTGTAAAACCAGCTGTTATTCATATTTTCGGTATTCAGGCTCAGCCATTTTTCCAGTCGGGTGACTTTTCCTTCCTGGTAGCTGGGTATTCCACTGATATTACCGGTGATTCTCCCCTGCTCTATTTCAATCTCAATACCGATGATGTCTTCAATGCCCAGTTCTCTGGCAATCGGTTGAATCAGGAATTCGGTTGATGCTGAGATAATCAGGCAACGATCACCCTGTTCTTTGTGTCGGGCAATATTAGTACGGGCTTGCTGGCGAATTACTGGCCGGATTTTTTCAGCCACGTAGCGTTCCAGGTGAGGCTCCAGTTCTTCAAAGGATAAGCCAATCGTTGGTTTAAGCTGCATAGTCACGTAGTCTTCTACTTTCAAATTGCCCTGATAGTAGTCCTGCATCAGTTGCTTTTCTTTTTGCAGTATTTCATCTCTGTCAGCCATTCCCTGCTCTATCAGATATTCAATCCATAACGTTGAGCAGTCTGCATCCAGCAGGGTTTCGTCCATATCATAAATTACCAGAGCCATAGTGATATCAGGTCCATAAAATAAAGTGAGTGAAATCGTCGTCTTAAAACGTGTTCCTGCTCGCTCGCCGGGTACTTTATCCTGCTGCTTTTTATACAGAAAAGCAGTTGGATTAATTAAGCAGAAAAAATCCGCCGGATTACCCAGCGGTAAGCACCGTCGTCAGAGACGAGCAAAATCAGGCGGCACAGCCAGCGCTTATAGCAATCTCTGGTGCAGGCTCGCCGTTTGTTCCCTGACGCACCTGGCGTGAGTACAGCATCTGGTTCGCATAGAAAAAACGACTCGGAGAAATCGGGTCCAGAGATTCAGTTCCGACATAACCCACATCATGAGCAATGCGAATGCTACCTGCTAACACTTCAACGCTGGCCATACTTCCTGCCAGAGCAGTGGCAATTTCAGTGTATATTGCTCATGCCATCAGGCATTACGCTTGAAAATCGGTTGTGCATGCCAGGGCGTTTCAACCCCTATGATTGAAGCCATAGTGGGTGCAACCTGATGGTTATAAGCGGTTGGTAAAATCTGCTGGGGTACATCAGGACCACTAAAGATACAGAAACGGTAATCTTCCAGACGCCCCGGACGCATGCCATGATTTGATACATATTCAGATGGGCCACTGGTGCCTTCAGGAGCTTCATCTGGCGCAGCCTCAAAGCTGATATCAGACCCTTTTGGTGTAATAAAGGTAATGATATCTTCACGCAGTTCTTCAGGCAGGTGGTTGTTATCCCACAGCTGAATACCAAACTCAGTCAGTGCCAGTGTCACTTCATGAGCGTGCTGCTTATCACGGGGTTTTACCATTAACACCGCACCTTCACTGGACCAGATCGTGTCTTTGCCCAGAATACGATCGACATACAGAGCATCCGGCATAGGGGTATGACCGTGATCACTCATAATGGCAAAGTTATATTCATCCAACTTGCCAGATTGCTCCAGACGGGTGATCAGACTGCCAATCTGAGAGTCGGCTATACGCATCGACCATTCTGTCAGGCTGTGCTCTGCCCCGTATTTATGCAGGAAGTAATCAGTGATAGCGATTTCCAGCATAATCAAATCAGGCGCTTCGTCAGATGCAGCCAGACCTGCGGCAATATCCAGTAACTGATGGTCCGCCAGCATCCCCAGCTGCAGCTTGTAACGAGGGTGTTTATTCGGTGCAACTACTTCGCAGGCTTCGCCGCTTTCAAATAAGCGAGCTATACGACCATCCGGATCAATGGTTTCACCACACTTCTGCCATTGCAGATCTGCCGGGACAGGCTGCTGATCTTTTCCTCTCATCAGCATCTCGTCGGCCCACCAGGGCCCGACATAGACCGAGCAATCTTCCGGACGCACCATGCCATACCCGACACAGGCCACATCTTTACCCTGCTTTTTAGCCAGCTCAGGTAACGTCTGCACCCGGATATCATAAGGGTTTGCCCAGCGGAAACCGTCACCATCTAGAATAAAGTTGCCATATACGCCATGATCTGCCGGAGCAGCCGCGGTAATAATGGATGTCCGCCCCGGACAGGAAGTACCACACATTTCCGGGCTGACACCCTGAACCTGAGTACCCTGTCGGGCCAGACGATTCAGTACAGGTAACTGATGACGGATCTTTTCAAAGTGACTTGCACTGATACCGTCAATCATGATCAGAATTAACTTGCCCATCGGCGTAATAGCTCTTCTAAATAGAGAAAAATTAATCGGGCGATGCGCAACTAGCGGATAAAAAAGAGTATTTATCTGTGACCGCCCCTGTGATGCAGTGAATATTAGGGGGCTTTTGTTGCAACAGAATGAAATAAAAGTGCAACGAATCTGAGAATTTCGCGGGACATTCTTAGTTTATCTAAGGCGTTCATTTCGACAGGCTCTGAGTCAATATATCTGAACCGCTATATCTGTCGCTCTGTAAGACTCTACCCAACAAATGAAAAATACCACCTTTTAACTGTTTAACCCTGGTGATTGACGACCACTGAAATTTCCCGGTCAAAATGTCACAAAAAATAGTATGATACAGGAAATAAAAAGTGAGTTTTTGTCACACGTTTAACCCAGATGAACTGTAAATGAAAATAGAAGATACAACAGAAGAGCTGGCTCTTCTGATGCAGGTACTGCAGATCTACGACCAGAAATTCGTGGCAAACTATCTTAATTCGGTATCTCCCGATCGTTGGAGCCGGGAAACCATTAACCGCTGGGCCAAGGGCAAAGCGGCACCTAAGATGACTCACACGGAATTTACTGAGTTACAAAAACTCCTGCCCACACCTCCGGATACCAGACAGGTTCCCGGATTTAAATTTATTGACCTGTTTGCCGGTATTGGTGGTATTCGTAAAGGCTTTGAAGCCATTGGAGGCCAATGCGTCCTGACCAGTGAATGGAATAAGTTCGCAGTCAGAACCTACAAAGCCAACCACTATTGTGACCCGGAACAGCATATCTTTAACGACGATATCCGCAAAATCACCTTATCCGGTGATGAAGGTATATCAGAACAGGCTGCTTACGAACATATCGACCGCTCTGTTCCTGATCATGATGTCCTGCTTGCCGGATTCCCCTGCCAACCGTTTTCCATTGCCGGAGTCTCTAAGAAAAATGCATTGGGCCGCGCCCACGGCTTTGAATGTACCACTCAAGGGACGCTATTTTTTGATGTGGCGAGAATCCTGAAGGCAAAAAAACCAGCCGCGTTTCTATTAGAGAACGTGAAAAACCTGAAAAGTCATGATGGCGGAAAAACCTTCAGAGTGATTCTGGAAACTCTGGATGAGCTGGGATACTGGGTATCTGACGCCGAAGCTACCGGAGCTTCTGACCCTAAAATTATTGATGGTAAAAAATTCCTGCCTCAGCACAGAGAAAGAATTGTACTGGTGGGGTTCAGAAAAGACCTGGATATTCATCAGGGCTTTACCCTGAACAATATTACTCAGCAACTGCCGGAGCATATCCCCTCTTTAGGCGACTTACTGGAAAAAAAGGTTGATGACAAATATATCCTGACGCCAAAACTATGGGCGTATCTGCACAGTTATGCGTTAAAACATAAAGCAAAAGGTAATGGCTTTGGTTATGGGCTGGTGAATGAAAACAGCACTACCCGGACATTATCTGCCCGCTATTATAAAGATGGTTCAGAAATTCTGATTGATCGTGGCTGGGATGATAAAGCCCCTTTTGATGATCCAGTCAATCAGGCAAACAGACCAAGGCGCTTAACCCCCAGAGAGTGTGCCCGCCTGATGGGGTTTGAAGCAGAAAATACCAGTGACTTCAGAATCCCTGTATCAGATACTCAAGCTTATAAGCAGTTTGGTAACTCTGTTGTCGTACCTGTTTTTTCTGCGGTTGCCCGTTTAATGAAAGATCGAATTTACCAGGCTGTGGCACTCAGACAATCATCATCCGATACAGAATAGGGCTATTTCAGAGTATAAGGAGCAGACTACCTTAATCAGCATATACCACGAGGTGTCGCGGTTGAGGTAGAAAAGATTCACAATAATACCTATCAATCAGACAGACGTCATGACAAAGCTATCGCTATATATATACCCGTCACAGTGCTTCGTGTATGATGCCCGCACACATCTCTTGAGCTAATATATTCCTCTTATGCAATCTGAATCCCAATCAGGTTTTAATAACCTGGGCTTGTCATCGTCTATCCTGAAAGCGATCCAGGATAAAGGCTATCAATCTCCATCTCCTATTCAGGCGAAAACAATTCCGCTTGTCTTACAGGATAAAGATATTATGGCGGCCGCCCAGACTGGAACGGGTAAAACAGCCAGCTTCACACTCCCTCTGCTGGAGAAACTGTCTGAAAAACAGCCTGTCAGAGGAAACCAGCCCAGGGTACTGATTCTGACACCGACCCGTGAGCTGGCAGCTCAGATTGAAGATAATGTGCAGGCATATAGCAAATATACCTCTGTACGCTCTGCCGTGGTGTTCGGTGGCGTTAAAATCAATCCTCAAATAGCAAAATTACGTAGAGGTGTCGATTTACTGGTGGCAACACCAGGTCGTTTGCTTGACCTGTTCAATCAGAAAGCGGTGTGTTTTAAACAGCTGGAAACACTGGTATTAGATGAAGCAGATCGCATGCTCGATATGGGCTTTATTCACGATATTCGAAAAATCCTGAATATACTTCCTGCACAACGCCAGAACCTGTTATTTTCTGCAACCTTCTCCGATGATATAAGAACGTTAGCAAAAGGCATTCTGAACAATCCCATTGAAGTATCAGTAACACCCCGCAATACCACAGCTAAGACGGTTAAACAGTGGATCTACCCGGTTAATAAAAGCAGAAAAACAGCTCTGTTAAGCCACCTGATTAAAGAGAATGACTGGCATCAGGTACTGGTATTCAGCCGGACTAAACATGGAGCTAACCGCCTGAGCCGCGCTCTGGAAAGCAAAGGTATTATGGCTGCAGCCATTCATGGCAATAAAAGTCAGGGAGCCAGAACGAAAGCTCTGGCAGACTTTAAATCAGGCAAGCTACAGGCTCTTGTTGCAACCGATATCGCCGCACGAGGGATTGATATTGATCAGCTTCCCTACGTTGTAAACATGGATCTGCCAAATGTGGCTGAAGACTATGTGCACCGCATTGGCCGAACCGGACGAGCAGGCGCTACAGGACAAGCTGTGTCACTGGTATGTACAGAAGAAGCTAAACTGCTTGCCGCTATCGAGCGTTTAACTAATAAGAAGCTTCCTCGAACGGTAGTCGAGGGCTTTGAACCTGACCAGGAGTTATCCGAGCAAGCAGCGGGTAATAAATCAAAGCCAGCACATCGTTCAGGGAGAACAAATCCTCGAAACGCCCGTTCAAATAACGATAATCACAAACGAAAGCCTCGTGCTCAGAATAAAGCATCGAGTACATCCCCTGAACGTGAACAGCAATTATCCAGAAATAAAAAACAGGGTCAGAATAAAGCTGTAAGCCAGGATAAAAAGCAATCAACGCCTCAGAATACAGCAACAAGGAACACTCCGGCTGGTAAACCTGTAGGTAATAAGAGAACCTTCAGAGCCTCATCAGCAAAAGCTCAGAAGTAAAAGCGCTCAGGGCTAATTGTACAGATTAGCCCTGTGAATCACGTATTTTATCAAAAGCTTTTCCTGCCCTTGTATTCTCCACTCCCCTTCATCTGATCTTTATTTTCAGGACCGGTCGCTATTTTTCACTGATTATCAGCAGAACAAAGCATTTTTACTGGCTTAGTTTTCCACCCCGCCTTTTCTTCATACAACGAAAAAACCCCGGTCATAGAGACCGGGGTTCTTAATTTAAAGCTTGATGATGTCCTACTCTCACATGGGGAGGCC
>NZ_JACJFM010000397.1 GCF_014164585.1 Oceanospirillum sediminis | reverse complement strand
CCCAGCAGAATATGACTGAGTTTTTGCGGGTAGTCTGCGATATGTCGACAGCGCCAGGCCTGAATCGCCACCAACAGAATCACCAGACCAAGGGCCGTTGCCGCATAACGATGGATCATTTCGGGCCAGCCCTTACTGACCTCAACCCTATGCTCGGGAAATAATTCTGTTGCCCGTGCCAGCTGACTTTCCGTTGTGGGTATGATCAGGTGTCCATAGCAGCCCGGCCAGTCCGGGCAACCGAGACCGGCGTCGACCAGACGGGTCCTGGCACCAAGCCCTATCACCAGTACCGCCAAC
>NZ_JACJFM010000396.1 GCF_014164585.1 Oceanospirillum sediminis | reverse complement strand
GTATGATACCCGAGCTTTAGACGTTTTGGTAAGGACACAGCTAAAAAGTCGCGGGTTATTGCGATTTTTTGCCTGTTTGTGACGCTGTTAGCGTCTGAAAGTTGTATCTGTACAGCAGACAATCCATCGGAGCTTATTGAATGAAAGACTATCAGCGTGAGTTTATCGAATTTGCCATTGAACAGAACGTACTTCGTTTTGGCGAATTTACCCTTAAATCAGGCCGGGTTAGTCCATACTTCTTTAATGCCGGTCTGTTCCGCACCGGTCGTGCGCTGGCGAAACTGGGGCGTTTTTATG
>NZ_JACJFM010000395.1 GCF_014164585.1 Oceanospirillum sediminis | reverse complement strand
AAATAGTGTTCACCAATAAAACTCCTCTTAACAAAACTGTTTTATCAAAATCCAAGGCATTAAAATATATTGGTGTTTTGGCTACGGGCTATAACGTCGTAGATATTGAAGCTACAAGACAAAAAGGCATAGTAGTAACGAATGTACCAGACTACAGCTCTGTATCGGTAGCACAATTCACAATGGCTTTAATTTTGGAACTATGCCATCATGTAGGCGCTCATAATAAAGCAGTACAGCAGGGTGATTGGATAAAAAGTAAAGACTTCTCCTTTTGGAATTACCCCTTAATAGAATTGG
>NZ_JACJFM010000045.1 GCF_014164585.1 Oceanospirillum sediminis | reverse complement strand
AGCAGAAAATCAGTTGGCTTTATTTCCTGGAGCAATAAAGCCAACCGATGCTCGGTTAGATAGAAACCTGACTTTTTCAGGGCTGACTACTGAGTCATTACCTGAATAGCAGTTACCTGACAGAAGCAGCGTCACCAAAGATAAAGTTAAAATCTTTTTCACGTGTATCCTCCAGAACGGTAACCCATTTATTTATATAAGAGAAAAGTTGATGTGTGAACGAACAACAGCCATTGAAAGCGGATGACCATTGACGTGTGAAGTTATAGTCAGACTCATAATTGATTCTTAGGCCACAGCAAAATAAGAGAAAATAAACAACCACAGAATTTGAAAGCCGTAGCTTAACCTCTGATGAAAGCCTGGATTTGATTTTGCCTTAAAAGCGCCCGCTAAGGTGTAGGAAAAATAAAAGCAGCCTGTTAAACAAAGCAGCGAGAGTATTCTGAGTGTTGTGGGGTATAAGCCTGAGAAGACCACAATCGCCGGAGCGACAATAAATGAGACCAGCATGACCACACCGGACCAGGAGTGGATGTTGCATTTTGTTGACGGTGTCGATGTATACGGATCAGCATCCATAGGGAAATAACCACAAACCCAGGTACACAAACCATGAGTGATCACCATAGCCCCGATGGCAATATCTGTTGAAGATGCCAGTTGCGCAGAGGCTAAATAATAGCCAAACAATACAAATAGCAGACCTAACGGATAATTATTAATAATGGGGGACAGTTTCTGAGTGGGGCTACCAACAGCACCCAGCTCGCTACAGAATTGCCTGGAGTGGCTATAGCCGGGATAAAAGAGAGAAGCAATATAAATGCCTGCCACTATCCACACTGACGCGATTAATCCCGTGTAAGGGATAAAGCTTTCCATACGTGTATCCTCCCTGGAAGCTAACGCTTATGAGCGCCCAAAAGAGTATGGCCACACAATAAGCCTTATTCGAACAGCACAAGTTTTCTGACAAAGCCACAAATTGACGTAAGCTTCCCCTTTAAACCCAATATTTGCTTAAAAGCAATACTACAGCATTTATCACTAAAAATTAGCCTGTTTATTTTATTTTTATTATTCATATTATGTAATTTCCATATTTTCCAACTATCAATACCAGTCAACCAGAGAGAACAACCCTTTGAACAACGGCACTTCTGTAACACCATGAAATATTTTTAATATTACTAGCTCACTAATACTCGCATGCAACCAGCAAACAACATATGTATCTGTAGGCACTGCCCTGCTGCTTTTAGTCAGTATAATGACTGTGACAGAAGGCTCTCCAGCAGCTTTTATCATGTCATTTTAATCTTTGACTCAATTTACATTTAAATTTCCCTTTACGTTAACGTCAACTTGCATTAAATTTACCTCAACACAATAAAACTGACGTGTAAAACGCAGTCACAAGATAAAACATGTGAATACGAGGCCTGACCATGAAGTCCATTTACAAAGAGTTCAACTTCGATCTTGGTGAAACCTATGACATGCTGCGCGAGCAGGTTAACCGTTTCGCTACTGATGAAATTGCACCACGTGCGGCACAGATTGATGAATCGAATGAATTCCCGAATGATCTGTGGCGTAAGTTTGGTGAAATGGGTCTTCTGGGTATTACTGTACCGGAGGAGTTTGGCGGTTCTGATATGGGTTATCTGGCCCACGTCATCGCAATGGAAGAGATCTCGCGTGCTTCCGCTTCTGTCGGTCTGTCTTACGGTGCTCACTCCAACCTGTGTGTTAACCAGATTAAACTGAACGGTAACCAGGCGCAGAAAGAGAAGTACCTGCCTAAGCTGGTTTCCGGTGAGCATATTGGTGCTCTGGCCATGTCCGAGCCAGGTGCAGGTTCCGACGTAGTAAGCATGAAACTGCGCGCCGAGAAAAAAGGCGACCGTTACATTCTGAACGGTAACAAAATGTGGATCACCAATGGCCCTGACGCCAACACTTATGTGATCTACGCTAAAACAGATGTCACTGCAGGCTCTAAAGGTATTACAGCGTTTATCGTTGAGCGCGACTTTCCGGGCTTCAGCCGTCACCAGAAGCTGGACAAGCTGGGTATGCGTGGTTCTAACACTTGTGAGCTGGTATTTGAAGATTGCGAAGTACCAGAAGAAAACGTACTGGGTGAAGTCGGTAAAGGTGTTCGTGTTCTGATGAGCGGTCTGGACTACGAGCGTACCGTTCTGACCGGTGGCCCTACCGGTATTATGCAAGCCGCTATGGATATCGTGATTCCTTATATCCATGATCGTGAGCAGTTCGGCCAGTCTATCGGTGAATTCCAGCTGGTTCAGGGTAAAGTGGCCGATATGTACACCACGATGAACGCCTGTAAATCTTACCTGTACGCGGTAGCCAAAGCCTGTGACCGTGGCGAGACCAGTCGCAAAGATGCTGCCGGTGTGATTCTGTATTGTGCAGAAAAAGCGACTCAGGTGGCTCTGGACTCTATCCAGCTGCTGGGTGGTAACGGTTATATCAACGAATTCCCAACGGGTCGTCTGCTGCGTGACGCCAAGCTGTATGAGATTGGCGCAGGTACCTCTGAGGTACGTCGTATGCTGATTGGCCGCGAGATCTTCGCTGAGTCTAAGTAATAAATACCAAGGGGGTCTGCAACAGGCTCCCTTTTCAGGTGTGCGCACCTGATCCATTTCTGGCATTCCCTTTCTTATCAATAGAACACGGAAGGGGATTAAGCCAACCAGGTCTGGCGAGACAGACTGATAACTTCCCCCCTGCACGACCTGTTTTCGGTCTGTCTCGTCAACTTATTTAAATCGTGGCCAGAATGCGGCGATTTAACTTGCCCAAGGAGCACAAGATGGCGGTTATCAAAAGTAAAATTAATACCCGCTCCGAAGAGTTTCAGACCAATTGCTCAAATATGAAGCGTCTGGTTCAGGATCTGCGTGAGAAACTGGCAGAAATCAAACAAGGTGGTGGCGAAGCTGCACAGAAGAAGCACCTTGACCGCGGAAAACTCCTGCCTCGAGAGCGTATCAACGGCCTGCTGGATGAAGGTGCGCCGTTTATGGAACTGTCACAGCTGGCAGCTTTGGATGTGTATCAGGATAACGTGCCATCGGCGGGCATTATTACCGGTATCGGTCGTGTGAGTGGTCAGGAATGTATGATCATCGCTAACGATGCGACCACTAAAGGCGGCACCTACTATCCGCTGACCGTTAAGAAGCACCTGCGTGCACAAGAGATTGCAGAGAAGAATCACCTGCCTTGTGTCTACCTGGTGGATTCCGGCGGTGCTAACCTGCCAAATCAGGATGATGTATTCCCGGATCGTGACCACTTCGGTCGTATTTTCTACAACCAGGCCAATATGTCCGCCAAGGGCATTCCACAAATCGCAGTGGTAATGGGTTCCTGTACGGCGGGTGGTGCTTATGTACCAGCGATGGCGGATGAGTCCATCATTGTGCGTCAGCAAGGCACGATTTTCCTGGCCGGTCCTCCGCTGGTAAAAGCGGCTACCGGTGAGGTGATCTCTGCAGAAGATCTGGGTGGCGCAGACGTACACTGTAAAACTTCCGGTGTAGCGGATCACTATGCGATGAACGACCAGCATGCCCTGCAGCTGGCCCGTCAGTGTGTATCCCGCCTGAATCCGAATAAGAAAGTGGAACTGGATGTTAAAGAAAGCCGTCCGCCACTGTACGATCCGGAAGAGATTTACGGCATCGTGTCTGAAGATCTGCGTAAGCCATACGATGTACGCGAAGTGATCGCCCGTGTGGTTGATGGTTCTGAATTCGACGAGTTTAAACAGCTGTACGGCACGACTCTGGTAACCGGTTTTGCCCGTATCCACGGCTACCCTGTCGGTATTATCGCCAACAACGGCGTGCTGTTCTCTGAAGCGGCCCTGAAAGGCGCACACTTTATTGAGCTGTGTTCTCAGCGCGGTATCCCTCTGGTCTTCCTGCAGAACATCACCGGCTTTATGGTAGGTGGTAAGTACGAATCTGAAGGTATCGCTAAAAATGGTGCCAAGATGGTCACTGCCGTAGCCTGTGCCAAAGTACCTAAGTTCACCATGCTGATCGGCGGTAGTTTCGGTGCCGGTAACTACGGCATGTGTGGTCGTGCTTATGATCCAAATCTGATGTGGATGTGGCCCAATTCAAGAATCTCTGTTATGGGTGGCGAGCAAGCCGCAGGCGTACTGGCTCAAGTGAAGCGTGACAATATGGAACGCAAGGGTCAGGAGTGGGCCCAGGAAGATGAAGCTGAGTTCAAGAAGCCTATCGTTGAGCAGTATGAGCACCAGGGTCACCCTTACTACGCCAGCGCCCGTCTGTGGGACGATGGTGTGATCGATCCGGCACAAACTCGTGATGTATTGGGTCTGGCGATCTCTGCCGCTCTGAATGCACCTGCACAAGAGACACGTTTCGGCGTGTTCCGCATGTAATCCGGAGACTTTTCCATGACAACAATGACAACTGCGTCTAACGCAACCGAACAAGTGTTATGTGAGATCTCCGAACAGGGAGTGGCGAGTATCATCCTGAATCGTCCGGAAGTGCATAACGCCTTTGATGACAAGCTGATTGGCGAAATTCTGGCCGTACTGGATGAGATCAATGCAAACGAACAGGTTCGTGTTGTGGTACTGCGCTCCAACGGTAAACACTTCTCCGCCGGTGCTGATCTGGGCTGGATGAAGCGTATGGCTCAGTACAGCTTTGAAGATAACTTCAACGACGCTGGTGAGCTGGCCCGTCTGATGCACACGCTGAATAACCTGAGCAAGCCGACGATTGCGCTGGTTCAGGGTGCCGCTTACGGCGGTGCTGTGGGTCTGGCGGCGTGCTGTGATATCTGTATCGCGACGGATCGTGCTCGCTTCTGCCTGAGTGAAGTAAAAATCGGCCTCTCCCCTGCGGTGATCAGCCCATTTGTGGTAGCTGCCATGGGTGAACGTGCGGCCCGTCGTTACTTCCTGACAGCGGAAGTGTTTGACGGTGACGAAGCGGTACGTCTGGGTCTGGCCCATATGGTCGTTGGCCAGGATGATCTGGAAAGCACAGCCGACGATATGGTACAGAAACTGCTGGCCAACAGCCCGCAGAGTGTACGTCGCACCAAAGAGCTGATCGCTCGCGTCGCAAAAAGCCCGATTGATAACGAAGTGATTGAATACACCCAGCGCCTGATCGCAGAGATTCGAGTTTCTGAAGAGGGCCAGGAAGGACTGGGCGCATTTTTCGATAAACGCGCCCCAGGCTGGCAGCAGTAAGCGGAGGAACACCATGTTTAATAAGATTCTGATCGCCAACCGTGGCGAAATCGCATGTCGAGTAATCCGTACTGCGCACCGTCTGGGTATTCGTTGTGTGGCCATTTACTCTGAAGCCGATGCCAATGCCATGCATGTGGCAATGGCGGATGAAGCCGTATGTGTCGGTCCAGCACCCAGTAAAGACAGCTACCTGAAAATGGACACTATCCTGGAAGTGGCTAAGCAGACCGGTGCTCAGGCGATTCACCCAGGTTACGGTTTCCTGTCTGAGAACGCGCCGTTTGTACAGAAGTGTCAGGAAGCGGATATTGTCTTTATCGGCCCACCTGCATCAGCTATCGAAGCGATGGGTTCCAAGAGTGCGGCAAAACGCATTATGGAAGAAGCCAACGTACCTCTGGTACCGGGCTACCACGGCGAAGACCAGGACCCTGCCCTGCTGAAACGTCACTCTGATGAAATGGGCTACCCGGTTCTGCTGAAAGCTACCGCTGGCGGTGGAGGTAAGGGTATGCGTGTGGTTTGGGCAGCCGATGAGTTCGACAGCGCTCTGGATGCAGCCAAGCGTGAAGCCATGAACGGCTTTGCTGACGACACCATGCTGGTTGAGAAGTACCTGACCAAGCCGCGTCACGTTGAGATTCAGGTGTTCTGTGACAAGCACGGCAACAGTGTTTATCTGGCAGAACGTGATTGTTCCGTACAGCGTCGTCACCAGAAGGTGGTTGAAGAAGCACCAGCGCCAGGTATGAGCGACGAGCTGCGCAAAGCCATGGGTGAAGCAGCGGTACGTGCTGCTGAAGCGATTGGCTACGAAGGTGCGGGTACGGTTGAATTCCTGCTGGACGAAGACGGTTCCTTCTACTTTATGGAGATGAACACCCGTCTACAGGTGGAGCATCCGGTGACCGAACTGATTACCGGTCAAGATCTGGTGGAATGGCAGCTGAAAGCCGCTTCCGGTCAGACTCTGCCTCTGAAACAAGATGATGTTCAGATCAACGGCCATGCAGTAGAAGTGCGTATCTACGCGGAAGACCCGGATAATGACTTCCTGCCTGCAACCGGTAAGCTGGAATACCTGCGTACTCCAGAAGAGAACCGCTATGTACGTGTGGATACCGGTGTACGTGAAGGCGATGAGGTCAGCATCTACTACGATCCTATGATCGCTAAGCTGATCGTATGGGATGAGAACCGTGACCGCGCCATGCAGCGTATGAGTCAGGCACTGACCGAATACCGTATCGCCGGTATGAAGACCAATACCCATTTCCTGAAGCGTCTGATCGATAACCCGGCCTTCCGTGCTGCTGAGCTGGATACCGGCTTTATCGAGAAGCATGAAGAGACTCTGTTCCCTGGCACTTCAGGAAACAGCCAGGGCGGCAGCCATAGCGCGAATCCATTGGCCCTGGCAGCTCTGTATACTCTGCTGAAGCAAGGGCAGCAGCGTCAGGCAGAAGCGGTACATAGTCATGACACTACGTCTCCCTGGCACCAGTTTAGCGGCTGGCGTTTGAATGAAGAGCCTGCTCTGGCGGTTCGCTTCAAGGTAGGTGACGAAGAGAAATCCGTACAGGTGAACTGGCTGAACCAAGGCTATCGTCTTTCTATTGATGGCCATATTGTGATCGCCGATGGCAAGCTGGAAGATGATGTCCTGAAAGCCAGCTTTAACGGCCATAACCGCAACGCTTTTGTCGCTGAGCTGGCAGGTCATATCACCGTATTTACCGATCAGGGTGCGTTTGAGTGCCAGTGGCTGCATCCAGATCTGGATAACCATGAGTTTGAAGAGGAAGGTGGCAGCCTGACCGCGCCAATGAACGGCAGCATCGTTGCCGTACTGGTCGAAGCGGGTCAGAAAGTCACTAAAGGCACCAGCCTGGTGATTATGGAAGCCATGAAGATGGAACACACCATCACAGCTTCTTCCGATGGTACGGTAACTGAGATCTTCTATCAGGCCGGTGATCTGGTAGAAGGTGGCGCTGACCTGCTGGCTTTTGAAGCTGAGGAGGCCTGATATGGCACTGCCGAATAAAGTGCGTCTGGTTGAAGTGGGTCCCCGTGATGGTCTTCAGAACGAAGCGGGCGTGATCAGCACCGAAGTTAAACTGGAGCTGATCAAACGCCTGGAAGATGCCGGTGTCAACTATATCGAAGCCGCCAGTTTTGTCTCACCCAAGTGGGTGCCACAAATGGGCGATGCCAAAGAGATTATGCAGGCGATTAAGGCGAAGACCGACGGTCAGGAAGGCAGCGTAACTTACGCTGCCCTTACCCCGAACGTTAAAGGCCTGGAAAGTGCAATTGCCTGTGGCGTAAAAGAAGTAGCAGTATTTGGCGCTGCTTCTGAGGCCTTCTCCCAAAAGAACATCAACTGTTCGATTGAAGAGAGCCTGGAACGCTTTAAACCAGTGATGGAGATGGCAAAAGCCAACGGCATTCGTGTGCGCGGTTATGTCTCCTGTGTACTGGGTTGCCCTTACGACGGTGAAATTGCACCAGAGAAGGTCGCTGAAGTGGCTAAAGCCCTGTACGACATGGGCTGCTACGAGATCTCTCTGGGAGATACCGTCGGTGTCGGTACGCCACAAAAAGCAAAAGAGATGGTGCGCGCCGTCAGCCAGTTTGTTCCGGTTGAAAAGCTGGCAGCCCACTTCCACGACACCTACGGTCAGGCACTGGCCAATATCTATGCGGTACTGGAGGAAGGTATCAGCGTTGTAGACAGCTCTGTCGGTGGTCTGGGCGGTTGCCCATACGCTAAGGGTGCAGCGGGTAACGTGGCCAGTGAAGATGTGGTGTATATGCTACAGGGTTTAGGCATAGAAACCGGTATTGATCTGAATAAACTGATTTCTACAGGACAGTATATTACTTCTTCTATTGATCGCCCTAATCGATCAAAAGTGGGTCTGGCTCATTCGGCCTGAGTGGTTTTCACTATGAGCTCGTGAATAGCTCATGGGCCCGACCTTATTTATGGAGACCTCGGTCTCCTTTTTTTCTTTTTACAAACAGCAAGTTAACCTGTTTCAAAGATTCAGATTTTTTGTAACACCTATTGTTTTTTTTCTCATAAGAAAATAGTCTTAGTCAGATAATAATTACAGGACCTTGAATCCAGTTCATGCTTGCTTCAGATTTGTCAGCCCAGAATTACTCCGAGCTACCTTTACCGGTCATTCTTTTATCGGCTGATGGCACATGCTCTGCCATTAATTTATCAGCCGAACAATTATTTAATGAACTGCGCATCTCTGATATCAATGACCTGCTGTCTCATAGCTTTAAAAGCAAAGCTCTGGAAACATTTTCCGAGGGTTCTGCCAGAGGCATTACCTGCGACATGCAGTACCATGAGACAGTCACATATCGCTGGCAAATTATCCGCAAAAGTGAGCAAGGCTTAGTCCTCTTTGGCTACAACCTGACCGACCGGGAAAACTACCGTGCTATTCTTGAACACTCCGTTGACGGTGTGTATCAGACCAATAAAAGCGGCAAACTGATATACGCAAACCAGTCATTGGCAGAGACATTCGGTTATCACAACGCCTTATCAATGTGTGAACAGATAGAGCACCTTGCTCAGGATCTGTATGCCTGTGAGCAGGATAGGCTGGATTTTCTGCAGCAACTGAGTCAGTTTGGCCAGGTAAAAGGTATGGAACTGCGGATGAGACGTCTGGATGGACGCCTCATATGGATTCGCCTGAATGGTAAAGCAATACAGGATAAACATGGACAGATTCAGTCAATTGTCGGTACAGTCCATGATATTACTGCTCAGAAAGATGCCGAATCGGCACTAACCGCAGCCGAAGAAAAATATCGCAGCATTTTTGAGAATTCATTGGCAGGTTTACATCAGAGCACGATGGATGGCCGCTATATTAATGTAAATCAGGCTCTGGCAATAATTCTGGGCTATGAATCACCGGAAGAATGCATCGCGGCTATCAGCCATATCGGAAAAATGGTCTACGTTCGCCCCCATGAATGGCTGAAAGCGATGAAGCGCCTGCGTAAAGAAGGTTTCTTCACGCTTAATGAAGTCGAAATCTATACCCGCAGCGGACAAAAACGCTGGATATCTGTCAGTAATCGCCTGATTCAGGCCACAAAAGATCATCCTGAGCATATTGAAGGCTCTGTTGTTGATATTACAGACAGCAAACGCGCTCTGGAACGTATCCGTTACCTGGCCCACTATGATAGCCTGACATCTCTGCCTAACCGTATTCATTTTAACAATGAACTCAGTCGACAAACTGATGACGTTGATGACGGCAGCCTGTCATCACTCAGTCTTATACTGATTGATATTGATAATTTTAAAGATATCAACGATACCCAGGGTCATGTTACAGGCGATATGATACTGATCAAAACCGGTCATCGCCTACAGGAACTGGTTGGTAATAAAGGCATGATCTTTCGCCTTGGGGGAGACGAATTTGCAGTAACTCTGCCTAATATCAGCGACAGAGAAAAGATTGCAGAACTGACTAGGAATATTATGGCTTCACTGAGTGAGCCAATTTGCCTGAACAACAATAATATAAACTGCTCTGTCAGCCTGGGGATTGCGATTTATCCCGAAGCCCGTGAAGTGATTATTGAAGGCGACACCCAGCAACAACTGTTTCGTTTTGCCGATCTGGCCCTCTATCGCTCCAAATCCGGCGGACGCAACCGTTACACATTTTTTGCCCCGGAAATGCAGCATGAAGCGCTTAAAGAACGAGCGGTTGAACAGGAGCTGCGCCTGGCCATTGAACGTAATGAACTCTGTCTGCATTATCAGCCTCTGCTGAATGCCAAACATGGCAAAGTCATCGGAGCTGAAGTACTGGTTCGCTGGCCTCATCCACAACGAGGACTGATCCCTCCTTTTGAGTTCATCCCTATTGCAGAAAAAACCGGGCTGATCTCCCTGCTTGATGACTGGGTATTGGAAACAGCCATTAAACAGGTCAAAACCTGGCTTAAGCAGGATATCCCGGCAGTTACATTATCAGTTAATATCTCTGCCAACCGGTTAAATCAGAAAGATTTTGCTCAGTTTGTTCAGGAAAAGATCAAAAGCTACCATATACCGCCTGATTTTCTCTGCATCGAGATCACTGAACAGAATATGATCGAGAACCTGGATAATGTTCAGAGCACCTTATGCCACCTTCAACAACTGGGCATTAAGATTGCTCTGGACGATTTTGGTACTGGATACTCTTCACTCAGCTATTTGAAACGCCTGCCAGTAGATAAGCTGAAAATCGACCGCACATTCGTTATGGAGATGCATGAGGACCCTCAGGACAGAGCGATTATTAAGACAATTCTGGAACTGGGTCATGGCTTAGGTATATGGGTTAATGCTGAAGGCGTCGAAAATGAAATTCAGATTGGTATGCTCAGAGAGCTGGGTGTAGATGAATTTCAGGGCTTTTACTTCAGTCGCCCACTGCCACGGGAAGAGTTTGAAGAAAAATATCTGGCACAGCTTATAGCACTGGAGAACTAAGACAGGCATAAGCTTTGATGATAAAAACACCGTATTGCGCCCGGTGTTTTATAGCCTTCTGCTGAGACTTAACTCAGAAACGTTCCCAACAAAACCTCCAAAGCCAGAACATATTTATTTGTCGGCCTTCCCTGGCCCACAGATGTCAGAACTTCATATTAAAACCTAATGAGAACACATGGGCATGAGTCTCATAATCAGCATTCAATCTCCCACGCGAAGCATCCTCTGGCAGAGAGCCATCACGTATGACGGATGTATCATCTACATCAACGTAGGTATAAGCCATATGTAATTCGGTATCCGGCGAGAACTGATAACTGCCACCGAAAGAATACCAGGTTCGATCATCATCCGGTGTACGAGCGGTTCTGTATTCATCCCTTACCGGAGAGTAATCTCTGGCCACACCAGTTCTGACAGTTAACTTATCATCAACCAGGTAACTCAACCCCAAAGAATAGAACCACTGATCCTGAAACTTAAAGGTAATCACTGAATCTGGCTGCTTAATATTATCCGGTCCGGGCGCAAAAGCGATTCGCATCTCATCCATTGAGCTCCAGCCGGTATACATTGCGGTAGCTGCAACCGTTAGCCGTTCATTCACATCCTGCTCCAGCCCCAGGCTGGTTACTGATGGGAAATCGATCTGATCAAACAGATAGGCTTCATCCACCCCCAGAGCTCTGAGAGTCGGAGGCACATTGTCATAGGAAGATTCACCTTCAAAAGTGAAATCAATTTCACTACGATGCCCCAGACCAATTCGGGTTCCTTCAGCAGGCTCAAACAGCACACCCAGCGAATAACCAACAGAAATATCATCCCCTTCCAGCTCTCCATAACCTTCTCCATGATTACTCAGGCCACCGGCAAAATCTGTCAGTGCAGCAGCCAGTAACACGCTACCTTTGTGTACCTGTAAACTACCACCTACACTGATCGTTTCGCTTACCTTATGGGCAACAGATGCTGCCAGCGTCATCACTTCCACCGATGTTTCAGCAGAATGATAACGCCCGGCCCAGTCCCGCCCATATTCACCAGACAAGCCAAAAGGCACATTAAATGACAAACCTGCTACAGTATTCTCTGCAACCGGGTGGGCATAATAAATAGCAGGCACAATGCTGGGATCAACCACATCAGTGGCTTCACCAGAAATATGGTTTCCGGCCGGATCGCTGGCTGAATTCGCGCTGACATCCATACTCGGTAGTAACGCCGCACCCGACATATAAAGTTCGGGACCTGAAGCATTAGTCAACAGCGCCGGATTCCAGAAACTACCTGAAATATCAGCCTTAGAGGCAGCAGCGCCTGCCAGAGCATTACCAGATGCTGTTGCACTATGATCATTCAACGCAAAACCGGCGCCGTGAACCTGATTTACCAGCATCCCGGCACCAATTAAAGCAGAAGCTCTCACAATTCGGGATAGCAGTGTTTTCCTGCAATTCATATTTCGTACTCCGTAATTATTATTCTCAGAGAGTTTCTGTCTTATTCAACAACGTTATTATTGCTGACACTGATGGCTCGCCCCCGAGTCGCGATAAATGATACCGCCTGAGTCTGCATCTCTACAGTCGCCGCCAGCGCAGAAGCAGCATCCTGGGTCACGCCTTCTTCCGGTGATGGATCAAGCAATGACGAATGCTTACCCACCAGGAAATTAGTATATGCTTTCAAAGCCGTCGCCGATGCCACACTGCCTGAAACCTGACTTAACCCCAGGGTGTTAATCAACCCGCTGGTGCCAGCCAGAGGAAACCCTTCAGAAGACAGACTATTGGGTACAGTCTGGTCGGCCAGGTTAACGCCATTACCCGTAACCTGCGTCACCAGCACTGGAGTATCGGCTGCGACCTTTCCAGCCCAGAGCAGAGAATCACCACTATCAATAACCTGCAGCGCCCCGGAAACAAAGCCCTTCAAAAACGCAGGATAAGCGACATTGGCCAGACTATCATAGGTCAGCGGGTCACTGGTTCTCAGAGCAATAAAGCCTTCAGGTGTATAACCCAGGTTTTCAGCCACGGCGGCAGCAAAACCATCGTTCTGTTTAAAAGAGGCTTTTACAATAGGGCCAAACTCATTGGAATAGCCCATAACAGCAGCCGACTGAGCACCACCAACCGTTAACACGGCAGCATTAAAGTCAAATGGATTGTCAGCATCGGCTTCAGTAAGGCCATCGCCATCAGCATCATAACTGTCTGACATCCCTAACGCAGAAGTCCCCACCATAGAACCCAGAGAAACGCCCAGCATAGAGACGCTCTCTCCATCCAGATCAACCTCTGTGACCGGAGTCTGAGACAGACTGGTGTAAACCGTAGTATTGCTCAGCGCTGCGCGCAGGCTCAGTACGTCAGCAGCAGACTGTCTCAGGTTATCCCGCACCGTTCTCAAAGACCCCAGATTCGCATAGACCAGCGAGGTACCTTTGCTATAAGCCGAACCATTTTCAGGTGAAGTAGTGGTCAGCTCATAGACCCCATCGCCATCCATATCAATACTACGACTGCCATGTAAAGGCTGATCAATAGCCACTACAGCAACACCTTGTGCAGCCAGATTACCGGCAATGGACATCACGGTTTCTTTGTAAGAGGTCACACCGTGAACATATAAAACCACCGGCCAGCCATTTTCGGGTTTGGACACACCTGCGGGCAGATTATTCTCATCAGGCACTGTAATCAGCACCTGAACAGTATGATCACTGCGTTTCTCTGGCGCGTAATGCCCGGCACGTAATGCACCGCCATCATCAGCCTGCCAATAACTCGATAACGCATCACAGGTTCCTGTTCCTGCTAACTGCACACCACAGTTAAACGCGGTTGGAGTCTCCAGAAAATAAGGCAACTGCATACCGGCATAATAAACCAGAGGGTCATGGGCAGCCGTTGCCGATGCTACCGTCAGAGCATCGCGGCCTGTTGCCGTCAAAAATGAACTGAGCTTATTATCCGCCAGATTCATCCCCAGCGCTGACAGCACAGTTCCAATACCAGTAACAGAGCCTATCTGGGGCTGAGAAGAAACAATCTGATCCATCACGGCCTGCATTACCGGCTCTGCTGACAGGGTGGTAAAGCGTGTGGAATAAACGATAGAGCTATCGGCAGGCACAAAGCTATTCAGCACAGGATTGATACCTGTCAGCAAAGCCTGAATACCTGCCAGCTGCGCCTGTTGAGCCGCATCAGAAGTCAGCAGGGACACGTCCGTACTACTATCAGATAACAGCGAATACATTGTCGATGGTGTCAGAGGGCGCCCCAGAGAGTCATGCACCTGATCAGTGACTGCCAGCAAATACTGATTAGCCGGTTTAAATGCTTTTAATGGAGTAATTGTCAGGCCACTGCTACCGGATGACAGCGTATAATCAACGCCATATTCCAACAGTTCAGAAGCGGTCAGATCAAACAGAATAATGGCATCACTATCATCCAGTGATCCTTCATCCAGGCTGAAAGTACCATATTGTCGCCCAGGATAATCAACAGCAATATTGATTGGAGAACCAATACCCCAGCCATCCTGAGAATTCAGGGAGTCATATATATCCCCTGACGCAGGAACAGACAACAGCCCTGTAGCCGGATTCATCAGCAAATCTGTGGGTGTTGATATATTGCCGTTTGTTGGATCAAAACTGACAGAAGAAACGGGAATAGAGCCAGGATCAGGAGATGCGGATGGGTCGATATTATCTGAGTCAATTGCGCTATCACTACTATTACAACCCGACAGCACAATAGAACCTGCAATAACTGAAGCAAGTAAACTTTTTTTCATCTGAATTCCTATCATTATTCTTGTTATGTGGTCACTGATATATGCAGCAAACTCATAAAGTCTGAAAACATAAAACATACGTTTGAACAAAATCACAAAATTCACGACTTAAGTCAAATAACAATCTGTCGATCCAGCAAAGCTGCTCAATTTTTAACTTCCAGATAATAGCGTCTGGCTCCCTCATGCAGAGGCAAAAACTTCTGACGACTGAGAAAACGTTCTGTATCAAGCCGTAACCGACTAAGCGCCGGATGCAGATTTCTGAGGTGCTGCTGATTTTCAGCCAGTTGCCGGACAATAATATAGGCAGCATTTTCTGACAGGTTCTCAGTCGCTACCAGGCTGGCATCAACGCTCAGTGAGGCTATATCTTCTGCATTGCCCCGGTACATCCCACCTGGGATATAGCCTTCATAGTAAAAAGGAAACTCACGGTGCAGGCGCTCAAGTAAAAGCTTAGGCATTGCAATCAGACGACTATCACAGAATGATGTTGCCTCCCTGACAGACGTGTTCGGATGCCCGACAAAATACACAAAGGCATCAACTTTTCCCTGACATAAAGCCGAGGCCATATCAGAAGCAGACAGCTCACTGGCCAGAGCAAAATCGGACATCCTCCAGCCTTTTTTCTCCATAATCAATTCAAAGGTTTTTCTATGGCCTGATCCGGGAATGCCTACATTAACTTTTTTGCCCTTAAGGTCATTAAAGGTAAGAATACCACTATCCTTACGCGCAACAATCGTGAAACTTTCAGAATGCAGGTTCATCAATAATCGTAACGACTCCTGCCCTTCCTGGTCAGTAAAAAAACCTTTCCTGGCATTGGAAAAAAACAACCAGTCAACCTGAACAATCGCCAGATCCAGATCATTTTCTTTTAGCGCCTGCAGGTTATAACCAGAGCCAGGGGTACTCTCTACCGCACAACGAATATCATGCTCAGCCCGATCTTTATTGACAAGACGACATATCGCTCCGCCTGCCGGATAATATACTCCTGTAATATCACCGGTTCCGAGAGTAATAAACTCAGATTCTGCTCTGACTGTCAAAGACAATGAACACAACAAAAAAACAAAGCCAATCAAGTATTTCATAGATAAAGCTTCCTGATTCTTTAACACTTAAGTGTATGAAAAACATCCAGACATGACAAAGCTACAAAACCGTCACAGATCAATTAAAACAAAATCAGACAGACATAAAAAAACTGCCACTTCAAAGAAATGGCAGCTTTTAATTTAAGATACGGCTTAATCCGGGTTTTTGCTCAATTATTTAAAATAAGCATTGTCAGTTACCGTGTGATCCGTCGCGTCTTTAACGGCCTTCAGTTGAGGAATTTTCTCCAGCAACGTCTTCTCCACTCCATCCTTCAGTGTCAGATCAACGGCAGAGCAGCCCTGACAACCGCCGCCAAACTGAAGCACAGCAACTTCATCATCAATCAGCTCGACCAGCTTCACCTCGCCACCGTGAGCAGACAACCCCGGATTAATCTCAGAATACAGCACATAGTTAATCTGTTCTGCCAGAGGACTATCTGCACTGACTTTCGGCATCTTTGCATTAGGTGCCTTAATCGTTAGCTGCCCACCCATACGATCCGGATTAAAATCGACAATAGCTTCTTCAAGATAGGTTGAACTGGTTTTATCCAGATAAACCGGGAATGGTGAACCTTCCTGCAGAATATCTTCCGACTCTTCTTCTCCCGGACGGCAATATGCAAGACAGGTCTCAGCATAAGGAGTACCAGGCTGGGTCACAAATACACGCACACCAATGCCTTCTACATCTTGTTTTCCCAGCAGCTCGCCCAGATAGTTTTCTGCGTTTTCAGTAATTTCAATAATGGCGGACATATTTTCCACACCTGTAACCCTATGAATAATTGCTGACATTTTATTGCAATTTTAAAGGTTTGAAAATACCCTGGTCTTTTTATCAGGTTTTTACCCATTGAAAAAACAAGGCAATCAAAGGCAATATAATGACATTGAGACGGATTAAGTAACACTATTTTACCCCCCCTTCTCATAAACCCGCCGCAATCAGAAAAGCTATCCTGATGAACTATTTTCATTTTGTTATGCAAAGCTCTCATGTCGTTATAAGCAACTAATCTCTTAATCCATTATATTTTTTGCTAAAATGGCGAAATTTACTAAAAAACAAACAATTACCCTATTAGCTTCTGTAACACCGGAGACCCAAAGAGAATGAATCTGGACACCCGTATCGCAGCGCTCAAACAAGCCATTCAAGACCGCATCCTGATCCTGGACGGTGGTATGGGCACCATGATTCAGGGCTATAAACTCACCGAGGAAGATTTCCGTGGTGAGCGCTTTAAAGACTGGCCTTCTGATATTCAGGGCAATAACGACCTGTTAGTGCTGACCCGTCCAGACGTGATTAAAGCCGTGCACCTGGCTTATCTGGATGCTGGCGCTGATATTCTGGAAACCAACACTTTTAATGCCACCCGACTGTCCCAGTCTGACTATGGTATGGAAGAACTGGTTTATGAACTGAACGTTGCAGCGGCGCGTCTGGCCCGTGCGGCAGCCGATGAGAAAACCGCGCAGGAACCAGAAAAGCCACGTTTTGTCGCCGGTGTGCTCGGCCCAACCAGTCGTACTGCGTCGCTTTCTCCTGACGTAAATGATCCGGGTTTCCGTAATATCGATTTTGATACCCTGGCGGAAAACTACCGTGAGGCCACAAAAGGCCTGATCGAAGGCGGTGCCGATATCATTCTGATTGAAACCATTTTTGATACTCTGAATGCTAAAGCCGCCATCTTTGCGGTCCAGGATGTATTTGAAGAGCTGGGCATTGAACTGCCGATTATGATCTCCGGTACTATTACCGATGCCTCCGGTCGTACTCTGTCTGGTCAAACCACAGAAGCGTTCTGGAACTCGATTCGTCACGCCAAGCCACTGTCTGTGGGCTTGAACTGTGCATTGGGTGCCACCGAACTGCGCCCATATCTGGAAGAGCTGTCCAACAAAGCGGATACCTATGTGTCTGCGCACCCGAATGCGGGTCTGCCGAACGAGTTTGGTGAATACGACCAATCAGGTAAAGAGATGGCCGCTATTATTGATGAATTCGCAGCCAGTGGCTTTGTCAACATCATCGGTGGTTGTTGCGGTACTTCGCCAGAACATATCTCTGCGATCGCGAAAACCGTCGCCAAACACAAACCGCGTCAGATTCCGACCATTGAACCCGCTTGTCGCCTGAGTGGCCTGGAGCCATTCAATATCGAAAAAGACAGTCTGTTTGTAAACGTGGGGGAGCGTACCAACGTCACCGGTTCGGCCCGCTTTAAGCGCCTGATCGTGGAAGAAGATTACGATACCGCGCTGGAAGTGGCTCAGGAGCAGGTGGAAAATGGCGCTCAGGTGATCGATATCAATATGGATGAAGGCATGCTGGAATCTCAGTCTGCCATGGTCACCTTCCTGAATCTGGTCGCCTCCGAGCCTGAAATTTCTAAAGTGCCGATTATGATCGACTCTTCTAAGTGGGAGATCATTGAGGCAGGCCTGAAATGCGTACAGGGTAAGCCGGTGGTGAACTCCATCTCTCTGAAAGAGGGTGAAGAAGCCTTCCGTCATCACGCCAAGCTATGTATGCGTTACGGCGCAGCCATTATTGTGATGGCGTTTGATGAAGAGGGTCAGGCAGATACCTTTGAGCGTAAAGTAGAGATTTGTAAGCGCTCCTACGAAGTACTGGTCAACGATATCGGTTTCCCGGCTGAAGATATTATCTTCGATCCTAATATCTTCGCGGTCGCCACCGGTATTGAAGAGCACAATAACTACGCCGTTGATTTTATTGAAGCCACCCGCTGGATTACTGACAATCTGCCCCATGCTATGGTATCTGGTGGTGTATCTAATGTGTCCTTCTCTTTCCGCGGTAATAACCCGGTGCGTGAAGCGATCCACTCGGTATTCCTGTATCACGCCATTAAAGAAGGCATGACTATGGGTATCGTAAACGCCAGTCAGCTGGCGGTTTATGATGATCTGCCGGAAGAACTGCGCGAATACGTTGAAGATGTAGTGCTGAACCGTCGTGAAGATGGTACCGATCGCCTGCTGGAGATTGCCGATAAGTACCGTGGTAGTGGCGCAGAAGAGAAAAAAGAAGATCAGGAGTGGCGCTCCTGGCCAACCAATAAGCGTATTGAACATGCACTGGTTAAAGGTATCACTAACTTTATTGTTGAAGATACCGAAGCCGCCCGTCTGGAAGCGGATCGTCCAATTCAGGTGATCGAAGGCCCACTGATGGACGGTATGAACGTGGTCGGCGACCTGTTTGGTGCCGGTAAGATGTTCCTGCCACAGGTCGTAAAATCCGCCCGTGTAATGAAGCAGGCTGTTGCTCATCTGGTACCTTTTATCGAAGCGGAGAAATCCGGTGCGGTGGAAAGCAACGGTAAGATCATTATGGCCACCGTTAAGGGTGACGTACACGATATCGGTAAAAACATCGTGGGCGTTGTTCTCCAGTGTAATAACTACGAAGTGATCGATCTGGGTGTTATGGTGCCAGCAGAGAAGATTCTGCAGGTTGCCAAAGAAGAGAATGCAGACATCATCGGCCTGTCCGGTCTGATTACTCCGTCTCTGGACGAAATGGTACATATCGCCAAAGAGATGGAGCGTCAGGACTTCCATATCCCGCTGATGATTGGTGGTGCAACCACATCTAAGGCGCACACTGCGGTTAAGATCGACCCTCAGTATAAAAAAGGCCCCGTGATTTATGTCACCGATGCCTCCCGTGCGGTAGGTGTCGCTAGTCAGCTGCTAAGTGACGAGTTACGTGATGACTTTATTGCCGATCGTCGTCAGGAGTACGAAGAAACCCGTATTCGTAACGCCAACCGTCGTGCCAAAGCAGATCGTATCAGTTACGAAAACGCAGCCGCTAATAAGCTGCAACTGGACTGGGATAACTTCACACCGGTGACACCCGCAGCAAAAGGTATCACCGTATTTGACGATTACCCACTGGAAAAACTGGTTGATCGTATCGACTGGATGCCGTTCTTTATGACCTGGGATCTGGCCGGTAAATTTCCAGCGATTCTGGACGATGAGGTCGTGGGTGAAACCGCTCGTAGCCTGTTTGAAGATGCCAAGGTGATGCTGAAGAAGATCATCGACGAGAAACTGATTAAGGCGCGCGGTGTGATTGGCCTGTGGCCAGCGAATACTACGGATGCTGACGTGGTTGAGGTGTATGCTGATGAGAGTCGCTCTGAAGTGATATCCCGCTTCCACCATATTCGTCAGCAAACCCCGAAACCCGATGGCAAACCAAACCTGAGTCTGGCGGACTATGTAGCCCCGAAAGACACAGGTCTGAACGATTATGTCGGTGGCTTTGCGGTCAACGCCGGTATTGGCGCTGATGAACTGGCCAAATCCTATGAAGAGGCCGGTGATGACTATAACTCCATTATGGTTAAAGCCCTGGCAGACCGTCTGGCAGAAGCCTTTGCCGAACATCTGCATGAGCGTACCCGAAAAGAGTTCTGGGGTTATGCTGCTGACGAGTCACTGGAGAATGAAGCCCTGATTAAAGAACAGTACCAGGGCATTCGTCCTGCACCAGGTTACCCGGCTTGTCCTGATCACACAGAGAAAGAAACGCTGTTTAAACTGCTGAATGCGACAGAGAATACCGGTCTGGAACTGACCTCCAGCCTGGCGATGTCTCCTGCAGCAGCGGTATGTGGCTGGTACTTCGGCCACCCGGAAGCGAAATACTTCGGTACCGGTAAGATCGACAAGGATCAGGTGGAAAACCTGGCAGAAGCCAAAGGCAGAAGTACTGAAGAGATGGAACGCTGGCTGATGTCGGTACTGTCTTACGATCCAGAGTAAAAACCTGAACAGTTACAGAGTAAGACTCTGGACAAACCAGCCTGCAGCGTGATCTCACCAGAGATTTCGTTACAGCATTTGCTGTATAGTAAGCAAAAATCCCTCATATCTCAGGATTGAGGGATTTTTGCGTAAAAAAGCCCACAACACTCCAGGACGATATAACCACCTTGGCAACCTCCCTTTGCACCCGACTATTTCCTCCCATAGATCGGCTAAAAGCGATTTTAAAGCTCGCCCTCCCTATCATAGGCGGTATGCTTTCCCAGAGTCTGATTAATCTGGTGGATTCCGCCATGGTTGGAGCCTTGGGTAGCACATCTCTGGCAGCAGCAGGAATCGGCGGTTATGCGGCGTTTGTGATTACAGCGTTGATTTTGGGCTTATCGTCTGGTGTGCAATCCACCACCGCTTTTCACTTTGGCGCAGACTGCAAAAAGTCTCAGGTTGATACGCTACATGCAGGCTTAATTCTGGCGTTTCTGCTCTGTTTGCCAATTATCATCCTCTTCTATCCCTTTATTGAATCTACCTTATCGTTGCTTAATAGTAATGGAGCTGTGGTGGAACTGGCGATTCCCTATCTGGAGTGGCGTATTATCGCTCTGCTTGGCGTGGGTATTAATCTGGCTTTTCGAGGCTATTGGAATGGTATGCATCACTCGGGGATCTATCTGAAGATCATTCTGCTGATTCACCTGAGCAATATACTGATCAGCTACTGCCTGATCTATGGCAAACTGGGCCTGCCCGCTATGGGCGTGGAGGGCGCAGGTTTAGGCACCTGTATTTCTATTTTTTCAGGCTCTCTGGCCTGGTTTATTTATACCTTGCGTAAGATCCATCGTCAGGGTTTTCTGCAGCGCTTACCCGGTTTGCCTGTCAGCTGGCAACTGTTAACCCTGTCTCTGCCTAATTCTTTGCAACAAACCCTGTTTGCTATGGGGTATCTGTGTCTGTTCTGGATTATAGGCCTAATCGGCCCTCTGTCGCTGGCCATTGGCCATGTACTGGTAAACCTGTCTCTGTTAATGATCCTGCCTGCGGTTGGTCTGGGTATGGCTTCCACCAGCATGGTGGGGAAAGCACTGGGCCAGGAGAAGGATCACGAAGCCCAGCAATGGGGGATTGATGTAGTAAAAGTGGCTGTTGCTCTGCTGAGCCTGATAGCGATTCCGCTATTGATATTCCCTAAAGAGATTTTATCGCTATTCATTATCGAAAATTCGGGTATCGAGTATGGCGCTCCACTGTTGCAACTGACCGCTGTGATGGTGATCATTGACGCCGCCGCAATTGTGCTGACTCAGGCCCTGCTTGGAGCTGGTGCCAGTCGTCTGGTGATGATAGTTTCAGTGACTCTGCAATGGGCACTCTTCCTGCCCCTGGCCTTTATTTTCGGGCCTTATCTGGGGTTTGGGCTGGTCGGTATCTGGGCGGTACAGCTCATCTACCGCGCCTTAAATACCTGCACCTTTATCTGGCTGTGGCGGGTAAAAGCCTGGACGATTATCGAGTGAAAGTTCCGAGTTGAAACATCATATACAGTTATTTCTTTTTGAAATAAATATATAGATATAAATTCATTTTAATTATAAGGCAGGACTGATATCTTGCCCTCATTCAAGCTGCCATTATTCGTTTTCGTGCAGCCAAACCGTGGTTAAAGCTACCTAGTCGTAGGAAAAAGAATGTACAAGTACGACGATTACGATCATAAGTTAATTGCAGAGCGCGTGGCCCAACACAGGGATCAAACGCAACGTTATCTGGACGGTAAACTGGAAGAGCATGAGTACCTGCCTCTGCGTCTCCAGAACGGCATCTATATTCAGCGTCATGCCCCTATGCTACGCGTCGCGATTCCGTACGGCATGCTACGTGCTGAACAGATGCGTAAACTGGCACATATTGCTCGTACTTACGACAAAGGTTACGCACACTTCACGACGCGTCAGAACGTACAGTTCAACTGGCCTAAGCTGGAAGACACTCCGGATATTCTGGAAGAGCTGGCAACGGTTGAGATGCATGCGATTCAGACCAGTGGTAACACCATCCGCAACACCACAACCGATGAGTTTGCCGGTGTAGCTCGTGATGAAGTGGCGGACCCTCGTCCATGGTGTGAAGTGATTCGTCAGTGGTCTACTTTCCACCCTGAATTCCACTTCCTGCCACGTAAGTTCAAAATAGCCATCTCCGCATCAGCCAATGACCGCGCGGCTATTCGTGTACACGATATCGGCCTGCAACTGGTTAAAAATGAAGATGGCAGCACAGGCTTTGATGTATACGTCGGTGGCGGTCTGGGACGAACACCTATGGTAGGTGATCTGGTACGTGAAAACCTGCCAGCCAAACACCTGCTGACCTATCTGGAAGCGATTCTGCGTGTTTACAACCAGTTTGGTCGCCGTGATAACAAGTACAAAGCCCGTATTAAAATCATGGTAAAAGCACTGGGCGTCGAAGATATCGCCAAGCGTGTTGAAGCTGAATGGGAGCATCTGAAAGATGGTCCATCTACCCTGACTGAAGCAGCAATGGCTAAAGCTCAGAGCTTCTTTATTGACCCGGATTACGAAACCTCCCCTGACGAAGGTGACTTCGAGCAGCAGCGCGCTGACAACAAAGCTTTCTCTCGCTTTGTGACCAATAATACGGTTGCACATAAGCAAGATGGTTATATTGCAGTCACAATCTCACTGAAGAAAACAGGCGTGCCTCCAGGTGATATTACCGATGCTCAACTGGATCTGGTTGCAGATCTGGCCGAGAAATACAGCTACGGCGAACTGCGCATAAGCCACCATCAGAACATCGTACTGTCTGATGTGAAAAAAGCTGATCTGTTTACCCTGTGGCAGATTCTGGAAGAGAATAGCCTGGCCACGCCAAATATCGGAAAACTAACTGATATGATCTGCTGCCCTGGCGGTGACTTCTGTAACCTGGCGAATGCGCGTTCGATCCCGGTAGCAGAAGAGATTCAGAGTCGCTTTGAAGATCTGGACTACCTGTATGACCTGGGTGATATCGAATTTAATTTTTCTGGCTGTATGAATGCCTGTGGTCACCACCATATCGGCAACATCGGTCTGCTGGGTGTAGATCGTAAAGGCGAAGAGTTCTACCAGCTGTCTCTGGGGGGCCGCTCAGGCGCAGATGCTAATATCGGTAAGATCTTAGGTCCTGCACTGAAACTGGAACGTGTTGCCGACGCGATCGAAACCGTAATGAAGGTTTACGTTGACAACCGTGTTGAAGGCGAAACTTTTGTAGAAGCTTACCACCGTATTGGCCAACAGAAATTTAAGGAGGCGGTATATGCCTAAGATCATCCTGAACGGCGAGATTACAGAAGATCAGTGGCAACTGGTTGGCCTGGAAGATGAACTGCCAGCCTCCGGTAAAGTGCTGTTGCCTTACCCTCTGTGGCTGTCTGGCGAGTTTGATGCGGCTGCTTTTGAAGCCGTAGGTGTCTGGGTTCCAAATGACACCGTATTCGACGAGCAAGCCAACAAACTGCAAGAGCTGGATGTTGTCGCGGTAGACTTCCCGGTATTCACTGATGGTCGTGGTTACACCCTGGGCCGTCAACTGCGTGATCGTTTTGGTTTCACCAACGAACTTCGCGCGGTCGGAGATGTACTGCAGGATCAGCTGTACGCAATGGGACGTTGCGGCTTTAACAGCTTTGCCCTGCGCGCTGACAAGAACATCGAAGAGGCACTGAGTTCACTGAAGCCGTTCTCTTACTCTTATCAAGCGGCACTGGATAATCCTAAGCCTCTGTTTGCAGAGCGCTGGACATAATCCACTTCTGATTGCTATATCAAATCAGAAGAAAAAAGCACCTGACTTTTATAGCAGGTGCTTTTTTATTTGCCTGTTATGGCAATGCTGTGGACTCTTTCACGCGGCAATAACCCCATAAAGGCTTAGCTGTTCATAAGTGTTCATGACTTTTTCTCCTTCAGGCTCATTCACTTTTTTTCTGACTGATTTATATCTGCTTTTCAGGTTTTTTGTCCCCTGCCGTGTGTTTTTTCATATAAGATAAAAGGCACAATAATCCAGCCTAATTGATAAACAATGCCCTGCAGCTTTAAAATCAATCACAAGCACTCTGCCGGTTAACAGAAGTATGTTTTATCAGACCGATCGACTCAAAAAAAACATCTGCGCTATTAAGTACTCCTATCAACACGGCATAAAAGAGGGAGTACACGATCATCAGGCGATTCAACTTTTACACATATTGAAGGGGGTAATCCGTGTTTATGCTCAGGATAATTGCTGGGTCATTCCTCCCTCACGGGGACTTCTGATACCAGCAGGAGTCCCTCACAGCCTGGTAGCAGTCGGCAGTGTTGATGTACGCACTCTTTTCATAGACCCCTTTGCCCGTGCAGACCTGAGTAACGAGTTAGGTATTTTCCAGGTCAGTCCATTACTCAGGGAGCTGATTAATGCTGCGTCTGACTTCCCGGACGGCCTTGAGGTCAGCTCACGTGAAGAACGTATCAATGAGCTTATCCTTGATGAGCTGTGCTTAATTCACCTGACCGATTTCAACGTAGCCATGCCGATATCGAAAGAGCTCAAAGCTTTTTGTGACAGGGTGTCAGCTCATTTGGAGCGCCCTTGGGAGCTAGCCGATGTCGCGTCATCACTGAATGTTTCTGCACGCACCATTTCCCGTAAATTCCATACGGAAACAGGGATGAGCTTTGGCGAATGGCTCCGGCGCTTCAGGCTTTTGAAAAGCATGGAACTGCTAGCTAGCGGATACTCTGTTATGGACGCAGCTGTAGCCGTCGGTTACGACAGCCATAGTTCCTTCAGCACCATGTTTAAAAAGCGTATCGGCATTTCGCCCAACTCTTTTGTTGCTTACCCCAGTCAGGATCATGAAAACGAGGTGTCACTGATTACAGAGCAATCGCCAAGTGGATAAGTGCAACAAGCCAGCCTGATTCCATGCTCGATACCGGAATCAAATCCAGGAGGAGTGCTCCAATTTTCTGATGGTATATTTATAACCCTTTCCATTATCACTAAACTCTCTCTGTGAATTAAAAAGCCTGAGGTTAATCAGGCTCATAAAAGCGTCTTACTGTTCCAGGAAGCAACTAACTGCATTCAATGTCGCCTGCAAAACGGCTTTTAATGAGTCGGCATCGATTGAAACGCCATAAAAGCTTTGCTCTGTTCTTGATTGAATCTCGACATAAGTGATAGCTCGGCTTTGCGTACTCAGCCCCAGGGTATGCTCGGAATAATCCTTAATGTTTATCTCGATATCGAAGGCATGCTTGATCCCGTTGACCAACGCACTGATAATGCCAGCCCCCTTACCCTGAACTACTATTTCACGCCCTTTGTGATTCAGCTTTGCAAAAATGCATTGTTCCTCTGCCACAGACTTGCTCTCGTACTCGACAAGCTGCAGGTCAGGCTGACTCACAACGCCATACGATTCACGAAATAACTGCCAGATTTCTGCCAAGCTCATTTCACAACCTGAGTGGTTGGTAAAGGCTTTTACCTTTTCACTGAAATCAACCTGTAAGGATCGGGGCAGCTTAAGCCCATGATTCTGCTCTATCAGCCAGGCTGCACCACTCTTACCGGATTGATTGTTTACCCGAATCACTTCTTCATAAGCACACCCCAGATCACAGGGGTCAATGGGCAGGTAAGGGACATTCCAAATGGTTTCTCCCTTCTCAAGCCGGTTGGCAAAACCTTTTTTAATAGCATCCTGATGGGAACCAGAAAATGCAGTGAAGACCAATTCGCCTGCGTAAGGGTGCCTTGGATGCACAGGAATACGGTTACAGTACTCCGCCACCTCAATAGTTTTTTTGATGTCGTCAAATCTCAGATTCGGACTCACACCCTGACTATAAAGATTCATGGCCAGGGTTAATAAATCAACATTGCCTGTCCTTTCACCATTACCAAACAAACAACCTTCAACCCTCTGAGCACCGCCCAAAACCCCCAGCTCAGCTGTGGCTACACCAGTGCCACGGTCATTGTGCGGATGAATGCTGATAGTGACATGGGTCAGATCACTAAAGTTACGCATAAAGAGTTCAATTTGGTCAGCAAACACATTAGGCGTATTAACTTCGACCGTTGTCGGCAAATTGAGTATTAAGGGCCTGGACTCAGAAGGTTCCCATAAGTCTTTTACGGCTTCACAAATTTCTAACGCAAAATCCAGTTCGGTAAAGCAAAAAGTTTCAGGCGAGTATTCCAGACACCATGTCGTATCCGGACGTTCATCACATAATTGTTTGATCAAGCCAACAGCATCCAATGCCAACTGGACGGTTTGCTCTTTTGAGTTTTGAAACACAACCTCTCTGAAAATTGGAGCAGTCGCGTTGTAAACATGAATAATCGCCTGTTTTGCCCCTCTCAAGGACTCCATCGTCATGCGAATAAGATCTGGACGAGCCTGAGTAATCACCTGCACCCATACGTCATCTGGTATGTAGTCCTGATCAATAAGCTTACGTACAAATTCAAACTCTGTTTCGGAGGCTGAAGGAAACGCTACCTCAATTTCCTTAAAGCCACATTGCACAAGATGGTTGAAATACATGAGTTTTCTCTCATGATCCATCGGATTAGCAAGCGCCTGATTCCCATCTCGTAAGTCGGTTGAACACCAGCGTGGAGCCGACGTAAGTCGCTTACCAGGCCATGCACGCTCAGGGTTAGACACAATACAAGCTGGTTGATATTTTTGAGATGGGTCTGAAATCATTTTCGCTGCCTCGTTAAGTTCCCAGCCATTGTAAGTAAGGGGGAAATTATTGCTTATTCGAAACGGACAACCTTGTTCCTCTGATAGCCAGAACGCAGCTTTTGTGCAAAGGGTATATCTGAATATTCAGCTTTCTGGCAATCCACCCAATGGATTCATTGCAAAATCAGGCGTAAGTCACAGCACTCAATCAGAAGGAAGACCATCTGTGATCCTTGCTGATCAGCCATAAAAAAGCCCGGTATCTGGAAACCAGATACCGGGCTTTGTTTTTTCCGCTGACCTTCAATGCTTAAGTGAACAGCATTGAATGCTCAGGGCTGTAACCAGTCACTTTATCAGTGATTAGATACGCGCAGCTGGGATAGCTTGAGGTGCAACGCTCAGATCTTCGCCTGGTGGAGCGAAAGACGTCAGGTTGATACCTTCAACGGCAGCCTTGTACTCTTCCAGAGTAGGGAAACGCCCCAGGATAGTAGACAGTACAACCATTGGCGTAGAACCCAGCAGAGACTCACCTTTCTTCTCAGCAGTATCTTCTACCACACGGCCCTGGAACAGACGGGTAGACGTCGCCAGTACAGTGTCGCCAGGTGCCGCTTTCTCCTGATTACCCATACACAGGTTACAACCAGGACGCTCCAGGTACAGGATGTTCTCGTACGCAGTACGTGCTTCTTGTTTTGGATTTTCATCATCAAACGTGAAGCCTGCGTATTTAGCCAGGATATCCCAGTCGCCTTCGGCTTTCAGCTCATCAACGATGTTGTACGTTGGTGGCGCAACAACCAGAGGTGCGTTAAACGTGATAGGCCCCTTCTTCTCCAGGTTACGCAGCATAGCAGCAATGATCTGCATATCGCCTTTGTGAACCATACAAGAACCTACGAAGCCCAGGTCAACTTTACGGCCATCGTAGTAAGAAGCCGGACGGATCACATCGTGGGTGTAACGCTTGGAAACGTCTTCGTTGTTTACGTCTGGGTCAGCAATCATTGGCTCGTCGATTGCGTCCAGATCAACAACCAGCTCAGCGTAGTACTTAGCGTTGTCATCTGGAGCCAGAGCAGGTGCTTCGCCAGATTTAACTTCAGCGATACGCTTGTCAGCCAGAGCGATCAGGCCCTTCAGCATGCCCGCTTCGTTTTCCATACCCTTGTCGATCATGATCTGGATACGGGACTTAGCCAGTTCCAGAGATTCGATCAGAGTTTCATCGGTAGAGATACAGATAGAAGCTTTCGCTTTCATCTCTGCAGTCCAGTCGGTGAAGGTGAAGGCCTGGTCAGCCAGCAGCGTACCGATCTGTACTTCGATTACACGACCCTGGAAAACGTTTTCGCCAGAGAACTTCTTCAGCATCTGCGCCTGAGTGGCGTGTACGATGTCACGGAAGTCCATGTGAGGCTTCATAGCACCTTTAAAGGTTACTTTTACAGACTCAGGGATTGGCATTGCCGCTTCACCTGTGGCCAGTGCCAGAGCAACAGTACCGGAGTCAGCACCGAACGCTACACCTTTAGACATACGGGTGTGAGAGTCACCACCGATGATGATAGCGCGGTCGTCAACTGTGATGTCATTCAGTACTTTGTGAATAACGTCAGTCATTGAGTGGTAAACGCCTTTCGGGTCACGTGCAGTGATTACACCGAATGCATTCATGAACGCCATCAGCTTAGGCGTGTTGGCCTGAGCTTTCTTGTCCCATACTGATGCCGTGTGACAACCGGACTGGAACGCCCCGTCAACGCTTGGAGAGATAGTAGAAGCGGCCATCGCTTCCAGTTCCTGACAGGTCATAGGACCGGTCGTGTCCTGAGAACCTACGATGTTCACTTTAACGCGAACGTCAGAACCGGTGTGCAGAGGTGTCTTAGACGTTACACCAACCGCGTTACGGTTGAAGATCTTCTCAACAGCAGTCAGACCCTGACCTTCGTTAGAGATCTCTTTAGAAGGTGCGTAAACAACTGGAGCTTCAACGCCCAGAGTTTCAGCCGCGAAAGTCTGGATCTTCTTACCGAATACAACCGCGTAAGAACCACCCGCTTTCATAAATTCCACTTTTTGTGGCGTGAAAGAGTCAGAAACGTCAGCCAGCTCTTTATCACCGTTGTAAAGCTTCTTAGCTTTAGTATCGATCGTCAGAACGGTACCGGTTGCAACAGAGTAGGCTTCTTCCAGTACTGGGTCACCGTTTGCGTCACGAACAACTTCGCCGTTCTCGTCAGTTTTCTTAACCCAGTTTTTCAGGTCCAGGCCGATACCGCCGGTTACACCAACAGTAGTCAGGAAAATAGGTGCGATACCGTTAGTACCCGCAACAACAGGCTTGTTGTTAACGAATGGGATGTACGGAGAAGTTGGCTCACCCGCCCACAGTGCAACATTGTTTACACCGGACATACGGGAAGAACCTACACCCATAGTGCCTTTCTCAGCGATCAGCATTACTTTAGCATTAGGGTGCTTCTTACCTAACTCAACGATCTCTTGCTGGGCTTCAGGAGAGATCATGCACTTACCGTGCAGTTCACGGTCAGCACGGGAGTGAGACTGGTTGCCTGGAGACAGCAAGTCAGTAGAGATGTCACCTTCAGCAGCGATGTAAGTCACTACATCGATCTTCTCTGGGATATCATCCAGCTTGGTGAAAAATTCCGCCTTCGCGTAGCTTTCCAGAATCTCTTTAGCGATTGCGTTGCCCGCTTTATAAGCATCTGCCAAACGAGCGGTGTCTGCATCGTACAGGAATACCTGAGACTTCATGATTTCGCCAGCCGCTGCAGCTTGAGCGTGATCAGACAATGCGACATCCAGCAGCGCTTCAACAGAAGGGCCGCCTTTCATGTGAGACAGCTGTTCCAGAGCAAATTCAGGAGAGATCTCTGCCACCGTTTCAGTACCGGTAACGATGTCTTTCAGGAATTTAGCTTTAACACCCGCTGCTGGCGTGGTGCCCGGCAGAGTGTTGTAGATGAAGAAGTTTAGAGAAGCTTCGCGCTCTGCATTACCAGTGTCTTTGATCTGGTCAATGATCTCAGATAGCAATTCCGCGCTGTCGATTGGCTTAGGATTCAGGCCTAGTTCGTTTTTACGAACCTCAATTTCTTCTAAGTAGTCAGAATAGTAACTCATAGCGTCAAACTTCTCACTTAAATCTAGTTATGATTAGTGGGCTTATTATAAAAAAAAAGTGGCTGACAGCTCAATGAAAACTCGTTAAATGAAGCGAAAAGTCGACAAAACTTAGACAAAAGTACTAAAAAACAATGTGCTTTAACCGGTAAACATCATAGAAGACCAAAGAAAAACAGCCATAATCCTTATGAACATCAGGGTATAGGCAGTATTCTGAAGCATTCAGCTAAGAATAAAGTATCACTACATTTTATGCAGCTTTTACCTTTTATAAATTAAGAATGATTCAAACTCATTTCCAGAGAGTTATGTGCACTTAAACAAAAGTATTTCGGCATTTTTCGTACAAAGCACTAATGTCGTTCACTCTGAAAAAACCGTTTTTATACCGCTTCACTTCCATTCAAAGTATTAATACATACTAGCAAATAGTCTTAGATTGTATGTAATTCAGACTAAAGTCTGTCATCAAAACTTGCTTTAAGGCATTTTATGGCTAATATTGTCGACAATCTTGACCTGATAATAATTTATGTTGCAAGACATAGCGGTTCGTTTGACGGCTGAAAATACGACTAATCCGAAAACCGGGTAACCCTGACAATGACCTGCCGCTCAGGCAATGACCAGAAACTCGTGCAAAGTTGTAGCTTCAGCAACGTCCTCTCTGCGAAAGGTATAAAAAATGACAACTCCAATAAATTTCGATCCATCCGGTTCGGTTAGAACCCTCCCAGGAACCACACACAACTACCATAGTCTTCCAGACACGGCTGAGCAGTTTGGTATCAAGCTGGATGAACTCCCTTTTTCTCTTCGTCCTATTCTGGAAGGTATCGCCCGTAATGTAGGTCAAAACGGCGTAACCGCTGAGCAGGTTCAGGCGCTGGGTGGCTGGACAGAGCATCAGGGTAAGCAACCGATCGAAATTCCTTTCACAGCGGGTCGCGTGATTATGCACGACCTGAGTGGTACCCCCGCTATTGTTGATTTTGCCGCGATGCGTTCAGCAGTGCAGCGTATGGGCCTTGATCCTGCGATTATTGAGCCTCTGGTACGTGCGGATCTGGTGATTGATCACACGGTGACTATGGATAATACTGGCAGCCCGGCATCTCTCAGAATCAATGGCGAGCTGGAAGCCGCCAGAAACAAAGAACGTTATGCCTTCCTGAAATGGGGCGCACAGGCGTTCAACACCATCCGTATTATTCCGCCACAAACCGGTATTGTGCACCAGGTTAACCTGGAATATCTGGCACAAGGCTATCTCAACATGAATGGCTTGATGATTCCGGATACGCTGATCGGCATGGACAGCCACACACCAATGGCGAACGCCCTGGGTATTGTCGGCTGGGGTGTGGGCGGTATTGAAGCCGGTGCTTCAATGCTGGGCCAACCCATGCAGATGCTGGCACCGGAAGTTGTGGGTGTTGAGCTGACAGGCGCATTAAGAGAAGGCGTAACGGCAACAGACCTGGTACTGACCATCACGGAAATGCTGCGTAATTTCCCAGGCGGTGTAGTCGGTAAGTTTGTTGAATACGTGGGTGAAGGCTGTGCCAACCTGTCTCTGCCTGATCGTGCAACCATCGCCAATATGTCCCCTGAGTATGGCGCGACGATGGGCTTCTTCCCGTTTGATGAAGTCTCTGCCGAATATATGAGAGCCACCGGTCGTGATGGTGAGCTGCCACTGGAATACTATAAAGCACAGAATATGGCCTGGACCCCGGGTCAGGCACTGCCGAAATATACCGATCTGCTTCAGCTTGATCTGTCCACAGTTGAGCCTTCTGTTGCGGGTCCAAAACGCCCTCAAGACCGACTACCACTGGCTGAGATTGGCAATGTATTCAGAAAAGCGGCCTCTGAAGGCGACCGTAACCCTGAAGTGGTTACCGTAACGCCAATGAAGGCAGACGAAGCAGGTATTTTCCAACCGCTGCCTGAAAGAGAGCTAAAAGACGGCGATATCGTAATTGCCGCAATCACCGCTTGTACCAACACCTCTAACCCTGGCTTGCTGATTGCTGCGGGCCTGCTGGCCAAAAAGGCCAACGAACTGGGCATGAAGGTACCGGCTGGCGTTAAAACCTCTCTGGCTCCGGGGTCACCGGTTGCGACCGATTTCTTAACCAAAGCAGGACTGCAACAGCATCTGGATGCCCTGGGCTTTAATACCGCCGGTTACGGTTGTACCACCTGCGTGGGCAACTCCGGCCCTCTGGCACCAAGCATCGAAGAAGCACTGCAAAAGCACGATATTATCGCGGCCTCTGTGCTGTCCGGTAACCGTAACTTTGAAGGTCGTGTACACCCGGATGTGGATACCAACTTCCTGATGTCCCCCCCGCTGGTGGTAGCGATGGCGATAGCCGGTAACGTCAATATTGATGTCACCACTCAGCCTATTGGTCAGGACGCCAACGGCAATAATGTCTTCTTGAAAGATATCTGGCCAAGCAACGCCGAGATTACTCAAACCATGCAGGAGTGTATGGACCCGAAAGCCTTCCGTGAAACCTATGAAAACTCTCTGGATGGCCCCGAGACCTGGCAGAAACTGGAATCCCCAACAGGCCCTGTGTATAAATGGGATGCAGATTCAACGTACATTCAGGAGATCTCCTTCTTCGACGGTTTCTCACTGGAGACACCAGAAGACTCTCTGAGCAATATCTCAGGCGCGCGTATGCTGGTGATGTGTGATGACAACACCACTACGGATCATATCTCACCGGTTAGCCGTATCCGTCCGGATTCGCCTCCAGGGGAATACCTGAGGTCACAAGGCGTTGCTGACGAAGATATGACATCACTGGGAGCACGCCGTGGTAACCACCATGTGATGCTGCGTAGTATCTTCGGCAACGTAAAAGCCAGAAACCTGTTGCTGCCGGGCACCACTGGCGCAGTAACTAAATATTACTCGGCTGACGCGGCTCCAGCGCAGATGTCTATTTACGATGCCGCTGAGCGTTACCGTGCAGAAGGCACCTCGACCGTTGTCTTTGGTGGTAAGCTGTATGGCACAGGTTCATCCCGTGACTGGGCAGCCAAAGGGCCTGCACTGCTGGGTGTAAGAGCCATCATCGCAGAGAGCTTTGAGCGTATTCACAAATCCAATCTGGTGGGTATGGGCGTTCTGCCGCTGCAACTGCCGGAAGGTGTGACACGGGCATCTCTGAGTCTGGATGGCACAGAAACCTTCGATCTGAACGGTATTGATACGCTGGAGCCGCGCGGCACTGTGACACTGAACATCAACAGAGCAGATGGCTCATCACAGCAGATTGAACTGACCTCTCGTGTGGATACCTCATCCGAGCTGGATCAGATCCGTCATAAAGGCATTCTGCCGATGGTATTACGGGATATTATCGCCTCTAATACATAAAGGTACCCGGAATTCCTCTGAATCACACACAAATCCGGTATCTGATTTTGAGATACCGGATTTTTTATTCTCATTTGCATTGAATGCTCAAGAGAATAATATTCTCTGCATTTGTACTTTGCCAGACGTTTTAAGGCCATAAAATACGAAGCCATCACTACATACAAGCCTCAAGCCACCCTTTTGTTGCTACAGATGGCCATTTTTCCGACTCTGCCGTAAAGCTGCTATTCCAGTATTGTAAAGTACTTTGAAAAACTTCTGGATCATCAAACCGGTTTTCATAAAACAGCCCCTGATCGCATCCCAGAATAATCTGCTCAGATTCTATCACTCTGAAAAAATCAGGTGCAGATACAGCATGCCGTTTTATTACTCCACGACTATAGCCATACAGATAACAATCAATCATCTGCAGAAGGTGAGTTGCTATATGTGGACTTAACACTTCATACGAATACAAACTGGTACTAAGCAGATCACCACGATTATGCAGAGTAAAAAGAAAAGGCACCCATTTCCCATCTATACTGACTTCAACAGCAAAACGGAAACAAAACAGATCATACATGACGCCCGTTTTATATATATCTTTTACTTGAATGATTTTTTCAGATTTATTCTTAAATACATATTCAGAGCGCTCCGAATATGAGTCAGCATCAAAACAAATCTTATATGCTGCATATATAGCAGCCAGATTGGATCTCTCTTGTCCTGATGAACGTAAGAAATGAAAAACAGATACTCCAGAATTTAACTCCTTATATTTCAAAATCTTATCTCGAAAAACAGCATCACCAACAGGCTGAACACGGATCTGATACTCAGCGTCTTTCTGCATCTTACGGGTATTATTTGTTGTAACAGGTCTATCTGATGCAATGGGTGCGTCGATCATAACTAAACATCCTTGTGCTTTTCTGAGACCAGGTTCAGAAAACGCTATCTTTATCACGCTTGATTTTTTTAACCTAGTTCATAATTTCAGAAGTGCAAGGAAATATTTTTATAACAACCTTGTTTTTCATTTTTAGAACTATCAGGCTTATTTTCAATCGCTGAAAAAAGCTTATCGGTTAAACATTACTCCGCTTTTCTGCCTGACCAGGAGGATATCGGAACACCTTTATCAGAGGCCAGGCAGTTAAAAAACATCTATTATGTATAATAGAGCGGCACTGTTTTCCTTATCAGCATTCAGATGATGATTCTGGATTAAAGTGCGACAACATTTATCGTAACACTCCAGAAAGAGCTGCTGTGAAAAAATTATCCCCTGCACCAGAAGATTCAGAGCAGTCTCCTCAGACTGCCCCCCCTCAAACGGAAGAAAAAACAGTCACTCTCGTCTGGGGTGGCGATGTGAATCTCGGACGACGCCAGCATTATCGATACAGGGAAAGCCTTCAGTCACGTATTCTGGATATACCTGAACTGCATGCAGCCGATCTTGCTATTGTTAATCTGGAGTGTGTACTGGCCACTTGTGGTGAACAAGGGGCTGCCAAAGGTGAAGGTGGCCCCTACTACTACCGGGCAAGACCTGAAATGCTCAGCATTCTGCTGGATGCCGGTGTAAACATGGTCACCACAGCCAATAATCATAGTGGAGATTACGGCCCCGAGGCTCAATTGCAGCAACAAATGATACTGAATGCAGTAGGTCTGTCCTGCGCTGGTTCAGGCCGTAACACAGAAAGTGCTTTTCGCCCGGCGTTTTATCGGGCAGGCCATCTCAATGTTGCCGTGTTTTCCATTGACGCGACCCAGCATCGTTTTGCCGCTACAGAGACAACACCGGGCAATGCCTGGATCGACCTGAAAGCTCCTGAACAGTGGCACCAGATACTGAAGCCCAGAATCCAGCATGCCAGAACAGTCGCTGATATCATTCTGGTGGCTGTTCACTGGGGCGAAAATAATCAACCTGCCCCCTGCAAAAACGAAGTCGCAGTAGGGCATGCCATTATCGACGCCGGAGCAGACGCCATTCTGGGAGCATCAGCGCATCAGCTGCAGGGAATAGAGGTTTACCGATCTCGTCCTGTTATTTACGATGCAGGCGATCTGTTGTTTGATGCAGTACGAAATAACTTAGCGGATAGTGGGTTATTTGAACTGACCGTCAGTAGCAGAGGCGTGGAGAAACTAAGATTTATTCCTGTTGGTGCTGGTTTTGGTTTTACCCGAAAACTATATAGCGAAGATGCCAGAGCCTTGTCTGAAAAAATGCTTCAGCTTTCACATCCCCTGGGTTGTAACCTGACTATAGATAAAAATGATGGCTCTGCTTCTATCTCTCTGGCACCACCAGTACGCCCAGTGACTCAGCGACCAGAACTGCAAAACCCTCGTATTATTCCTGAACTGCTGAGCCGATTTTCCCCTGTGCCCGAAGATTATCAGACCGCCAGTGTACCAGAACATTGCCGGATCACTCCGGTACGACTGGGGCCGTTAACCCTGCTGGGAGTTCATATATCACCAGACAACATTCAGCAACGTCAGATGATCTATGTAGAGAGCTACTGGTGTTGCGATGAAATAATATCTGAGGATATGCGCCTGGATATACGTGCAGCGCCTATGATGCCGTCTACCATGCCGGACTGGGGACATGCAATGGATCATGATCCCTGTGACTGGATGCAGCCAACCAGTCAATGGCAACCCGGCGTGATTTATCGTGACCGCTACGGCTTAAGACCACCACCGCTCAGCGCCATTAAAAATATTGCCTTAAAAATCAGTATTCGCCTGACAGGAACACCTGCCGCCAGAAAAGCGGGCAAATATATCGCCCCACAAATTATTCATATAAATATTCAGGGATGCAGCGCCTACGAAAACACAGATTATCGGCAGACATTTTCAGACGAGTTCCTGAAAACATCAACTCATAGAGGCTGGAATGCCGGACAACTGGAAGAAATTACAGGAGGGCGCTGGATAAATCCTCCAGCAGATGACTGGCTGGTGCAATCTGTTGTCAGAGCCAGTAATCACATAGATTGCGTTACAGATCCCTGTTTATATGTTGCATCGGATTACGTCACCCTGGCTCGGCATGAACGATATAGCAATATGCAGAAAGTGTACGACAACAACTGGAACAGTCATCGTAAAATTAAGCAAATTCATCATTGTATAGCAGGCGCTATTGTTTCTGAAACGACAGGGTTAAGTAAACTGGGATTGCCTCTGCTAAAAGTGCAGGACCCGATCAAGGCAATGATAGAGATCGGTATCGCCAGCCGGAAAAGACTTAAAGGCAAAGTAATCTGTATCACAGGCAGCGCGGGGAAATCCTCAACACTTCATGCCATGAACGTCATTCTGGGTCAGAATAAAAAAGTCTGGACAACCTACAATAACTATAACAGTCGTGTAGGCCTGTTTGTTGTACTGGCCAGTGCTCCTTATGATGCTGATTTTGTTGTACTGGAAACAGCAATCAGTGCGATCAATACCGCTCGCTACAAGCATATCAGATATGTTTCACCAGATATTACTGTGATTACCAATATCTCTGCAGCCCACCTGAAGCCCGGAGAAACAACGTTGGATATTGCTCGCAAAAAAACCAATATCTTTAACGGTATGCAGCCCGGAATGACCGCGGTTATCTGCTCTGAAACGGAACATTTTGATTATATGCTTAACCGGGCAGCAGAATTCAAGCTGCAAACTATCTGCTATGGCCTGTCAGACAGCGACCATATTCAGCTGAAAAAACTTGATGATCAGGGCATCGCTCATATTCGTTTATTTGATCAGTATATCGAACTGCCCTGCGGCCACCAGCCTGAACATATCGTGCTGAATTTATTATCCTGCCTGGCAGTACTGGTGCTGTCTGAAGAGAATTATACCGACTACCTGGAAGCATTCAGTCAGGTTGGAGTAATCGAAGGCAGGGGAATCCGTTCTGATATCAGCACCTCTTTTGGCAGGATTCAGATCATTGATGATGCCTATAATGCTAACCCTATCTCAATGAAAGCCGCTTTACGGGCTTTTAAAGCCAGCACAACGCCGGGCAGAAAGATTATGGTATTGGGAGATATGCTGGAACTATCAGACCAGTCTGAGCATTATCATCGGGCATTAACGCCAATGATTACAGATGCCGCCGCAGATCAGGTACTGCTGACAGGTGAGCAGATGAGTAAAATTTTACCCGGATTGGAAAACAGCAAAGTACCATACCGTTTCTTTGAATCAACAGATGCTCTGACACAATACTTATCGTACAACAGCCTGCATCAGGATCTTATTCTGTTTAAAGCTTCCAATGGAATAGGCTTACGGCGTGTTATTCAGCAATTGCAGCAACAGATCAGCGTATCAGATCACACCTGACTAACAGAATGACTTATAAAAGATTGAGATAATAACAGGTTGAACTTGATCAACAAATAAGCATCATAGGTGTATCACTGCCCCCTCTGATACCTTATGAACAGAAAGTGATCTGAGCCAGGTGTTACCAGCATTAATGTCAGGTCAGATTAAACCGGATAATTCAAAGATCATAAGCGATGACTTCAGATACTTCTCATAATAGCTCTGGCCAGCCACTCAGTCACTCTGAACACGAAAAGCGTCTGCTTGAACGGGACGCTGCCCGGTTATTTATGCGTCGCTACGAGCAGGAAACCGGCCAGCCAATGCGACATATCTGGCATAATGAACCTGCTAAACCGGACATTTCCTGCTATTTTGAAGACCATCAACTGGATCTGGAAATTGCACACCTCTATGCCACAGCTGAAGAAGCCCGCCATATTCGTGCCCCTGATAGAACAGATCGCTTATGGTTTTATCTGGCTGAACTGGCCATTATTGACGACCCATGCGAACAGCTAAAAATGGCATTACTGACTCTGTTGAACAAAAAAGCAGAGAAACACTATGACTCTGACAGAGTCTGGCTGGTCATTCGAAATGCCAGTGTGCTCTGGAACCGGGCACAAATTCTGCGGATACAACAGGCGTTTGATAAACAGAATCATCCATTTGAACAGATCTGGATTATTCCGGATTTTGATGGTGAAGAACCTCTTATCAGAGTGGCATAGCTATATTTCAAGCGATCAAGTCCAGCGTATCTGATTCTCTTTTGTACACAAGCCAATTAATAGCAAGTGCTTACCTCCTCATCAGACACAGGCAAAAGGTAACCAATAGACAAATGACGTCATGCCATCTGTTCTACACTGATTATAGAAACAGGGAGAACAGACTATGCGCATACTATGTAGTCAGCCCTGAAAAAGTCAGGTTTCTATCTAACCGAGCATCGGTTGGCTTTATTGCTCCAGGAAATAAAGCCAACTGATTTTCTGCTC
>NZ_JACJFM010000394.1 GCF_014164585.1 Oceanospirillum sediminis | reverse complement strand
AAATAAAAACAGATACTGAGGAATATTTAATCCGGGCAAATTCAAGATCATATTACGCGAATGAGCTATCAAATCTAATTGTTAAAGCTGATGCCACAGGACGTATTATAAAGTTAAAGGATGTTGCAGTTGTAAGAGATAGATTTTCTGAAACACCTAATGCTAATTATTTCAATGGCGATTTATCAATTAATGTAACCATCACCAGTACAAATACTCAAGATTTAATTTCCTCAGCAGATAAAACTAAAGCCTACATCGAGGAGTTTAATCAGAAGTATGATAATGTGCAGCTTAATG
>NZ_JACJFM010000393.1 GCF_014164585.1 Oceanospirillum sediminis | reverse complement strand
CCATACAAGACATGATTTTTTCCTATGGCCTGGTCTAACTTATCGCTCAGTAACCAAACGTTTATTTCACTGGTTTTATACCAGCCTCTGGGCAACATCATACAATCCCTCGTTAACTGACACCGCATAACAAAACGATAAGACTCGACCCGTTCAATACCGTCAAATCAATCTGTTTTGTTCAAATCGGTTGTTTTAATATCAATCCGATAGCGACGTATCTCACCGGGAGTGCCGTATTTCCTCCACAGAATACGGCACTGGTGACGTCTCTACCGGCAAAGCATTTAAATCACTCAAA
>NZ_JACJFM010000392.1 GCF_014164585.1 Oceanospirillum sediminis | reverse complement strand
TAATCGGGAATATCATCGCCCATGTACAGTACGTTTTCAGAAGTTAATTTTTTACGATTAAAATAATCATCCAACTGCTCAATTTTATTGTGAGCACCTAAATAAATATCGGTAATGCCTAAACCTGTTAAACGTTTTTCAACACCTTCATTGCTGCCACCAGAAATGATACAAACGTTATATCCTTGGTCAACAGCGGTTTTAAGGGCGTAGCCATCTTTTATGTTCATCGTGCGCAACATTTCGCCAGATGATGTAATATGTACCGTGCCATCGGTTAGAACGCCGTCAACATCAAAAA
>NZ_JACJFM010000391.1 GCF_014164585.1 Oceanospirillum sediminis | reverse complement strand
TCTAATGTTGGTACTGCAAAAGCTATAGGTCTTGAGGTTGGAGCATAACTTAAACCAACTAAAAACTGGAGTAATTTTATTGGTGCTAATATTTATAATTACGGTATTGAAGGAAGTTTTGATAACAGAGTAATTGACAACGATGCAACCATATATTCAGTAAACGTTAATTCCACATGGCGTTTTTGGGATAACGCTTCATTGCAATTCACGTTTAATTATTTATCTGATAGAAATACTGCTCAAGGGGAAGATTCCCGTTTCTACTCACCAAATCTAACGTTTCAAAAATCGTTTATGA
>NZ_JACJFM010000390.1 GCF_014164585.1 Oceanospirillum sediminis | reverse complement strand
GGTTGGGTTTGTAGTTTAGAAGTCTTCTGGCTAAACTTATAGAGGCGTACACATAGGTGTCATTTAGCTTTTCGTTAATATCAAAAATACCAACATTAACGGCTCTTACGGTATTAAAGGCGTTTTTGGTAGAAGTTACTTGTCCTTTTCCAGGTTTTGGTACATATATGTTGATGCCTTTTGTGTAATCTAAAACACCAAAAGACAGATTTTGAGACACACCCCAACCAGCCACCACTTGATTGGTTTTTTGCTCGAGCCAATTACCGTAGCGAACTACAGAATCGATACTACTTACTTT
>NZ_JACJFM010000389.1 GCF_014164585.1 Oceanospirillum sediminis | reverse complement strand
TCTGTTTCGTATTCGTAAATCAAGTCGCCATCATTAAATTCAAATCCAGTCAGTTCGATGTTGTAATTCCTTTCATCAGCTTGTTCTATTGGATTCCAAAATAAATTTGAGCCTGGTAATATTTTAAAATAGAAGCCTGGAATCAAAATCAGAATTAAGAGTATTACTGAAAGTCGATAGAATTTACGTTTGTTATTTTCCTTAAGTGCTTTGAACATTTTCCACGCCAAAACAGGATAAATCAGAACTATAATTAAGGTTAAAAACAGAAATAATAATATCATCTATGAAGTTTGTTTCG
>NZ_JACJFM010000388.1 GCF_014164585.1 Oceanospirillum sediminis | reverse complement strand
ACTAAAATAAAGCCTACGAAACCCTTCCAAAGAAAGAAAACTTAAAAGGCTGAAAAAACAAACAACTAAATTCTTACTTCACCCGAGTAAGACTCCTTAGAAGGGAGATTAATTAGGGCTTTTATTATGGACACAGTTACACCAAGAGGCGCTTATCCGCATATAAAACGTGTAGGCGATTTTATTTTTGTTTCAGGTACAAGTTCTAGGCGACCAGACAATACTATTGCCGGGGTTGACATTATTGACGACATGGGGACTAAAAAACTAAACGCATACACTCAAACCCAAGAAGTCTTAAA
>NZ_JACJFM010000044.1 GCF_014164585.1 Oceanospirillum sediminis | reverse complement strand
AAATGCTGTCTCGACAACTGCTATTTTACCGTAATCCCCAGAGGTTAAGCTCTCCAGCCCCTTCCGTTTTTTTAAACCGGACAGCAGTGATGGCTCATATCAGTTGCTTAATTTCGACGAAACAAATAATATTGATAAAAGTTCTCATTAGCACTATTAACAACAAACCCACTCCAATTCAGGTTGCAGGAATAACCATGCAAAAAAGAACTCTGGCCTTAGCGATCGCACTGACAGTTGGTATGACTGGCTGTAAAACGATGCAATCTTCTGAACTGACGGGCACTCCGGAAGAACAGGTTGTTCAGAACTATGCCAATATTGCTCACGCAACATTTGATGATGCATATCTGACGGCTGTTGATCTGCAGAAATCTGTTAATCAGTTCATTGCCAGCCCGAGTGCTGAAGGGCTGGAACAGCTGAAAGCAAAATGGAAAGTCGCTCGTGAACCATACCAGCAGAGTGAAGTGTTCCGTTTTGGTAACGCCGTTGTTGACGACTGGGAAGGTCAGCTGAATGCATGGCCTCTGGATGAAGGTCTGATCGATTACGTTGATGGTGGTTACTACCAGCATGAACTGGGCAATCCGGGTGCAGAGCTGAACATTATCTCCAGCAAACAGGTTAAACTGGGTTCTGAAACTCTGGATCTGACCAGCATCACTGCGGATAAACTGGCCTCGCTGAATGAGCTGGGTGGTTCTGAAGCAAACGTTGCAACCGGTTACCACGCGATTGAATTCCTGCTGTGGGGCCAGGATCTGAATGGCACAAACACCGGTGCCGGTGAACGTCCATACACGGACTTCGTTCAGGGTGCAGGCTGTACCGGTGGTAACTGTGACCGTCGCGCACAATACCTGAAAGCAGCCACTAATCTGCTGGTAGCAGATCTGGAGTGGATGCGTGATCAGTGGTCTGCAGGCAAGTCCGGTAACTACCGTGCAGAACTGCTGGCAGATGCACCTGAACAGGGCCTGCGTAAGATGCTTTATGGCATGGGTAGCCTGTCTCTGGGTGAACTGGCTGGTGAGCGTATCAAAGTCGCTCTGGAAGCTAACTCTACTGAAGACGAACACGATTGTTTCTCAGACAACACTCACTACTCCCATTACTTCAATGCCAAAGGCATTCAGAATGTATACCTGGGTCAGTACAAACGTGTTGATGGTTCCATGGTTAACGGCATCAGTCTGAGTGATCTGGTGAAAGCCAAAGATGCGTCTCTGGATAAGATGACTCGTCAGCAGCTGGCTAACACGGATAGCTCTTTGCAGAAGATTGTTGATCTGGCAGAAGGTCCTCAGCAGATTAAGTTCGACATGATGATCGCTGCCGGTAACCAGCAGGGTGAAGCGATGCTGAACAATACCATCGAATCTCTGGTTAAACAGACCCGTTACATTGAGCAGGTTGCTACCACACTGAATGTTGACGCTCTGAACCCGGATACTGCAGATCACGAGTTTTAATATTCGTGACTGATCTGAGTCATTCAAAGAAGAGCCGTAAAGGCCATCAGTGCCGTATCTCGGATACGGCCTCTCTGACATCGTTGTCAGAGCTCAGGGATGAGGGATAAAAGCTGAAAACATAGCATCCAGGGAGTGGATGAATTTCAAACGGCCTGCGGGCCGTTTGTGCGTTATGGACCTGGAAAAACTTGATGGATATCAATTTATGTCATCGAAGACTAATATAAAGCCTGCAACTTCTTCATTACTCACCACAGGTGTTCTGCTTTCTGGCCTGCTGGGTAGCCTCTCTGCGACAGCCAGTACTGATATCAACAAACAGGACCCCAGAATGGGCGGCGCGACGACGGTCAAACAAAATGACCGCAATGCTTTCTCCCGGCCCGCAGCTAACCTGCCACCTATGCGCCAACTGGACTTTAAAGTCGGCAACAGTTTCTTCAAAGCCCCCTGGGTTATGGCTCCAGCCAGTACGACGGCCCGTGACGGTCTGGGACCACTGTTTAACACCAATGCCTGTCAGAATTGCCATATTAAAGATGGTCGTGGTGTTGTGCCTGCAATCAATCATGAACTGGCTGCTGGTACAGAAGCCGCCGTCAGTCTGTTCCTTCGCCTGAGTCGCCCGGCAGAAACAGAAGAAGAAAAGCAGCAACAGGCTAAGTTTGGCCCGCTGAACGATCCGATTTATGGTGGGCAATTACAGAATTTTGCAACCACACGCATCACGCCTGAAGGCGAAATGCGGCTAAGCTACAGCACGCGTACCGTGAACTATCCGGATGGCAGCACAACAGAATTGCGTGTACCGCACTATGAGCTAATTAATCTGGCATACGGCAAAGCGGCTGACGGTCTTGAGATATCCCCTCGTATCGCGCCACAAATGATTGGTCTGGGTCTGCTGGAACTGCTGAAAGAAGATGAAATTCTGGCAAATGCGGACCCGGAAGATAAAAATGGCGACGGCATTTCCGGTAAGGCCAACAGAGTCTGGGACCCGATCACAGAAAGTACTCAGCTGGGTCGCTTCGGCTGGAAAGCCGGTCAGTCAGGTCTTAAACAGCAAAACGCCGGAGCCTTTGCCGGTGATATGGGTCTGACCAGTCCTCTGCATGCTGGCACCGATTGTACTGATACCCAGCCTTGCGAGCTGAGCGCTTCCGGCGGTGAACCGGAAGTCACAGAAAAAACGCTGAACCATGTTACCTTCTATACTCAGCATCTTGCAGTTCCTGCACAAAGGGATCATAACCATCCAGATGTAGAGGCCGGTTATGGTCTGTTTAACCAGGTGGGTTGTCAGCAGTGCCATACCGAAAAATGGGTCACAGGCTCTGCTGCTGACCGTCCAGAACTGTCTGACCAGAAGATTCGCCCGTTTACTGACATGCTGTTACATGATATGGGTGAAGACCTGGCTGATCACCGCCCGGAATTTCTCGCCGATGGTCGTGAATGGCGAACCGCTCCGCTCTGGGGTATGAGTCTGAATAAAGTGGTCACAGGTCAGGAAAACTACCTGCATGATGGTCGGGCACGTACAATAGAAGAAGCCATTCTCTGGCATGGCGGTGAAGCCGAACAGATTAAACAGAACTTTATGCAACTGAGCGCACAAGAACGCAAACAGATGCTGCACTTCCTGGAGTCAATTTAATGCAGGGAACACTCTCTTTTGCCGTAACAGGTGTACTATCCACATTACTGTCAGCTCCTCTGTGGGCTGCCAGCAGTGAGATACCGTTTGACTATGATGCCTTTATTATCAGTACTGAAAATACCCAGTCTGAGCACATGAAACAACTGATTGCCGATAATCAGCAATTCAGCTCCACTGTTGTTCAGGCCTGCGACAATATTCAGGAACAGAACACACCACTGACTGAGTGGCAGGCACTGGGCAAACTTCAGAAGCAGTGGCGTAACAGCGCCCGACAGTGGCAACGTATTCAGGTGTTCCCTCTGGGGCCTAATGTGGACACCACAGTACGCCTGAACATCACTTTCTGGCCGGATAAGAAGAATCTGGTCGAACGTAAAATGCGTGCGATGGTACAACAGGGCACTCAGCCGGATATTCATCAAGGTGGTATTGCAGTACAAGGCATGGCCGCTAGCGAATACCTGTTATTTGATCCGGGCTATCTGCAACGCTCCAGTGTTCACCAAACCTGTCCGTCTCTGGTGGCAATCAGCCAGCAGAGCCTGAAAAACAGTGAAGCCCTGCTGACACGGTGGCAGGAAAGTGAGTTTCTGGCTCACTGGCATGATGCAGGCCTGGGTAATGAAACCTTTGCCAGTACAACACAGGCCGCCGGTTATCTTCTGGCCGGACTGGCTCAAAGTGCAGAGGTGATTGCCAAAGATAAGATTTATAAACCATTTCGTCTCAATAAAGACAAAGCAAACAGTAATCTGTATCTGGCAGAAAACTGGCGCAGCGGCCTGAGCCTGGACAATATGCAGCAGAACCTGGCAGATATTGATCAAATGTACCACGGTACGGATGGCAAGAATGGCCCCCATCAGTTACTACTGAGAAAGGGTTTTGCTGATGAAGCGACAGCGATCAGCGAACAGTTACAAAACGTTCGCCGTCAGCTGAGCCAGCTGGCAGACTATGGCGATCAGACCTTTGTATCAACAGAAGCACGGAATCTGGCAAAAGCTATCTATCTGGATATTAAAAAGCTGGAACAAGCGCTGAAAAAACCGCTGGTACATTTTGATCTGGCTCAGACCTTTAACTCCCGGGATGGAGATTAAGGTATGAGATCATCAGATAACGAGACATCGGGTCTTTTACTATCTGATAACAGAAGCACACAGAGTAGTGAAATAAACGCACCAACCGGCTTATCAGCATCGTCTGATCCGGGTCGTCGCCGTTTTTTGCTACAGTCAGCCTCCCTGGCGGGGCTGGCTGTTTCTGTTTCAGGTTGCACGCTTTTTAATACATCATCAAACACAACGCTTACCGATCCGGCAGCTTCCGGCAATATTGCAGATCCAGCCAGTATCCGTCTGGCCAGCAGTGTCAAAACAGAAACAATGGGACATCAGCTATTACAACTGCAGCAATCCCCTCAGATGCTGCCAAGCCAGTGGAGAGGGCACCAGGTCGCTATGTCACCGGATGGCCGTTATCTGGTTTCGGTCGCCCGCCGGCCTGGCAGGCAGCTATTAGTTCAGGATTTATCTACTCAGCGTCACTGGTTTGTTAATGCCAATGAAGGGCGGCATTTTTATGGTCATGGCATCTTCTCTGCCGATGGCAGTCTGCTGTACTGTCCGGAAAATGACTATGACAATGCTGAAGGAAAAATTGGCATATATTCCGTCCATCAGGGTTTTAAAAAGCTGAAAGAGTGGTCATCCTATGGCACTGGCCCTCATCAGATCGCGTGGCTGAAACATCAGGGGGACACTCTGCTGGTAGTAGCTAACGGGGGTATAGAAACCCATCCGGATTATCCCCGCATTAAGCTGAATCTGGATATCATGCAGCCGAATATCAGCTATCTGAACCTTGAGGGTCAACTGGCCGACCAGGCCACACCACCTCATCACCAGCTTTCTCTGAGGCACCTGGATACCTCCAGCGATGGCCGGGTATGGGTAGGCGCTCAGTATCAGGGTGAAATTTATGAAAGCCCGAACCTGGTCTACAATCATGCCCCAGGAGAATCAGATCTGACAGCCGTCAAAGCCGAAGATGCACTCTGGCCAGGCTTAAAAGCCTACATTGCCAGTGTCAGCTGCCATAGTACTGCTGACAGCGTATGTGTCACAGCCCCCAGAGATAACAAGGTAACCTTCTGGCAGCGTTCAAGTGGACAAATGATAAGGACTATGTCACTGGCAGATTGCGCCGGAGTCTGTGCTCACCCCATACTGCCGGTATATTATGTCAGCAGTGGTGACGGCACCCTTGCAGCCTTTGATGCCAACAATGGTGATTTACTGTGGCAAAAGCAGTTTGAAGGGATTCACTGGGACAACCATCTGACCTGGGCGAGTTAAACGGATTTATTCTGATTGGTAAACCTGGGATTTAAATCGTACAGCCGCCTCTGTTAGTCCTGTCTGAGTACTGACAGAGGCTGGTTTCAGGGTGAAGAAGCCATAATATCTTTAGCATTTTTATGCTCCCATTTTTCCTTCACCGCCAGAATATCCGGCAGAACCTGCTGGAAAAGCTCAACCATTTCAGGATCAAAGTGATTACCCGCCCCCTTTTTAATCTCTTCAATTGCCTCTTCAACGCTCCAGGCATCCTTATATGGCCGCTTCATGGTTAACGCATCGAAAACATCCGCAATAGCAACAATACGAGCAGATTCGGGAATATCATCACCCGATAAGCCATTCGGATACCCGCTTCCATCCCAACGCTCATGATGATAACGGGCTATTTCAGCTGCCAGTTTAAATATCTCGCTGTCACACATACTGAGAATCTCATAGCCGATCTCGGAATGCCCCTGCATAATTGCCCACTCTTCAGCAGATAGTTTTCGTGGTGCTTTCAGAATAGCATCTGGAGTCCCTATTTTACCGGTATCATGCATAGGAGCCGCCAACAAAAGCCACTCTGTTTTTTCCTTTGGCCAGCCATATGCCTCCGCCAGCACAGCCGCATAGTCAGCCATGCGCCAGATATGATCTCCGGTGTCCGTATCATTGTAATGCCCGGCTTCACCCAGCATATAAATGGCCGCTTTCTGGCTGCGCTCCAGCTCCTGTGCTCTGACCATTGAAAGATGTATCTTAACCCGACGCAGCACTATGGGTGCAGAGACAGGTTTATGAATATAATCCACAGCTCCCACATCGAAACCTCTGGCTTCATCATCAGTATCACTCATTGCCGAAACAAAAATCACCGGAATGTCGCTGGTTTTCGGGTTCAGTTTAAGCTGCTCACACACTTCATAACCGCTCAAATCCGGCATCATAATATCCAGCAGAATCAGATCAGGATTATGAACAGGCGCTACTTCAAGACATTTTTTGCCATTATTCGCAAAAATAAGCTGATAGTGCTCTTTAAGAATTTGTCTCAGAACCTGCAGATTATTAGGTTCATCATCCACAATCAGAATTTTTTTCATAAAAATATCCTATTCCAGAGGTAGCTTAAGCTTGTCCATTAACTCTTGTACCCTCTGATTAGCCAGATCGAAGTCAAAATCATCTACGGCTTGCTGAACCGGGGCCAGTTCAGAATATGGCAAATAACGACAGGCTTCCTGTATAACAGGGTAGACCAGGTCAGGGTTCAGTTCTGACAGAAGGCGATTAAGCTGTGTCAGTAAACCTGATATTTTAGCTTCATCGAATACTTCTAATGCAATATTATTCTCATCCTGAGGAAGCATCAACTGGTTAACAGCGACTGCAGCCCGGTCCAGTTCATGACGTAAAGCACCTAATCGGGATAGCGCTTTATCCCTGCGACTGGCCTTGAGACAGTTATCAATCTCAATGGCCAGTTCGGTAATAGTGCCAAATTTCAGGTTGCCAGCCAGCCCTTTCAAATTATGGACAATAAGTCTGGCGGGTTGATTATCCTCCGGAAGATCATGCAATGCCTCAGCAATTAAATCAGGGTCCTGACTACGTTCATTACAGAACTTCAACAGAGCATTAGCGTATATGGCATGATCCTGCCAGGTTTGCAGGCCTTCATTCACATCAACACAATGCTTTACCGGTGAAAAATCAATCTGTGTGCCATCAACCAGATTAATCTGATGTAAACTATTTTTCTTACCGTAACCGTCCGGAATCAGCTCCTCCATATCAAGAAACAGTTTCCTGAAATCAATAGGTTTAGCCTCTACTCTGTCCATACCGGATTCCCGGCATTGCTGATGATCTTCAGTCATCACACTAGCTGTCAGCGCCATAATAGGAATATGTTCGGTACTGCCTTCTTCCAATTGACGAATGACACGGGTCGCTTCCCGCCCATCCATCTCTGGCATCATGACATCCATCAGAATCAGATCAAATCCTGGTTCTGTATTTCTGAATGCCTCAACAGCTTCCAGGCCATTTTTCACCCAACAAACGGTATGCCCCATATGTTCCAGACGTAAAGTCACCAGCTGAGCATTTGTTTCTATATCTTCTGCCAGAAGAATATGGAAAGTCCGTGGGGAAACATATTCGTCATGATGGGAAGTATCATTATCAAACAGGCACTCATCTTCCGGAGATGCCGGAAGCATCCTGCAAGTAAAAATAAACTCAGAACCGACTCCCGGAGTACTATTAACAGAAATATTGCCAGCCATTAACTCAACAATCTGTTTACTGATCGCCGTACCTAAACCGGTACCGCCAAAGCGCCTCGTTGTACTGGTATCAGCCTGAGTAAAAGGCTCAAATATATGCTGACACTGTTGTGAAGACATGCCAATCCCGGTATCCTGGATACTGAATAACAGGCTATCGTCCTGATTGGGCTCTTTTTTAATACATACACGGATATACCCTTTTTCAGTAAATTTGATGGCATTACTGACCAGATTAAGAATCACCTGACGCAAGCGGGTCGGATCACCGATATAACGTTCCTGTAAACTATTCTCTACTTCCAGAAACAATCTCAGATTTTTTTCCTGAGCTTGCATCTCAACCGTTTTCAGCGCTTCCGCAACAGCATTAGGTAAATGGAATGCCACTTCTTCTAATGCAAATTTTCCGCTTTCCAGTTTAGAGACATCCAGAATGTCGTTAATGATTGTCAATAAAGATCTGGCCGACCTGAGAATGGTATTGACTTGTTGGCGAGTGTTGTCCTGAATTGCAGTATCCATAAGCAGCACTTCGGAGAAACCTATGATGGCATTCATTGGCGTGCGAATTTCATGGCTCATATTCGCAACAAATGATGACTTTGTTCTGGCACCGGCTTCTGCCGCATCTCTGGCCTGTTCCAGCTCTTCAGTTCTCTTCCTGACCGTCTCTTCCAGGTTATCTTTATAGTCCTGTAATGCCTTTTCGTTCTGCTTGCGTTCAGAGATGTCCGTCACTACTCCGACATAAAGATGCTGATCATCTACAGACATATCGCCTACGGCCAGATGTACGGGGAACTTAGTTCCATCCTGACGCAGTGCAATCAGCTCTTTCCCCTGCCCGATAATGCCGATATTGCCTGTTTGTCTATAATGCTGAAAGTAGTCTCTATTCTGTCGGGCATCATAATCAGGTATCAATAAACTGATATTCTGTTGCACAATATCCTGTTCAGAAAAACCAAAAATATTCTCTGCCGCCTGGTTAAAGTGGCAAATTCTGCCTTCAGCATCTGTAATCATAATTCCGCTGGGTGATGTTTCAAATACGGCTTTATTTAAGGCACTCTCCCTTTCCAGAGTGTTATAAGTCTGATCCAGCGTTTCAGCCATATCATTAAAATTGACAGCCGTTCTGGACAGTTCATCGTCACCGGAAACAGGAATACGATATTCTCTGTTACCAGAAGCCAGGGCCTGAGCACCTTTAACCAGAGCAGATATTCTACTGTTCAGGTAACGGCTGAATAACAAAGTAAAGGCCAGTGTAATCCCAAGAGCAGCAGATGAAATAATCAGTAGCAAGCGTCTGGCATTCTGATCAGACTGGTAAGCAAAGCTCGTATCCAGGCCAATTTCAACGCGGCCGTAATCGATGCCACTTTCAATAATTTCAGCAAAACTATCAAACACAGGGTCAGACAGATCAAAAATATTGTCATCTGGAATAAATTGCTCCGGCGGAGCGCCTCCAACCGCCAGAACTCTGTCATCCTGATCGAGAATACGGACATACTGCATACCGGGCTGGAGCATAATATCCTGTACATAGGCAGTGAGAGTGGCCAGGTCATAGGACAGAACACTGTCTTTAGCCAGCGTTGCTAACAGTTGAGTCGTTGCCTCAGCCCTGCGTGTCAACCCTTCGTTATTGGCCTGACTAAGCGTACTCAGATTCAGGTAGAAAAGAACGATCAGCACCAGACTCTGAATGGCCAGTAACCCAACAGTAATTTTTGTTCTGAATGACAGTCGGAGCATTTGGTTCATACACAACCCCGGAATCCTGAGTCCGTTACAGTAATCAGAATGTTGTCTCAAACACAGTCAATCTGCTCCCGTATTATCCGGAAGCACGTTGTTGTTTCAGCGCCAGTACTTCTTCTTTTAAAGCATCAAAATCAAAATTATTAATATATTCTGTCATTCGCTGATAACAGTTCTGATCACAGTTTCCATTTAACTGATCCAACAGAGGAATAACGGTATCAGGGTTCAAATCATCAGCAGCCGTTAACAGTTCATCAAGTAAACTATCCAGCTGCTCTCTGGTTAATGAACCTTCGCTCTGCCCGGATACTTCAGGCATCTCAGATCCGGGCTTCAATGGCTCCAGAATCAGTCTGAATCTGTTCATAGCCTGATCAAGTTCATAACAGAACCCCCGAACATCAGATAACTTTTCTGCTTTAAGGTCTCTGTCCAGCCGCACACTAATGTCTGACAACTCGGCCAGATAAAGATTACCTGCCAGCCCTTTCAGAGCATGGGCAACCTTTCCTGCTGTAGAGATATCCGGGGGGGACTGTTCCAGCAATGCCAGAATACGGCTGGCATCATCAGCCCTCTGTGTCAGAAAATTAAACATGGATTTAAGGTAAATATCCGGATCTCCCCAGGTCTTTAATCCTTTATTGTAATCAACAATATCTGTCTGCTGATGCAGGTAATCAGTCATCTCCTTATTATCTGGTTCGTCTAATATTATGGAATCAACGACCTTTGCGTCAGCATGATTTCTGAACTTTCCTCTCCCTTCTGGTACCAGCTTTTCCATCTGCAGAAACAGTTCATTGAAATCTACAGGCTTACCAACAATGGCATCCATACCTACTTCCTGGCAGTTCTCTCTGTCTTCTTTTAATATACTGGCCGTCAGCGCAATGATCGGAACCCGATGAAAGTCATCGCCATGATGCTCTGCAGTGAGTTCCCCTATCTTTTCATACATACGAATCAATCTGGAAGCTTCCAGACCATCCATCTCTGGCATCTGAACATCCATCAGCACCAGATCAAAATCTTGTTGTGTCACCGTTGCAACAGCCTGCTTACCATCTTCAACCCAGGTGACCTGATGTCCCTGCTGTTTAAGCCTCAACATCGCAAGATCAGCATTAGTGGCCAGGTCTTCAGCTAAAAGTACATTAAACGCTCTGGGCGAGCGATAATTATGCAGCCGTGGCTCACACTCATCATATAAAGCTTCGACATCATCTGCTTCTGCTGGCAGATGAACAGTAAAATGAAAATGGCTGCCCTGATCGACTTCACTTTCAATCCAGATTCGTCCCTTCATCATTTCTACAATCTGTTTACTGATTGTTGTCCCCAGCCCCGTGCCACCAAAACGGCGATTCGTACTGGCTTCAGCCTGGGCAAATGCCTCAAAAACATAATCTTTCTGTTGTTGAGTCATACCGATCCCTGAGTCTGAAACGCAGAAATGCAGGAACCCTTCTTCTGGAGCAGGCTGGACCGATATTCTCACATAGCCTTTATCAGTAAATTTAATTGCATTGCCTGCCAGGTTAAGTACAACCTGGCGTAAGCGGGAAGGGTCACCCAATACTTTTTGAGGAACAGCCGAATCAATATCCAGCTCAAGATTCAGGCATTTTTCTGAAGCTTTAAACTCCAGAGTCTGTAAAGTATCCTGGATGGCATTGGGTAAATTAAAACAGACATTCTCCAGGGTAACCCGCCTGGCTTCAATTTTTGAAAAGTCCAGAATATCATTGATCAGGTTAAGCAGACTTTTACCAGAATTGATAATGGTTTTTACATGATGACGACTGCCTTCTTCCAGCTGTTTATCTTCATATACAAGCTCGGAATAACCGATAATCGCATTCAGAGGCGTACGTATTTCATGGCTCATATTAGCCAGAAAGTTAGCTTTGGTCTGAGCACCCTGCTCCGCTGTTTCTTTCGCTTTAATCAGCTCCTGCTCAGTCCTTTTCTGATCGGTGATATCCGTGATAAAAGCAACAAACAGATGCTGACTGTTATTACTGTCACTGAACCCGGAAGCCGTCAGATCACTGTATCCCACAGCCAGATGTACCGGGAATAAACTGCCGTCTTTTCTCTGTGCATCAACTTCTCTGCCTGTTCCGATAATACGAGGCTGACGGGTTTCAAGATAACGGGAGATAAAACCATTGTGAGTACTTTCGTTAATGCCCGGCACCAGAACAGACACATTCTGCCCCAGAATATCCGACGCTTGCCAGCCAAACATTTTTTCTGCTGCGGGATTAAATAATAAGACATCACCGAACTCATTAATCGTGATCACACCGCTGACAGCCGTATCCACGATAGCACGGACTTCCTGGGTAGCGACCGAAACCATATCCTGCAGGTGCTCTCTATGGCGATCCAGTTCCGCTTCTACCAGTTTCCTCTCAGAAATATCACTGACCATCAGGGTATAAAAAAAGGTGTTTTCCAGCTCAAATCCTCTGATAGAGATTTCTACCGGAAACAGATAGCTTTTGCTGTGTCGGCCTTCTTTCTCAATGGATGTTTCTGAAGACATATATTGCTGGAATAATGTCTTCATCTCGTCTGGTTGATCACATGAAAGCGCCGGAATAAGATTCCCGATATGTCGCCCTTCAACTTCCCCGGCAAAATAGCCAAATATTTTCTCTCCGGCGACGTTGATATTAATAATGCGTCCGGTGACATCCAGAGTAAAAATGGCATCCTGAATGGAATCCAGTAAAGCTGCATTTCTCGCCATTGTTTGCCAGGCTCGCTGCTCAGCCTGGTAACGCAAAGACACATCAGTCAGAATATAGCTATAAACCAGTACCTCCTGATGGATCATTAATGAACGGGAAACCTGAAAAACCATCTGTGCCTGATGATCCTTCTGAACAGAAATCTGAAAAGCATCACCATGTTCCAGTTCAGGAATCACATCTTTCAGAGCAACGCCCATTCCCGTTATATCAAAAATTTCCCGGGCCATTTTATTCGCCGTCAGCAAACAGCCTGCTTCATCAGTGATCAGTATGGGGTTCTGCACCTGCTCATACATGTGTTCCGCAATTACCGGAGGCTCTGCCATTCACTTATTCCAATCAGATTATATTAACTTGAATATACATTCATATTAGTTGATAAATCCGGGAAGCCAAGCGTTCATTAGTTCATACATATCATTCAGTTAACCTGACCTTTAGCTGATTGCCGAATTCAGCTACGGCTAACGCCATGTTGCAGATGTTTCCTGCAACAGAGCACTTTTGCGGATATTTGCCAGAAAACTCTGTTCATTCCCCCCTACTCACCTCCGACCTGATGAAACTTACGACGAATAACGCAACTTTCATTCAGGCAGATCCTTCATGCAAAAGCATGATCACCAGTGGTGATTCTGACCCGAGAAACGCCATCAGGAAAGCCTGCAGCAGTAACCCTGTGGCTACTTATGCTCAGATTTATTTCTGCTGACAGCACACCATCGTTTCAGCGATTACCTCATCTCTGGATTCTTTCTGTTCCAGGTACAGCAACCCCATCAGCAATAAGCTACCGATAAAAACCACGACCGCCGCAATATATAACCCGGTATCATAATGACCACTGCTCTGTGCCAGTACGCCAGTCAGTACCGGCGCCACAATTTGGGCGACACCATACGCCAGAGTCATCTTCCCCATCATCTTTGCCGGATTACTGGGGTACATACGCCCGGCCATAGTCAGTACCAGGCTGACACTGGCCATAAACGTCCCGCCAAACAATAAAGCACTGAACATAACGGTTGTCAGTGAGTTATCCAGCACCGGCAGGATAATTCCTGCAATCTGCAGCAAATAAGCCATCAGTAGCGCTTTAACATAACCAGTGCGTCTGGCAACTCTGTCCCACAAAATCACCGCCGGAGTGGCCGCCAGCCCGATCAGTAAAAATACAATCTGCCCCTGACCTGTCAGCGCTTCCTGACGCTCCACAATATCGACAATAAAAGTGGCATCCACTACATAGCCGTAACCGGCGCAAAAATACGCTGCCAGCATCAGCAGGAAAAATGTTCGGCTGGGCGGCCTGTCATCAGAGGTATCAACCGTCGCTCCGGCATTGTCCGGCCCCGGATGGGGTGACCAGAACCAGGCCGGTATCGCAAACACCGCTGCCATCACAGCAAAACCGATCCATTGTTCCTGCCAGTTCAGATCAAACGCAGACATGCCTTCTACCAGCAAAGCAGCCCCGGCAATACTGAGTCCGGCGCCAGAAAAGTGAATACCCAGCTCTCCCGGATAGCGATGTTTTATCAGCCACTTCAGAATCAGGCCGGAAGACAGAATCAGCCCTCCTGAACCACAGACACCGGCAATAAACCTGAGCACAGACCACAGAATCAGATCATCTGTCCAGGCCATCGCCACCGAGGTCAGTACAGATAACACCAGGTATAAACGCAGCAAACGATATTTGCGTTCCAGACTGTTAGTACTGGCTGCCAGCAGCACACCACACATATACCCCAGATAAATCGACGTTGCCAGCCAGCCGCCTGAGGCCTCATTCAGCCATGTTTGCTGCTGCATAACCGGCAATAACGTAGTGTAGGCAAAACGGGCCACACCTACGGTAACGATCAGGGTACAGATGCCGGAAAATAATACTCTGGCCTGGTCTGCTGTTATTTTACGCTGTCCCGTATCGCACCCCTCTTTTGGCTCATTTTCTGATAATTCAAGCTCTCTGGTTTGTGCCTGATAACTCATAGCCGCTCTCCTACTGATCTCTTCTGTCTGAAAACAGACTTGAACTGAGGTCCAAGGTTAAAAAAGTCAAAAGCACGCTACAATCGAATAATTAAGAAGATTTACTTCAAAAAAAGAGAAGTATTATGGAACTGGTTGCTCTCAGAACTTTTAAAATCATCGTGGATGAAGACGGTATAAAAGGCGCATCTGAAAAACTGCATACCGTGCAATCCAATATCTCCGCCCGTGTTCAGCGTCTGGAGAATGAACTGGGTACCCGATTATTCCGCCTGAAAGGCCGTAAACTGGAACTCACTTCTGATGGACGTATTCTTTATGATTACGCCAGTCAGATGCTCCATCTGGAAAAGCAGGCTCGCCATGCTCTGAGCATGAATGCCGGTCATTATGAGTTGGTGATAGGCACACCAGAAACCTTCGCTGCCGTGCATCTGCCCGCTATTCTGAAAAAACTGCGTAAACACTACCCTCATATTCAGCCGCGTATTCATACCGCGACCAGCGGTGAACTGATCACAGCCTTACAGAACAACCTGATCGATTGCGCTTTTGCCGGAATTCACGGCCATCGATCCGATATTCTGTCTATTCCCGTGGTGTCTGAACAAATGGTACGCGTCACTCCTAATGATCAGTGTTTTGAACCTATTATGTTTGTTCGTGGCGAGGGCTGTGGTTATCGACGAGCCGCACTGATCTGGCAGCAGGAAATGGGACTGGATAATGAACAACGCATGGTGATGAGCAGCGTCGATGGCGTTCTGGGCTGTGTCGCTGCGGGTCTGGGTTACACAGTCATAGGGCGTAATATGGTTGAAAACAGCCGCTACGAAGACTCTCTGACAGTAGAACCACTGACTGGTAGCCAGTCCCGGATACATATCTCGCTGTTTTATAAAAAAGACACCCCACTGGAAGACGGTATACAAACCCTAGCAAACCAGTTCTGCCAAAAAATATCAGATTCACCCAACAATGATTAAAACAGGGCTATTTACTATCAGCCCATCGTTTAATTTTTCCGGATTATCCAACTTTGGTGTAACCTCATCCGCTACTTTGAAGCCCTGATCGCCTGGCGATCATCTCTGATCAGATAACCCGTTATTCCTGGCATTGCCCGATAACATCAGATGTAAGGAGCTCACCTGACTATGAGCAAAACAACAGTAAAAAATGGCATCACAGCAAATCACTGGGGGCCGGGCATTGTGACAGTGGAAAATGGCCAGTTAAAAGTGCAGGGCCATCCGGACGATCCTGATCCATCAAAAATTAACGACAATATTCCAGGTGCTTTGTCCGGCCAGTCCCGTATTCGCAGACCTGCAGTAAGGGAAAGCTATCTGCGTAATGGTCCGGGGAAAACCAATGGCGAGCGAGGCAAGGAACACTTTGTTGAAGTCAGCTGGGATAAAGCTTTTGAGCTGATTACCGCTGAGTTGCAGCGGGTAAAAACAGAATATGGCAATAACGCTATTTTTGCCGGTTCTTACGGCTGGTCCAGTGCCGGACGTTTTCACCACGCTCAGGGACAGCTTAAACGCTTTCTGAACAGTATTGGCGGCTTTGTCCGCTCAGAAGGTAACTACAGCTATAACGCAGCTATAGTGCTACTGCCTTATATCGTCGGCAATTTTAACCAGCATATTAAACAGGCTACGCGCTGGACCACCGTTAAAGCAGAAGGCGAGCTGGTGGTGATGTTTGGTGGTATTCCTTTGCGTAATGCTCAGGTATCAGGAGGTGGTATTGCTCAACACAAACTTCGGGGGGATCTGCTGGCCTGTGCAGAAGCCGGGGTCGAGTTTATTAATTTCAGCCCGTTAAAAACCGATGCACTGGAAGAGCTGAATGCTGAATGGCTGGCGCCAAAGCCTGGTTCAGATACCGCGATTATGATGGCTCTGGCCCATACTCTGTTAACACACGACCTGTACGATAAAGCATTTATTGAGCGTTACAGCGTGGGTTTCGATAAAGTAGCGGATTATCTGCTAGGAAAAACAGATGGTGTGGTCAAGGATGCTCAATGGGCAGCAGAGCTATCTGATATTCCTGCTGAACGCCTTGTTGCTCTGGCCCATGAGATGACAGGTAAAAGAACCCTGATCTGTACGGCGGTCAGCCTGCAGCGTGCCGACTATGGTGAACAGCCTCTGTGGATGACAGTCCTTCTGGCCACTATGCTGGGGCAGATCGGTTTACCGGGTGGTGGCTTTGGTATGGGTTATGCTGCCGATGCCAGTATTGGCGTTGTTGACCGCCCTATTCACTGGCCATCTCTGGCCCAGGGACAAAATGATGTCAGTGCTTTTATCCCTGTGGCTATGGTGTCGGATATGCTGCTTAATCCGGGCACCCGTTATCAGTACAACGGTAAAGAGCTGACCTTCCCGAATATTAAAATGGTCTGGTGGGCTGGCGGTAATCCGTTCCATCACCATCAGGATCTGAACCGGTTACGCCAGGCTTTCCAGCAGCCAGAAACCATCATCGTTAATGAGATCAACTGGACCGCCACCGCCAAACATGCCGATATCGTACTACCGGTATCGTCGTCACTGGAACGCAATGATATTGGTGCAGGCACTCAGGACAGAGCGGTTATTCCTATGCCACAACAGATACCGGCTCAGTTTGAGTCCCGTACAGAATATGAGATTTACTGTGAACTGGAAAAACGCCTGGGATTAAACACCAGTTTCAGCAATAACATGACAGAGCAGCAATGGCTGGAAAAGATGTGGTCCAATCTAAAAATGAAAGCGGACAGAGCCGGTTATGATCTGCCAGAACTGGATCATTTCTTCCAGCAGGGAGAGATTCTTTATTTTGATGATCCGGCACCAGATGCCGTTTATCTGGAGGATTTCCGCAAAGATCCACAGGCACACGCCCTGAAAACGCCCAGCGGTAAAATTGAGTTGTATTCAGAAACAATCGCAGGTTTTAACTATCCGGATTGTCCGGGGCATCCTACCTGGATACCACCAAGAGAGTGGTTGGGAGCAGCCTCCAGTGAGCATCCATTGCATCTGATATCAGGTCAGCCCAAAACTCGCCTGCACAGCCAGTTAGATGAAGGTGCTTATTCAAAGAGTAAAAAAATTAAAGGCCGGGAGCCGGTATTAATTCATCCTGATGATGCCCGGTCACGGGGGATTTCTGATGGTGATATTGTTGTACTGCATAATCAGCGTGGGCAATGTCTGGCAGGGGCAAGAGTCACAGATACAGTCCGACCTGGTGTGGTCTTTCTCTGGACCGGAGCCTGGTACGATCCGGATCTGAATCATAGCGCCCATCAGGATCGTCATGGTAATCCTAATGTACTGACTCACGATTATCGCACTTCCAGATTGTCGCAGGGACCCGCTGCTCAGTCGGCACTGGTTGAATTAAAACGCTTTGAAGGTGAGTTACCAGAAGTTAAGGCATTTGAGCCACCCATTTCGGAAAGCCAGGACCAATAAAAACAGCTTTTAAAGTTAAGATCAGGACATCTGCAATTTTCTGTCGGATGTCCTTTTTATTCTGATTCTGATCATATCAAGCAAGTTCAACACTGACACTTCAGACTGTCTATAATATTTTTCCAGGTCTGGGCTTTAACAAAGAGCAGGCAGAACAGTATTCCTTTGGCTCCGTTGTCTTGTAATACAGGCAACAGGTTCGACGAAAGCGAACGGCTCCTTTATCCGTTTGACAAATTGGCTGACGGAATCGCTGCAAGGGGTTATAGCTGGCGGTAAATAATTCTGGTGAAGCCTTGTTTAATAACCAGTCAAAATCAGCCTGTGCCTGCTGGCATGTCTCTTCATCAGTGACATTATCCATTTTGCGCTCATACAGAGAGTAAACCCGTACTGCTGTGTTTTCCCACAGGATCCTGAGCGAGATACCACTCACCTGATGCAGAACAGTCCATAAAGGTGCCAGCAGATCAGCAAACAGTGTCTTTATCAGTGTTTCCCGCCAGTCATTTCTTTGTCCCGGAGCATAAATCAACGGCTCAATAGAACGCAGTGGCATACAGGAGGTCCAGAGGCCATCGTCATGGCCATATTCAATCCAGCTGTTATCTGGCGACATTAGCAGCCCTTTATTGTAAACCGACATGGAATACAAACAGGCACCAGTAGTCAGAAAAGCGATCCTCTTGGCCAGCAGAGAAGCCGTCACGGCTCGGTTAGGAGAGCAGAGAACAGGCGTCAACTGATCCAGTAGCTGGCGACAATTATTTTCATCCAGCAGATCCACGGCCCTGATCGCCCGCCGATCTCTGTCCTCAAACACCTTCAGACGGAAGTTTCCACTCAGTACTGCCCATTCCTGTTCGCAGAAACCTGGCTGATGGGAAACAGACTCTCTGGAATATGGTAAGAGAGACATTATTCAATCTTCTCCCGACCAAAAGGAATACATAAAGGGGTATCAAAGAAAGGATCAGGAATAATACGGCAGTTCAGATCAAACACCGTCTTCACCAGCTCTTCAGTCAGAACCTCTGCGGGCGTACCCTGAGCGTAAATGGTCTGTTCATGTACGACCAGAATCTGGTCAGCATAACGGCAAGCCAGGTTCAGATCATGCAACACCATAACGATGGTTTTCTGCTCTTGCTGGTTTAACTCCCGCAACAGCTCCAGCACCTCCATCTGATGGGACAGATCCAGAAAAGTAGTCGGTTCATCCAGCACTACAATATCTGTATCCTGCGCCAGAGTCATAGCGATCCAGGCCCGCTGGCGCTGACCACCAGAGAGTGAATCCACGGGTCGATCGGCCAGTTCCAGCGTGCCCGTACGTGCCAGCGCCCGATTGACCATGGTTTCATCCTCATCGGACCACTGCTGTAACCAGCTTTGATAGGGATAGCGGCCTAAAGCCACCAGTTGGCGTACACTGATTCCCTCCGGGGCGACTGGGGTTTGAGGCAGTATCGCCAGCTCACGGGCCACTGTCGCAGTGGCTTTGCGCTGAATATCGACGCCGTTTAACAACACAGTGCCCTGTTGTGGCTTCAGTAAGCGGGCAAAAGACTTCAGCAGAGTGCTCTTGCCACTGCCATTGCCTCCGATCAGTACGGTCACCTTACCCTTGGGCACGGACACATTCAATTGATCGATGATCACGCTGTCCTGATAGCTTAGGGTCAGGCCCTGGCTGGTGATTGCGCTCATATTCGATATCCTTAATGACGCTGTTTAATTAACAGATAGAGGAAAAAAGGCGTGCCCAGCGCCGCAACAAAAATACCGGCAGGCAGATCAGCGGGTAAAAACAGGGTGCGGCCAATCAGGTCTGCTACCAGCACCAGTAAGCCCCCCACCAGAGCGCTCATCACCGCCTGTCCGGCAAAGCCCGGTGGCACCAGCTTTTTGGCAATATGGGGGGCGATCAGGCCGACAAAAGCAACGCCTCCGGCCCAGGCCACTGCAGTGCCTGCCAGGGCAACACTGGCAAATAATAAACAAGCTCTTAGCCACTGCACTCTGACACCTATCCCCTGGGCCAGACTATCATCCAACTGCTGAACCATCACCTGACGGGCCAGAAAAATCAACAAAGGGATTTGCACCAATAACCAGAGACTCAAAGTTTGTGTTTCCTGCCAGGTGGCGCCATAAACACTGCCCGCAAGCCAGACATAAGCGGACAACGTAGTGGATAATGGGCTAAACACCAGTAAAAATGTGGTGACTGCTGCCAGAAGAGCTGAAATACCGACTCCCACCAGAACCAGACGTAACGGCGATGCACCCTGCTGCCAGGCCAGCAGATAGATGGCAGCAGCCGCTAATCCTGCTCCAGCCATCGCGGCTAACGGCAACCCGCTAGATCCTAAGGTGAGACTGAAAAATGCCAGATAGAGCACCGCTGCGGCACTGGCACCGCTGGTGATCCCTAGCAGATCCGGGGAAGCCAAAGGGTTGCGCACAATACTTTGCAGAATCAGCCCGGACACCGCCAGAGCCGCTCCCACTAACCAGGCCATCAGGGTGCGGGGTAAACGTAGCTGCTCAACAATAAAATGTACGCCGCCGGTTTCAGCAGAGGCCAGAATATCCAGCACCTGCCAGGGGCTTAATATCACCTTACCCAGCGACAGGGAGGTCATAACGACACACAGCGTCAGCACTGTAGCCCAGGCCAGTCGATAGCCTGTAACCGGGTTGATGCGGCGGGATAGCGGTCCCCAGCGCCAGATGATCTCTTCAGGCATAGTGTGCTCCCCGGCGACGGGCTAATAGGATAAAGAAAGGTGCACCCAGTAATGCCGTCATCACCCCCACAGGCACTTCTTGCGGCAAGATCACAACGCGGGATACCAGGTCGGCCAGCAGCAGCAAGGTGGCCCCCGCCAGTGCCGAACCGGGTAATAACCAGCGATGGTCAATGGATAACCCCTTACGTACCATATGGGGTACAATTAAACCGATAAAGCCGATGCTACCGGCCAGGGCTACAGCACTACCGGCCAGCACGATAATCAGTATGCCCAGCAATAGGCGTATCAGCCCAAGACGTTGCCCCAAACCGATAGCGATCTCTTCTCCGGCGCTGAGTACATTGACCTGTCGGGCACAGATCAGAGCCAGGCCCAAAGCTAACGCGCTTAACAGCATTAATGGCCAAACCAGAGTCAGGCTGCGCTCGGTGAGAGAGCCTGCCAACCAGAACATTACCGTATCCAACCCCTCCTGGCTGACGACGAGCAGTGCCTGACTGAAAGCTGAAAACAGTGCTGTCATCGCCGCTCCGGCCAATACAATACGCAAAGGGTTCATTCGTCCCTGGCCCATATTGCCAATCAGCCAGACCAGAGATCCGGCCAGAGCTGCCCCCAGAAAGGCGCACCATAGCCAGGCCTGCAGGGAGGTCAGAGTAAACAAGGTGCTGAAGAGAATAATAATAAAAGCGGCACCGGCATTGATGCCAAACAATCCCGGTGAGGCCAGAGGGTTGCGGGTCAGCGCCTGCATCAACACCCCGGCTACTGCCAGACTGGCACCGACCACAACCGCCATCAGGGTGCGGGACAAACGGGTGCTGGAGACCAGAATATGGTTGATATTCATGGCGTCAGGCTGGATAAAGGCTGCGATAACGTCGCTTAGAGGAATCCAGCGAGCCCCTGTCATCAGGCTTAACAGCATGGCAAACACTAACACTCCTGCTAGCAGGATCAGCTTGATCAGGGGGCTTCTTTCTCTTGCGCTGTTCATACTTTTATCCCGTCACGGGTAGCAGATCCCATAGTGTTTATCCCGGTCAGGGTTGCTTCTGGGGGATCAGACTGTGCCTCCTGCAGCATCTGTGCAACATCATCCAGAATACGGTTGGCACCCAGAATGCCGCCGGACAGGCTCCAGGCGATGCCGTCCACCTCACGGATTCGTTGCTTACGGGGAGCTTCCATTCGTTGCCAGATAGGGTGCTGTTGTAGGGCATGGTAATGCTGCTGTACCGCAGGGCTTTCGGCGCGTAGGAAGACAAAAAACAGCTGAGCATTCACCACAGGCAGACTTTCTTTACTGGTCACCTTGATGGATACACCGCTGGCTTGCTGGCTGACCTCGCTCCAGGCAAAACCCAGCTCAGTCAATACGGAGCCGGAGAAACTGGTGGGCAGATAGCTGCGCAGATGATCAGAACGAATATCCAATACCGATACCGTTGGTGGTTGATCACCAAAGACCTGCTTCATCTGCTGCTTGATCTCGCTGACTCGTTGCTGCCACTGCTCCAGTAACCAGCGGGCCTGCTGCTCACGCTGGCAAACCTGCCCCATCCGGCGCACGGTCTCCTTGAACTCATAGATCTGCTCCAGCATCAATACCGGGGCTAATTGTTGTAGCAGGGGAGCAATATTCTGATGGCGAAAGCGTGAAGCGATAATCAGATCAGGTTCTAACAGTGCGATATCTTCCAGGCTGGGCTGAGTCTCCAGGCCAATTACGGTGACATCGGGCAAAGCTGAGCGTAAATAGGGATAGACCGGCTTTTCCCGCCAGGACTCCACTACGGCCAGGGGGCTGATCCCCAAAGCCACAGCGGTATCCGTTGCGCCCTGAAACAGGGTGATCACCCGCATAGGCCTAGGAGTAGAGTGAGGGCGTGTCGGGTTGCGATCCTGCACTTGAGTGACTGCATACGCCGCACCTGGGCCCAGGCCTAACCACAATCCTAATCCCAACCTCAAGCCCAAACAGCCCTGCCCCAGACGCTTCAGGGCTTCCCGGCGCTGGCTGTCGACAGGCGCATTTTGATCTACATGCCTATTACTCATGGGTGAGTGTCTCTTCCTACTGCTACTATAAAAAAGTGCGGGCCTTAGCTAAGCGCAGGCCCGCCAATTAACTAAGTAGAGAACTTAGAAATCGTAGGAGTAGCCTACTGTTACAGTACGGCCACGACCTTTAAAGTAGCGATCATCACTGACCAGAGCACTCTGGGAGTAATAGGTGAAGTAGTCTTTATCGAACAGGTTAGCAATCGCTACATTCAACTTGCCGACAGGCAGTTGGTAGCCCACTGAGGCATCAACCAGCATATAACCCTCAAATTCGCGGTTTTCCTGGTCAAAACTGCGATCAAAGGCATAATCGGCCTGGATAAAGGAATCCAGTTCAGGGCTCCAGCGGCGGCTCCAGGAGGCGATCAGACGATCCGGGGCGATATTCAGGCCGTGCAGTTTGGCATCTAAGCTGCCGTTGTCATCGCTGTCATACTTACCTTCGCTGCGTGAGTAGGCCAGGTGCAGTTTGTTATCCGGGTTGACCTGATAGCCGACAGAGGCTTCCAGTCCCTGGGTGCGGGTCTTCTCACGACTCATAAAGTATTCGTTGGCTACGCCCACCAGGCGTTGGCCAAAGTCAGAATCGGAGCGATAAACACTGACCTCAAGGCTCAGATCTTTATGTTGCATCCGGGCGCCCAGTTCGATGTTATCGGTGACAATAGGCTCAAGGTTAAGGAAGGTATCCACATCCTGACCCTCGACATTGATACCGCGTAATACCCGTCCCACATCCGGCATACCGTAGCCTTCCGAATAGTTGGCAAACAGGGTCGCGGATTCGGTGACGTTAAAAACCGCCCCCAGGTTGATCAGGCTTTCATCAAATTCAGGGTTACCACCGGCAACATCAACGCCATTGCGGGAGGCGACCGTTTGGAAATCATCAACCTTAAGCTCTGAGAATTCATGGCGCAGGCCGCCGTGCAGTACCAGATCATCCATCGCCCGGAACTCTAACTGAACAAAAGGCGCGTAGTTTTTATATTCTACCTCAGGCACCCAGTTACGGTCGGTCAGGTAGAGATCCTGCTCTGACTTGTCCACCAGGATATCCAGACCACCGCTGACCTTCAGTCGATTATCCATCAGGTCATCTTTGGTCAGGCTCAGTTTGGTGCCTACTTTGGTGGATAGAACACGGGACTGATCATAGAGCTCACCTCTTGGCGCGATACTCTCATCCTGGAAGGTGCCGGAGTTGGTTGCACCAAATAAGCCTTCAAAATCCTGGAAGAACAGCTGAGCGGACAGGCTCATTCCATTAAGGTCGTAATCCAGATAATCCAGACTACCGGTGAGTACCTTGTTATAAGGTGCAACACCCTCAGGGGTGCCCTTCTTTGAGGTTGTCGCAACACCGTTGTCACGATCACCAGCGACACTGACATAGTGGTGTTGACCCTCAATCTGATAACGGTTCAGGCTAGCCTGGATTCTACGGTCATCATCCAGCCAATAGCCCACTTTAGCCAGCAGGTCATAACTTTCAGAATCCATCTGATCCCCTTGGGTGTTGTCCACGCCAACAGGATCACCGTCACCATCGATAAACAACCCTTGATCTTCATAGCTGACACCAACCAGATAATCCAGATTACCGCTGCTGCCTTCCGCCCGATAGGAGGCTTTGTAACTGGCGGTATCTGAGCCTGTCTCTGAGGTGGGCAGGGTGGTTTGTACCGAGACGTTTTGTTTCAGACTATCCTGAGTCTCATCCGGGTTGCGGGTAATAATATTAATAATACCGCCTGTGGCACCCATACCGTGAATCGCACTGGCACCGTGGATCACCTCGATACGCTCAACCATAGCAAAGTCGACGGTATGCCCTTCACGTCCAGTCGGACGTAGCGGGTTTGATTGAGGCACGCCATCGACCATTAACAGCGGTGTCCGGCCACGAAAGGTTTCACCGCTACTGGTCATTTTCTGACGACTGGGTGTGTAGGAAGGCAGCAGGCTGCTTAATACGGAGGAGCTGTCAGAGGTGATCGCCAGCTGGCGCTCAATCTGTTCTCGGGTGACGACCGTAACCACCTGAGGAGAATCTTCCTGGCGAATATTACTACGGGATGAGGTCACCACCAGGGTGCTCAGCTCTTCTGCGCTGTTACGCTCAGTGGTGCTCAGAGCTTCCAGGGTATAAACCCCAGACTCTGTCTTAATGGCCTTAAAGCCTGATCCACGCAGCAAAGCTTCCAGACCACTTTCAGGCGTAAACTGGCCTGATAGACCTTCCGAGCGCTTACCAGCTAACTGACGGGCATTAAAATGCAGGGTAATTTTATGTTCAGAAGCAAACTGAATCAGCTGATTAGACAGCGGTCCTGAGCTAATCTGATGAGTCAGTGTCTGAGCATGCACAACCGTTGTCCCCAGCTGCGCACCTACGGATAACACTGCCAGCATCATGGCCGAAGCCAGACGCTTTTTACCTGGAGCTCTGGCCTGATTGACCGGGTGAGTTTGAGAAAGGTGTTGCAAGATCTCTGGGGACATAACCAATCCTTACTGCATGGATTAAAAGAATTTACCTCTAAGACGAACCAGAGAAAAAAAGGGGACAGAGAATTTAAAGTTTTTCCAACAACTTGACGTCAGTAGATCTGAAGACGATGCGAGAAGTGTTTTTCAGATAAGAGTCCGTTGGTTAAATCGACTTAACGCTAACCCAATAAGGAGTACGGTAAACAACGGTCACGGGCAGGCTGAGAGAAAGTGAATTCAGAATCTGGTCTGTATTATCCAAACGGAAAACACCCGATAGTTTGAGTTGAGCCACGTCAGGGTCACAGCGTAACCAGCCCGAACGGTAGCGGGACAGCTCTTCGATCAATTGCCCTAAAGGCATATCCTGCGCCACCAACATCCCTTGTCGCCACTGCTCTAATCCCGCAGAACCTTTTTGAGGTTCTGCAATAACCTGATGATCAAAGCGCGTGTACTGTCCGGCATGCGTTACCCGTGCGGATGTGCTCTGATGCTCTGTAGCCAGGGATACCGCCACAGCCCCTTCCTGTACAGCCAGAGTTGTCTGCCCCTCACCCGGTATCAGCCGTACCATAAAGCGTGTACCCAATGCCGTCATCAAACCATGAGCCGTACGCACACTCAGTGGCCGTTGCTGGATATCCTTTGCGGTGATGACCTCAATCTCTCCCTGATGCAGCACAATCAATCGTTGTTCAGCAGAGTAATGGATACTGACGCTGGTTGAAGTGTTAAGAGAAACAGTACTGCCATCAGACAGCTCAACCTGTTGCTGCTCTCCAGCTCGGGTATGATAATCTGCAGTCAAATGATGCCACTGACCAAGACCCACTTGCCGGGCATCAGGGGATAACGCCAGGTAAGCCGCAGGCCCAGCCATAATCAAACCGATAAGAGCGGTTAAATGATGGCGGCGTTCTGGTTGCTCCACACCGGATTGTTCCAAACCGGATACAGGGGGGCGCTGCAAGGCATCTTTTACTAACCAACCGGGCAGCAGGCCCATTTTATGTTGCAGGTTGATTGCCCGTCGCCAGGCTTCTTCATGTTCAGGGTCTTGCTGGCACCAGTGCCGGCACTCTTGTTGATACTCATCAGTGCTCTCATCACTACCCAGAATAATCAGCCGATGTGCAGCTTCTTCAGCAACCGCTCGGCTCACCTGTATTTTCTGTCCTGCCTGCCCCATCACTCACTCCGCAGCAGACTCATACTTCGTCATTTTCCAACAAAATACAAGCCGCAAAGGCCTGAGCCATATACCGTTTTACTGTGCGCTCACTGACCTGCAGTTGTTCTGCTATCTGTTTGTAGGTCATGCCATCCAGTTGAGAGAGAAGAAAGGTGTCTCTTACCGCCTGGGGCAGGCTATTGAGAATACGATCAACCTCTTCCAAAGTTTCCCTGAGTTGCAGTAACAGTTGAGGTGAGGGCACATCCTTTTCGGGAAGAGAAGCCAGACTCTCCTGCCAGGCTTGTTCCAGCGACTGTTTACGAAAGTGATCAGTCACCAGTCTGCCAGCTACTGTTGTCAGATAGGCTTTTGGTTGTTCGATATCAGGAAAGTGCCCCTGATGACGCCATTTTTGTAGAATGCGGATAAAAGCATCATGGCAGATATCAGCGGCCTGATGACAACAACCCAATTTGGTGTAGAGCCAACGACTTAACCAGTCGTGATTCTGTACATACAGATGATGCATCTGATATTCGGCACCTTGAGCTTGCATTGATGGCACTCCTGAATCTCTGTCGTTTTAACAGAACACAGCCCAACAACAAGCTGTTGCGGCTCTATTTCAGGAATGAATATTAATTGCAAATAATTCCTATTTCAATAAAAGAGAGAATAAACATCATCTGCAGTCGGGTCCTGGGGCTGACTAGCGCCCATAAAAAAACGCCTTACCGGACTCAATAACCCGATAAAGCGTTTTCAGATCAATGCGATTAAATCGCTACGCTATATTTCACATCACCGCGTTTTAACAGCACTTAAAATACAAGCGTTCGAACCTTAAAGGGGACGCTATTACAGCTTGCCTTCCAGCTCAGGCAGTGCCGCAAACAGATCACCCACCAGACCATAATCAGCCACCTGGAAGATAGGCGCTTCTTCGTCTTTGTTGATCGCTACGATCACTTTAGAGTCTTTCATACCTGCCAGGTGCTGGATCGCGCCGGAGATACCGACTGCAATGTACAGCTCAGGAGCAACGATCTTACCGGTCTGACCCACCTGCATATCGTTAGGTACGAAGCCTGCATCAACCGCTGCACGGGATGCACCTACAGCAGCACCCAGCTTGTCAGCCACCTTGTTCAGCAATTCGAAGTTCTCACCGTTGCCCATGCCACGACCACCAGAGATCACAACTTTAGCAGCAGTCAGTTCCGGACGATCAGATTTCGCCAGCTCTTCACCCACAAAGGCAGATTTCTCAGCGTTCTGAGCGTTGTCCAGAGCTTCAACCGCAGCAGAACCATCCGCTGCTGCTGCGTCAAAACCAGTACCACGTACAGTGATCACTTTGATCGCATCTTCAGACTGAACGGTGGCAATCGCGTTACCTGCGTAGATAGGACGCTTGAACGTGTCTGCAGATTCTACTGCGATGATGTCAGAGATCTGAGCCACATCCAGCAGAGCCGCTACGCGAGGCAGGATGTTCTTACCGTTAGAAGTGGCAGGTGCCAGGATGTGAGTAAAATCTTTACCCCCAGAATCTTTAACAAGAGCGGCTACCAGCAGAGATACGTTCTCAGCCAGCAGGTGCTCGTATGCTGCATTGTCTGCAACAATAACTTTGCTTACACCACTCAGCTTAGCGGCTTCTTCAGCAGCTGCGCCACAGTTGCTACCCGCAACCAGAACAGTGATATCACCACCAATCTGCTGAGCAGCAGTAACAGTGTTTGCAGTTGCGCCAACCAGAGCGGCATTACTGTGATCAGCTACGACTAAGATACTCATGTTAGATCACCTTCGCTTCGTTTTTCAGTTTTTCTACCAGCTCGTCTACGCTGCCCACTTTGATGCCCGCACTGCGCTCTGCAGGTGGCTCAACTTTCAGGGTTTTCACTTTAGACGCAACATCAACACCCAGATCTGCCGGAGTCTTAGTATCCAGAGGCTTACGTTTTGCTTTCATGATATTTGGCAGAGAAGCATAACGCGGCTCATTCAGACGCAGGTCAGTGGTAACAATCGCAGGCAGGTTCAGTGCAACTGTTTGCAGACCGCCGTCGATTTCACGAGTCACGTTAACAGACTCGCCGTCTACAACCACTTCAGAAGCGAAAGTTCCCTGTGGCATACCTGTCAGAGCACCCAGCATCTGACCTGTCTGGTTATTATCAGAGTCAATGGACTGTTTACCCATGATAACCAGACCTGGCTGCTCTTCTTCAACAACTTTCGCCAGAATCTTAGCCACACCCAGAGAATCTACTTTGTCGGCAGTTTCAACCAGAATGGAACGATCAGCACCCAGCGCCAGTGCAGTACGCAGCTGCTCCTGAGCTTCTTTAGGGCCGATAGTTACCACAACAATTTCGCTGGCTACACCTTTCTCTTTCAGACGAACCGCTTCTTCCACTGCAATTTCACAGAATGGGTTCATTGCCATTTTAACGTTCGTCAGATCAACGTCAGAGTTGTCCGCTTTAACACGAATCTTAACGTTGTAGTCAATGACTCGTTTGACAGCCACTAATACCTTCATAGATTCCTCGTTCTTTCTATCTGTGACGAGTTACGTGTAACAGGACGGTGTATTTGCCTCTGCTACCTGAGTTCTGATGATCTGCCAGCATTGATCGAGTAATGGGGTTGCTCAGCAATCCTGCCAGATCTGAATTTGTTTCAAACAAGCGTTTGCTGCGCTCGTGATCTCATAATGACTATTTTTTCAATTCAGGTCAAATTACTTTGTAAACTGACCGGTCACATTTTCGGATATATACTAGCGCGACCTTATTATGCGGCGTATGACCAAAAGACCCGGCATTTTCAAAGTTTAAACGCTGACAGGCAAAACTTTTATTGAAAAGTAATGTGTCATACTGGTCTTATTTTGCTGTAGAGACTGCAGGGTCCTACTTTATACTTGACCGAAAGCATACGACCGTTTTAAATGATATCAAAACAGAATAATTAAAAGCACTCAGGTGCTGTTTGAGGAGATTATCGTGGAAAGAGAAGCAATGGAGTTCGACGTTGTTATCGTCGGAGCCGGCCCTTCAGGCCTTTCAGCTGCTATTCGTTTAATGCAGCAAGCTAACGAAGCCAGCCAGGAACTGACGGTTTGTGTCGTTGAAAAAGGTTCTGAGGTTGGTGCTCACATTCTGTCTGGTGCGGTAATTGAGCCGTCAGCACTGAATGAACTGATCCCTGACTGGAAAGAAAAAGACGCACCTCTTATTACAGAAGTCACTGAAGATCAGATTGTGATGCTGAAAGATGCCAGTAGCGGCAAGACTTTCCCGAACTCTATTGTGCCTAAGTCGATGCACAATGAAGGCAACTATATCGTATCTGTAGGCAATGTATCCCGCTGGCTGGCGCAACAGGCTGAAGAGCTGGGTGTAGAAATATTTCCGGGCTTTGCAGCAGCAGAGCTTCTGCTTGAAGACGGTGTGGTTAAAGGTGTTATCACAGGCGATATGGGTGTTGCAGAAGACGGTAGTGAAAAACCAGGTATGTATATGCCGGGTATGGAACTACGGGCAAAATACACCATCTTCTCTGAAGGCAGCCGTGGTCATCTGGGTAAACAGCTGATCAAGCAGTTCAGCCTGGACGAAGGTAAAGACGCCCAGCACTACGGTATAGGTATTAAAGAACTGTGGGATATCGACCCGGCGAAACACAAGCCAGGTCTGGTGGTTCATGGCTCTGGCTGGCCTTTGACAGAGAACGGTGCCAGCGGTGGTTTTTTCCTGTACCACGCAGAAAATAACCAGGTGGTTGTCGGCCTGATTACAGATCTGAACTATGACAACCCATACCTGAGCCCATTTGATGAGTTCCAGCGTATGAAGCACCATCCAGAGCTGAAACAGTACCTGGAAGGTGGTAAGCGTGTTTCTTACGGTGCCCGTGCAATTACCAAAGGTGGCTACAACTGCTTGCCTAAGATGACGTTCCCGGGTGGTATCATGGTCGGTTGTGATGCTGGCACCCTGAACTTCTCCAAGATTAAGGGCACACATACCGCCATGAAGTCCGGTATGATCGCTGCAGAAACTATTTTTGAAGCAGTGAAAGGCGGTGATGAAGGTGGTCAGGATCTGACTGCATTTACGACCGCATGGGAACAATCCTGGGCATTTAAAGAGCTGTATGACAGCCGTAACTTTGGACCGGCTATGCACAAGTTCGGCCCTATGCTGGGCGGCGCGTTCAACTTTATTGACCAGAATATCTTCAGCATTCCTGTCACACTGCACGACACCGAAGAAGATTATTCTCAGCTGAAGCCTGCCAGCAATTATCAGCCTATCGATTATCCGAAGCCGGATGGTCAGATCAGCTTTGACAAACTGTCTTCTGTGTTCCTGTCTAACACCAATCATGAAGAAGATCAGCCGTGTCACCTGAAGCTGACAGATGACAGTATTCCTCTGCAGGTTAACCTGCCGAAATGGGCGGAACCGGCTCAACGTTTCTGTCCTGCGGGTGTCTACGAAGTAGTGAAAGATGAAGAAACCGGTAATGACCGCTTCCAGATCAACTCACAGAACTGTGTCCACTGTAAAACCTGTGACATTAAAGACCCATCACAGAACATTACCTGGGTAACACCAGAAGGTGCCGGTGGTCCTAACTATCCGAACATGTGAACACTATCCTGAAGGCATCACGTTTGTAACAGTAACAGACTGACTTTCGTGTACCACGGGTAACTTAAACCGGTTGTAGCTCTGGCTATAACCGGTTTTATTTTATATAAACAACAACATTCTGACTTATGGTCAAATGATTGTTCAGATAAACTATCGACGAGTATATTTGCTTGTTTCTATCGCAAATATCTTGTCAGAAGGCAAAATAGCCACTGGCCATTTCAGACTGAAGCAGGCCCCTCCCAGAGAAGAATGGGAGATACTGACATCTCCCTGATGGCGTAACATAATTTGTTTGACAATAGCCAGACCCAACCCATAGCCTCCGGTATCTTTTGAACGGCTTTTTTCTGCACGCACAAAAGGTTCAAACAGGTTATCCCATAATTCCTGATCAATGCCAGGACCATCATCTTCAATATGAATGATCACCTGCTGATCTGATAGTTCCTGTCTGATAACAATCTGCGAGCGGGCATAACGAGCGGCATTCAGCACCAGGTTATCCAGTGCACGTTTAATAGACGCTTCATGAAAGGCAACGGCCAGTGTTTTGCTCTGCAACTGGCAGTCAAATACCAGTCCCGAGGCTGACAAACGGAAATCGTGATGCCAGCGTCTCAGCCAGTCAATCAGTTCATGAGTCTCATATTCAAGCAATAAACCTGCCCTCTCATAACGGGCATACTCCAGTGCTTCAGTCACCAGATCTTCCAGCTCACTCACATCATCAGCAATACTGTTAAGAGATTCTCTTAACTCATCTGTATCATCAATATCCGCAGCATAATCCAGTTCAAACCGAATACGAGAGATTGGTGTTCTCAGCTCATGAGATACCGCATTACTCAGATGTTTATGACTCTCTATCAATTGCTGAATACGATCAGCCATGCTGTTAAAGCTCTGGTTCAGATCGCTGACTCTCAGGCTGTTTGTTTCATCAGCCCGGATGGTAAGGTTCCCCTCTCCAAACTGATGAGCAACCTGAGACAGATGCCTGATACGACGCTGTACAGTGAGCGTCCAGAGTAAAATACAGATAACCATGCCACTACTGCCACTCACCAGAGTGAGCCAGGCACTCTGATCATAGGACTCCACAGTATCAACTGGCCCTATCTGTATCAGTAGTTTACTGCCCGGAAGTCTCTTTAGTGCAAAATCCTCTTCAGCATCCGGAACGACAATTTCTCCATTATCCAACCGCCGCCATACTGCCGCAGACAGTTCATAAGAGGTGATATCTTTTAATCTGACTGGAATGTTAGGCGCCTGCATCTTCTCCAGCTTTTCGGGCCATTCACTCTGTGAAGATAAACGCAGAACCTCTTCAATCAGATAAAAAGCGCCTGACAGATCACCGATGGTATCCTCCTCAACCGCTTCAGGAGCCATCCAGAGCAGAAAACGATCAAACAAATGCTCATGAAACACACTGAACACAAACAGTAAACAATACAGTGGCAAGAATATTCGGATCATGTCACCCGGCCTGGTTCGATTAAAAAGATACGATCTATGCTAATGGCACAACCGCTAACCTGCCAGCCGCTATCTGTTATCAAGTGTTATCCCTGTTCATAACAAAACCCTGTATCCAGGGTTCCAGCCTGTACTGAGTATGCCTATAACTCACAGGATTACCTTTCAGATTGCATACCCACCTCCTATGTAAATACACATGTCTGACGCAATTTCAGTTTTTAGCATCACCGGTGATTAGATTAATAATGCCGTAGTAATCTTTTGACAAACATGATGTTCAGATGAGAGTCTGGATCAACTAATCAGTCTGATTGAATATCAGAAAGAGACTACACCATGAATATGAAAGCCACTGTAACGACACAAGAACAGACACTGGACGAGGCGTTCGAATCGTTACAGTATGTTTTCAGAAATGAACCCTGGCCCGAATATCAGGTAAGAGCAGTGTGGCTGCGAAAATTGAAGGAAAACCTGCTCAACAATCAGGAGCAACTCTGTCAGGCCCTGAATGAAGATTATGGTTATCGCAGTGAATTTGATTCTCTGCTGGCTGATATCCTGCCATCAATTCAACAATTGAACTACACCCTTAAAAACCTGAAACAATGGATGAAACCTTCTGCCCGGCATGCCGGCTTACTTCTGTTTCCATCCTCAGTCAAAGTGCATTATCAGCCTGTTGGTGTAGTGGGTGTTATTGTACCCTGGAATTTCCCGGTCTTTCTCAGTCTTGGCCCTGTCATTACCGCCTTAGCGGCAGGTAATCGGGTTATGGTTAAGATGAGTGAATTTACTCCGGCAACGAACCGTGCCATGCAGGCCATTTTTGCAGGCATGGAAAACCAGATTATTCTGGTTGAAGGCGATAGCCATATCGCCGCTCAGTTCAGCGCCTTACCATTCAATCATCTGTTTTTCACCGGCTCCACTCAAGTTGGCAAACGGGTTGCTCAGGCAGCAGCTAAAAACCTGACCCCGGTGACACTGGAACTCGGAGGAAAGTCTCCGGTAATCATAGCGCCTGATGCCGACATCCAGTCAGCCGTTGACAATATTTTGTTGGGTAAATGCATTAATGCAGGTCAGATCTGTGTCGCACCTGATTATGTATTCCTGCCTGAAGGCTCTGAGAACGCTTTTATTGCCACTTATCTGCAGCGTTATGCTGAGTTTTATCAGCAAAATAACCAGAGTAATCAATCCGGACATATTATTGATCAGCGCCAGATTCAGCGCCTGGACCGTTACCTGCAGGACGCTGTACAAAAGGGTGCAGTACGGCATCAGATTCAGAACCCCATCCAGGCCGATGAGGGTATTGGCAAGGGAACACAACCCTGCCTGCTAACCGGAGTAAACGATAACATGCTGATTATGCAGGAAGAGATCTTCGGACCGATTCTGCCTGTCATGACATACCAGAACGTGCAGCAGGCATTTGACTACATTCGCAACCGTCCTCGTCCTCTCGCACTGTATCTGATGAGCAAAAACTCACAACTGATTGAGCAGGTAATCCATCAGAGCTACAGCGGCGGAGTTTGTATCAACGACACCCTGGTACACGTTGGTGCTGAAGATGCACCTTTCGGCGGTACAGGGGAATCTGGCATAGGGCACTACCATGGTCATGAAGGTTTCAAAACCTTTTCCCATGCTAAAACCATTGTGTCTTCATTTGCCTGGTTATCACGCAATGGTATTATCCTGAAAAACAGAGACTTAGCCGTTAAATTGATGAAAAAGGTATTTCTGCGCTAATGGTCCAACTAAAAAACAGATTATTTCTGATACCGCATTAGCACTCTTTATCTCTCAGGGATTCAGCTACCCTCTCCCGGTTAGCTGATAATCAATCATCATGGTGCCACTCCTTCATCACAGTATGCGTCACCATACGCGCATCATCCGGTAGTTTTTTATCAATATCAGCCAGAATATCGTGCAACATCTGCATAGAAAACGTTTCTATCATTACCAGTAAATCAACCTCACCACTAACACCGTAGCAAGATTTTACCTGGGGGTATTTCTTCATATATTGCACCAGGGGAGCACATTTAAAGCCACCATGACTGATCTGAAGACAAGCTTTAATAGTCGATGGGGAATCTTTTTCTTCCGCTGTAATCACCCGATAGCCCAGAATCTCACCTTTTTCCTCCATACGCCGAATACGATCTGAAACCGCTGTGCGGGAAAGATTTACCTGTTCAGCAATAGCAGAAACACTCTGACGAGCATTTTCTCTGAGAGCGGCGATGATTTTCTGATCAAACTGGTCCATCTGGTGGTCTGCCTGTACAAAATGAAACTAATACATGAAAAATCCTGCACATTCACATCCGATTCTGACGCATTGAAATCAACAGACAGAGTAGAATTTTGGTTTTACCCGGAGTGAAGGGGATGACAAGGCTAAATCAAACAATTACTCGCTGGCAAGGCATGGGACTGATTGCTACGACCTTATTAGGAACAGGTGTTTTTATTCTGCCTCAGCTGACACTACAGGCTGCCGGAGATAAGGCAATCTGGGCATGGGGTTTTCTGCTATTGGCTATTTTGCCTCTAACACTGGTCTTTGCAGAATTAGGCCGTCACTATACCCATGCAGCAGGGCCAGCGTACTTTACAGAAAAAGCCTTCGGAGCATTGCCTGGACGAGTTATTGGCCTGATATTTCTGTTCGCAATTCCCCCTGGAGTAGCAGGGGCTTTAATTATGACATTTGAGTTTTTAAAACCTCTCATATCACTGACACCTTTTCAGACACTAATGGCTGAGCTGGGCGTCTTCCTATCTCTGTTTATGGTAAACAGAAAAGGTCTGCAGCTCTCTGGCCGGATTCAGCTGGGCCTGACACTTGTTATTCTGAGTGTCGTTTCTGTCATGCTCACCAGTCTTTTATTATCGTCTGATATTCAACCATCCGGAGCATTGCCTGTTGTAACGGATACACAAAGCGGTATCCTGGCTGCCATCAGCCTGGCAGTATGGAGTTTTCTGGGTATTGAAGCAGTAACTCACCTGGCCGGTGAATTTAAAGATGTTAAAAAAGACTTTATTCCTGCTTGTCTGGGTGGTGTCGCCCTGGTTGGACTGATCTACATGGCCTGTACCTGGCTCTCTATGCTGAACCCAGAGAATGATCTTGCAATGGTGGGTGCATTCAGTCTTTTATTAGGAGACGGTGGTCGCTGGATTATCGGTATTCTGGGTCTGATTAGCGGCTTTGCAACACTTAATGTCTATTTAGCCAGCACATCCCGTCTGGCCTGGAGTTTCAGTAATGAAGGTATTCTGCCTGCTGCAATGAAACAGTTGAATCAATACCAGGTTCCCTCTGTTGCTCTGATCAGTTTTATCTCTATCTCATCGGCTATGCTGATCCTGAGTTATCTGTTCGAGATGAACTTTGTTTCTCTGGCGCATTGGGTTAATGGCTGCTTTGTAATGATCTATACCGTATCAATGCTGGCCGCCTGGAAGCTATTGTCTGCCCGACATCGTCCAGCAATTGTAGCGGGACTGGCAGCGTGCCTGCTGTTTATTTATAGCCTGGGTGAAGCAATGAGTTACTCCATCATACTCGCCATGATCTTTGTGCCGGGCCTTATGTTGCAACAAAAATTTAAGGTACGAATCAGTGGACAGGTCTGATGCTAGTGTAAGCGATGTGAATATTATAAAATTTTTACCTATCAGAGCGACTCAATATCTCATTATTCTCCGGAGTATCGGTTCATCATAGGTACAGAAGACAAGCTATCTGTATATGATGCGACGATCACTGTTTTGTCAGGGCCTGCTGAGACTGAAGTTTCCAGGCCCTCATTGCTTTTTCTGACATGCTTTTCATCACATTATCAGCACCTTTCCAGTAAGGTGGCCAGAACATATCCTCTTTAAAAAAGTTTCCGGGACGAAACTGCTCCGACAAAACAACAGCTTCTTCGGAAGCCGCTACCAGCCCTAGCTGAAGTACGGCTCTGTTCTGAACTATTCTGCCTATAAAATAATTCGCAAAGATCTCTGCGGCTTCCAGCTTTTTTCCAGACAGATTTTTATGAAAATTAATAGTATCCAGCCAGACCGTATTGCCTTCTTTTAAATTAAGTAACCGCCAGTTTCCCCCGCTCGCATTCCAGGTTGATACTGCTGGACCATAAGACGCTATTAGTTCCACAGAATCATGGACCTGGGGAGCACTATTCCAGAAATAGCTGACCTGCTGATACAACTGGTTCAGCTTTTGCTGAATATCACTATCTGCCGCAAGATACATACGTAAACGGCCGTACTCCTTAATACTATTCAGATAGAAAGGTGTCTTCCCCAGCGCCATAGATGTCAGAGCAATGTTAGGCTGAATCTGGCCAGAACTCAGAGAAAGGTGCCCCTTCCACCGAGGTGCCCAGAGCTTATTAACAGAGTCAGGAAGCTCATCAGAACTGACCTTATTCATATCGGCCCAGATACCATAGGCTCCTCCAGCCCAGGGAATATAATACACCTGATCATTCTGCATCCCCATCGGAATGGTTTTCAGAATATCCAGCAGCTTATGATAGTTACCTAATCGGGGAGAACGGATATCAATGGGTTGTAGCAACCTGAGCAGGCGAGCATCCTGCATCTTAAGATAATTCAAAGTCAGGAATGAAATATCCGCACGCCCGGAGCGAATCACATTAAACATCTGCTCAGGGCCTTCTGCCCAGGGAGTAATGACCTCTATTTCGTAATCATACCCGGATGATTTCAGTAACTGATTCACAGCGGCTATTTCTTCAGGCTGGACATATCCCTGCCAGGTAAAGACCCGGATAGACTCGGCCCAGCTATAAGAAGCGCCAAGAAAACTTAAACCTACACTCCAGATCAGCAGTTGCTTCTGTATTCTGGTCAATACCAACATGAGATACCTGCCCTTCAGGCAACACATAAGAGAGTCTTTTGAATAAGAACAGACTTACGCAAGCTATGTCCAGCAATCCTCAGTATAAAATTACAGAATAACTCTCGTTTTCTGCTGATACAGAACAATGAATGCTGCCGTCATCAGCGGGAATAAATAGCGAGTTATTATCATACAAAGGCATAATCTGTGCTTTCTGAATAGAATATCGGAAAAACACTTCCAGCAGTGGAATCACGGATAAAACGACGTCTGCTCATCATAACGGATCAATCCACATGCGGCTTCCGGGCCAGACTTTTAATTGAAAAACCAGTAACCAGTATAGTACCGCTGATAACAATAAGAGAACCCACTAACGTATGCCAGCCCAGAGCTTCATCCAGGATAAGGTAACCCCAGAGTATGCCAAACATAGGAATCAGAAAGGTCACGGTTAATGTAGAAGCCGGACCAATATCACTGATCAGTCTGAAATACAGCAGATAAGCTACACCACTACAGATAACACCAAGTGCCAGTACTGCCAGTGAAATCGTCAGACCCGGCATTTGCTGTGGCACATCAAAAGGCAATAATAGCACCAGAATCAGCGTCGCGGCCCACATACTGCCGTAAGCGTTATTAAATGGCTCTACAGTCATTGCACTTCTGGCATAGGTGCTGGCAATTCCATAGCTCCCGGCCGCCATAACGGCGGCTGTAACAGCCAGAGCAGAGCCCGGCTGTAGTGCTACAGGATCAAATCCCACCAGAATAGCCACACCACAGATACCGGCAGCCATACCCAATAAAGCTTTGAGTGAAATAGCTTCTTTGTACCAGACGGCCATAATCAGACCACCCCAGATTGGTGCTGTCGCATTCAGAATAGATAGCAAAGATGCAGACAAGGTATGAGCTGCATAGCCAAATAACATAAATGGCAGCACCGAATTAAAAAAACCAAGAATAATAAAGTGCTTCTTCACTCCACGAAACGATACTGTTTTCTTCAGCAATATCGCGACCAGAGTCAGAAATAAAGCAGCAAGCCCGACTCTCAGCTCTACCAACCAGGTTGCCCCCAGTACCGGAGCCCCCATACGCATAAACAGAAATGATCCACCCCAGATTGCTGCCAGCAGAAATAGCTGAAGGATACTTATTGCATTCATTGTTCAAAGCCTATGTTACAGATATATGCTGTGCGGTTTCAGGATATGACAGCTAAAACCAGCACCATATGAATGCAGAGTAGTTTATCAGGCCTTTTTTCAGACCCCAGCCAGAAATGGAAGTAAAGTAAAAAAAACTCAGATGAAAGCTTAGTCCATCAGCAGAAAGAGCTAATAAAACAATCACCATACAAACATTATATTTATCATTGAAAAATCAACACCAGACAATACACGACGCATATATGCGACAAATAAAGTCTCAAATAAAAAATAGAAAACCGGGCATTGCCAATAATCACTGACCATAGTATAAATCCACACCATGTAAAACATCAATACAAAGGATAATTATGTTTTCTCTCGATGATAATACGCCATATTCTGGATGGGATATAGAAAGCGATGATCGATCAGGTGCAATTACACTTACGTTCTCAGAGAACAGTGATACTAATGACTGGTATGACAATTATGTTTACTACCATACGTCAGAAAACTATGCCTTGCTCGATTCTACTTTTAAGATATATTTGACAGAAGGTAATATCTACAACCTCTCTTCTGCAAGCTATTATGACCCTTTTTCCCTGGTGATTGCAGATAAATATGGAACAGCGTTGGTATCAAACGAAGAAGATAATGATGCTGCCAGTGATGCCGATTATGAGTATGACATGCTCCTTGGGGTTATACCTGACAAGTCTGATTGGTATTATATCTCAGCCTCATGGTTTCAGGGAAGTTACTACAAGGACTGCTACTTATTTATAACAGAGACAATCTCAGATGAAAATGCTGATGATATGCCCTCAGATACTGATAATACATCTCCTGACACTAACGTAGATACAGGTAGCAATACAGAAACTAATAACAATGATAGCTCACACATCATTGTACAAAGAGGTGTCGTTTCCGCAGGCTCTGGAGATGATGACTATATTATTTCTCCGGTACTGACTGATTCAAACACATCAATCACTATTACTGATGGTCAAGGAAATAATCGTATACATCTGATTGACGGTTTAACCATAACATCATCAAAAGTAGCTAGTAATGCAATACAACTGGAACTGAGTAACGGTACTGATATTAAGTAGTCATACAAAATTAATCCGATATTTATCTCCATAGCTCCTCAGAATCTCATGAACAGACTTACATAAGGCATCAAAGCTTAGATATGCAGTTAGCGGCAACCACTCATGTTTCACCTTCT
>NZ_JACJFM010000386.1 GCF_014164585.1 Oceanospirillum sediminis | reverse complement strand
CTTCCGATCTCGTGGACGCTGCTTTTGTCTGTCCTGCTGAAAACACAGTTCATATCATCCAAGGAACGAATCTGGTGGACGTGGACCTGTCGGCCACGCCCCGCGCCATCACCAAGACCACGCCTCTGCCCATCGCAGACATCGACGCGGGTTCGTGCGACTCTCACGGCGTCAACGTGTACAAGGGCCACCACTTCTACCACTACGAGAGCGCCACCACGCTCGCCATGAGCAAGATCGCCCCCATGCCCCAGGACATCACCCACGCCATGATGGCCTGCCAGGAGTAGGAGCAGGAGAAC
>NZ_JACJFM010000385.1 GCF_014164585.1 Oceanospirillum sediminis | reverse complement strand
CAACCAGTGAGAAACTGGAAGAGTCTCTGCTGGATATGGTTGTAGCCGGTACCGAAAGTGCGGTACTGACACTGACATAGATCGACTGTCAGCAGCCATTTTACTTCTGGTATAAATTCTGAGATCCATAACCTGCCCCCTTACACAACACTGTGTGACCCGTATAAGGATATTTAGTTCGGAAAAAAAGATATTAACTATAGCCACGGACCATAGAGAAATTTTGGAACCGGAATAAAACACCGGTAATATGCACTATACCCTTTGAAAAATATATCGGAAAACATACGGCAGAACTTTAAT
>NZ_JACJFM010000384.1 GCF_014164585.1 Oceanospirillum sediminis | reverse complement strand
ACTATTCTGGCTGGAGGCCTTACCACACTGGTATCTATGTTTGTTGGTGCAACAGGCCCTCTGGTGGCCGCGTTTATTCACCGAGTGGGCTGCGATAAACTGGCAACAACAGCCACATTTTCAGCATGTATGTCTTTTCAGCATTTATTGAAAGCCGCAGTATTCGGGTTTGTCGGCTTCAGCTTCCTGGACTGGTGGCAGCCTGTTGTTCTGATGGTCCTGGCCGGAGTAGCGGGCACCTGGCTGGGACTCAGATTACTGAACCGTATCCCTGGTCATCTATTTGCCCTGCTATTCAAAACC
>NZ_JACJFM010000383.1 GCF_014164585.1 Oceanospirillum sediminis | reverse complement strand
TACTTTTTAAAAGATGTAAATATTAATTCCGATTTAAGTGATTTTGGTGCATTTGAACAGAATGGAAAAGTTTATTTCACTTCTTCAGCAGATAAAGGCGTATTAACAAAGCATTTATATGCTTGGAACGAACAACCGTTTTTGGACGTTTACGTCACTGAAAAAAATGCTGACACCATAATTCATCATTTATCTAAAGTAAAAGGAGATATTAATTCCGTGTATCATGACGGACCTGTTGTGATTACAAAAGATGGAAAAACCATGTATTTTTCCAGGAATAATTTTAACGATAAAAAGTTA
>NZ_JACJFM010000382.1 GCF_014164585.1 Oceanospirillum sediminis | reverse complement strand
GCTCTCGGATGTTGTGCTGTTGTTATTCTGAAGCACTATCTGAGCAAGCCCGTACAGCCTGTTAACTGGTATCAGCAGGAGCTGATGATTGTGAGTATCCAGGAAGTGATTATCCAGAATTTCCGCGCAAAACCCGGTACGGCTATGGCCGGTACTCAGGAGCCGGATCTGGATGAGATGAAACGGACCCTGGCCGTAGCCCGTCTGATGCTGCCTGCTGAAAACAGTCTGCAGGCTCCGCCCAATCTGGAAGCCGGTTACGGCGCTTACATCAGTGCCGGACTCAATGACTGGGGCGGTATT
>NZ_JACJFM010000381.1 GCF_014164585.1 Oceanospirillum sediminis | reverse complement strand
ATTTTTCATTTTTGAAACAAACGCTCCGAGCAATTTACCGTTGTTGGACTCTACAATTTGGCTTATCTCGCTAAAAGAATAATCATTAATACCTTTTTCAACCACTAAAACACCTCCGGCTTCATTAAAAAATGGGGATTCGTTAAAAAGTCCTATCACATCATTAAGCTCATAATACCCCAGATAATCTCCTTTTTCATTCAAAACAGGCATAATGTTAGCCGAGTTTTGGGCGAAAGCTTCCAAGACGTCTAGCCACATGGTGCTTTCTCGCACATAAAAATCCTCCAAACTATATAGGTA
>NZ_JACJFM010000380.1 GCF_014164585.1 Oceanospirillum sediminis | reverse complement strand
GAGTATGCCTTAGCCGGAAAACGACAAATCAGCTATGGTGGATTATTAAAGCAAATTAAGCAAGATTTGAAACTTGAAGATGTTGAAAATGGTGATTTAGTTCATGTTGGCGATGAAGATTACACCAAAGAGCAAATGGAAGCTGCGGAAGAAGTTGTCGCAAAATGGGATTTTAATAAACAAAATTATTTTATTTGGTAAAGAGAATGTCAGGATATGATCAACGGTAAATCCGTTGGCATATCCCTTTTTTTGTTGTCAGCTTGCTGACTTCTGATACAAGTCTTTAGCACAATAACACAA
>NZ_JACJFM010000043.1 GCF_014164585.1 Oceanospirillum sediminis | reverse complement strand
AGAAAATCAGTTGGCTTTATTTCCTGGAGCAATAAAGCCAACCGATGCTCGGTTAGATAGAAACCTGACTTTTTCAGGGCTGACTACCTACTTTAACCAGTCCGGCTTCGATAGCCACGTGGACAAGTTCTGCAATAGAGCCAATATTGAGTTTGCTTTTCAGAATAGCGGTATAATTGGATACGGTCTTACTGCTGATGCAGAGCAGCTCAGAAATTTCCTTTGCATTGCTTCCCTGAGCCAGCATGACAAAAATCTCAAACTCTCGCTGTGTCATATCATGCAAGCGGGTATCTTTTTGCTCTGGACGTGATACTGCAAGACGCATGGCCAGTTCGTGTTCAACATAGAGCTGACCGGCAGCGACTTTAGTGACGGCTTCGATCAGGATTTCAGGTGTGCAGCTTTTGGTAATATACCCTTTCGCACCGGCTTCTAATGCCTGAGTCACTACAGGAATTTCATCGTACATACTGAAAAACAGAATCCGGATATCTGAATTTCTCTGCAATATACGCCGTGTCGCTTCTATTCCACTAATTCCCTTCATATTGACGTCCATAATGACAAGATCCGGACTATCAGTCTGACATAGCTGAAAAGCCTGATCGCCATTGGCCGCCTCCAGTACTTCACAGGGAGCCAGCATAGCAGACAGTAAACTGGAATACCCTTGTCTGACTACAGCATGATCATCTGCTATAACTATTTTCATTTTAACTCCTCAATCACGCTGTTTGTTGTAATGGTATCTGCAGTTTTACGGAGCTCCCACGGCCCGGAACCTGATTAAACACCAACTCTCCTTTCAGACATCTGGCGCGTTCTCTCATCGAGCGCAGGCCTAATCCTGAAAGCTTACCCGCAGTTTCATCAGCCAGATTACCGGAACCGTTATCGGCAATATTCAGAGTGATTTGCTGATTGTCTGAACTCAGGCAAACCCAGGTCTGCTCTGCCTGTGCATGTTGAGCAATATTGTTAAGCGCTTCCTGCACAATACGATAAATATGAGTCTGGCTTTCGTCACCAAGGGAAGGCAATTCATCCGGAAGCTCCAGAGTTACCGGGATATTATGGGCTTGTTGCCAGTTAGAAATCTGAGCCTTAATCGCTTCCAGTAGACCCAGTTCTTCAAGCATAACAGGGTGTAGTTGTCTGATAAGTTGCCGGAAACTGATCTGCATCGCATTGCAGTTTTCTGCAATTTGACCACCGACAGAGGCTACAAGATCCGGGTTTCCTGTGCTGTTCTGAATCAACCAGGCCTGGGCTCTTATTCCCGTCAGATACTGCCCGAGATCATCATGAAGCTCTCTTGCCAGGTAGGCTCGCTCTCTCTCCTGAATACGCATCAGTTCATGGGTCAGTAATCTGTTTTCAGTCTCTGCGTGTTCCAGAGCCTGTGCCATAGAATTAAAATGCCCCGATAACTGATCTATTTCACTGATTGAATAGTGATTCAGTCGGGTTGCATAGTGACCTTTTTCTATTTTGTTCAGGGCAGCAAGAAAGTCTGCAACAGGTTTTATACCCTGACGCACCCCCAGATAAATTGCCAGGTTAGACAGCAATGCACTCAGCCCGAACAATATGAGTACGCTCTGAAATGATTCCCAGACCTCCTCCACTTCATCTTCGGGATCAGCCTGCAGCTTCAGAGACCTGCCATCAGGTAAATATAGGAAATATTGTTTGTGTCTGAGCTCATCCAGTCCGGGAATCATCTGTTGAAACCAGTCTGGTACATCACCTTCTGTATTCGTCTCTTTGCTGATTCCGGTATGGCTATTATCAACAATTTCTAAAGATACATGACGGGTTTCTGTATGCAGGATTTGCTGTAGAAGGGAATTATCTGTCACTGCAACACTGAGTAACTGGTGAGTCAGATTAACTCCGGCTGTGACTTCACGGGTGATATCTTTAGTGGCTTGTTCCAGCATTTCCAGTGCAGTGATGATAAAAGCAATCGTAAAAACAATGGCTACCAGAAGATTTAACCGCACAACTGCATTCATAGAACTTCCTCAGAGAACCGCTTTTAGCCTTTGTCTTTGTTATTCGACCTGTTTGCACACTGCTTAGTACCTGAACATTTAAGTAGCCATATTCCCACCGCTGTTAATCAGTCAATTCCAGCAGAATTCTCAGGTATGTAATTGGAGCTAAAAGTCAGTGTCTGAATATACAGAGGTTAACCATATGGGAAGATGCCACCTTGGCAGAAGAAAAACAGGGTCGAAAGTAGTAGTTTTAGAAATCGGGTAATTATCAGCTGCCAGTTAATGAGGAGGTTCAGGCGTTAAATCATATTTCATAAAACGTCCTGCTCTATCCAGGCCTGTAATACGTAAAACAAAGTAACAGTTCTGAAAAAATAAGATGGACAGAAATATGAGCTATGCACACAGAGTGTCGGGATATGCTGGTTTAATCCCCTTCTTTACTTTGATGATTCTGGCAATCAGCGGATATGATGCTGCAGGGCAATGGCTTTTGTCTTACGCCGCTCTTATTTTCAGTTTTCTTGGCGGCATACTATGGCTGGCTACGCTCAAAGACCCGTTACCCCGGCATGTCACAGTCATTTCTCTTGTCGTGATGCTCTGGGGATGGTTGTGGTTAATCGTTCCTTCTGAGTACTGGCTGATTATCGCTGCGTTATCATTTTTGCTATTGCATGGCTATGAGCGGTATTTTCTGGCTCACAGTTACTTTCCGGATTTTATGCATTTAAGACGTAACTTGTCTGCAGGTGCAGCTATAGCTCTGACTCTGGCATACTTATTCCTGCCATGAAAGCGAAATCATCGCTTTCATGTATAACTGCAGAAAATAGCTGTATCACTATATGGCCTGTCAATCACTATCAGGAGACATATTTTTCAGCTTTTCGCACTCTGGAGTTGAAGCTCCGTCATCCATAATTTCACTGCAACTCAATCTGCTGATACTACGCATGCAAGCTGTGGCCGGAGCATAAAGTTTATGTTCCGGCCCGAATCCTGATATAGCATTTCCAGACGGCAAGCTCTGACACATAGCATCAAGGCTCTGTCTCATCATATCTCTGTATTCTGGCGGAATATTTTCTAGCTGAGTGCTGGCACATTGACGTATATGGTTACATGCCGCTTCAGATTCTCTCGCGTAAGCATCATCAGCAATTGCCTGACTTGTTGGGTATACAGAGAAAGCAACAATAGCGGTCAAAGCATAATGCTTCCATTCTGAAAGATATCTCATTATTTATGGACTCCTGTATTGACCTGAAGTAACAGTGATGCGCTCTGTCGATCCAGATGATCCTGTATATACCAGTCATGCTGCACAGACGATGGCAGATGAATTACATTTTCTGCCAGGCATTATCGTCACCCCGTGAATTCAGTCAGAAGCATATCAGATCCTCTTGCCAGGGCTCTGTCATACAAAAGCATATTCAAATGTTCATGATGTTGCTTTCAGCTCATCAGATAGCGTAATCTCCGGGCGCAGCGGATCAGGTAAATCCCTGCAAGACAGCTGATAATAACCGGACTATCCAGCACAATACCGGCTCCCAGTACACCGTAACCGGCAGAATACCCTAACAGACGTTGTTTACGACTGACGACTTTTCTGGTCATTGCCTATGTCTCCTGATATTTATTGTGAACGGTGTTCAAAAATAAATTGATTTTTGAACACCGTTCACAATATGATTGATCTATTGCTGAAAATCAACCCTGAAGGTGAAGAATTTATGGCACGAAGAAAAGATCATACCCATGATGAGATCAGGGAACAGGCTTTAAATGTTCTGATGACTCATCTGGAGGAAGCACCTGCAGATGCAACCAGTCTGAGGCAAATAGCCCGGCAAATAGGCTACTCACCCGGAACTTTGATTAATATATTTGGTAGCTATGATCAGCTATTACTCAGTGCAAATGCTCGTACACTGGATCTGTTGGCATCTGATCTTCAAAATATTTCCAAAGAATATGCTTGTCCCCTGTCACGATTAAAAGCATTTGCCTGCAGTTATCTGCGTTTTGCTGAACAATATAATTATCAATGGCAGCTTTTATTTCAGCACAGATTGCCAGAAGAGGAATCTGTGCCTGAATGGCAGCTACAGCGAATCAATGATCTGTTTGCCATCATTGAACAGGCATTATCTGAGTTAGCTACGACGGTTCCTGAATCTGATTTGCAACAGGCTTCACGTACTATATGGGCTTCGGTACATGGCATCTGCTCTCTTTCGCTGGATGACAAGCTATTTGCTGGTAGTCAGACCTATGGTGAATCTATGCTTGATTCACTGATCAGTCACTACGTCAGTGACTGGAGAGCACAATATAATGAACCGTCTCAGGCTATTAAAGGATAATAACCATGAGTCAGCACAGTCAGTTTTCTCTGTTAAGTAAGCGCCGCTTTCTACCCTATTTTCTGACTCAGGCTATGGGAGCGTTTAATGACAACCTGTATAAAAATGCTCTGTTACTCATGATCGCTTTTGGAGGTATCAGTCAGCAGGAAAATAGCGCTCTGTTAACTAATCTGGCAGCGGGTATCTTTATCCTGCCCTTTTTTCTGTTCTCCCCCGTTGCCGGACAGATTGCCGATAAAATGGAAAAGTCATTACTGATCAGACGAGTTAAATTGCTGGAAGTTGTGATTATGTCTCTGGCTGCGATATCCGTTCTTGCTGGTTCAGTCTGGAGTCTGATGGCATTGCTTTTTCTTATGGGATTGCAGTCAGCCATTTTTGGTCCGGTGAAATTTGCCCTGTTACCGCAGCACCTGAGCAGCAAAGAGTTAGTGGCTGGTAATGCACTGGTTGAAATGGGTACTTTTATCGCGATTCTGACAGGGACGATCTGTGCGGGTATTCTGTTTGATCTGAGTGATTACCGCTATTGGATTGCTATAGCTGTCGTTCTGTTTGCTGTATTTGGCTTAATAACCAGTCGTTTTATACCTGAGGCACCCGCTAATGACCCTGATCTCAGAATCAACTGGAATCCCTTTACAGAGTTAAAAAACACGCTGCGTCAGGCCCGAGAAAAGCGAGCTGTTTTTTTGTCTATTGTAGCCATCAGCTGGTTCTGGTTTATCGGGGCCAGCTATCTGACACAGTTTCCAGGTTTTTCTAAAGAATACCTGGGTGGTTCAACTCAACTGGTCACTTTGTTATTAACTCTGTTCTCGTTAGGCGTTGCAGCAGGCTCTCTGGTTTGTGACAAACTATCAGGTCACAAAGTCGAGCTGGGCATTGTCCCTATTGGTTCAATAGGCATGAGTATTTTTGGCATCGATCTGTGGTTTGCACTGGATCAGCTGAATATATCGCAGACAATGACGATTACTGAGTTTATTAGCCAGCCAGCTCACTGGCGTTTAATGCTGGATATTACCTTAGTCAGTGCTTTCGGTGGCATGTTTGTTGTGCCGTTACAGGCATTGATACAGCAACGTAGTGATGATAAGAACCGAGCTCAGATTATAGCCGCCAATAATGTACTCAATGCTTTGTTTATGGTGGCCAGTGCCGTCACTGGTATTATTTGTCTTGCCATTCTTGAAATGAGCATTGGTGATTATTTTCTGCTGTTAGCGCTTATGAATCTTATCGTTGCCGGTTATGTCTATTCTCAGGTACCAGAGTTTGCTCTGCGCTTTATGATATGGATTCTTAGTCATTCTATGTATCGGGTTCGACATAAAAACCTGAGTCATATTCCTGAACATGGACCTGCAGTTCTGGTCTGTAATCATATAAGCTATGTTGATGCCCTTTTAATTGCAGGAGCCTGTCAGCGCCCTATTCGCTTTGTGATGGATAAAAGCATTGCAGAACTTCCCGGTTTAAAGACCTTTTTCAGATTGGCCAGAACGATTCCAATTTGTCCTCCCAGGACAGATCCTGAGATGTATCAACAGGCATTTGAACGTATTAAAGAGGAGCTGGATGCTGGTGAGCTGGTATGTATCTTCCCGGAAGGTAAGCTGACCCGTGATGGTAATATCAACCCGTTTAAAAAAGGTATTGAGCGGATCATACAGCAGAATCCGGTTCCCGTAATACCTATGGCTCTGGATGGCTTATGGGGTAGCTTTTTCAGTCATAAAGACGGACATGCTCTGACAACACGTCCCAGACGCTTCTGGTCAAGAGTCACCCTGACGGCTGGGCCATCAGTACCAGCGGCTGAGGTTAATGCAGAAAATCTTCAGCAACAGGTTACTGATTTAATTCATTCCTGAGTCATTCAATGATGCGATTAGTATCTGAACGGACAGATACCGATCGCAAGTGATTTTATAACTATTTTGCTGGAAAAGACTGATCTGCGTTAAAATACCCGTTGCACATACCTACACTTACGATATAAGGGCATAATATGGGTCTGCTTTCTTCTCTTAAGTCTATGTTTTCCGGTGGCGAATCCACACCAAAAGAGCCGGAGGCAATGCCCTCAACTGAATATAATGGTTATACCATCACACCAGCCCCGGTCGCAGAAGATACTGGTTTTCGTATTAATGGCACCATTACTAAAGGCGATCAGAGTCACACTTTCATCCGGGCAGATACTTTGCCAACGGCTGACAGCTGTGCCCAGGAGATGATTCGCAAAGCGAAACAGATGATTGACCATCAGGGTGATAATATTTTCTGATTAATGCCTATGACTCAGAAGCAATTACTCGGCCGCTATCTTGACGATATTAATCCGGGCAGACTGGATTGGATAGGATTGCGTCCTGGTCGGAAACAGCCAATGATCACAACAGAGTCAGTCATGGCGTTAGCTGAACTGGGGCTTGAGGGTGATCACAGGTGTGAGAAAACACCTGGTTCTGGCAGACAAGTTACTCTGATTGCTGCTGAGTCTATCCGCACTATCGAAATATACTCTGGTCATCAGCATATATCACCAGATCAGTTGCGTCGTAATCTGGTGATATCAGGAATTAATATTAATCTTCTGCGTCATCAGAGATTCAGAATTGGTGACGCTGTATTTGAGGCAACAGCACTGTGCCACCCCTGCTCCAGAATGAATCAGACGATTGGCCCGGGCGGTGCTGCTGCTATGTTTGGCTATGGTGGCTTATGTGCCAGAATTATCCAATCAGGCCTGATCAGCACAGGAGATCAGGTTATTCCGCTGACGGATGAGAGCTGAACGTTATTATTCCGCCAGCTCTACTCTATTTCTGCCATTGGCTTTGGCCTGATACATCGCTTTATCGACCCTAAGAATGACAGAATGGAAAGTATCATCCTGACGGAACTCTCCAACACCAAAGCTGCAGGTTACATGACCGACTTCATCAAAAGTCATATTGAAAATTGTCTCTCTGAGTTTCTCGGCAACAACTTTTGCTTTGTCCTGGTTGGTTGAAGGCAGAATAGCGACAAACTCCTCCCCTCCCCAACGAGCAACTATATCAGTCAGGCGCATACGTTTACTGACAGTCTGGCAGATTTCCTGTAGCACATAGTCTCCAGCAGCATGACCATAGTTGTCGTTAACCTGTTTAAAGTGATCTACGTCGAAGAACAGAACAGAAAAAGTCTCTGAGCCGTAGCGTTTGACCCGGTCAATTTCTTTCTGTAACTCAACTTCAAATTTTGCTCGATTGTAAATACCTGTCAGGTGATCAATAACAGACATCTCTTCAAACTTGGTAGCCCTGACCTGAAGCGCACGGTTCATCTCTTTCAGCTGCTTGTCATTATTGCGCAGTATTTCAGACCAGCGTGAATAGACCCTGTTAATCAACTCGCCCTGAGTAATCTGGCCAACAACAAAGCCATCTCTGTCCTCAACAATTAAACGTTTAAACTGTTTACGTTGAATAAAGTTAAGAGCATCTTTTATCGAGGTATCATATGGAATGGTCTGAATTGGCTGGCTCATAAACTTAGAAACAGGCTGGTTAAGGTCCTGCGCTTCACCAAATAAACGGATGACATCCTTGGTTGTGATGATACCAACGGGCTTATCTGTATCGAACACCATGACACAATCATTCAGCAAATGATCCATCAGGCCTATCACACTGATAGCAGAATCAGATAGCTGGGCTTTTTTCAGATGCTGATTAAGGATAATTTCACTGATAGTACGTTTTTCCAACAGGCGATGAGGATCAATACTGGAAATAATATCGGCGTAAAACACAACGCCAGCCAGTTTATCGTTCTGATCGGTAACGCACAGGCATTCTATTTCATGACTGACTTCTTCCAGAACATCATCCAGTGGGGTGTCCTCACTGATAGAGAAGACTTTATCGTACTTAACCGAGTCGATAGGGTTTGAGAAATCAACCTGATTCACTCTGAGCCGGATCAGATCATTGGCTGTCAGCAAGCCAAAGCGGTGGTTAACATTCTGCGAAACAACAATAATGTTCCGATGATTCTCCCGATACATCAGCTCCACGGCACAGGCTATGGATTCCGTTGCATCAATCCTGATAACATTTTTCTGAGCAATATCTTTTACTGTGGGTATATTCAACAAACTGACCTTCAGCGACCGTGGGTTTCAATCAAAACGAGAGTAATGTATAGATTCGGGCTATTTTCTGCAATATAGTCATTAGCAGAAAATAGTGCCATTACTTCCCTCGTTGTATCATTTATGACGACGGGCTGGTTCCAGTTTTTGACTCAAATTTTCAAAAAAAAAGAACATATAGAAAATATGGCTAAACCCAATAAAAAGGCACCGACATCAACAGTGAATATCTATTGCGCTAAATGTCGGACACAACTGTATAAATATAAAAAAGGCGGCAAAGGGGCATTGGTCAAGTGCTTTAAAGAACGTATCAGTGAAGACTACACGACAACACCATGCCACTGTCCCGGATGTGACTCGATGTTTGCCAGAGATACACTGGTCAGAGGAACACCTGCGTTCAAAATGATTGGTGGTAAAGTGATGATGAAGTAACCGAAGTAGCACCGCTACTCCGGTTATTTGCCTGTATTTATTCAGGTGTATTCGTTCAGATCAGAATTTACAAAGCTGTGACTTCAATTGCTGAGGCATCCTGTGTTCCAACAACAGATATGAATATACCATCACCGCTATTATCCGGGCCAAAATGAATAACAACTGAATTTACAAAAGGATTAATCTCTGCACTTATCACTTCATTCGCAGCAACCAGGTTGGCAACATTTGTTTCACCAGGAGTTGCAGCATCAAGGTCCAGCTTTAGCTTATCGTTAGTAACATCAAAGCCATTAATCGTCAGAACAGTGTTTTCATCCAGTGCTTCAGCAGCTGTAATATCAAGCACAAAAATATCACTCTCTGATGTCGCGTCTACTGTGCCGGATGAACCCGCAGCTAATGTAATCTCATTAGCAGTGTCAGTATTATCACCTGAATCTGTATTGTTGTCTCCGGTTCCTGAATCAGTGTTATCATCGCCCGATCCGCTATTACCATCTGTACCTGAATCGGTATTACCATCTGTACCTGAATCAGTGTTATCGTCGCCATGCCCTGAGTCATCTGCTGTTGAGACGAGCAAAGAATAGGTTCCACCACTGTATCCACCAACATCGACATCATAAGTTCCTGAAACGGTTGGTGTAAATGTGATAAGGGATTCAAGCCCTTTACCGCTGTCATCATCGAAATGGCTCAGGTTATTATTACCGGAAATAGTCAGATGTGGATCCACTAATGTCCCCAGACCTGAATCTTCTGCCAACAGGTTAACAACATATGTATTACCTGCTGTCAGCGTCACCTGATAGGTCTCTGTTTCTGAAGCATTTATCAGATCGCCAGAAATCACCTGATCGGTCTGAATCTGCATAACGCCATCATCATCTTCCCCTGCTGGCTGTATAGACAGGCTATGAGACGCTGCGCTGGTCGCTGAAAAAATAGGTATAAGGTCGATGTTGTACAGGCTGGTTGACTGAGATGTGAATGATAATGTAGTGGCATCCGCTTCTGATACATAACTTTCACCTGAATAAACATTCTGAACGCTAATCAGAAATTTATCAGTCTGGGAAGCAAGCCCCAGATCTATGGTGTAGTCCTTACCATTTTGTAATACCAGACTGTATTTGGCATTACCATCACCAGAAAAGTTATAAGTAGAAGCAATCTCTGCACGCTCACCATACACATCTGTGTCCAGTGCAGAACCGTCAAAGCCCTGAGCATCAAACCAGGCAACGACATCTGAAGCACTTACATCCAGTTCAACAATCTCTGCCAGCATCTCAGAGGTTACGCCAACGCTCTTTACCGTATTATATATAATCTCAGGCGAAGACAGGTTTCCCATAATAAAAGCGTTAGCTTCATTCATTGTGAAACCCAGTTTGGATAAGTATTCCTTAGTTGACATATTGTCTCCCGGTATAAAGCAGGCCTGTTGTACAGCCCGTATGGTCATATAAATTTAAAAATGCTAATAACATCTCTGAACAAAAAAATATGCTGGTATTCTCCAGCCAGCAGCTGGGGCATACTGCGATGTGTGCAGGGAAACTTTGTTCAGCGATATAGTTGATCTTGTTTCAAAACGATAATCTTTATGAAACAACCTATAGCGAAATGCTACCACATTCTTTATAGCTTTCCTTTCTCTCCTTCCAGAATATACCATCTGATACAGGGCTATAACATGATTGTACGAATACCACCGTCACTGGCAACTGTCTGCCACATTACCTGAGATAAAATTATCAGTAAATTCAGTTAGCTGGAAAGATATGCCTATATCTATCATGCCAGAATAAACACGCCAGCTCTGGGCAATGTGTTTAACCCGAGCAGAAGCGTCTTTGCCAATAGATTCCATCTTCTACGGTTGTTGACCGGAGAAGATGGAAAGGTACTTGTTCAGATACGTGATATTTACTTGCAGACAATACTTATCGTGGGGTTTTACTCATTTCGTTCAGGATAAATTCTGCAATAGATCCCTCAGTTGCTGCTATATAGTCCTGAAGATGATGGCTTTGCATATGAACCTGCCATAGTTCACGACTTTCCCAACGTTCATAAAACAGAAAAATGGCAGGGTTATCATTATCCTGATGTAAATCGTACTGCAAACAACCTTTTTCCTGCAGGGTTGGCTCTATCAGCTTAGTTAGTTCTGCTTTTACCCGTTCGATATGCTCAGGTTTGGCTTCAATTCTGGCAACAATAGTTAAGGCCTGACTCATCGTTGAAAACGCCTTGAAGTAATAAAGTCAAAGATATTGATCAGACAGGTATCTGTCTGAAATTAAGCATCAAACCCTTCCAGAACTATCTTTCCAATTGTTCTGCCCGCTTCTAAGTCCTGATGGGCTCGCTTAAGGTTAGTGGCATTGATAACTCCGTAATGCTCTCCCAGAGTTGTTTTCAGCGTTCCGGCATCAACCAGTTCTGATATTTCATTCAGTAAATCCCGCTGTCTGGCCATATCTTCTGTCTGGTACATAGAACGGGTATACATAAACTCCCAATGAATAGAGACTGATTTACTTTTTAACTGCAGGATATCAAGCGGTTCAGAGGGATCATCAATCAGTGCAAACTTACCCTGAGGGGCAATGACCTGAGCAATTTCGCTAAAATGCTGTTCTGTCGCGTTAAGACTGATAACGTGGGAAACATAGTCAATACCGATATTTTTTAGCTCTGAGCTCAACGGTTTTCTATGATCAATAACATAATCAGCCCCAAGCTCTGTTACCCATTTCTGGCTTTCGGGGCGAGAAGCAGTTGCAATAACTGTCGCTTCCGTTAATTGAGTTGCCAGTTGTACCAGAATCGACCCCACGCCTCCAGCGGCACCGATAATCAATATCTGCTCCTTATTATTCTTTGTAGCACCATAGGTCTTCTGAATACCTAAACGATCAAATAGCATCTCCCAGGCTGTAATTGCGGTTAAAGGTGCGGCAGCGGCCTGAGCATTACTCAGGCTGGCGGGTTTACGGCCAACAATACGTTCATCCACCAGATGGTACTCTGCATTGGTGCCCTGTCGGGTTAAATCCCCGGCATACCAGACGATGTCCCCTTTTTTATAAGCTGAGACTTTATCCCCGGTTTCAATCACTTCACCGACGGCATCCCAACCCAGAACTTTATAGTTGCCCTCTTCTGGCTGAGCTCTCATACGGACTTTTGTATCTACCGGGTTGACAGATATCGCTGCTATTTTCACCAGCAGATCATGTCCCCGAGCTTGCGGCACGGGCAAATCAATGTCCTGTAAAGCATCTGATTGGGTAATTTCCAGCGATTGTTGATAGCCGACTGCTTTCATAATTTCTCTCCTGAATAAAGGCTTTAGCTGACTGTTGGAGACATTCTGCCTGTGGTTTAATAAACTAAAAACAGGGCTATAAACTAAACACTTTCAAAAAATATTTGATAAATGAATATTGCAGATCTGCAACTTTTTATACGCACCGCGGATACAGGCAGCATTACTGCTTCAGCCAATCAGCTGGGAACAACTCCAGCCGCTGCCAGTGCAGCTCTTAAACGATTGGAAAAGCAGCTTGAAACTCAGCTGTTCATCCGCTCTACCCGACAGTTACGCATTACCGCTGAAGGAGAACGCTTTCTGGTATATTGCCGACAAGCGCTGGCTCAGCTGGAAGAAGGTAAAGCCTCTCTCCAGGCTATGCGAGGACGAATTGCCGGTGAACTCAGAATGTCAGTGCCATCAGATCTGGGTAGAAACTTTATTCTGCCCTGGCTAGATGAAGCTATGGCCCAACATCCCGGTTTATCTCTTCAGCTCAGTATCAGTGATGCGTTATCTGATTTCTATCTGGATCGAGTGGATGTCGCGCTGCGTTATGGAGAGCTGGAGGACTCCAGTGCAGTTGCTTTCCAGATTGCTGTTGTCGAAAGAATTGTTTTTGCCTCGCCAGATTATATTTCTCAACACGGGGCCCCCACTCACCCGAATGAACTCAAGCAACATAACTGTTTGTTATACCGTTTAGGTAAAAGAGTCTTTAATCACTGGGGACTGTCAGGTAAAGGTGAACAACATCAGGTTATGGTAAGGGGCGACAGAGAAAGTAATGATGCAGAAGTTGTGCGGCGCTGGGCCCTGGCTGGAAAAGGCGTTGGTTTTAAATCCAGCCTGGATTTAAGTGCTGACCTGCAAAGTGGCCGTCTGATCAGGTTATTGCCTGACTATCAATCAGAGCCGGTTGGTTTGTGGCTGATCTGTCCCAGCAGAAAACAGGTAACACCGGCGGTTTTAATGTTAAGAGACTTGCTTCGTCAGCACTGTGCAGAAGCTTTACGCCAGATATAGTACTTCTTTTCTCTTTTGCGCTGATGTTAAAGAACGGTACGATAATGGCGATTCCTGTTGTTGATTTCAGCCATAAGTCAGGGATATCAGATACTGGATCTGAATCGGCTTAGTCAGAGGAAACACCAGTTGGATAAGAATCTGGTGGTGTATTTGTTCTTTATTATTTTCTGATGCGTTACAGCGTCAGCTCCCGATCAGTCATCAGTCCCGTTAAATAATTTTTAATAAGCATACGGATTATACTCCTGCAGATTTTCGAAGAAGTTCATTACGGTAATTTCCTGGTGTGGATTCAGTAGTCTTTTTAAAAATCCTGATAAAAAAGCTCTGATTTTCATAGCCGACAGCGTAGGCAATCTCTCTGACACTCATTGTTGTCGATAGCAGCAATTTCTTCGCTTTTTCAATCCGGACAGCTTGCAGGTACTGAGTAAAAGAAAGCGCTGTCGCTTTTTTCAGACGGCGTTTAAGACCCGTATCACTTAGCCCGAACTGGCGAGCAACGCCTTCAATCGTCAATACTTCCTGATAATGCTCTTCTATCCAGTCCTGAATCTGTGCAATATCCACATCTGTGTGATTGCGCCGCCCGGGAAGAATGGGAGTTATCTGCTCTGGCGACGATAACAAGCCATGTGCAGCACACAAGTTAGCGAATTTATCCCCACGGTACTGTCCCAGATGGTACAGGATGGCATCAATACCGCCCGTCAGACTGCCGGTAGTAAATAAGCCACCAGATTCAATAAAAGAACTGTGGGATGTAAACTGACACTCTGGAAATAACTGTCGAAAACGAGCAATAAAAGCCCAGTGGGTAGCAATAATCCGTTGATCCAGTAATCCGGCTTTTCCTGGCAACAGCACACCAGTGCTGGAGGCCAGAATTGGAATCCCCTTGTCATATTGACGACGAATCCAGCTAATCAGGCTATTTTCATCGAGAATGGGCAGATCAATGCCACTGCCCTCGATCGCCGGAATAATAACCAGGTCCGTTTTATCGACAGTACTCAGTGCACAATCCGGAGTGATGCCTGCTCCACTGGCGGTTGTGACCAAAGAGCCATCCACTGAGGCAATAACACAATGAATGCTCTGCTTCCGGAAGATTTTCTTTTCAAGAATGCTGGCGATATGGACAAAATCTTTAATTGTCATCACATTCATCGCCCAGCAGTTGCGGTAAGCCAGAATAGTTATATGCATTTTTAAATCTCTTTGACCTGATCAGACTATATATTGGCCTGAATAGCTATCGCCTGGCCAGTATCTGTTTCATTATGCTGTCAGTACATACCTGAACAAACATATTCCGATATATCTCAGCCAATGATGGGATAGATTTTCCACTTTAAAAAGAAGTACTTTTATTCAGGTACTTATATATAACAAGAAGCTACAAAAATATTATGAAAAATATCACTGTTTCTGAACAGCATCTGGATACTCCTCATGGCTTAATTTTTATTCGACAGTGGGAGCTGGATGAATCAGCTAAAAATGACCCGATTGTGTTATTGCATGATTCACTTGGCAGTGTTGCACAATGGCGTGATTTTCCAGAAAAAATTGCTCTGGCAACCGGCCACCCGGTAATTGCCTATGACCGGGCCGGTTTTGGTCAGTCCTCTGCACGGAATTCGTTACCTTCTCGCCAATTTATCAGTGAAGAAGCAGAAATTGCTTTCCCGCAGATCCGACAGACTCTGGAACTGACAGATTATTATTTACTGGGGCATAGTGTGGGTGGCGCAATGGCACTCTTGATTGCTTCAGAAGATAGCCGGTGTAAAGGCGTTATATCCATTGCCGCTCAGGCGTTTGTAGAGGAAAGAACCAGAGAAGGAATTCGATTGGCTCAGCAGTTTTTCCAGGACCCTGATCAGTTTAATCGGCTTGGGAAATGGCATGGCGAAAAAGCACGCTGGGTGCTATCAGCCTGGACCGAAATATGGCTGTCAGAAGACTTTGCTGACTGGAGTCTGATTCCTGAGCTGAGTCAGGTCCACTGCCCTGTTCTGGTTATTCACGGTGAATCTGATGAATATGGCTCAAAGGCGTTTCCAGAAACCATTCGTGATCAGGTTTTCGGGCCGGTGCAAATGGCGGTTATCCCTGATTGTGCTCATATGCCCCATAAAGAGCAGCCTGAGACAGTGCTTAATCTGATTTCAGCATTTTTTAATCAGTCTGAATAACAAGATCCCACTCTGAGTGATCTCTTAAAAATAACATCACAATCTTTTGCTTATCAGATCTGAGCACTTAAGGCTGTCAGGTATTCCTTTTACCTGGCAGCAATCCTGACCTTCCTTGCTTTCCTCATTAGTTGTCATCTTTTCTCTCCTGCCTTCAGTTGTGAACTGAATACGCTATGTCTGGCAGACTGATCTGTCTTTTAAGTACCCAAGAGGTAGAGCAGAGATTTTTTAATCTATGTCAAACCACTTGTTAACAGCAGTCAAAAAATATACGATTCACATACAAAGCATATTCAAAATAAATATATGGATGCCATATGGGTGTATTAAAAGTATCAGAAGAACTGCATGGAGAAATTCGTAAAAGTAGCGCTGTAATGTCACGTTCTATCAATGCCCAGGCTGAGTTCTGGTTAAAAATGGGCATGCTTTGTGAACGAAACCCGGATATGACCTTTAACCAGATCATCCTCCAGCAGCTCAGGCAGGAACAGATTGATCCTCAGACATTACTGAATGGAGAAACCGATGAGCGGAATTAAGCAGGTCTCCATCAAAACGGCAGGTGAAATTGAGATCATGCGTGAATCCGGGCGTTTACTGGCCAGTGTTTTCGTAATGCTGGATCAACACATTAAGCCTGGTATAACGACAATGGAGATTGACAGGCTGGTTGAAAGCTATATCGTCAATGAGTTGAAAGCACGTCCGGCAAGTAAAGGGCAGTATGGTTACCCCTACTCTCTTAATGCATCGGTTAATCATGTGGTGTGTCATGGTATGCCATCAGAAAGCTATAAACTGAAATCCTCAGATATTGTTAATATCGATATCACGCTGGAGAAAGGCGGTTTTATTGCGGACTCCAGTAAAATGTATGTTATGCCTTCTGCCAGTACTCAGGCTCGCCGTCTGGTTAAAACAACTTATGAAGCCATGTGGCTGGGCATTCAGGAGGTTAAACCGGAAGCAACATTAGGTGATATAGGTTTTGCTATTCAACAACACGCTCGTGAAGCGGGTTATAGTGTTGTGCGCGAATATTGCGGGCATGGTATCGGCCAGCAGATGCATGAAGCGCCAGATGTATTGCATTATGGTCGACGCAATAATGGCATGATTCTGCAGCCAGGCATGACATTTACTATTGAGCCGATGATCAATCAGGGGGTATCGAGGATTAAAACATTATCAGATGACTGGACGGTTGTGACCCGTGACAGAAAGCTGTCGGCTCAATGGGAGCATACTATTCTGGTAACAGAAAACGGTTATGAAGTACTGACCTTGCGTGAAGAAGAGCGCTGTTAAAGTAACGCCGATGACTCCGGATGCTACAAGATGTGATACAGATACTTCTTCCTATCATAACTATTGAGTAGTAGTCTGGACTGGCAATGGATATTGCTGACCGTATGTGTCTCATTTATTAAAGGAATGACTGCATGGAACGCATTATTTTTAACTGGGCTCTGATCTTATCTCTGGCTTTTTTTTCTACCTTCTCTATCGCCTCCGATAAACACCCGCTTGATAAACCACGAACGAGTGTTTTACTGAAGATCAGTGGCAAAATTAAAAAGACCAATGCTGATAACATAGCCCTGTTTGATCTGGAGATGCTCAGAGATCTTCAGATCTATACTCTTGAGACCCACACGCCATGGCAGGATAAGCCTCAGAAATATCAGGGCATATTATTAAGGGATCTGTTGAATCTGGTTGGTGCAGATAAAAACAGCTCACTCTACACCCGAGCTTTGAATGATTATGATGTTTCTATCCCCGCTGAGATGATTGAAAAGTATTCCCTTATGCTGATTTTTAATCAGGATAACCAACCTATCAAAATTCGGGATAAAGGCCCTTTGCGCATTCTCAGTTCGTTTGAAGATTATCCTGAGTTACGCAAAAATAGTCGTTATATGATCTGGCATCTCAATGAGATAGAGGTCAGGTAAGCCCTTAAAACCGCTATCCCTGAAAGAGATCATCTTTCAGGGATATAAACAGGCACCAGTGCCTTTGCAGAATGTTGCGATATTCGTAGCTTCTGGCAGGATAAAACCGAAATACTTTCTGTTGGCTATATCAGAATTAATAGTCTACTGGCCGAAAATAGCACCCTTCTCAATGCCTTCATACGCAAAGACACGAGTATCAGTCTGCTCTGTGCTTTCACAGATAAAACGGGCAATCAGTTCAACTGTGCTATCCGTTTCCATTAATGTGCAAATACTTTTTGGCACGCTCAGCTCAAAGTAGCCCTGGTTGGCGGTATAAGCAAAGGTAATACTACTTTCATCTTCGGTAATAATGTCTTCCCGGGTACCAATGTAAGCATCGCGCAACTGATTTGCCCATTGCTTTTCCAGCGTTTGATTTCTTGAACCACTGGTGAAAATTTCAATTCGGGATCTGTGACCATGAGCAATACGCTGGCAGTTACCATCATGCTTTTTCAGACCGTGGCTATAGTGATAGTATGCCTGATCATCGGGCATAATCTCATGGTGCAGATGAAAGCGGACGCCTTTTACATTGCCAGGTAATACATCAGGAGCTGTGCTCTCCAGCCAGCGGGCAACATTTTCCGGAGTGATTGCTGGAACGGGTAAACGCTGTATCGCACACTGAGGACTGATATGACGGAACATTCCGACATGACTATCGAAAGTCATTTCCACCCGCCCTTCATCTTCGTTAATAAGACTATATGCGTCTGATGCCTCTGGTATTAGCAGAGCATGATCAACGGTACTGTCGATCATAGCTTTCAGTGTTTTCTTTACATGGCTGAAATCGAATAACATGCCCTGTTCATTCAGATCACCGTCCAGTTCCACGTCCACGTGCCAGCTTTCCCCAACCAATCCTCGGCGGGCATCCAGATAAGAACAGTCAATTACGGTCAGTTTACGAACAAAAAGGGTTGTCATATTTTGGATAATCCTGAGTCCTGTACTGTGATATTCACATAATATAGTAAAACTTATGATAAATATTTTACGTTATTGTTTCTTTTTTTTCAGTCAGATCAAGCAGATGCTCGGTTTAAGGTGTTCAGCAACAGGACAAAATGATATGTTACACCCTATCACAAGTGATAAAATGCTCTATAACTTAATAAGAGTATCAGGCGATAACTGACCGTTCCTGATTGACAGTACCGTTATCGTGCTCTGCCGATATCAATGGTTTATTGATATGACTCTGATCAATGGAGGTTGGCAGATGCAAGAGATTCAGCTCTGGCTTAGCAAGGTGAAGCTATCATTAAGTGCTAATGAGATTCCCTGAGCCTGGCAGAGAAGTCATTGAGTACAGATAGACTGAACGGTGTCGCCTACAGGCAATTTTCCTGACAATCATGCTGATACGCTACAACGTATCTTTTATAAGATAAAACAGGCCTGCCAAAGTTAAATATTGAAAAACTGTTACCAGCAGAAAATGCCGGGCTGACAGTGAATTAAAGCCGGTAATCGGCCAACGTCTGGAGCTAAACCGTTAATGAAGTCTCGTTTATTCTCTAAAGTCGGTGCAACTGCTGCACTGGGAACTGCTGTTCTGTCTTTTGCCAGTTTTCCGGTTCTGGCTAAGCCTCTGGTGTATGTCAGTGTATTGCCTCAGAAGTATCTGCTAGAACAGATTGTTGGCGATAAAGCAGAGGTCGAGGTACTGGTACAACCCGGCCATAACCCTCATAGTTACGATCCTACGGGTAAACAGATGGCTCAGCTGGGTAAGGCCAGCCTGCTGTTTACCACGGGTGTACCATTTGAAGATAACTGGCTGCCAAGAATCAGTAAACTTAACCCTGACCTGGTGCTGGTTGATACGACTCAAGGTATTGAGCAGGTCGAAATGGCTGCCCATGCTCATCATGATGAAAATGAAGATAAAGAGCATGGTCATGACGAGCATGAAGATCATGACCACGATAAGCATGATGCTGACCATGAGGAGCATCATGGACATAAAGAACATGATCATAATGATGAGCACGAGCATGCCCATAAAGATAAACATGATGCTCATGAGGGCCATGATGATCATAAAGAAGCGCATCATGATCACGATGAAGAGCATGACGATCATCATGACCACAAAGGCGAGCTTGATCCCCATGTCTGGATGAACCCTCTTCTGGCGATCAAACAGGCTGACAATATGACTCATACACTGGAAAAAGCATTTCCTGAATCAGCAGAAAGCTTTGAACAGGGTTTCGTGAAACTGAAGCAGCGTCTGACTGCTCTGGATCATGACATTCACGAAAAGCTGCATGATTATGAAGGCCGCAGTTTTATGGTATTTCATCCAGCCTGGGGTTACTTCGCCAAACGCTATGAGCTTGAACAGATTGCCATTGAGTTTGAAGGTAAAAGCCCGAGCGCTCGTCAGTTAACTGAACTGGTACATAAAGCTGAACACGAAAATATTAAGGTGATTCTGGTTCAGAACCAGTTTAACCAGAAACCGGCAGAAAGAATTGCCAGTCACGTTAATGCAAAAGTAGTAGCGGCTGACCCATTACCCTATAATCTGCCAGAAGCATTAGAACAATTAACCCAACAGCTGCTGGAGTCCTGGCAATAATGGGGCGATTCCCGAAAAGTATTATTGAGTTTGACCGGGTTAGTTTCCGGTATCAATCAGTGCCTGTTCTTGAAAATATCACCCTCGCCGTGCGCGAGGGTGAGTTTTTGGGTCTGGTAGGTCCCAACGGCGGGGGTAAAAGCACCCTGCTTAAACTAATTATGGGATTGATCTCACCTGACTCTGGCTCTGTCAGGGTTTATGGCACGACGCCTAAAAAGGCTCGCTCTCGCTTGGGGTATGTGCCTCAGTTTGCCCGCTTCCCTTCTGACTTCCCTATTACAGTGGAAGAAACGGTGTTAATGGGACGTTTGAAGCAACGCCGTATCTGGCAGCGCTACAGTGCTGAGGATAAAAAAATAGCCCACAAGTCTCTGGAAGAAACCGGAGTTGCCGAGTTTGCAGACCGTCCTATTGACCAGCTTTCAGGTGGTCAGCTACAGCGAGTTCTGATCGCCCGTGCTCTGGCTTCAGAACCAGAACTGCTATTACTGGATGAACCAACCGCCAGTGTCGATTCACACCAGGAAAAAGGTGTGTTTGATCTGTTTAAAGAGCTTAATAAACGCATGTCTATTATCGTGATTTCTCATGATATTGGTTTTATTACCGACTATGTTGATCGTGTGGCCTGTCTTAATAAAGAAATTCTCTGTCACGAGACTCACGCTATTACACCGGATATTATTGATCAGATGTATGGAGGGCATGTTCATGCTATTCATCACCACTCCCATGCCATCTGAAACTATCGCCTTAACTTCAGATCATTTATAAGCACCTGAACAAAAATTTCTCTGTAAGAGCCAATCGTATACGTCTAATTCAGATAGAAGAATATCGACGCGCTTTTGTTCAGGATGTCATAAGAAAACGCAGAAAAAGCAGTCCTATTATGATGGAATTTTTTACCGCTCTGGCCGAACAGAGTTTTTTGCAAAGTGCGATGATTGCCGGAGTGCTGGCCAGTATTGCCTGTGGTCTGATCGGCAGTTATGTCGTGGTGATGCGCATCAGTTATCTGGCAGGCGGTATCGCTCACTCAGTAATGGGAGGCATGGGTATCGCTTATTTTCTGGGTGGCTCGCCTCTGGTCGGAGCATTGATTGCAGCGGTTGTATCCGCCTTGATTATCGGCCTGGTCAAACTGTACTGGCAGGCTCGGGAAGATACTCTTATTGGTGCTTTATGGGCTTCAGGTATGGCGCTTGGCATCATTTTTATCAGCCAGACCCCAGGCTATCAGGTCGATCTGATGAGCTATTTGTTTGGTAATATTCTGTTGGTTGCCGAAGGCGATCTCTGGTTAATGGCCGGAATGGATCTGATTATTGTAGGGGCTATTGCTCTGCTCTATCGGCCTTTCCAGGCGGTAGCCTTTGATCCTGAGTTTGCCCGTATGAGAGGTCTGCCGGTTAATCTGCTGTATCTGTTGTTGCTGTGTATTGTCGCTTTAACCGTTGTGCTTCTGATTCAGGTGGTCGGTTTGATTCTGGTGATTGCACTGCTGACTCTTCCGGCTGCAATTGCAGGGCATTATGTGAGAACCCTCTCCTCTCTGATGGCTCTGGCGACATTACTGGGTCTTTGCTTTACATCTGCTGGCCTTGCGATATCCTACGGACCAGATTTACCAGCAGGGGCAACTATTATTCTGCTGGCTGCGGGTTGTTTCATTATTTCCAGTGTACTTTCTGCCCGCAAAAAACCGATGAAAAGTCCGGATACACGGACATAATCACTGTGTATGTAGCATTCATCTGCTACGTATCACTAAACCCTATATAATTCTGTCTCAGAGCCTGGCATTCAGAAGGTTCTGAGACATTGACCAGGATAGATGCATGAGTGACACTTTCAGCTGGAAAGCGATTGAAAAAGCAGAACTTAATCAGAAATTTGACCTGACAGAAGCTCTGGAAAATATTCAGTACAATGCCGATGGTCTGGTGCCTGCAATTGCTCAACAGCATGATACTGGTGAGATTCTGATGATGGCCTGGATGAATCTGGATTCCATTCGGGAAACGCTGCGTACCGGGCGGGTCTGCTACTGGTCCCGTTCTCGTCAGGCCTACTGGCGTAAAGGCGAATCCTCTGGTCAGGAGCAGCATCTGAAGGAACTGCGTCTGGATTGTGATGGTGATACTGTACTGTTACTGGTCGATCAGACTGGCCCTGCCTGCCATACTGGCCGTCGCAGCTGTTTTTACAACTTAGTCGATGGCGAGCATCTGGTCGTTGATAAAGAACCACTTATCGATCCTTCCGAGCTTTACAAGAAATAACTGATATAATACTTGTCGTTTGTCACACACGATATTGATTATTCAGATGATTAAGAGGCAGCTACGATGAAATGGTTTCTGAAACTACTGGTGAAATTCTACCGATACGTGATCAGTCCCCTGCTGCCTCAACGCTGCATCTATTATCCGACCTGTTCGACTTACGCTATGGAAGCATTAGAGGTTCATGGTGGTTTTAAAGGTCTTATTCTGATTATTAAACGCATTCTGAGTTGCAATCCTTTTGCTAAAGGCGGCTATGATCCGGTGCCTGAAAAAGGTCGCTGGAGTAATGGATTAAAAGACGCAGATCAGACTGGCACACAGGAACAGCCTGAAGTGGAATCACAGCAGCCCTGCCAGTGCTGCAGTAATCAGAAATCTGATTCAGCGACAAAACCGTAAAAAGTAATTACTACTATCTTTATACACCGCCTGAGAACCCGAGATTTCCCTTGTTTATGGCCCGAATTGAATCCCCATGCCTTGGCGTCTGTAGCACCACTCAGGGTGACCAGATCTGCCGGGGCTGCAAGCGTGACTCTGAAGAAATTCTGAACTGGGGAGCTTATACCCCGGAACAACGTAGTGAGATAATGCTTCGTACAGAACGTCTCACCGTATCTTCTGTTGGTGAATACTTTCAGCTGATTGATAAAGATCAACTGGAACAGCAACTTATACGACACAGAATCCGTTATACTAAGCGCTTTGATCCTTTATGCTGGGTAGTTGACCTGCTGCGAGCCGGTGCCAGAAATATTCAGCGACTTGACGCCTATGGTCTCAGCTTTTGTAATAGCGAGCACAGTGAAGCGGATCTTGAGCAGCTTTACCAGACCATAAATAAGCAGATTTTACAGAATACGGATAGATTGATTCGTGAAAGATACTGATTTACTTGAAGAAATGTTCCAGTTCCTGCCTTGTCGTACGCCAGAACTGTGGGTTCAGCAAGCGCTGGAGAATCTCGATATCCTGCTGATTGACCATGCTCAGTGTGAGAAAAAAGCGGCCTCAACGGCGATGAACCTGATGTATCGTTATGTTGATCGTCCGGATCTGTTAAAGAAAATGTCTCAGCTGGCCCGTGAAGAGCTGCTGCACTTTGAGCAGGTTGTGGGTATTCTGGAAGAGCGTGGTATCCGTTATGAGCACATCTCAGCCGCGCGCTATGCATCCGGCCTGCGTGACCATATGCGCAAAGGCAAGGATGAACTGATTGATCTGCTGATTATCGGTGCCTTTATTGAAGCCCGCTCCTGTGAACGTTTTATGGCTCTGATTCCACATCTGGATGATGCCTTAGCGAAGTACTATCGTTCACTGGTCAAGTCTGAAGGCCGTCATTATCAGGATTACCTGTCACTGGCTAAAATGTATGCCGACGAGCCAATTGATGATCGCATTGCTTTCTTTGCGCAAGTCGAGAAAGAGCTGATTGAATCGGATGATGATACTTTCCGTTTCCATAGTGGTCCGGTGAATAGTGGTCCGGAGAAAAACGCAGCATAATCTGCATCTCTTCAACGAGCACAGTTATAGCGAGAAACCGATAAGCTCCTGAAATACCCCGAGTGAGTTTCCTCGGGGTATTTGTATCAGACGCTCAGAATTTGCATCAATCCATTACATGACCCGGTTGGTGGTCATAAATTTCGAATCCTGATCAGGGCCTGTGCCATCAGCGTACAAAGTTACCCCTGAACGCAGACAGATCGATAAGTTATCATGAGAAGCCGCCGTTTCTTCTGGTAGCAGATGGTTCACAACCGCTTTCTCTTCCAGCAACTCTTGTTCCGTTACCTTCAGACACTCCTTACTGAAATCATTCAGCTCAATGCCCTGGACAATCTGATAACGACCGTAATTACAACGAACCGGGAATGAGTAGAATATCCCTTTCTCTACGCCGTAACTGCCATCACTCAAAATCCCCATGCTGGCGACTTCACCAGGCTCCGTACCCAGCACCCAGTCATGCATATGATCAACAATCGCCTGAGCTGCAGAGGCAGCACTGGACAGACCACGAGCCTGAATAATTTCACTGCCACGTTGCTGCACTTTGGGAATGAACTCTTCCTTATACCAGTTCATATCAACCTGGTTTATGGCTGGTTCGCCAAGAATAGTGGCATGATGCAGATCCGGGTATTGAGTCGGAGAATGGTTCCCCCAGACGATAATACCGTTAACATCTCGCGGGGTCGCCCCGGTCTGGTTTGCCAGAATGCCTTTAGCGCGATTGTGATCCAGGCGAGTCAGGCAAGTAAACTGAGATGGGCTCAGATCAGGTGCGTTACGACTGGCAATCAAAGCATTGGTATTAGCTGGGTTGCCTGTAATAAGCACTTTAACATCACGGTTGGCATAATCATTCAGCGCCTTGCCCTGACGCGCGAAAATTTCACCGTTAACTTCAATCAGATCGCTTCGCTCCATACCCGGACCACGAGGTCGTGCACCGACCAGCAGGGCATAGTGAGCATTTTTAAAGCCATCCTCTACATTATCATGCAGAGTGATCGTATGTAGCAGCGGATAGGCGCAATCCATCAGCTCCATAGCAACACCACGCAGGGCATCCATAGCTTGTGGGATTTCAATCAACTGCAGGATGACAGGCTGATCTTTACCCATCATCTCTCCCGCTGCAATCTTAAATAACAAACTGTAGCTGATCGCTCCCGCAGCACCAGTAACAGCCACTCGGACTGGTCTTCTCATTATTACACTACTCCATGTAGCTTTTAGTTTTATAGGGTTCCAGAAGACTAAACTAAAGTCTATAACAGTAAAAGTATTCGGGTTATATTGCGTCGGGATTAAGCAAATGTGTAAAGCAGATGGCAGAATTCAGGCAAAATGATGTCAGCATCAGGATTATCTTCTGTCTGGTTGCGACTTTTACATTATCCAGGGGATAATCCTCTGGTAATTCAGTTTACTATCCGGAGCTGGTGGTGAAAGAAAAATACATCAATCTATTTACTGATTTTGGTTTCAAGAAGGCTTTTGGTGAAGAAGCCAGCAAGCTGCATCTGATTAGCTTTCTTAATACCTTGTTGCCAGAACACCATCAGATTCAGGAACTACATTTCACCAGCAATGAACATCAAGGCGCGACAGCTTTGGATCGTAAAGCCATTTTTGATCTGAACTGCATCAGTGCGAGTGGTGAGTTTTTTATTGTTGAGTTACAAAAAGCAAAGCAGAATTATTTCAAAGATCGAAGCGTATTTTATGCCACCTTTCCTGTTCAGCAACAAGCTCAGAGAGGAAACTGGAACTTTAAATTATCAGCAGTCTATACGATAGGTATTCTGGATTTCATTTTTGAAGATGAAGAAACTGATACTCGCAATGATGTCATTCATCATGTACAACTCAAAAATCAGCACAACCAGGTTTTTTACGACAAACTAACTTTTATCTATCTTACTCTTCCTAACTTCACCAAAACTCAGGATCAACTGGAAACCTTGCAGGATAAATGGTTTTTCCTGTTTCGTCATTTACATGAACTGGATGAGATACCTCCCCGCTTAAGAGAAAAAGTCTTTTTGAGCTTATTTGAAAAAGCCAGTATTGCCCGATTTCAACCTGAAGAACGTCAGGCTTATGAGTCCAGCCTGAAATACTACAGAGACCTGAAAAATGTAATCGATACTGCCAGAGATGAAGGACGTGAAGAAGGGCGCGAAGAAGGCCGGGAGGAAGGTCTGGAACAGGGGCGTGAAGAGGCCACATTACAAATTGTTCAGGGTATGTTAACTACAGGCTTACCTGATCAGCAGATATGCTCAATCGCCCGAATTAGCAGTGAGCAGCTAGAGATCATTAAAAATAATTTATAACATCACAGGTTTCCGGGATGGAAATTCAGCGTGTCAACTCATTGCCCGACATATCTGGCCTGATTGTTGAAAGTAAAACAGAAGGTTTTCGCTTTGTTCAGCGTTTACAACAGGGCTTCGATGATGGCTCTAACCGGTTTGATCAGCAAGGAGAATTTCTGTTTGCGGTATACCATTACAACTCGGTAATTGCCATCGGTGGAATCAATCGTATGATTTACGAGAAAAAACCTGTTGGGCGTTTACGTCGCTTCTACGTTGCCAGAGAACATCGCAATTGTGGTACAGGCTCCTTGCTCTTAAATCATATTGAGAGTCATGCCTTCCACTATTTTGACATGCTGGTCTTGTATACCGACACCACTTCGGCAGCCTTATTCTATGAAAAAAACGATTATATCAGAGCTGATATGGACAATATCAGCCATGTTAAATACAGAAAATACAGAGCTGCGAAAGAGATATAGTAGAAAAAGCACACAGAAAAAGAAACCAGAAGTGCAGTAAACCTGCACTTCTGGCGAAGAGAATTAACTCAGTTTTCTCCATTTGATTCTGAACAGAATGACATAGAAGACAGGCACGGCTACCAGGGTCAGGATGGTAGCAAAACCCAGACCAAATGAAATAACCACAGCCATGCCTTCGAAGAAGGCGTCAAACAACAGAGGCACCATGCCAAGAATGGTTGTTACTGCAGCCATACATACAGGGCGAACACGGCTTACAGCAGAATGGAAAACCGCTTCATAGGCTTCTTTCCCCTGAGATAACTCAAGATTGATCTGATCCAGCAGAACAATGCCATTCTTAACGATCATACCGGACAGGCTCAAAAAGCCCAGTAATGCCATAAAGCCAAACGCAGCGTTCATTACCAGTAATCCGGTTGATACACCAATCAGAGCCAGCGGCACACACAGCCAGATAACAAAAGATGCACGGAACGAGCTGAACAACAATACCGTAATGATAAACATAAACAGATAGCCCATAGGCAATGAACTGAAGATATTCAGCTGTGCATCCCGAGAGCTTTCAAACTCGCCTCCCCACTCCAGTTCATAACCTGTCGGCAGCTCAATCGCTTCAACCAGAGGACGAATGCGCTTAAATACCGCATCTGTGGTTTCATTACCGGTAATCAGAGGATCACCCATGACTGTAATTGAACGCTTTCGATTGCGTCGCTCAATAATGGGGTCTTCCCAGACCAGATCAAACCCGGAAACCAGTGTGCTCAAAGGTACGTAGCTCTGGGTAATCTGGCTGTATACCTGAAGATCACGCACTCGCTCAATAGATAGACGCTCCTCCTCCGGTGGCTGCATCACAATCGGAATCTGTTTCGCTCCCTCACGGTAAATACCAATCGGTGTACCAGAGAAGTTCATCTGCAGTACCTGATCGATATCACGTTTAGTGATGCCCAGACGACGGGCATGGACTTCATCAAACTGAGGCCGCAGGACTTTTACTCGCTGACGCCAGTTGTCTTTAATGCCTTCAATACCACCATCATTGGCATAAATCTCTTTTGCCTGAGCAGAGAGTTTTCTCAGCACTTCAGGATCTGGTCCGATAAAACGTGCTTCAATTTTTGACCCCGTCGAAGGGCCAAGCATCAGGCGCTCCAGTTTATAATCCAGATCGCTGTGATTGGCTTCCAGATAAGTATGGAACTTCTCAATCAGTTGTGGAATATCCTCACCATTGTTCGCACGAACGACAATCTGGCTATAACTGTTTGACGGCGGTGCAATGTTATAAGTCAGCATAAAACGCATCATGGCTTCGCCTGTGGTTGATGCAGCGTATAACACCCGGTCATCTTGCAGAATATAGCTCTGTACATCCACAACCCGCTCATGAGTCTCTTCAATATGGCTGCCTTCTGGCGTTTCCATCGTGATAAAGAACAAGGGTGTCGTTGATGGCGGAAAGAAAGCCTGCTTCACAAACTGGAAAGCGTAACCAGAACCAACCAGACAGCCTACCAGCAGAATAACCGTTAACCAGCGGAACCTCAGTGCACCACTGAGCAACCATTTGTAGACGGTGAATAATCCCCCCTGGTAAGGATCAACCTCCGCTTCAGCATCATCACCCTCTTTTTTCGCCCGAATCTCTTCTTTAAAGAACAGATCACAAAAGAATGGTGTTAATGAGATCGCCGTCAGCCAGCTCAGGAACAGAGAAATTAACAGGACCTGGAAAAGAGAGCCAACAAACTCACCAACAGAATCCGGTGACAAACCAATCGGAGCAAAAGCCACAATGGCGATAATAGTCGCGCCTAATAATGGCCACTTAGTCTGTTTAACAACACTCTCTGCAGCTTCAAGCTTACTCATGCCTCGCTTCAGGCCTATCAGCACCCCTTCCGTTACAACAATGGCATTATCGACCAGCATCCCCAGGGCGATAATCAGCCCTCCCAGGGAGATACGCTGCAGGTTAATCCCCGTATATTGCATGACGATAAAGGTTCCCATAATCGTCAGCAGCAGAATCAGACCAATAAGAACACCGGAGCGCAGCCCCATAAAGATCAGCAATACAATGATGACAATCCCAACAGCCTCTGCCAGATTCAGCAGAAATGCGTTAACAGATTTGTCCACTTCGTGAGACTGGAAATAAATGGGATTCAGTTCAATACCATGAGGTTGCTGGTAGCGTAGATCTTCAATACGTTGTTCAAGGTTTTTACCAATCTCAACAACATTAACACCACTGGCAAAGGAAACACCCAATAGCAGAGCAGTCTGATTATTAAAGTCAACTTTATGACTGGCAGGATCACGATAGCCCCGGCGAACTTCTGCGACATCGCTCAGGTAAATGGTTTTACCGTCCGGGCTGGGCAGCAACAGATTCTCCAGCTCACTGATATCCTTAAACTCACCCGTTGGATGAATACGAATATACTCTGAACCCACTTTTACCCGGCCAGCACTGGTGACAGTGTTCTGACTGCCCAGTAACTGAGCCAGCTGAGTGGTGGTAATACCCAGAGATGCCAGCTTCGTCCGTGATATCTCCACGTAGATCTGCTCTTTCTGTTCACCGGCAATAGCAACCTTGCTGACACCTGGCACCAGAACCAGCTCCCGTTTCAGAAAATCTACATAGGATTTCAGGTCGTTATAAAGATAACCTTCACCGGTAACCGCCAGAAAGACACCGTACACATCACCAAAGTCATCAATAACCATAGGTGCAGTGGAACCATCAGGCAAATCAGCCTGCAGATCACGCATTTTTTTGCGTAATTCATCCCAGATCTGATTCAGCTCTTTACCTTTGTACTTGTCCTGAACCGTTAACTGAATCCGGGAAAATCCACTTTTGGAGCTGGATACCAGTTTATCGACATAGGGCAGATTCTGGATCGCTTCCTCAATGGGATAGGTGATCTCCTCTTCTACCTGTTCCGGCGTAGCTCCCGGATACCAGGTCATAATCAGAGCATCTTTAATGGTAAATTCGGGGTCTTCCAATTGCCCCAGTTTAGTAAACGCAATCATACCGCCCAGCAGCAATATCAGCGTCACCATCCAGCTGGAGGTTCTGTTTTTTATGAAGTAGCGTGCAATATTCACTTACAACCCCCTTTCCTTAACCCAGGGACGAACCTCCAGTCCGTCGCGCAATGCCTGAACACCGGCGATGACAATCTGCTCGCCTTGTGACAAACCTGAAGTGACCTGGATTTTGTCGCCTTCCAGCTCACCCACTGTCACAATGCGTTTATTCAGGCGTTTGCTATCCGGGTTATAAACCCATACCTGACGATCAGGATTATCCAGAGACTGGCTTTCGTTAACAAAAACGGCTTCTACCGGAACCAGCCAGTAACTTTTATCACCTAGCAGCTCATTAATATCGATCTGAACCTCTGCGGTCATACCCGGTAACAGGGTAATATCGTTTTCATCCGGGCGGTTCATGGTCAGTTTAACGTCATAACCACGAGTAGATGGATCAGGGTTGGTGCTGTGTTCTTTATAACGGGCGCTGAAATCTCTTCCCGGCGCACTGGAGATCAGCACTTTAGGCTGGTAGCTTGCATCTCCTTTCTGAATTCTGACCACCAGATCTTCCGGAATCTGGAAGCTGACATCAATATCACTGGCATTTTCCAGTTTCATGATAGGGGCTGTTGCGTTCACAAACTCATAGTTATCGACATACACTTTTGCAATGACACCATCAAATGGCGCAAAGATCTGGCTGTATTCCAGCTGATTCTTCGCTTGCTCCAGAGCCGTTCTGGCCTGCTTCAGATTAGTGTTGACTTCATCCAGCTGAGACTGAGTTGCGGCTTTCTGACGGACCATCTCACGGATACGACGTTGCTGCAGTTGTGCCAGATCGTAAGCGGTCTGACGCTGACTGACATTCAGTTTCAGGTCTTTTTCATCCAGAGCTGCCAGTAAATCACCTTTTTTAACCACCTGCCCTTCTGCAACCGGCAAGGATTTAAGTTCACCGGATACCCGAAACGCCAGATCCGTTTCTTCACTGGCAATCAACTCTGCCGGAAAATAGCGTACTGACACACTCTGATCGCCAATTTCAGCCAGTTTAACCGGTCTTATGACTTCGGCTTTTGGCGCATTTTTTTCTTCCTGCTGGCAACCGGCCAGCAGGAAACCTGCAACCAGAATTCCGCACAAAGCCAGTCTCTGTATCTTGCGGGGCATAGTAATTCCTCGGAATGGCATTAATTCTTTTACATAAGGTGCAGTAAATCGCTGAATACTCTTTTCTGATCACCAGATAATGACTGCAAAATGCAGACTGTGATGGTACAGAAACACTCTTTTCAGCTAATTAGCACAATATCAGACAGCAACACTGTTACGAATATAGGTCAGAACTCACTGAAAAACCTGATAATAATGGCTTTTAATGTAGATTCAAACAAGTGATTGAATAAGTCTGTGGGAGCAAATAATATGTGGCGCAGGTATGGTGGGAAAGCTTAATTATTCATCAAATTAATTAATTTGATCAGATACTTTCGCACCCGCCCGGAACACACTTATCCGGGCGGGAAGTACATAAGGTGGCGGAGTATAAAATCGTGACAATTCACTGAACAAATACAAACACAAGCTGCTTTGTTAAGCCTTTTCAGATAACTGAATAGCAAAGTGCTTCCGATCAGCGGAATATATAGATTAACGCTGAGTTAATCAGCTCTCTTCCAATTGTGTGCTGGTCATAATGACTTTCAGTGCCTGTGCATGTTCAGCCGCCGTATGACCAAGAGAAGTCAGGTAGCCGCCGTCGGGCTGAGTTATAAGCCCTTTTGCATGTAAACGTTGTGTTGCTGCAATCATTTCAGGTGCAGCAGTTGAGTGTACTTTAATGCCCTCTTGCAGGCTTTCCAGATTAAATTGAATCAGAACATCGATTTCGTGGTACTGCTCTTCCGTAAAACGCATAGATAGATTCCTCGTTATTGTTTTTCTATCTGACCCCAACACTCTAGCAGCTTTTTTCGGCTCCGTCTTTGCTATGACGCATTTTCAAAACATTTTTATGTTATTGAGTTTTATAGCCTTTTAGCAGATGTGACAGTAATGCCCGAATATTCCTGTGCGTGGGAAGCTGATAACAGGCCTGGATATAAGCCTTAGATGCTTTCCAGTATCCGCCTTCTGAGGCTTGCCAGCATTCTGCCTGGGCCAGTTTCAGTCGTGCTCTGGCAGCAGGATAACAGGAGGGATTCAGCGCGGTCATAGCTTCCCGGAAACGCTCCAGAATCAGTTCGAAGCTCTCCAGACGGCGCTCTGCATTTCTTGAGATAGAATTACTGCGCACCAGATAACCCATCAAAGGCTGATTAATAGCTACAAAATTACCGAGGTGATGCAGTTTCAGCCAAAGATCCCAGTCACTGGCAGACTGCAAATGTTCATCGAATCCCCCGACCCGTTCTACTGCCGTTTTATTCACCAGTACGGTCGATGTACCTATCACGTTTTCTGCATAAATAACCGTTTTAAGCGCACCGTTCAGATTCAGCATATTAATCTCAGGTTTAAGCAAAGCATCGAACCCCGGCCAGAACCTGAAGCAGCGCCCCAGATCGCTCCCAGCTTCTGAAAAATGGTCATAGTCGGTAAAGCTCAGCACCACATCCGGATCGCATTGATGAATCTCCAGTTGTTGTTTCAGCTTATTGCTGTACCAGTAATCATCGGCATCCAGAAAGGCCAGCCATTGGCCTCTTGCCTGTGCGATTGCCAGGTTTCTGGCTGCTGAAACGCCTTTATGCTCGCCTTTAATAACCCGAATCCGTGTGTCTTTATTCTGTAAAGCTTCCAGCCACTGGGCAGAACCATCGGTGGACTGATCATCAATAATCAATAACTCCAGATCAACATTCTGCATGAGCACACTGTGAACCGCTTTTGGCAGATACTCCAGGCAATTGTAGGTTGGCATAATCACACTGACATCAACTGACTTAGTCATGGTCTTATCTCCCCTTCGGAAAAACTCTGGCATTACACTTGCAAAACCTCTGTTAAGCGAATCAGACACTGGCATTTTGCAAATTGGGATCTCAGAAAAAATGATCTGGTTTATATAAAGCAGCAGATGTGCCAGTTCTTTGAAATCTGTTTAGACAGCCCACCGTTCAGAGGTGATGATCATGCAACGTATTGCTTATCTGATGACCAGTTTTCCTGTTCTGTCCGAAACCTTTATTGGTAATGAAATCAGGGCGATGCAGGCTAAAGGCCACTTTATACTACCTTGTAGTTTTGAGAGAGCTTCTGGTAAGGCCCAGCCAGCAGATCTGATGCTGGCGGATCAGCTTAAATTACTGATCGATGTACCGGTTGCCAAAGTGCTCTGGCAGCTCAGTGCCAGTCCTAAACGCTTGCAATCTGCAATGCAGTTTATCAATCAGCAAAAATCACTGCCTGCTCGCTCTTTACTCTGGTACGGCGCACGGATGGCAGCTCTGGTTGAACAGCATGGTTGTCAGCATATTCATGCCCACTTTGGTCTGGCCAGTGCGGCGACAGCAATTGTGGCGGCGAAACTGGCGGGTGTAACCGTCTCTTTCACTTGTCATGGTTTTGATGTCTATCGCAGCCCGGCGGATCTGGCAGTAAAAATGAAGCATGCTGATTTTACCGTTGCAGTTTGCAACGAGATGCAAAATATACTGCGACAGCAGGCACCCGAAGCCAATATCAGAATGATTCGCTGTGGTGTCGACGAACAGCAATTTACCAGTGATGAATTCAACCCTTTTAACCAGAAACGTCTGTTATATCTGGGACGCCTGTCTGAAACGAAAGGCATTGATGTACTCTTGCATGCTCTGGCAAATATTCCGGTACGAGAACGTCCGGTGCTGGATATTGTGGGTGATGGTCCGCTGTATCTGCCTCTGTTGAAAAAAATGATCCGGCTTGATCTGATGGGCTATGTTCACTTTCTCGGCCCGAGAAGCTCTACCTGGTTATACAACAATCACAACCGATATACCGCCATGTGCTGCCCTTATGTGATCACGGACCAGGGTGTAAGAGACACCGGCCCCCTGGTGCTGAAAGAAGCGATGGCATTGCGTTTACCTTTGATCACAACAGACCTGCCCGCCTGCCAGGAAATGTTGTGCGATAGCTCTGGGAAAATGCAGCCTCTGGGCTATATGGTGCCGATGCAGGATAAAATGTCGCTGGCCGGAGCAATACGCCTGTTACTGAAGCAGTCTCCCCAGACTCTGCGCATCATGGGAAAAAATGGCCGGGCTCATTATCTGCAACACTTCACCACCGCAAAACAAGCTGAAGCACTGTCTGTAGCCATTGAATCATGCCAGAAGGAGGTGCGTCATGCGGTACTCCAGGAATGAATTACTATCAGTCAGTATAAGAACCCCATCTCTGCTATTTTCACGTTTATCATCAGCGGTAAAACAGCAGCTTTGTTATGCCGTGGGTATTATCGGCATGAAACTGATCGGTTTTATGCTATTGCCCTGGATCACTACGGTACTGGGTGTAACAGAATACGCCCGACTGGAAAGCCTGATGGCACTGATTAATGGTGCCATCGTGATCACAGGCTTTGGTCTGGTGAATAATCTGTATCGACTGACGGGACAGGCCAATGATTCGAAGGGTGAGCAAGCAAAAGCAGCGGATGTGTTTGGTTCCGCCATTTTTATCACCCTATTTACAGTCGTACTGCTTATTGCACTGATGCCAGTGCTGTTACCCTGGCTGAACCAGTTCTGGGCTATCAGTTCAACCGAATACTCGCTGATTGTTGTGCTGATCAGTGCCGAAAGCACTCTGGCCGTCCCTCTGGCCTGGCTGAGAATTAAAGAACAAGCCGGGCAGTTTCTGGTTATTACACTGGGCAGAACCCTGCTCTACGCCATGCTAACCATCAGCTTTTTACAGCTGGATATGGGATTAACCGGCTTGCTACTGGCATCGGTCATCGCGGTCAGTTACCAGATTGTGCATCTGTTCTGGCTACAGTTCCGGGATACCGGATTTAATATTCGGTATCCAGCTATCAAACAGCAGATTCGCTATGGCTTACCTTTTATTATCAGCGGATTAGCGATGTATGCCACACAAGGGCTGGATATTATCCTGTTATCTCAATATATCCCTGCCGTTGAACTGGCAGCTTATGCACTGGCGATCAAATTCTTTCTGATTGCAGCTCTGCTAAGCCAGCCCTTTCAGCTCTGGTGGTATTCCAGACGTATTCCGATACTTAACTCAGAGAATGGCACACAAAAGGCAGCAGATGGTGCGGTGGCCGGGGCAATTCTTGCGGCGGCACTGGGGCTGATAGTGGCCGTTACCGCGCCGGTGCTGACACTGATGCTTTTTGCCTCTGAATTTGCAATTTCACTGCAATACCTGCCCTGGCTGATTATCGCAGGCATACTCAAACAATGGGGCGCTTTGCTTAACCTGGGCTGCTTTACCACCGAACGCAGCGAAATCCAGATGGGTATTGAATTAGCTACAGGCACACTCTGCCTGATCGCCTTCCCACTGGTGATCCCAGAGTACGGTGTGCAAGGAGCGTTATACTGCCTGACTGTCAGCCAGCTACTGCGTTTTATCGCTTATTACCTGATCAGCCAGAAAATGACAGCTCTGCCCTATCGTCATACCTCACTGCTGTTGCCCTCAATGATATGTATCATGCTGATTTTACTGCCAATTATATTTCCAACCCTTTACTACAATACTTATCTGCTGGTGCTTTATATCTCAATCAGCACAGCAATAGCAGCAGGCATTATCTGGAAATACATATTGAACAATGCCCAGGGCCTGCTGCAAAAAATCTGATCGAAGCAACACATAAGTGCCTGCACAAAAATTTTTCGATACTGATACCTTTTGCCTCTCTGTCCACAGACCGGGGAAGCAAGAGATATCTATGTTGATGGATTTAAAAAGGCAATAACATCAACTGATTAACAAGGAGGTTCTCGTCATCTGCTGCACAGCACTCTGGTTATAACAATGCCATTAAATTCCTGAATTGCGACTGGCATATCGATTGCTTAAATACATTTATAGCTCTTCTCTCTTTATTTATGGGAGTACAGATTATGAAAAAATTAATCGCGCTGGTATTTGTGTTCAGTATATTTTTTTATGAACAAGCCCACTCTGGTAGCGTGCCTGCTGCAGTCTGCGGAAATGGGGAGGCTACAGGAAATACTCACTGTATTACAGGTGGAAGTATATCATCCATACCTATGCCAGGCTTTTCTTCAGGAGTAATTAGTTTAACCCTGATAGTGTTATCAGGCGTTATCGCCTGGAAAATAAATAAAAAAGAATAACCAACCAGGGGATGACACTATGAATAACGGAAGCCATATTCTCCCGAGAACAGCATCATTTACACTATACTTTTTTCTGATATTGATAACGATAGCCAATGGCTTTGCTTACCAGGTAACCACATGGATTAACACTGGTTATGAATGGGAACCGCCAATTACTCTGGCTTTTACCATAGCGGCTATCTTCATAGGGTTGAAAAAGGAAAAGTTTTTAATAATACATTATTCAGTATTGTTCGCATGGACAGCAACATTACTCATCCCTAGCAGCACCATGAGCTGGCTCGGACTTCTTTTTGTCGAACTAGCACTTATTATTTTTTATAACAAAAGAGACATCCATATTATTATTGCTATTTTCGCATTATCAGAAATATGTCGTGCAGCGATATTTAAAATGGTCTCTCACCCTATACTTAATTTTGAAAGCTGGATTGTTACACTTTTTATAAGACTTGTAGAGAAAGATGCATCGGTTTCTGGCAACATAATTGATATATCAGAGGGATATTCACTATCTTTAAGCTCAGGATGCTCTGCATTACTCAATTTCTCACCGATTATTCTGGCATGGATATCCAGTTACTATATTGCCAACCACAGGCTGCCTGCAGTTTCTATAGCCTTATTATTTTTTTTAACATTTTTCTTATTAAATACAGTTCGCATAATGATAATGGCAATAGACCCTGCATGGTACTCCATTATTCATAATGGTTATGGTGCCCAGATTTTTAGCGTCACAATATTATTGATTATTCTGTCACCAATTCTAGTGAGGATAAGAAAATGAAAACTCTAACTATAGGGGCACTGTTAACCTTATCTATCATCTCTTTGTCAGCAAAGTATTTAAGATACACACATCCTGTGCCAGATGAAAAAATTGTCACAGCAAAAATCGAATCCAGGCTAAATAATATGGGCTGGCACCTGGAGTATACGCTGGCGATGAATACCAATATGACCAGTAAGCTTATGATTCTGAAAAAAGAGCATTGCTCTGGATATCTTTATCTGAACATATCAGGCAGCGATGCCAGTAATGTAAGCATCTTCAAAAACTATCTTGGACTAAGTAAGATTGATTTCATATTATCAGATCAATCTCTGGACGACTATGTTTACATGAGCTTCTACATGACCAATGTATATAATAAATTTAAAAGCTTATTTTTCAGCGAGTCAGCATACTACTCCCCTCTACTTTTAACTCATAATTCCAGCGACCAGAAAAATTGCAGCCTTATATCTAATCTGAATTATTACAATGAGACTCTGGATTTGTCGGCATCAGATATAATCTGATTGTTAATAACATATTGAAAACCGGCACGATTTAATTTTAACCCTGTCTCAATTTAAGCAATGGCATACATATTGCTGAAACCTACTTTTCTTTCACACTCAGTCCTTAATTCCAGTAATAAATTGCATTCTGGAAATTGCGATAGATAAGCCCGAAAAAACTCAGTGATATGCAGGAGGACAGCATTATGGAACTCAGCCTGGTTAATAAACTGAAGTTACCTGCACTGGTCTGCCTGCTATTCAGTGCGGCGTGGTGGTTTGCCCCTCACCCGCTGCTGATCGTACCGCTCGCTCTGCTTCCTCTGGCGGGCTGGGTGGCGGTTAACAGTACCATCTGGATCTGTCTGGGTTTTATCATTTTCTCTTTCTTCAGAATTCATGAGGCATTCCCGGTACTTTATCCGCTTAAAATCCCTCAATTGCTGGCTCTTGGCGCTCTGGCAGTCACAGCATGGCATCTGGCGATTACCCATAATATCCGTATTTTCTGGAATAGCCATTTCACCGGCTTTGCGATCTTCTTTGTGCTGGTCAGCATCGGCCTGATGTTCGCCAGTAACCGTGGCGAAGCGATTGCCGCCTGGACAGGCAACTTTGTAAAAATCGGCATTATGACCCTGATTGTTGCCTGGCTGCCAAAATGCAAACGGGATTTTGCGATATGCAACTGGAGTATCCTGATTGCCGGAATCCTGATTGCACTGGTCGCGCTGAGTAACAAAGCCAACGGCATCGGTCTGGTGGAAGGCACACGAGTGACAATCAGCCGGGATATCGGTTCTATGCTGGGCGACCCTAACGACCTGTCGCTGGTGCTACTCTTCCCTACCAGTTTCTCTCTGGCGCTGTTTTTTGCGCCTTACGCCGGTAAATTCTCACGCTTTCTCGCACTGGCGGGTTATCTGATTATTGTCTCTGCGATTATTGCGACACAAAGCCGTGGCGGATTACTGGGCATTCTTGCCGTAACCGGCGTCTTTGCCTGGCAAAAAGTAGAAAATAAAGCCTTACTGATTACAGCAGGCGGAGCTGGCGCAGCTTTACTGTTGGTGCTGGCGGGTATCTCAGACCGATCATCTGGCGGAGCGGCTGAAGATGGTATCGACGCCTCGGCGATGGGGCGAATATACGCCTGGCAGGCGGCCTGGAATATGGCCATCAGTAACCCGTTAAGTGGTGTCGGGCTGAATAACTTTTACTATAACTATTTCTTCTACAGCCCCCACTGGGATGGTAAAAACCACGCAGTACACAGCACCTGGCTGGGCGTACTGGCAGAAACCGGCTTTATTGGCTTTATTGCCTTTACAACGATGGTGGTTCGCTTACTGCGTAATAATATTCAGCAGGTGAAAAGAGTAAATCAGATCATTGCTGAAGCAGCGGCCAGATGTCTGGATAATACCGCTCAATCAGGCCCACAAAACCAGCAACAATCGAATAACCGGGGTAAAATCACTCAGGCCCTGCCCTCTGCGATGGTCGCGAGTGCTCAGGCAACACTCGCCGGAGTCGTTGGCTTTATGGTCTCGGGCACCTTTCTGACACAGGGCTTTACCTGGCCCATCTATATACTGTTTGCATTAAGTATGGCGGTAACCCATAAACTGGCCCCGATGCTGGAAGAATGGGATAACGATAATCATCAAAGTAATGTGTAATACAGGCTGGTATTTACAAGGTAAGCTGATCAAGAGGACTTGTTGTACCGGCATAATGCTGACCAACAACATGAGTATAAATCTGAGTTGTACTGACATCCTTATGGCCCAACAGCTCCTGAACAGTTCGGATATCCCTGCCATTTTGCAGCAGATGAGTAGCCAAAGAATGTCGGAAAGTATGGCAGTTAACCCGCTTGTGCAAAATGCCTGCTTCCCGTGTCGCTTTTCTCAGCACCTTACGCGGCACAGACTCATGTAAATGATGGCGACAGCGTTTATGAGAAAAAGGATGAATACACAAGCCAGTAGAGGGAAAAATAAACATCCAGGCTGGTTCACGAAAAGCATTCGGGTATTTCCGATCCAGCGCATAAGGTAAAGACGGCCCTGTGCCCTCCAGATTATCCTGCTGCTGAAGGTCAACAGCTTGTTCAATCAGTGTTCTCAAATCAGGAAATAATGACGATGAAAGCAAAGTTTGTCTGTCTTTATGCCCTTTACTGTCATGAACCGTCAGACAACTACGAGAAAAATCAATATCCTTTACTCTCAGTCTGAGACATTCTGAGATACGAAGGCCACTACCATACAGAATTGAAAAAATAACACGATACTTTCCCTCAAGCTGGTGCAGAATTGCCTGAACTTCACCCGGAGACAGTACGCAAGGTAAGCTTTTCTGCCTGGTTGCATGCTGAAAACCAAGATCACCTAAAGGCTGTTGCAAAATCTGGTTATACAAAAAAGCCAGAGCATTCAATGCTGTTTTCTGAGTATTAATAGCCACATTTCCATGATTAGCCAGATGAGATAAAAAGGATTTAACCTCTTTCGCTCCCATCGCTGCCGGATGCTGCTTGTTATGGAAGAAAATGTATCGCTTGATCCAATGGATATATGTTTTTTCTGTTCTCAGGCTATATCCCCTTAGCCTGATTTCCGAGCGTACCATTTCAAGAAATGGGCTTCGTGCCATAATCGCATACTCCTTCATGCAGAAACTGATTAAATATACAGTATATTGATCACAGGCTATATAATTTTGCTCGGATAATCTATAGCGATGCGCGGTTTATCGGTGTATTCTTTTTCAATATTTAAGTAAATCAACATGTTGCAGCTTGCATGAAAAGCAAAGCGAGTGCGCGTTGATTGGAAATAACACGCATGCTCGGTTTTCAGGGATGAGAAAACAAAGATATTCTATTTTTCCCTTCCTGAACAATCAGTTATGGCATTTCTCGGTAAAGTCAAAATCCGGGGAAAACGCGCATGCGTGATATTAAAATGTTGAACTAAGCCGC
>NZ_JACJFM010000379.1 GCF_014164585.1 Oceanospirillum sediminis | reverse complement strand
CTTTGATTGAGCACCATCACCTGTAGCAATTCATCTTCTGAAAACCGCTTGACCTCAATTGATGCTTTTCCATTTGCCATCTCTATAACTTCACTCCCTGTTGGGGTACCTTGACTAATTATGGCCTCTCCCCCATTTAAGCATTGAAAATATACGCGCTCTTCATAATCCAAACATCGCAAGCCCTTATTATCTATTGCTTTAGCGGTAATTAAATAATTGCCATTGTCTAGCTTTTTATGTTCTAGTTTTAAGCTTCTAGCTTTACCGTTTTTGGTAAACCTGTAATTGATTTTTAACTCC
>NZ_JACJFM010000378.1 GCF_014164585.1 Oceanospirillum sediminis | reverse complement strand
ATTATAGAGCCAGAACTTTTGAAACATTCAAAAAAGAAATTCAACCTATTAAAGGGATAAAAGAAGTATTGGAAAACTTGAAAATCCCGTTTTGTACGGCATCTAGCGGACCAGAAAATAAAATCAGATTAAATCTTGAGTTAACTGGTTTACTTCCATTTTTTGGAGATAATATTTTTAGTTGTTATACCATTCAAAAATGGAAACCAGAACCAGATGTATTTCTGTGGGCTGCAAAAACCATGGGATTTCAACCCAATGAATGTTTGGTTGTTGAAGATAGTGTTTCAGGTGTTGAAGCAG
>NZ_JACJFM010000377.1 GCF_014164585.1 Oceanospirillum sediminis | reverse complement strand
TAACGGCTATTACTACATTTATTGCTCTTCACAGGGGGTGTCGCAAATCGACATAATCAGGCCGCTGTTAAGCAGTATCAGAATGTTTTCACTGATTACTATGGCGTTACCCGTCAGGTCAGGAGATTTCACTCCGGCCGAATCACGGCTCGAAATTCCGATCAGGTCGGTAATCTATGACTTGTCCTGATCCATATTCTTAGCAGGAGAATAAAAAGAATGTTTAGCAAAGACGAGCAGATCCAGAACTTTGATGAAACCCTGTGGCAGGCGATGCAACAGGAAGCGGTGCGCCAGGAAGAGC
>NZ_JACJFM010000376.1 GCF_014164585.1 Oceanospirillum sediminis | reverse complement strand
CGTAGGCCGGGGAGGTGGTCCGGCAAGAGCCGCGATTCTGGCCCAGCCTCCGGGGTCGGTTAATGGCAGCTTGAGAGTGACTGAACAGGGGGAAATGATCCGTTTTAAGTTTGGTCTGCCTGAAATTGCTCAGCGAAGTATGGAAATTTATGTTTCAGCGGTACTGGAAGCCACCTTACAGCCACCACCTCAACCGAAAAAAGCCTGGCGTGATCAGATGAACCGGCTGGCTGATCGGGCTTTGACCAGTTACCGTGAACAGGTACGTGAAAACCCTGATTTTGTCCCTTATTTCAGAGCGATT
>NZ_JACJFM010000375.1 GCF_014164585.1 Oceanospirillum sediminis | reverse complement strand
TGCATTCCAGGGTTTAATAGTAAGGATTGAGGTACTTCAGAAAATCCATAAAGCACTTGTTTATTTTGCCCAAAGGAAAAACTAGCCAAAAAAACCATGAGAATGAAAAGTTGTTGAGAACGCATTAATCGATATTTAAAGAAAAAACGCCTTTGGATTTTACACTAATTTCCCCCGGAGTGTCCTGATTAATGGCTTCACCTGGTTGCATTACAAGCGTAAAAGCAATGATTCTAGATTGTTTTAGACGCTCTAGTGCATCTCCTTCAAAAACTTCCATATGTGTTGATGCTATAACTTCATT
>NZ_JACJFM010000374.1 GCF_014164585.1 Oceanospirillum sediminis | reverse complement strand
CCTATCAATGAAGTACCGCAGTTAGCGCTGCGGCCCTCTACCTGGACTACCTGGAGAACCATCCATGTCCAAGCGAAATATCCGCCCAGCTGGTGCGGAGGGGATTTCTCATCCTCGCAATGTAGCAAAGCTGCCGTTTACCGTCAACGAACCGTCAACGAGCTGCCCTCGACCGGCCGCTGATGGCTTTGCGGCAGCCGAGGCATGGCACGTCGCGCTCTGCGAATCTGCCGACGCCGCCAAGGGCTACCTTTTTCCCTCTGGACTGCGGCAGGCGTATGAGGCTCTGCCCGCGTCCGCGCAGC
>NZ_JACJFM010000373.1 GCF_014164585.1 Oceanospirillum sediminis | reverse complement strand
GTCAGGTGTAATTCCTGAGCGGCCTGGGTAAAACTGAGATGGCGGGCTGCTGCTTCAAAAGCAACCAGGGGGTCCAGAGGGGGGAGATTTTGTTTGAAATTTCGCATTACTGCTATCCGGATTTTTTATTTTTTATCCTGACTGATCCGGTAAGGTTAGTCCATGACTAACTACGCCGCTTTGTCGTTTAAAGTTAATCCCTTCAGTCTGTCAACAGAGCACTTGCCATAGGGCTGAGTTGGTTACTGTGATAGACCTTGTTTGTATGCTGAAGTGTTCAGGTATTCTCCGGTCAGCGACCGGAG
>NZ_JACJFM010000372.1 GCF_014164585.1 Oceanospirillum sediminis | reverse complement strand
TTTAAACGCGACACGCTGGCTCATGTCTCACCTCTGTCTATTTACTCGTATCAGTGTCTGAATATTTTCATTACCGGAATCCTCAGCGTTTCCAGAAACGCCCGAGTTATCAAAAATCTCTTCTTCATCCTTGTCCTCTTCTTTGCGGCTCAGGATGGTTGATTCATCAAACAGAAGAGCATCTTCATTAGTATTATTTTGTACTGTTTTCTGCTCGGAGTTTTTATCAGACAGATTCGCCATGGCTCATATTCCTTTAAAAATTATGTAGATTGAATAGATTGGAAGAGAAGAAGTATGAACTG
>NZ_JACJFM010000371.1 GCF_014164585.1 Oceanospirillum sediminis | reverse complement strand
GTTGATGCGCTTCTGGCTGCAGCAACGGAGCTTGTTGTCAGTTCGTTTGTCAGGCCGATGATCTGGATACTAATTGACTGCAGTTTGGCAATAAATTTATTGAAAGATTGTGCGAGTTCACCAACTTCATCCTGGCTCTGTATATCCAGGCGCATGGTCAGATCTCCCTGGCCATCAGCGATGCCTTTCAACATTTTTGCCATAATATCAATAGGGTGAGTGATTAGTCCGGCCAGAAAGCCTCCAATTATAATAAACAGAATACTAAGAACTGTAGCGATAAGACATGTAAGTACGGACATGTG
>NZ_JACJFM010000042.1 GCF_014164585.1 Oceanospirillum sediminis | reverse complement strand
TGCTCTTCAATGTCTGTTGCTATGCATAAACTGACAGATCTCAACTATTCGTCAAGGTAGCAAATAGTTGAGAGCGGGCTGAATAGTTACCCGCCATCAAACTTTTTAAGATCCCAGCGGTTGCCGGATTTAGGCGAGGTAGAGAAGTCGATGCATTCCGCCACAGCGCGGGTGGCTTCCCCGGCCATAACCAGTTTTTCATCGTGCAGGGCTTTGCCGTCGCCAGCTTTGGCAAACAGCATCATGATAGGACAGGGTCGGTAACGGGCTTCGACCACACGCTTGAAGATGTAGCCGAGAATAAAAAAGGTCCAGCCGATTTGCGCTGCTTTCATCAGATCCACTTCATCAACGTCAGGATCGTCCAGTGCCAGCGCCACGCCCAGAAAGTAAGGCGCGTTGCGAAAATCGTACTCACCAAAGTCTGGCAGTACGTATTCCGCTTCCATAAATTCTTTAGTCGGGTAATGCTTCGCCGGTCGGAACAGCTCCGCTGCCATCTTCAGCAGATGCAATAAGTTTTCCGACAAAGTTTCTGATTCGCTCAGTTGCAGTTCCAGCATGTTTCTCCCTCAGTTCAGGCGAAATCTTAATGCCGTGCTGCTGCTCAATCTCTGTCACCATCTCTTCAACAGACTGAGTAAACTTCCGGTTGGCATAACTGGCCCAGTCGGTTAACAGAGACTGAGCTTCTTCAAGATTGACCAGACTGCCCAGCTTCTCGTGATACTGCAGCCGGTACAGCGCGGTTTTCGCCGTTTTCTCTTCAATGGTGGCTTGCGCCATGTTGTTCTGATGATCTGCGCCACGGCCTGCGGCGACTTCTGATAAATGACCATGCAGCTCTTTCAGCCAGCTATGGTAAGAACCGCCAGAGGTCAGCACGCCGGATTGCACATAACGACTGATGGACTGTTGTGAGCATCCCAGCAAACGGGCAAATCCGGTCTGGCTGGCCTGTGCTGTCAGATCATAATTTTTTGGATCAGTACCGCCTTTCAGCAACTGACCTTTCGCCAGCGCTTCTGATGCCCTGGCCACTTTGCTGTCTAAATCAGCAGGTTCGGACTCAGTCACTGAATCAGTCTTAGCAGACTCCGGTTTGATCTCCGATTGACTCATATTGTCTCTCCTGTTTATCAAAAGAATGGATCAGAGGATTACCACTACACTCCCCCCTACAGGTCGTATAAATAGAAAAAGTTCGCGGATCGTAGCCCCGTATAAAGCGGTAAGCTCTGAAAGGACCCGCGCTTTTCTGGAGAAAGAAAAACAGGGCAGGGACGGTGCCATCGTTCACATTCACCCCTCGGGTGATCATTCTTTGAGACGTTCCACCGTATGCCCAGTGCTGAGATTCCCGCTCAGCCCGGCCTGATCAAGGGTCTTTTCCGGTGAGCACGTTAGCGATCCGGCAGCGTCTGATCTGTTCTGACAGGGATCAGCTCATCAATAGCCTGCTCGACTTTCGTTCTCAGTGTGGATTCTGTTTCACGTATCAGCGCCCGGCCACCCGCTGTGCGGATATGCTCCAGAGCCTTTTTCATTTTTGCTTCACCTTTGAAGCCGGTGTCTTCAGCGATCATCACGCCTTCAAACACTGCTTCACGCAGCTGACGATCCATTGCGGTACGCAGCAGCAGTCGGGCGACAATCACACCCAGAGTTTTCAGCCAGCCCATTGCAGACCTCCCAGTAATTCCCAGAATTGACGACGCTCATCAGCCGAGCGCATCGGGTAGATGTAATCACCGTTGTTCCGCATCCAGACAGTGCGCTTGTCGCGGCAGTCCAGATGCAGCATCGGTTCCGGTTTGCCCGAAGGCCCTGTGATATCCAGATAGATGCCGATGCCACCCCAGAAGCGACAACCCATCGCCACCATAAAGGCATGACGAATATCACACTGAGGGAACACATCACCGCCATCACTCAGGCGGTTGAAGGCATAGTGGCGACTGGTGGGTGAGCCATCTTTACGGAACCAGCCACCGGGCAGAGGGGAAGGGATAACAGGGTACTTCAGAATATCGCGGAAGCCCTCCAGATTGAGGACCAGTTCCGCTTCAATGTGATCCAGCACACCGTCGGGGAATTCATCCGCATCAAAGTGTTCCAGATCATCAAAGTCCAGCAGACTGGCGGCATCCGGTGCGCCCGGTACCCGTGTTCGGATCAGCGTAATGCCGTGATCCTCAGCAGTGGATTCCATCACCATCAGCCGCTCCCCCGCTCTACACGATCCAGACGCTGCTCCACCCGTTGCAGGCGGAAGTTCAGGTTCTGTACCTCAGCCCCGACACCTTTCAGCTGATCCAGACTCTCTTTCATCACCCCCATCCGTTCATCCAGTCGGGTCAGCGTTTCCAGCCCTTCAGAGGCTTTACTGCCTCCCCAACTGAGAAGGGCCACCACTGCCATAACCAGTACGGTTTGCAGATGTCGTTCAAAGCCACTGACTTTGCCCGATTTCTCTTTCACTTCCATTGAGACCACCAAATTGCAGACATAAAAAAACCCGGCACGGGGGCCGGGTTGGAATCGTCATTTGCACAGCAAGTTTTGACTTAGCCAAATTACAGACATAAAAAAACCCGAAGGGTTCCTTCGGGTTTTGTCTCGACGCACGAAAACGACGATGCCTGAACTCTAATGCCTGAGTTTCATTTGTGTCAAACTCTTTTTTAGTGCACAGGGTAAAAAATACACCTGAATCACTCTGTAAGCCCCACGTTAAGCCGTTTGAAGAAAAAATAATATTTTTTCATGGGCTGACCACAAACGTCTGTAAAACGTCACAGCTCCACATCCACACTTGCTGGCCTTCTCCTGTTTTGTTGAAATCTGATCCATGTACTGAACCTCTACCGCCATACGCAGTTTGTCCGGCAGCTTAGATACCGCCTGATCCGTATCGAAGATCTCATCCGGCATACTGCCTGCTGACGGATTGGTGCTGCTGATCAGGTGCCCACCTGTAGACATCATTCTGGCAATCATGGTCGTACCCGCAACCTCAGTGCAGCCCTGTCCATCGTTCGCCATTCGCCACTGTCCCCAGGCATCCAGACGGCGGTCGATGGACGGGATTAACTTAGTTCGCTTGCCTGGTCCCTTTCGATCCTCACTGGCTGACCACGCCCGGCCCTTAATCATTTTTCGATCATCCAGATCACATGCTCCCATGCGTTCCTCCTGTTGATTCCGTTGGACTGGCCTGCTTCATACCCAGCATGGCCTTAAGCTCTGCAATACGTGTCAGAGCGGTTTGTTTCTCTTGTTCGGTGCGGGTTTTCTCACCGCCTTTGTGTTCCAGTGTCCGACTGTTGGGCTTAGGGATTTCCAGCTGAGCACCCGACACCACCTGCCGGAACAAGACCTCATAAGCCGAATCAAACCGGGTACGAACACCACTCAACGTCCGCTGCAGGTCATGCCAGCCTGCCTGCTTACCTGCGAAGTACACCGCCGGATGACTCCAGCGAAAGCCCTGGTTATTCGGATCATGGGATTTCTGGCAGGCTTCCAGATACGCCGCTTCCGGATCGGGCATACCCAGCTCAGCAAAGTCCGGGATGCAACACTCCAGAAACTCCGCCAGATTGGGCGGCATCTTGTACCGGGCTTTACTGCGTTCGACGGCAGCATCCAGCTCCTCATCCGAGTACTTAGCCAGGTCGTTATGCCACTCGTTTTTAGCCACCTGCAATGCCTCCGGCACCGGCCAGCGGCTAGTCCAGATATGGCCGTAAATCCCCTGCATCCGCATGAAGAACGCATCAATTCGCCTCGGGGCCTGCCGGGTAATACTGCTCGTATCCTGCTGAGGTGATGTCATGGCCTGGGGAAAATTCACCGTTCTGACCGTGTTGCACTGGCCCTGAGGTGAACTGGCCGGTAATGAGTTCGCCGCCTCCTGCTGAGGCATCATCCGGGCCAGACCATCCCTGACCGTCATACGGCCCGTGCGGTCCGCTGGTGGCCTGATCTGCGTAGTAGTCCCATGCTCCGGCGCAACTTTCGGCATGGAGCTGGGCCGCTGATTTAGGTTTCTCAGAATGTCCTGATTGTTTCGCATAACCAAACTCCGTGTTATCCGTGTTAAACACACCACGACGTATGCCGCGCTGCAGATGCTGAGCCAGTTTGTTTTCCCACAGGCTCTGGGTAAGAACCGTTTCCGGTCGGGCCATCCAGTAGCAGACAAAATCTCTGACTTCATCGCTCAGAATGTGAGGATCAAGACGGGCCAGAAGCAAACCTCGCTTCTCGCACTTTTCGACAAAAATGGCCTGCAGCTCCCACTCTGCAAACATCACAAAGCGCTGGCGGGTATCTCCTGTTGGGCTGGAAAAAACGTCACTCTGTCTGGACGCGCTGCTGGCTGCGAATGCAGCAGTACTCTCTGAAGTATTCTTTGCTGTAATCTCTGTATATAGATTGCAGGATTCTGCAAACTGGGATGCCGAATCCTGCAAACAAGATGCTGAATCCTGCAAACTGGCGTTTTTATTAGGTTTTTCCGGCAAATCAGGGGGTATTACCGGCTCAGGCTGCGCGATGATTGCTGAATCCTGCAAACTGTTGATTTCACTGGCTTTTTTATCAGGCTCAGCCATGATTGCAGAATCCTGCAAACTGCTGTTTTTACGGGCTTTTTTCTTAGCAGCAACAGGCAGAGAATTACCCTTTGCCAGCTCAAGAATCAGCTCAGACAGACGCTCCAGATTCAGCCGGAAGAACATCTTAGCCGGTCGTCCCTGTCGCTTTTCTTCCAGCAGACCCACGGCCTTTAAATCACGCCGGGCACGATCCTGTTCCGACCGTGACAGACGGGTCTCTTCCGTCCACTGCGCCCCGGTTTTATAGAACCAGCCCGCGCGCTCAGCCGCGATACGACCACCGGTAGACCAGTAGTACGCCTGACTCAGAAACACGCCTCCGACGGTAGAACCCGCCACATCGCGAAAGACCGGATGAAACGCAATAGTGCGCTCTAACAGCGTTGTAATTAATGCAGCACTCATAACCAGAACCCTCCTTTCGGGCACAAAAAAGCTCCCTGCAGCCCGAACGGCACAGTGAAAACAAAAGAAAATGTGAAAAGAAAAAAATGGCCCGTTATGGGCCGGAATGGATATTCATAAAAATCAGCCAGTCAGATTAATCGCCACCTCACCCCATAAACCGTTCAGCCAATGTATTCAGCATCCTCAACTGACGCTGCGCATCATGTACCGCTGCCTTAATCCGCCTGGCCTCCTGCGAATCCACCCGGCCATCCTCTAACGCCTTAACCAGCTCCTGAATCGACTGGTTAGCCGCATCCATCACACTGGCCCCGTGGCCCAGCACATCAATATCACCCGGAGCTTCCCGCACCTCATCCAACCAATGCCAGGTGGCTCCCATCTCGTGACACAGGGCAGACAGAATCCGGGGATCTCGCGTGACCTGCCCAATGGCTGCCGCCTCATCGGCATTTAACAAATGCGTCGTGACATTGGCATTCAGCTTATTGGCCAGCGTGCGGGGATTAATACCAATCGCCTCAGCCACTGCTGCGGCCTTACCTTCAAACTCATACACCGCGTGATAACACGCCTGCGACAGCGACAACGTACCGCCGTCATGCTCCCTGGCTCTGGAACCCATGTGCTCAGTCTCCTATTCTGTTACGTATCAGTGATTATCAGAGGCGCGCATACTCGGCCGATCTGCCATTAAACGACCATTGGTAATGTGCTCGATCTGAAAAGCCCTAAGCGGCGGGATACACTCATCCCATTGAGACACCGCAGACCGGGAGACGCCCAGCGCCTTTGCCAGCTTTGCGGCACTACCGAAGTAATCGATGGCTGTTTTTTTGTTCATGACGCCTCCAATCCATACTTGACTTTTAACGTTAAGTAAAATTGACAACGTTGTCAACATTACTAATCAAGACAATCGTTAAGATTGCTTAACTATGATTAATGAACGTATTAAGCAAAGGCGAAAGGAACTGGGCCTGACCCAGCAAGACATCGCTAACAAGCTGAAAATCACAAAAGCCAGTATCAGCCTTTGGGAAAATGGAAGTACTCAACCCAAGGGAGAGAATCTTTTTGCTCTCAGCAAAGTACTGAACTGCTCTCAGGAATGGTTGCTGTATGGCAAAGGTGATATTAAACCCGCCAGTGAAATTGAATCTAACGTAGCGCCCGGACCTGAGATCAAGAGACGATTACCTCTTGTGAACTGGGTGCAAGCAGGGACATGGACGCCTATTGTGGAAGCTGATCCAAGCGAGATAGAAAGCTACCCTTGCCCGGTAGCCTGTAGCGAACGATCCTATGTGCTAAGAGTACAGGGAGCCAGCATGGAACCTGAATTTCGTGATGGAGACCTGATCTTTGTTGACCCGGAAGCCCAATGGAAACACGGATCGTACATCGTCGTAAGAATGGATGACGACAACTCAGCCACCTTCAAGCAACTGATCATTGAATCCGGTAAGAAATACCTCAAACCTCTGAATCCAAACTGGCCAGAGCAAATCATCTCAATCAACGGCAACTGTACCATTGAGGGCGTAGTTATCTTCTCTGGCCGAACCTTCTGAATCTCTTCTCAAATCAGTCTGTTAAGTTTCAGGCTGATTTCTTAACAAAATAAAATCAAGTTTTCTAAATATTTTGCTTGACTCAAATAATAAAGATAACTTAACTTAATTAGCAGAACACGGCTGCACTGGCAGCTCGCTCTTTAACAATGCAGATTTCAGATGTAAAAACCCCGCCCGGAGTTGGCCGGGCGGGGTTAACTAATATAGCCAATCATAGAATTAGGAGCATCAAAACATAATACGTATCAAGCTACTTACTACGACAGTCCTTACTTTTACGTTCATCGTATAAAGCTGCAAGCTCTATTTTTTTTGTTTTCCACTTATTAAGAGATAAAGAAAAATAATGTATCTCGCCTATAAATTTTTGCTGAAGCCTCTTGTCTTCTTCTCCCTTAATTCTGTCCATATAGAAAGAGTCGCTCTTAGAGTGAATAATATAATAGTAGCAAACAAAATTACCAGTTATATCATACCTATAAATCATTGAAAAATAATCATAAGATTTTTTTATTCTATAAGAATCAAATTCTTCACTTATGATGTAAGACCTATTCCAACTTTCTTTTTTACTAGCTTCTCGAAATTTATTTTCTAAATCTTGGTGATCATTTTTTTTATGTCTTATACTATTACCTTTAACGTATTCTGCTATATTTAAAATATTAGAAGACTCTTTATTCGGCATATGGTATTCAATATAATCTATAAATATATCACCTTTGCTTTTATTTATTATTGTATATGAAAAGTCTTGTCTTAAGTTTTTTATTTCAAATGAGTCATAAGGCATTACATGATACCTTATTTCATCTATATTTGTAATAGCATATATTATGCCGCTTAGCAATAAACCAATACTTGCTCCATGTTTAGATAACATGGAAAAAGCACCAAAAATTCTATTTTGTCTTTTATGGCAAACTTTACATATTTTTGCTTGTTTCGCTATCAACTCACCACACGCTATACATCTCTTAACTTCCATATTTAAATACTCTTTAATCTATAATAAAAAAATTAAAGTAACTATTTAATAATATTAGTAAGCACTTTGAATGCAGAGATAGCTTCCTGCTAGACGGTACTTTTTGAGTATCGAGTGACCCTAAAGCTGGTGTGAGGCCCAGCCAGAGTGCTTACTAATTTTATATTTTAAAAAACTTATCTATTTCTGATAGTTCAAGAATTTTGGATTTACTCAATATACCAGAAAAATCAGAATCAGCTATTTTATCTCTTAGAAGCGCAACAATATATTGTCCATTCATTTCTGATGCATACTCAAAGATACTGAGAATCTGTTTTTTATCAACATCCTCTATACTATCGTGAAAAATGAAAGTTGGCCTTTTCAGCTGGCTTTCATTAATAAAGTCAATATACGCAAAATCAAAGGCGCTTATTTCTCCTTTCTTCTTACCGCCAGTAGAATTAGGTGATTTATTTGCAATATGTATTTTACTTTTTTTATCACTAGGATCAGCCATCTTAAGTTTATAGCTTTCTCCGTAAAAGATATGACTTATCCGTGAGAAATGTTTATTAAACATCTCTAAGTATTTATCAAAAAGAGATGATAAGTCAGTTATCTCCACTGCTATTCTTTTAAGACGTTTTTCAAGCAACTCTTTTTCACTTTTGGTATCTTCTATTTTAGATATTGAAGATTTTACTGATGCAAGTTCATCTTTAATTTTGGCAAGCTCATCCATAGCTGTAACAATCGAATCAAGTACTGCAGGTTCTTTTACTTTTTCAAAGACTTCTTGCTCGCGCTGATATGCAAGTTCTATCAAAGCATTTAAATTATTCAGCTCTTCTCTTTTCTTCACCAAGTCTCTTTCTATAAGATGATGTTTATTTTTAATAAGAGCATCATGAAATATAGTCAGCTCTAGATAGGATCGCTTTAGCTCTGAGCTTAAGGCCGCACCTGCATCAGAATATATTTCAGCCAGCTCTTTTCCTTGAAACTCAACAGAGCTTTTCATTAATCTCGAAATTGATCTTTCTGAGTATGATATTTTAGATTCAACATTCGATATTTTAATTACTAATTCTGATATTTCATCTCGAATACTTTTTAAAGCATTAACATTACCCGCCTCTGTTCCAGAGAAATCAAAGTTCATAATACGCTGCTTAGCCGCTTGTTCTCTTTCTTCTACAGGTCTTAATAGCCTATAAAGAACGTCCTCAGTATGAGGTGTCCTATAAGCGGTAAGATTATTTTTTTTCTGACTAATCTCTTTTTTTACCAAAGAACGCTCTAATAATAAATCAAGATTATTAAACCCATATAAAAAGCGATACATTTCATCATATTCATCTTTTTTAACATACCTGTTTAGCATGTTAACTGTATTCTGCATTTTCCTATTATTATTTCTTACGAATCTATTTGCTAAATGCCTTATTGAAGGCTTAGAGTGAAAGATACCAAATATTTCTGAAGATAGAATATCAGTATACTTTTCTAAAGTAACTTCAGTTTTATCCACATAATAGTTGCACTCTTTAACTTTTACCTCCAAGCTACGAGACAAAGTTCTTCTCTTTTTATTAAAACCCTGAAACTCCAACTCTACTATAATTTTATTAAGAACAATAAACTCGTAAACATCAGGTATAACATTGCCAAATTCCGGTTCAGAATATATATCTTCACCATCAGAAAGAAATATGTAATCGACTAATCTGGAAAGGGTTGACTTACCAACACTATTACCTGTTGAGCTATTACTGTCACCCAAGTCAACTATAATATTAAGCCCTTTTCTAAACTTAACCTGCCTGAGCTGACTACCATTTTTATATACGGTTAGGCTATTCAGTTGCATATTCTAAAAATCCCTCTTCATTCAACACGACAACTCCTGCAAGAAACAGCCAGTCTAATGAGTATACAAATACCTCATAAGATATTTTGAACTTCTTATTTGCTGAGTAAAAAAGCTCTTCAATATCAAAGAACAACTGATCGCCCTGCTTCATTTGTAAAATAATGAAGGCACCTATAGATATAAGGTTAGCCTTTGGATCAGAGTCAATTGTAATCATCTGGGATTTTCCAAAACGACGCATTCAATGATACAGTAACTCACTATTTCATAAACACCTTGCTCTAACTCTTCAATATAATAGCCATCCTGAAGGTTTCCAGACATTTTCACCATATTTAATGTTTGCTGAATTACACTAGTGACAATTTCATCAGAAAATTCTTTCAGTCTATCAATATCAAAAGGTCTTGTCTTAATATTAAATTCTGATAAAGCTTTCTGGTAAAATGTTTTCATTTGCTTTTTTAACTTTTCTCCGCCCTTGTTATAAGAACGATTGAACTCAGAGACAGTGTCATCAATTAGATTGTAGTGATCAACATATAAATCAAAAAGCCAGTCATGATTATTCAAATCATTAAACGTTATCTTTTCATCAATATCAAATGGAGACCGATTTAAATCGGCATCACTATCACCATCAAGAGCAATAATTTCGATGAGTCGCCCTAGCAAAGACCCTCTTTGTCTAGGAGCATTATTTATTTCAACCTTATTTCTGGCATTAGCGATATATACACCTTGAGTCATTGAATATTCCTGTTATCAATACTTATGGGCCCATTGGCATCTTGTATATATTGAGATCTTTCGCCAAGCTTTACTTCATTTGATACATTGCGCTCATCAAAATGTATTTTAATTCTTTTAAAGTCTTGATTGATTTGATTGAAATCCTGCTTAAAAAAAATCAACTCTTTTTTTATTTTATTAACTCTGATGCTTTGCCAAATAGCAATCACTCCAGCAATCAAAGATATTACATAGCCTAATAATTTAATGAACGTATTATCTAAAAAAGCATCAATAAACTGAAAATCCATTACCCCTCCTAAGCAGAATGCTGACAAAACAGCTCTCAGTAATCGCAAGGCTATGCCAAAGCAATATCAGCTTAATATCATAAGAAAGTCTTTAATTATTAACATGTAATAATTTTTAATCAATTTACAATTAATCTGAATAGAACTAAAAATACCTGATATAAAAACTCAGATTTCATATATCACAGAGGCTTCAGGCATTAATGAGACGCTTTTTGTCGCAAGATTTTTTTTTATTAAAAAGAGAGAACTACAGCGTATGGTGGATCACACCCCGAGTGGTCTTTCATGGCCCTGGCTAATCGCCGATCCTTTCGGTCTGATGTCCTTGTTTGCATGACACTGTCCTATCCGTGGTTAGTCATCCCTGCGTTCAGAGTTATGTTTTCTGTCATCTTCTATATCCCATTCCCGCATCAACAGAATGCAGGAGCCTACAAAGGCCGCTGGAATCAGGCTGTCTGTAAACGGCATGTCTATTAACAGATAGAAGAACAGAAACAGGCTTATCATCGTACTGATAATGAAGAGTCGAATTTTCATAACTATTCCTTGTACGTGGGCAAGAGAATCCCTTTTCTCTTGTACCGTTTCAGATTAGCAGGTTTTTCTGATCATCAGTGTAAGACTTTGTCTTGGTCTTTCTGCCGTTTTCCCACCAGCGTATTGCCCCGCCTGCCGTTCCATTTCTCCGGTGGGTTGGGGCCTTTTTAAGGAGCATGTTATGGAACCCAGTCTCGTTAATCTGATTCATCTGAGAGATAAGGAGCAGGCCTATCGGGATAAAGCCTATGCCTCAGACGATAGCTTTGTCCGGGATCACTTGCTGATGCAGGCCGACACCATTAAGGCAAGGCATACAGAGATGCAGCGGGTTATGAGCGATAAGCCAAACCCGGTACTACTGGAGCTAAAACACAGGGAGGAACAGTTGAGTTTGTTTTAACCCCTATCCCCGCCTTTTCTAGCTAACCATTTGTTTTTAAAGCCTCATTTTTATGAGTAAAACCGGAACCATCCATTTACTGTCGCTATTAAGGAGCCGTCTATGCGCCTGATCTGGCTGATCACCACCGCTGTACTCTTTACCGCCAGCAGCTATTTCAGCGTGCGTCTGTTGCTGCAACTAGCGGATGATACCGCTACCGGCATCGCTTATGGTGCCGTAGCCATCGCACTGGCTCTGGTTCAGTATGCCGCCCTGCCTTATGGCATCCGGGGCTGGAGTCAGGGCAGGCACTTCTCTGCAGGCATTTACTTTGTCACCTGGGCATTACTGACTCTGCTCAGCATCGCGGCCAGTGCCGGTGCCCTGATTGGTGATACCCAACAGCAACAACATCTACAGCATACCGGTAGCCTGGAATATCAGCTGCTCACCAGCCAGATTCAGCAACTGCAGGCGCAGGCCAGCAGCATTCAGACCACGGCTAAAACCGATAGCGAGAACGGCTATCGCAGCCGGGCTTTAAAAACACTGGATAAACTCCCGGCCATTCAGGATCAGATCTCAGCATTACGCCTGCAGTTGAGTACTTTACCGGCCAGTAGTAACACGGCGGCATCCGCCCTTTTTGAACGTATCGCCAGACAGCTGAATGCCGATCCGGATCAGGTGATGACCGGTGCTTATCTTCTGGTAGCGGTACTGATTGAGCTGGCGTTAACGGTGTCGGTCTCTGCCCTGTCAGAGGGTATGGCCATAAAAACAAAAGATCATTCACCCAAAAAATTTCGGATACAAAAAAATACCGAACAAATAAGAGCACCCTCCATCCCCACACCAACGATTAACAAAACCGAACCGGGCACTTTTACTGCCCAACTTAAATCACTGATCAGGCCGCCGGATGGTCGGCCCGTTACCAGTTAGAGGAAAATATTAATGAACCACGCTTTCGAAATAGAAGAACTGGCCGCTCTGGCCTGCACCGACACAACAGACGCAGCAGAAAAAGTTGAATGTATTCACACACTTCTGGAAGAGAAATACGGCATCGATCTGGAGCTGTACCAGAGAATTGCAGAAGACCTGCTGCCGTTCACTACCCTGATCAGGACCGCCGTTGACAACCAGTACTATCACGCCTTTGTCAATTACGAAACACAATCAACCATCATCCGCTGCCCACCATCAAAGCAAGCACAGGAGCATATCAAATGACTATAAAACCTGAACCAGTTACCCGAGATGAAGAAGGCTGGTGGACTCACACTGATCTTCCTAACTGGGGTGAAAGCGCCACAAAAGAAGAAATCGAACAATGGGGCAAAGAACAAGACATCATAGTCTGGACAGCATACTTTGAGGACCAGGTCACTCAAGAGCAGAAAGACAGATGGTTCACACAAGGCGATGTATCTGTACTCAAAGAGTGGACCCCAGATATTCCTGAAGGCCATTTCCTGCTTTCAATCTCTGACACAGAAGATCACGGCCCTGTAGCACTAACCGCCCTTCCTCTTGATGTCTTAGAAAAACAGATAGCACAAACACCTCCGGAACAAATCGAAAACCTACCCCCAAGCACTCTGTCCATCGCGCTTCAACAGGAGAAAGATTGCCTCGTAGATTATTACCTTGAAGAAGACTGCCCATATAAAGGATTTAACTACATATGCCTGATAGCACTGATCAATGGAAAGCTAAAGGAAATAGAATGTCTATAAAACCCGTACCCATCAAACGCGATCCCGATGGCCACTGGAAGCACCCCGGTCTTCCAGACTGGTCAGACGATACCCCCAGCCATGAGATGGAAGCCTGGGCCATGAGAAATAATCTGGAATCTCAGGTTATGGCCATTGGCCAACGCATCAAGACAAAAGTTATTGATCAGTGGCTGGCCGGGGATACCTCACACCCAGATGCACAGGCCCTGCAGAAAACAACACAGGGCTATTTCGTTGCAGCGGTCAGCAAGAGCGAAGACCAGGTGTTTCTCTGGCTGCTCAAACCCTCTCAAACCGAACAAGGAGTATCAGCAGATGAAGTTCACACCGCAGCTTGATCAACAGGGCAATTACTTCTGGTTAGTGGAACTGAGATGTTATCAGCGTCTGCTGATGGCAGAAGGCAACACCCTGAAAGAAGCCATTGAGAACAGCATGAAGCTGGTCGAAGAGATGGGTATTCAGGCCGCCCGGAGGAAGTTTCCCGCCTTATGATCTGCCCTGCTACCCCACACTCGTTTCATGACATCTGAAGCCCTGGCACCGACCGGGGCTTTTTAATACAAGGAAGACATTATGACTAAGACATTTAACCCTGCAATCACCCAATCCTCTGCCGCCATTTACGCCCACTCTGACGAAGAACTGGGACAGCATGGCATCCGCATCGGTCGCGCCCAGCTGGATGCCTTCCGTGACAGAAACAACTTTGTTTACTGGCCACTGCCCGGCAGCCGCCGCACTTATGACAAACAGCAGGCCATTCAAGCCGCTAAACGCATCAACCGTATGACAGGAGGCGACACATGAGCCAGCTGTCTGTCGAAGAGGCCGCCAAAAAGCTGCGCTTCCCCGGTGGCCGTAACGCGCTGTTCAAGTTTTTACGGGATCACGCTGGCTTTCAGGGCACGATCCCACCTTATCACCTGTGCTTTCACGGATTCTTTAAAGTGATCGACGGCCAGTACGAACGTGGCCGCCGCACCGTTTACACCCAGACCACCAAAGTGACCACGCAGGGGCTGACCTATATTGCCCAGCTGATGGAAAAGCACCCGCCAGAACCCGGCAAAACAGCCAGAGGAAAAAGAAAAAAGGAGGCCTGATATGGCGCATCAGAAACTGATCCCATTAGCGGAATGGGATGCTATGCACTTCTCACGTACTCACAGCCTTAACACACTGCGCAAGTGGGCCAGAGAAGGATATATTCAGCCGCCGCCTATACTGGTAGGCAGCCGGTATGAAGTCGCCCCGAACGCTCAATATGTGCCTATGAACAATTCACGTATTCAGCGGTTACGGGCAGCCAGACGCCTGCAGGGTGAGAATCTGCTGGAATCACTGACCGCTGCCCAGAATGACCCAGAGATGCTGGAGATATTAGGTCATGGCTGCACCACGTAAACGCAAAATCACATCGGTGCCGAATCTGTATGCCGAGATCGACAAGGTTGATGGTAAGTACAGATTCCGCTACCGGAATATTATGACCCGCAAACTCAGTCGATTAAAAACCCGCAGCCTTGAGGAAGCCGAACGTAAAGCCCAGCAACTGAATGCCATTATTGCTCAGCGTATTATTGATGATGAGGCCCGTCAGATTCTGGCGGGCGATAACAGCAACAGTATCACGATTGGCCGTATGCTGAAGATCTATCTGGAGGCATTAAACAAACGCGTTCAGGCGGGTGAGATTAAGCCCTCTACCGTGAAGGACCGGGAGTGGAAAACCGCTTACCTGAGAGATCACTACAGCAAGCATCGCCTGTCAGCTCTGACCACGCTTGAGATCAATAAGATCCTGAAGCATTACACCGACCGGGGTAAATCCCGTATGGCTCAGAGTGTGCGATCCATTCTGATCGACTTCTTTAACGAAGCGATCTCAGCCGGGCACTTTCCTGCAGATAAACCTAATCCGGCACAGGTGATACGCACCCCTCGGGTTAAGGTCAAACGTGCCCGCCTGACGCTGGAAGTGTTTATGCAGGTACTGGACTGGGCTAAACAGCATCAGCCTGCCCGAGCACACCGGGCCATGTTACTGGCTTTAATCTCTGGCCAGCGACGCGAAGACGTGGCCAATATCCGTTTATACCGGATTAACAGCCCGGATGCGTTAAACGATAAACGCCCCTCAGGCATTGTCACGATTGACGATCAGGACTATCTGGCTCTGATCCAGAAAAAGACGGGGAATAAATTGCTGTTACCACTGGCCCTGCGTCTGAATAGCATTGATATGAGTCTGAAAGAGATTCTGGAGCAATGCCGGGATGGTATCTCCAGTGAATATGCCATCCATCATAACCGGATTGCCGGGCAGGCCAGCCCCGGTGCTAAAGTCAGGCTGACAACCATTTCTCAGGAGTTTGCTAAGGCTGTGCGAGGCACCGGCATTAACTGGGGGAAAAGCGATCCGCCCACCTTCCATGAGATCCGTTCTTTAGCAGAGCGGGAATACAGCAAGCAGGGCGTGAATACTCAGTATCTGTTAGGCCATAAGCATAAGCGAATGACCGAGGTATACCACGATGCCCGTGGTCATGACTGGGTAAAACTGCCCTTGTCGGACACCACAATATAGTCCAGAGTATACCCTCTGGACTGAACAGGGTTTTGACAGAATATTGCCAGAATTTTGACAAAAATTTTAAGCCTTTGATTTTAAAAGATTATTTTTCAGTGAACCGTACAGACCATACAAGGATCAAAGCTTCGTACAATATGCTGAATCATAATATGCTGAGGATCATCATTCAGATTAACACCTTGCAGAGCCTTTTCCAGTGGACCGGGTTGTAACTGGCTATCTCTGGGTGAAAAATTCCAGGTTGTCGGAGCAATAATCTGATAATTTGTCAGCTTACCTTTACGAACACTGATCCAGTGTCCCAGGCTGCCCCTGGCGGCTTCCGTTAATCCGATACCATCACCATCGGGTAATTCAATGTCATGATGAAACGGAGCCTGAGTATCAATCTGCTGTAACCAGGACTGCATCAAAGGAACAACTCTGGCTAATTCCAGCATACGCCCAACCACACGATTGCGGACATTATTACCACTGTTGTTCATCAGGTTTTCTGCCAGAGGGTGTCCATCAATCACCTGACGGGCAAACGCTCCGGTTTCCATGACCATACCCGCCAGGCGAGGGGCTTTACACCATGAATATGCGCCTTCTTTTTCAGCAACAGGCTGAGTCTGTCCTTTAGCAGGAGACCGGGAGATATCCCCGATCAGCCAGCTATGGCTGATCTCTTCCTGAATGGCTGATATTTCCAGCTTCTGATAACCACTGCCTGGCAACCAGATGCCACGGGTAAATTCATTCTGATTGTCCAGAGCGTATGCTCCAAAGCTTAATAAACGATCGTAAGCCCTGCCTTTTCCAGACAAATCCAGTTGCTCGCTCAGCCATAGGAAGTGCTTAAAGTCTGCACGGTCATGTAGCCGCTCATCAGATTTCCAGTAACTTTCCAGAGCCTGTTCACTGTCAAGGGCAGAGAAAACCTCTAAAGGACAACCCAGTAACGTCCGCTCCAGAAAGCGTCGGAAATTTGCCAGAATCAGCTGCATTCTCAGGATCTCCTGAGCCTGCAAAGGCCGGGTGCTGCCACCAGGCTGTACACTCAGTGTATGTGGCCACTTACCAGCCAGATAACCCATCAGATGTAAAAACTCTGCCCTGGCCGGGAGTACATCGTTGACTGCCGATCCTTTTACAGCCATAAAGCGCTGAGCGATTACATCATGCCCGGATAAAAACCTGTAATGCTCCCGGGCAAAGTCTGGCATAAAAAACAGATAGAAGTGACTCAGATGATCGGCCAGGTTTTCAGCCGCCAGTGTCAGGTTACGGCATAATTCACCATTTCTGGGCGGCTTTACTCCGCTCAGTGCTGCAATCGCACCAGCTGAAGCAACGGATTGAGAAACAGAGCAGATACCACAAATACGCGGCACCATAACCAGCGCATCTAATGGCGATTTTCCCAGTAACATCTGTTCAAATCCGCGATATAGCGGAGAATTGACCTGAGCGGAAACGACCCGGTTATTTTCAATATCCAGATGAACTTCCAGATCACCCTCTACCCGGTTAAACGGGCCTAATGTAATACGCTGGCTCATAGTACGGCTAATTTGAGGTTATATTTTTATTTATTATTCTGCGATATAAAGCAGGTCACAAACCTGATTATGCTCAGGTTTTACGTTTTTTAGTATGCACGGTTGGTGCAATAATACGTACTTCTGACACGGCATTATCTTTCAGGCGAGGCGGTGTAGCTGCTTTAGATAAAGAGGCCAGGGCAACAAACCAGGCCTTGGGCATATCGGTTGGTAAACCAATAGGAATGCCTGCCAGTTTAGGCGTTTGCTGGAAATGATGTTTCGGATGTTCAAACTCAGGTGCCGTACAGTTAATACAGGCATACCCTCCTCGGGTACAGGAACCTTCGCCATTCCATAACCGTGTGTTGCAGTCCCCATGTGCCTGTGTGCCCAGGCATCCCAGATGCTCCATCATACATCCCTGATGGCCATGTTCTTCGGCGCTGGCCTTATATTCATAATACTCATTACGAGGGCAGCCATGATGTACCAGTTGTTCAGCATAATGTTTTGGTCTGTGATACAGGTCCAGAGTATCTGCAGATGCCTGCCCGGACACAAGCTGCATCAGTGTTTCTGTGACCCAGGAAGGGTGTACCGGGCATCCTGAAATATTCACCACCGACAGGCCTTCCCTTCCCTGGTAGTTCTCCCCCAGTAATCCGCCTTTATGTTCACCTTCAAACTGCAACCCGGTAGCCTCAGTCAGGTTGTCCTGTCCGGTATCAAAGCCACCAAATGCAGCACAACTGCCAATTGCCAGAGTATGCCCCGCCTTACCAGCCAGTTGACGCACCCAGTCAATCATAGGTAATCCGGTCCCACCCAGCACATGAAAACGCCCACTGCCACTCGGGCCTTGCAACATAGCGCCTTCGATACACAGCAGGTCCAGTGAAATTTTATCCTGCAGGATATCCTGTAATAATTGCTGAAATTCCTGATTGCTGGCTTCACTTAAAGAGGGATGCCAGAGCAGATTTACTCCCATCAACTCCAGGGTCGTCACAATATCCGGAGATTCTGCACACAACAGAGACATTGAGCAGCCCCCACAGCCTCCTGATTGCAGCCAGAGTAAATTTTTACCTTCTGAAAGATCGCCGAAAGATGAGGGCGTGTGAGCAGAAATCAATAATCAGGCCTCAGAGCAAAGGTTCACAGTCAGGATACACTGACCTTCTCATGACGGGGAAGTAACAGAGTGAAAACAGCACCGCCTTCCGGGCGGTTATGCACAGTCAGCTCTCCCTGATGCTCCTGTACAATGCCATAGCTGATGGATAGCCCTAACCCGGTCCCCTGTCCGACAGGTTTAGTGGTAAAAAAAGGTTCAAATACTTTATCCAGGCCGATCTCAGGGATACCTGCCCCATTGTCTGCCACAACGACTTCGATCCAGTCCTCATTATCATCAATCACGGTGACTTCCAGTTTAGCCTGCTCCAGTCCATCCATCGCATCCAGTGCATTCTGAATCAGGTTCATCAGAACCTGCTGTATTTGCCCTGGATGGCCATAAGCCTGTGCCTGATCCGGCAGATTATTGATCAGATGTAACCGATCACCCATCGGCTTTGAGGTCCATTGCAACGCAGTGTGCAGGGTATGTACCAGATCAAATGTCTGCCGTCCACTGGCCTGACCAGTAGAGAAGCGACGCAGGTCCTGAACAATGCTCTGTACCCGCTCCGCACCTTCCAGAGTGCCATCAACCAGAGGATCCAGGTCTTTCATAATTCGATTGATCCTCAACTGTTCTGCCAGAGACTGCAATTCAGCCTGAGTCAGACCAGATTGCGCCTGCTCCAGAAAAGTCAGCAAGCGTTGGGAGTAACTTTTCAGTGCGTGCATATTGCCATAAACAAAACTGATCGGGTTATTCAGTTCATGGGCCACCCCGGCTACCAGGCGCCCCAGAGAGGCCATTTTTTCGGCATGAACCAGCTGTTGTTGTGTGCGTTTCAGTTCCTCATGGGCTTCATTTAATTCCCGATAAGCCCTTTTCAGCTCTCCTAACGGACGACCTACAATCACCAGACCTTCAATACGCTTACGTTCATCAAACAGGGGGGTACAGTTCAGGCTCAGCTCCAGCGTTCTGCTATCCGGTAATGCCAGCATCACTTCGCAGTCCTGCAACATGGTTTTATCCGGGTCGGATAGCATATGCCGGAAGCAGATATGATCACTGATAAAAAGGTCGCTGATACAGGTTTCTGATAGCTGCTCAGCGTCTCTGCCAGACAACTGTTCCAGTGCCGGATTAAATTGCTTAATCAAGCCATGCCGATCCGTGACCAGAAGAATATCACTCATAGCCCGCTGGACACTGGCCATAAACTGCTGAGCCTCTTCCAGAGCCCGGTTTTTCTCTTCAATCTCAACCTGGTATTTCACCAGGTCGGCATACACTTCATCCATTTTCTGGATAACATCAATCCAGGCTTCATCCGTTGCAGTGCCTGGCAGCTTGTGCTCTGGAAACATCTTCAGCTCAGGTTGTTCTTTCATGTTATTGCCGGATTGGTTCCGGATCTCCATTACAGATTAATGCAGCTTTCAGGCCATCAGATAAAGAAATACGTTGATTCCGAAGCTATCATATACCGGGAAGCGCTTATTATTGATAAAGCCCGGAACAGAGTAAACAGCAGGGCAAAGAGGGTTATCAATCTGATCTTGTAGTGGTAAGCCCTTTTCCGCCTCTTGATCGGATCAGAGAGTGCAGATCAAATTACTCTCCTTAAATCATAGTGTTATTTCACATTGGCCATAAAAACACCTCTGGCATGATACTTGCTTTGATAGTCGATCAAAGTCAGGGTGACCGGGACATTCCTTCAGATAGCCGATCACCGGACCAAAAGATTTATTTTCATGTCATCAGTAAAATAAGGAAAAGACATGTTCTATAAAACTCTGTTCGCATTTGGAGCAACGGCTCTGATCAGCGCCCCTGCTATGGCCCATTCCGGCCATGATGTTTCCAGCCTGGTCAGCGGCCTGACTCACCCATTACTGGGCCTTGATCACTTACTGGCATTATTCGCTATTGCAGTCTGGGGCAGTCGTCAGAACCAGATGCCATCAACGCGCCTGATGACGGTATTTCTGGCTGTAATGGCTCTGGGAGGTGTACTGGGTATGATGAATCTGGCACTGCCTGGTGTTGAAAGTATGATACTGGTCAGCGTACTGGCGCTGGGACTCCTGGTTGCCGGTCAGGTGCACCTGTCAATGATTGCAGGTATCACTATGACAGCTGCTATCGCGATGGTGCATGGTATGGCACATGGCACTGAAATTGCTGGTGCGAATGCTTTGCCATATGTTGCAGGTTATCTGATCAGCTGTGCAGCGCTGCTGGCAGCGGGTCGTTTTGCAGGTCAGTGGATTAACACTCGTCCTCGTCTGGCATTAGCAACAGGGTCTGCTGTTACCTTGAGTGGAGCGGGCATTGCTCTGAGCTGAGCCCCTGCATAAAAACAGAAGATATTATCTGATCATTCAGAGTTTACAGTTCCCCGAAAATCTCGCCTCGAAAAAAGCCCGGAAAATAATGAAAGCCGTTCAGAATGGTCATCAGGTCTGATAAGTGTCCGGGCTTTTCTTTTTACTGTTGTCCTGACCGATAAGCTTCTCTGTTTATCCGGGCTTGCCGATAGTTAATCGGTCGGCCAATGACAGAGCAACCCGTAAAACTATATCCTGCTGCTCAATCGTCAGGTAAATGTTTTTCTTATATATGGCAGACTTCTTGCTGTCTTGTGTTAGGGTATGCGTTGCATTTTTTTATGATCTGATCCAGTAAAAATCAGGGCACATTCAGGGTTGATACAGCATTATGAAAGAAGATAAAGCAAGCTCGACAGCTTATACCGTTTTACAGGGCATTTTGTTCAGTGCGTCTAAACCTGAGTATCAGAAGCTGGTATCAGAAGAAACACAAAAAGCAGGTCGGCAGATTCTTTCTGCTTCTGCTGAGGGCAGAAAGCGATTGAGCCAGTTAAATCAGGGATTATTCCGATTTTTTGCACCTTATATGGAGCAGGCCATGATGCCGGGCATTACGCTGCACTATGTACTGCGAAAACGCTATATCCGGGATGCAGCAGAAAAAGCTATCGCTGATGGCTATACCCAGATTGTTAACCTCGGGGCTGGTTTTGATACTCTGGCCTGGGAGCTGCACAATTTGCATCCGGATATTAACTTTATTGAGCTGGATCATCCGGCAACCAGTGCGCAAAAAAACAAAGCCTTATCTGATCAGGCAGATAACTTTCATCTGTTACCTGTTGATTTTAGTCAGATGGATGCCCGTCAGGCGCTGGAGTCAGCGCCCTGCTTTGATGCGACCCGCAGAACATTTTTTATCTGTGAAGGGGTGTTGATGTATCTGTCCCGGCCAGATATTGATCGTTTATTCCAGGGACTAAAAGCATTATGTGGTGCCGGAACACGTATGGTGTTTACCAGCGTAGTCCCGATGGAAAGTAAGGATAGTAACAGTGGCTGGTTATTACGCTGGTATCTGAAGTTTAAGAGTGAGCCGCTGAACTGGATGATTGAACAGAAAGAGCAGGCTGGCTTTGTTCAATCTCAGGGCTATCAGCTTGTGGATCTGGCAGGTACAGATCAATTGAAATCCCGATATTTACAAGGTATTCGTCATGGTGTCCTGCATCAGGGGGAATATATGGTTTCTGTCACTATCCCTGAATAAAGGAACTTGCAAGTATGCCCGTTAAAATTACCATGGCACGAACCCCGGCAGAAACAGATGCGGTACTTAAGTTACGTCATCAGGTATTCAGTGAAGAGGAAGGTTTATTTGATCCCTTGCCGGATAAACGGGTTCTGGATCGGTTCGATGCTTTTTCCACCACCCGTAATCTGATTGCTGTCAGTGAGGGTGAGGTCGTTGGAAGTCTGAGAGTGACTATGGACTCTGATGCAGGCATTCCGGCAGATGAATATTATGACTTCAGACGCTTTCTGCCGGAAGATGCTGCTGTGATGAACTGTAGCCTGTATTGTGTGACTACGCCATTTCGTGGTGCACGCATTGCTCTGGGGCTGATGCTTATGGCCGCTTATTATGCTATGACACGTAACGTGACTCATGTTGTCGCTCCTATTAATCCGGCAATTGCAAAGCTTCTGAAACGGGTTGGCTTTAAAATGCTGGATGAAGAGCAATTTGATGAACATATGGGGGTTACGTTTATTCCTGTCATGCTGGTACAGAAGGATATTAATGACTTCTTTTCCAGCTTTGCTGAAAACAACCGTCTGTATAATTTTATGGACTCTTATGAGTGTATTTTTTATAACAAGGGCGAGTATGTGGTCCGGGAAGGAGATATCGGGGATTCGGCTTTTGTTCTGATTGATGGAGAGGTTGAGGTCCGCAGAAAAGGCTCTGATGAGGTGCTTGCCGTGATGGGGCAGGGTGAAGTTTTTGGTGAACTGGCTTTACTGACCGATGATGTCAGAAGTGCGGATGTGATTGCCCGGTCTGAACTCAGAATTATGTCCTTGCCTAAGGAAGCATTTCTGGACCATCTGATGAATAACCCTGATCATGCTATGTGGATGCTGAAAAGTATCGGTCAGCGTATGAAAAGTATGCTGAACCGGCCAGGGTAATCATCTGATTCTTAGCTTGTATTGTGTTAAGGCTAAGCGAAAGGCCAGAGACAGAAAATATTAAATCAGGCAACAAAGTGAGTATGCCCGAATGCTTTCTGCACTCTGGTCTTTAAGGATACCGGAATATCAGCCGCCGGTCATGTTCATAAAACGCAGCACCTGTACATCACCATCGGTTGTAAAATGGTGGCGCTCTGGTTTTAGATCCATCGCCTGAATTATGGCCTGCTTTAACGGCTCTGTTTCACTAGGGTTTGCTCGCATAACTGCCCTCAGATCCACAGAGTGCTCATTGCCCAGACAAAGTAGTAAACGACCTTCAGCGGTGACTCGAACCCGGTTACAGGTATCGCAAAAGTTATGACTATGGGGGGAAATAAAGCCAACACGGGTTTTAATCCCCGGAATCTGATAATAGCGTGAAGGCCCCGGAGTGTTTTCAGTGGTTGGTACTAAACGGTATTTCTGTGCGATAATCTGTCGGACATCATCACTGGAACAATAGGTTTCCTGCCTCTCATGCTCATTGATCTGCCCCAGAGGCATTTCCTCAATAAAGCTGATATCTACGCCTTTTTCGATGGCAAAATCCAGTAAGGGCAGAATTTCATCATCGTTGCGCCCTTTCAGAATCACTGCATTCAGTTTAACGCGTTTAAATGGTAGCGCAGCAGCCGTTTCAATGCCGTCAATCACCTGGTGTAATGATCCGGTGCGCGTCAGCTGTTTAAAACGATCTTCATACAAAGAATCCAGGCTGATATTAATCCGATCCAGTCCGGCCTCATGCAATGCCAGTGCTTTATGGGTTAACTGTGAACCATTGGTAGTGATTGCAAAATCAGTAACCGAATCAATTGCGCCTATATCCTGAATCAGTGACATTACATTACGTCTGACCAGAGGCTCACCACCCGTCAGGCGAATTTTAGTCACCCCCAGCTCAGCAAATGTACGTGCCAGCAGAGATAACTCCTCCAGCTCCAGTACCTGTGCACGGGGCAGAAAAGTCATATTCTCACTCATGCAATACACACAGCGAAAATCACAACGATCTGTCACTGATATTCTCAGGTAAGTCACTTTGCGGCCAAAGCGATCTACCAGAGTTTCTCCTGCAGAATCGGTACAAGTGTCAGAGGAGTAAGATGTCAGCCCTGCCGTCGGCTCCGGGGTGTAGATTTCAGGATGATTCATGGGAGTTCTCCTTATTATCCAGGCCCCAGCGAGCTGCAGCATTCTGATCAGATTCTCGGGCGCTGACCCAGTAATCTCCATGCAGGGTGTTTTCTTTTTTCCAGAAAGGGGCCTGCGTTTTCAGGTAATCCATGATAAATGCACAGGCATCAAATGCAGCCAGTCGATGAGCTGAGGCCGTGACAACCAGTACAATAGGGTCTCCGGGTTCCAGGCGCCCAACCCGATGAATGACACGTACATCCTGTAATGGCCAGCGGGTTCTGGCCTGGTCGATAATCTGCATAAGGGATGCTTCTGTCATCCCCGGATAGTGTTCCAGCGTCAGAGCAGTCACATCGGGTTTTTCATTAAAATCCCGTACCAGCCCGGTAAAACTGACAATAGCGCCAATATCAGTGCGCTCATGGGTTATTTCGGCAGAAATCGTACCGATATCAAAATTCTCAGCCTGAACTGAAACACTGAATGCAGACATCAATCAACCCCCTGTTACTGGTGGAAAGAATGCAACTTCATCGCCAGGCTGAACCTGAGTATTCCCCCTGCCCATACTCTGATTGACAGACATCAGTACATTTTTGCGATTCAGATAAACGGCCCAGTTCGGGTGCCTTGAAACCAGCCAGTGTTTTACATCGGATAAGGTGCCATCTTTCAACTGATTAAAAGGCACTTCACATACTTCAGTACCGGTTTCTTCTCTGAGCTGAGCAAAAAAGCGAACCTCAATCGGGGGTATTTCATTCACACGGGATTCTGCCTGCATGCGAGCAACATTTTTTTCCAGCGCTGAAAACTGAGGTTCATCTTTAGTCACTGAAATAACAGGCGTTGTAGCTATAGCAGGTTTTTTCGATATTTCCATCATCTGGTCAGTAGAATCACTGTCCATCAACCAGTGGCCGCTTTTACCTCCTTTTTTCTCCAGTACCTTCGTCCCGGAAATCACCATATGCTTATCAACGGCCTTACACATATCGTACAATGTCAGCGCCGCTACCGAAGCAGCTGTCAGTGCTTCCATCTCAACACCGGTTTGTCCTGCCAGTTTACACAGAGACTCAATTCTGACCCGATTGTTCTCCGGCTCAGGTATCAGCTCAACAGCGACTTTGGTCAGCATCAGGGGATGACATAAAGGAATCAGGTCGCTGGTTTTTTTAGCCGCCTGAATACCGGCAATGCGCGCAGTGGCCAGTACATCGCCTTTTTTATGCCCGCCAGAAAGAATCAGATCCAGGGTCTCTGGCTGCATCTGAATATAAGCCTCTGCACGTGCTTCCCGCTGGGTGACGGCTTTTTCGGTTACATCCACCATACTGGCATTCCCCTGGCTATCCAGATGGGTAAAGGATGGTGTCTGCTGATCACTCATAGCTATCTCTCTTATATTTTTATCAGTACTTAGGGTCTGAACCTGATTAAAACAGCCAGTGCGCTGAATGCAATAGCTGAAACAGAAGAGATCTGAACCAGATCTCTTATTTATATTCAGACCCGAGTGATGTCATTGTGTTTGTTAAGCCACTTATAAAAGATCAGCAAAAGGCTGAATCATCACTCGTTCTCCGGGTTGAACGCCCGGCATATCATCCGGTATCTCGATCAGGCAATTTGCTTCTGTCATTGATCGCAAAATACCTGATCCCTGGCTACCTGTTGTGTGCACTTCCAGCTGTCCCTGGTGATTGATACTGAAAATCCCCCGATGAAAATCTGTCCGGCCTGCACGGCTGCGCATTTTCTCTGCTGCCAGAGCAGGCAGACGGCATGGTTCCCAGTTTTTCTCTCCGGACAACTTACGCAGAGCCGGCTGAACCAGTTGCAGAAATGTCACCATGACAGCCACAGGATTACCCGGTAAACCATAAAACAACGCCTGCTTGTCCGGGCAGACAGATGTTGAGTCATCACTACAGCCTAATACACCACAGGCAAAGGGGCGCCCTGGCCTCATATTTAATCGCCAGAAACCGGTTCTTCCGGTCTCATTCAGTGCGGACTTGATATAGTCGGCGTCACCGACAGACACACCGCCAGATGAAATCACAACATCAGTCTGTTCTGCAGCCTGACGTAAGGTGTTTGTCAGTACATCCTTCTGATCCGGTAAAATGCCGAGATCAATCACCTCACAACCCAGTGCTGCCAGCATTCCCTGAATAGAGAAACGGTTGGTATCGTAAATGCTGAATTCAGGTAACGGCTGCCCTTGAGCGACCACTTCATCCCCGGTGGAAAACACCGCTACCCTGGGGCGGCGAATAACCTTCACTTCGGTATAACCCAGAGAGGCAATCAGTCCCTGATGCTGAGCTTTAAGCCGGGTACCCGCTTGCAGGGCAATACAGCCCTTTTTCAGATCTTCTCCAGCCTGACGGATATTTTCACCCGGACGCACAGCATCCGCTCTGTCCAGTAATACTCTGCCATTATCAACCCTGGCTACTTCCTTCATGACAACAGTGGATGTTCCCTTAGGAACCGGTGCTCCAGTTGTAATAAGGACTGCCTGGCCTGTTTCCAGAGCACCATCGTAACCATGGCCTGCGAACGCTTCGCCGACCAGCAGATATTCGTCAGGCCAGTGAGTATGCCCGGTATTTTCTTCCGGCAGACACAGAGCAAAACCATCCATTGCAGAATTTGTCTGAGCCGGTACGTTCACCGGAGAAACCAGGTCTTCTGCCAGAACACGGCCGGTCAGTTGTGCAATCGCACAGTACTCACTATCCGATAACGGATTGACCAGTGCTTCAACTTTTTCTCTGCCCTGCTGAACACTGAATTGTCCGGGCTGATCAAAACAACTGATTACGGATTGAGATTGCTCACTCATATTCTGCTTTTAGCCTTAAGGCTGAACAGGCCCTGTCTGAGCCGCCAGCTTATTTATTCTGTTATTACCATGCTGATACATAGCTTTATTATGTTCAGTACAACGGGCCGCTTACTGAATCATATACATAGCCAAAGCTGTATCTGCCCCGGAGCTGAGGACCTGAATAGTCTTTTTATTCAGGCGCATAACTTATTCAGATGTAAAATGCTCTTTTCTGACGAGTAATCTGTTCGACAACAAAATCAGCCAGCTGATCAGTATTATTCAGATCCAGCAAAGGCAGGATACGTTCTTTACCCGGATTACACAGCACAATTCTGTCGAGGTGTTTGTCTGATAACGACACATCTTCTGGCACCAGACAGCCTTCTGTCGCCAGAGCAATAATATCCGGGTCATGGGGGCAGATCAGAGGTTTTGCTACCGCAGGCCTGTGTAATTCAATTTTAGGGAACGATTCCTGCTTAAAACCTTCGACCAGGACTGCATCAATTTTATGTAATGGCAGATAGTCAATCATGTCTGCCAGCACAGGCTCAGCTTCCTGATCATAATCCAGCATCATCGCCATACGTCTGGAAGACGATATCAGTATAGGAGCTGCCCCGGCTTTTCTCAGCTCGTAGCTATCCTTCCCTGGTATATCTGTCTCAAAGTTATGATGGGCGTGTTTAACCACAGCCAGCCGGATACCTCGTTCTTTCAGAATCGGTAACAGCTTTTTCAGCAATGTTGTTTTACCTGTTCCACTCCAGGCAGTAAAACCCAGTACAGGTCTCTGAAAATCTGACATCTTAAATGCCCCTGTCCTGCTGAACAGCTCCTGGCCACAACCAGCTCCCGGCGTTAGCTACGTACCAGAACCACCAGTGAGATCTGTTCAGAAGTTATCGTTATTAAAGAGTTAAAGGGCAAGCAGTGTACCAGAGGCGATATGAACACGGTCAAAAATGCTCCAAAATGCTCCAAAATACCGTTAGTAAGTGTCCATTTAATTATGAGTGGGTCATTCTGGAACAAAAAAACCTGCCACCAGGGCAGGTTTTCTCATTTCAGAAAAATAAAAGTAGACTAAACAACGCAATATCCAGCTTCTACTTCCTTTAGTTCTTCCGGTGTATTCAGGTTCATAAATACACTCTCGCCATCATCAAAAGGGACAACAACCATTTTATGCTGCATAAACCAGCGATCAATCTTACGCTTACCTTCTTCCAGCCAGGCTTCCAGGCTGGGCAATAAGGATTTATGCAGCAGAGCAATAACCGGCTGCAGGCGTTCGCCGTCATGGGCGACAGCCAGGTCAGCGTTGTTTTTTCTTACCGCCTGGTACAAACGATCAGCCAGATCTGTGGGCAGCAGAGGCGTATCACAAGGTACAAACAGTATCCAGTCTGAAGATGCATGCCTTAATCCTGTCAGCATGCCCATCAGAGGGCCGTGAAAGCCACTGGCACTGTCTTCTATTACCGGATAACCCAGCGACTGGTATCGCTCAAAACTACGGTTAGCATTAATTATAATACCTGAAACCTGGGGTTTTACCTGCTGCAGAACATGGCTGATCATGGGCTTATCACGAAATTCAACCCAGCCTTTGTCCTTTCCACCCATCCTCTGACCCTGGCCTCCGGCCAGTATCACAGCAGTCACCATTTGCTTAGTCATAAGTATTCTCGCTTCGTCATTCCGGCATGTAAGAATGCCGGGCATCCTGATGGCAATAGAATATCCTTAAAGACTTTATACCTTATAGACAGGCACATTTGAATAAAGCTTCAAAATTGATTTGTAATATTATTTATCTTACTTCAATTTCAGACTTCTACTGCATTTTTTATATATCTTTTTACTTCTGTCGATATATCAATTACTACTTTTTCATAAAGCATATACTGTGCCGTTTTTTAGCAGCCATGACTGATTTGTCAGCTGAGTCAGCGCGCAACTCTGGTGAGAGCTGAGCATCACAGCAGTTCCCTGCTGTATTAAGTCTTTCACCATCATGCAGATAAGTTCTACAGAACCATCATCCAGATTCGCTGCGGGCTCATCCAGAAACAGTATATCAGGCTGTAATAGCCAGGCTCTGAGCAGAGCAAGCCGTTGCCGTTCGCCACCAGACAGTGTCGTAGCGACCTGATCGTTCAGATGATGCAGTGCCGCCATTTGTCTGCCTTCAGTCAGTCGTTGTTCAGCTTTACGCCTTCGGGCAAAAGGCAACGAGCGGATCACAAACTGCAAATTCTGCTGCACAGTGCCTGCAAACAGATAAGGTGTCTGATGAAGATAGCATACCCGGCCTCTTCCCGATGAGCGAAACAAAGAAGGCTTAATATCAGAAAAGAACACGCTGCCCTGCTGTACAGGCTCCAGGCCTGCCATAAGACGCATTAAGGTCGACTTGCCCGTTCCATTCTCTCCTTTTAACCAGATTACCTGTTCTTTAAACCAGCTGAGTTCTGGTATCTCAAATAAAACGTAATCCTTGTTCCAGCTATGCTTCAGCCCATTAATCTGCAGCACTCGTTCAGCAGAATGTGAAGGTTTTCCGGAGTGCCAGGGATGGTTATCCGGGCGTGCCGTAACATCATGACAAGAAGCTGGTTCAACAGAACTCAGGTAAAGGTTGCTCTGAATATCACTATTCATACCCTGATCCTCTCAGCGGTGGCTTAACTGCCCACGACCGCGTAATAATGCCATGCCCAGGTTCAGTATCATGGCCAGAATAAAAAGCACCAGCCCCAGAGCAACACCCTGAGCGTATTCACCTTTAAGTGTCTCCAGGGCGATTGCCGTCGTGATGTTACGCGTATAATTCAGAATATTGCCACCAACCATCATGGCACAGCCTACTTCAGCAATAATACGGGCGAAAGCTGCAACCAGGCTGGCAATCAATGCATACCGGACTTCATGCATTAATACCCACAGGCAACGTAATGGATGAGCACCCAGCATTCTGGCTGTTTCCCAGGCTCTCTTATCAGCACTCTGAAAAGCGGTATGAGTCATAGACACCAGAAGTGGTAAGCACAACAGGATCTGGCCTATGATCATGGCATCCTGAGTAAATAGCATACGCCAGTCACCCAGTGGACCACTCCGGGACAAAAGCATAAACAGAAGCAGTCCGACTACTACGGTAGGAACTGCCATCAGAGTATGTGTCATAGAAAGCAAAAACCAGCGACCGGGAAAGCGCCAGTAAGCCAGAATAAATCCAAGAAAAACAGCCGGCACACAGGCCGTCAGCAGCGCCAGAAAAGACACTCGAAAGGATACACCAATGATAGTCCAGAGCTGTTCATCTCCGGACACCAGAAGTTCAACAGCATGAGCAAATGTCTCAGTTAAAGCAGCCAATAAAATCCCCTGCGTTATTTAGTTATATGCTTGTAGTCAGAAGTATAGAAACAAGGTAAGTCACTTTAATTCAGGCTGTTACAGATATAATTTAGTGATTCTGAGCGCATTAAATAACATAATCTGAATAAAAATATCCTGATATTCCCCAGCCTCTGGCTGAAGCGGTAATAATTGCTTACTCAAAAAATTTATTCAGATATTTATCCGCTACCGGGTAGCGGATAAATGATTGACCTGCGAATCCTCTAAGGCAGTACACCTGAGAGGTAGAAGCAATTAGTCTTTTGCATTAGCGACAAATAGTTTTTCACCATGCAGGCGGAAATTATCGATCATATCCTGAGCATTATCAGATACCAGCCACTTACTCAGGCTTTCTGCGCCTTTGGTATTGAGTCCTTCGTGACGTTCCGGGTTAACCTGAATAACCTGATAAGGGTTAAACAGACGGGCATCCCCTTCAGATACAATAGCCAGATCAACTTTTGTTTTATAAGCCAGCCAGGTGCCACGGTCTGTCAGAGTATAACCCTGCAGTTCAGACGTCATCTGCAGAACTTTGCCCATCCCCTGGCCTACCTCACGATAACCATCAAAAGGTAGTTTTACTGCGGCTTGTTTCCACAGGTTCAGCTCTTTTTTATGGGTACCTGAATCATCACCACGGGAAATAAACAGCGCTTTGTTCGCTGAAACCTTTTCCAGAGCCTGAGTAATATCCTGAGTACCTTTCACTTTTGCAGGATCATTGTTTGGCCCTACCAGTACAAAATCGTTGTACATAATACCGCGAGGCTCAATGCCATAGCCTTCGCTGACAAACTTAGCTTCGGCTTTCGGAGCATGAGTCATGACAACATCAACATCGCCATCTCGTCCCATACGCAATGCCTTACCGGTACCAACGGCAATCACCTGAACGGTTGCACCGTGCTCTTTTTCAAACGTTGGTAACAGATAATCCAGCAGCCCTGAGTTATAAGTGCTGGTCGTGGTTGCCAGACGAACAATGCCCAGATCTTCGGCAACAGCCTGTACAGAAACTGTTGCACTGATAACTGCCGCAGCTAATAAATGTGTCAGCTTTTTCATTGTTTACTAAACCCCTCTCTAATATGCCCCAATGTGGATAGTTTGTTATCATGGGCACAGCAAAAGAGCAAAATAAATGCCAGATATACTCAATAGCCGATATAATGGCATCGATAACAATTGAATATATAAATAATTAATTAAAAGCAGAACTCTCCCTATGTAAAAGGGACATTATGACCCATAAATAAAGACGCGATGCGTCGTTGTGACCCATAATGGAAAGGTGAGAGTGCTGTGTTTATTTAAAAACGCCTTTAAGTACCTGAACAAAAGGACTTCTGCTGAACGTTGCCATATTCACCAGCCATTGTCTGAAGAATATCGGAATACTTTTATTCAGGTATGTAATGACCGAACAACAAAAACCGCTTGCATGATAACGAATATAATTATATGACCTCACAGGAAAATAAAGTTCAGAGTTTATCTGGCACCCCAACGACCAGTCTGCCAGCCGTTTCAGTACTTATTGTTGATGATGAGCCCGGCATGAGAAACTTTCTGGTTAAAGCCCTGGCCAAACGCTTTGCCCTGGTTGAATCTGCTGACAGCATTGAAACGGCAGAAGAAATTCGCAAACGCTGCCACTTTGACCTTTTGATCTGCGATATAAAGCTTCCGGGGCGCTCCGGCATTGAATGGCATGAAGCGATTAGAGAAAGTGAGCGCCGTAGCGATATCATTTTCATGACAGCCTATGCTGATCTGGAAACAGCGATTGAAGCACTGCGAGCCGGTGCCAGTGATTTTATTCTTAAGCCATTTCGCCTGGAGCAAATGACCACAGCCATTGACCGCTGTCTGGAAAGGCGTCTGTTGGCGCGAGAGAACTTTGTTCTTCGTCGCGAAGTAAATTCAGTGTTCAGCTCGGGCAGTGCCATGCTGGGAGAAAGTCCGGCGATTAAAGATGTCGACGAGATTATTCGGCGGGTTGCGCCAACACCTTCAGCTGTACTGATTGAAGGTGAGTCCGGTACCGGTAAGGAGCTGGCGGCTCGGGCCTTGCATCAGTACAGCGGTCGTTCGGGGGCATTCGTCCCCGTTAACTGTGGTGCTATTGCTGCAGAAATTCTGGAAAGTGAGCTTTTTGGTCACACGAAAGGGGCTTTTACCGGAGCCCAGAAGGCCCGTGATGGTCTGTTTACCTTCGCCAATGGCGGTACACTTTTCCTGGATGAAATCGGAGAAATGCCTCTGGGGATGCAGGCCAAATTACTACGTGTGCTGGAGCTGAAAGCGGTACGTCCGGTAGGGGGGGAGCAGGAAGTCAGTGTTGATGTACGTATTGTTGCAGCGACAAACCGTAATCTGGAAGAGGAGGTCAAAGAGGGCCGGTTCAGAGAGGATCTTTACTACCGTCTGAACGTGCTGACTCTGACTCTGCCGCCTTTGCGGGATCGCTCTGAAGATATTTCAACGCTGGTGCATAATTTCTCCCGCAAACTATCACAGGAGCTGGGTTTGCCACCAGTCCCGTTTGCCCATGAAGACCTGCAGGCGATGGCGAAATACAGCTGGCCCGGTAATATCCGTGAACTGAAGAACTTTGTCGAACGCTGTATCCTTCTGGGTCGACTGCCCATAGACAGTTTCCCGGAAAGTCACAAGGTAAGAGAAATCTCATCACCCTTGCCATTACAGGAGAGAGGCTTTCCTGATGACTGGCCACTGGATGAGGTTGAAAAACACCATATACTTCAGGTGCTTGCCGCTTATCAGGGTAATAAGTCTGCTGCTGCTCGACAGCTGGGCATTTCTCGGAAAACTCTGGATCGAAAATTGCAGGCATGGGATGAAACCCGTCCGGAATGATCCCGATATTCAACATTCCGGAGCAGAATAATTTTTGACTCAGGGTTCAGATGGTCTGAACCCCGGAATCTGTTGATCTATGCGCACATCTATCCGCTTGAAGATACTGGGGTTAACACTAACCCCTGTTGCCCTTATTCTGGTTACGCTGATTGGTATGACCAGTTATTGGGCAAGCACCTACTCTGCTGACCAGTTGTATCGTAAAGTACAGGCTGACCTCTCTGTAGCTCAGGGTTTTCTGCAAATTCTGGAAGATAAGGACCTGGACAGCCTCAGACAACTTAGCCAGAGCAGGCGTCTTAAAGAGTCCATTAAACAGGGCGATAGTATGCGAGCCCAGCAGCAACTGCTGGACTATAAGGCTCTGTATAAGCTGGATTTTATCCGTCTGATCCCTACCAGTGGTCTGGGTGATCGCTTACTATCAGAGGACAGTCTGGCTAAAATTGCTGCTCAGGTGCTGCGTGGCCAGCCTATGACCGGGTTGCAGCTTCTTGAACCTGAAGAGATCAATCGCATTGATCCTGACCTGAACTCTTCCATGCGTATTCCCTTGCTGGACACGCAGCGAGCTATGCCGACTAAACGCAGTCATGAAAATCGGGGTATGTTTATCCGTGCACTGCATCCGGTCGCCAGTGCTGATGGTGAAGTGATTGCAATTCTGGATAGTGGTCGTTTACTCAACAGAAACAATGCCTTTGTTGATGAAATCCGGGACCTGGTTTACCAGCCTGGTACTTTGCCGGATGGTGGCATAGGCACTGTAACTCTGTTTCTTGATGATGTTCGTATCAGCACAAACGTTCCTCAGGAACCGGGGATCCGGGAGCAGGGTGGTCTGAACCGGGCGCTGGGCACCCGGGTTTCTTATGACGTTAACAAAAAAGTGTTGCAGAAAGGAGAACGCTGGGTCGACAGAGCCTTTGTGGTCAATGACTGGTATATTTCAGCCTACATGCCGGTTGAAGATATGTCCGGCAAGCGCATCGGCATGCTTTATACCGGTTTTCTTGAAAGCCCTTATACCGAAATTTACCATCAGACACTGATAGAACTGATCGGTGCTATTGCTATTGTTACCTTTATATCCTCCATTCTGGTGATGCGCAGTGCAGGTCTGGTAATCCATCCCGTCAGCCGGATTCACGCTGTGGTAAAAGCAGTGAAAGCCGGGCAGAGAAAACGGATCGGCATGATGGATAATAACGATGAATTCAGCGACCTGGCCGAACAGTTCGATACTATGCTGGACTTGCTGGAAGATCGTAATAGACAGATTCAGCAGGCGGCTGAGGTGCTGGAGCAAAAAGTTCAGCAACGTACTCAGTCCTTGCAGGATAAAACCCGGGAGCTGGAGGAACATATCCGTCTTTTGCAGGCCACCCGTGCTCAGCTGGTGACAAAAGAGAAACTGGCTGCTCTGGGTGAGCTGACCGCCGGTATCGCTCACGAAATCAATAATCCGGCAGCGGTTATTCTGGGGAATATGGATCTGCTTCAGGCGGTACTGGGTAATGAAGCTGAGCCTGTCGAAGAAGAGATTGAGCTGATTATTCAACAGGTTTATCGCATCAGAGCCTTGATTAATAACCTGCTACAGTACAGCCGTCCGGGTGAATACACTCAATCTCTGGCACCTCTGGATATTAATCAGGTTGTGCAGGATATGCTGGTTCTGGTCCGTCATACTCTGGAAAAACAGGCTATCAGCGTGAATCTGGAACTTAAAGCCAGTCACCTGGCGCAAGCCAACGTCCAGCAGTTGCAACAGGTGCTGGTGAATCTGGTTATGAATGCCGCTCACGCCAGCCCACACCAGAGCAGCATTCAGGTCTGTACCAATAACTGGTACGAAGCTGGTGTATGCAAAGGCGTGGTGATACAGGTAAAAGATGAAGGTAAAGGAATTGCAGCCGAGATCCTGCCTCATATCTTTGATCCTTTTTTCACCACTCGCGATAATGGCACCGGACTGGGCCTTTCCGTGTCATACGGTATCATTCGCCGCTATGGAGGCGATATTCAGGTGGAATCGGAGTTGGGTAAAGGCAGTGCTTTCAGTGTTTATCTCAGAGAAGAAGCTGAATTTACCAACAGCGATGAATCCACAACAGAACAATTGCTGGCCAGCCTGGCCGAAGTTCAGCGCAGTCAGTAATTTTAATCGGAATCACGATATTCCTGACTTCTCGTATATTCATGCTAAGTATCCGGGATTACCTGCAATGAAATCAGCTAAATGCTCTTTTTATTTCTGAAGATTCAGTTACTTACCGATGCCAGATTTTGACTATAGTAATAACAGTGCAATAGAGTGAAATACTATAGGCCAACGATCGATACGGCTATGTGTAAAATAAAGCCAGAGACAGAAACCATGTCTGCCTCTGGTTTGATTCAGAGCCCCCCTCTGTACCAGGTCAGTCTGCTCCGTTCCAGATCAGTTTGCCGCAATCCGATAAATCATAACCACCCAGGTTGCGGGCCAGCTCCAGGCCTTCCTGGCTCTGCATATAATCGAATAACTGCTGGAATAAACCGCGGAAGTACACACTGCGTGGCACTACCAGATCAAACGCTTCCTGGCAGACGGACACAAACTCCAACCCGTATTCCCGTGCTGCACTCTGGCTACCGGGACCCACATCTGCTTCACCACGACAGATCATCGAAGCCATTTCTCGTTCACTGAACGCCTGAGCCGCCACATTCAGTTCATCCAGCTGCCTTTTAGACTCAGATAGCCATTCCTGCAAAAAGCGTTGTGATCCGGCTCCTTCCTGCCTGACAGCCCAACGCAAGCGGTTGACAGCAATATTGTCCGGGTCCTTGTAATCGTAATGATCCGGGTGAATGATCAACCCCTGGGTCCGCTTAAATGCATGTACCAGCACCCACTGACGATAATGTGAGAACTGACGGATAAGGCCAGGATGACGCAGATGACTCTCTTCTGCGCGTCCCCAGTGAATAGCCGCCACATCCGCGTGCCCCTGGGATAACAGACTCAGTCCCATCCGGGAACCTGTTACGCTGTAGCTGTATAACGCTTTGTTGCCAACAACACCGGGTAAGCGCAGCATAATAGCCTGCAAAAAAGGGTCGTCACTTCCGGTCAGCAGCAAGCGGTCTGCCATCAATCCGCTATGACAGGACTCCAGTAGCCAGCGATCAACCAGTTTTTTAGGAAACAGCCACTTCCCTGTTACTTTAGTGGCCGGAATTTGTCCTTCACTGGCCAGAGCATAGACTTTCTTTTCGTTCAGATGCAGGTAATCTGCCACCTGTTTAACATTCATAAACAGGGTATCGGCTATTATTTCTGTCATGGGATTGGCACTTTCTCTAATAGATAAAAATAAGGTGTTATCAGATATCAGGAGGCAGATTTAGCTTTGTGTCGTTTGACGGCATCCGCTGATGGCTTTTTCTCTGGCACCGCATCCCATTTGAAGCGGTCTGCACCGTGATAAAGCAGGAAATGTTTACCTTTGGCGCGAGCGATCAGCATAATGCCAAGCTGTCGTGCCAGCTCCAGTCCCATAGCCGTGACACCTGAACGGGATAGCAGCACAGAAATTCCCATGCGTGCCACTTTAATCACCATCTCAGATGTCAGGCGCCCCGTGGTATAGAACACCAGTTGTTCTCCCTGTAGATTATGCAGCCACTGCTTTCCTGCCAGTGTATCCACGGCATTGTGGCGTCCGACATCCTCGGAAAAGGCCAATACGGAAGCATTTATGCCCTTATGATCCTGATCCAGACTACACAGTGCACAACCATGCACGGCTCCGGCAGAACGATAGGTTTCGTTGTAATCGTTTAATGCGGTGAGTAACTGATAGACTGCACTTTGCTGCATCGTCTTTTCAGATAGCTGTAATTGCTGAAGATCATCCATCATGGCGCCATACTGAGTGCCCTGACCGCATCCTGTCGTTACGGTTTTATGAGCCAGCTTCTGTTCCAGAGCGTCATCATCACTCTCTGCAACGACAACTGCCGCTCCAACCTCCCAGTCCACCTGTACCGCCTGAACCTGATCCAGAGACTGAATCATTCCCTGGTTGCGTAAATAGCCCAGCACCAGAGCCTCTGGCTCTGCACCCAGCGTCATCAGAGTGACAATCTCACGTTTATTCAGATATAGCGTCAAAGGCCTTTCCCCGGCAATAGAAATCTCTCGGGTCTGACCGTATTCGTCATACACCAGGGTGTTGTCTGTTAAGGATATTTCTGCCTGAGTTAACTCTGGATTCCCCGCATGTCTGACCATCGCCTTTTGTCCCGTAATTACTGAATACAACAGCGATTAAGCAATAAGTGTTCCTGATTTTTAGTGTTATTTTTTCAGCCACTATCTGACAAGTAAACAAGGTCTCATAACAGAATTCGTAGCGGGAAAAGAAACGAACAAAAACGCTACAAGAGGGATTTAAAGTCATTAAAAATGAAAAAACGGGAGTGGTACGGACAAAAATACGCACCAGAGGACAAAATGTCTCAATCCCGCTTTTTAGTACTCAGCAGATTAATATCAAGTCATCGCGATATTCTTGCAGGCTTATAATTCCGGGATAGTCATATGAAGTCTGGCTTCCAGGCAAGCTTGCCGAATATTGCAGCCCTCAATATGATCATTGACCAGTCCCATCGCCTGCATAAAAGCGTAACAAGTGGTAGGGCCTACAAACTTCCAGCCTCTTTTTTTCAGATCTTTGCTCATCTGCAGAGAGATTTCAGTCTGCCCCAGTTGACTCAGAGTCTCATAGTCACACACAGCAGGCCGTTGAGACGAAGCAGGTTCATATTGCCAGAACCAGGCAGCCAGAGAACCATACTCTTCCTGCATTTCTATCGCACGTGCCGCATTGTTGATTGTTGCACTTATTTTCCCCCGATGGCGAACAATACCTTCATCCTGTAACAAGCGTTCGATGTCATCATCCGTAAATGTCGCAACCTTATGGAAGTCAAAACCCTCAAATGCTTTGCGAAAGCCTTCTCGTTTACGCAGAATAGTGATCCAGCTCAGGCCTGACTGAAACCCTTCCAGACATATTTTTTCAAACAAACGGATATCATCCGTTATCGGGTAACCCCATTCATTGTCATGATAATTACGGTAAAGCTCATCATCTTCACCACACCACCAGCAACGTGTTTTCTGATCTGTACCGGTTAATAAGCCTTTCACTTCAGCCATGAGGAGGTTGTCCTTTGATTTATTCAGAATTACTCTCATAATACTGTATAAAAACACATAATCCAGTGTCGCTATGTATATAAGGAAGTGTCGATAGATGAAATTTCTGTAACAGGTATACTGCTGACATCTGATTGACTACTCGGGAAATAGTATGAATACCACTGTTGAAACAATTCTGTCCCATCGCTCTATTCGTAAATTCACTGATCAGCCAATTACCGCTGAGCAGTTGAGCACTCTGATTGATTGCGCCCGCGCGGCATCATCATCCAGTAATATCCAGTGCGTCAGCATAATTCGGGTTACCCGTACGGAAAATCGGGAGTTGCTGGCTGAGTATGCCGGTAACCAGGCATATGTATCATCAGCCGCTGAGTTTCTGGTGTTTTGTGCCGACTTTAATCGTCACCAGCAGATTAAAGCCGATGCTAAACTGGGTTTCACAGAACAGACTCTGATTGGTGCTGTGGATTCTGCTCTGATGGCTCAGAACTGCCTGCTGGCTGCAGAATCTATGGGGCTGGGTGGTGTCTATATCGGCGGGTTAAGAAATAATCCGGATAAAGTCTGCTCACTGCTGAATCTACCAGAAAATGTCTTTCCTATGTTTGGGCTCTGTCTTGGGTATCCGGATCAGGATCCGGGTAAAAAACCTCGTTTGCCTGCCTCTCTGGTACTGCATGAAGATAGCTATCAGCCAATTGATCAGACTGAACTGGCGGACTATGACGAAACTATGCGCAACTATTATCGAGAGCGTACTCAGGGTCAGAATGAGCAATCCTGGTCTGAGCAGATCAGTGCAATCCTGAGTAAAGAAGCGCGCCCATTTATGAAAGATATACTGAACAAACAGGGCTTTAGCCAGAAATAAGCCAGACACCTTCCGTGACACTTATGAGACTGAGGCGTATGATCATAAGTAGTCCTGAATACAGGCTGAAGCAGGCGAATCCTGTTTCAGCCTTTCTTTTATGTCACTCAAAAGGAGACCAGAATGAAGGAGCGAATTCAGCTTATCCGCGAAGAACTGCTGCGTGTTGACGGTCAGGTACCAGAAGCAAACCTGCCGAAACACAGAAAGATGGCATCTAATCCCTTTGTCTTTCTGCGAGGATCAGCCCAGCTGTTCTATGCAGATCTGGCTTCCGGTTTTCTCAACCTGCCAAAAAGCCTGAACAAACTGCCTCTGACAACAGTAATGGGTGACTGCCATACCTCAAACTTTGGTTTTCTGAGTGAAGAAGGTTCACACGGCGACAGTATTATTTTCTCGCCTAATGATTTTGATGATGCCTGTACAGGTCATGCCAGCTGGGATCTGAGTCGTTTTGCAACCAGTCTTGCACTATGTGCAGATTATGCTCAGGGCGTTGCTGACGGACGTTACACTTCAGAAAGTGATATGTCAGGTAAAGCCGTTATCAGTTCTGAAGATATCCGTCCGGCCATAGAACAGTTTCTCCGCGCTTATCTGGAAGTGTGTGAAGCGGGTATCGATCAGCCTGATAACAGAAGAAAAACCATTACCGGTTTTAAAAAATCACATGTTCTGCATAAGCGCTATCAGAAAGCCCTGAACAGAGCCTGTGGTGGCACTGAATTTGAGACTCGCAGCTCTCTGGCTAAAGCTGTTGATACTGAGCGTTCTGTTTTGCGTTTTCGTAACATCCCGGCCCGATTCAGGCGTGTAGGAAAGCAGAGCTATCAGAAGCTGGAACAGGCATTCGCCCCATATATGGACGATTGCATTCTGGATATCACTGAACGTCTGAACGCTGGTACCGGCTCGGTCAATATGGGGCGTTACTATTTCCTGATTGGCCCTGCCGGATACCGGGGCAAAAAAGATCTGGGCTTGTGCCATATTGTTGAGGTCAAGCAACAGCGTCATGCGGCACCACTGTATCATTTTCCTGATCTCAGCCCGGTCAACCGGCTGAACCCTGCGCATCTGACGGTCAACTGTCAGTACAGAATGCAAAGACGGCCTGATCTCGTACTGGATGAAGCGATCTGGCAGGGTAACCACTGGCTGATTCGCTCCCGTCACCATGCCAGAGTCGGTATAGATCCTGAACACATCACTTTTGGTAAAAAAGCAGTAAACGGTGGCTTTATCCAGTACGCCGCGACCTGTGGTGAAGCTCTGGCACTGGCGCATTGTCGTGGAGATCGTCGTTCAATTCAGTTTGAAAAAGCCGTAGCTAAATATTTACCCGATGCGATTGAAGGGCTGATCGAAGCAACACTGAACTATGCAGACGTTGTCAAAAAAGACTGTGAAACCCTTAATAAACTACTGACGCATTAGTCCCCTCCCTCGCTGAATCAGGCTGGCTGATTCAGCGGGAAATTCCTGCTGGCACAGAAGCTATCAGAACAAGGTTTTTAAAGAACATTTTGCCAAAGGTATTCTTCATCCCCTGTCAGCGTGATCCTCCATCACTCAGCCTGCTTCAAAACACCCCGCCAGACCATCATGACTGATTGTGCACAAAACCAGGCCATGTTCAGAACCCTCAGCACTGAACATTTGCTTCCCTGACTGATCCCACATCGCGCTTTTACCACATCCGGTCAGCCCACCGGATTCACAAACATAATTCGATAACAACACCGGGAATTGATGCCGTGAGGCAATCCCGGACAGCACTTCGCCATCAGGAGCATAGCCATTACCGGTAATCAGCGCGCTGACCAGATAAATATCGGAGCCTGCAGTTGCAGCATCTTCAGAGTGCATCGGATTCTGGAAGTCAGCACAGACAGCCAGAGCAACCTTATACCCGTTAACATCAAACTGATAATTCTGGTCTGCGGCTGAGCAGTACTGATCTTCTCCTTCATGCAGATATTGCTTCAGATAAAACTCTGTTCGACCATTGGGAAAGCAGATAACGGCTCCGATAAATGGCTTATCCCCATCATTCTGTATCGGACAGCCTGCGACCACTACCAGGTTATGTTCCGTTGCAGCCTGAGATAAAGTGCGGAACACCTGATCCTCGGAGTTTTTAACCAGAGCCAGCCTGCTGGCATCAGGTAACTCATACCCGGTGAGCGACAGTTCAGGGAATACAACTACATCTGCTTTATGTTCAGCCGAGGCTTTAATACCCTCCAGATGAATCTGCAGATTTCTGCTGTAATCTGCTTTCTCAATACGGCTCTGAACCAGGCTGAATGTCACTGTACGGTTTTGCATAATACTCCCTGTCTCAAGGCTGACGTCTGAATGGAATAAACCCGGCTTACCAAAACATCATGATATGAGAGTATCAGCATTATAGCTCCCATTTATGCCCGCATATATACGGGCATAAATGAGACTGAACGGATACAGATAAGCCTACCGGTATAACAGCTCAGGTAAGAACAGAGAAATCGAAGAGATAAAGGTGATCAGTGCCAGGCGGATAATGTCTGCACACCAGAAGGGCGTTACCCCCTTGAAAATGG
>NZ_JACJFM010000370.1 GCF_014164585.1 Oceanospirillum sediminis | reverse complement strand
ATTTCATATATGAAACCTGCTGCAGTCTGAGTTGATATTAACGGATAAAAGCCTCGTATATCGGGGCTTTTTTTTTGGTGATGCCGCCTGTGTTTTGCTTTTAACCTGGTGATCAGGTTTCCTTACAGTCTTCAGAGGTATGTCTGGCTAATGCCATAAGGGCTTTTTTCAGGCCCTCGTCAGAGCAATGCCGGGCTCCTTCAGAGATTGTCTCTGCTATAAGGATGCCGTTGTCTTTGGTGAACTGAAAGATGATAGCCTGGATACAGCCGGGGTTGACCGTCTGATTCATCTGGATGGGGAAG
>NZ_JACJFM010000369.1 GCF_014164585.1 Oceanospirillum sediminis | reverse complement strand
GCCTCACAAAACCTGCAACAATGGTGAATGGACTGGATTGATAACCTGCCTCAAACCCTGCACTGTCAATAAATACATCATGGCGAGCCACAATATTAGATTCCGATATACACATAAAGAGAAGCTGTATTCACAACATAATGAGGAGATTGAGTTCACTTGTACCACAGGAAGACCTGTCGGCACGGTGGAGATGCGTCAAATGTGTGTTAATGGTCAGATGGACTTCCCTACTTGCGAGTGAAAGCTTTTAATCAACTGTCTTTAATAAACATGAGCTGGCTGGACAAACATGTCAATGATTA
>NZ_JACJFM010000368.1 GCF_014164585.1 Oceanospirillum sediminis | reverse complement strand
ATCTGTATGTTGATGCAGGTTACGACTACGAAGAAGCGGAGCGAATGGCGAAAGATTTGCTTCGTGTGATTGGTGTGATTTTTGATGAGGATAAGGTGATATGAAAAATTATGAAGATATGAGTGATTTTGAGATTAACTCAGCAGTGCATAATGCTCTAATGCAGGAGCCGTACAAAATTGAATTTCTTGGCAATGACAGAATAAGATGGGTGAGAGGTTCAACTGACGTAACGACAGGAAAAGTAGGGTATGGCAAGCGCTCTCTTAAAGACTATTGCAATAATCCAGCTGATGCTGAACCTA
>NZ_JACJFM010000367.1 GCF_014164585.1 Oceanospirillum sediminis | reverse complement strand
CTAAAAAGTTCTATAAATACTTGGTCAAATTCATCCAAACGCTGGCTGTAACCACTTTCTTGTAAAGGGATATTGGCATCTTGTATGGATGCCCTTAACGATACTCTATCATTGAGTTTTCCTGTAATTTGAAGATCTAACTCGCTATTTAAAACTGAATTTTGATTGTTTCCAACAGTCACACCACGCGAAATACTTCCCGAAGTAGTTAAACCATCGAATGGTACAAAATTTCTAGAAGTATTGGATTGGGATAGTTGATACAGTTTATCTGCACCATCATTATTTTTCACAATGATACTTTC
>NZ_JACJFM010000366.1 GCF_014164585.1 Oceanospirillum sediminis | reverse complement strand
ACATTAACTCTCCAGGAGGTAGTGTGTATGCCGGTTTAGGTATTTATGACACGATGCAATTTATTAAGCCCGATGTAGCCACAATTTGTACAGGAATGGCCGCCTCAATGGGTGCGGTATTGTTGTGCGCTGGAGAAAAAGGAAAACGCAGTGGTTTAACCCACTCTAGAGTAATGATTCATCAGCCAATGGGCGGTGCTCAAGGGCAAGCCAGTGATATTGAGATCACGGCAAAGGAAATCTTAACCCTAAAAGAAGAGCTTTATAAAATTATTAGTAAGCATTCAGGTCAGGATTACGACAAAG
>NZ_JACJFM010000365.1 GCF_014164585.1 Oceanospirillum sediminis | reverse complement strand
TGGAAGACAACTATTTCCCGGCATTTAATCTGGCAGACTGCGGCATCTCTTTCGGTGCGGGCTGATCTGCACATCTACACCAGCAGCCATATCCAGCTTCAGCAGTGCGTCTACTGTTTTCTCTGTAGGCTCAACGATATCCAGAACACGTTTATGAGTACGAACTTCGTACTGATCACGTGCATCTTTGTTAGCGTGAGGAGAAATAAGAACAGTAAAACGCTCTTTGCGGGTCGGCAGCGGGATCGGCCCTTTGGTATTGTGCTGGTGGCTGACAGAATATCGACTTTGCTGGTTCTGCTGACC
>NZ_JACJFM010000364.1 GCF_014164585.1 Oceanospirillum sediminis | reverse complement strand
GTACGTTTACCACGCCAATATTTGGTTCAATGGTACAAAACGGAAAGTTTGCACTTTGCGCCTTAGCATTTGATAAACAATTAAATAAAGTGGATTTTCCAACATTGGGTAAGCCTACAATACCTGCTTTCATAATTACTGTGATTTTTGCGAATGCAAATGTAATTAATAAAACAGAAAAACGGCCGTAGAATTTTAAGATGAATTTAGCAAAAACACTGTATTAGCATTAATTAAACGTTAAAACCGTTTTTTAAGGCATAAATGCCCTGTAACATTATTTATTTTGGCTCGTTGAATAGGCAA
>NZ_JACJFM010000363.1 GCF_014164585.1 Oceanospirillum sediminis | reverse complement strand
TTTTTTTATGCGTTCATGAGTTCTTCAATCTCTTCAATTTCAATAGGAATATTTTTCATAAGATTGAATGGTGCACCTTTTTCTAGGATTACAACGTCATCTTCCAGTCTTACGCCAAAACCTTCATCAGGGATATAGATGCCTGGTTCCACAGTAAATACCATATTGGCTTGCATAGGCTCAGTTAAGATGCCATAATCGTGAGTGTCTAATCCCATATGGTGACTTGTGCCATGCATGAAATATTTTTTGTAGGCTGGCCATTCAGGATCTTCATTTTTAACATCCGCTTTGTCGAGTAAGCCTA
>NZ_JACJFM010000041.1 GCF_014164585.1 Oceanospirillum sediminis | reverse complement strand
GAGGAACCGAAAGAGGACGCTCTGTAGGAGGCGATCAGCGATTGAACCCATCATAGGGCATCTGAAACAGGATTATCGACTTTCCAGAAACGGGCTGAAAGGTAGCGAAGGTGATGCAATAAACCTGTTAATGGCGGCTTGTGCCTGGAATTTGAAGAAATGGATGAGCCTTTTCTTTTTGTTTGAATACAAGGGAGTCATTCAGGCTCTGGTCATCGTACAAACTGCAAATGGGGAACAGAAAATCAGTTGGCTTTATTTCCTGGAGCAATAAAGCCAACCGATGCTCTGTTAGATAGAAACCTGACTTTTTCAGGGCTGACTAGATAGAATAAACCTGTAAGAAAGAAACGTGCTGCAGTTCTGAGAATAGCAGTTGTATCTGTGGCTGAATAATTCATTGCTTAGTTTTTTCCGATTCAGAATGCAATAGAGCGCTTATATAGCTGTTTATCATGGTGTCAGTATCGAGATTTCTGAGCCCCTGGTTATAAACAAAAGACAGATATCTTCCTCTGGGTGTATTTCGGAAGCATAGGTAGAGCTGTTTTTTCTCCAGTAAGCGCTGGTTAATCTGTACCTTGTCTGAAATAAGGGAAAGTCTTTTGTCTGTATTGAGCAAATAATGGAATACGTTATTTATCAATAATGGCTGCCGGTATTCTGTTAGCCGCTACTTTTTTTATATTGGTCAGGTCATTAATCACCGCCTCCGTTTTCTGTAATCCGGAAGCTACTCTCAGATCAAACTCCCTGGTATTTATGTAATTTTGTACCGTGCCTATTACATATGGGCTCAGGTCGCTGATTTTTCTCCAGTAAACCGGATTAAGGGTGTTTTCAATCAGTGCCAATGGGCTGCTTCCCATTGGCTGGCTATACAAAAACTCCCTGGCAACTTCCTCTGAATAATATTCTGGAAAGTAGCCTGAATAGCGGCTATCAGGATTTCTGGCCTCATTGATAGCTCTTGTCCAGGGATAAAATTCAACTTCAAGCTGGTATCCCATTGAGAGAAAAGCTGCTTTGGCAATAGCAACACTGGCTCCGCCATCCGGTAGTTTACTGCTACTGTATGGCGGCCACTCCAGGGATGTCAGGTATATTTTTTTGACTGACGAGGCATAGCCAGTATCCGGAAGATACAGCAGGGTTATCAGGAAAAATCCATATAGCGGTTTGCTCATTATCACCTCCGGCCGCTGCTGCTGGCTCTGAAAGTATCAGTAGATGATATCTTATCTGATTATAGATGCTGTAAAGATCGGATACATAAGTATTGACTCTGGCCTGATCTGGTTGCTGTAGTATGACAGCCTGAGCATTGCATTTCTGAAAAGTCTTGCGACATTCTTCAACTTCTTGACTGTATTTCAGGTCATTCGTCGTGATACAGATACAGCCTATCTCCTTGATGTTGGTGGTTTTCGGTAATAAGCGGCTTGCTGAAACCTGATATGAACTGGAAAGCGGATTGACAGTTTCTTTTCTCTGGCAGCTCATCTGTTCCTATTTAAGTCTTTTCTTAAGTTCTGGCTTCTTGCATCTTCATTCCTGTGCTCCTCAGGCATATGTATTTCAGATTATAGAACTCAGGTTCTTTCATGGCCTTTTAATAGCGTGCTATCGACCAGGAAGATGGGACTGTGTTAACAAAATTTATCAAAAAAACTTTACGTGTGAAAAAAACCCACTTAATATAGATTTTGTGCTCGGGGGAAAAAATCCCACTTTAAAGTCGATTCAGGAGAAAAGTTATGCGTGGAATGAATAGCCAATTTCAGCAAGGCCAGCAATCAGGTAGGCAGGAGGCTTATGAAGGAAAAGGTGGAGGTCATAAAGGTGGCAAGAGAGGTGAGTATTCTGAGCCTGAGGACCTGACTCAGGAAGTCGTTAACAATGATGATGGCAGTGTGACTATTTCTGTATCGGCTACAGACTCTGAGGGAGAGACTCATAGCAGAAGTGTCACTGTTTCAGATAATGACTCAGGTGGTATTGATATCTCTTCTGTTAACGATGAAGGGCGCAGTAAAACGGTAACAGTTTCTGCGGATGAGGATGGTGGGGTAGATCTGGATGTTGTTTGTATTAATGAAGATGGTGAAACAGTGAGTCGTCATGTTGAACTGGATATGAATGATGATGGTACTGTTAGTCTGGAAGAATTATTTATCGATCAGTATGGTGAAGAGCAGAGCATTGTTCGTGACATTGAGCTGGCTAAGTTTTTAGGTGATGAGAGCGAGACTCTCAATGTCTATGAAGTTGTTGAAGGGTATCTTGAGAGAAGTCATTTTGATCTGACCGATGTTGATCTGACAGGACTGAATAATCTGGATACTTCATCAGTTGATGTGTTGAGTATCTGATTCTTCTGGTTCTGAATGTGCGTGTAAAAGCCCCGGCTAACCTTGATGCCGGGGCTTTTCTATTTAATCTGTACCAGATAAATTCAGTTATCAGTCTGGATATGTAAGGTCTGTAAATCCTGCCGATGACGGGCAATCATCAGAAACGGATACTTTTTATGCTGCCGGTGGGCTTTTGAGAATTGAGTGAAATCAATGCTATCAAACTGCCCTGACCTTATTTCTTTTTCGAATGGAATTTTCCATTCGTGTTGGTGACTGATCATCGATAGCTGCATGCTGGTGGGTTGCTGGTTAAACCCCTGAAAAAAATCATACATATAAATGATGCTCCAGGCTGCCGACATATAATGACCACCATAGCTGTTAAGCAAACGTCCTGATGTTATATATTTGTCAGCCTCGGGTGTCAGATCAAACCCGGTAATGAAAACATCTTCGCCAGGTATTTTTCCTGTTTCTGCAATAGCCCTTGCTGCACTGATAGCCATATCATCATTTGCTGACCAGATCAGATTAATCCCCGGATATCTTCTGCTGGCAGACAGTACCGCATCTCTTGCATTATCAGGTTCCCAGTTAGTGGGAAATACGTGGTGAAGCTGAACCATTCCGGCATACTCTCTGAGTGTTTTTTTCAGGCCAGCCAGTCGCTCGTTGCTGGCATCCGAAGCCGGAGCTCCCTCAAGAGCAATCATAGATAATGGTTTTTCAAAGTCCGGATTGCTCAGTCCTTTTTCAATAAGTTCCCGGGTTATTCGTCTTGATGCCAGTTCATTGCCACTCAGTAGCTGGGCTTGCCAGAATTTATAGTGATCGCCCGGACTACCCATTTGATCATCTATAGAGAAACCATTGTCGAAAACCATCGAGTATATCTGGTGTTGCTCGAGCAGATTAAGAATGTGTTGTCCGGTATGTTTAAGATTAGAAAATAATACAGCATCAGGTTTGTAATCTGTTGATAGCAGAGTGTTAAGAGTTCGCACAGGACGAAGCGGGTTGTTGCCCAGGAGGATAACTTCCAGTTTGATTCCAAGATCTTGCGCTGCTTTGTCAGCGGCTTGTCTTGTCAGTTGCCAGAAAGGCGCTTTCTCATCATTTATCAGTAATACGAAATGCAGCTTTCTGGCATCTGTAGCAGGTAGATTCTCTGCCCTGGTTGCTGGGGATAGTGTTACGACCAGAGATATTGATAGTATCAGAACTATGGTCTGTATTATCTGACTCAATCGATTCATGCGCTGGCGTATGCCATATAAATTTTTACCAGCTCAGCCAGTGAACTGGCCTGAGTTTTTTTCATAATATTGCTCCGATGATATTCAACCGTTTTCACTGTAATATTCAGTTCTCGGGCAATTTCTTTGTTTGCCAGCCCTTCAATCAGAAGATCCAGAATCTGCTTCTCTCTTCGGGTGAGGGAGTTCAAAACTTTATTTGTCGCCTGATCCTTTAATACGGACTCTTTCATTTCCCTGAATTTTCTCAGAGCCGCCTCTACCTTGAAAATTAACTGACTATGGTCAATAGGTTTTTCCAGAAAGTCAAAAGCCCCTAGTTGAATAGCCCGGACAGCCATAGGAACGGTTGCATGCCCGGTTATAAAGATAACAGGAGCAATGACATTCAGTCTTTCCAGTTGTTGGTACAGTTCAATACCGCTCATTCCCTGCATTCGTACATCGAGAAGAATACAGCTGGGTTCAGCTGAGGTTTCTTTGACGGTTTCAATAAAGTCCTCTCCGGACGGATGAGTTGTTGCTTCATATCCATATGATTCAAGTAGCATTTTCAGAGATGCAGCTACTGAGTCCGTATCATCAATGATATGAATTTTGTGTACCTTCTGAGTCATAGAGTCCAGATTCCTGTTCAGATTCAATTGACCGTAATTGCTGGAGGCTGGGTGTTATCAGGATTAAAAACAGGTATGCAAAGTGTGAAACATGCGCCGCCATGCTCCAGATTTGTAGCAAAGATTGAGCTCTGATGCATCTCTGCAATACTTCGACAAATTGATAGCCCCATACCAAGTCCGTTTTTCTTTGTGGTGTAGTGTGTTGTGAAAACCCGGTCAATATCTTCTATACCCGGACCTGTGTCCATTACATCCAGCTGGTATTGCTCGTCATTTCTGAGTAAATGCAATGTGACAGAGCGGGTTTGTGCCTGTGTTTCACTGATAATTTCAATAGCATTACTTATCAGGTTTATCATAAGTTGCTTGAGTTGCACTTCATTGCCTACTACCCAGGCTTCAATAGTTGCAGAATTAAACTCCAGTACAACGTTTTCTTTATCTGCTCTGAGCTGGCATAGTTCAATTGTGTTCTGAATCATTTTCACCATCTCAAGCGGTTCCTGAGGATAATCATTTCTTCCGGATTGCCCCCTTGCCTGTTTAACGATATCAGAAGCGATATCAGCTTGTTGTTTGAGCTGACGAAGGCTCTCGGTAATCTTTTCGCGGTTCAGTTCACTATCCTGTAAGCTGAAGTTTATAACAGATTGCGAATAATTCCGTATAGCTGCCAGAGGCTGGTTCAGCTCATGGGCAATAGTGGTTGCCATTTCCGAAATGGCCATCTGATTCTGCCGGTATGACATCAGGTCGTTAGCTTCTTTCTCCAGCGTTTCCGCTCTTACCTTGTCGGTAATATCTTTCAGAGTAACGTAATAAAGAGAGTGGTTTTCATATACAACCATATTGAAATGCAATTCAATATGTTTAGGAAGTGCACCGTACTGACTTGCAAGTACGCCTTCAGGCAACCGATGGTTACCATGTTCCATTGGCTTAATGCCAAATTTATCTTCAAAATCCTGATGTGTCAGGTTATCAAGGGGAAGTTGCAGCAGATTCAGAGCGGCCTGGTTTGCATCAATGATTCTGTTTATGTCAGCTGCGCCTACCCGGTACGGTTCAACGATAAGTACAGGGTCAATGTTACGATGAAAAAGAGCTCGATATCTTTTCTGGCTGCTCTGCAGCATATTAGTGAGCAAACGTGACGACTCTTTTCCTTCTGCCACTTCGTGAGTTCTTTCTATCAGTTTGTCACGGATCTCTTTTTGTCGCAGATGATGGATGTGATTGTTTTCCTGAAGATCATTACATAGCCGGGCCAGTTGAGCTATTTCCTTGTTAAAACTGTTCCTGATTATAATCGGTTTAAATTGTCCGGGGCGATTCCGACGGAGTTGATCTGTCAGTTGTGCAATGGGAGAAACCAGTTTGTATTTCAGAACCATATAAATAATAAATGAGATCAGCAGTATGTCTATCATGCATGCAAAAACAAACCAGATATTACTGGCGGAAAATAAGGCTTGCTCCGCTGCATTGGTGAAATGAGCTGTGACATTTCCCATTAATACACGTTCCCCGGATGGTAACTGATAGCTCAGAGGGCGGCTGATGACCAGAGGGTCCAGTATTCGTTCTGCTTCAGAGTCGGGACTCGTTCTGTTTTTAAGGTAAAGTCGTGAAAACTGATCTGAGATCATCAGGTGAGTAATATCTTGATTGCGAAATAAGCTATCTCCTATCAGGTTGACGGAATTTTTGTCGGCATCGAAAATTGCTTTTGCCAGCAGCCCTGTGATCTGATCAATTTGTTCATTCCGGTAATTTTCTCGTTTTTCAGCACTTTGCGTCAGCTGGAAAAATACCTGTCCCGCTGTAAGAGTAATCATAAGAATAATAATTGGCAGTAGAATCAGCTGGCAGAGCTGGCGTAGCATAGAGGGGTATTTTTCAACTGCCATAGGTATTGTTTCCGTAAACCAATTTCTTTATCTGATTTAAAGTATACATAGCCTTGCATGATAATACCCTAGGGAAAACCCTGAAAAATCCGGTAGTTGACCGAGTAGAGAGCAAAGCTGTATCGAACCATACTTGCATCATGTTTTTGCAACAAAGTTTTTCACAGGTTAATTAGTATCAATCTGACTGAAACGCTTTCACGAATGCAGGCCTTAAAGGCTGTTGCTCTTAGGGGACACAGGAAGTCCCCTTTTTTTATAGCTGGAATGTTGGTCTGATATTCTGGTTTTGCTCTTGTAATGATGTTTATCAGGGATGGATAAAACATGTTGTTTAAGAGTTTCTGTTTTTTTTCTGCTGCTTGCGCTCTTCTTATATCTGCATATTCTTCTGGCGAGGCAGATGTTGATCGTAGGTCTATAAAGTACAAAGAATTCCCTGTTGTGCTCAGGACGTCTTCGGAGAATGAGCTGAAAATACTGATACAGGGAGAGGGCAAAGACAAGCCGGTGATACTGTGGCTGCACGGTGGCCCCGGACATGCTATTACAGGCTCCATCGTACGACTTTCTCCTGAGCTGCTAGATCACTTTATTATTGTTGATTGGGACCAGCCCGGAGCCGGGCTGGCTTATTCCGATCAACAGGCAGATGATGGTCTTTATCTGGAACAGTTGGTTGAAGATGCCTATGAGCTGACGCTCTGGCTGAAATCTCATTTTGATCAGCAAAAGATCTATTTGCTGGCGCATTCATTCGGAACCTTGCCTGGTCTGCTGCTGGCGTCCCGATACCCTGATGATTACCATGCTTATGGCGCTATTGCTCAGATAACCAATATTGCATTGAATGAACAGCATCGCTATGACTTTGCACTTTCTGCTGCAATAACTTCACACAATGGCACGGCCATTACAGCGTTAAGTGACGCAGGACGCCCTGACGAAGATGGGATCTATCCGGCAGATGAGTCAGGTACAGATGATTATCATGCTATGACATCATACTGGGTTGCATGGTTTGGTGGTGCTGTATACGGCGAAACCAGTGATGAGGCTGTGTGGGATTTTATTCGCTCTGGTGCAGCTTATCAGGACAATGAACAGTTATGGCTGGACGGAAAAGTTTTTTCCAGGGGGATTTTTTATGATGACGCTGTCTGGGCTTTTGATGCTTTTGTCGACGTTCCTGAACTGAAATTACCTGTTATTTTCTATACTGGTATGCACGATCATGAGGTATCGGGTGATCTGCTGGAGCAATATTTTAGTCAACTAATGGCCAGAGAAAAAATATTTATCCCGTTTGATGCATCAGCTCATTATCCTTTTTTTGAACAGCCAGAACATTTTGCTCATCAGTTGATAAGCACCTTAAATTATCATTAATTGTCGTTGATTGATTTCGATCACTTGCCTGATATTTGACTTTTTGAGTACAGAGTAAGGTTGTTATTCTGACCGTAGCCGTTGTTCTGATAAAAGCCTGCCGCGGGGAGTTTTTTGTCTGTTAGAAGGTAAATGGCTGAGATACTTGCTGGCTTCAGGCTGCCTTCCAGGGTTTTCAGCAGAATGTGGCCTGCCCCCTGATTCTGATACTCAGGTAAAACGCAGAATTCCCTGATATGAAAAAGATCGCTGTTTTGAAAGGGTTCTGCCTGACCCAGAATGAAACCAATTATTCTGTCAGTGTCTGATATTTGCTGATTAGCATTGGATATAGCGATATATCCTGAGGCTGCCTGAGAGTTAAAAAAATAGTCTAACCTTCTGGTTGAATCTGACAGTGACCAGGCTTCATTCCATGGAGGAGAGGAGAAGGTTTGCTGGAAAACTTCTGCGCATTCTGGAAGGTCTTTGGCTTCCATTTCTCTTACTATCATCCTGATTTTCCTTAAGTTTGCTGATAGTCATACTGTATCAGAAACTCAGTGCTCTATATGAAAATTTCTCTATAATGAAAACTTACTGTTCAGAGTAGGTGTGCTGCTCTGTGTTTTGACCAGAAGTTGAGAGTCGCAATGACCTGTTTAAGTGTTAATCTGAATAAAATTGCTTTGCTAAGAAACTCCCGCGGACGGGATTTTCCTAATGTGATTGATTTTGCAAATAAATTTATTGCTCTCGGGGTTCACGGTATTACGATTCATCCTCGACAGGATGAGCGCCATATTACGAACCAGGATGCCAGAGATCTGGGGCAATTGCTGCCTCATAACAGTCGCATTGAGCTCAATATTGAAGGGTATCCATCAGAAGATTTTCTGAAAATGGTAGAAGAGATTAAGCCTGCTCAGTGTACTCTGGTGCCTGATGCACCTGATCAGCTGACATCAGATCATGGCTGGGATCTGGATAAAGACGCAGAATTTGTGACGCAGGTTTGTCAGCGTCTGAATGATGCTGGTATTCGCAGTGCTATTTTTCTTGACCCGGATGTCTCCATGGTAGAAAAAGCTGTGAAAACGGGAGCTGCCAGAATTGAGCTTTATACCGAAGAGTTTGCGGCTACTCATGGTACAGAGCAAGGTAAAGTGGTGTTGGAACGTTATCGTCAGGCTGCTGCCAGAGCTCAGCAGCTGGGTTTGGAGGTTAATGCTGGTCATGATCTTGATCTGAATAATCTACCCGATTTTCTGAGCATTCCGGGTATTCTGGAAGTATCTATTGGTCATGTGTTGACGGTTGAGTGCATTGAGCAAGGGATGGAAAAAGTAACGGCTCGTTATCTGGAGATTTGTGCCGCTAATCCTTCTGTCTGATTGGGGCTTTCAGGCGTCAGTTGTTTTGCCTCAGGTCTCATAGAGCTTTAAAGCAAGCTGAGCGCAGAGTGGTTTCTTGCTCTGCGCGCGTGCTTGATATTTTCATCAGCCAAGCAAAGATTTTAGCTGAGCGGTCACTTCTTCCAGACTGATGTTGTTTGGCAGTGTCAGGCTGCGGTAGCTGTCTCCTCCAAAATTACGATCAAGCTCTAGTAAAACATGGGTGACATGTTCTGAGGCTACAAAAGAAACCTCAACTTCATTCAGGCCAAACAGAGCAAATTCATTAGGGCGGTATTCCAGCTCCTGGTAGCATCCAGTTGTGGACGCAAAGTCATGTCCTCTGAGTTGTCCTTCCTCAACGTCAGCTTTAAATATGGTATAACCACAGTTATCCATCGCCTGGAGTACTTTATTCTGAGTTGGAGTTGGGATGATGTTCAGGGGGTCTTTGTCACTGGCATCAATAGCCATGTCGATATTGAGGCCGGTAGCAATCCAGACTCGGGTCTGATTGTTGCGCGCACCATTAGAGCTTACGGGTGTTTCCCATGGCAGTGAGCCTTCAAATGGGATTTCTCTGATTTCTCCTGGCTGGATAACGAATTTATCTGCAATATGCCACTGAGCCAGAGGCTTGTTGATAACCATTTCTGTGTCATCCCGTTCAACTTTAACACGGGTCATCAACGCAAGATCCAGTCCGGAAATTTCCTGCTCTGTGTCTCCTCCTGTGATGACAATGTTAGCGCTGATCGTATCTCCGGGAGAAACCACTTCTTTGGTAAGAATCGTATCTACTTTTGCTCCACCAATGCCTACACTTGCCAGTAATTTCTTAAACATAGTATTTCCTTAAATGTATGCTACCAGACAGCTTTCAGCGTGCTGAAAACAGAGTTCTTTCAGCATCATAATCGACTATGATGACAAATGTATAGGTTCTTATGGGTTAAGCTTTTGATTTAAAGGCGTAAATAGTGGGGGAAACCGTAAATATCGTGCCGCAGAAGAGTGCGCCATAAACCAGAAAGGCCACCTTAATATTAAGGTGGCCTTTGTATCTGGTAGGCGCGATCGGATTCGAACCAACGACCCCCACCATGTCAAGGTGGTGCTCTAACCAACTGAGCTACGCGCCTGCTACGTGGGACGTATTATACGTATAACATTTTGTTGTGCAAGCATTTTTTATTCTGAGAAAGTGATTGTTCGGTTTCTGCCACTTTCTTTTGCCTGGTAAAGTGCTTCATCACTTCTCTGGTAACATTGTTCAAGGTCAGAGCTTCCAGTACTAAGAAAGAGACCAAAAGATGCGGTGACAACAGAAGCTGCGGAGTTGTATTCGTGCAGAATACCTAAGGACTCAATACTGTATCTCATATCCTCTGCACAGGATAAAGCCTGTTCTGTCTCCCCGGACAGATAGAGAAGGGCAAACTCTTCGCCCCCCAGGCGATAGGCCAGGGCATCGTGTCGTCTGGCAACATCCTGCATGATAGTACCAATGTTAATCAGCACATCATCTCCTGCCTGATGGCCATAGTTATCGTTATACTGTTTGAATTTATCGACATCAAAAATGAGGAAAGCAAGCAGAGCGCCTTGTTCAATGGCTTTTGCTGCATAATCGGGAAATAAGCTGCTCAGATGACGGCGATTATACAGGCCTGTCATAGGGTCAGTTACAGACAGAGTCTCAATGTGCTTCTTATTTGTAATATCCTGCCGTATAGCGGTATACCCCGTAATGTCTCCCTGCCTGTCTTTCTGGGGTTCAATCGTTACATCAACCCAGTAGAAGTCGCCATTCTTTTTGGCATTTTTAACTTCGCCACGCCAGACACAACCAGACTGAATTGTATCCCATAAATCTTTATACAAAGAGTCTGGCATATCCGGATGGCGGACAATATTATGATTGCGTCCAATAAGTTCTTCCCGGCTATAGCCTGATATATCACAGAAGGCCTGACTCACCGAGCGAATGATGCCATTTTCATCGGTGCTGGAAGTGATAACGTAGTTATCAACTGTAGCAGCGTAGCGGTCAATCTGTTTAAACTTCTCCCGGCTATTTACCAGGGTGACAATACGGCTGATGAACTCTTCCCTGGAGAAGGGCTTAACCAGGAAGTCGTTAACCCCTGTTTTCAAAAAGCTGGCACCGAGCTGAGGGTCTCTATGGCCGGTGACTGCAATGATCGGAAATTCCAGGGCATCTCGTTTTTTACGGACCTCTCTGACCAGCTCCTGACCATTCATCTCTGGCATCTCATAATCTGTTACCATCAATGATATTTCGGGGTGCTCCTGCAGTACTTTAAGTGCTTCTGCTCCTGATTTTGCAGTGTAAATATTGAACAACAATGGCTGCATCAAGGCCCCGATAGAGGACAGGCTGGACATTGAGTCGTCAACAATAAGTACCGGCATATTGTCGGTTGTCAGAAGCAACTCAGCTAAACGTACAGCATAGAAGAGATCGCTGATTCCACTTTTAACAACGTAGTCAACAATCGGTAGTGCAGATATTTGTTGCTGCATCACTTCATTCATTGAGCTGGTCAAAGGAATTGTCGGGATCGCTTTTCCAACGACTGTGCGAACAATCTCTCCCTGAGACGCATCAGGTAACACCAGATCTGTTATTGCTACGAAAAAACAATGTTGCTCCAGTAATTCCAGTGCTTGCTCATAGGTCGCAGCATGGAAAACCTCATAGCAATTATTCTGGGCCAGCTGTCGCTGAATCGCTTTTGCAAACAGATTACTGTCTTCAACCAGGAGGAGTTTTTTCATAAATTCAGCAAGCCATAGTCCGTAACTATATGCATTTTAAAATATTTTATATGTAGATGTCTCTTGAATGTGTTTTTTTGTGACACCTGTCAATTCCAAGCATAGCGCTCGTTAAGAAAAAAGGAGGGGGAAATCATAAGTATCTGAATAGTCGTTTATTGTAAAGAGCCATCGTGTTCTCAGGCCTATGCCCGGAGTGTAGCAGAATACTGTGATGCTCCGAGCTTCAGAGTAGCTTTGGTTTTGTCAGTATTTATTTGTACTGTAAAAATTTGTCAGCCAAAATGTTAGTTCTGTTAGTACGGTTTTTTTCTGTATAATGCCACGTGATAAATTATATAAAACAGATTCGTGAAACTTGAAGTGAGTTTATGACAGTTCAGGAAATTATTAATACAGAACAAATAGTTAAAGAGCAACCTACGCCTAAATTTAAAGTGTATACGGCTCGCCAGTTGGATAAGGTTGAGCAGCTGAAGTCTTTGCCTGAAGCACTTAGAGCTGAAATGGAAGTGGTTGCTGAAGTGCTTCCTTTCAGAGTCAATCAATATGTCATTGATGAACTAATTGACTGGAATAATGTTGTTGAAGACCCCCTGTTTCAGCTGACCTTTCCACAGAGAGGTATGTTAAAAGAGGAGCACTTCAAAAAGATTAAGCTGGCTAAAGAAACCGGAGAGAAAGAGCTGCTGAAGCAAGCGGTAGCCGAAGTGCGTGAAGCGCTGAATCCTCATCCGGCAGGCCAGCTGGAGCAGAACATCCCCCGTGTTAATGGTGAGCCGGTACAGGGTATTCAGCACAAGTACAGCGAAACCGTACTGTTTTTTCCAAGTTCTGGCCAGGTCTGCCATAGCTACTGTACCTTCTGTTTCCGTTGGGCTCAGTTTGTCGGGGATAGCTCTCTGAAAATGGCTGCGAAAGAGTCCGGTCAGTTGCAGGATTATCTGCGTGAACATCGAGAAGTGACGGATGTGCTGATCACTGGTGGCGATCCTATGGTCATGAAGACAAAGAATCTTCGTGCTTATCTGGAGCCGCTGCTGTCTCCTGAATTTGATCATATTCGCACCATTCGCATTGGCTCCAAAGCACTGAGCTTCTGGCCTTACCGCTTTGTATCGGACGCTGATGCAGATGATCTGATGGCTCTGTTTGAAGAAGTGATCGCGGCAGGTAAAACTCTGGCCTTTATGGCGCACTATAATCACTGGCGTGAGATGGAAACCGATATCCACCGTCAGGCAGTGAAGCGTATTCGTGCCACCGGCGCTCAGATTCGCAGTCAGGGACCGCTTCTGAATCATATCAATACTTCTGCCGATGATTGGGCGAAGATGTGGCAGACTCAGGTTGAGATGGGTATTCAGCCTTATTACATGTTTGTTGAGCGTGATACCGGTGCGCAGCATTACTTTGAAGTACCTCTGGCTCAGGCCTGGGCCACTTATCGTAATGCAATGAAACAGGTGAGTGGTATTGCCCGTACGGCTCGTGGCCCTTCAATGAGTGCAACACCTGGTAAAGTTGAAATTCAGGGCGTCGCTGAGATTAACGGAGAAAAAGTGTTTGTTCTGAGGTTTATTCAGGGACGTAATCCTGATTGGGTTCAGCGACCATTTTTTGCTCAGTATGATGAGAACGCCACATGGCTGAATCACCTTAAGCCAGCCTTTGGCGAAGAAAAGTTTTTCTTTGAGGAGTAATCCTGAAATCTCCTGAAGGCATCTGTTATTCGTGACAGGTGCTCAATATTGCCCCTGGTTGTATTCAAAGCACCAGGGGCCTTTTATTATCTGGACATTCCGCTGATCAGATCTTTTTTATGATCAGGCTGCCAATAGAATAACCCGCACCGAATGAGCAAATCACACCGTGATCACCCGGTTGCAGATCTTTATGATGCAGGTTAAAGGCGATCAGAGATCCTGCAGAGGCGGTGTTGGCATACTGATCCAGTACGATAGGCGCTTCATCTGCTGAAGGGTCTCTGCCCAGTAGTTTCTTACCGATCAGTGTGTTCATATTGATGTTCGCCTGGTGAAGCCACCAACGACGGATCTGTTGATTATCTAATCCGACAGATGAAACATGCTGGCTGATATGCTCTGCAGCCATCGGACAGACTTCTTTAAAGACTTTCCTGCCATTCTGGTGAAATAGTTTGTCAGCAGAGAAAGGTTCTGTATCCGTGACATGGGACAGGTAGCCGAAATTTGAGCGAATGTTATTTGAATAACTGGTTTGTGCTTTAACACCCAGAATTTCATAACAGTGGTCAGAATGAGCTGTTGCTGATTGTTCGATAATGGTCGCTGTGGCCACGTCACCAAAAATGAAGTGGCTATCTCTGTCTTTGTAGTTTACCTGAGGGGATGTCAGTTCAGGGTTGATGACCAGTACACATTTTGCTGTACCGGCTGCAACCATCTCATAGGCCCGATGCAGAGCAAATGTAGCCGCTGAACAAGCGACCAGCATATCGAATGCAAAGCCCTGAATACCTAAGGCATGCTGAACTTCAATTGAAATAGCAGGATAAGCTCTTTGCGTGTAGGCGCAGGATACGATGACAGCATCAATCTGTTCCGAAGTTTTATTCGCTTCGCTCATCGCTTTTCTGGCGGCATTCAGAGCCATCTCTGCCTGGTGAGATATTTCTCCATCAGCTCTTTCAGACAATGCTGGTTTCATCCGATCAGGATCCAGTGTGCCTTCTTTTACAAAGGCATAGCGGGCTTTGATACCTGATGCTTTGTAGATGAACTCTGCACTGGACAGGGGTTTTTCCGTTTTTTCACCTGATTCAATTTCGGCAGAGTGCTGGCGGTTATAGTTTTCAGCGTAGGTGTTGTAGCTTTCAACCAGCTCTTCATTGGTAATGATATGTTCCGGATTCCAGAGTCCGGCGCCACTGATTACCACTTTTTTTTCCGTCATATGTCGACCCCTGTCAGTAAAACATCTATTTCAATCAGTTGTTTGATTCTGCATGAAAGTACGTCTAACGTCCAACCAGTATTGTGAAAATTAGCAGGATTAGTCCAGCTGATAAAACGGCAGAGTGTTTAAATAAAATATAGTTATTCTGCCAATGAGCTGACCGGTATGATCCGGCGCTTTGGCCATGTTGCGAAAAAAGAGCTGTCAGTTACGATCTTAAGTGCTTATCTGAACATTGCCAGAGGAAATCCCTCTGGCAATGCTACCCGCTAATAGTGTGTAGCTTGTTTACCGTGGGTATTTATATTCAGGGTTAACGCTGGAATAACATCACCTTTAATGACTTTTCTTCGTCTTTGTCCGGAAACTCTTCCGGATTAGCAAGACGTTCAAAGAAACGTAATTCCGGTGCTTCCTGTTTCATCAGGTTTATCAGATAAGAAGAATGGATCTCAGGGTCATTAGCACAGGCCATCACGGTGCCATTGTCTGATAACAGCGAGTTCAGTTGTCTGAGGACCCGGGGATAGTCTTTTGTCAGTATAAAGCTGCCTTTCTGAAAAGATGGCGGATCAATAATGATCAGGTCATAAGGTCCTGTTTTGCGTATTTTGCCCCAGGTTTTAAACAGATCATGGGCCAGAAAACGGACTTTACTCAGGTCATGGTCATTTAGTCTGTGGTTTTCTCTGCCGCGGCTAAGGGCTGGGCTGGACATATCCAGATTTACAACAGATTGAGCATTTCCAGCCAGTGCAGCGACAGAAAAGCCGCAGGTGTATGCAAACAGGTTCAGCACTTTCTTATCTGCGCTATTTTCCTGGACCCATTGTCTGCCATTTCTCATGTCCAGAAACAGGCCATTATTCTGTTTATTGGTTAAATCCAACCGATAGCTCAGGCCATGTTCCTGAATATCTGTATATTCACTATGCTGACCGGTAATCACTTCAACAGGACAGCCATTGCGATGGCGATAATGCAGCAATACAGAGTGATCTGGTTTGTCCTGTAGTGTCGGGTGTTTGCTGATGTTTAACAACACCTGCTTCAATGCCTGTAGAAATTCTGCATCAGGTTCCCGGAACAAAGAGACCAGCAGATGGCCCTGCAACCAGTCAGCAGTGATATGTTCTAAACCGGGCCAGAAACAGCCTCTGCCATGAAATATTCGTCTTGCTTCAGAAGAGGGAGTATCCAGAAATTCAATAAGCTGCTGTTCAAAGACGGTAATAGCTGAAATATCCATAGAGTAGATGAAGACCGCTGGTGTGAGTTAAATATCTGATCGGGCACTCCGGGTTGCAGAGTGATCAGAACTTTATCATGAGCTGGCATGATACTGGAATATTAGCAGGACTATAGGTTTTTTGTCGTGTTGAAAAGTTGTAACTTGTTGCTATAGCGAATTTTTTTCGTAATTCGTGCCCTTATCTGTTCATTATTTTTCTGAGTTAAGTCAGAATACGGGGGCCTGTTATCAGCTGAATCAGAAGTATGGATTTCTGATGGAAGTAAGACAATAAGGAATTGAAAGTAATGAAAATAGGTATTCTTGCCGCTGGAGCTCCGCCAGAGAACTTAATTGAAAAGCATGGCACATATGCTGATATGTTTATTGATCTGTTCAGCTGTGCTGATCGGGGCTTTTTATTCCGGGTATATGATATCAGATATGATGATTTTCCTGCTGAAACAACAGAGTGTGATGGCTGGATCATTACCGGATCAGGTCATTGTGTTGAAGAAAATTTACCCTGGATGGTAAAGCTGAAACAGCTGATTCTTAATATATATGTTACTGGCAGGCCAATGATTGCCACGTGTTTTGGTCATCAGATTGTTGCCAGTGCTATGGGTGCTGATGTCGGTCCCTATGCGGGTGGCTGGGGTGTTGGTTTGCAGACTTTCAGGCTCGATATGAAAGTGCCCTTTATCTCAGAATACGTGGAACAGTTTTCCCTGAACGCGATGCACAGAGATCAGGTGCTGACTAAACCTGATCAGGCTGAAGTACTGGCTTCATCTGACTATTGCCAGTATGCGGGGCTGCTATATAGTGATCGAATACTGACCTTGCAGATACATCCGGAATTCAGTCTGGAGTACACCTATGATCTTATTGCTGTCAGAGCAGAGAGCGGTATTGATCCCGAGCGGGTAGCTGAAGGTCAGGCATCTGTCAGGGAGGGTAAGGTACATTTTGATCGGGAACTGGTGACTGACTGGTTTATTCGATTTTTATGCCAGAAAGACAGTATTTCAGTCTGATAAGTCAGTATCGGAATAAAAGGAATATTGCTTGTTGCAGAGTGAGGCTGACGACTGTTCGGTGTTGTCGTCAGCAGATCTCTTATTGATTTGAAGTTGCTTCTGTATCGATATTCATGTCGAGCTCTTCCATAAAAGCATCCAGGATAAGATTCGGGCGGGCTCCTTTCCGGGTGATGGCGGTAAAATGAGTGTAGTAAAAATGCTTATCCGGATAAATTGCCTTTAGTTTGCCATCACTAACCCAGCGACTGGCAAAGTGGGTAGGAAGAAATCCGATAAACTGACCGCTCAGAATCAGAAAGGCGATGCCTTCCCTGTCTGTGGATGTTGCGCTGGTATTCAGTTTCGTCTGCCACTGTTTATTTTCTGCAGATTGAGCGTAAGCAGGCACTACCGCATCGAACTCAGCCAGTGCTTCATCGCTGATCTCCTGCTCGTCATAGTTGAAAAGAGGGTGCTCCTGACTACAGTAGAGCAGGGATTTTTCTTTATAGAGCGGATAGTAGTTCAGGCCGGGTAACTTACGCAGATCGGGAACCACTCCTGCATGCAAGCGTCCATCCAGCAAGGCGCTTTCGATCTCATTGGGTGGAATCATGCGGATGTTGATGACTACATCCGGGCCTCTTTGTTTCAGGTTGCTCAGAGCCCGGGTGATTTTCATCTGAGGCACAGTGACCATATTGTCGGTAATGCCGATATTCAGTTCGCCAATCAGCTGAGTATGCAGTGTGTTAATCTGAGTCTTAAAATCTTCGATAGAGCTTAGTAGCTGCAAGGTGTAGTTATAGATTTTTTCGCCTTCTTCTGTCATGGAGAAACCAGAACGCCCGCGCTGACACAAACGAAAGCCCAGCCTTTGTTCCAGATCAGACATCGCAATACTGATCGCGGCCCTGCTGATATTTAACTCGACTTCAGCAGCAGAAAAGCCTCCACATTCAACAACCGTTCTGAAAATTCTCAGCATTCTGAGATCAATATCGCTAAGCTGACCGGTAAATTGCTTCTTTTTCATTATAATCTGTGCTGACGTTAGTAAATGTTTAAGCTATTTTTTTCACTTATTGATTCTCTAAAGTAATATTCTGCTCAGTATAAGGTCAACTGTTTAATCTGATTTCAGTGAAAATAGCATCACCTGATATTTTCAATATGGTGCCTGATGCCCGGTGTCATCGAAGAACTGCTGGATTGTACCCAGAAAGAGCTTTTTAGCCCGGTTGGGTTTATGGCTGCGTTTATAGATGACAGCGGCCCCCAGAGTGAAGTGCTTTTTGTCTTTGGCAATGGCTTTTAGCTGACCGCTTTGTACGTAAGGCCGGGCGACCTCCTCGGGCAGAAAGCATACAAACTCTCCGGACAGTGTTAGAGCGATTCGGGACTCATAGTGATAGGAAGAACCTGCCAGGTTCATTTCAGACAGGTTCTGATAGACCTCTTCATGGGGTTGTAGTCCGGCATGAATCAGTCGGGCACGGTTCAGCATCTCCTGAGAGATATGCTGGTCATCCATACCGTAAAATGGATGTCCGGCAGCACAGTACAGATAATTCTCGTCAGAAAACAGATGGATATAGTTCAGACCATCCAGTTTTCTGTGATAAGGGATAAAAGCAACATCCAGTTCATCATTCAGTATTTGTCGCTCCATATCACGCATGTGATCCACTTCTGTCTTCAGAATAACGTTAGGAGCGACTTTACAGAATGTTTTGACAATTTCCGGGAATTTACTCCGTTTATCCGTGCTGAAGGTATCGCTGAGAGCGATGCGGAGTACGCCGTTGGGGCTATCGCCAAGATTGTTGATCGTGCTGCGGAACTGATCCAGCTGATTCAGTAACAGGTTGGTCTGTTCATATACTACGCCGCCTTCTTCCGTGAGAGTAAAGCCACTGCGACCACGTTTACATAAGGTCATACCCAGTCGACTCTCCAGGCTGGCAATATGATTACTGACCGTTGGTCGGCTGATATTCAGTTCCGCTGCAGCGGCGCTGAAACCACCACAATCGACAACGGCTTTAAACACCTTGAGTTGTTTGATTTCGTAATCGCTAATCTGCCCCAGTGATGGCTTTTTCATGCTGTTTCGCCTGAAGGTATGAGGTAATAGAAAATCGGAAATCCTCTATGATTGTCCATCCCGTGTCAATTTTACTGACGTTAACTCTATTTTACGTAAAAAAAGTCAAACCTATAGGTGGAAACCCGTTAATTTATCGCCATGCCCTGTTCTGAAATCATTGCCCTGCACATTGGCCAATGGCCCTGAACAAAAAAAATATAAATTACAGGTGAGTGTATGTTTCGGACAATCCGTCATATTAAAAAGACACTAACGGTTTCATCTTTAGCTCTGGTCATGGGACTGAGCGGTGCGGCTTCAGAAGCAAATGCTGCAGAGCATAACTGGCGTTTCAGTAACCTCTATAGCCGTGGTACTGCTTTTGGTGAGGTTTACGAGAGTCTGGCAAAAAATATTGAAACCATGTCTGAGGGCCGTATTAAAGTACAGGTACTTTATTCTGGCGAAGGTGTGGGAACCAGTGGTCTGCTGGGCGCGGTAAAATCAGGCCTGATTACTATGGGAGCACCATTCCAGTCAATGCATGCTGGTGAGCTGCCTGCGGGCATTGTTGAGATTGGTCTGCCGGGTGGAACAGATGATCCGGAAGAGCTGCAGAGCCTGTTTCATGATAAAGGCTGGGACAAAGTTCTGACTAAGGCTTATGGTTCCCAGGGGATGGTATGGCTGGAGCCTTACATTCAGCCTCCGGTCTATGTGCTGACTAAAAAGCCTGTGAACTCTATTGAAGACTTTAAAGGTCTGAAGATTCGCGCACCGGGTGCATATGGTAAATTTCTGCGTAACCTGGGGGCTTCTCCGGTTTCTCTGGCCTGGAGTGAAATCTATACCAGCCTGGCAACGGGTGTCATCGATGGTTCGATCGGTAGTAACATGATCGACCACCGTGATGGTAACCACGTTGAAGTGGCAAAATATATGTACCGTCTGCCTCTGGCGGGTGCTCAGGTTCTGCCTATTGTCGTAAACCGTAATGCATGGAAGAAACTGCCTGAAGATCTGCAGAGCGTGGTACGCAAGGCAACTGAAATTCATGCCCAGGATCAGTTGACTTTGTCTCGTAAGTGGGAAAGTGAAGCGGTCGCTGAAATGGAGGCGAAAGGCCTGAAGTGGAGTCCTGCACCAAGCAAGAGTGATAAGGAAGCCTGGGCTGCTGCTGGTGCCAGCCTGTGGGATGAGTATGCTGCAAAAGATAAATACAGCAAAGAGCTGATTGACATTCTGAAAGCGAGTCAGTAAATCTTGTCATAAAGAAACCAGCCGGGTGAAGCCCGGCTGGTTTTTCTGTTTTTAATTATTGCTGTTTTTCCGATAGGTGTGCCTATGGTTACCGCCATTTTTCGCAAGCTTTGCCTGAGTATTGATACTCTGGTGATGTTATGCGGTAAGGCTTCCGCATTTCTGATGCCTGTACTGGCCGCAGTGGTTGTGTTTGAAGTATTTTCTCGTTACGTCCTGAACAGCCCTACCATCTGGGCATTTGATCTCTCGCTATTCCTGTTTGGCTATATTGCGGCACTGGGTGGTGCTTATGCACAACAAAAGCGTGCGCATATTAATGTCGATATTCTTTATCTGAGTGTCACCCCTAAGGGGCGGGCTGTATTTAATCTGATCTCCTGGTCACTGGGCGTTTTCTTTCTGGTGCTGGTGGTTCAGATGTGCTTTGGCAAATACGAAGAGTCTATTGAGTTTGACTACAGACGTCAGAGCGAATGGGCGCCGCCTATGTTCCATTTCTGGATCATGATGATGCTGGCTTGCAGTCTGTTTATCGCTCAACTGGCGAGAGACATGCTGGCTGAATTATATTTCCTCCTGACTGATGATGACCTGATTCCTGAAGTTTCTGATCAGCACCATCACGAGGAAGAGGATCATGGCTCTCAGATTGAGCCTGATTCCCATGTCACCGGGTCTTCAGTCAAACCATCGGATAAATCAACAGGAGAACAGTGATGATGGAAATTGAAATGCTCACAGCTGTACTTCTGCTGTGTATTCTGATCTTTTTTGCGCTGGGTGCTCAGGTTGGTCTGGCACTGGGCGGTATCGCTATGGGAGTGGGCTACCTGACCTGGGGAGATAGCCTGTTCAACATTATTCCGACAACACTGGAATCTACATATTTCAGCTTTATTCTGCTGGCGATTCCGCTTTACATCTACATGGGACAGTTGTTGACTAAGTCTGGTATCGGTGATGCCATGTTCAACTTCAGCCAGATCATTGTTGGCCGCTTACGAGGTTCACTGGCCATCAGTGTTATCGGGGTCTGTTCTATGATCGGTGCGATGGTTGGCATTATTGGCGCTGGTATTATGACTTCAGGCAGTATTGCGCTAAGACCGATGCTGGAGCGTGGTTATAATAAGCGTCTGGCACTTGGAGTCATTATGGCTGGAGGTGGTCTGGGTATTCTGATTCCGCCCAGCATCCCCATGATTATGTTTGCGGCATCGACTCAGAACTCCGTGGGTCGGATGTTTCTGGGTGCCATGATGCCCGCTTTACTGACCGTGGTACTGTTAATTGCTTATGTAGTGATCAGCTGCTGGTTAAACCCGGATCGCGCTCCTATGGATCATGAGCAGGAAAAACAGCCTGAGCTGCCTGCCAATGAAAAGTTCCGTATTATCCGTGATGGTCTGTTTTCTGTACTGCTGATTGTGGCGGTACTGGGCAGTATTATTACCGGTATTGCCACACCGACAGAATCCGGAGCTATTGGTGTTGCCGGAGCTATTTTACTGGCGATTGTCTTCAAGCGCTTTAAGTGGGATATGTTCCGGGAAGCAGGTTTTCAGACCGGTACTCTGGTTAGTGTTGCCATGTGGATCATCTTTGGTGCCTCGGTATTCAGTAATTTTCATCTGCTGATGGGAGTGCAGAATATGGTGGCAGGCTTTACAGAAGGCCTGGACCTGCCACCGATTATGATCATCATCATGTTTCAGCTGATTATGCTGTTATTGGGATTTATTATTGATGAGTTTATTATTGTTCTGATGTGCGCGCCCCTGTTTACTCCGATTGCGGTGTCTCTGGGGTATGATCCGATCTGGTTTGGTGTACTGATGATTATTAATATTCTGATCGCCGTACAAACTCCGCCTTATGGTTTTGCACTGTTCTATCTGAAAGGGATTGCTCCGGCTGGTATTACTATGGGGGAGATTTATAAATCAGTCACTCCATTTATTCTGGTCAATCTGCTGGTGCTGATTCTTTGTATGACTTTCCCTGAGATTGTTCTCTGGTTGCCGGGGCTGGTGATGGGACAGGCCTGAATAAAAACTCTGGTTCAGCATTATTTTCTGCTGGATCAGAGTATTGAAACCCCGCTGTCAGGTATATTCTTTCCTGCTCATGATTCAGAATTTCTCTTCAAAGGCAATCAGCTTACCAGTCTCTGCTATGCTTAACAGACAACTCTGAAAAGCAGGGAGCCAATGTATGATGTATTTACACCAGATCATATACGTCTGCACTCAGTCCCGGCCTCTTGATGATGATGACCTTGTTGAGTTGCTAGCAGATGCGATGGGCAGAAATGCAGAGCGACAGATAACGGGTATGTTGTTGTATTATCAAGGTGCTTTTTTACAGGTCCTGGAGGGAGAGGTGCATGAGCTGCATCATCTGATGCATGCAATAGAGAATGACAACAGAGTCAGAGATATCGTCAAACTGTCTGAAAAAGCGGTTACTCATAGGGACTTTCCTGATTGGTCGATGGGATTTCAGGTGATTCGCGACGGTGATGATGAATCGTCTGCTTTTTTCAGGATTTTTGACCAACAGGGTTTACTCCGACTACAGGATAAAGCCTCGCTTGCCCACCATTTATTGTCCCGATTTATTGAAAATGCCAGAAGTGACGAAGCGCAGTGAAATTATATATTGATTTCATTCTTATCGCTTTTGTCTGCAATGGGTATGTCGCACGAAATAAAGAACAAAAATCATGTAATCAGATGCAGCATTCGCCCTGATTCTGAGTAATGTTTCGTTATTAATCAGGCACTTTCTTCTGAAAAATCTTATAATTAGCACCATGTGACGTTCTGGTTATTTTTGTTGTATGACTGAAGTAACTGTCTGTGTCTGGCCAGGCTGTGCATATCCAGAAAGAATTAAGGAATATATCGTATGAAAGGCAAGGACTTTTCAATCCTGATTGTTGAAGACAGTCCGGCATTATCCGGGCTCTATCATAGCTATCTCGCAACTGAGGACTTTCAGGTTACAGTTGCTGAAACAGGCTCAGAAGCACTGGCGTTGCTGGAGACTCAGGTATTTGATGGTCTTCTGCTTGATCTTCAGCTACCCGATATGAATGGACTTGAGATTCTCAAACAGATTCACCAGCAACAGCTGCCAGTCGCTTCCATTATTATTACTGCTCATGGCTCGGTCGAGACCGCTGTTGAAACCATGCACTATGGCGCTGCAGACTATCTGGAAAAGCCTTTTGACTCCAGCAGATTGCTGACCACGGTACATAATGCTCTGAAGAAAACTCAGCTGGAAAGACAGTTGAGAGCGATGCAGGAAAGTTACGAGCGCAATCAGTTTGCCGGTTTTGTCGGGGGATCAACTCCGATGCAAAGGGTTTACAGTATCATTGAAAGTGCGTCTCCCAGTAAAGCTACTGTATTTATCACAGGGGAGAGTGGTACCGGTAAAGAAGTCTGTGCTGAAGCAATTCATCAGCTCAGTCCGAGAAAAGAGCAGACATTTGTTGCTCTGAACTGTGGGGCTATTCCAAAAGATCTGATGGAAAGCGAAATTTTCGGTCATGTCAAAGGTGCTTTCACCGGCGCTGTCAGTCCTAGACAAGGGGCTGCAGAAAGAGCGGACGGTGGCACCCTGTTTCTGGATGAAATCTGCGAAATGGATATGGAACTGCAGGTTAAGCTGTTGCGCTTCATTCAGACCGGTACTTTTCAGAAGGTAGGGAGCAGCCATACGCAGCAGGTTGATGTGCGTTTTGTGTGTGCCACAAACCGGGACCCTCTCAAAGAGGTCAGTGAAGGACGATTCCGGGAGGATCTGTATTACAGGTTGCATGTTATTCCAATTGTGCTGCCCGCTCTCAGAGAACGGGAAACCGATGTCACCATGTTGGCACGGCATTTCCTGAAACTCTATGCTCAGGAAGAAGGTAAATCATTTATTCGCTTTGCTCCGGAAACGGAGGTTGTTCTCAGTAGCTATGAATGGCCTGGGAATATTCGGCAACTGCAGAATGTGATTCGCAATATTATCGTATTGCATGATGGCGATACTGTGACTGCAGAGATGTTACCGCCACCTTTATGTGATCTGAATGTGAATATTCATAGTGAGTTGCAAACGTTTGCTCGTCAGGTTGATAAAGTCTGGCATGATATTGAAGATTCCACGGCTACATCGTCTGCTGTGCATTCAGAATCCGGTGCCACTTCTGAAGTGTCTGCTCACTCCAAGGCTATTGCAGATAACGCTATTGACGCAATATCTGATAATTCAACCGGGATATTGCCTGCATCTATCTCGGCAGTAAAACCTCTCTGGCTGATTGAAAAAGACATTATTGAGCATGTTGTTGCTTTATGCGGTGGCAATATTAACAGCGCAGCTGCTTTGCTGGAGATCAGCCCTTCAACCATTTATCGTAAGAAGCAGAGCTGGGATGCCAGAGATAATGAAGAGGTCTGAGTAATATCAGACCCATTCTTGTCTGATCAGAGGTACTCCAGAATAATTCTGATCTGGATACTGCAAGCTGCTCAGGTTATGCTGAATCTCTTCAGGAGGATCAGCACAGATAAAAAGTCGCATGATAGTTTCCTCTGAAATCGGAAATTACCTGGGGCCTGCACGTTTGATGAAAAAGGCTTTGCAGTTGATATCGATAATAAAAAACATGGTATAGAAGCGTCCCCCGGCTTTAGCGTAGCTGGCCACTTCTTTTTGATACCCCGGATGATGTCGCTTCAGAACAACGGCTGGCTGAAATATCTCAGTGTCATCACCCAGAAAGGCTTTAGATCCCGCATCAGCTTTTTGTTTGGAATCCCAATCACTGCATTCAGCCAGTACCTGACCTGACAGAGTCAGGGCGATTGATAAAATCAATAATCTGATCGGTTTAACAATCAGTTTCATAGGGATCTTCCATTGGTTCAAACAGGGCCAGATTACTGGGTTTTATTCTTTGCCTCAAGTCTGTTATGTAATTGTAGTTGATTCTGTGACTGAGTTAACTTTCACTCGATTCCGGCCAGATTTTTTCGCCTGATATAATGCGAGGTCAGCCCTGTGTATCATGGCGTCAGCGGCTTCATCAGGTATCCATTGGGTAATGCCCGTGCTGACGGTGATTGTATTATCCTCATTACTATGCTGGTTGCCGGCTTTTACACACTGGCTAATTTGTTCACGGATTAGTTCTGCCTTTGATATCGCTTCAGATTGGTCAGTATCCTCTGCAAGAATCATAAACTCTTCACCACCCCAGCGGATAAATGCATCCTTATAGCTGATATGGCAACGTATAATGTCGGATATATCAACAATGACCTGGTCACCAGCAAGGTGACCAAAGGTATCATTAATCTTTTTAAAATGGTCAATATCAATTAACAGGCATTGCATAGGATACTCAGAATTAGTAAAGCGTTTGTTCTTATTTTGCCAGATATCTTCAAAACCCTGTCTGTTCAGGGCTCCACTGAGTTTATCTGTCATTGCCTGCTGTTTTAATTGTTGGTGATGTCCTGTAATCAGGCTCAGTACCAGAATAAGGATAACAATGGATATTAATGTGCCGATAAGCAGATTAATAAGGAAGGGTTGCCAGATACGGGGATCCCAGGGATTATCCTGCCGTTCTACAATCAGAAACCAGTTGAACTCACTGATCAGGCGAATATTCAGATGAATACGAGCGTTATCATGATGATACTGATAGCGGTCATTTTTCTGACTGAGTAGTTCTGATGATAACTGACTTAATCCCGGAATATGTCTGATGTTCTGGTAACGGATTTTATCCGAACTGCCCAGCAGGATATTGCCATTTCTATCAGTGAAGTAGATTGTCAGGCCCATTTGCTTCTTGTAACGACTGATCATCTGTTGCAGGTTATCAACAGAGATGCCAACTCCGGCAATACCTATAAAGTTTTCCTGATAGTCATATACTTTATGATTGATAAATACAGTCAGCATCTGCCTGACTCTTCTTTCTAAATCAATATTGATCTCATAATCCTGCGGCATGTTTTTAGTGCGAAAAAACCAGCTATCCTGAGGATTATCAAACCTGACCTCTCCCACAACACCTCTGGGATGATAATAATGGTGAGTCTTATCAGAAATAAAAAAGCTGGTTGTGCTGCCATACTTTTTTTGTATTTCGGCAAGGTACCGGGTAATTTGCGAGCTGTCCTTTTCTCCATTGATGACCCAGTCTCTTAAAAACGTATCATGTGACATCATAGAAGCAAGAGATACGGGTTCTCTGAGTTGTTGCCGAATCTGCGAATAAACACTTTCCCCCGTTAGTGGAAGTATCTGGCTGACAACCTGTTCAGACAGAGAGCCTCGGGCGGAAAAGTAGCTCAGTAAGCTGACAGAGATAAATCCGGATAGCAGTATCAATGAAAGGCTGATGATAAAATGCTTGCCTTTTAACAAAGGAATATCTCCGTGGGACAGTGAACAGGCTTATTGCATAACGTTTCAGTCTGTAAATCAATACCTCATGGGGCTGGTAGTGGAAATTGGATAAAAAAATGAAATATATTCTCAGGGCCGGATATTTATCCGAGTACACAGGTAACTCACTGTAATGTGAGGAAAAATCTGATATGAAATATAATGGCTATACTGATATTTTTAAGAAATGTTCGCAAATAAAGGCTTTTCAGGTATCGTATACCAGATATTACTTAATGATACATTTGTGTTGCATTAAGAGTGTTTACTTCAAGATTCATGATTTTCAGGAGACATTGTATGTTCAACAAGTCAAAAGGAGCGGCCCTGGTATCTCTGGCTCTGTTCTTTTCTTACGGCGCCCACGGTGATGCGCAGGATAATGAAACCATTTTTAACTGGGCAGAAGGCGAATACAGTTCCTTCTTTGCTCCGGGAGGACAGGCCACTGCATCTGATGATCCGTGGACTTATCGCTATTATTCAGCGACTGGAACATATCTGGGTATTAATACTGCAGATGAAGTTTATGTTATGGGAGGCTCGTTTGGCAGTGCTCCGGTAAAAGTGGGCAGTGTCAGTGAATTTCTGGCGATTATTAATAACTCAACCGGAAACGGTGGGACTGATACAGGCGGTAGTGGTGGCTGTGTCAATGTTCCTCTGCCATCCAGTGGTACTTCTACCAGCTTTACCATAACAGATGAAGAGTCTGGTGCGACTGGAACAATGACGATTACTTATAATCAGGTGAGTAATACCCGGTCTGTAACCACCAGTACTTCTAAGTATTCTGTCACAGGATTTGATTCTGAGTCATCATCGGTCACAACGTCCGACTATCGCATCGATAATGGCTATGTCTACGAATCTAAAGTTGTGACTGAGGCAACTTCAAGCACGCCATTTGGTTCTTTCAGTGACATCCTTACAATTGAATATAGCCCTGAATACCTGGCTGGTCCGGCACTGACTTACTGTGAAGGGCAAACCTGGTCTTCTCCTTCAGTACAGCAAACGATTACAAGCACAAATACTCTGATTCCTGGTTCGGGTAGCACAATTTCTGAAAATACAGATGTTGAATCCGGCGTGGTTGAAGGTGTTAACGTCAGCGTAACTGTGCCTGCCGGTACTTTTAATGCGGTTGTATTGAAAGAAACGGACGCTGATGGTAGCTATAGCAAAAGCTGGATTTCACAAAGCCATGGGGTATTTATCAAATCCGAAAGCTACGATGCGTCAGATAATACGACCACAAGTATTGAAGTTGAATCGATCAACTAAGCATCTATGGCAGAAGTTGCAGTACGTGTCTGATATTGGCTGGAGTGTACTGAAATAACTGTTTCAGATGTTATATTAATTCACTGGATAGCCCGATGCCTCGGGCTATACAGAACGTCGATAAGAGATCAGCCAGTACAGTTTTCCAGCTCTGTAATCAGCCTGATCGCTTCCTCTCCATTGCTACCACAGACATAGTCCGCGGGCTGAAAGTCACCACATACCTTTGGCCGTTCAGGTTTTCCGAATAGCTCGCAAAGCAAACTTTCCATCAGGTGAGCACAGCGCACTCCGGCAGGTTTACCATTGGGCATTGCAGGCATTGCAGAACTTATGCTCGGAGCGATACAGCAGGCACCACAACCCATCCGGCATTCCGTCATAGCTTTTTCTCCTGTGCGTTGGCCCCGATACTATAAAGATAGGTATTGTAGCCATTGCAAGGGAGAATAACAAAGCAGATGAAAACGGGTGGAAATCACACAGTAGTGTCTTTGGTTATGGCTATAATGATGTCTTTCGCCACATAAAAGCAACCACGTTGCTAAGATCCGTAACACTAAGGATTGTAAAAGATAGTGATTCTATTGAACCAGATCATGAAAAACGTATCAAATAGGATTGCCACTGTCATATAGAAGCGTCAGGATAAGTCTGTATGACCTGAAATAATACTGATATGAATTAACAGGAGCCAGAATCATGTCTCAAGCTACAGCCCGCCACATTCTGGTGGCTTCGGAAGAGCAGTGCTTAAACCTGAAATCTGAAATTGAGTCGGGTAAAGACTTTGCAGATATTGCCAGAGAGCATTCTCTGTGCCCTTCAGGTGCTCAGGGTGGGGATCTGGGATCTTTTCGTCCGGGGCAGATGGTACCGGAATTTGATAAAGTGGTTTTTTCATCGGATCTGAATACAGTAATGGGGCCGGTGCAGACTCAGTTTGGATACCATCTTCTGGAAGTGACCAGCCGTTCGTGAGCCTTTCTGGCTTTAAAAAACCACTGTCAGGGTGATTCGACAGTGGTTTTTTCGTATTCAGCCATTCTGGCTTTCTATTTTTACCAACAGGGCGTTCTATCTGGTAAAATGCCGCTTTGAAAAGTGGGTGTCTTTGCCTGATTATAACGTTGTTCTGTCGAGAGAAATAATGGATTGGCTGAAAGGAAAAAAGCACTTTTTTCTCTTCGTTTCACTTCTGATTGCATTCATTGATGCTTCCCTTCTGTTTATTAATTACCGTTTATCCAGTACTGCTTTTTATTCTGCTATAGAAACAGAAAGTAAAGATCTCAATGCTGCCTTTCACGCTCTTGTTGATCAGACTGGGGAACATCTTGAGCTGATGGCGGCATATATTGCTAATGATGATGATGTAATACGCTTGATTAATGAGGGCGGTTTGGCTGTTAAGCATGAGGGAGGGGGAGCAGGGGAGCACATAAGTGGCTTAATACGCCAGGAGTTGTATGAAAGTGTCGTCTCGAAATGGCGCTATATTCAGGATCATTCCGATATTTATCAACTGAGCTTTTATTCTGGTGTCAAGGGACTTAATTTTTTGAGGGTGCATCGCCCGGAGTACTTTGGGGATACATTACCAGACTCCCGACGCTTGTTTAATCAGGTCATTCAATCTGGTGAAACCGTAAGTGGTATTGAAACAGGACGTTATGCTTCTAACCTGAGTGGTCTGGCACCTGTGTTTCATTTTGATATGGATTCTGGAAACAGACTGATATCAGGTGTCGTAGAGGTAGGCTCTAGTTTTCAGAAGGATTTGCTTGGTTTCCAGAAAAGATTGCAAGCAGGGGCTGGAGTAATGTTACCGGATAGCCATCACTCTCTGGAGGCAGGTAAGAAGTATCCTGATCAGGTAGCTCACCTGCCGTGTGATTGTGTGATTGATGAGGCATCTGATTTCGGTGTGCTGAAGATGTTGTTAAGCCAGCATGTTGTAGGTGGCCTTTCTCTGACAGAGATGAATAATATGATTATTCCCGTAGAGGGAAGATATTATGCGTTTATGGTCCATGATTTATATCCATCATCAGATGGCCTGGAAAAGGGTTTAAATGCTGAACAGAACCCGGTTCAGGGAAATCTTGTATTCTGGCTGGATTACACCACGCAATATCAATCATATAAACAGTCTCTGCAGTTGAATGCTTTACTGGCACTGATGGCTTTTGTGATTGTAGAGCTTCTTATTCTTGTTGCGATACGGTTTTATACCCGCCGTCTTGAGTCCGATGTTTATATTAAAACTAAAGAACTCTCTTGTAGTGAACAACAGCTGAAAACTGCTCAGAAACTGGCTCATATTGGTCATTGGGAGTGGAATCTCAAAACAGACGTAACATCATTCTCAGATGAAGTGGTCCGTATTCTGGCTTTTGAACAGGGAGAGAAACTGTCGTATCAGACGTTCTTATCCCGAGTACATGCTGATGACAGAGAGGAAGTAGACACGGCCCTCCGGCAAGCAATTAAAGGAGGAGGGTGCAATCTGGTACATAAAATTGTACGTCCGAATGGAAAAATTCGTCATATCAGAGAACGGGTCGTTGTAGCCAGAGACCAGGCAGGGCAGTCGATTAGCATGTTGGGTACCATGCAGGATATTACTCCTCAGATTGAGTTACAGAGAGCCCTGGAAGCAAAAGAATATCTTTACAGACAGATGTTTGAACGCAATAAAGCTGTCAAGCTGCTTATTGATCCTGCCTCTGGGAGCATTGTAGATGCCAATCCGGCGGCAGTAGAGTATTACGGATATAAGCTGGATGTACTTCGTTCAATGAACATTGAGGATATTAATATTCTGTCTCAGGAAGAGATTAGTGAAGCGATATGTCGGGCAAATGATGAAAGTAAGCCATTTTTTCACTTCCAGCATAGACTCTGTAGTGGGGAGGTCAGAGATGTGGAGGTTTATTCAGGCCCTGTCAGTCTGGATGGAGAAGAATACCTCAATTCTATAGTCTTTGATGTGACTGAAAGAAACCAGCTGTTTCGGGATTTGGAGCAAGTCGCGTTTTTTGATGCGCTGACATCGTTGCCTAATCGCCGGAGCATCGACAACTATGCTGAAAAACTGATGGCTGGTGCATTATCGGGGGAAGCATCGTGCTCTGTTATTATGCTGGATATTGATCATTTTAAACGTTTCAACGATACCTGGGGACATGATGCCGGAGATCTGGTGCTTCAGAAGGTTGCTATGATTCTGAAGAGGTCCGCAGGTGTCAGTGGTTTTGCAGGTCGCTTTGGTGGGGAGGAGTTCATTATTCTGCTATCCGGGGGGGATTATTCAGCGGCACTATCAATTGCAGAAAATACTGTTCGTTCTGTCAGAGAGTCCAGAATTCAGATCAGTGATGAAGTCGTTCAGGTAACCATATCTGCCGGGGTAGCGACATTAATGAAAAATGGACATTGTCTGTATCATAAGACGATAGAAGAACGAGGTCCGATAACAAAATTCAAGCAACTGGTTAAGCAGGCCGATGAGTGCCTTTATCTGGCTAAAATGGAGGGCCGGAACTGCGCCAGATAATTGATTCTTATAGGAAATAATTATTACATTAGGCTGGTCTGATTTTTTTGAAGGCGAGAAAAAATTACATTTTTATAAGCCTTGTTATATCAGGCTGCCAGTGTTTATATCAACGTTTAACTGAGTATATTCTGGTTCGAAAGTCATGGTGTTTTCTGATATGTTAAAAATCCTTTGGATTGCTTTATTGTCTTTTCTGATAACCGCTTGTGCAGGAAAACAGATCCCTGAACAGAACAAAGTACCACCTTCAGCTTCTTCTGACCGGGTTGAAGCTGGCAATCCATATGCTGTCGTCTCAGGAAAGATCGCTTATGGTGAACAAATTACGCTGAAGCCCGATAGCCTGGTCAGAGTTGTTCTGCTGGAAGGAGACCGGAGCAGCGGACAGATGACATCTGAAGTTAAAGAGCAGATTTTTCGGACTGATTATGAACAACCCCTTCGTTTTGAGCTGAAATACCCCAGGGCCAGTATTACTCTGGATAAAATTTATGGCATCCAGGCACATATCTTTTCTGCGGATGAACGTCTGATTTTTACCATGCCGGTACCGGTTCAGGTTTTTAAGCATGATTCTGCGCAGGCTATTCAGGATAAAAATATAACCCTGATGCTGGAAAGGGTGCCTTTCATCAGGTCCGGGCAGAAAAATAAAGATCCGGCATCACAGGCTAAGGTATATCGTTGTCCGAATCTCTTATTCAGTACCAGTCTTCATAATGGAGATCTGGCACTGTATTTACCTGATGAGATGCTGATGCTGAAACCTTCCGCTAACTCAGAACAAAATCAGTATCGCCATGGGGATACTTTATTTCTGAGTCAGGGCGGTAAGAGCATGTTGTCCTGGAATGGGACTATTTTCAGTCACTGTTTACGCCAGCCAGAGCTGGAGTCAGAAGATCCCCTTGTCAGTCGCCCAATTGTTTTCCGGGCTGTAGGAAATAATCCAGACTGGTTACTGGAAGTTGAGCAAAATTACAGTATTAATCTATTGATGGATTATGGGCAGATTCGCTATAGCTGGCCTGCCGGTAAAGTGGATAATGTTTCTCAGTCTTACTGGCAGTTACCGGAAACCTTCTCTACCCCCATGGCTGATGTTCGGGTTTCACAGGAGCTCTGTAAATTGGAAGCTCATAGTAATATTTCCCGTAATCAAATTGCAGTGACTCTGATAAGCCGTGATGGTCAGAAGAAAACACTGACCGGATGCGGTCATTCCCTGTTAGATTCTATCAAATGATATTTCTATACCGGGGATCGTTTTTCTGCAGTACGGAGCATATTGCATTCATACCTCATACAGGTTGAAAAGATCCCGTAGTCCGTCTCTGAATCAATTCAGTGTAGATATATAAGCGATATTTCGTTTCTTCAATTGTTTCTCTGGATACAAAAAGTTATATGCGAAAGAGAGGGTTTGCTTTATTATGTAACCAGTTACGTATCTGGTTACCAGGTTTGATATATGAATCATGATCAAATGCAAAAGTTTGGTAGTTTATCTCTGGGCAGCAGACTGAAAAGGTTATCTGACCGTCTGATGCAGGATGTTACTCAGATCTATCAGGCAAGAGGGCTGGCACTGAATCCGTCCTTTTTTCCTCTGTTTAATCTGCTGTTGCAGAACGGGGCTCTGTCTGTCACTGAAGCAGCAGAGATGCTGGGAGTCAGTCACCCTGCGGTCAGTAAAGTGGCTCGCAAAATGATGGATGAGGGCTGGCTGAATAAAAAAGCAGATCCCTCTGATGAGCGTCGTCAGCAGATGTATCTGACAGATCAGAGTAATTGCTTACTGGAAGAGATTCAGCCGGTCTGGCATGAAATCAAAAGTTATCTGGATGAGTTAATGGACCGTCAGGAAGATCATTTCCTTCGCTCATTAAATGACTTTGAACGCCGGATTGATCAGGAGGGCTTTGTCAGTTCTGTGCTGGAGCGTCTGAATATGCGCTCCAGAGTAGCTGAAGTACGTATTGCAGGCTGGCAGCCTGAGCTGAAAAGACATTTTCAGCGTCTGAATCAGAACTGGCTGGATAGATATTTTGATGGTGAATTAACAGAGCTGGATAAACAGGCTCTGGGAAATCCTGAAAGTTACTATCTGGCGAAAGGCGGATATATCTGGTTTGCAGGTTTGAATGATCGGAATGTACTGAACCAGAGTAACCCTGAAAGCAGTCCTGCAGAGGACAGTGTCATTGTGGGTACTGTGGCTCTGGCCCGGCATAGCGCCGAGTTGTTTGAGATCTCAAAAATGGGAGTCGCCGCAGATATCCAGGGGATGGGGATCGGAAGGCAGTTACTTCTGGTTGCGCTGGATAAAGCCAGAGAACTCGGTGCTAAAGAGGTCTATCTGGAAAGTGCCACTAAACTGGAGCGTGCAATCAGGCTGTACAGAAATATGGGATTTGTGGAAATACCGCATCCGGATGGCAAGTCTGTATACCCCAGATCAGATATTTATATGACGCTCACTTTATAAATGAAATAAGCAATCAGGTATTCAGATACCTGTATAAGGTAAACGTTTTAACGGAGCAAAATTATGTCAGCTGATACAGTGACGGAAAATATACCGCAGGATGCCGAAGATAAACGGCACAACGCTGAGGGTAATGCGACTCCCAGGCAGGAGTTTTTCGCCGGAGCCAGAGCAACGATTCCTCTGATTGTTGGTGCGATTCCATTTGGCATTATTTTTGGGACCCTTGCAGAACCCAGTGGGCTATCTGCTTATGGCGCTATGGCGATGTCTCTGTTTGTCTTTGCCGGATCGGCTCAGTTTATCTCTCTGGGGCTGTTATCTGCCGGGGCTGCACTGCCGGTGATTATCGCCACGACGTTTATCGTTAACCTGAGGCATATGTTGTACTCCGCCAACCTGGTGCCTAAGGTGCGCCATTTACCTCAGAGGTGGCGTATTGCAATGGCCTTTGGCCTGACTGATGAAACATTCGCCGCAGTCAGTAACCGCTATCTGCTTCAGGATGATATTCGCCATGCTCATTGGTTCTATCTGGGATCATTTCTGGCGATGTATAGCAACTGGGTGCTGTGTACCTTGCTCGGTATTGCTCTGGGAGAGCTGTTTCCGGATATGACTAAGTGGGGACTGGATTTTGCGATGTCGGTGACCTTTATTGGTATGGTGGTACCTTATCTGAAGAATAAACCGATGTGGGCAGCTGTGATAGTAGCTGGTGCTATGGCTATTGCGACGGTAGCTTTACCGCATAAATTAGGACTTATCGTAGCAGCTATTTGTGGTATTGCTACAGGCCTGTCATTCCACTTGCTGGAGAAAAAACGTAATACTCAGGCTGGAGGGGAGTTCTCATGAATGAAGTCTTATTGATCATCGGTATGTTTCTGGCGACTTTCTCTACCCGGTATCTGTTATTTGCTGTTGCCGGGAGAGTCCACTTTCCCGAATGGCTGAGTACAGGACTGAGCTTTGTACCGCCGGCAGTGTTAACCGCGATTGTTTTTCCGGCCGTGTTAATGCCAGAAGGGGAGATGTGGTTTTCTCTGGATAACCCCTGGTTATTAGCAGGTATCGGAGCCGTTATTATCGCTCTGGTGCGTAAAGATCTGCTGACCACTATTGTGGGCGGCATGGCTATTTTTATTACACTTAAATTTGTCGTGGGGCTGGGCTGAAACGACTTAAATAACAGTTATGATATCTGTTGATACAGTTAGCATGACTGTTTTACCCCTAGCACCTGTTCCTGGCTGAGATCAATACCATTCATAGTTAAGTCTGTTATGTGCTGGGCTGCGTTATATGGTAAAGTGCGCAGCCTTTCTGCCGCCGGACATCGTGCGGTTTGTATCGACTCTTCTGCCTGAGATGCTCTATGACATTTTCAATATCCGGATTAAGTGAATCTATTCTGAGTGCTGTTCGCGAACAGGGTTATAACGAACCTACGCCGATTCAGGCTCAGGCGATACCGGCAATTCTGGCTGGTCAGGATGTCATCGCAGAAGCTCAGACCGGGTCTGGTAAAACGGCAGCTTTCTTGCTGCCAGTGCTGGAACAGTTGTCAAAAGGAGAGACACAGAAAGCGAAACGTATCCGGGCTCTGGTGCTCGCGCCGACTCGTGAGCTGGCATTGCAGGTAAATGATGCTTGTCGGGTCTATAGTCAGAACCTCGAACTGACGTCAATGGCGATGTTCGGCGGCGTTGACGCTGAAGAGCAGAAGCAGGGGCTGATTGATGGTGTTGATGTTCTGATTGCAACACCAGGTCGTTTGCTGGATATGATTTATCAGAAAGCCATTCGTTTTGATGAGCTGGATGTTCTGATTCTGGATGAAGCAGACCGTATGCTGGATATGGGCTTTATCTCTGACATCAGAAAGATACTGGAACGTCTGCCTGAACAGTGCCAGAGTTTGCTGTTTTCAGCTACGATGAGTGATGGAGTACAACAACTGGCGCAAACGCTGACCTCAGATGCGGTCAGTTTTTCTGTGGCAGATGACCCGTCTGCCCGTCCTCGCATTGAACAGTGGCTGGTTACGGTAGATAAAGACCAGAAATCGGCATTACTCAGTCATCTGATTACAGATCTTCAATGGCAACAGGCGCTTATTTTTATCCGCACTAAACACGGTGCCGCTAAACTGGCAGATCAGCTGGCGAAAAGAGGCATTCAGGCTGAAGCGATTCATGGCGATCGTAGTCAGGCTGTAAGGACACAGTTACTGGATGACTTCAGAAGCGGAAAACTGTCCTTTTTGATTGCCACTGGTGTGGCCGCACGTGGGATCGATATTGATCTGCTGGAACGTGTCGTGAACTATGATCTGCCAGATGATTCTGAAGATTATATCCATCGTATTGGCCGTACTGGTCGTGCCGGAGCCTCAGGTCAGGCCATCTCCCTGTTATCAAAAGATGACTTTAAACGTTTGTGTGCCATTGAAAGTCGTCTGGGGCATTTACTGGAACGTCGGGAAGTTGAAGGCTTTATTCCGAGAAAAGCGGTGCCTGTCTCCATTTTGAATTATGTGCCGAAGCATAAGCGAGAAGGTAATGAAGCCGGTACTTCCGGTGATGACAGAAACAAGGGTAAACGACGTTCTTCAGGAGGATCTGGTGCAGGTAAATCGAATGCAGGCGGCAGACGTCACACCGGTGATAAGCATGGCTCTGGTCAGAAAAGAGCAAACCGGCGTTCTGATCAGGATAGAAGTAAAGGAACTGACCGAAAACCTGCTGTGAACTCTGGCAACAAAACAAACAATTCCGATCCATGGGCTGCCTGGAATGACAAGAAAGATCGTAAGCTTGATCGTTCATAATCGTCAGGAGTGTTTTTTGTTTTTCTGAAGATGGCAGGCTGATTATGAGCCTGCCATTTTTCTTAATCAGTTCAGCTAAACCTTGTTGCTTTATTCTTTAGTCCTGGATTATCCGTTTTCCTTTCTGAATCATTGGCTTAGTCGTTATCCTGTCTGCAGGTGTATCGGATAGCTGTCCGATACACCTGCACAATTGATGTATTACAGATGTATCTGAATCAGAGTCACAGGACTACAATAATGATAAAACGACAATGGGATCTTAAATCTGCATTAATCTGGAGCTATATTCTGATTGCTCTGGTAACCGGACTGATTCTGCACTTTGCCGGAGAGAATCGTCACAGAAGCCTGATCCATAACCTGGGGGCCGGAAGCCTCTGGCCGATGACGATTATGAAAACGTATCCTCAAATTGATGCCTCATCACCGGAACAGTTTGATCTGAGCTTTGATCTGGTCGAGGGGAGTCATCCCGGAGATATCAAAGGGCATCGTTTATTTTCAGAAGCTCTGGGGTTAGCTTCTTACTATATCTATATTCAGCAACAGACTGATGCCGAGCTGAAAGCCCTCAGTGACTTTTCTCACCTTGATCTGGGTTCCAATACTTTGTTCCGAAAATTGTTTAAGCAACCGGATATTCGTATGCAGGTTGCAAAGCAGTTTGATGGTATGACATTTGGCGATATTGTGGCCCAAAGGGATAGCATTAAAGAATCAGTACAGCAGGCTCTGGCTAAGCGCTGATTTTGAAAATCATGCTAAATATCTGAGCAATATTACTCTGTCAGCACTGACGTATTCTCCAGTTAACAGCTGGAGAACAAGGCAAGGTACTCTCAGGTATGACTGACAGTCATTATCGCTATTCATCTGCGTAGTTTCTTTTCACCCGTGATCAGGGTAACAATGAGTGCTTTGTTAATACTTAACGGAGCATTGAATGACTCGCTATCTGGATGATTTTACGGAAGGTGAAGTAATTAAGGGGCCTGGTTTTACGCTGAGCGAAGGCCAGATTCTGGATTTTGCCCTGACCTATGACCCTCAGCCTTTTCATATTGATAATCAGGCGGCGGCAGAAGGGCCATATGGTGGCCTGATCGCCAGTGGTTTCCAGACACTGGCTCTGTGCTTCAGGATGATTGTTCAGTCTGGTGTCTTTCAGACGGTCAGTATGGGTGGTCCAGGGATTGATGAACTTCGTTTTCTGGCTCCGGTACGTCCGGGAGATACGATTACGCCGTCGGCGACGATCCTCTCTGTGACGCCATCTCGCTCAAAGCCTGACAGAGGCGTGCTGAAAATCCAGTTTCGTGGATATAATCAGCACGGTGATGAGGTGATCAGCTTTATTGTTATTATGATGGGCCGCAGGCACTGACAAAACAGATATCAGCTATTCCGGGCTTCTCGTTTTCTGTCCAGATGAATCAGACATAAACCGGAGCCCAGAATGATGGCCGTGCCTGTCCATGTCAGAATGTCAGGATAATCGCCAAACACCAGATAGCCTAATGCTGTTGCACTGATAATTTCCAGATACCTGAGAGGTGCCAGCGTCGTTGCCTTACTCAGGCTGAATGCTGTGCTGATCATCCAGTGAGTTAAAGCGGAAAAGAACCCCAGTAATATCAACAAGTGCCAGTGAGGCAACTGTATCGGAGACCAGTCCAGCAGTTCAGCACCACTGATTTGCCCTGTCAGCAGTATTGCCCCCATCATTATAATCCCTGCCAGACTGATATAAGCTTGCATTTCTGAGGTAGCAATCTGACTGCGTACAGTACGTACGGTAATCAGATAAAGAGCATAAAACAGGGCTGCCAGCATAGGTAACACTGATGACCAGCCATATAATTGAAAGTTAGGCCGGATAACCACCAGAGCACCGGCCAGTCCCACCAGGGCCAGCAGATATTTAATTGGTGCTGATTTCTCTTTTAGTAACAGAGAGGACAACAGCATAACCAGCAAGGGTTCAATAAAGAATAGTGCCACAGCGTTAGCAACCGGCATAGAAACCAGAGACCAGACCATAGATGTGACAGCCAGATTGACCAGCAAACTGGCGATAAGTAATTTTTTAGTGAGAGCCGCTGAATGAATTAACCGGGGCAGGCCCCGTATGGCAACCAGCAGAAATACTGCCTGAAAAGCGACACGCAAAAAACTGATCTGTACCGGACCCAGATCTTTGGACAGCAGTTTCGCCAGTACATCAACAGAAGGGATCAGCAGCATGGCCAGAATCATAATCCAGAGTCCGTTTTGTTGCTGTGCATTGTCGTGTCTATTAAAGCGGGATAAAAAAGATAAACTCATTGACGGATATTCTCTACAACAATCAATCTCTCTGACACTGACGGGGTTATCTTTCGGTCCGGTATCTCTGTATAGGTAATAGCAGAGCGATAGACGCAAAAGATAAACCGAGGATTTCAGGTCATTTAACAGTTGGCAGATGCTATCAAGTAATTTTTCTGATAAAAAACGATTAATACTGAAATTTTTATATAGAAAATCTAAACAATGAAAATGGATCGTCGACAACTCCCTCTTAATGCACTCCGGGCCTTTGAAGCGGCAGCAATCAGCTGTCATCTGGGCAGGGCGGCAGAACAGCTAGGGGTTACTCAGGGAGCTGTCAGTCAGCAGATACGCAGCTTAGAAACCTCCCTGGGGCAAGAATTATTTGTCAGAAAGCATAAACGGCTATACCTGAGTCCCGCTGGTCAGCGTTTGCTGGATGCCGTGAGCGAAGGCCTGGACAGAATGACTCAGGGGATAATCCAGTTGGATGCTGACAGCCAGTCTATGGCTGGAGAGTTGGTTCTATGTTCTACACCCTCAATTACTAATAACCTGTTGATGTCGGTGATAGGACGGTTTAACCGGACTTATCCTGAGGTATCTATCCGACTCAGTCAGATTGTGCCGAATGCCAGGGTTCTGCCTGATGAATTTGATGTCTGTGTCTGTTTTGGCCTGCCGGATGATACATCTCATCTTGAAACCCGGCGTTTGCATACTACAAGGCTGTATCCGGTGGCATCGCCATCATTGACATTGCACAGGCCTGCTATTGAAGATGGTGCAGAACTGCTGAATTACCCTTTACTGCATGACAGAGCCAAAGGATGGACCCATTGGTTTAATCAATTTGCCAACGGTGAGGTAAAAGGACTGGAGGCTAATATTTTTTACAGCGACAACTATCAATCGCTTATGGCTGCGAGGCTGGGGCAGGGGGTTGCTCTGGCAGAGTATTATGAAGTAGCAGCAGATCTGACATCGGGACAGCTGATGCTATTGCATAATAAGGGTATTGAGATGGGGATTGATAGTTATCTGGTGCTACCAAAAAAAGATCGACAAACGCTGCGAGGGCGAGTTTTTGCTGATTTTATTGAGCAACATCTGGAAGATCTGGCCAGCCATTTTCCACCGGATAAGGCCTGATGCGGTCTGGTATATAAAGTAAGCTACTGATCGTAAAAGAAAAGAGAGAGGTATGCTGATATATTTTCAGAAAAAATGGTCGGGGTTACATAAAAAAGTCCTGTCTGCTCAAGGAGAGCCAGACAGAACTAATGACCAATAAAACATGGTAATGTTTTAACTATTGGCAATGAGGATAAACCGTTCCGTAGTGCTTTACGGAATGGAAGATACACTGGATCACCAGGAAAAACGGAATGATCCATTCTATTGATTCTTTTGGCTCAGAATTTTTCAATAGCGACTTCTGGCAATGACTCAAAGCCGGGGCGAGCAAAATAATAGCCCTGAAACAGATCAATGCCCTGATCTTTCAGCCAGAGATATTCCTCTTTCAGCTCGATTCCTTCCGCAAGCAGCTCCAGTTTCAGCTCATGGCATACCAGAATAATTCCTTTAATGATGGCTTGTTTTCTGGAATGCATATGTATATCTGTAATGAGTTCACGATCCAGTTTTATCGTGTCTGGTTCGTAATCAGCCAGAAGGTTCAGACCAGAGTAGCCTGCGCCAAAATCATCAATGGCTGTTCTGAATCCCATTGCTTTATAACTATTAATAATTCTGACCAGGTGTTGTTTATCTTTGACTTCTTCACCTTCGGTGACTTCAAAAACAATCTTTTCTAATGGAAAACCATAGCGATTGGCTGCATCCAGCGTTGTTCGAATACATAAATGAGGCTCGTAAACGGCATTCGGTGTGAAGTTCAGGTTCAGATATGTCGTCAGATTAAGCTCCACTGCTTTTTTAATAGCTGTCACTCGACAGGCCTGATCGAACTGATAAATATTGGTTTCATCTATATGCTGAAAAATAGTACCTGCAGGCTCTCCATCTGTGCCTCTTACCAGAGCCTCATAAGATTCAATGGATCTGGTACTTGCCCGGACAATAGGCTGAAAGGCGAAGCTGAAACTGAATGGAAGCTGTGCAAGGTTTCTGCAACGATCACATGAAGGTAACTCCGATGCGCCTTTTTCCGATATGCATGTCATCCGTTTTCCCACCTGAGAGTTGCTATAAACAAGATTAAACTTTTTTATACGGTAAAGTGTATATTATAGATTGTTATAGGGTGGGAGGCTAATGAATGGCCATGATACTTCATGGAGAACGCACTAAATTAGTCTGTTTTATAAGCGCCCTGTCAGACATTTTTGGAGTTTTTAGGCACTATGGATAAAAAAAGCCCATCCAGATATCGGCAGAAGTGGATGGGCTATAATATCGCTCATCGATTAAACCTATGCGATTACAATGGGATTGAGTAACTAACCCATAATTCTATATGTTTTTAGCTGAATTCTGGATCACATCCTGAATAAAAATATTCAGTGAATATTTGAGAGATACGATTATTCCGACAAAATCGATACTTTATTCACGGAGATAATTTATTAATAGTAATGGGGCGCGGATATTACAGCCTGATTCCTTATGCTCTGCAGCAAGCCTGATACACGTTTGATCAGAGATAAAACGTTGGTGCTTCAGAAAACAATCTGGAGCGAGTCTTAAACCGTTATGGGAGAGGGGCTGACTATGCAGTATTGTCATAATGTAAAGCCAGAATACTCTGTATTCTGGCTTTTGTTGGTAAGCAAACGGTCTGATCGGTAACTTAATATTTTCTGGTTAAATCTTCTTTATTGACTACAGTCTGACCGACAGGAGCCAGTGATATCATCGCCAGTTTCAGGTGCTGCAGAGCAAAAGGAATTCCGATGATAGTCACAAAACACGCTACAGCAGACATCAGATGTCCCAGAGCCAGCCAGATTCCGGCAAAAATAAACCAGATGATGTTACCTATCATGCCCAGAGCACCTGTGCCCACATCTTCATGACCCGTTAGCTGATCACGGGAAATCGCTTCTTTACCGAATGGGAAGAAGGAAAATTTACCCAGCACGAAGCAGGAACGTCCCCAGGGAATACCTATAATTGAAATAAATGCCAGTACTCCAAAAAACCACCAGAGAAGCCCCATAAAGACTCCTCCCAGTAAAAACCACAATATATTACCCAGTGTTCTCATTGTTTCATGCTTCCTTTTGCGTTGTCTTATTTCTGACCCTGGATTGCCCGAAGGGTTGCATTTGATACCACGTTACTATAGCGGCTTCAGTCTCTTTATGGTCCTGTTTCAGACCCCGTGAGATTGTACCTGGCTTAAATGCTCTGGTGTCGCTTTCCCGTGGACTATTTTATCTCCAGTGAATGAAATTATCCTTAACTGACTGGCTGTATCCATTAGATCACCTCACATATCTGGGATAGTGCATGTGCTGTGGCTAAACGGATCTGTTGAATAAGGGATAGAACTGTTGGCTCTCCCTTAACCAACGACACCCCACCTGTTTGGCAAATGATTTAAGCTTGTCTAAATGCCCTATCGCCCGACATGGCTTGATACCAGATGGCTGCATCGCCTTAAGCCACTGCTCCGCATCAATATTCAAACGTGACAAAATAGGTGGGAAATGGCTAGAAATAGCGCCGCGTTTATCCTCTCGGGCGCAACGCCCCGTCCAATCCACTAGTTCAAGATAATCCGCTGGATCAAAAGCAATGGCAAACTCACTGTCTGCTTGTTCGGCTGAGAAGGGTTTCAACACAGGCTTATCGGGGGATGGTTCAGTATGGTCGGCTTCCGGTGCATACTCCCAAATCCGCTGCTGGATAGAAGTAAAATCCGACGCTTCGGGGCAATCTGAAATAGCAGCACGTACAGGATTCAGATCCACATAAGCCATGCAGGTCAGCAAACCCTGCTCATCTAATAACGCCTGGCTTTTAAAACGACCCTCCCAGAAGCGGCCTTTGCAGTTATCTTCCTCATTGGCTTTACGGGCGATATGCTCATTGAGGCAGCGCATAAACCAGCTGATATCCATAAGCCTTTCCCGCCACTCAGCGACAATCTCTGCAACTTTGTCCAGCTCCGCATCAGTTTGATATTCACCGCGTTTATAACGCTGAATCAACACAGGTCCAGTAAACAACTGAGTCCAACGGGCAATCACCTCATCATCGGACCAACTTTGTGCTTGCTGCTGGTTGATATACAACACCAGATGGTAGTGATTCGACATCAAAGCATAGGCACAGATATCAATGGCAAACATCTGATCTAACTGAACTAAACGATCAATAATCCACTGACGACGATGCTCAAATGATTGGCCTGAAAACTCATCCTCACCGCATAGAAAAGCCCGACGTACACAACGAGCAATACAGTGATAGTAGGGCGTATCGGAAGGACTGATTTGCTCACGGCGTGCGCGTGTCATGTGGGAATCCTCTGAAATTCTTTGGTGGCTGAATTCAGCGTAGACGAGGATTTTGGAGCTGTCTAATTTTTATGGGTGTCCTCTTGTTTTTCCGCATAGAAAAGCGCGACGCACACAACGAGCAATGCAGTGATAGTAGGGCGTATCGGTGGGACTGATTTGCTCACGGCGTGCGCGTGTCATGTGGGAATCCTCTGAAATTCCTTAGTGGCTGAATTCAGCGTAGACGAGGGTTTTGGAGCTGTCTAATTTTGTGGGTGTCCTTTCTTTTTTTTCTTTATATCGACATATATTGTCGCTATTGCCTTCAGGACCATTTTTACAAATAATGGTTGCCTAATTTTTATTTTTCAATAGGAGATCGTAATGACAGATTCTATTGGCTCTTCGACGTTTCATGTGGATTTACCTGATTGAACCTGTACCTCTATTGGGCTGCCAATCAGGTAAATCATATTGATAAAGTTCTT
>NZ_JACJFM010000362.1 GCF_014164585.1 Oceanospirillum sediminis | reverse complement strand
GAAGATCCAGAAGCTGGAGAAGGCCATCCAGGCCCAGACAGAGGAGTGCAAAGAACCCTGCAAGACCAAGTGTCCCATCCCAGTGGTGTCCGGTAAGGAGTGTGAGGACATCTTCCGCCGTGGAGGAAAAGACTCCCAGATGTACATGATCCAGCCCGACGCCTTCTACCCTCCATACAAGGTCTACTGTGATCAGACCACCCAGAACGGAGGATGGCTTCTGATCCAGAACAGGCTGGACGGCAGCGTTGACTTCGGACGGCGCTGGGACGAATATCGACGCGGTTTTGGCAACATCGCTTTTGAT
>NZ_JACJFM010000361.1 GCF_014164585.1 Oceanospirillum sediminis | reverse complement strand
AAATATGTTTACGCTCTCAAAATTGAAGCTATAATAATTAACCTCGAGTTTTCTATGAATATGAAGAAGTTTATTTTATTAACCGCAGTATTGACTTTACTGGCTAGTTGTGGCTCTAAAGATAGAGGAGAGCTGGTAGGAGTTCAAGGGAAAAAATGGCATCCAGAAAAACCGTATGGTATGGAGCTTGTTCCTGGAGGTGCATTTATAATGGGTAAAGCTGATGATGATCTTGCTGGGGTAGATGATGCTCCTGGTAAGACCGTAACGGTTAGAGCTTTTTATATGGATGCTACCGAGATTACAA
>NZ_JACJFM010000360.1 GCF_014164585.1 Oceanospirillum sediminis | reverse complement strand
GTCTTTTAAAATATCTGCAGATGCAATCATGCTTTCATCTAATCTCTTGAAATCGTTTGCACTACTTATTACGCCATCAATAACATATAATGGTGTACCTTTAGTTTTGAAAGAGCCAACACCTCTTATCTTTATATTTGACGTGGAAGAAACACCAGCTACGCTTCCTGATAGAGCAGAACTAGTTGAGGTTCCATAACCAACAACTACAACTTCATCTAACATTGCAACATCCTCCTCCAAACTTAAGTTTATTACGCTTGAGTGAATGGGAACGGTTTCAGTATCATACCCCAAATACGAAAAC
>NZ_JACJFM010000359.1 GCF_014164585.1 Oceanospirillum sediminis | reverse complement strand
CGGTATGGGTCTTCTGCCTCAACAGATTACTGACGAATTGCTGGATGCCTATCTGTTTTTACGTAACGCAGAACATGCGCTGCAAGGCGTCGCAGATCAGCAGACTCAGACCCTGCCGGATGACGACTTCCCTCGCCTGCGGATGGCCTGCATCATGAATTTTGATAACTGGCAGGCATTTGAAGAGAAGCTGGATCATCACCGTAACCGGGCTGCCGAACATTTTGCCAATGTGATTGCAGCACCGGATGACGAAGAAGAAAACGACCAGGGGCTGAACGCAGAGCTGAGAGCTATCTGGCAAGGGG
>NZ_JACJFM010000358.1 GCF_014164585.1 Oceanospirillum sediminis | reverse complement strand
ATCATATCTTTAATAATATCCGTTAAATCATCTATTGCATCTCCAGTTACTAAATTTTCAGACTCAGTAATTTTATGAGAATTTATCAAGGAGTGATACCAACCATATTCTGGGAAATTTATCTCTACAAATTGTCTAACTGTTTCATATTCAAACTCAGGTACATCATCTCGGGTTTCATTATCAAGCTCGCTCTTGTCTAATTTTAAGTATTCAGAATATAAGCCTACTAGGAGCTCAGTTATTTTGAGTTCATTATCATTTGAATTCAACATAGGTTTTGTTCCAAACTCAATTAATTGTTCAAT
>NZ_JACJFM010000357.1 GCF_014164585.1 Oceanospirillum sediminis | reverse complement strand
CAGCTGAACAGATCCGGTAATACCGCCTGTAGTGGCGATTTGGATGTTTCTGCGACCGGTTTAATCAGTCTTAGTTCGCCATCATCTGTCAGCTGCTTATGATCCGGATACTGTTCTTTCAACAGCTCCAGGGTCTGACGAGCCTGGTCTTCCATACCCAGATGCAGATACGCTTCGCCGAGTGAAGCCAGAGCATCTGCTGTTACCGGAGAGGTAGGGAAATTCTCCAGTGCATAACGGCTACGGTTCACTGCAGCCACTTCTCCGGTCTGCAGCCGGGGAAGATAAAAGTATAAATGCCAGGAGAC
>NZ_JACJFM010000355.1 GCF_014164585.1 Oceanospirillum sediminis | reverse complement strand
ACCAGCCTGATAGCGGCAGAACAGAGGAAAAATGAGTCAGAACAAGCGCAAACAGTTGAAGAGTAAGGCCGTTAACCGGTTACTGGTGCCGTTTCTGTCATTTTGCAGTAAGCAGCCATTACCCCGTTTACATCGTTGGGGGCGATGGTTAGGACAAGTGCTGTATTGGATGAATGGGCGTAATATCCAGGTGACCCGAACCAATCTTGCTCTGTGTTATCATCAATTGTCAGATGATGCCCGGGAACAGAAAGTCAGAGCCAGTACTTTACAGACCGCAAACATGGGACTGGAGCTGGGCTGGAGCTG
>NZ_JACJFM010000354.1 GCF_014164585.1 Oceanospirillum sediminis | reverse complement strand
ATTTACCTACACCGCCTTTACCTGACGCTACTGCGACTATATTTTGAATTCCTGGAATTGGTTTTCCTTTGATAACATTTGTTTTAGGTTTAGCTGGTGCTTCTACCTTTACATTTACTGTAATCTTTGCCTTTTCGTATACTTTCTCATGAATGGTTTTAAGGATATCCACTTCAGTACGCTTTTTGGCCTGTAAACTTGGGTTTTTAATAGTAATGTCTACAATAACCTCATCTGCAAATGTTACCACATTCTTTACAGCGCCACTTTCCACCATATTTTGTCCTTCTCCAGGAACAGTAATGGTTT
>NZ_JACJFM010000040.1 GCF_014164585.1 Oceanospirillum sediminis | reverse complement strand
GCAAAAATAAGTGCATTTTTTGTAAAAAAGTTACAGCAGCTCTGAAACGAGCAGCAAAAGCAGGGAAATCAGAGGGTTAGCAAAAGCACGACAAAGCTATATGCCAGGCCTGTTTCATAGCAGGGCGACTATTCCATTAAATACAAAAGGCACTGTGACGCTTTATATCCCTTTACCTACCTCGCAGATTAAACCAGTGCAACGAAAAACATGCTTTTTATAGAAATGTTTCTTTTCACTTTATCGACGACTAACAGCGTTTCTTAATACCTGCGGCACGACATTGCCAGGGATTATATTGATTACATGATCTGTTTTCCGCCGACAGAGTTTGATCATGCGGCGAGAACCATACCTTATTTTTATTAAAACAATGAGTTAAAAAATATGGCATATATTTTTCATAACCAAAATCAGTTTTAAATTTCTCGACTGAGGTTATGGAAAATGCTGAGCATCAATTCAACACGTAGTGAAACCTTAATTAAGCAGGATAATCATCAGAAAGTTGAGGCTAAACCTGCTCAGGATACCTCAGCGAAATCCCAGGAGACCAGCGCTACAGCAACCAGAGTTGCTAATCAGGGAGTGACCTTATCTGACCGGGCATTGAGAATACAGAAGCTGAATGAAGAGTTTTTTGCCGATGGGCCTGGCAGTCTGCGCATTACGCCGACATTTATTTCACGTTTGGAAGAGTACGGTCTGATTAATAATGCTGAAGCCAGAAGACTGACACCTCTGGCAACAGAAGCATCAACGTCTGACTCTGACAGAGAAGATAAGGGTACTCTGAAAGAACTGATGGAATTTGCGGATCGTTTCAGTAAGGAGTTAAAAGAGCAGGATGAAGAACATGCATTGCTGGATACACTGGATAAGGCTAAATCTGTTCTGAGCAACTTCAACGGTGCTCAGCCATCTTCCTCCAATGCTAATATCCGTTTGATTGCTGAAGAGCTGAGCCGCTATAGTCGCTCAGAAGAGGGAGAAATTATGAGCGATGAAAACAAAAGCTCTCTGCAAAAACTGGAGCTATCTATGCGTATCGCTGACCGCCTGAATCCCACTGCGATGACCAATAGTAAAGTCAATGGGTATCTTTCTGTGCTGAATCGTCTGTATTGATTGTGAGCTGTGTTAATCCTGACCTGATACGTTTATCAGTCAACTAAATTACTGCTGTCAGCGTAGTCCGACTTTATCTCTTTACACCTCAGCAGGAGCCACACATTGAATCCATACAGAAAAGGGCTATTTTCCTTTTGATTTTATCAGGAAAATAAGGAAACAATAGCCCTGTTATTTTACACACTTCTCTGTATTGAAAGGTTTACTCTGCATGAGTCATCTTCCTGATTCAGAAGCCTCTGAATTTTTCCTGAAACGTTCCGCAAGTTTTAGCTTATTTCTCTGGTTAAGTTTTTGTCGTTTTGTTGAGCAGGGTAAAGTATTGTCCCTGAACTCACAGGCCTGTTCAGACATCTCATCCTCAGTGTCTGGAACGCCGACTTCTCTGCAACAATGGCTGACATTATGGCAGCAACAAGCTTTCAGGCCTCAGCACCTTATACGTTTGCCCTGGTGGTTATGGGGGGTATGTCTTATTACAGGGGCTGTGACGATGTCAGGGGTGCTGGCAGTACAGGCAGGAGGCATAATTAATATCTGGCTCCCCCTGTTTCTATTTGCTTTTTTCCCCTGCTTATTATCATTGTTAACGGCGGTCTCGGCAGCATCCAGCCCGGAAAAACCTCGTCATCCACCACTGGGATATCACTGGCTCGCAGAGCGTTACCAGTTGCCAGACTTTCAGCCAAATCACTTGTTACTTCGCCCCTGGCTGGCTCGACAGCTTCAGCAAGGCGCCAGTCTGATGGTGCTGGGTGGGCTTATCGCTTTTTTTGTCTTTGCGACTTTTCAGGAAATACGTTTTTACTGGTCTTCAACCTTTATTCAGAATTATGAAACGATGGCAGCAATCTTTCACTGGATTGCCCTACCCTGGCAGTTATGGCTGGAGGCACCGGCTCTTTCCGTGGTAGAAGCCAGCCAGTTCAGCGTACAGCCTTTTGCGGAGCCAGGACAAACCGAACAAAGCTCCGAACTCTGGTCTTTTGTGGTAGCAGCGGTACTGACCTATGGCCTGCTACCCCGCTTACTACTCATGGCACTGTTTAATTATCAGCTGAAATCCCGACTGGGCCGGGCTATACAAACATCGGTTGTACCGGAGCAATTTCTGAACCATCAGCAGCATACGGTTTCTATTGATCCGTTGCAGCAAGAGGAAGCACCAGAAGATCAACCGCAAGACACTATGCCTGTTGCCACTAAAACAGAAACAGAAGAAAAAGCAACAAAGCGCCCTGACCAGCAAGAGCCTCAGACTGAAACTGAGATCAAATCTCAGCCCCGGATTCAAGAACCAGCATTAACAGGTTATCAGGTTGGCTGGCGTTTAAGTGAAACAGAGATACCTGTCCGCCATAATCTGGGACTGGCGTCATGGCAGGCTGATGAGGACTGGTTGAATCAGCTTTCCACTGTTGAAACGGAAGCTATTGCTCTGATTGCAGATCTCTGGCAAATCCCTACCGGTGAACTGGCAGATATAGCAGAACAGCTTCGGGATAAAGGCGTTACGCTGAGACTAATTCTGATTAATGCTCAGAATATTGCGGCTGAACGCACAGATGTTCAGCTAAAAACCTGGCAGTTTTTTGCAGACCGGCATCAACTGCCTCTGGAGCAATCCAGCAAACATGACCTGATGGCTTCATTAACGCATGATACTGAACGTTCTGAGGGGAAAAACGGATGATCAGCGATTTAATCGTGGGAAACACTCAATGAATCTGCCAGAATTTGCCGTAGTGGGGCATCCGAATAAGGGCAAATCCAGTATTGTCTCGACACTGACTCGTCAGGATGACGTCAGTATCTCGGAAATCTCAGGCACGACAACTCGTTCGCAATCCTTTACCTGCTCGGTTGATGGTCAGCCTTTGTACCACCTGATTGACACTCCGGGCTTTCAAAGACCACGTCAGGTGCTGGCCTGGCTGGAACAGCATGCCGACAATGCTTCTCAACGCGCTGAAACGGTAAAGGCTTTTCTGGCTGAACAGGCTTCTCAGGAAAGCAACCGGTTTCAGGATGAAACTGAGCTTTTGACTCCAGTCATGCAGGGTGCAGGTATTATTTATGTCGTGGACGGGTCTTTGCCATATTCGCCAGAATATGAAGCTGAAATGTCGGTGTTACAATGGACCGGGCAACCCCGTATGGCGCTGATCAATCCTATTAGCGGTGCGGATTATGTTCCCCAGTGGCAATCCGCCCTGTCGCAGTTTTTCAGTATCGTGCGGGTGTTTGATCCCATGAGCGCGAATGATGAAAAAAAGCGGGCAGTATTATCAGCCTTTGCGGAACTGTATGAACCCTGGCGCCATCAACTGGAGCAGGCCCTGCAACACTTAGAAGACCATAGCAACAAGCTGGAAGCGCAGAGTGCTTATCTGATTGCAGAAAGCCTGGGGCGCATCCTGTCCGAAACACGCCAGATTAAAGTGCCCGTACAGTTCACCGAAAGCCTGTTAAAACAGCAACTGGCTACGCAATATCAGAAAACATTAAGAGAGCATGAAGAGCACTTTCGTCAGCAGATACAAGCGATGTACGCCCTGACGCAACTACAGACTGATGCAGGGCAATTACAGGCAGATTTTCCAGATATGTTCGACCAGTCCACCTGGTATATTTTCGGACTGGATCGAAAAAAACTGATCGCCTTATCTGCCGCTGCAGGAGCAGCGTCCGGAGCGATCATTGATGCAGGAGTAGGTGGCGCCTCTCTGATGACCGGTGCTCTGACCGGTGGCATAGTTACCGGGCTGGCATCACTGGCAGCCACCCGAAAAACAGATGCACTTAATATTAAAGGGGTTCCTCTGGCCGGAAAAATGCTGACAGCCGGACCAGTTAAAGATACCGGTTTTGCCTTTGTTATTCTGGGTCGTTTACTGGACTTTGCGGATGCCGTGGGTAGCAGAAATCATGCTCAGCGGCAGCTTCTTAATGTGCAGGAGCGGGGCATGACGCACCGGACAAAGTTGCTCAGTAAAACTCAGCAAGTTCAACTCACCCGGTTATTACTGAAAGGGCAGAAGGGACTCAGCCAGAAAGAGATGACGCTGCTGGCAGATCTGATTCGGGCATTACGCCTGGTTGATGAATAGGTGAAGGATAGAGCAATATGGCACTGAGTTCTGAAACGGTTTTTATATCGCCACAGAACTCAGTTGTTTTTGGAATAAATCTCCGTTAACCACCCAGTTGCTCAAGCGTTTCCTGAGCATCATCGCTTCCGGAACGGGCAGCTTTATTCAACCAGAGCAGACCTACGCTTTCGCTTTTCGCAACACCTTTGCCCTGGTAGTACATTTTTCCTAATAGCGTCATCGCATGAATATCGCCCTGTTCTGCCGCCTGATTTAACCAGCGTAGTCCCTGAACAGAACTGGGTGCAACACCTTTACCCTGATAATACATCCAGCCCAGATTAGTCATGGCTCGGGTGAAGCCCTGGTCAGCGGCCTTACGATACCATTGAACCGCAGCCACATCATTCTGCTCAACACCACGTCCATTGGCATACATCCAGGCCAGATCGGTCATGCCTCTGGCATCATCCCTCTCAGCAGCTTGTCTGTACCAGTAAGCAGCCATATCATCATTTTGTTCAACACCATGCCCCATCAGGTACATCCAGCCCAGGTCGGCCATCGCCCGGCCATACCCCCTGTCAGCCGCCAGACGAAACCATTGCAACGCTTTATCAGTACTGGCATCAAACCCATTGCCATCAAAAAACATCCAGCCCAGATCTGTCATAGCTGAAGCTGAACCTTGCTCTGCTGCTCTATAATACCAGTGAGCAGCTAAATGATGGCTCTGCTCAGTACCCTGACCGACAAAATACATCCATCCCAGATTACGCATTGCTCCGGCATTACCAAGACCTGCAGCCTGCTCATACCAGTACAGAGCTTTCTGGTCATTCTTATCGACGCCATTGCCCTGAGCATACATCCATCCCATGTTGGTCATTGCATCAGCATTTCCTTTTGCCGCAGCCCGGCTATACCAATCAATGGCGGTCATATCATCCGGTAAAACACCAATGCCTTTCTGATAGATCCAGCCCATCTTAGCCATCGATTCAGCATTCCCTTTGCCCGCGGACTCCCGATCCATATGCAATGTCTGGGGAGGCAACTCCTTATAAGGGGTACTGTCACTGGTACTGGCAAAAAGAGGCAGCCCGGTCAGACATAAACAGCTTACTAATAGAGGGCGTAACATAAGACTCAACCTGTCAGAATAATCAGAACGAGACACAAAAACGATTTGATTTAATCCGGTGTTTCATTCAATAGATAAGTATAGACAAAACTCCGGACTGTATATGACGGCGATGTTCTCTGACATGGCTTATTTCGGCAAAATCCGGATGACTGATGCTGAATTACATCTGGTCACAATACAGGTTTCATTTCAACTAATTTTCGAAGAAACCCAACATTTACAAGGGAATTATCAATGATATGTACTGATTAAAAGCCCACTGTATATACAGCGGGCTCCGGCCTTAAGAATAATTTTGCCTGAGATAGAGAAGATGACAGCAATTACTCACTGACGGAACGGGCAATCACCTGATCCGGTTTGCTTTTATGGACGGCTTTTGTCTTACGGCTGGCAGTAATCAAAGGAACGCATTGCTTATCATCATGATAGATCACTTCACACTCCAGACACTGGATACACTCGTTATAATCAATCTGGCCATCCGGATGGATCGCTTTAATACCACAACGATGATTACAGAGTTTACAGGGAGAACCGCAGGCCTTCCGACGAGGCAGCCAGCGTAGCAGGTGGAAACGCCCAAAGATGGCAAAACCCGCTCCCAGAGGGCACAGATAGCGGCAGAAAGGCTTATGCAGATACAATCCGGCAATCAGCAAGAGCATCGCATAAATGACAAACGGCCATTCCCGGACGAACCCCATAGTAATGGCGGTTTTGAATGGCTCCACTTCAGCTGCCTGCTCAGCGGTGCCAACTGAGGTTAAGCTGGTGACGACCAGGGCTGTGAAGATCAGATATTTCAGTTTCCAGAGCTTCTGATGCAGGGCAAATGGCACCCGTTTCTGTTTCAGGCGCAGCTTTTTCTCTCCCAGCCAGGCGGCCATTTCCTGCAGTACTCCAAACGGGCATAACCAGCCACAGAAGTAACCCCTCCCCCAGATCACCAGGGTAACCAGTACATAACACCACAGGATAAAGATCACCGGATCAAGCAGTAGAATATCGCTATTGGCACTGCCGGTAATGACCTGAGCGATAGTAAATACGTTGGTAATGGATAGCTGGCCTTGAGTGATATAACCGATAAACACCAGAGTGTAGACCAGAAAGCCCCAGCGTACTGCCTGAAATAGTTTTGGCTGAGCTGTCAGCCAGCGATGAGCAAAGATAATTGATGTCAGAACCACCAGCCCCGCCAGCAGAGCAATAATGCGCTCCTGACGATCCCGCCAGATCTGCTTCCACAAAGGTTCTGGCTGTGAAGCACTCATATCCGGGATATCAAAAAAGCGCTCCGGTAGCTGATACTGACCATGAAACTCTTTGACCACATCATCGCGCAGATAACCCGGAGAACGAGTGACCATCAACGCCAGTTTCCACTGGGAAGCCGGATCAAATGGTGCAGCGGCTTTAATACGAAACACCTGGTACTCTTCAAACTCCGGTACTTCAGCTGATAACTGGCCTTCAATCTCCAGCAGACGATCCGGGTCCCGTAAGAAGTCGATATCCCGTAAGCCAATTTGCTGATCATTCTGATAAACAGCTAAACGGTCTGGAGGTGTACCAGGAACAAACTCATCACCCAATACGGAGTAAGGGCCAACAGATATCACAGCAATGGCATGTTCGCCAGTTTTCAGCTCTTCCTGCATCAGGCGCTGATAACCGGCATCACCTAAGAGATAACGACCAATACTGGGTACATTCAGGTAGGCAAAATACAGATCCGCAACCTGATCATTATCACCGACCGGTTCGTCGCCCAGACCATCGGCACTGGTATCAGAAAAGGCCTGCTCCAGCTGGTCATAACTTAATTGCAGACGCTGGATCATGCCCTGATCCAGTAATTTCTGCCAGTTCAGCGCTTCAAAGTGTTCTGTTTTAACTGTAGCGGGAGGCCGGAGTAACGGAATAATACCGATATCCTGCGCTACCTTCTGCGCTGACAGCATAACGGTTTCGTTCAACACAATAGCCGATACCGTGGCTTTGGTAATACCATCAATATACTGGTTGGCCCCTGAGGTCTTATTACGTACTGTGGCACTGGTAATTTTGATAGTGCGCCGGATATCCAGTGTCGGATACTGGGCGGCAAAGTCATTCATCGGCCCTGTACCTAAACCATGCAGAAAAATAGGTTCATGCTGCTCAACGACATGAACCCCTCTGTACAGACCATTGTGCTCAATACCGATCAGCAGTTGATAAGGTGCACCGGAAAAACCGGGTAACTTAATATAATCCCCGGACAGATAGGCGTACCCAATGACTTCTGTCACCTGATAAACCTGCCAGACAGCGACTTCATCAGTCGGTGCTTTAATTTCGGTAGCTTCCGGGAAAAGCTGTTTGATCAGGCCTCTCATCTCCGCTGGAGCGGGCTGAGCCTGTTCAGCTTTAACCGGTAACCATGGCGCAAGACATAAAAAAAACAGCGCCAGAACTCTGAACACTTGCATAAGTGCTACTCCCTGATAGATGTCACCTGAGTATCACGCAGCAGGGAGTAGCGGCTATATAGCCGTAAAGGAGCAACTTTAACTGTACTTTAGTCTTAATTGATATGAAGAATTGATCCATTCTTATATCGTAAATTCAATACCATTAAGGCGGTTTAATCATCTGGATCTGATTGAGAAAGTACTACTGTTCATTGAAGCTGACTCCGGGCTTACTTCGGGCATCTACTGTCAGCTGAAAAATATCGTTGCGAGCATAATGTCCTGATACATCCAGGTCATAACGGGCTTTGACAATCTCATTCAGATTAATTTCTGCGGTGATCAGCCCTTCCTGTTCACAGACAGGTCCAGCCAGAATATCGCCCATAGGTGAGATGATCACACTGCCACCACGAATCAGAGTTTGCTGATCCGGCCATTCCGTATTGATGCCCTGTTCTTCCGGTGAAGGCTGATACTGGCAGGCACTGATCAGAAACATACGCCCTTCGTAAGCAATATGACGCATACTGGCCTGCCAGATCTCTCTATCATCCACTGTCGATACACACCAGATCTCTACCCCCTGAGCATAAAGTGACTGACGCAAAGCAGGCATATAGTTTTCCCAGCAGATAGCACCACTGATACGTCCGGCACTGGTATCCAGTACCGGCAATGTCGAACCATCTCCCTGAGCCCAGACCAGACGCTCACTGGCCGTAGGCATCAGTTTTCGATGTTTGCCGACTAACTCCCCCTGATCTGACAGATATAAAACAGAGCAATACAAGCTGGTGCCAGCCTTTTCAATGGCGCCTACGACCAGATTACAACAGGTGTCTTTTGCCAGAGCACACAATGCTTTCACTTCCGGGCCGTCGGTTGTGATCGCCTGCTGCCAGTAAGCCAGATAATCATCCCGCCCTTGCTGAGTGCGATAGCCTATTCGAGCACCAAAATCCTGCCCTTTAGGATACCCTCCCAGTAATGCTTCAGGCATGACCACCAGTTTGCAACCGGTATCACGAATCTGATCTTTATAGCTCAGGATATTTTCCAGTGTCGCCTGAGTGCCGCGATTGTCTGAACCCAGCTGCAATGCAGCAACGGTCAGCGTATTAGCGGTCATTTTCTCCTGACGTTTATCCATCTTTTTCTTATTCGACATGATAGAGACCTCTGTGTTGTCTGTTTTCTTTATCTGAAAACACTATACTGAGCCAGACAAAAGCAATGAAATTGATAGCAGAGGTTTCAGTTATTAATCATTTTAATCTGGCAAATATCGATCTGAACCTGCTGAAGGTATTTCTGATGCTGTACCAGGAGCAGAATGTGACCCGTGCAGCAGAAAAGCTGTGCCTTGGACAACCGGCGGTTAGTGCCGCATTGAAACGTTTGCGTCAGGTATACGATGACCCGCTGTTTGAGCGTACCCAGGCTGGCATGAAGCCCACGGCACGGGCAGTGTTACTGCGCCCGGTAATACAGGATGCACTGGATAAAATAGAGCTTTCTCTGTCTCCGCGTCTGGAAAGCGATATACGCCAGCAGGTCAGAACGATTACCCTGGGGCTATCCGATGATTATGAAATTGCCTTTGGTCGTCAGCTGGTACAACTGATTCAGCAGCAGGCTCCCGGATTTCACGTTGTGTTTCAGCAGACAAATCGTGAACGGGTTGAACAGTCGATCATGACGCATCAGGTGGATCTGGCAATTACCGGTGGTAGTATCAAAGACAGCCGGATTCGTCGTCAGACTCTGGGGCAGGCAGGCTATCTTTGCCTGTATGATCCGGATTACCGTCAGGGTTCAGAAGTGATTCGACTGGAAGAGTTTGTCGCACGAAAGCACCTGCTGATCTCATTTTCTGGCCTTACCGGAGCTGTAGATGATGCGCTGGAGGAGATGAATCTGAAGCGAACTGTACAAATGTCCAGCAGTCATTTCGCAGCCGTTCCTTTCCTGTTAAAAGGCACAGATGCGTTATGTACTATTCCTGATTTTGCAGCACGCGCTGTGGCAGAAAAAAGTTCTCTGAGTTTATCGCCCTGTCCTGTACGTATGGCTGAGTTTTCCGTAGATTTATGCTGGCACTATGATGCAGTAAGGGATCCCGCCCTGATGCTGGTCAGAGATATTGTTGCAGGCTATCTGAGTGATTATTTTCAGAAATAGTCTTTGATATGACATATCAGAATGACAGACAGGCTTACAGAACCAGTATATATAAAACCAGGTCAGGCCATATATTATCTTTCAGAATCAGATAGATACGGCAATATCCTCAGAACTATTTACATGGCTGTCAGCTCTGCTTTTCATACCCGGCAATGATGGTAGTGTAACGCACCGATGATTCGAAGTATTGCTCTTTGGCTGCAATATAATCCGGGTCTGAGAAGAATTTATCCGATGAAGGCTGATACAGAAGAATCTTATGCTGAACCCTGTCTGGCTTAAAACATTTCGTACCCTGATTGAAACAGGCCACTTTACCCGTACCGCAGAGCAACTCTGTATGACACAGCCTGGTGTCAGTCAGCATGTACGCAAACTGGAAGAGGCCTGTGGTCACTCATTGATTCGTCGTGATAAAAAAAGCTTTGAACTGACAGAGCAGGGACATCAGGTGTATCTGTACGCCGGGCAACTGGAACGTAATGAAGAGGATTTATTGGAACAGCTGAACTTTGATGATCCCGAATCAGGCAGCTATCGCCTGGCCTGCTCCGGTGCTATGGCTCTCCAGTTATATCCGGTATTGCTGGACTTGCAGTGCCGTTACCCCGGATTAACGGTCCAGCTGGAAGTCGCCCCTAACTATCGAATTATCACTGATGTTCAACAGGGAACTATTGATCTGGGTATTGTGACTCAGTTACCAGCAACAGGCTTACTAAGCGTCCGGGAGATCGGGCATGAGCCTCTGTGTCTTATTCTTCCGGCCAGCCATAGAAAGTCAGCAGTTGTGAATGAGCAGATATCTGATGGGATTACGCACAAGTTGAAAACTCTGGGTATGATTCACCACCCTGATGTACTGCATTATCTGTCACTGTATTGTCATCAGGCTGGTATTCCAGCACTGAATGAACTTAACCCGGATCAGCTGCCAGTGGCAGGTTATATCAATCAACTCAGTCAGATTTTGCTGCCTGTTGCTAAGGGTCTGGGATTTACTGTACTACCTGAAAGCGCTGTGGATAGTTTTGCAGAGCCAGAAAAGCTGGAATTGTTCCAACCTGCCAACCCGGTGAGTGAGCCTTTATATCTGGTGACTAAACGTCATCGTATACTGCCAGCCCGGTTTGATACCGTAATGACCAGACTGACAGCACATTTTGCTGAGCCCTGAGTTACCTGGGGAGCTGCCGTGATCTATTATTCTGCATTGTTACTTTACAGAAGAAATACAGAAGCCCTGCTTGTATTCTCAGACGTTACCCGACCAGACTGATTTAGTTATCAAAAGGCTCTGGACGAGGGGTTTTACTGGTTGAGGGTGGTAGCTGAGGCAACACAAAGCTGGGCTGATCTCCGGTCAGAGTTCTTAGAAATGCAACCACCTTAGCGTTTTCATCGGTAGAAAATGTCCGTCCAAGCTGGAGTTTTGCCATCAGATCGACAGCCTCCTGAAGAGTTTCAGCCTCACCATCGTGGAAATATGGGTAGGTCAGCTCAACATTACGCAGAGTAGGTACTTTAAATTTAAAACGATCGGCATCTTTTCCAGTTACGCCAGCGAGTCCTTCAGCTGAGTTGCTGGTTTTATATGGTTGAACCAGCCCCATTTTCTGGAACGAGTTACCACCCAGCGCTTCACCATTGTGACAGGCTACACATCCTGATGTTTTAAAAATTTGGTACCCCTCGTGTTCGTAGCTGGTAATCGCCTGCTGATCGCCCAGCAGCCACTGGTCAAAACGAGAGTTAGGCGTGACTAGTGTTTTTTCAAATTCGGCAATAGCCTGGGTTACATTATCGATGTCAATCTGATCGGAACCAAAGACCCGCTTAAACTCGCTGGCATATTCAGGTATAGATTTAAGGACATCGACAGCCAGCATATGCGTGAATGCCATCTCCTTAGGATTCGCAATAGGGCCTCCGGCCTGCTCTTTTAAATCTGCAGCCCTGCCATCCCAGAATTGTGCCAGATTCAGACTTGAGTTCAGTACGGTCGGGGAATTAATAGGGCCTTGTTGCCAATTATGACCAATTGACGTTTTCAGGTTATCCGTGCCTCCCATACTGAGGTTATGGCATGAATTACAGGATATAAATCCAGATTTTGACAGACGAGGATCAAAGTACAGTTTTTTGCCTAACTCCACTTCGTCCAGATTGACATTCGTTACAGGTTTAATTGGCTCCACAGGTTCACTAGCATAGCTTATCATGGGAAATAGCATCATTCCTGCCAGAAGACATCCTGCTTTCTTCTTTACTAACATGGCTCTCACCTTACAGATACAACGTTAATCAAACAGAGCTGATAACCAGGCTAGCACTGGCGGCAGATCCTCATCTTTATCGGGGGCTTACTGATCAATTAAGCCCCCTTCAATACAAGGTTTAAATTTAGACTAAGTCTAACTATAAAAAGATGATATACATCAAAAAATATAAGGTAGTATTAATATTTATTAATCTTAACTATATGAAAGGAAAAAATAATGAATTGTCGATAAGACAGTCTCCACCTATGATTTGATCATTCCAGACAAAGATCTAATGATTACGAAGCCGAACAACCAGATCAATATTATCAATAGTAGTGCCTTCCGGAATACTCAGGCTCTCCAGCATCTTAGGAGTGATACTCTCTATATCAGTCAGTTCGCCAGTATCAATATTATAGAAATGATGGTGATGGCTGGTATTAGTGTCGTAAAAGCACTTCTGGCTATCAATCACCAATTCATTAACCAGACCTTTTTCGACAAAAAGCTTCAGAGTGTTATATACAGTCGCTTTAGACACTTTAATGCCATTGAATATCAGGGCTTCCTGCAGTGAATCAGCAGTAAAGTGCTGGTGCCGATCAAACAGCATATCAGCTATGGCTAAACGTTGGGCAGTAGGGTAAACACCCGAGTTTTTCAGTTTTAAGGCATGAGTAGATGTCATTTTTTTATTCATTGACTGTCATATATCAAAGCATTGTAGAAGATTTCACTGTTAAAAACTATGCAACAGCGCCCATTGAAAACGCTTCCTGAAGCACCAGGTGATATATATTTGTTTATTCCATCCTGGATAATCACATTCTCTGCATTTGCGCAGACGATCCGATAACGTCAACTTCGTGGCCTCGGTTCTGTAAAGTCCCAGAGACAGAACATTCTTAACGCTTGTTCATTAGCAAGTGTTCACGCTAAGCTTCTGACTTTATAAAAGAATCAGGAGTATTTTATGGGCGGTAAAATAAAAACAGAGACCCTTCTGGCACAGGCCGGTCATTACCTTGATCAGAAAACAGGGGCTGTGGTTCCGCCCATTCAACCTTCCACAACCTTTGCCCGTGATGAACAGGGGAATCTGTACGACAGCAGCCGCATTTATGCCAGAGATCAGAGTGTTAATGCTGAAATGGCAGAAGCGGTACTCTGCGAAATGGAGTCAGGGGCATCCTGTAAATTATTTGCGTCGGGTATGGCAGCAGCCACGGCATTAGTGCAGACATTACGTCCGGGCAATCGCCTGGTAGCCCCTTCCGTGATGTACTGGTCTTTACGGGCCTGGCTGATCTCTTTCTGTGAAGACTGGGGTATTGAGATCTCTTTTTATGACCCGGCCGATGAGGCTGATCTGGTTCGGGTGGTAAACAAAGCCCCGATTCAGATGCTCTGGGTTGAGACTCCGGCAAATCCGACCTGGCAGGTGGTGGATATCGCCCGTGCAGCTGAGCTGGCTCACAGCGCAGGCGCTCAGCTGGTCGTGGACTCTACTGTGGCAACGCCTTTACTGACTCGCCCGATTGAACTGGGCGCTGACTATGTTTTCCACTCCGCCACGAAATATATCAATGGCCATAGCGATGTTGTCGCTGGTGCTTTAATCACGGCCAAAGAAGACAGCCGCTGGGAAAAAGCCTGCAGTATTCGGGCTCAGCATGGTGGAATTCTGGGACCGTTCGAAAGCTGGTTATTATTGAGAGGCATGCGGACTATGCACGTCCGTGTTGAACGAGCCTGTGAAAATGCATTGGCTTTCGCACAGCACTTTGAAGGTTTTCCAGGTGTGGCGGAAGTGATCTACCCCGGACTGGCTTCACATCCTCAGCATGAGATTGCAGCCCGGCAGATGCAAGGTGGTTTTGGCGGTATGCTGTCCATCCGTTTTGAAGGTGGAGTTGAGCGTACAGCGAAGATTATTGGCGGACTGAAGTACTTCCTGCGCGCAACGTCTCTGGGTGGCGTAGAAAGTCTGGTTGAACACCGTGCCCTGATTGAAGGGCCGGATAGCCCGGTGCCGGATGACCTGTTACGTTTCTCGATGGGTATCGAAAATGTTGAAGATCTGATTCAGGATCTGGAGCAGGCGATAGAGTCGGCCTGATTTTTCTATTCATTTACAAACAGTTAAAACATTTCCGTAATGATTTTTTTTGCCATGTATTGCATCTGACAGACAAGCAATACATGGCTCTCCTGCTACCTGCAATCTTTTGAACAAATATACCGCAGCATCAGTGGTCATTTTCGTCCAGAATAAGCTAATATTATTAATTAACATATTAACTAAACAGGTGTTTTATTTATGTTATCAACACTGAGCACTCATGGCAGAGCGTTCTGGCCATCTGTTGAACTGACGGGCGGTGTACTGTTTCTGATGTGTCTGCTGGCTCTGGCAGATACGTTAAAACTAGCTGAAACCGCACAGCAGGCGACGGTTCTGGCCTGCCTGTTTGTTATGGCTGAATTACCCCGTTTACCTGCCCGTCAGAGAAAGCAGATTCTTACTCTGGCAGGTATCGGTTTTGCCTTTGCTAGCTGGGCCTGGTGGCAGGGCAGTACACTGAAGCTGTTGGAGTTGATGGGAGAACATCTGAAACTGGTGATGCTGTTAACAGCCGTTAACTTTATCAGTATGGCAACCCGGCTGGAACGCAGTGGAGATATGACTGGAGTGAAAAGCTTTGGCTTTACTCTGGGAGGCATGCACCTGTTTTCGGCAATTGCGAACTTCTCTGCCGTCATCATGGTAGGAGATCAGGTAAAACGAAAAGACCGGCTGGATGCTTTGTCTCAGCTGATTCTGTCACGAGGATTTGGTCTGGCAGTATTGTGGTCACCGTTTCTGAGTATCCTGGCGCTGGTACTGGAGCAAGTGCCCGGCGCTGAACTGTATGAGATCTATCCTTACTCTGTTTCTCTGGCCGTAATTGGTTTAGGGCTTTGTTTGCTGGATGCCCGTTTACGTTATCCACAGGACTTGAATCAGTATGATGGCTATCCGCTGAAAACGTCTGCCCTGAGCTTGCCTGCAATAATGATAGTTGGTGTACTGGGGCTGACAGCGATGTATCCAGAGATACCCACTGTGGCAATTGTATCCGGTATTGCTATGCTGACGCCTTTTATTCTGGTGTGTCTGCGTAACCCGGTTATCACAGGAATTCGCATGACTCAGACCCATATCAGGACAAAACTGCCTGATGCCCGCTCTGAAATTTCTCTGTTTCTGGCTGCAGGTGTGTTGGCTGGTGGAGTAAAAGCCTGTATCGGTGCAGGACTGATTGCTCTGCCATTTACAGAAACCAATGCCCTGGTAGCCTCGGTTGTATTGTGCTCAATTGTGCTGCTGGCCCATGCTGGCTTGCATCAGCTGGCCGTGGTCGCCATTTTTGCCGGTTTACTGGCCGATGTCACCACAACACCAACCTTGATGGCAGTGGCTTACGTACTGGCCACGGCACTGTCGATGGCAGGCAGCACATTCAGTGGACTGAATTTTATTATGCAGGCCCGTTATCACACTCCGGCACGGGATATTGTCAGGGTGAATTCCGTCTTTACTCTGACCATGCTGGCGATTGGCTGTACAGCGCTCTGGCTGATGGAACTGATGGGTGTGCAATAAGAAAAGATCTGGTCAGAACGGTAAGTAACGGATCTTACTGAATGGATATCTCTTCTGACTGACAGAAGAGATATCCTGAATAGTGAGCTTAATTGAGTCAGAGGAAATCAGGTGTAAAGGATCAGGGAGCCAGCTCTGACATTTTATCCAGATAGTCACTGTCGTATCCTGGAATATCAGCAATATCGGTATAGCTGACACCCGAGGCATTAAACATTTTTGCCACCGCTTTAAATGAATCCTCGTGGTGTTTACCGTTTTTTCTTCTCAGGTAAAACACGTCTTTAATCCCGACCTGAATAATGGCCTGAGCACAGATATGACAGGGAAACTGGGTGGCGTAAATGGCCGTGCCTTTCAGGTCAAAAGGCGTACTGTTATAGATGGCATTCTGCTCAGCATGCACAACATAGGTATGTTTGGATCTTAAAACATCTTCGTCGTCATCGGACCAGAAGTCAGGATCTTTATCATCACAACCATTGGGCAGGCCGTTATAGCCAATACCTACGATCTTGTTATCCGGCGTGACAATACAGGCGCCATTCTGGGTCTTCCGGTCTTTAGAGCGAAAGGAAGACAGCAAGGCGATCGACATAAAATAAGTGGGCCACGACAGATAGTCTGTTTTCATTCCGGTATTATTTTCAGAGTGAGTCATAGAATTTAAGCCTGACTAAGCACACAGTTACATATTCTTTTTATATGCTCTGCATCATACCGTAAATATCAGGCACCGAGTAGCGTAACTCATTCATCTGACAGGGATATCTGTCATAATACTGTTTCTGTCAGCTGCCATTCCATCGGCTGGTACTTCAGACCAGCAATTTCTCCGGGCTCACCGGTACATTGAAAGCCAAATTGTTCATACGCGGATACGGATGTCAGAGAGGCGCTGACAGTCACTATTGCTGTCCGGCACCAGGGGCGCACAGCAGCCATCAGCTTTCGTCCGATGCCCTTGCCCTGAGCATCAGGCCGGACAAACAGCATGGCAATATGACGGCCTTCTTTCAGTTCGATCACGCCCTGTACCTGAGCCCCACTACAGGCAACCAGAATGACATTGTCTCCATCCATGCGCTTAGCAAAACTATCTGCTGCGGCAATGCCTTTGAAGGTTCCGATACCTTCTTCAGATAAACCTGATGCTACGGTCCCCATAAAAGCGGCCATACAGATCTGGTTGACCTCACTCAGATCATCCCGGGTGATTGCCCGGATGCTAAATGGGCAAGTATCAGATTGAGTTGGGGAGATATCGGATTGAGTTAATGCGGTTCGATCTGACATACCGGCTCCCTGGCTTCTGTCACAACTAAGGGTTGCAATGTAGTGATGGATTTAAACCAGGCGTACATAGGTGGCTCACCCAGATTATCCACGTTAGGAGCAAAGCGCTCCGACTGCAAATCATGGTCACTAATGGTGCGCATTTCAACACTGAAACGGGTTTTATCCGTGGTGTTAACAGCACTGGCATGAAGATGGGCGCTGGCAAAATTCAGTACATCACCAGGGTTCAGCATAATCTGAACAGCTTCACTTTCATCAACGGGTTCAGCAGGACCGGGGGCTGAAGGATATTCGACAGCCCGTTCCGACTCACTTTGTTTTCTGGAAGCCAGATAATCAGAGAAACGCCACTGTGCCGTATTATTGGCCAGCGGCTGATGCCAGTATGCCGGGTAAAAAGTGATGCTGCGTTGTGGCTCCAGGGTGTACAACGGTGCCCACCAGTTTTGCTGGCAATGAATATTACTGCCCCAGCTGTCTCTATGATGACCAATAGCCGCTCTTTGAGCACCATCATGACTATTGGCAAAGGGCACAATACGCATAGGAAAATGATCATAGCTGGTTCGGCTGATATCTACGCCACACTGTTTCAGCACATCAAAAAACAAAGCGCGCATCGCCGGATCTTTACGAAATGCTGTTTGCACCTGGCCTGTCCGATCCAGAAATTCATCCCGGCCCAAATGATGCTGGGCAGTATCGGGTTCCAGACCACCCAGGGCAGTTCTCAGCCGGGCATCGGCCTGTTCAATCAGTTCCAGCATGGCTGGAATCTGGCGATAAATCAGCAGCTCACCACTGAAAAGTCGCTCAGAGCGTTCCTGGTCACACATTGGCTGGGTTAAATAAGAGAGTTTCATATCGGTTCAGGTCATCGGTTTTAAGAGTCAGACTCTGAGCACTGTACCGGATTCAGCGCATAATTACCTGATGCAATGCGACGCTTGCCTGAGAAGATACTGTCAAAAGTGGATATTTAATGGGATCAGCCTGTTAGAAGAACAGGTGGCGATAAAAAGCCCCAGCCTGCGTGAACAGCAGGCCAGGGCTTTCTGTCTCTGTTATTCCTGCTGAAAGCGATTGCTTCCAGTTACCTGTTACACAATGAGTAATCAGGCGGCAATAGAGATCGGTTTCAGAGAAGTAATCTCCGGATACTGTTCTGACTGATAGTACAAGTGCCACTCACCACTACCCATAGGATCGAGAGCGGTACTGATATACTCCAGATGATCGAGTACGGGTTCTGCTGTGCGCGCCACTTTAAACGCGACGGTTTCTTCCGGAACATCCGGACGCAGGGTTTGCTCAATCCACAGATAAAGCGATTTTTCTGTCAGCAGATAGTCAAAACGAACCACTCTGAAGCCGGGACGCAGTGTCAGGTTCAGTTGAGGCTGATCGGTGTTAACTTTGTATTTCAGTATTGTTTTCATAACCTGTACCTCATTTCCTGTTTCGAGTACAGATTGCCTGAAATCATAGTTCGAGAAAAACAGCTTTTTCCGATTCTTCTATCAGGTTTTTACGTATAGGGCTCGGTGCGAGCCTGCTTCAGAATGCATTGTATCGCTGGATGGATCGGGTCTGGCGTACGGGTAATAGCATAGTGCTGGGTAAACACTTCACAGGTTTCACCAATCTCCTGCACGCCGTACTGATGGCATACCTCATCTCTTATCGCTGTGGGCGCTGCAAAAATCCCCTTACCCTGCTGAGCAAAAATCTTTATCAGCGCGCTGTCGCTGATCTCGGCGCAAACCTGGGTGCGGATATTGTGCTTTTTCAGCCAGTTCATCAGCTCATAAAACCAGGGCGTATCAGTATCATTAGCCAATAAGGGCTGATCATTCAATGATTTAGGAAAGTTATCTGTCAGCTGATCCGCCAGCTCCCGAGTGGCAAATAACGATAGCGCAGAGCTGAGTAACGGAGTAAAAAACAGAGATTGATTCTGCTCCTCTGGCAGGCGATCACTGATGATAATATCCAGTTGCTGACTCTGCAGACTGCGTATCAGATCAGGCTGATGACCGCTGACCACTTTCAGATGCACTTCGGTTGAATGCTCTGTTGCCGGAGCAATCAGGCGATAAGCAATCAGCTTATGAACAGATGAGCAAATTCCGATATTCAGGTTCAGCGGCAGCGCTTCTCTGGGACGGTTCAGAAACTGATCCAGCTCTCCGGCCATGGTAAAAATCTGACTGGCGTATTGTCGTACCTGCTCACCAGTGGAGTTCAGTTTCAGGTTGCGACCATTACGGGTAAACAAAGTACCGTAGCAGGCTTCAAACGCACTGAGCTGACCACTGAGTGTCTGCGGTGTCAGATCAAGATATTCACTGGCACGGGCAATAGATCCGGTTTCGGCAATGACCCAGAAATAATACAGGTGCTTCATATTCAGATCTTTCAGCATCTTTACTCCTTATCGGCTCATTAGTTTGTATGTCAGCCTTGCATATGTATACAAGGACGTACAGCTTTAAACGGCAATATTCTTTAGTATGCACCACAGTCATAACGATCAACTTACAGATGGATGTATTTCGATGATAAGGACTCTTCCGGTCACCATACTGGCTGTTCTGCTTAGCGCGTGTAATGGCTCGAATAATAATGATCCGGCCAACACGACAGAGGGTAAAACTCAGCACCTCAGGACAGTGGCTCAGCAGGATTTGTCGGCAAACCCGGCCAGCGCCGTATCTGTTGCAGTATACAAAGATGGTGAAGTGGTGTTTGCCGAAGCCTTTGGCAGTAAAAACAGCGCAGGGGAAAGCCCTACGGCCACGACTCTGTTTCAGATTGGTTCAACCACCAAAATGTTCACGGCCATGTCGGTATTACAACAGGTGGAGCAAGGCAAACTTCAGCTGAATCAGACATTAACAGAAGCGTTACCCGGCCTTTTGTACCCTGATGCTCAGTCTGAAAACTGGCAGCAGATCAATCTGCATCATCTGCTGACTCACCAGACCGGCCTGCCGGATACTTACGAGGGAATGACAGAAGGAGATGAGCTGACAGGCTATATGCGGGATCGTTATCCCACTGAAAACCCAATGATTAACCCACCGGGGCGTTTCTATAATTACAGCAATCCGGCCTGGTCTTATCTGGGAGCAGTGACAGAATATCAGACGACTCTGCCTTACGCTGAATATATGGAACAATCCGTGTTCCAGCCTCTGGGGATGGGACGTACCACCATGAATCAGAACACCGTGCGCCAGGATGGCGATTACGCATTAGGAGTGACACTGGGTAGTGCGCTGGTGCCTGTGGTGCCAGTCAATGAATTAAGTGACATTGATGATATTCCGGTAGCGATTCCTGCAGGCAGTTACACCTGGTCCACACCCACAGAAGTGCTGAAAATGGCCGATTTTCTGCTGGAAGGTAATGAGCAGGTGCTATCGGATGAACTCCGTCAGCAAATCACTCAACCCCATGTCAGTCAGAACTTCGCCGGTCTTCCGCTGGATTACGGTTACGGCATTATGGTTTCGGATGGTTTCTTCTACCAGGAGCAGTGGTATCCGGTGAAACTATGGGAACACGGTGGCAATACTTATGAATACACCAGTATGTTCTGGATTCTGCCAGAGCAGAAAGCAGCGGTTTCTATTCTCAGCAGCGGCCCTTATAACGACTTTACGCCAACAATGTTTGCTGCATTAGATATGGTGGCAGAGTTGCCAGAAGCAGAGACAATGCCAGTGACACCAGTTGATTCAGCAGCCCTGTCACGTTTTGCCGGTCGTTATGAAATAGAGGGAGAATGGGTCTATGTCACAGAGCAGGATGGCCAGCTAACCTTCAGCGTTCCTTTCCTGGATAACAATAACGTACCTTATGTACCTCAGTTAATGCATATAGGCGGTGATTCTTTCCTGACTCAGCTAGCCGGACAGGAGATGGTCTTTACCTTTTTGCCTGATCAGCCCGATGGTGAAATTGTCTATTTAACCAGTCGTTATCTGGTTGGTATCCGCTCTGATAATGAACCTGCAGCCCGTTTAAGAATGGTGGGCTGGAATGGTCTGAAACATCAGGTACATAGACAGGGTAACGCCCGACTTAATTAAGCAGATAGCTGGCTTAATTAAACAGATGTACAGCCTCTGAAAAGAACAGGTCCTTTATTGACCTGTTCTACTCCCTCAAAGCTTTGCCCGTTCTTTTTAAATATGCAGCATATTCATATCAGATATTGATCATCCGTTCTGGCACAAAGCCTGCAATTTCTTCTATTGATAACAAAAATGGATTCACAATCCTGATAATGCGCCAGCCCGGTGCACGATAGGTGCTGCCTGTTTGTTTCCCGCACTACTATTGTGCAGACAACACTTTATTTCCAGTCTCCTTTCAGCCAGGTATGCCAATCCGGATGTTTTCAGACAGGTCAGCCAGAGACATAAATTTATGCCTGCGTCACAGCGGATTTTCAGGGTACGTCGCTACTACAATAAATGGGTAGCGGACCAGACATTAGAAGACTTTGCTCTACGCTTTACCGCGCATTCTGCCCGACATATGAGCATTGAACGTGTGGCTAAAACAGCACTGGGCGCTACGGCATTTCTGGCACTGGAAGGTATTGCCGCTACTGTGACGCTGAACTACGGTTTTACGAATACCGTATGGGCGATGTTAACGGTATGTTTGCTGTTTTTTATTACCGGTCTGCCCATCAGTTACTACTCAGCCCGCCATGGTTTAGATATTGATCTGCTCACCCGTGGTGCGGGCTTTGGCTACCTGGGATCAACCATTACCTCACTGATTTACGCCTCCTTTACCTTTATCTTTTTTGCTATTGAGGCTGTGATTCTGGCCTCAGCCTTAAATGCGTTACTGGGTATTCCGCTGGCACTGGGATATTTCCTGTGTGCGGTGGCGGTGATTCCCATTGTGACCCATGGCATCGCTACCATCAGTCGCTTTCAAGTCGGCACACAGAATATCTGGCTGGTGCTACAACTGGCCGCACTGTTTGTCGTGATCGTGTATGAGTCCGACAAGCTGGGAGACTGGACACAGTTCACACCTCAGCATCTGCCGGATTCCGGCGAGTTTAATATTCTGCTGTTTGGTGCCGCCGCATCGGTATTTTTTGCTCTGGTAGCCCAGATTGGTGAACAGGTGGATTACCTGAGATTTATGCCGGAGAAAACCGAGCAGAATAAAAAGCGCTGGTGGTTCTGGCTGATTCTGGCCGGGCCAGGCTGGGTGCTTCCTGGCGTCATTAAGATGCTGCTGGGCTCTTTTCTGGCTTATCTGGCAATCTCTCAGGGCATGAGTTTTGAGCTGGCCACCGACCCGACACAGATGTACCAACGCGTATTTTATTATCTGACCCAGTCACCGGGTATTGCCCTGCTATTAGCCGCACTGATGGTGATTCTGTCTCAGATGAAGATCAACGTCACCAATGCCTATGCAGGCTCCATTGCCTGGTCAAATTTCTTCTCTCGTCTGACTCACTCTCACCCCGGACGTGTGGTCTGGCTGGTATTTAATGTCACCATCGCATTGCTGCTGATGGAGCTGGGTATTTATCAGGCACTGGAAGCGATTCTGGGGATCTTTGCCATTGTAGCGGTCAGTTGGCTTGGTTCTTTAGCGGCTGATCTGATGATCAATAAACCTCTGGGGTTAAGTCCCGATTATGTGGAGTTTAAACGGGCCCACCTGTACGACATCAACCCGGTAGGCACAGGCTCTATGTTACTGGCCACCGGCCTTGGTGTATTGAGTTATCTCGGAGTATTTGGTGAAGTCAGTAAAAACCTGAGCCACTTTCTTAGTCTGGCTGTGTGTTTTATCTGTGTTCCTCTGATCGCCTGGCTCACTCAAGGACGCTTTTATATTGCCCGTCAGTCCCCGGAGCTGCTGCCCTTAATTGAGGCAGAACGGGAAAAAACATTTTCGACCTTTAAACCGGCACCTCCCCCCCACGCTGTCGGCGCTCATACGGTATTGAAATGCGGCATCTGTGAAAATGCCTTTGAGGCGGAAGATATGAGTTTCTGCCCGGCTTATGACCTGCCGATCTGCTCCCTGTGCTGCTCACTGGATGTGCGCTGCATGGACAGCTGCAAACCGGAAGGCCGAGTATCCCGCCAAGCAATACAGTTCTTTTCTTTGTTTTTACCCCAGCGCTGGAGCCATAGAATGAACTCCCGTCTGGCCCGTTTTGGAGGCTTATTATTATTGGTCAATCTGTTGAACGCGGCGCTATTAGCAGTGGTCTATCGACAGATGCAGCCAGAAACCGCCGCAGAAACCTTACTGCTGGAGCAGGTGATCTGGAGCCTGTTTTTTACCCTATTGATCGCATCCGGTGTCGTCTCCTGGCTATTTCTGCTTGCGCACGAAAGTCGGGTGGTGGCACAGAAAGAATCCAATCGTCAGACCCGCAAACTGATCAATGAGATTGAAGCCCACAAAGAAACCGATCTGGCATTACAGCAAGCCAAAGAACTTGCAGAACGGGCCAATGCGGCCAAAAGTCGCTATCTGACCGGTATCAGTCATGAACTGAGAACACCGCTGCAGTCTATTCTGGGCTATGCTCAGCTGCTGAATGATAAACCGGATACGCCACAAGGGCATAAGAATGGTTTAGATATTATCCAGCGTAGCGGGCAATATCTGACCGATCTGATCGAAGGCTTACTGGATATTTCCCGTATTGAAGCGGGCCGACTGGATCTGTACCGCACTCAGGTGGATCTGCCTCAGTTACTGGATCAGCTCAGTAGCATGTTTGCCATGCAGGCCGGTCAGAAAGGGATTCAGTTCAACTGCCAGATCCACAGTCCACTGCCTCAGTTTGTGATGACCGATGAAAAACGTCTGCGTCAGATACTGATTAACCTGTTGTCCAATGCGGTGAAGTATACGATTCAAGGTGAGGTTGAGTTCTCCGTACGCTACCGCAATCAGGTGGCTGAATTTACCATTAAAGATACTGGCCCTGGCATTGATGATGATTACCTGCAGCGTATTTTTGATCCGTTTGAGCGGGTCAGAAATCGCGATACCGCCAGCCAGAGTGGTACAGGCCTGGGTTTAACCATTGTGCGTCTGCTGACAGAAATTATGGGCGGTGATCTGCAGGTCAACAGCCAGGTGAATCAAGGCAGTGAGTTTACCGTGGTGCTTATGCTGCCCTGGGTCAGTCAGGGTGATCAGGACAGTACTGAGGTGACCGAGCAGAAAACCCTTGTCGGTTATGAGGGCTATCAGCGCACACTGTGTCTGGTGGATGATGATCCGGTATTACGGGGGCTGTTATCAGATTTGCTAACGCCACTGGGTTTTATTACCCTGGAAGCCCATGATGGTGACAGTTGCCTTAAACTGCTGGATCAACTGGATAGTCAGCGCTCACCTGATCTATTCCTGCTGGATGTCTCTATGCCGGGAATGAATGGCCTTGAGCTGGCTCGCAGGCTGCGGGAACGTCAAATCAGAGAACCTGTTCTGATGCTATCTGCTGATGCCCAGGAGCACTATCGAGCGGCTGAAGATCAAGAGGCATACAACGATTATCTGGTTAAACCCATCGCTAATCATAAGTTACTGGATAAACTGGCAGAGCAGCTGAATCTGCAATGGAGCTGGCGTGAAACCGATGAGCAATCAATCACTACACCTGAAGCTGTATCAGAGTCTGCTCTGGAGCCAGTTTCAGAGCGCCCCCTGAAATCAGCCTCTGAGTCCCCCCTTGAATCAAGCGGCCAATCAGTCCCTGAACTCATTCCGGATAATCCTTTAATCGCCGAGCTTATTGCCTACGCAGATACCGGTTTTGCAAAGGGTGTGCGACAGGTGCTGGATCAGCTCTGGCAAGAGTACCATCTATGTCAGGAGCAGCATCAACAAGATCAATCCGGGCAAAAAGATCAGGACGAGCAACAAAATCTACCCGCCTATCCCGAATCTGATCACTCTCAGGCTACAAGCACTGTCGTACCAGCTAAGCACCTTGAAGCGCTGCAACAGATGGCCAGTGGTTTCCAACTGGCTGCTATGGCGGATTATATTGCCAGACATTCCATAAAAAAGGAGTCATCGTTATGAGTTTATCGGACCTGACATCTGCAGGATCATCTACCGCAGATCAAGCGACAGACTCGTCATCAGATAAGACACCATTATGCGATATGGTACTGGTAGTGGATGATTCCCCGGATGCCCTGAGTCTGATTAACGATACTCTGGAGAATGCAGGCATCAATGTGCTGGTTGCTCTGGAGGGTAGACAGGCATTGACGATTGCCCGCAAAGTACGACCCGATATGATCCTGCTGGATGCCATCATGCCTAATATGGACGGTTTTGAAACTTGCCAGCAGCTAAAAGCCGATCCTGAGCTGGCCGCTATTCCGGTAATCTTTATGACCGGGCTGACCGAGACCAATGATATTGTGCGCGGCCTGGAAGCCGGTGGTGTTGATTATCTGACGAAACCAATTAATCCCAATGAACTACTGGCCCGGATGAAGGTGCATCTGACCAATGCCAGATTAACCAATAGCGCCCAATCTGCACTGGACAGCACCGGTCAGCATCTGATAACCGTGAACGACACAGGCCATATTCGATGGGCCACACCACAAACTTATGCTCTTCTGGCGCGATCTGGTGCGAATGAACACTGGCAAAGCACACAACTGGCACCGCAAATTGCACAATGGCTGATCCATAGACCGGAGCTGAATCAACAGCTGAAGCTGAAAGGCCCTCCCCTTATTTCAGGTTCAGCGCCCGCAGCAACGATGCCCCCAGGCAATAACTCTTATTCCGATCCTGTTCAGCACTATCCCCTGGAAATCAAACTGATCAGTCATCAGGAAAATGGCGAGAAATTACTTAAGCTGATTGATGGCCTGCGCCCGACCGGTGCTGCCATGCTGAAAGAGAAACTGAACCTGACAGAAAGAGAATCAGAAGTGTTGTACTGGATCGCTAATGGCAAAACGAACCGGGAAGCGGCTGAAATCCTGACCATGAGTCCCAGAACGGTTAATAAGCATCTGGAACAGATTTTTCCGAAGCTGGGCGTTGAAAACCGGACTGCCGCAGCAGGTATTGCATTGCGGCTGCTGGCTGTAGAGTAGCTACCTACTGACTGAATCCGCAGGTGTATGAAATGGAATATCACATGCAACCGATTGATAATAAGGCCCGGAGAAGACAGACTTTATTACCTGAATTATCATTTCTGCAACACAGGATTCCTGACTATGAACAACATCGTTATTGTCACCGGGGGCAGTCGGGGCATCGGAGCAGCGACCTCTCTGCTGCTGGCCAGACAGGGCTATAAAGTCTGTATCAATTACCGAAGCCAGTCAGAACAGGCTGAAGCCCTGGTGGCAGATATTGTTGCTATGAGCGGCGAGGCAATCAGCTGCCAGGCAGATGTTGCACAAGAAGCCGATGTTATCCGCTTATTTGATCAGACAGAAACTCAGCTAGGTGCCGTCACACACCTGGTTAATAACGCTGGTATACTGTTCCGGCAATCCAGAGTTCAGGATCTGGATGTCGCCCGTATCCAGCAAGTGCTTATGACCAATGTGGTTGGCTGTTTTTTATGCTGTCGGGAAGCGGTGCGCCGTATGACAAACGGAGGCGCCATTGTGAATGTTTCCTCCGTTGCCTCAAGAACCGGGTCTCCCAATGAATATGTGGACTATGCGGCATCTAAAGGAGCAGTGGATACTTTAACCACAGGGCTGTCACTGGAAGTGGCGGATCAGAATATTCGTGTTAACGGTGTCCGCCCCGGCCTTATTTATACTGACATTCATGCTGACGGCGGTGAGCCAGGCCGGGTTGATCGACTGGCTCCGATGATTCCAATGAAACGAGGCGGCACTCCTGAAGAAGTAGCCAATGCGATTGCCTGGTTGCTATCCGATGAAGCCTCTTATGCTACAGGTACCTTCATCGATCTGGCCGGTGGTCGCTGATTGTATAGATTGTTGCCAGGCAGCTTACAGAACCGAACAGAAAATTGTTCGAACAGTCATATTACCCGTGGCAACCTTCAGGCCTATCGGGTTTACGCCTGATTCAGAGACGACAGGTGTTCAGATGCTACTGATATTTCAGAGCAACGATGATTCATACCGTGTAATCATTATCTGAACACAGGTCTGTGTATATTCCGGAAGTGATAAGGATTAACGATGACAAAGGCAGTATTGGTAATTGATGTTCAGAGCCTGCTATTTGATACCACACCTGCACCTTTTGAGGGGACAGAAGTGGTTGCCCGGATCAACCATGTGACCCAATGGGCCCGTGAACAATCCTGTCCGGTGATTTTTATTCAGCATGAACAGGCTGATACGCCTATTGCCGCCGGAAGCGAAGGCTGGCAATTACAAAAAGATCTTGAGGTTCAGCCGGAAGATCTCATCGTGGCAAAAACAACACCGGACTCCTTTCTCAGAACCCGTTTACAGAAAGTATTACAGGAACTGGAAATTAACGAGTTGATTGTGTGCGGTTATGCCTCTGAATTCTGTATCGATAGCACAGTACGCCGTGCTGCAGGACTCGGTTATAACATCACACTGGTTGCTGATGCTCATACGACCCATGACAAAGAACATATGTCAGGAGAAGCGATTCGCAAGCACCACACGGCAACACTGATGGATATCAGCAGCTTTGGTGTGGCATTGAATGCGATAACGACTAAGGAGCTGGTTAATCTGTAAACAACAGATCTTCTGATGCTTGATTATTCAGAGAGGTAAAGCCATGCCCGGTTATTACGTACTCATCCTCGTTTAGTATCGCAGAAGTGCCCCGAAGAAACGGGAAATACCTGTTCAAACAGGCTTCCCGACTCTTTATTGATAAGTCAGGCGGTTTGTCTGGCTTTTTTTCGATTGGCCAGCACAAAAGACAGAATGCCCGAACTGAAGATAATCACCAGACCGATCAGACTGTAAACATCCGGCCAGTCATTAAACAGCACTACACCCAGAATAGCGGCAGCGACCAGCTGGGAATAAACAAAAGGTGCAACGACGTTAGCATCCAGGCGGCGGTTTGCTTCAATAATAATCAGGTTACCTAACGCAGATGCTATGGAGCTGATCAGCACCATAGCAACCAGCCAGCCATCAACACTTTCAGGCAGTGTCTCTATACCTATAGGCGTCAGCGCTACACCTCCGGCCAGTAGTGTCGATAGCAGGATCAACCGGGGACGGAAGAAAGCCGATAACCAGCGATTAGCAACCAGCATACAGCCATACAGAGTGCCAGCGATCAGCGCAAAGAGCAGGCCAGAGCTGACACCAAAACCAGGTTTGACCACCAGTAGCACGCCCAGAAAACCAATCATCAGCAGAATCGATCTGAGCGTTGTGATCTGCTCTTTCAGCACCAGTGCCGACAGGAAGTAAGCGATAATCGGACCGATAAAAAAGATACCAAACACATTGGCTATGGATTCTGTTTTCAATGCAGTGATCATACAGAAGATGGCACCGGTAAACAGTCCTGCCCGGAACAACAGACGCCAGTCCAGAAGGCTTTTCACTTCTGATGCTTTGATACCACTGAATGGCAAAATACAGATAAAGCCCACTAACAAGCGGCTCCAGGCGACAAAGATGGGTGACAAACCGGCTTCAGTCAGTAACTTTCCAGCAGAATCACCAACAGGAATTAATGCCATTCCGGTCAGAATCATCGGTACCAGTAACCACTTACGGTTCTGTTCCATAGTTTTATTATCCTGTAAATTTTTAAAAAACATCCAAAATAAGGCACAGATAAGAAACCAGAGGATAACTGATTCGGAGCGGGATAACATGCCCCATGAAAAGGGAAGACAGAGAATCAGCGCTAACAACACAATCAGGGAAGTATCACTTTGTATTTCCCCGTGCATTGCTGCACTGCTCTGTGTTTTCCTGAATGTTGACCGGGATTGATCGATCAGAATGACTAACACCTGTTATCCACAATGAAATACAGAGAACTGATACCGATAGCCAGTCCCTGGGGAGTGAATGTGCACCATATAATGTTTGATGTTGATGGCACCCTGGTACAGTCCTGCAAAATGGATGCAACCTGTTTTATCGGAGCCGTGTCTGAAGTGCTTAAAGCCCCGGTTGATCCTGACTGGGATAACTATGTTCATATCACCGATGCCGGTATCCTGGATCACCACCTGAGACTGACCGGCTTAATGGCCAACAGAGATGATATTCATCATCAGGTCCGTCAGGCCTTTGTTCGGCGGATAAAAGCGTATCTGCAAAAGCATCCGCTGAAAGAGATTATGGGAGCCGCCCGTTTTATTCGTGAACTGAAAAATCTTGATGCTGTGACGTTATCCATCGCTACCGGTGGCTGGCTGGAAACAGCTCAGCTAAAGCTGGAATCAGCCGGGATTGATACTGCCGATATTCCTATCGCATCATCTAACGATCATTACGCCAGAACTGAAATCATGAAACTGGCCAGACAGAAAGCCGGAGTATCGCTGGATAATACTGTCACTTACTTTGGTGATGCGGAATGGGACAAGGTGTCCTGTCGTCAGTTAGGGTATAACTTTGTACTGGTCGGCAACCGTACCAGCAATCCGGAAAGGCTGGATGATCTGACGTCTGTCAGCCAGGCGCTGTCTTTTATCAAGTTGCACCCAGGCTGATAAGGAGTACACTAGCCGTCGTTTACTCACTGTTTATTGCGCTACAAAAGGCGGTTAGTTATGAAAATTCATCGTATTAATCCGAGTAAACGCTGGTCTGAAAGTTGAGATGGCATTTGTGTTGTCGCTGCAGGCGAAAAATTCCTGTAGCGCTTATGCTTCGCAGATGGCCAGGTAACTCTGCCTGTCAGCCTCTTATGCCAGAACGTCTGACCGCTCCGGCACTTTCTCCAAAGCTTTTACTGAAGACTCTGGAGAAAGCCGCTTCAGATTGATAGCCAACGCTCTCGGCTACAACCGCAACACTATCACCGGCATACAACAGGGACCAGGCTAATTGCATACGCCACCAGGTCAGATATTGCATCGGTGTCCAGTGGCTGATCTTTTTAAATGTCTGAGCAAAACGGGTACGGGACATACCAGCCAGAACGGCCATTTCGCTTAATTGCCAGTTTTTCTCCGGTGCCCGATGGATCGCTTCAATGACTCTGGCAATCTGCTGGTGAGAAAACAGTGCAAGTATACCTTCTTTTATTTCGTCCTGATGAATAAAGTGCCGCAGTGCATATGCAAACAAGAGTTCACACTGCCGGTTAATAATGACATTAGTTGGCGTACGGCTGACCAGACTTTCCATCGTCAGCAGATTCAACAGACTACATAACCAGGGTGTGGAATCATCACGCTGAATGACCAGCACTTCAGGCAGAGCATCCAGTAATGACTGATAGCCCTGATGCAGAAACTGTACTTCACCACACAGCATACTGGTACCGGGTCTATCCTGAGCATCGGCAATCAACAGATGTTCTTGCTCTCCGGTCATGGAAACAGATGGTTTAATAGTATGTGGTAATTCTCTGGGAAAGATCACCAGATCCCCTTCAGCCAGATGCCAGCGTCCGTGTCCGGGTACCTCCAGTTCACAGCACCCCTGAGTGGCCATATGGAAACAGGTTTTATAGTCCGAGTGCTCCTGTATCACCCAGTTACCACAGACTCTGGCATTGTGATAAACCACTACATTCAGTTTAATCAGTTCAATAATATCCAGTAGTGATGACATCTTTTCACCGCTTCAAAATACGCTGATCAGTTTTATGAACTCATCAAAAACCGAACTTATGAGCATTTAAATTGAATTTAAAATCATTCATCGTACAGATCAAAGCGACTAAAGTGAAGCCATAGCACAATTGCTCACAATAATTTTTTAAAGGAAACACTGTTATGGCTTTTAATCTGCACACACCTGAAACAGCCCCGAATGCTTCAAAAGACCAACTGATTCAATCGGAAAAAAGCTTTGGCTGGATTCCAAATCTGCATGCTGTTCTGGCAGAAGCTCCAGTGGTACTTGAGGCCTACAAATCACTGCATACGCTTTTCCAGCGCAGTAGCTTTAACAATGATGAACTGACGGTGGTATGGCAAGTCATTAACTACGAAAACCAGTGTCATTATTGCCTGCCAGCTCATACTGCGATTGCTCATATGATGAAAGTAGATCAGAGCATTATTGATGCATTACATACCGGTCAGCCGCTGTCTGATAATAAACTGGACGCACTCAGAAATACGACGCTGGCATTAGTACGTAACAGAGGGAAGCTGTCTCAGGAAGAAGTGCAGGCATTTCATGACGCAGGCTATGGTAACCAGCAATTGCTGGAGATTCTGTTAGGTATTGCCCAGAAAACTATCAGCAATTACACCAACCACCTGGCAAATACTCCAGTAGATGAAGCATTTGCTGAATATCAGTCATGATGGTGATCACTATGAAGGCTACCCTGGGCCAGAAGGCAGTGATAAATTTCTGAATTGCTCTCTGACCAGATTCTGAAGATGACTTCCCGCTTGTACAGGCTCAGAACCGGCATACAGGTGGGGAGGCTTTATTCTAATCCATTGATCGAGTAAACCAGTTAGAATTATTGGATCGAAAGAAAATTTACAGGGTTATCTGAAATATTTATCCGCAATTTTTTGTATCACACCTTCACGTTTTAATTGCTCAATCACCTGATTTAACTGCGGCTGAATCCGGGTGATTGGAGATTTTCTGGACAACCCCAGATACAGATCGACATTATTACCTGGTTTATATTCAGCCTGTTCAAAACGCCCGGACAGGCCTTTCAGTTTAATATGATAATCTACCTGACAACTGGTCCCGATAATGACATCCAGACGGCGATTCTTCAGCATTTTCAGTAATTGCTCTTCATGAGTAACACTGTATTTATTCAGTGCTTTATCTTTATCAAAGGCAGCAAAATAGGCAGAGTCAGCCACATGGCCTACTTCATACTGATACAGGTCGTCATACTGTTTAATGTATTTTCCAAAACCTGCACGCATATAAAACCGGGACGAGCAATCAGAGTAATAAGGTGGTTCAGTGTACAGAATATAACGTTCGCGCTCTTCCCGTCTGGCCAGACCAGTAATCGCATCGATACCGCCATTGGCCATGTAATGCAACGCTCTGGACCAGGGGATCTCTTTAAAACGAAAGGTAACATCAGGCAGGCGTTTTTCAATTTCTCTGATCAGATCAACATCAATACCAGATAGTTCACCGTCTTTTGAAATAGTAAACGGAGGCCAGGGGTCTGTTCCTATTACATACTCTTCTGCAACGGCTTTTGAAGAGGACAGTAATGCTATCACTGCCAGATAAGGCAAGTGCCATAATTTCAAATCAATTACCTGTATCATGAAACATCACACGAAACTATCTGTCCGAAGTATAGATAGATGCTGGACTGAATGCCTTAACTGTTTGCACTGGTATAGCTTATCCAGGGGAAATAACCAATAAGCAGGATGTATCACTCCGTATTCTGCACAGGAAAAAGCTATCATGACCATAGAGAAACACTTCCCAGGATAAAATCACATTCTCCACCCTATGATGGATCTTAAAAAAAAGATCATCCCCTGATACTGCAGAGATCTTACAACCACAAGAAATTCCGGAGTAATCGGATGTCTGTTAATCACACTTTACTGCAGCGTCGCTACCAGACTATGGGGCACAGTTCTCCTCTGTTTTATAAGCAGCCTTTGCATCTGGTACGGGGAGAAGGTGTCTGGCTGTTCGACAATGAAGGGCAGCGTTATCTGGATGTGTACAACAATGTGCCTCATGTGGGCCACTGCAACCCGCGAGTAGTCGAAGCCCTGCATCGTCAGGCATCCACTCTGAATACTCATACCCGTTATCTGAATGAAAATGTCGTACAGTATATCGAGCGTCTGACAGCAACCTTCGATGAAGGTCTGTCAATGGCGATGCTGACCTGTACAGGCAGTGAAGCTAATGAACTGGCATTGCGTATGGCTCGTCATTGCACCGGTGGTGAAGGCGTGATTGTGACTGAGGCGGCTTATCATGGGAACACTTCAGCGGTGGCTGAGATTGGCACCGGCTTTATGCCTGAAGCGAAAAACAGTAAGCGGGTGAAAGTATTCAGTATTCCAGATAGCTATCGGGGGCTGGCAGGCGTCTCTCAGGATGATCTGGCTGATGTGTATGCCGCTCAGGTGCAACAGGCCATTGATGAATTTGAAGCGGAAGGTATCAAACTGGCAGGGATGCTGGTGTGCCCTGATTTTGCCAATGAAGGCCTGCTGAATGTGCCCAAAGGCTTTATGGAAAAAGCAACAGCGATGGTGCGTCAGGCGGGCGGTGTACTGATTGCAGATGAAGTTCAGGCCGGGTTTGGTCGCAGTGGTCATCACTTCTGGGCTCATCAACAATATGATATCACCCCAGATATTGTCACTATGGGCAAGCCGATGGGTAATGGCCACCCTCTGGCCGGAGTTGTGGCCCGGCCGGATATGATCGAAGAATTCACCCGAGAGGCCATGTACTTTAATACCTTTGGTGGTAATCCCGTATCGGCAGCTGTCGGCATGGCGGTGCTGGATAGCCTGGAGCAGGACCAGCTTTTACAGAACGCGATCAGCACCGGAGATTACGTTGTCCGGGGGCTGAAAAAGCTGCAGCACAAATATGAACTGATTGGTGATATTCGCAGCCTGGGTATGTTCTTTGCCGTTGAACTGGTCAGTGATCGCCAGCAAAAAACACCCGCTCCAGAGCAGGCTGAACAGATCATGAACCTGATGAAGCAGCAAGGTGTACTGATCAGCCGGATCGGTATTTACGACAATATTCTGAAGCTACGCCCGCCAATGCCGTTCCAGCCTGAACATGCCGACTTGTTGCTGGAGACTCTGGACCGGGTGTTTCAACAGGTTTGTCAGCTGGAGGCACTGGGATGAGTTCACTGAACACGGCGCAACTATCAGCAGATTTTTATCAGCTGACTCCAGATCAGCAGAGCCAGAGGCTGGCGGCGATGGCCCGCCAGGCTCTGAGTCACTGGCAGATAAGCGCTGACAGCATCAGCCTGATCAAATACCGGGAAAATGCAGTCTTCAGTGTACATGCCAGCAACGGAGAGCGCTATGCCCTGCGCATTCACCGACCAGGTTATCACGATGATGATGCTTTACGTTCAGAACTGCAGTGGATGGCCGCCCTGGCTGATAGCGGCGTACAAATACCAGAAGTGATACCCACAACAGATCAGCAACTGATGGTTACTGTCCGTGTACCCGAAATACCAGAGGCTCGCCAGATTGATCTGTTTGCCTGGGTTGATGGTCAGCCATTGGGTTCGATAGAACAGGGTCTGAACCATGACCCGGTTCAGGTGGCTAAAATCTACCACGCGATTGGCACTATCGCTGCCCTACTGCATAACCAGGCGAGTGAATGGCCTTTACCCACCGGGTTTAAACGTCATGCATGGGATCTTGAAGGCCTGGTAGGAGACACCCCTTTCTGGGGGCGTTTCTGGGAGCTGGAAAGCCTGACACCAGAACAACAGCAGCTATTAGAACAGGCGCGGGAAAAAGCTCATGATGCACTGGCAAAGCTTGAGAAAACACCACTCAATTATGGCCTGATCCATGCTGATTTTGTGCCCGAAAACCTGATGACAGACGGTGAAAATATTCGGCTGCTGGACTTTGATGATGCCGGATTTGGCTGGCACCTGTTCGAGCTGGCCACAGCACTGTATTTTATTCAGGAAGAACCCTGTTACGATACCGCTAAAACCGCACTGCTCTGGGGGTATCATGAGCAACGACCGCTTGAGCTGGAAGATCTGGCTCACCTGGAGCTGTTCTTAACCCTGAGAGGATTTACCTATCTGGGCTGGATTCGCAGTCGCCAGGAAACCGAAACGGCAAAAGAGATGACACCGGATCTGATTCGCCGTGCCTGCCGTCAGGCAGAGCGTTACCTGGCACTGGATAGCTGCCCTTGAGTTTTATAGGTACAGCAATACATAAGAAGTAACTATTTTAGCTCATTCGGGTCTGCCAATAACGACAGGCCCGTTCTGCTCTGGCCTGAATTCACAGTAATATCATTATTTATATTATACATAACAGTTACTCTTTTCTGGTCAGGGTTAAATTAGTTATTTCAGATTATTCCTCCATTTGCCCTGATTGTCTGACCATTTATCCATCGGCCATCTTCACTTGTTAAAAATGCTATAACACTTGAAATATCATCCGTTTCTCCAAGCCGGTTAAGCGGGGCCATAGAGGCAAGTTTCTCAATAACAGCCTTTGGCTTTCCTGTCAGAAATAAATCAGTAGCAGTTGGTCCCGGTGCAACACAGTTCACTGTAATATTCCGTCCTGCTAACTCTTTCGCAAAAATGGCAGAAAGAGTTTCAACTGCAGATTTAGTAGCAGCATAGATACTGTAAGACTCAAGTTTCAGACCAACCACACTGGTGGAGAGGTTAACAATTCTGCCACCATTATTTATTCTGGTAGCCGACTCTCTCAAAGTATTAAATGTCCCTCTCAAATTGGTATCAATATGGGAATCGAAGTGTTCATCAGTCGTTTCGGCTAACTTCGCCAGTTTCATTATCCCTGCATTATTAATAACAACATCAACAGTGCCCATTTTACGTTCTATTGCGTTGAACATCTGATGAACTGATTCGGTATCAGAGACATCAGCCTGAATAGCTATGGCTTGCCCTCCATCCTGAATAATCTCCTGTACAACGGTAAGAGCACTCTGTTCACTGCGAGAATAATTCACAGCAACATCAAAACCATCTCTTGCAAGACGTTTTGCTATACATGCTCCAATGCCCCTTGAAGCTCCTGTAACCAATGCAACTCTCTTATTCATCATCTTCTCCGATACGCTAATTCATTACGAAAAGCAGTATAGAGTCTGAAATATCTTTGATAATGATCTGATATCTGTTTTGATTATTCCATTTTTGATAACAATGAGCAGGCTATGGACAGAGTTAAACAGATGCAAATATTTGCCAGAGTAGCTGAACGCAAAAGTTTTACGAAAGCAGCTGATGACCTGCTGTTACCCAGAGCGACGGTTACAAATCAGGTAAAACAGTTAGAGAAAAGATTAAAGGTACAATTATTTAATCGAACAACCCGGCAAGTTGACCTGACCAATGAGGGTGAAATTTTCTATGAGCGCTGTTTAAAGCTACTTGCAGAAATAGATGAAGCTGAGCACCTATTTTCAAACACCATACCTAAAGGGATGCTGGTTATTAACGTACAAGGTACGTTTACCCGTCACTTTGTGATGCCTTATCTGAAGACCTTTATTAATCGCTACCCTGATATTCATATTCAGATATTCGAAGATGATCGATATGCAGATCTGGTGAAAGAAGGTATAGATTGTGTCTTGCGGGCCGGTCCTCTCCCAGATTCCACACTGATAGCCCGAAAAGTCGCAGAAATGAAACAAGTTACTCTGGCCAGCCCCGAATACCTTCAAATGTACGGACGACCAGAAAAACCTGAAGATCTTAAAAAGCACTTTGCTGTTGGATATGGCCTTGATACCAGCCATCGGCCATCAACACTTTCATTCAGAACAACAGCTGGTGAGATCGATGTGTCTATGTCGTCATTGGTTACAGTGAATAGTGCACAAATGTACACCGCCGCAGCGTTAGGTAGTCTGGGGATTATTCAGGTTCCCAGATATCACCTTGAATCTGAGATAAAAAAAGGAAACTTAATCGAGTTATTAAATAATTTTGAACTTAGCCCTATGCCCATCTCTATTTTGTATCCAAAAACAAAGCATCTGACATCCCGAGCCAGAGTATTTATCGATTGGCTGACTGACCATTTAAGTACGATCTGTTGAGAACGCTGAGATTCATAGCAAAAAAATGTCAAAGCAATAACAGATATTATGGTTAAGACTCTGATCAGATACTGTATTTAACCCTGATCAATTTGATTTATAAATTAATACATATGATCAGACACCTGAACAAAAGCTATCTGCAAAAAAGCGGTCATACTATCCAGACAATGACCAAAAAATATCACAATACTTTCACTCAGGTATGCATCACGACCAGTCTCAGGCCAGAAGCTCTCTTCGGACGATGTCCGCACCAGCACTTAAAGCATTCAGTTTACCTCTTGCGACCTGGCGGGACAAAGGTGCCATACCGCAGTTGGTACAAGGGTAAAGCTTATCCGCATCCACAAATTCAAGTGCTTTTCGCAGGGTGTCAGCAACCTCTTCCGGTGTTTCTATGCGATCGGTAGCCACATCAATAGCTCCAACCATCACCTTTTTGCCCCGAATCAGCTCAATTAATTCAACCGGAACACGGGAGTTGTGACATTCCAGAGAGATAATATCGATATCAGATTGCTGCAGTCTGGGAAACACCTCTTCATACTGTCTCCACTCAGAGCCCAGTGTCTTTTTCCAGTCGGTATTGGCCTTGATCCCATAGCCATAGCAAATATGGACTACGGTTTCACAGTTCAGGCCTTCAATGGCTCTTTCTAAACAGGCGATGCCCCAGTCGTTGACCTCATCAAAAAACACATTAAACGCCGGTTCATCAAACTGGATAATATCCACACCGGCAGCTTCCAGTTCTCTGGCTTCCTGATTGAGAATACCGGCAAACTCCCAGGCGAGTTTTTCACGACTTTTATAGTGGTCATCGTACAGGGTATCAATCATTGTCATCGGCCCAGGCAAAGCCCATTTAATAGGCCGATCAGTTTGCTGGCGCAAGAACTCAGCATCTTTAACAAAGACCGGTTTCTGACGGCTTACTGCGCTAACGACTGTCGGTACGCTTGCATCATAACGATCACGAATTCTGACCGTTTGACGGTTTTCAAAATCAACGCCATCAAGATGCTCAATAAAGGTAGTGACAAAATGCTGACGTGTTTGCTCGCCATCGCTGACGATATCAATACCCGCCTGTAGCTGCTCGTGTAATGACACCCGCAGAGCATCCTGTTTACCATCAGTTAATGCTTCATTCTGCAGTTTCCAGGGAGACCAGAGTACTTCTGGCTCTGCCAGCCAGGATGGTTTTGGTAAGCTGCCTGCAGTGGACGTTGGTAATAATGTTTTCATAATAAATGCAGTAATCTTTTATTTTTTAATTAAGTTTCTGAACAAAAGCTTTCTGCTGAACGTTGCCGTATTATCCAGTCATTGACTGGAGAATACTGAAATACTTCTGTTCTGGTATGTATTACATGTCTTAGCTTCAGGTACGCAGTGCAGACCAGTTCTCCAGAAGCGTCTGGTAAGGTTTTATAAAGTGTTCTTCAGCAAACTTTCCCTGTTCAACGGCTAATTTGCTGCGTTCTTCGCGGTCATAAATCACCTGAGTCAATGAATGATCCAGATTCTTCAAACTGGGCTGGTAGCATTTTCCTGCTACCGCATTGGCATTATAAATTTCAGGTCGATAGATCTTCTGGAAAGTTTCCATCGTACTGATGGTGCTTATCAGCTCCAGGTTGGTGTAATCATTCAGCAGATCACCAAAGAAATAGAACGCCAGCGGTGCCACGCTGTTCGGTGGCATAAAATAACGGACATCCAGGCCCATCTTTCTGAAGTACTGTTCCGTTAAAGAGGCTTCATCAGGCTGGTATTCAAATCCCAATACCGGATGCTGATTGTCGGTACGATGATAGGTCTTGTTATCTGACACACTCAGGCAGATGACCGGTGGTTTATTAAAGTGCTGCTTGTAACTCTCTGAGTTAACGAAATACTTAAAGAGCTTGCCATGCAGATCACCGAAATTATCCGGAATACTGAATTGAGCCTGATCTTTATTATGGTCCAGCAGTAATACGCTAAAATCATAATCCCGCACATAAGAAGACAGGTTATTGCCCGTAATGCCTTCAATACGCTCATTGGTTTTATGATCGATGATGTTGGTTTTTAACACTTCAATGGATGGAAAACTCTGGCCACGGCCCTGGACATCAATATCCACCGAAATAATTTCGAGCTGAACAGAATAGCGATCTCCATTGTGGTTATCCCAGTGTGCCAGCGCATTAAAACGGTTATCAATCATTCTTAACGCATTGCGTAAGTTCTCCTGACGGCTTTCTCCTCTCGCCAGGTTCGCAAAATTAGTGGTGATACGCGTATTGTCTGAAGGCTGATAGTGTTCATCGAGACAAATGCTTTTGATGGTAAATGTAAAATCTGTCGTCATGGCGATCCGGTGTCCTGTTATCTGAGATAAAGCCTGAATGTGTTCCTTGCTCTTTCTGGATGATCCAATTTTCTTTTCTGATTTACCGGCCAGTAGCCTTCACAGCCATTCGGTTTTTGCCTGATGGTTCAGTCAGCAATCAACAGTAATCTGGTCTGAAGTTAAGAGCAGTGCGTATTTTATACAGCGATCTTTAATTGAATAAAAGTGACTTTATTTTAATTTAAACTGAAAATAATTCATGAAAACATGTAAGCCAGAGCATAATCTGGCAGAAACCTGCGGATAATGGCCAGAAGGATTTTTTCTTAGCATGTTTTTTCCCGGTAATCGGTTCAGGTTTTAGTGCTATTTTGAATCACATTAACGTTTAAAGCGCAGAGCCATAGCGGCCTCTGGGTTTGATCTGATCGTTTCACCGTCAAACACCTGATACCCGTTCACCCAGGTACTGAGGATTTTGCTGGAAAAACGATGATCGTTAAACGGTGTCCAGCCACAGTGATAACGGCAGTTGTCGTGACTGACATCGGTTGATTGATTCGGATCGATCAGTACCAGATCGGCAAAATACCCCTCACGAATAAAGCCCCGCTCCTGCACCCCGTAACGAATCGCCGGGTTATGGGCTGTTTTTTCCACAACCTGTTCAATACTAAGGTGCTGGTTTACAACCTGATCCACCATGCTGAGTAATGCGTGTTCTACTAATGGCAGACCTGCCGGTGCTTTTGGATACGGCTGCTGTTTCTCATCCCTGGTATGCGGGGCGTGATCGGTGGCCACTATGTCGATCTGATTAGTTTGCAGAGCCTGCAAAAGTGCCGCACGATCGTGTGCAGTCTTAATTGCCGGATTACACTTAATCTGATTACCCAGGCGAGGATAATCTTCGTCACAGAACCAGAGGTGATGTACACAGGCCTCAGCAGTAATACGCTTACCGGCCGTGGGTCCCGCTTCGAACAGACTTAACTCTTTAGCCGTGGTGATATGCAGTACATGCAGCTGGCTATCGAATTTTTTTGCCAGATCAACAGCATAAGAAGAACTGGCATAACAGGCTTCAGCATCACGAATAATCGGGTGATCCGTGATTGTCGGTTCCCGGTTCTGAGCAGCAAACGGCAGAAAATTCTGTTTAATGACCGGGCCACTTTCGCAGTGAGTGGCAATCAGTACCGGGCTATCCCGGAAAATGGCTTCCAGCGCCACAGGATTTTCCACCAGCAGATTCCCTGTGGATGCTCCCATAAAGACCTTTACGCCACATACTGACGCAGGGTCCAGTGCTTTGATCTGTTCCAGGTTATCTTCTGTCGCTCCCAGATAGAAAGCATAGTTAGCCTGAGATCCCTGACGGGCAATGTCGTATTTATTATCCAGCGCTTGCTGAGTTGTTGTCGCCGGAGAAACGTTCGGCATCTCCATATAGCTGGTAATACCACCCGCCACCGCAGCAGCAGATTCACTGGCAATGGTGCCTTTATGAACTAAACCCGGTTCACGGAAATGCACCTGATCATCAATCATACCAGGAACCAACCAGCAGCCATCGGCATCAATAATCTGCTCATTATGCTGAGCATTCAGCTCAGCACTGATCTGGTCAATCCGTGCCTGTCTGATACGCAGGTCAGCCTGCTGGATAGTGCCTTCGTTTACGATAACGGCATTTTTGATCAAAGTATCGGTCATGTAGCGCGCCTGAGTTGTCTGATAAGTCGTGGATATTAAGCCAGAAAAACATCTAATGTTATACTATAACATTTTTAACGCTAATCAATTTAATCTCCGGCATTTGCTGACATATCGGTGTCTCCTACAGGCAAGTTATCGGCCTCTCTACAGACCTGTATCTATTGAATTATCGGAGTACAATCCAGGGCATGGGCAAGCCCCTTTTTAACTGAGTCTGGATTCATCCGGCGTGATTTAATCAGACATAATTCAACCGGGTATGTGTGTCATATGTCATTGTAAGGATATCTCACCAACATGATTGAACTAGTGGAAATAGTGTTGCTGACATTATTGGCGGGTCTGGCGATGCCTCTGGGAGCTTTGTTAGCCCGTATCGAAAATATCAGACCTCGCTGGCTGGAGAATGAATTCCGGCATTTTGTGATTGCTTTTGGCGGCGGCGCGTTGCTGGCCGCTGTTGCCCTGGTGCTGGTGCCAGAAGGTATGAAAGGCTTGTCCCTCGGGATGGTCGTACTGTCTTTCACTGCCGGAGCGATCTGTTTAATGGGGCTGGATATCTATTTAACACGCCAGCAAACCTCTGCCAGCCAGCTGGTTGCCATGCTATCGGACTTTATTCCTGAAGCGATTGCGTTAGGGGCAACCTTTGCAACCTCGGCATCTGTCGGTGTTTTACTTGCTATGATTATCGCATTACAGAATCTGCCAGAAGGCTTTAATGCGTACCGTGAACTGCGCAGCTCAACACACTTTCGCTCCAGGAATATTGTCGGTATCTTCACCCTTATGGCATTGCTGGGACCTGTGTGTGGCGTAATCGGTTTTTATTACCTGTCAGGCTACCCCGCATTACTCTCAGGCATCATGTTGTTTGCGGCAGGAGGGATTCTCTACCTGATTTTTCAGGATATAGCCCCTCAGGCCAAACTGGATAAACACTGGGCACCATCGTTAGGCGCTGTGATGGGATTTCTATTGGGGATGGCAGGCGCGATGATGACAGGGCATTAATTCGGGTACTCAGCGTATCTGGCACCGGCATTGAAATAAGCTAATCCTGCGTAATTTAATGCCGCCGTTATCGCGTACCATAATATCTTCTGTCGTGCCTGATCGTTCCTGTCAGGCACAACATCTATCGTCAGCGGGTTTAAGGCTGATAGCCCTCCCCTACAAATTCAGCCCCAGTTTAGCCCCCAGCCCCATCAGACAAAGGCCGGTCAGCTTCTCAATTCGATGTTTAGCGGCTTCAAATCGAGACTGAAAACGGGGATGAGACAGCAAAATAGCGACCACAGCAAACCAGACAAGATGAGCCGCAGAGATAAATAAACCAATCAACAGCTGAGTCATTTCCCCTGTGCCTGGCGTCACCACCTGAGTAAATAAAGCGATAAAGAACAGCGCTGTTTTAGGGTTAAGGGCGTTGCATAAAAAGCCGGTTCGAAAAGCATTCCCGTCAGATAGCGTCGACGTATAGGCCTCTTCCCTGGCGATGTTATCTGTCTTCTTTGATATAAACGCCTGACATCCTAGCCAGATCAGATAAGCCGCCCCCAGATAACGCAGTAATTCCAGTAGCCAAAGAGACTGAGCCATCAGATAACTCAGACCAGACAGGGTATACAGAATATGCACAGACACCCCGCATGCGATCCCCGCTGCAGTCAGTAACCCTGATCGACGACCGTATAACAGACTGTTGCGAGTGGTAATCGCAAAGTCAGGCCCCGGACTGATCACCGCCAGTAAAACAATACTGACTATTGTGACGACTGTTAACCACTCCATCGTATCTGTACCTCGTATTAAATAATGATGAGGCTATTATTAATGGGGTATTGGTAAATAACGATCGAATGTTAATGGGATATATTGTGAGGAAAAATCACAGATATGAAGCGCCGTAACCTGCCACCATTAGGCCCTCTAGTCAGCTTTTGTGCTGCAGCAGAACATCAGAGTTTTACCAAAGCAGCGCAGGAACTGAATCTCACCCACGGCGCAATCAGCCGGGCAGTGCAGCAACTGGAGCAACATTTTGAACAACCGCTGTTCTACCGTCGGAGTCGTCGGGTTTACCTGACAGAAAAAGGTCAGCTACTGGCCAATCAGGCCTCAATCATGCTGAAGGATCTGGAAGCTGTCAGTGAGCAGATTCGCCAGCAGCCCAGTGGACAACATCTGGCAGTATCCTGTGAGCCCTCGCTGGCCATGCGCTGGCTGATGCCCCGATTGACGCAATTCTCTGACACGACAGAAGTCCACTTATCCACCGCTGGTGGGCCGGTTGACCTGGCGGCTCAACAACTGGATCTGGCAATTCGCCGGTCAGACTTTAACTGGCCGGATGATTACTGGGTAACCCCACTGACCAGAGAACGCATCGGCCCGGTATGCCACCCGGATTATCTGAGCACAATGCAGCAGCAAAAAGCGACCTTGCTGCATACCCGCACACGGCCATCCGCCTGGAAAGACTGGCAGGACAAATCAGAAGCATTCATCGTAAGCCAGAAAGAAAGCTACTTTGACCACTTTTATTTCAGTTTACAGGCGGCGGTTGCCGGACTTGGTATGACAATAGGAGCAGAACCACTGGTCGCAGACGATATTCGTATGGGACACCTGGTAGCTCCTTTTGGTTTTGTCGAAACCGATGTGGAATACGTAGCGCTATCGCTTAAAGATATTCAGCGAGATGACACACTGCTTAGCTTTGTGCACTGGCTGAAAGAGGCATTAAATAACTCATAACCCTGCACTGTAAAAAGATGAACAGATCCAGACAAGAAACATAGCGTCGCAAGAAAATGGCTAACAGTAGTCAGAATCAGCAGGAACCACTAAGAGAAGACATTATATCAGTCAGCGAGGCTACAAATAGCAGGACAAAGGCACAATAAATACCGGTTGCGTTGAACCGGTATTTATTGTTTTATGACTTGCTTATAAATAAAATTCGGAGTTTTGCTTATCGCAAGTACTTAAACCTTTAAACGAAGCGCTACCCCTGAGTGCGGCAACACGTCAGAGGCAGCTAACCATAACCGATATACAAGGTATCAATTGATGGCTACAAGAGATCATACGCCAGACTTTAGCTCGGCAAAAGAAAATTTTATCTATCTTTATCAACAACTTACGGTCCAAAAACATAGACTTGGCACCGCGATTTTTTCTGCCTGTGATTCAGGATTTTCTCCTCCTTTCATTCGACGAAATCGTCCGGATAAGCGTTCGGCACCTTATAATCCGGGTTACTCCAATCCGCATTTATCCCGGCCTGTTTACTGGCTGAAACGTATCTCTCCTAATGCTCACCTATGGCGAACACGGCATCCGATTAGTTCAGTGTCATATAGTGAACAGACAGATCAGAGCACCCATACCGTGCAATGAAAGGAACCTTGAACACAGGGAGAAAGAACGATGGAAAAGAATACAGATACCGTGCAATCCATAGCGGCTTCAAAAGCCCCTCAGATGAACAGTCATTTTGAAAGCTTCAGCCATCGCTGTGCTTTTTTGATGATTGCACTGGAAAATATCGCTTTTGAAGATGAACTGCCTCATAACAAAGAGGCGGCACTGGGCGCATCATATTTCGTTGAGGATATGCTGAATGAAATGACGGATATTCAGACGATGCTGGATGCGGTGATTAAATCGCAGTGTAGGTAGTCAGCCCTGAAAAAGTCAGGTTTCTATCTAACCGAGCATCGGTTGGCTTTATTGCTCCAGGAAATAAAGCCAACTGATTTTCTGCTC
>NZ_JACJFM010000004.1:182579-254721 GCF_014164585.1 Oceanospirillum sediminis | reverse complement strand
CGAGCTTCCTGAAGGGCCCTTGAAGACTACAAGGTTGATAGGCAGGGTGTGTAAGCGCTGTGAGGCGTTGAGCTAACCTGTACTAATGGCCCGTGAGGCTTGACCATATAACACCAGAATGGTCTGGCTTTGCTCAGAGATATAACCGGATACGAAACCGGATTACAGAAGACAAAGAATTGATCGAAAAACAGAACGTTGGAACGCAGTGATCACCACTGCACATTAATCTGCACCTTTTTATGCTTGATGACAATAGCGTATCGGAACCACCTGACTCCATCCCGAACTCAGCAGTGAAACGGTACAGCGCCGATGGTAGTGTGGGGCCTCCCCATGTGAGAGTAGGACATCATCAAGCTCTTATTTTTAAGCCTTGCTTTTGTCAGCAAGGCTTTACTTTCTCCGATAGTTAGTAGTTTTGGAGAATGTTTTTTAAGATTATCTGCTAATAACAACAGGCAGGTAATGACAGTTTTGCTTGATAACAATAGCGTATCGGAACCACCTGATTCCATCCCGAACTCAGCAGTGAAACGGTACAGCGCCGATGGTAGTGTGGGGTCTCCCCATGTGAGAGTAGGACATTATCAAGCTTTAAATTAAGAAGCCCGATCAGTAATGGTCGGGCTTTTTTCATTTTGATCAGAATACCCCTGTTTTATTGATACCTGAAAAACACCGCCTATAGTGATGGTAATTGTTTCCGGGTTTTAATTATCTGGATTGTAGAATTAAGCCTGATAGCTCAGCAAAACCCCGACCGCATTCTTGCGATAATATATGGGCCGGATGATATGACATGTCTTCCAGGTGTCTGTTGATATTGGATACGCCAAATGTGTATTTAAGCCAGCTGAACATAGGTTCATCATTCGGAGCATCTCCAACATAAGCTGCACAACTCAGTATCTCGGCTTCTGTTATTCCATAAACCTGCTTTAGTAACCTCTCAGACATAGCTCTTTTACTATAATTGCCAAACCACGCATTTATATGAATAGAACTGGCTCTTGCATTGGCACCGTGCTGTTGAAAAATATCAATGATGCTCTGTACCTGACGTGCTGAAACGCCGGTGATATCCTGATTATAATCAATTGCTACATCAGCCAGGCGAAATGCCTGATCCCGTGCCAGCTTTACTTCTGGGTGTGTATGAAGAATGCTTGTCGCAATTTCCAGCAGATGTTTCTGTTTTTCTTTCATTTCCTGCTCAGAATGCCAGCTGGTCTGACAGATGCGTTTGTTCTCATCCAGGGTGAAGTAAAAGGCACCGTTTTCCCCAATAACAGCATCTACTGGCCAGGTGCGGACCATCTGGTCGCACCATCCTGCACAGCCGCCTGTAACGGGTATAACTTTTATTCCAGCCTCATACAGCGAATAAATTGCCTGGAGTGTTTCGGGCAGTAATCTGCCCTGAGTCGTCAGAGTGTCGTCGACATCGGTGAGCAAAAATCGAATAGAAGACAGGTCCGGCATATTAAGAGTTTTCCATAGTAATAAGTTTAACGCCCTGCTCTGACAGGGCGTCAGCCAGTGAGTGCTTTGGCAGATTATCGGTTACAAAAAGATCGATCTGATTGAATGGAGCAACCTTAACCATAGGCTTTCGGCTCCACTTTGTACTGTCTGCAAGTAATACCCGTTGTCTCGCATTATTCAGAATTGCCCGACTGACATCAGCTTCCAATGGGTCAAAATCCAATAGCCCGTGTTCCAGGCTGAGTCCACCACTGCCGATTACGCCAAAATCAACTCTGAATTGCTCAATAAAGCGGGTTACACTCTCACCAACCAGATCTCTGTCGTTATGTCTCAGGCTACCTCCTGCGACAATAACTTCGGTTTCTGGCTGGTCACACAGAATATTGGCAACATCCAGATTATTGGTCAGAATACGTACTCGCTTATTCTGAGTCAGAGCTTTTGCAAACAGAGCGACCGACGTGCCTATACCCAGAAAAAGAGAGGAACCTTCTGGTATTTTTTCTGCCAGAAGTTTTGCCATTTTCTGTTTACTGACTGAGTTGATCGTCTGGCGGGAGTGGTAGGATATATTTCGCGTTGTTGCCGGAAGGCTGATTCCCCCATGCAGACGGCGAGCCAGCCCTTGTTCGCATAGCTGGTTTATATCTTTTCTGATTGTCTGAGTGCTGACGGCAAAACGTCCTGCCAGGTCATCTACATTCAGTTGTTCTGTGTCCTGAAGTAAGCTCAGGATGATATTTTGTCGATCATTCAACATAAGATTACTTCAGATAGTCCTGAGGATTGTCTGTAATAATGGCATCCATACCCCACATCCACAAAGATTCAACCAGCTCCGGCTGGTTTGCTGTCCAGCAGAGTAATTTATAGCCTTTTTCTTTGACTTGTCTGGCATCGTTATAGCTCAGATCACTCCAGCGGGAATGTATGCTGTAGATATTTGTGTGTCTTGCATACTCCTGCCAGTCTTCAGGTAAAGACTCACACAGTAATCCCAGACGAGCCTCTGGGATTTGTCTGTGGCATTCATCCAGTAGTTCCCGGCTGAAACTGGAGATAATCAGGCGTTCATTGTCATTGAACTCTGTTTCCAGTAGCAGTTTCAGTACGCTTACAACTCTTTCTGCAGGGAGGCCATGATCTTTTAATTCAAGATTCAGGCTCAGATTCAGCTCGTTAAGCAGGCGGAATACTTCGGAGAGCAGTGGAAGGGGCTCATAGGGCCAGTCGGGATACAATGCTGAATTATCGATCCCTTTAAGCTGATCCCGTATCAGTTCAGCCAGTACTGCCTGGGTGTTGCTACAACGATCTGTAGTCGGATCATGGTTAACGACCATGGTATTGTCGGCCAGCAATGTGACATCCAGCTCTACCCAGGATGCTCCGGTTTCTGCTGCTTTTCTGAAGCCTCCCAGAGTATTTTCCGGAGCCAGGCTGGGTGCGCCCCTGTGTCCGATAATCCAACGATTCTGATCTGGCATGATACAGGCCCTTCTCTTAAATATATGAGTCTTATTAAATGCTAATCCTGTGATTAGCCGGACGATATCAAAAAGATTCTCGCCCGGATATGGCAGGCCTGTTAATTAATACGTTGCTGTGTCTGAGCGCAAAAAAGATGTAGCTCGGAACAATCAAACCAGAGTGATAATGTACTACCGGTTTCCTGATAGAACTCTCTGTTCAGTCGAACGACCAGTTCATCATTTGTACCTTCCGCTGTACCATAAACGAGGGTATCAGCCCCAAGGGGTTCCAGCAGGCTAATGCTCAGTTGCAGAGAGTGAGGGTACCGATCGCTGCGGTGCATATGTTCTGGCCGTAAGCCGATAATAACAGGGCCATTAAAATTTGTTTCGTTCTGCAGTGGAATAGTCTTATTTCCAATGCTTAGCTGACCATTATTCAGTTCCCCGTGAATGAAGTTCATAGAAGGAGAGCCAATAAAACCAGCTACAAAAGGGGTTTGAGGGCGATTGTAAATCTCCATTGGTGTGCCAATCTGTTCGGCAACACCGCCATTCATAACCACCAGTCGATCGGCCAGAGTCATTGCCTCAACCTGATCATGAGTCACGTAAATTGAGGTCGTTCCAAGCTCTTTCTGTAGCTTTTTGATCTCAATACGCATCTGTACTCTGAGTTTTGCATCCAGATTCGAAAGCGGTTCATCAAACAAAAACACTTTAGGATCGCGTACAATAGCCCGGCCCATTGCTACCCTTTGACGCTGACCACCAGATAACTGTTTGGGTTTTCTATCCAGCAAATGATCCAGCTCCAGCATTCTGGCTGTGCGGGTTACTTTGTCCAGAATCACACTCTTTTCAGTTCCCCGGTTTTTCAGGCCATAAGCCATATTGTCGAATACTGTCATGTGGGGATACAGTGCATAATTCTGGAATACCATAGCGATGTCCCGTTCGGCAGGTTCCAGATTATTCACCTGAGTGGCATTAATATTCAGCTGGCCTTCGGAAATAGTTTCCAGGCCTGCGATCATACGCAGCAGGGTTGATTTACCGCAGCCGGATGGACCTACCAGTACAATCAGTTCGCCATCAGCAATATCCAGATTGATCCCATGAATTGCCTGATAACCATTAGGATAGGTTTTGCGGATATTCTGTAATGCCAGAGTAGCCATAATATTCTTTCCTGAAATTGCTCTGACCATATTCGGCCAGTTGCCGACTCTTGCCGACATTTGCTTTAAATTCTGTGTATAGCCTGATAATTGGCTTTGCCTGGGCTATGACTATGTATTAAGTGGTGCAGTTGATCTGGATTATTTTTCCGTTTCCACCAGACCTTTGACAAACTGACGTTGCATAAATATCACAATCAGTACCGGTGGCAGCATGGCCAGAACTGTCGTCGGCATGACAACATTCCACGCGACTTCATCATCACCAACGGCCAGCATTCTCTGAATACTCATAACGACGGTGTAATAGGATTCATCTGTTGTAACCAATAATGGCCATAGATACTGGTTCCAGCCATAAATAAACATGATGACGAATAATGCTGCGATATTCGTCCGGGATAGTGGTGCCAGGATATCAATAAAAAAACGTACCGGACCTGCGCCATCTACGCGGGCGGCTTCTATTAGTTCATGAGGTATCGTCAGAAAAAACTGACGGAATAGGAACGTCGCGGTCGCACTGGCAATAAGCGGTAAGGTCAGCCCCGTATAGGAGTTCAGTAGCTCCAGATCTGCAACGACCTGGAAGGTTGGCATGATACGGACTTCAACCGGTAGCATCAGTGTCATAAATATCAGCCAGAAACTGAACATCCGAAAACGGAAGTTAAAGAAAACAATCGCGTAAGCGGCTGTCATCGAGATAATAATTTTTCCGAAAGTGATTCCCAGGGCCATGATCAGGCTGTTAAGTAATAGCTGACTGACACTGATACCTACCGCTTCACTGGCTGGTCCGGTCAGAATGTTACTGTAGTTGGTCCAGAACTGATCTCCGGGCCAAAGAGGGACTGTCGTTGCAATGAGCTGTTCTGCGCTATGGGTTGATGCGACAAAAGCGATCCATAGTGGTAAGGCAACAATCAGCACACCTAACCAGAGAATAAAATGGCTGAAGAATGTCAGTCCGGGGCGATTCTCAATCATCAGTACTGTACCTTACGTTCGATATATTTAAACTGTACAACGGTCAGCAAGCCTACAATCATCATCAGAATGACTGACTGAGCGGCAGAAGCACCCAGATCTAATCCGATAAAACCATCATCATAGACTTTGTATACCAGGGTGCTGGTTGATCCTCCGGGGCCGCCCTGAGTGACGGCATGAATGGTGCCAAAGGTTTCAAAGAAGGCATACACGACATTGACTACCAGCAGGAAAAAGCTGGTGGGTGACAGTAGTGGGAAAATAATGGTCCAGAAACGTTTAGCAGGGCCTGCGCCATCAATGGCTGACGCTTCAATTAAAGATCGTGGGATTGATTGCAGACCTGCCAGGAAAAACAGAAAATTGTAGCTAATTTGCTTCCAGGCCGCAGCAATGACAACCAGAATCATCGCCTGACCACCGTTAAGTGAGTGATTCCAGGTATAGCCCATCTGATCCAGCAAATAAGTGATGATGCCGATGGTAGGATTAAACATAAACAACCAGAGTACACCGGCTACAGCGGGGGCTACAGCATAGGGCCATACCAGTAATGTTTTATAGATCTGACTGCCTTTTATAACGCGGTCAGCCATAACGGCCAGCAATAAGGCAACGCCCATAGACAAGCCGGTTACCCCCAGGCTGAATACCAGAGTTGTCATAAAGCTTGAATGGTATTCTTCATCTGTCAGTAGTGCTGCGAAATTTTCAAACCAGACAAACTCTGTTGACATTCCGAATGCATCCTCAATCAGGAAGGATTGCCATACAGCCTGACCGGCAGGCCAGATAAAAAACACAAGTGTCACAATGAGCTGAGGCCCTAATAGCAACCAGGGTAGCCAGCGATGATTAAAAGCAGGAATACGGGACATCGGAACTCCGGGTCTTCAGAGTGTATGTTTTGCTTGAGGAATGATTTTGCAAAACAACGGCTCTTAATAAAAACAGAGAACTTTACTGCCTGATGCAGAGGATGATCAGGCAGTAAAGTCAGATCAGACCGGTGTAGATTAACCGTTCTGACGTTCAAACTTACGCAGCGGTTTATTGCCACGCTGAACGGCTTTGTCCAGAGCTTGTTTAGCGCTTACCTGACCAGCCCAGACTTTTTCCAGTTCTTCGTTGATGATGTCACGAATCTGAACAAAGTTACCCAGACGCAGCCCTTTAGAGTTAGGCGTTGGTGTGACTGAGGTCATCTGAGTGATAGCTACGTCAGTCCCAGGGTTTTCCTGATAGAAGCCCTGCTCACGAGTCAGATCAGCCGCTGCATGAGTGATTGGCAGGTAACCTGTGAACTGGTGCCAGTCAGCCTGAACTTCAGCAGAAGACAGGAAGGTAAAGAACTCAGCAACACCTTTATATTCGTCTTTTTTGTGGCCTTTCAGTGTCCACAGTGTTGCACCACCAATGATGGTGTTCTGTGGTTTTTTCACCGCGCCTTCCCAGTAAGGCAGCTCTGCTACCCCAAAATCAAAGCCCTGAATATTACTTTTCACACCTGCATAAGAGGCAGAAGAGTTCATGTACATAGCACACTCACCGCTGTAGAACTTAGGTGCGCTGTCAGAGCGACGGCCACCATAACTGAACAGGCCACTTTGCTGCCATTCAGCCAGTTTAGTGATGTGTTTTACCTGAAGGTCGCCATTAAACGTCAGTTCGGTATCCAGACCGCCAAAGCCGTTATTGTTTGTTGCGAAAGGTATGTTATGACGGGCGCTGAAGTTTTCCAGTTGTACCCATGATTGCCAGCCTGTAGTGAAGCCACATTTATAACCTGCTGCCTGAAGTTTCTTGCCAGCCGTTTCCATTTCTTCCCACGTTTTCGGTGGCTGGACGCCAGCCTTAGTCAGAGCCTGCTTGTTGTAATACAGAACTGGTGTAGAGCTGTTGAATGGCATAGACAGCATTTTGCCATCGTTGGTGGAGTAGTAACCGGTTACGGAAGCCAGATAGTCATTGGCATCAAAAGCTTGTCCGCTGTCTTCCATCAATTGCCAGGTCGGATAAACTGCACCTTTAGCTGACATCATAGTCGCAGTGCCGACTTCAAACACCTGAACAATATGAGGATGTTTTTTAGCACGAAAGGCAGATACAGCAGCAGTCATTGTTTCAGTGTAGTTACCTTTGAATACAGGTTTAACTTCGTACTTATTCTGAGAGACGTTAAATTTCTCCGCAATCTCATTGACTTTCTCTCCCAGACGCCCCCCATTGCATGCCACCATTCAATCTCTGTTGCGGCATGAACCTGAGTTGTCAGAAGGGATAAAGCGATAATTCCTGCTGTTTTATACGTCATTGTGCATCTCACCTGGTTAATTGTTGTTTGAAGCAGATCTTCAGATGCGGCCATTAAGCCTTTTAAATGTTTCGTTATGATGACATTTTATTTTCATTTGAGTCAATAAGTGAAATTTTATCAGCTTTTGATTTTCAAATGAAAGTCTGGCGTATAAAAATGAGGAAAGAGCGGGTAGAAATCAAAAGTTCTGATTAATTTTTTTCATGGGGATTTATAGTGCCAGGCCGACAGAACATAGGGATAGTTCATACAGGAGGTTGCTATGCGTATTGAAAATGGACAAATCAACCTGTCTTCATCTCATGACTTTAATATGTCTTCTGAAGTCAGAGCTGAGAAGCATGTACATAATAAAATCGAGACTCATGACGGTGATGTTTATGAGTATGAGGCGACCTATCATGCAGTTGGATTCGACCAACAAGGGCGAGCTGAATATGAAATTGATAGTGCTGCATTATCAGCAATGTCCGCCATGGCTTCTCGTGCTATAGGGCAGGGAATCTCCATTTCAACCCGGGAGTCCTTTCGGGCTAGTGATAGTGTTGCGGATGCTGGTACTGCTCAAAATACTGAGCAAGTGTCAGCAACGGTTAGTCGGCATTATGCGCGTATGAATGTTGATGCTGAGTTCAGCCATATCTCTCTGAATCAATCCACAGGAGCTGCAATGATCAGGGATATGCAGGCTGAGTTCATGATTCGTATTATGGAAATGGGCTTAGGGCGCTCATTGAAAGAGATGTCTCCGGAAGAACTCGGCCAGATGGGATTATCCGAGGATAATATTATGCGGATCCGGGGATATTTTAATGATCAGGATGCCCGTCGGGCTCAGCATCAGGCTGATTTGAATAGAGTGAAGGGAATGGAATGGGCTTCAGATCAGGATATGAACAAGCGTTCAGTCATGGAGGCAGATAATCCATCGGATACAGATGTTTCGCAAGGAGTTTATATTCCTCCAGGTTCTTCTGATGGTATTTCCCAGGATATTCCGGTTTCTGAGAATACTGAAAGAGACAGCGTTTCCAGTTATGAAACAACCCTCACTTCAGGCAGCAGCAGCTCTGGCGTCGAAAATACAGATGAGTCTGCCCCCCTTGTGGCAGCAACTTCTGGTGAAGAAACAGCAGAGCCGGTGCAGGATTATGTGCCAGCTGGCGGGACAAGTGAAGGTATTGAGGAGGATAATAAGGAGGCTGCAGTACCGGGTGCGACTGTTCCTGAAGATATTTCCGATGTTGGTATCGGTGTAACCCCGCAGTATGATAATCAGGAAGAAGAGGAGCCTATTCCACCTGGTATGGTGCGTCAAACCACAACAATTACTGAATCCAGACAAAGTATTTTCAGAGAGGAAGAGCATACCCGGTTCAGTGCTCATGGGAAGGTGCTGACCAGTGATGGTCGCGAAATCGATATCGAGCTGGATGTTGGAATGAGCCGTCTGTTTGAATCGACAGAGCTGGCTGAATCGATCAGAGTTATGAAAGATCCGCTGGTGGTTAACTTCGATGGACCTGCTGTTGCTCTGGATAATCAGCGTACCTTTATGTTCGATATTGATATGGACGGTGAAGAGGATCAGTTAGCGCAATTGCAATCCGGTTCTGGTTTTCTGGCACTGGATAAAAATGGAGATGGTGTGATCAATGATGGCTCTGAACTCTTTGGCGCTGCTTCGGGCAACGGTTTTGCTGATTTAGCTGAATATGATGAAGACGGTGATGGGTTTATTGATGAAGATGATTCTGTGTTTAATAAACTAAGAATCTGGGTGCCGGGAGACGATGGAGAAAGCGAGCTGTTTGCTCTACTGGATAAGGATGTAGGAGCTATTCACCTGAATCATGTCAGCACTGAGTTTGCTCTGAATCGTGTGGCGGATAACGAAAATATGGGGTATGTCAGAAGCTCTGGCGTATTTCTTAAAGAATCTGGCGGGGTTGGTTCTGTCCAGCAAATTGATCTGGCCGTCTGACTATTCTGGATGATGCTTGCCTGAACTCTGCCTGCTGTTATAGCAGGTAACGGAGTTCAGGCACTTTGTTCGGACTTTATCTTTAATCTGTGTATGTTTCAGCGATATGGGTTACTTCAGGCTCCAGTTCAATAAAGGCATCGACAACCCTTGGGTCGAAATGGCTGCCACGCCCTTCAATAATAATTTGCATAGCTTTGGTGTGAGAAAACGCAGGTTTGTAAACGCGTTTGGATATTAAGGCATCATATACATCGGCAACAGCCATCAGACGAGCTGAGACAGGAATATCATCACCTGACAAGCCTTCCGGGTATCCACTGCCATCCCATTTCTCGTGATGATAGCGAGCAATTTCCCGGGCAAAGCGTAGAAATGATTCTCCGCCCATAATACTCTGAATTTCATCCTCAAGCTCATGTTCTGCTTTCTCTATAGCCTGTCCACCCAGCTCGGCATGTTGCTTCATGATAACAAACTCATCATCACTGAGCTTGCCTGGTTTGAGCAAAATATGATCAGCGATACCGACTTTGCCAATATCATGTAAAGGGGCCGACTTGTACAGAAGGTCAATGACATGATCGTTATCCAACAAGTGGGAGAAGCCTTTTGTATGACGAAGCTTTTCTGCCAGTATGCGGACATAATTCTGAGTGCGGCGTATATGATTGCCTGTTTCATTGTCGCGTGTTTCTGCGAGAGAGGCCATGGCAAGGGTTGTAATATCCTGAGTGAGCTGAAGTTCCCTGGTCCTTTGCCAGACAGCAACTTCCAGGCAGTTGTTTTGTTGTTGCAGAGCTTTCTGAGCATGGGCCAGCTTGATATGAGTTGCAACTCTGGCCCGGGTGATGACTGCTGATACGGGCTTATTGATGTAATCCACTGCTCCCGCCTTGAAGCCTTCGGATTCATCGGACTCATCATCTTTAGCGGATACAAATATAACTGGAATGTCTGACGTCAGAGGGCGGCTTTTCAGAAGTTTACATATTTCAATGCCGTCCATATCGGGCATCATGACATCCAGCAGAATCAGGTCAGGTTTAGGCCCGTTATTGATCATATTAAGCGCATCATGTCCCGACTTGGCTGGAAACACCCGATACTCTGCGGTTAACAGCTCCATCAAAATACCGATATTCAAGGGTTCATCATCAACGATAAGAATAAGGGGGCGGTTATCCTGAGCCATAAATTTTTCCTCGTAAACAAAAATCACTAAGCGCCTGAGAAATTTTTTGTTTCATTGCTTATGTCGGCATTAAGGAACTGCTGTCATATATTTTGTAATAAATATAATACTTTAATACTACCAGAAAAAATCAGCCGGTAGCTTTTGTAATATAGGCTAAGACACTAATCAGACTGGCAGATAAGCTTTGTGAGGATGGGTAATAAGCTGATATAGGGTGTAATGGTCAGATTTCGTCAGGTTGATCAGAATAAATAGAACGGGTTATTTTTCTGGTTCCGCATCCTTGTGAGAGGCTTTCCGGTTTTATCCGGATGGCTGGCATAAGGTATTCCGGGCACTCAGTCGCTTCTGAGTGCCCGTCTTTTTATCAATCAGCGATATAAGCACAATGACGTGCAAATATAATGATGGATGAAAAGTATATTGCGATCAGGACAGAGCTTTTTCCAGACGGCTCAGCGCATCTGCCAGAATCTCTTTGCTGGTTGCAAAAGACAGACGCATGCAGCCCGGAGTTCCGAAAGCTGAACCTGGAACCAGAGCAACTCCTGCTTGTTCCAGCAGAATTTCAGCAAACTCAACATCTGTTTCTGCGCCTTCAAAGCTGGCAATCGCTTCGGAGAAGTCAGCAAAAGCGTAGAAGGTGCCGTCACCTGGCTGACAGTTAACACCTGGCAGAGCATTCAGTTTATCTACTACAAAGTCATGACGCTCTTTGAAAGAGACCAGCATATCAGCGATACACTGCTGAGAACCATTCAGAGCTGCTTCGGCTGCGGCCTGAGAAACAGAGCATGGGTTAGATGTGCTCTGAGACTGGATTTTTTTCATGGCACCAATCACTTTAGCCGGACCCGCTGCATAGCCAATACGCCAGCCTGTCATGCTGTAAGCTTTTGATACGCCATTCAGTACGAAGGTGCGATCGTACAATTCCGGTGTCGCATTCAGAATGTTGCAGAATTTCTCTTCTGTCCACAGAATATGCTCGTACATATCGTCTGAAGCGATCATTACATGAGGGTGTCTTTTCAGTACTTCACCCAGTGCTTGTAGCTCTTCCAGGCTATAAGCCATACCGCTTGGGTTAGATGGGCTGTTTAACACGACCAGTTTGGTTTTTGGTGTGATGGCGGCTTCCAATTGTTCTGCTGTAATTTTGAAACGACTGTCAGCACTGGTTTCGATGATAACCGGTGTGCCTTCTGCAACAATAACCATATCAGGGTAAGATACCCAGTAAGGTGCAGGGATAATAACTTCGTCGCCCTGATTCAGCAGTGCCAGTGCCAGATTAAAGAAGCTTTGTTTTCCACCGGACGAAACCAGAATCTGGTTTGCTTCGTACGCAAGGCCATTATCACGATTAAATTTGTTAATAATGGCTTTTTTCAGACCTGGTGTACCGTCAACCGCTGTGTATTTTGTCTGGCCATTATTAATAGCCTCAATCGCAGCGTCTTTAATATGTTGTGGGGTGTCGAAATCAGGTTCGCCAGCACCCAGACCAATAATGTCTTTGCCTGCTGCGCGAAGTTCTGCTGCACGGTTGGTGACCGCTAAAGTCGGAGATGGTTTGATTGACTGTACGCGATCTGACAGTTGTACGTCCAAGCTGATATCCTCAATATATATATTTTCAGTCAGAAAATAGGCGTTTTGGAGATATGATCATACAGGAGATTCAGGCCCGGCGTGAAGGGCAAAAACCTGAAAAAAATGCCGTTTTTTATGAAGCAGAGTAGCTGAATTTACTATTCAGAATAGTTTGCTGATAATTGATAAATAAATAATTTATTTGCCTGGTATGTCATGGATAATCAGAAGAAATTCAAGATAAATTCCCGTTTTAAACCTGCAGGGGATCAACCCTCTGCAATTAAGGCTTTGTGCTCAGGACTGGATAACGGACTGATGCATCAGACGCTTTTAGGGGTAACGGGCTCGGGTAAGACCTTTACTATGGCAAATGTTGTGCAGCAGATGCAGCGCCCTACCATTGTTCTGGCCCATAACAAGACGCTGGCTGCTCAGCTGTATGGGGAATTTAAGGAATTCTTTCCTGACAATGCCGTTGAGTACTTTGTCTCCTACTATGACTATTACCAGCCCGAAGCCTATGTGCCTGCCTCGGACACTTTTATTGATAAAGATGCATCTATCAATGAGCATATTGAACAGATGCGCCTGTCCGCAACTAAAGCCCTTCTGGAACGTAAAGATTCATTAATTGTCGCAACAGTGTCTGCGATTTATGGCCTGGGAGATCCGAAGTCTTACCTGAAGATGATGCTGCACCTGGATAGGGGAGATCGCATTGATCAGCGCCAGCTGCTGCGACGACTGGCAGAGTTACAATATACCCGCAATGACCTGGATTTCAGACGAGCTACATACCGGGTCAGAGGCGATGTGATTGATGTTTTTCCTGCTGAATCAGAAAAGGAAGCCGTACGGATTGAGCTGTTTGATGACGAAATTGATAATCTGTCCGTATTTGACCCTCTGACAGGAGAGCAGTTGCGCAAAGTGCCGCGTATCACCATTTATCCGAAAACTCACTACGTAACGCCCCGTGAAACCGTACTGGATGCGGTCGAAAGTATTAAAGAAGAATTAAAAGAGCGTATTGAATGGTTTCGTGAGCATGACAAACTGGTTGAAGCTCAGCGTGTTGAGCAGCGTACCCTCTATGATATGGAGATGATGCTGGAGCTGGGGTATTGTAATGGCATCGAGAATTATTCCCGTTATCTGTCCGGGCGTAATGATGGTCAGCCTCCTCCGACCTTTTTCGATTATCTGCCTGATGAAGCCTTACTGTTTATTGATGAATCCCACGTTACTGTGCCTCAGCTAGGTGCAATGTATCGTGGTGATCGTTCCAGAAAAGAAACTTTGGTTCAGTATGGTTTTCGACTGCCATCGGCGCTGGATAACAGGCCGATGAAGTTTGAAGAGTGGGAGCAGATTTCTCCTCAGATGATTTTTGTTTCAGCAACACCTGGCAATTATGAAGCAGAGCATCAGGGGCAGGTTGTGGAACAGGTTGTCAGGCCTACAGGGTTGCTTGATCCTGAAATCGAGGTGCGTCCGGCCAGTAGTCAGGTGGATGATCTGTTATCTGAAATTAATGAACGTGTTTCGATGGGAGATCGTGTTCTGGTCACAACTTTAACGAAACGAATGTCAGAAGATCTGACCGATTATCTGGCCGAACATGATGTACGTGTACGTTACCTGCATTCAGATATTGATACTGTGGAAAGAATTGAGATTATCCGGGATCTGCGGTTAGGTGAATTTGATGTGCTGGTTGGCATCAATCTGTTGAGAGAAGGTCTGGATATGCCCGAGGTGTCTCTGGTCGCAATTCTTGATGCGGATAAAGAAGGCTTCCTGCGTTCTGATCGTTCTCTTATTCAGACCATTGGTCGGGCAGCTCGAAATGCCAGAGGTAAAGCGATTCTTTACGGTGATCGAATTACGGGTTCTATGCAGAGAGCGATGGAGGAGACCCGGCGTCGTAGGGAAAAACAGATTATCTTTAACGATGAAAATGGAATTACTCCTCAGACTGTTCGAAAAAATGTGGCAGATATCCTGGAGGGGGCGCAAATACCGGGTAAGAAAGTCAGTAACAAGAAGCGCAAAGTGGCTGAAGATGCTGCGGAATATCAGGTGTCACAGCCTGAGCGTTTATCTCCTGCAGATTTGTCGAAGCAGATCAGCAAGCTGGAAGATAAGATGTATGAAGCATCAAAAAATCTGGAGTTTGAACTGGCAGCTAAGCTAAGGGATGAAATTCAGAAGCTGAATCAGCATCTGATTACCTGATTGTGTCTCTTTGACAAAGTGTCCTATGAGCAACTGGAGAAAATGCTTCTCTTTAACAGGGGCATTCTTGCTCAGGCATTGATGTACTTTCCTGTTGATGGCGGGTTCCTGTATGCTGTAAACAACCTGTAGCCAGAAGGCTACAGATTGTTCTGATAAACAGGCTTAGCTGGCTTTGGGTTGTCTGCCCTGTTTGATATGGCGATCACGATTAATCGCTTTCTGGCGTTCGCTTTTTTTCAGCAAAACATAAAGCGCACCTGTACCACCATGACTTTTTTGCGCACTATTAATCGCGATGACCTGTGGGAACTGTGGCAGCCATTTGGCCAGGTAGCTTTTTACGACACAAGGCAGAGAGTCAGCGCTTTCCCCACGGCCTATTGTGATCATAGCGACCCGGATATCATGTTTATAGCAATCCTCGATAAACTGAAATACTTCTCCACGGCATACCTGGACGGTCTTCTTTTGCAGGTTGAGTGCGGCGTCAACCGGATATTTTCCTTGTTTCAGGCGCTTATAAACCCCTTCCTGTACGCCGTCCTTTTTATACTCTACCGGGTCAAATGGACCCAGCAGGTCAACATATTCTTCTGACAGGAAGTTGTTATCTTCTGCTGTTTCCTGAAGAGCGGCTTCTCTTCGGGCTTTTAAGGTGTGAGCATCCTCTTTTTTTGCGGTTTTTACATTCGCTTTATCATTCTTTCTCATCGGTACCACACCGCGCATTTCACGCAGAAAGTAGTCGAGATCATCGTCCTGGTCAGCCATAAAAGCCTCCACATAACTTTAAGGTTGCTCTTTTGTTTCAGGCCACTATATAAGGCCTGTTTATCAATAATAAAAGTCATTCCACCTATAGAATAATCACTACAAACGTAATTTCTGCCATAATTCAGGATATACTCTGACATAAGTAATATTTTTGCTATCTTCAAAAAAACAGGTTACAGAATAAACCTGTACTGAATACAGGCGATACAGGTGTTTTCCAGCACCCCCGGAGATAACTTAACCGGTCTGAACTGCCCCAAAGCATGCTGGTTTTTTCAGGAATGAATAATGAGTACGGATTCCCGACCCCAATGGATTATCCCTGCTGTCCTCGGTGCAATCATGCTGGCAGCTTTTTACGGTATTTTTCTGCAACAAGAATCTGATCAGGAATATGAACAGGAAAAAGTTCAGACTTCACTTGAAGTGGCTCACAAAATAATTACCGGCTGGATTGATGATCAGAGACATCTGGTCTCTACGTGGGCTCATTTTCCTGAGGTTGTTGTCTATGCTGATGAACTGAATCGCTTACCTCTGGAGCGTCATGCTCTGGTAAAACAGCCAGCCCGGCTGGCACTGAAAACTTTTTTTTCTCCATTGGTAAAATCTGGAAAAATAGATCGCTATACTCTGGTTGATGGCGATGGTTATATCCGGGCATCTTCCAGCAACAGTTTACTGGCTCAGCGGTCAGGCATGGCTCGTTTACCGGCGATTTTCTCTCCATTATGGCAAGGGAAAAAACAGTGGGTGCTGCCATACAATAACCCGGAACCCAGTCGCAATAAAGACGGTGTTTACGTACGTAATCAGCCTCATTTGTTAATTGCGGCTCCGGTAATGTCGGGACATGGTATGAGTGCTGCTCTGATTTTTGCTGTCAACAGTCAGAGAGAGTTGCATCGGATGCTGACACCTGTTATCAGTCCGGATATTCAGGCCATGACAATCATCTCCGGAGAGAAAACGCTTTTCGAGATCGGAACATGGGTTAAGGCCGGAGGTGATGTAAAGTTACTTGAGTGGGGTGGTCCTGATCATACTCTTGAATATCGAATACTCTATCGGTCATCTTCTTATATATCAGGCATGCAGTCGGTTTATATCCTGTATGTTCTCATCATACTGGCAGCCCTGGCGGGTATTCTGGCCAGTCGCGCTCGGGCGTACAAGCGTTACTGGACGGGGGATGGTTCAGAGTTTGTGGGAGAAGTCGTCTTTGCCAAAGGGCGTCGGGCGTTTCTGATTCTGGATAGTCTGGGGCAGGTTGTTAAAACCAATGCTATAGCGAGAGAGCTGTTATCCGGTAATACGGATACAGGCAAAAAAGAGATGCAGTCGCTACTGATTGAGCTGGCACTTAATCTTCAGACTGAAGATGGATACTCTGCCCCTGAATTTGCCGCGCTGCTCAGAGATAGTGGGAAAGAGCTGTTTTATGGTGTCTGGCGTTTAAAGCATCGAAAGTATAACGTGTCCTGTCGTTTTACTGCTCATGAAGATGGCGGTAATGTTCTGGTCGAAATTAATGATATTACTGATAGCTATGATGAAAGAAATCAGTTGAGACGACGCAGCCAGGCGCTGGATCATGCAGCAGAACTGGTTTTCTGGGTTAATAAAGAGGGACGACTGGTATATCTGAATAAAACGGCCACTTCCGTTCTGGGTTATTCTCCGGCTGAACTTGAATCTTTTGCTCTTAAAGACATCGATGCAGCCCTGAGTGATGATGGCTGGAGTCTTATCTGGGGGCGTGTTCGTCGGGGTGAAAAGGTGCAGCATGAAGCGGCTCTGGTTAAGAAAAGCGGTTCTTCTTTTCCGGCTGAAACCCATATGAGTTTTTACAGCAGCAGGACAGACTCCTTTGTCTGTATTTTTGCCCGTGATATCACCCATAAGAAACAGCTCGAAGCTGATCTGTATCGTAGCAGGACGCAGCTGACTGATAAGCTGAGTATTACTTCAAAAGAACTGGAAGCACGGGAAGAAGAGAATAAAGCGCTACTTGAATCAATACCCGATCTGCTTCTGGTGATGAACTCTCGCTTTGAAGTGATGCACTTTCAGCAGCCTGTCGGCAGTAATGATGTACTGGATATTGTCATCGGTCAGACTCTGTTTGACAGTTTTGCTCTGGATATTGCCATTCTGGAGCAGGCGCTGAAAAACGATGGCCGCTATTTTACTGAGATACAGCGCCTCTCAGGCCCGCACTGTCAGTTCCTTGAGTTGAGGATGGCCCGAGCCTCAGATAATCGTATTTCTGCTCTGGTCCGGGATATTACTGAACGTAAACAGCAGGAGCACCTGCGCCAGTTTCATAATCACCTGCTCAGTAGCCTGACGACTATGCAGACCCGTTTCATCTGCGATTTTGATAAGAAGCCTGACTTTGAAAAGCAGTTGACAGATCTGATGTCTCTGGTGGGAGCGGGTTATGGGGTTTGTCTGCTGACTGAATCTCTGAGCTGTACACTGAATATGTCCAAATGCTATGAGTTAGCAGATCCTGGCTATGACTGGCTTAGTGAGGAGTGCCGACATTTGATTATTCAGTGGTGTCAGGATTGTCTGCAACAGTGGTATACCCATAATAGCCATATCGGCCCTGAAATTATTACTATGGCGCAATGGGATCTTCCGCAACACTGCAGACTGGATAACACGCAATTGTCTCCAGGGCTGATTATCCTGCCTATTCTGGTTGGAGAAGATATTCAGATGTCTTTCACTATTCTGTTACAGGATATTAGAGGCTGGAATAATCCTGGTGTGTTTGATTCCTGGGTTGCAACTTGTGCTGCGCTGCTGGCCGGGTATGAGAATGATCGTGAGCGGGTAAGGGCCGAACAGAATCTGTTAATTGAGAAAGACCGGGCTGAAGTGGCCAGCCAGGCTAAGACTGATTTTCTTTCCAGAATGAGTCATGAGTTCCGAACACCTCTGAACGCGATCCTCGGTTTTAGTCAGTTAATGGTAATGGATCAGGACAATTTGAATGAAGAGCAGGCTGATCATCTCTTTCATATTGAAGAATCCGGACAAAAAATTCTGAAGCTGGTAGATGATATTCTGGAGCTTTCCCAGATGGAAAATAAAGAGCTGGAAGTTAATCTGCAGGATGTGAATCTTTCAGCGGTTGTACAGGATTTATTGCCAGAACTGGCTGAATCTGCAGAGAAAAAAGAGATTGTCCTGTCAACAAACCTGTCATCAGAAGTGATTAATATTCATGGCGATCCAGAGCGTCTGAAACAGGTTGTGCATTGCCTGATAGACAATGCGATTCAGTATAACCAGCCTGGAGGTTCTGTTTCAGTTGATCTGGTGTCAGGCGACAGGAGTTGTGAGCTGGTGGTAACAGATACCGGGCAGGGGATTGATCCGGATTTCCTGGAGAAAGTATTTTTGCCATTTGAAACGGCTGAAGGGCTTCTGTCGCAGGGCGTGGGCAATGGGCTGGCTGTTGCCCGGCATCTGGTTGAATTAATGGAGGGGAATATCAGGGTCACATCGGAACCGGGCAAAGGTAGTTGCTTTACCGTTTCGTTTCCGGTTACTGCCCGGATGACGGATGTAGTTCATCCTTTTATGGCATCTGTTGCGCCGCAGGATGCTTTTCCAGACCTGGCGCCTGAGTCAGCAGATCCTCAGGTTAGTGATGATTCTATTGAGTTGGGTTGCATGGCAGCAGAGTATTTTGACGTTCTTTATATTGAAGATGAACGCTCCGGACAGCGGTTAGTGAGTCAGGTAGTCGAAAAAATAAACCGGGATGGCGGTGCTGTTGGGCTTCGGCTGGCGATCAATGCTGAACAAGGCATCGAACAGTTTCTTGATAAAACACCGGATATGGTCTTACTGGATATGCACTTGCATGATGTCAGTGGTATTGATGTATTGGAAGCCATTCGTTCACTGGGAGAGGGGCAGGAGGTTCCTGTTATTGCTTTGAGCGGAGATGTGGAGCAAGAGGCTATTAATCAGGCACTGGAGTCTGGTTTTGATGATTACCTGTGCAAACCGGTTGATGTTTCCGTATTGATTGCAGTCATACAACGTTACATGAACTGATGTACAGGTTGAGTGCCTCAGCAAGCAATGAGGGATCTTGTTGATTTATGAATATGACTGACTTTATTCCAGGCGGGTATCGGGCTGGAGAAACTCAATGAAGATGTCTCTGAAAACGAAATATCTGATACTTTTTTCTGTATTCGCTGTCACGTTAATGCTGTTATTTTCCCTGGCTGTTTATGGAGAGTTGCAGAAGTTACATCGTTCTGTTTCCGAGGTCAGTCAGGAAAAGGTGACGGACTCACTGATTAATGAGGTTGTTACCAGAAGTGAAGTGTTGCTGGAAGCGATGTCCGCCAGTATTGCTTACCCCGTTTACCAGAGTAATCTGGTCGAAATTGATGAGCAGCTTGATCTGATAGCTTCGACACCGCTGGTGCATCAGGCGCTGGTGTATGACCTCAATGGGCATATTCTTCATGATGGTACTTCGGGTATAGAGCACTTTGGTAGTTTTGTTCAGAACATTCTGCCAGTGAGAATATCCCTTCAGGATGCTGGGTTTCGAGTACTTTCTGACCAGTTACTGATGAATCACCCCGTCTTTTATCAGGGGGAGAGAGTGGGTGGTGTGTTGCTCTGGCTGTCTCTGAATCCGGTACATCAATCTGTGCGGGAAGCTGATCTGGCCATATCAGAAGTACTTGATCAGTCAGAACAACAGTTTCTGCGTTTTTTGATTTATCTGATAGTCTCTTTTGCCTGCCTGGCATTGTTGTTAAGTGGTTTACTATCCCACAGCATCAGCCGACCGGTTCAGGCTCTGATGGAATACTCTCAGACACTGGCTCTGGGACGATGGGACTTACCGCCTCTGCTTTGCAAAGGTGATGAATTCAGTCGACTGGGCAGTGCCTTCCGTAATATGGCGATCCAGATTCGTAATAATGTCCGCAATATTGAGAAGCTGGCGTTTAATGACACTTTAACCGGAGCCGGGAATCGTACTTTTTTTGAGCGTAAGGTCGCTGAGTTTATTTCAGATCAGCCTGAAAGTGCTGTCACTCTTTTGCTGCTGGATCTGGACAATTTTAAGTGGTTTAACGAAACCCGTGGGTTACATGCTGGTGATGAGCTATTGAAAAAGGTAGTCGAGCATTGCCGTGTGGAGACTGAGCAATGGGCAGATCAGTGGGCTTTTTCTGATCGCCATATCCTTTTTATCCGTTTTGGCGGTGATGAGTTTGGTATTGTTCTGCTGGGACCAATATCCCGACATGGAACGGATAGTTTGCATCAGAGATTAATGGGTCTGTTTAACCCTCCGGCAGGGGGGCAAAAAATTCTGCACGGGATGCAGGCCAGTATAGGTATTGCATCTTACCCGGATAATGGTCGTTCGGCAGCGGATATTCAGAATAATGCCACCATTGCACTGAATGAGGCTAAAAAGCAGGGCAAGAATCGAGTCGTTTATTTTGAAGATGAGATGAACGTCAGGCTGCAGAGGCATTATATTCTGGAACAGGCACTTCAGGGAGCCAGAACGCGTAACGAACTCTATATGATTTATCAGCCTCAGGTCAGTCTGGAAACAGGACTGGTGACAGGGTATGAAGCTCTGATGCGCTGGCAGCACTCCGAGCTGGGCTTTATCAGTCCGGCTGAGTTCTTTCCGGTTGCAGAGCAGTCGCCAATTATTCAAGAGCTGGGCGAGTTTGTGATTAATCAGGTGATCAGAGATATTCCTCGTTTATGCCGTCAGCATGGTTATCCGGTAAAAGTTTCGCTCAATGTTTCAGCCGCTCAGTTTTTTTACCATGATGTTGCTGATCTGGTTTTGAAACGGGTCAGAGAATATAAAGTCTTACCTGAAACATTAAGTGTTGAGCTGACTGAAACAGCCTTGCTGGAAAAAGACGATGTGGTTATTGAACAGCTTCAGCGTCTGCGATCAGCGGGCATAGTGATTATGCTGGATGATTTTGGTACCGGGTATGCTTCTCTGTCATATCTGAAGGAGTTTCCTGTCAGCGGGCTGAAAATTGATCGGAGCTACACCTCTCGTCTGTGTTCAGGTGATCAGGGGGATTTTGCTCTATTTGAAAGCCTGTTATTTCTGGCCAGAAATCTGGGGCTGGCCACTGTGGTGGAGGGCATCGAAAATCATCACGAAGAGATGCAGGCAAAACTGGCAGGTGCTAGTGTCGCACAGGGGTTTAAATATGGTAAGGGCTTGCCTGTTGATGAGCTGCTGATAGCAATTGCTTGTGAACAGGGGGCTGAAGAGCCGGTATCTGACGTATAGGGTTTCTGCTTGAGTATCAGCATATTCCATTGTAGCCGGAATATGCTGATCAGGGTCGCTGAAGCGCTGGTTTTACAGTGTTTTCAGGTATTCAATCAGTGCTTTTCGGTTGTAAGGAGAAAGGTTAGTACCATAAGTATGGCCTTTATTACTGTTGCCATACAGTCGGGTATCAAAAGTGAAAGCTGACGCACTGTTCTGAGCCATACCAACTTTGATCGGATCAATATCCCAGCTACCCAGTTTAAAGGTTTCCGGGCGCTCCTCAGGCTTTTTCAACAGGTCATCCAGAGTCGGAACCGACCCGTTATGCAGATAGGGGGCTGTGGCCCAGATTCCATTCAGTGGACGGGCTTTGTAACTTTCCGGGTTTTTCCATGGGCGACTGCTTTTTACCTTCAGATATTCTATTTGAGCTGCAGTCAGTGTGGAGAAGGGCCGATTAACCAATAAGCCCAGTACCTGGTTTTTCAGAATTTCAGCCTTCAGTGCTTCCTCTCCGAATTTTTCTCCGCCAATAACGCCGACTTTTTCGCCCTGAAGAATGCCTGTATAAGCCGTGCGTAAAGCATTTCTGGCCATAACCGGATCAGTGCCAATCGCTGTCTGAGATACCATTACTGAGCGATAAGTATCCATAGGGGCCACTTTTTCGTGGCAGGATGCACAGTTCAGCTCATAGATTTTTTCCCCTCTGGCTGCCATGTCCTTGTTAATTGGGGGAAGGATATCTTCAGGCCAGGCCGGTGGATGCAGTTGTTCGATCCATTTCTCCATGACTGCCAGATTTTTGATCTGAACAGAAGACTTATAACCCAGTTTGCCGAAACGATTACTGACTTGAATATCGCCAAATACGCCCAGTACTTCACCGGCATTACGTGCCAGTGGACCGGGTGGTTTATTCGATGCAATCCCATTCCACTGCACGACATCAGACTGGGCAGTGCCCCACAGGAATGGATAGCTGACCGGTGCATCTGGTGGAGAGGCATTTTCAGGCACTCGCAGGTTTGTTGCAGAAACAGCATTAAATATTTCTCCGAAAGCATCAACACGGGCGTTGCCGTATGCTACTTCTGTTTTATTCATCAGCTCCCGTTCGCTGCGTATACGAGTCCACTTTCCGAGCTCGGTTAACAATTGCTGGCGAGCCTCAGGGTTATTGCTCTGCTCTTTCAGCATACGTTCAGCAAAACGATCAAACTTTTTAGGGTCCATATATGTGGCTTTAAGCGCTGCCGTCATATCTGTAAAGAAAGACTGAAAATCTGCCTGGGTCGGTGCACCATCAATTAACATAGCATCACCTTTATAGGTGATTACCGATGTGTGACATGCAGAACAATTAAGGCCAGCATAGGAGGCTTCAATTTTGCTGGAATCATTTTTGTTTTTCTGTACGTCCTTAGTAAAACCAATGGGGAGTCCATCAGGGTTCCAGTAGCTTTTATTTTGAGGAATATAACGGTATTTAATTATATTGTCTGGTGCAAGAATAAGTTTTTTACTATCTCTCTGTTCCAGGTTTATAAACATGTCGTAAGGTAAGAAACGACTACCCTGGCTCATATGCCAGAAGTCAGCCCGAGTGGCATCATCCCAACCCTGCTTCATATAATGAATTGTGTTGATTTCCTCTTCACTGGCTGATGACCAGGCGTCTTTAGGAGCATCATTGTTGTTGAGAGCCAGATCTTTATTACCGGGCTGAAGGTAGTTACAGCCACTAAGAATAGCTGTAGTCGCAAGACACAGCCCTGTTAGTTTAAGTTTCAAGGTAAACTCCTTTTTTGCTTATCAGGTCCGGGTAAATCAGGTTTATTATTTATCTTTGAACAGAATGATTTTATTTTTTTTTTATATGTGATGTCAGTATATGTGTAATAGATTGTAATCAGTGTGTCTGTTGTTTTTATAAGTGTAATTTTTAAAAGGCGATATATATTGTCGTTAGAGTGATTGCTCTTATTGTTTTTTATTGCTGGTGGCTTTTTGAATGGTATGCAGGCTCTTGCAAAATAGTTGTATTATCTGATGTGGTTTTTATATCTTATTTCATAGCTGGCTGAATAAAAATATTTCGATATTCTCTAGCTGCTGGTAGGAAATTATGGCTCTATCTTACATAGAAACTTCTGTTCAGGAGCTCAGGGAATAATGTGCGGTAATGATGACATATCAAATGATGTGAGAGTTCCCGGCATCGTGGCCGGGAATTCGAGAATAGCGAGAAGAGATAAGATTATTATGAATGGTAGTCATCCAGCTCAGCGGATGCTCCCTGAAATTGCAGCCGGGCCAGTTTTTTGTAAAGGGGAGAGGCTTCCAGTAACTGCTGGTGATGGCCTACGGCTTTAAGCTCGCCCTGGTCAAAGACAGCAATACGGTCTGCATGGATAACGGTGGCCAGTCTGTGGGCAATAATAAGGGTTGTTCTGTTCTCCATCAGTTCATCCAGAGCCTGTTGAACCAGGCGCTCGCTCTGGGCATCCAGAGCACTGGTTGCTTCATCCAGAAGCAGTATCTGTGGGTCGCGCAGAATCGCCCGGGCAATGGCCAGACGTTGTTTCTGGCCGCCAGAGAGCCGTATTCCCTGCTCCCCCAGAAAGGAGTGATACTGATCCGGAAGTTGCCGGATAAACTCATCGGCATGAGCCGCTCTGGCTGCTTGTATGATCTCCTCCTCTGTCGCATCCGGAGCGCCATAACGCAGATTATCCATAATACTGCCTGTAAACAGAGCTGGCTGCTGAGGAACCAGCGCAAACATGTTTCTCAGTTGTTGCAGATTCCATTCTGGTAACGGCTGATTATGGATAGATATCTGTCCTTGCTGAGGGTCTCTGAATCGTAATAGCAGATCGAACAGAGTCGATTTACCAGCGCCTGAAGGCCCCACCAGAGCAATGCGTTCCCCCGGATGGATATCCAGTGTCAGATGTTTGATAGCGGGTGAGTCAGGGCGAGTCGGATAAGTAAAGCTGATATCCCTGAAAGAGATCAGAGAGTCATAGTTGATCTCTGTTTTGTCTGACGAAGAGTGCTGGCTGATATCCTGTCCTGATGCCTGGCTTTCGTCAGGAGAACGAATAGAGCTCTGAGCAGCCATCAGTTCCTGGATGCGCTCTGCTGCTCCGGCAGCGCGCTGAACTTCTCCATATACTTCTGTGACCGCAGCCAGAGAGCCTGCCACCATAATGGCATAAAAGACAAAGGCTGCCAGATCACCCCCGGAAAGCTCTCCGGTAATGACATCATTACCACCAATCCAGATCATTCCTGCCACTGACCCCATAACCAGCAGCATTACCAGTGCAATCAGAGTCGCTCTGTGCCGGATACGTTTCAAGGCTGTATCAAAAGCGTCTTCTGCTGAGCGAGAAAACTCCTGACAGGCCATATCCTCCCGTGTGAAGGCCTGTACAATACGAATATGCTGCAGGCTTTCACCGGCCCAGGCTCCGGTATCGGCAATTTTGTCCTGACTTTGCCGGGACAAGCGTCGCACTTTACGACCAAACCAGATGACAGGGAAAACAATAGCCGGTACCGCAAGCAATACGATAAGGCTCAGTTTAAAATTGCTGAGAAACATCAGAATAATACCGCCGGTAAAGGTCAGGGTATTTCTCAAGGCGAAAGATAGTGATGAGCCTATTACCGTCTGTAACAGTGCGGTATCGGTTGTCAGACGGCTCTGGATTTCGCCCGACAGATTGTCTTCATAAAAGCCAGGGTCAAGACTGATCAGATGCTGGTAAAGCTTTTGTCTGATATCGGCAACAACCCGTTCGCCCAGCCAGGACACCATATAGAATCGAAAATATGCGCCGATGGATACCAGAACAACCAGAATCAGGAATATTGTCAGGGCATTGGCCAGGCCTTCTGGAGACTGGGCGACAAAACCCTCATCAAACAACAGGCGAACACCCTGCCCCAGTGCCAGTGTTAAACCCGCTGTACTGATAAGAGCGATGACTGCCAGTATAAGCCGGGCTTTATAAGGCCGGATAAAGGGCCATAACCAGGTGATCATAGATAACCTCTCATAGGAAAATAAAACACAGTCTTATGTACCGGAATAAAGTCAGTCAGGGCTGGAGAGTATGTCATTGACTGTAGAAACACTTTTATTCGGCAGCTCAGACTGTACATGCGTAAATCGTTTGCATGGATGCCAGAGAAAACGAATCAGAAACAACGACTGATTCGTTTTATGCCTTCCAGTACTTCTTCAGGTTTGCAGGCACAGCAATTAATACGCAGGTATCGGCTGTACAGGTCGCTGGTTGGTGAAAAAACATCACCAGGCAGAAACAATACGCCTTTTTCCAGTGCTTTCTGGTGTATGGGCATCGCTTTCCAGGGTTCAGGAAGTTCTACCCACAGCATAAAACCAGCCTGGGGAAGAGAAACGCGGGTGCCTTCCGGGAAACGCTGCAGAATCCACTCTCGGGTCTGTAGTACCCGTCCGGCATGTAAGCGGGTATTTTTACGGACACTTTTCTGGTAGAGACCCTTCTCCAGCATACGGGCTACGCTTAGCTGGCAGGGCGTACTTACACTGACATTGGTCAGAAATTTACTGGATGTTGCCGGAGCCGGAGTGCCTGCCGGTATCAGCCAGCCGACTCTGAGGGCGGGGGACAGGCTTTTAGAAAATGAACCACACTGACTGACAACATGATGCTGATCAAGGGCCTTAAGAGGGAGAACTTTCTGGCTATCGTATGCCATATCCATGTAAATGACATCTTCGATCAGGCGTGTGCCATGACTGTGGCACAGTGCTATTAGCTGACGCTTTTTCTGATCGGACATAATAAATCCCAGTGGATTATGTCCAACGGGATTGACAACGCAAGCGTTAACCCGGATAGCAGACATCATGGTGGACAGTAACTCCAGATCCATACCAGATTCTGGTGAGGTCGGAATTTCCAGTGCCTTAAGGCCCAGACTCTCCAGTTGCTGAAGAATCGTAAAATAGGTCGGGGATTCAATGGCTACAATATCTCCTGGCCGGGTACATTCGATCAGTGCAATTCGGAGTGCTTCAGTACATCCGTTGGTTATCAGTAATTGCTCTGGCTGGCAGAGAATTTCTTTTTCATGAAGATAATCTGCCAGTGCTTTCTGCAGCGCGGGTTCACCCCCTGTCGGGCTGTAGCCTCCATAAGCCCAATGTGTTCTCTGGCTGATCTGGCGCTGCACTTTTGCCAGCTCTTCCAGCGGCATCAGTTCTGGCTCAGGTACTGCTGTGCCCAGGTTGATGACGGGCTTCTGCCGGGCCAGCGACAACATTCGAATAACCAGTTCGCTCACTTTAACCCGCTCGGCTCCCGGCGTTGCTGCAGGCATTTGCGGTTGCAGAGACTGCTGGCGCTTGTCCGGTGTCAGGAAATACCCGGAACGGGGACGAACCTGAACCAGCCCTTCATCGATTAGTTGCTGATAGGCACTCTGAGCCGTACTCAGGCTGATATTAAACTCCTCGCTGATCTGCCTCAGGCTGGGAAGCTTTTGCTCTGGTTCCGTATGATGGCGGAGTAACTTCTTAAGTTTAAGACTTATGTTCAGGTACAGGTGAGCGCTGTCTGTTCTTTTTTCAGGGGGGTATGGCATCTGTATGCTGCTTTTTTCAACTGTATGCTTATTTTTAGCATATCTGTATCTATTCTGTCTGCTTGTAGTCTTCCCATAATGACCAGGCTGACCAGGGTCGGAGCATATCTGGCCTGGAATCTTCTGCTATATACCTGAGCAAAAGTGCTTTGATCTTCTCCGGTAACGGCTGAAGAATACTGCACTGTTCAGCAGAGAAACTTTTGTTCGGATATTTATACGGGATTCACCCTGATATTAAGAGGGGAATGTCCTGTTATCTGATGAGCTGATGAATAAAAAGGATAAAAGCTATGACTTCGCCTGCGCCTGAACTTAATCTGTCTGATTATGCTAATCGTCTTCCGGGTTCTCCGGTACGTGAAATTCTGCATGTCAGCCAGCAGCCTGGAATGATCTCATTTGCAGGTGGATTACCTGATGCGGCGGTCATGCCTGAAATGCCGGTACTGGATAATCTGGCTGCGATCAGTCAGTACGGCACATCAGATGGCGAAAGCAGCCTGATTAAGGAGCTGGTTAAATGGCTGGGTGAGGAAGGGCTGCCTTGCTCAGAAGAGCAGGTAATTATTACCTCTGGCTCGCAACAGGGGCTGGATCTGGCTGCACGCATTCTGGTGGATGCCGGAAGTGATGTACTGGTAGAGGATCCGACTTACCTGGCGATGTTGCAGGTTCTCAGAGGGTTAGGGGCTAATCTGGTGCCTTTTACTCTGGATGAGCAAGGAGTTGATCTGGCCGGGCTGGAGTCATTACTGCAGACTCGAAAGCCTCGTATGATCTATCTGATTCCAACGTTCCAGAACCCGACGGGATACAGCTACAGTGAGCAAGAGCGCAGGGCGGTGGCAGAACTGATTGATCGGTATGATGTCACTCTGGTGGAAGATGATCCTTACCGGGTACTGAACTATGATAATGCCTTCACGCGCCCGGTATCATCTTATCTGACAAGTGCTAAATGGCTATATATGGGCTCCTTCTCTAAAATGCTCTGGCCTGGCCTGCGTACCGGGTTTGTCATTGCTCATCCTGAGCTGTATCCGTGGATTCTGAGGGCAAAACAGGCTACTGATCTGCACAGCAATCGTCTGGGACAGGCGATTATTGGTCAGTTTCTGAAAGAGGGGCGTTTACCTGATCATGTTGCAAAGCTTAAGGCTCATTATCAGAAAAAACGGGATTATATGCAGAAATTGCTACAGCAATACCTGCCGGATAGTGTTCGCTGGCAGCTTCCGGCCGGAGGCATGTTTTTCTGGCTGACACTGGAGCAGGATACCCGTTCTGTATTACAGGATGGTATTGAAGCCGGTGTTGTTGCTCTGCCGGGCACTCCGTTTGCTGTTGAAAAATCTGCGGATAATACGCTACGCCTGAGCTTCAGTCAGATGACACCAGAGGATATGGAAGAAGGTGTTAAACGTCTGGCCGGAGTACTGGCCCGTTGATATGTGATCAATCGTTTGCTGTAACAGCTTACGGGCCATAGCCAGATTTTATCTGCCAGCTACCTCCCGATTAATTCATCGGGAGGTAGTATCTGCTAGTGGGGTCATTTGCTCAGATCCGGATACTATTTCTCACTATTATGCACTGATCTTGTGCGCCAGATCTCTTTTTCATATTTTTCTCGTTTCTTCACTGCAGGATATATTCTAGGGTTATATCCACGGCATTCTGAAATTTAACCGCTCAGTCCCTTGTCTGATACAAGTCTGAAGGTATTTCAGCAGTTATTCTCTGAGCAGGGCTGAATCTTGTGAGTATCTCGTCTCTGAATCACCTCCTGGAAAAAAAACGCTTTGATGAAGCCCTCAATGTGGCTGAGTCCTTGTTGTCTCTGGACAGTTCCCAAGGGTTGGTGTGGAAAGCAATGGGAACTATTTTTCAGAACCTTGGGCGTCCTACAGAGGCGCTGGGTGCGATGGAGTATGCTGCAGAGCTTCTACCTGATGATAAAAGTTCTCAGCTGAGCAGAATTCAGGCTTTGTTCCGTAATGATCAGTATGGTCGTGCCAGATTGTATTGTGAGCATATGACTCAGCGTTGGTCTGAGCTGCCCGAACCTTATGAGATTCTTGGTCTGATAGAAGAACTTAATCAGCAGCCGGATCGGGCCGAAAGCTATTTCAATAAAGCCCTGACGCTGGATGAAACGCGTTTGTCATCACGTGTTGGTGTCGCCAGACTGGCTGTGATCCAGGGGCATTTACCAGAAGCTGAACTTCATTACAGGAAAGCCTTTCGCTTATTGCTGAATTATAAACACTCTTCTCTGACAGATATTTATGTTGAATCTGCTGTTGATGAGCTGTTGATGCCCAGTACGGAGCAAGCAAGAATAGAGGGACAGGAAAGTGTGTTGTGGAAAGTGCTTGCACAACTGTCTGATCAGGGAATTCACGGTTTTGCGACTGGAAGTACTTTATCCGGATTACTCCGAAATGAGAAAGCTTTGCTTTCCGTACATCATCTTAGTATTGCGATGCCTTATCAGATGCTGGCGCGTGCGACAAACCTGCTGATGCAGGATGGCTGGTTGAAAGAACAGCTTCCTGTTACATTGATTAATCCGAGAATTCTGCGCAATCCTGCTAATGGCACTGTGTTATGGCTGTATGGGTTACGTATTAATCCGGAAGCCGGGCAGGTGCTGGGTGGGGTATGGATAAAAGGTTTACCGGATCACTGGCAGCAAATTACCCGCTTTCCTTTTCCGGTCTCCGTTCATCAGGAGGAGAGTGTAGCAGGAACTGTCTGGGTATTAGATGACCCTGAATCCTGGCTGAATGCTATTTTCGGAGACTGGAACAAGCCTGATGCTGGCTTTGATACGCTGGTGTGTGCTCGTAACCAGAAAGGGTTCGCACTGCTGACCCGTTGTCTGGCTTACCAGCGAGTGATTGCCTTCAGAAATGAGGGGAATCTGGAGCGGGCACTGGCAATTGCAATCAGAATGCGTCAGGCGATGCCCGATGATCAGTTAATCAGAGAAATGGTGCTGTTTCTTTACGAAGAGAGCGAGAGAGCGGCTATGCAAGGTCTGGTCAGCCCGTACTGATTTTCATCGTATCGTATCAACAGTATCAGGCCGACCCGGTAACGGAGCAGTATGCGAAGAAAAAACTGACCACATGCCAGCTCAGCCGGTACATTCGCTCACCATAGCCATCTGACTGAGCATATAACCCATAACCTGTTCCATACGCTGGTTGGCTTCATCAAACAGTTCAAGATCAACCAGCATGGCTGCTTCTGGCTGGGTATGAGGCCCATTGTCAATTTCATGAGAGCAGGCATCGATTAATTCCTGAGCGGCATCAGGTGTCGTTTCCAGATGAAACTGCAGCGCAACCACCCTGTCCTGATAGATGAAGCCCTGATTGGTGCAGGCCTCACTGCTTCCCAGGTGTACCGCTCCTTCTGGCAAAGAGAAGGTGTCCCCATGCCAGTGAAATGCCTGAAATTGCTGAGGTAAACCCAGTACCATAGCGTTGGGAGTCGCTGTGATGGGAAACCAGCCTATTTCTCTGTGCTCATGCTGCTGCACGTCAGCACCCAGAACATGGGCTACCAGCTGAGCCCCCAGGCAGATACCCAGTACCATTTTACCCTGATCAATGGCATTAGCTATAAACTGCTTCTCATCATTCAGCCAGGGGACTTTCTTATCATCATTAGCCCCCATCACGCCACCCAGAATCAACAGCAGGTCAAAGCTATCTTCATCAGGAAGGGTATCGCCTTTGTAAAAACGAGTGTAAGTAACGGGATAGTCATGTTTCTCTGCCCACAAGGCGATACTGCCAGGGCCCTCATAGGAAACATGCTGCAAAACATGTATTCGCATTATGCTTGGTGCCTCAGTCACTGCTTTTTATTTATTTTCTGGTGAAATAATGGCGTCAGGCTCCGGATGACAATTTTGTTATCCGGGAGGCTTATCTGAGCAGAAAAGCCCGCTGACTCTGCAAACAGGGAGCGACGGGAGAATACCTGATGATGATTCAGGTATTTCTGACGAAAAATTTTCGCCAGGAAAATAAGAGTGTGGGGAAATCTTAATAAAGTCAGGAAGTTATGCTTCCCTGGAGGTTCACTGGATTTTGTCATAGCGCCAGATAAAAAAGTACTCATAGAATATGCAGGATAACAGGAATTACCCGAGATGTAATGATGTAATATTACTCTCAGAACACACTTCACCATAAAAAGTTCACTCCGGATCTGTATTATCGAAACAGTGGCAGAGTGGGCGTCTGTAATAACAGGCATAACTCATGAGGGGGCCTCTAATGAGGCGCTCTCATGGCTGCATCCAGACTATCGATAAGCTCTGTCCAGTCAGAGTCTTCATCCAGTCCCTGAGCCAGGAAAGCAGTCTGAGAGTCATTGAAACAACTGGCTTCATAGATAGGCTGGCCTTCTGGCAAGGTATTCTGCAGAATAAACCGGGCTATGAATTTATCATCATTGGGCAAGCCCAGTTGAGCAAATAAAGTACTCATCGTGTGTTTTGATAAGTCCATGATCAGCCTCCTTTTGACTGCTCCATTACTGAAAACGACAATAAGACGCGGCTCAATGAATACTGACAATCCATTCTGAGTATAGAAAGAGATCTCACATTTGCTTATATGGATTTTTTTCCATTAAGGTTATTTCTGGAAAATAGCCTGTCAGGTGACTTCTTATGTATGGCGGGCTTTTGGGGGGATAAGTCGTTTGGTGTGATAGTAAGATGACTGTAGAAAAAGCAGAATATGATCTGAGTGATACAGAACTGACAACTCTGAGCGGGAATATTCCGGCGCAAAAGGGCAGCTATGTTATAGCGTTTTATCTGCCTGAAGAGCAGATTATAAGGGTGGGAAGGTTGGGTGAATACCTCTTTCAGCCCGGATTCTTTTTGTATACTGGCAGTGCTAAAGGTAGTGGTGGTTTAAAGTCCAGACTGAAGCACCATATGAGCTGCCAGAACAAATGTCACTGGCATCTGGACTATCTGCGGCCAGAAATGCAGTTAGTCGGCATCTGGTATACGACAAATACCGGTGTTTTTGAACATGCATGGGCAGATATTCTGAGTCAGTGGAAAGGTGTACAGGCCCCGGTAACAGGACTTGGCGCTTCTGACTGTAAATGCCATACACACTTTTTTCACTTCAGGCGTTTGCCTGCCATAAGAACGTTCAGACAAAAAAACAGGCAGCTCATTGTGGAGCCACCTGATATAAAAGAGGTCAGGCGTACGCAGCAGCCTTTTCCTGTTCTGCCAGCAAAACTTCGGTCAGGGCTCCAGAGATAACCTGGGCCGCATCTTTCCAGTTACTGTCCAGCATGAAACCATGCCCTGAATCTATCCAGTGTGGCTGACAGCCATAGGTCGCAGCAGTCATTGTCACGATAACCCGTGGTACCAGACGATCATGCAAAGCTCCCGTGACGGCTATTGGTGTTCGGGATACTTCAAAGGGGTTCGGCAGATTATGCCAGCTCATATCCCACAGCAGGCGCTGAGATTCAGGTACGAGGCGTTCCAGCCAGCGTTCCAGTTTGTCCTGATCAACGGGACCGGCAAACAGATAGCGACGTAGCTGCTCTGTCGTGGCCAGCTCTGGCATCAGGTAGGTTTGGGTCATTTCCATGGTGGTTAACGGATCCTGCCAGAAGCTTTGCCATGAGAGCGGCATCATGCCCTGGGGGGGGATGCTGCTGGCCAGTACTGCTCCTCGGGCTTCATGGCGGCTCAGGAAACGCTGAACCACCATGCCTCCCATGGAGTGCCCGACCAGCAAAGGGGGTTGTTTATGAGTGCTTTCGATCGTCTGTATTGCGTCTTTCAGATCCTGCACATAATCATTCAGAGTATACTGTCCCAACGGGTCAGGCGCGGAGGAGCGACCATGCCCCCTTAAACTAACGGCATAGGCGTGATACCCCCGTTGTGCAAACCAATCCAGAAAATGTTCTTCCCAGACCCAGGCTCCACAAAAAATACCGTGGACAAACAGTACAGGAACCGCATCTTCCTGTCTGGCTAGTCGATAAACCAGTTCTAACTTTGAAATACTCAAACTGCACACTCCTGTTGCGACCGGTTTTAAACCATATATCTGATCTGACCGGTTCTGTATAACATGGCGGTCAGTGTAGATAGATTTTTTTTCGTTTTTGCGACAGCGAAATAATTTACTCCTGTATTAGATTATTACTGCCAGATGTAACTCGCCATAGATAAAAAGCCGTAGTCATAACTATCATGCAGGACCTGTCCTTCAGACCCCTGTCCGGCACCCGCTGCAACCAGCAGAGGCAGAAAGTGTTCCGGAGTCGGATGGTGCCACTGGCCATAAGGGGCGTTCTTGTAATCCAGCAGAGCGGCTTTGTCTTCTTGTATGACAGCCTGATGTAACCAGTGAATAAATTCAGTGGCTGATGGATCGGGTTGCTGATGACGGGAGTGGGCCAGACGCAGGGATGACAAATTATGAGTTGCAGAGCCACTGCCAATAATCAGACAATTTTTACACCTGAATGGCCTTAAAGCCAGACCCAGTTGCCAGTAAATCTGTTCAGGCATATTACGAGGTAATGATATCTGTATCACAGGAATATCCGCATCGGGCCAGATCATAGCCAACGGTGACCATACACCATGATCAAGCCCTCGGCTCGGATGCAGGCGGGCATCTATATTTTCTGTGATCAGATGTTGCTGAATACTGCGTGCCAGATCCGGTGCTCCGGGAGCAGGATAATGTATCCGGTATAACTCATCAGGAAAACCGTAGAAATCATGTATAGTTGCCGGATGCTCCGCTGCTGTGATGGCGACTACCGGTGATGGCGTCTCCCAATGAGCAGAAATAACCAGAATCGCATCAGGCTGGCAGGTATACCCGGTGAGTCTGTGGTTCAGGTTTCTCAGAAACACACTGGCTTCTGTCTGAGCCAGTATCAGATCCGGTGATCCGTGAGAGATAAAAAGGCTGGGTTGTCGATAGTTGCCCGGTTGCGACGATTCTGAGCTGAGTGGGGAATGGGGCATAGTAAGAAATCCTTATTTATTTTCCTGTCAGTTTATGAACTTACGCTACCCTGAAAAACAGCCTGTTACGGAAAGCAGTGTTAACTATAAGTAAACAATGATATCGCATCTTGTTTCTGGTGATTGCTGGTGCACTTTTGCGGCATAGGATAAGATCTCTCCGCTACCGGAAATCAGGTAATAAACAGGAAAAAAAATGTCCGAAACTACCTCTGCTGTTGATCTGTATTTTACTGAACAGGGCGAAGGCTCTGCGCTGATTATTATTCACGGCTTGTTTGGTTCAGCTGATAACTGGCGGACTCTGGCAAAAAAGTTTGCTGAACAATACAAAGTTTACTGTGTGGATCTGCGTAATCATGGCCGGTCACCTCATACTGAAGGTATGAGCTATCAGGCGATGGCGGCGGATCTGCTGAAATTTATGCAGGATCAACAGATTAATCAGGCTCGTATTATCGGGCATTCCATGGGGGGGAAAGTGGCGATGCAGCTGGCATTGTCCCACCCGGAAAAAGTGGATCGACTGGTAGTGGCTGATATTGCACCGGTTCAGTATGACCATGGCCATGATGACGTGATTGCCGCCTTTTATGCGGTACGCCAGGCCGGTGGTGCGACTTCCCGTAAAGAAGCGGATCAGCTGATGAGCGAGCATGTCAGTGAGTTGGGTGTGCGTCAGTTTCTGATGACGAACCTTGAGAAGAAGCCATCAGGTAAACTGGAGTGGCGTGTGGGCCTGGATTATATCCGTGATGACTATGATGCCGTGACTCAGTCTCCTCAGGGAGATGGTTTTGCCGGTCGGAGCCTGTTTATTCGTGGTGAACGTTCGGAGTACGTACGTGATGATTATCTGTCCCGGATTAACGCTTTATTCAGTGGCCATCAACTGGTAACCATCAAAGATGCGGGTCACTGGCTGCATGCTGAAAAACCACTGGAATTTCATCAGAAGGTCAGTGAGTTTCTGATTCAGTAACCCGGAATATTGTCAGACAGGATGGTCTGTTTTGAATGATCATCCTGTCTGAAACAGCTTTTAATCGCTGTTGCTTCAGTCTGTTTTTATCAATTTCCGTCTGCTTTATACTCAGGTGATAGGGCATCCAGAGGGTGTAAGATCAGATGTTTTCCCTGTTTTTTCAACTGAGCGATCAGTACCTTATAGATATCCCGGTCAAAAGCTGGCAGCCTGGTTTGCGCCGTTTTGTCCTGATAGCGCTCGTTTGCCTGCTGCAGGCCGTCAAAACAACCGAGATAACGCCAGTTGTCAAATAACAGGAAGTCGCTTTGTCTGCTTTGCCTTTTCTGATTGGTATAAGGCGTCTGAGCATCCTCCTGAATAACCAGGGCACCGGGAAATGGCCAGGCATCCAGTTTTAACCGGTTCAGCGCATTGCTCTGCCGTTCTGTGTAGCTGCCCCGATCTTCCCGACCAGCACATACGCCGTCACAACGTCCAATCTGGCTGCCAAAGCAGGCGCCACGTCCTTTTTCGATACCCAGCATTTTCAGGCATAGACGGAACTCTTCCGCCAGGTTTCTCAGGGTGTTATCGGCATCTTTCTTATTGCGGAACAGACCATAAAACTGATCACACTGGTGAAAGTTAAGACTGGAAGCGTCCAGAATCCTGGGCGCTTTCTTCAGTGTGCCATCCCACTGCAGACTCATCAGTTGCTGTTTTTTTCTTAACTGCCGGTTAAATACCGGGCTCAGTTGTTTCACCTGCTCTGCTTCCAGTAACAGGGCTCCCAGTTCACCGGCGGTTTGCTGAAAATCAATCCGGCGAATCTGTTGTAGCATCTGCATCTCTTTATCAGAATGGCGATCATCGTAGAAATGAGAGCGAACCCGACTTCTCAAGGTAACACTTTTACCGACATATAATGGCAACTCATTCTCGCCATAGAAGCGATAGATGCCTGGGGTATCAGGCAAAGCCTCAATCGCACCGGGATCAATATGACTGGGCAAGGCCTGCTGGCGCATCACTTGCTCTATAGCCTGATCCAGAGCATCACTGCCTGTTCTTTCCGGCAAGCCCTGAAACCATTGTGCCAGTGCCTGAGCATCCGACATGGCCCGGTGACGGTTTTCTGCCGGGATATTCGCTGCTATCAGAAGTGCATCCAGATTGTGTTTCTTCTGCGCTGGAAACAGACGACGGGATAGTTTAACTGTACATAGCACCTGACAATGCAGCTGCTCCTGAAGACGGTTGAACTCATTGCGCAGAAAACCGTAATCAAAACGAGCATTGTGAGCCACCAGAATAAAACCTTTTAGTCTGTCTCTTATTTCATCGGCCAGTTCTGCGAACCGGGGGGCCGGATCAGTCATACCCTGGTGGATACCGGTCAGCTGCTGTATCTGATCAGGAATCGCCATGTCCGGATTGACTAACTGACTCCAGCGATCCAGCTCTTTTCCATTCTGATAGCGAATAATAGCAACCTCGGTTACTCGGTCCCGTGTGGTGCGAAGACCTGTGGTCTCAAGATCGATAAATGCCAGTGACTGCAGGTGCATTGGCGTTTTTTTACGTAAGGTTTGTTGGTTATCAGGCATGATTAAACGAGCTGTCTGGTAATAGGTACTGTTATTTTATACATGATTTATGATTTGCCAAATTTATCCTCTGCTGAGGGCGCGATATCAACCATCGAATCTGGTGGATACAGAGCGTCTGAAAACTAAGACATGTCTTTATATATGGACAGTCAGCTGTCTGTTTTCTCAGATGATTGAATATTTATTCTTGTATTTTTCTTTTAAAACATATGGTTACTGATTTGGCATAGGATTTGGAATAAAAAATCAGACTAATTGGTTTGATCAATGAGCCGTGGTTTCGGCCAACCGGATAAAAACAACAAATGAGGTTGCTATGCAAAGGACATTACTGCTTACCGCTGCCAGTTCTCTGATTCTGGCAGGGTGTATGGGTTCTTCTTCCGATAATACAAAAGACAGTGCAGCCAGTTATCGGGCTGTTCCTGCATGGAGTGACGGCAACGTTTCCGTGCTGAATACTGATGGCACAGCTGATGATTTGCTGACAGGGGCATCTCTGGATGTTACGACGGGTGCGGTGTCTCCGGTTGCTGTCAGCACTGCATCAGATCATGCAGAGATTCGCCGCTATCAGCTGGGGAATAATTACCGCAGCATGATGGATCCGGTGACGCCCGGAGGCTGGGGTGTTCATTGGGGGCCTTTAGTCACTGAAGGTATTCAGTCTCACTCTGTAGAGAATTTTACTGGAGTAGTGACAGGTGTTGAGTATGCTACTGCAGTGGACAGCGGTGATGGCAGAACGAATGTCAGACTGGTGGTCCAGATTCCTTCGTCTTTTAATGTGGAAGCGCCGTGTCTGATCGCAGGCCCCTCATCCGGTTCTCGTGGTGTCTATGGTGCGGCGGGTACGGCCGGAGATGCTGCGCTGAAAAGAGGTTGTGCTGTTGCTTATACCGATAAGGGGACCGGGGATGGTGTACATCTGATTGGTTCAGATGAAGTGCTGACTCTGGATGGAAAAATGACAGACGCCGCTGCTGCGGGTATCCAGTCGGCTTTCACCGCAGATTATGCTGAGGGATTCAGAGAAACCACTGATGCCAGAACTGCGACGACAAAGCATGCTCACTCCCAGCAGAATCCAGGGAAAGACTGGGGACTGAATACACTGCAGTCCATTGAGTTTGCTTTTTATGCACTGAACCAGGCTTATCCTGAAACGGCAATGCATCCGGATAATACCACCGTCATTGCAGCTAGCTGGTCTAATGGAGGGCGTTCTGTACTGATGGCTGCTGAGCAGGATAGTAAGGGTTTAATTGATGGTGTCGTAGCGGTAGAACCCAGTACCGCGATGGCTGAAAGTCAGTTTACGATTATTCAAGGGAGTAACAGCTGGGGGCCGGATTCTGTTGGCTGGAGTTTGTACGATATGCATGCTTTCGGAGCCATGTATCAGACCTGTGCAAATAATCTGACCGCTAATGCCGCAGCCGATCTGACCAATGCTGCTAAGTCACCTGAGCGATGTAACCGATTAAAACAGCTGGGTCTGCTGTCCTCTGATTCAGATGATCTGCAGGTGCTGGCTCAGGAAGCTCAGGATCTGATGAATACGACCGCAGGACTCCTGCCGGAGCAGAACCTGGCCACTCCGGCTTTCAGCAGCGTATTCTCAGAAATTACTAATACTTATGCTAACTCATATGGCCGCTATCGTATTTCTGATGAACTGTGTGGCATCAGTTTTGCGTCTTATAACGGTAATACCAAACAGTTCGAAACATTATCTGCAGAAGATAAAGCGTTGCGCTTTCTGGGACAGAATATGATTGCCGGTGGCAGTCGTTGGATTCAGCCTGTGAATATGAAGGCAGCTGACCCTTATGCAGCAACGGCTTTTAACTCTACGGCTGATCATAATCTGGATGCTGATCTGTGCTTTTTTGCTATGTCTCAGTATGGACATGATAAATTAAGCGAGTTGGGTATTCTGGATACTTATAAACAGAATGGTGATTTTGAACGGGTACAGGGAGGTATTCAGGAAGCCATGATGTCAGGCGATTTACAGGGTAAACCCACTGTGATTCTGCATGGCCGGTCAGACCAGGTGGTTGCACCTAATCATGGTGGCCGGGCTTACTATGCCCGTAATCGTCAGTTAGCGAAACAGGATAATGTGGTGTACTGGGAAGTTGAGAATGGCCATCATCTGGAGATGTTTGGTTATCTTCTGGCTCCCAACCTGGGGTTTTATGCTGATCCATCAGATATGAAGCATCGTTATGGTTACATCCACCCGTACTTTGAACAGGCGCTTGATCAGATGTTTGCTCATCTGAAAGAAGGTACGGCTTTGTTTCCGAGCCAGGTGATCAGAACCACACCTATGCTGGAAAGTGGACTGGAAAGTATTACAGACAGTATGTTTGGTGAAGTCCACCAGCAACCGGGTGCAGATCAGATCCTGTGGTCAGAAAATACGCTGACCATTCCTGATTGAGCCGCTGAAAAAGTTTCTTAGTCAGAGACTGCGATATTCATTCCTTCATGCTTTTCGATTTTTACTGCTCTTGCTTGTAGTGTTACCTGTAAGAGATTATCGCCCGGTCATTTACAGGATGTAATGACCGGTTTTTTTTGCCCTGAGAATGATAGATTTTTATCTGCTGAAGAACTTTATTTATAGCTTCGGTATCTGATAATGAACAGATACCGGGTATGTTGCTCTGTTCTATCTATCGCTTTTTCAGAACCCGAATCGGTTGGTGTCCCGCACTGGGATATCATATAACAGATGTTCTGGAGTCTGGTATTAGATATAGCATATGAAATGGTGATAAATAATTGCCGTGTTACCTGATACCCGATACCTGATCTTAACTCAACATGAATAACCTGATGCAGGATAACAGATATGTGTGATATCTATGCCAGTACAGATCCGGCTCTTTACCAGACACTGACCCGCTCTGTTCGTATAGATTCCGTTGTCACCAGTATACGTCTGGAGCAACGGTTCTGGGATATTCTGGATGAAATTGCTGCTGGTGAAGACTGCAGTACACCTCAGTTTATCAATAAGCTGTACCGTGAAGTGCTTGAGCGTCGGGGAGAAACAGGCAATTTTACCTCTTTGCTCAGGGTGGTGTGCACAGTTTATCTGGATAATAAAGAAACCGCCTGATGCTCACAGCATTGCAGGCGGTTTTATCGACTGCCCGACAGGCATAAGCCTGTTCCATTGGGACTGGACAGTGATGACTGATTATTAATATTTAAAGCGCTTAACGCTTTCGGTCAGATACATGGAAACAGATCTGAGCTGTTCACTGCTATCTGCTGTCTCGCTGGCACCTTGTAGTGCCCGGTCAGCGACGCTGCTGATTTGCTGCACATTACGCAATAGTTCTTCTGCCGTTGCCGATTGTTGCTCTGTTGCAGAAGCAATTTGCAGGTTCATACCGGATATTTGTTTCATTTCATCAGAAATTTGTTCTAATACCTCTCTGGCTTTTTCTACATCATTGACACTGGCTTCCGAACGTTGCTGGCTGAGGTTCATCTGATGCACTGCAGTTTCTGTCTGTTGTTGCAGATTCGCAATGGTGTTTTCAATTTCCTGTGTTGATGAATGGGTTCGGTTTGCCAGTGTGCGTACTTCATCTGCTACTACAGCAAAGCCCCGGCCATGCTCTCCGGCTCTGGCTGCTTCAATTGCGGCGTTCAGTGCCAGAAGATTGGTCTGATCTGCAATTTCCCGGATTACATTAATGACATCGCCAATCTCCTGGCTACCTTGCTCCAGGGCGCTGATGGCTTTAGCCGCCGTCTTCAGATCATCTGCTTGCTGGCGAATGCTGTGAACCACTGAATCAATAATCTTCTGGCCATTGCTGACCTGTTGATCGCCGATTCTGGTTGAGTCCGAGGCATGCTGGGCATTGTTGGCCACTTCAGAGACTGTAGCACTCATCTGATTCATGGCTGATGCGACCATTTCCACTTCATGGCTTTGTTGCTGAGCATCGTCTCGTGAACCCTGACTATGGCCTTCCAGTTGAACAGATATGGCTGAAATTTGCTCACTGCGCTGAGCGATATCTGATACCAGACTACGGATACGTTCAGCGAAGGTATTAAAGGACTGGCTCAGCGTCGCCACTTCGTCTGATCCTTTCACATCAAGACGCCGGGTCAGGTCGCCATCCCCATGAGCAATATCATTCAGGGCTTTGGCCAGATGGGATAAAGGGCTGGAGATGTTTCTGGCGACAACGATAATCATCATAATCAGTGCTGCCAGAGAAACCAGGCAGATAATAAGAATATGTCTGACCAGTAAGTCGGCTTCTTCCGTGACTTTACTCATGGGTACGGCAACAGCCAGGTTCCAGTGATATCCGGTATCACTCAGTGCAATGCTGTCATTCAGAATCAGTGTCTTACCTTCGAATAACGGGGTTTCAGTGACTGTTTCAAAAGCGTTGCCAGAGCGTATGGATTGCAGTAATGCTGGCAGGGCCTCTCCGGATATATCACCTTCTGTCTGTTCTGCATTCTTACCCAGGCGTTTCTCATCCGGATGGGCAACAATGACAGCGTTGTTGGTAAACAGTGCCGCGACGCCTGAGTCATAAGGATGAATTTTGGATACCTGCTTCTGAATCTCTTCCACCAGCAGGTCAACTCCGACAACACCTTTAAAACGACCATTTTCCAGTACGGGGACAACGATAGACGTAATCAGCCTGGGGCGACCGTCAATTTCATAAAAATAAGGATCAAGGATGGTTGCTTTCAGGCTTTCTTTTGATAGCTGGTAGTAATCTCCTGCACCGGGGGATTCATAATCTACCAGGGCCTCGGACTGAATATTGCCCTGACCATCACGGTACCAGTATGGAATGTAGCGGCCAGAGGCGTCGTGGGTGGCTGTATTACGATAATTATCATCCAGGCCGTCAAAGGCATCCGGTTCCCACAGAGTCCAGCTGCCAATCAGTGCTGGTCTGTCCTGCAGGTATTGTTTCAACAACGCATCAAAATGCTGACGACGTTGTTTTGCGGGTACCAGTGTACGGCTTCTGGCTACACTGGCTAGTCCTTTTAACTGTTGAAGTTCATAGTTCAGCTGACTCAGTACATGATTGCCTTCCTCCGTGGCTAACAGATGAGCGGCGTCAATTGCCTGGCGGCTGCTGGTATCTTTAACTTCCGTATTCAATAGTAAAGTGATTACCAGCAAAGCGATCATTATCAATGGCACCAGAGTGACCATGAGTTTACGAGTCATTGACAGAGAATTCAGCATCCTCTTTTCTCCTCGAATCAGGAGCCAGGCAAAGCTTTCTTATCGTTATACATATCTGAATAAAAGTATTTCGATATTTTCCAGACAAAGTCTGAAAAATATGGCAGCTATCTAATTGAATGGGGGGACTTTTATTCAGCGGTTTAGCAATGCCTTCAGCCCTTTAAGTTATTATTTTCTCTCCTGTATTTGATGATATGTCTAAATTAGAAGCTAATAACCTGGTAGGCGTGACCGAATGTTCACATAAAGTTACAGTTTAAATGAATGAATTGCTTGGAAATGATATAGAGCCTTTAAAAACAGTAGGTTAGCTCTTGTAATATTTATCAGATTAAAGAGGGTTGTTCGACTAAAGGATATAGCCGGGTTATCTGAATAAGATCTGGGTTAATAACAGATATTCCGGCGTAACCCGGAATATCTGTTGCTATGGTGATTGAAGTGCACCAAAAAGAAGCGTGTTGCCTTATCCCAGGGAGGGTAAGCCTGTCAGACTGGCTGATTTAAACGTACCTGCCTGCTGACCAGCAAAGCCCCCAGAGCCAGTAGCGCAAAAGAGACAAACATTGGGTACAGCGTCTGATTATAAAGCTGCCCGATCAATCCACCGAAAACAACGGAAACCAGAGTAGACAGAGCACCGATGACGGATGAAGCTACCCCTGCAATATGTCCCAGAGGTTCTATTGCCAGTGCGTTCATATTGCCGAACAACAGACCAATGCAGCCAAAAATCAATGCTGAAGCGAGCATGAAAACGATGAGAGGGAGCTCTCCACCGTTTATTAATAACAGGGCCACCACCATCGCAGACAATCCTGCCATAGCCTGCATTGCTCTGGTGGCTAATAATGACATGCCATATTTCATTACCAGGCGGCCATTAATCAGAGAGGCCATACCGACTGATAGAGCCAGGGCTGCAAAATAGAAAGGAAACATTGCTTCAATCTGAAATATATCCCGGAAAAGTAGCTGTGATGTACTCAGGTAGGAGACAAATGCACCAAAAATAAGACCTGAAGCCAGAGTGTAAGAACGAGCTACAGAGTGAGCCAGTGTTTCTTTTGTACCCCTGATAATGGTTCGTAAGTCAAATGGTAAGCGTTTTTCTGGGGCCAGTGTTTCCTGTTGCCGAATTGCAAACCAGGCGAAAGCTATCGTAGATAACAGCATGAAAGCATAGAAAATGTCATGCCAGCTGCTCAGATAAAGAATTGCAGCACCAATACTGGGTGCCAGAGCAGGCATAATGATAAATACAGCCATAACAAAAGACATGATTCTGGCCATGGCTCGACCTTCAAACTGATCACGTACTAAAGCAACAGCGACAACTTTCGGGCCTGATGTTCCCAGACCCTGAATAAAGCGGCCAATCAGCATGGTTTCATAGCTTTCTGCCAGAGCAGAGATAAGAGAGCCAATAAAAAAGGTTATTAACCCCAGGTAAATTGCGGGTTTGCGGCCATAACTGTCAGATAACGGACCATAAATAATCTGGCCTATGGCGAGGCCTGCAAACAGAACTCCAACCAACAATTGCAGATCATTACTGTTTTCTATCTGATAGCTTTCGCCAATAGCAGTCATGGCGGGTAATACGGCATCAATGGCCAGGGCTATTAAAGACATTAACAGCGCCAGTAAAGCAACAAACTCACCAAGAGGTAAGTTTTTTTTCTGATCTGAAGACATGTTAGCCTGCCAGGTTTTTGAAGAGGATGACAAAATCGGACAGTGGGACTGTCGGAGGAAACGGCATTGTACGCTGCTTGAAGAGATTTTTCCCTGAATAAATTATTCAGTTTGCTTCGCTATACAGAATTTCAGAGCAGTCTGAGAGACAGGGTGTATTAAAAACGTACTTGATAATCATTATCATTTGTTTTAGATTGTGGCTATCGGAAGTTCAGAATGGAGTAATAATCATGATCGCAAAAATGTTCTCTGGTGTCGCTGGTGGTCTTTCTCTGGCAATTGCAGCCAGTTGCTGGCTTTCATTGTATCTGCCTGCAGGCGATCACGAACGCTGGTTTGTTGCCGGTTTGATTATTTTTCCTTTGGCGCTGGGCGGCTGCCTGGCTTTATGGCTTGAGAATGCAAGAGCCAGCTGGAGTAGCCTGGCGATCAATGCTGCGTTTGCCACTATTGCACTTAACTATCATCTGACGGCTTATACCGCGCTGAGTTGAGCTTCTGAATAACCATTTTCTATAGAAATGACTGTATTTTCCAGCTGCTGACTGGAGAGTGCTGAGGAGCTTCTGTTTTGCTACGCCATGCCGAATAGAGCATTTTTAACGAGATTAACTCTGAGAATTGACTGACACAAGTCATGCTTTGTCTGTTCTGGGCTGATATTTGGCCGAGTGATACATTTTTTTAGTTGTCTGAAGTTCATAGACAGGATAAAGGTAGTACAACCTTTTAAGCATCAGAACAAAAGTTTTTTGTATTCAGCAAAGATTGCCGAGCCTTTAAGCCTGCGGCATGGGAATATCGAAACACTGCGTTCAGGTATGTATATACCCTGCAATAACAATAAAAAGAGTATCAACAGGAAGGTATCTTGTTATGAGTAAAATCAGAAAGAGTGATTCTGTCAGTCATAAGTTCGTATACGGCGTTATTGCTATGATCCTGGTAATCGGTGTTATGATAGAGACTTTATAACACTTTGACTTGAATACTGAATGTTTGCCTTTGCTCCGGGCAGCATTTTACAGGTAACAGGCAGACGCAATCATGAATGATAAACGTCTTCAGAATCAGATTATCCTGATTCTGGTATCGTTGGTATTACTGGCTTCGATGGTGATGAGACTGCTGGACTGAATCAGCAGGTTTCACCTGAGAGTTTTTATTATGCGTATAACCCTTCTGGGTTATACGCCGCAGCCTCCGCCAGAACAACCTCCACCGCTCATGCAGGGTGGTACCCCTGGGTTTTTCAGCGCTGAGCTGCTGACAACGCCCGCTGTGGTTAGCACTTTTGATACCGGTGTTTGTGGATCAGTATTTGCCGGGTCCAGCTGACCGACTTCACAGAGTTCTCCCCAGGTGCTGATAGTTTGCGCCATAGGGTGACGAACTTCATATATTTTTCCATCCGCTTCACAGCGATAATCATAGGTTGGCATAAAAAAGACCTCTGATCTGTCCTGGGGAAAGGACACTCTCCCTCACTATGTTTACTTTCTGCAATAAAGCCTTTCAGAATGCAAGGTTATAATGGACAGTCAGAGGTTAATGCAAGTAAAACTGTCGTAAAATGGTCAGGCTGCTTTCCGGTATAGTATTGAAATGACCAGAAGCAGAAGCTTCTGGCTCATACGCTGTTTCTCTTAGTTTGATTTCGCAAAGCGTTTTTTCAGCAAGTGGTCAACGGACAATGCACCGGGTCCGAAAACTGCAGTCATAAGGAACATCAGCCCCCACAGCTGGTGGTCGTAAAAACCGCCATCCCAGATCGCCGGATAAGAAATCACTGCAATGATGTTAAATACAAAAAGTACAGAGGCTGTACCCCGACTCAGCAAACCCAGAATAAGCAGTGGTGGCAGAATAAGTTCAACAGCGGTTCCCAGGTAGGCTGCCATTTCCCATGGCAGAATTGGTACCTGATACTCTTCTTCAAACAGATACAGGGTGCTGTCCCAGCTCTGGATCTTTACCAGACCAGACTGTAAAAATGCTTTAGCAGCCCAGATGCGGACAAACAGTAAAAGCAGAGGTGTTATCAGGGCCTCAAGCCCACTATAAAAGCGGGTGTAAAGGGATGTCAGTTGGGAAATCATAATGCTGTTCCTTTATGTTTAAACAACAGGAATAGGGTCATAAGGAATCTGAGAGGTGTTATTTATTCAGTGGCAGGTCTGTATCTGATACCTGCTGAGGTTTAAGGATAAAGCCGCAGATTAATCCCTGGCTGATACTCTGTTGTAGCAGGGTGTCAGCATGTTCTGATGGACAATGACTGAACAGAGAGCCGCTCTGGCAGAAGTTCAGGAAATCAGATAATTCTGGTGTAATTGACTGAACTTCAGTTTCTGCTAATCCGGTTGTTACCACATATCCTTGTTGTGGTTGTTCCAGATTCAGTCCATCTAAAGGGGCTTCTTCGGTCTGGCAATCATCGTTATCTCTGGTATTAAGCCAGGGTTTCAGGCGCTGAAATAACTCAATGACAGCCCATTCAGATTGGAATAGAGTCAGATCCGGGTTCAGCGTAAAGTTCAGATAATCATAGTCTGCCTCATTCAGTTCAGCCAGAGCATCGTAGGGAAAGCTGTCAGCCTGAGGCATACGATTAATTCGCCAGCTGTAAAGCCATTCCAGGCGTGCCAGATCAATCAGGTATGGCATCTCACTGAGCTGTTCCAGTTCAGACATAAACCGGGGCAGCTGATCGCCAAAGTCTGCAATCGCAGCTTTTTCCAGAGGAGTCTGGCGAATAAAGGCTTTTGCCAGCTGAGCAAAAAAATCGTCACCAACCATTGCTCTGAGTACCGGAAAGGTATTTTCCAGTACTTCAGTCAGGCTCAGCACAAAGTTGTTGCGGTAAATTTGCAGCAATTGATCTGCTGCAAAATGACTTTCGCCAATTTGCTGATACAGAGCGGGCTTTTCTCCGGGCGAGGTCAAAGCCTCAGCAAACTGAAGCTGCAATGTCTTTAATGCTTCAGGCATACTGAACCTCCAGCTCTGTCTGAATATTCTCAGCTTTTTCAACTTCTTCTAATAGTACTGACATATCAGGAATATCTGTGTCCCATTCAATCAGAGCTGGTGCCTGACAGTTCAGTTGATGACGAACCTGCGCGAATAAAGCCCAGACCGGGTCACTGACTCTGTTGCCATGGGTATCAATCAACATGCGGCCTTCATCGTATTCATTGACAGAGAATCCTGCCAGATGCAGTTCTCCGACAGTATCCAGATTAATATTGTCCAGATATTGCTGACATTCAAAGCTGTGATTAACTGAATTGACATAGATATTGTTCAGATCCAGCAGTAACCCGCAGCCTGTACGTCGGGTAATCTCGTTCAGAAAATCCCATTCAGTTAATTCAGAGCCTTTGTAATGCAGATAGGCCGTCGGATTTTCAATCAGAATCTGGCGTCCCAGGGTCTGTTGTGCCTGGTTAACCTGATGACAAAAATGATCCAGACTCTCATATGTATAAGGGATAGGGAGTAAATCATTAAAATATCGGCCTGAAACTGAGCTCCAGCTCAGATGCTCGGATAATAAAGCCGGGTTAAATTCATCAATCAACTGCTTCAGAGCGTCCAGATGTGCAGGATTCAAAGGGTCACTGGAACCCAGTGACAGGCCTACACCATGAAAGCTGAGAGGATAGTGCTGCGCCACTTCACGCAGAATATGGCGTTGTACACACTGTTTATCCAGATAATTCTCACTGTGCACTTCCAGCCAGCACACTGCAGGGCGCTCGGTTAACAGATTATGGTAATGGGGTGCTCGCAGCCCTATACCAACAGAGCCAGATGCAATGGACAAACTGGCATTTGAATGTTGTTCTGAACTAGCCATAATCAGCTCCGAGAATTCCGGTGGCTCATTTATTATCATCATGAGTCAGCGGCCTGAATCATGCGTCAGAAAATCAGCCGTTAAGATCATTAATCTGAAGGTTTCAGGAGCCGTATAAGATACCGGCTCCCGGAAGATGGTGTAGTACAAGCACTTTCAGACAGAATCATCGTCTCTGAGTGTTATTTTACTCTCAGAGTTGTACTGATTCTTAATAGTGGGTACTTAAACCTTTAACGGTGAAAGCTTAGCCTTTAGGCGTCAGGCTACCACCAGACAGTTTGCCACACAGACCTTTTGGTACTGCAACGAATGCATCGCCCTGGTTGTCTGTTTTAGATGTCCCGGCGCATGAACTGTTATTGGTTGCACAGTCGTTGTGGCCTGCTTTAGCTACGCCGTAGCATTTCTCTTTACCGCCAGCCAGGGCAGGTGTTGCTGTTGCTGCACCCAGAGCGATAATACCCGTCATTACAGAAGCCATAGCCAGTTTAGATTTAGTCATAACGTTCACCTTTATATATTTTGTTCTGTCTTTTAATACCCGAATCGTTATTTCGGGAGTAGCCGGACTGACGGAAATAGTACACAGAGTGGGCAGCCCGGATATCTGCAGGATTAACAGGCTGCTTAGCCTTTAGGTGTCAGGCTGCCACCAGACAGTTTGCCGCACAGACCCTTAGGCACTGCGACGAAAGCATCACCCTGGTTATCCGTTTTAGAGGTACCTGCGCAGGAGCTGTTATTGGTTGCGCAATCGTTATGACCTGCTTTAGCTATGCTGTAACATTTCTCTTTACCCGCTGCCATAGCCGGAGTTGCTGTCGCTGCACCCAGAGCGATAATGCCAGTCATTACAGAAGCCATAGCCAGTTTCGATTTATTCATTGTTGTCACCTTCTTGCGTAAGAGCTTTTTTTCGGGTTTTAAAAGTTGTTTTAAGCGCGCTTAGTAACATTTACGCCAGTGATTTTGTGCTGGATGCAAAAAAATCAGTTATTTTTTAAAAATAATCGATAATTTTTAAAAGTCTTTATTTTTCAATCGTTTAGCATATGCTGAATTGTTTTAGCTTTCGATAAAGGGTTCTTTCACTGACATCCAGCAGGGCTGCCAGCTGCTTTTTATCACCATTGAGTTGCTGCCATGCCCATTGTAGATAGTGTTTTTCTACCTGATGAAAAGGTATTGGAGACAATACATTCATTTGTCGGAGCTGTTCAGTCTGTTGAACAGAGTCTGCCTGCCAGTGGCTGGCTTGTTGACACTGGGCTGGCAGATGTTCTGGTTCAATGATCATATCGTCCACCAGAAGACAGGCTCTTTCTAAAATATTGCGCAATTCCCGGACATTACCGGGAAAATGATATTTTTTCAGGCAGGAGATGGCATCAGGGCTCATTGTCAGGCTGCGTTCACCAGCAAACAGTGGTAGCAGGTTTTCAATGAGTAAGGGGATATCATCTATTCTGTCCCTGAGTGCAGGCAGATCAATCGGGAAAGCATTAATTCTGTAGTACAGATCCATGCGAAACTCGCCGTCAGTGACCTGCTGTGCCAGATTTCTGTGTGTGGCACATACCAGCCGGAAGTTCGCTTTCAGTGTTTCAACGCCGCCAACACGTCGATAAGTGCCAGTTTCCAGTAAGCGTAACAGTTTGACCTGTTGTGGTAGTGGAATATCACCGATTTCATCCAGAAATAAGGTGCCTCCGGCTGCTGATTCAACCAGACCTGTCTTGCGATTATTCGCTCCTGTGAACGCTCCTTTTTCATGCCCGAACAGCTCGCTTTCAAACAGGGTTTCTGTCAGTCCTGAACACTCTACTGGAACAAATGGACCCTGGCTGCGCTGGCTGCCTTTGTGTACTGCCTGAGCCATCAGCTCTTTACCCGTGCCGGACTCACCCAGTAATAATACTGTTGTTTCGCTGGGCGCGACGCGTTCAATCAATCCCAGCGTTTCAGTAAATCGGGCAGAACGTCCTACGAGAGCTACTCCTCCTGGCCTGGGGCTGGCCAGTTTGCTATAGCGCATGACTTCCAGAAAATATTGCGTGTTACCGGAAGACGAGGCAACCGGGTACAGCTCAACATCCACATGTTCTTCGCCATGACAGGTATGGTGCAGATGGAAGACCCGTTGCACTTTTCCTGTCTCTATACAGCGTTTCATAGGACAGGATTCACCCATCAGATCACAGGGTTTGTCGTAATGATGGGATACTTCATAGCAATGGCGTTGCGCCATACTGACGTCATCATAAGTCCTGCGATAGATGTCATTGGTTGCCAGAATCTTATAATCGGAAGAGAGCAGCACTGCCGGATCCGGATAAGTTTCCAGCATAGAGAGCATCTCTTGTGGGATGCTGGTGTCAATCATGTCTATTTTTTCAGCCATACAGCCTCCGGTAATCTATTTATCGGGTTTATCTTATGTAATGTGTTGCTAACTGTCATTTATGGCGAATATAAAATATTTTGACTGACATTTATGTCAATTGGCGGGGGGTGAGCTACCTGAGAGGTTTTTATTGTTATTAATCATAGAGTTATATGATCTTTGCTTGGTGGCATAAGCCTTGCTATTTTTATAATAGGATATCGGAAATCATCAGATAAAAAACGATATAAATCAGTCAGCTGTGTCCGTTTTTACTGTAATTACTTTGTTGTATCGGCAGAGAGGGAAAATGAAACGACCTGAAATTTTCCAGCATCCACTGATCAGAGAGATCAGTATTGTTTTTCTGATTACACTGGTTTTGCTGTACGGGCTGGTTAATTTTATCGTACCGGAAAATACCTCGGAGATTGATCGGAGTGCCGTAAATCGTGCTTTGATTCATCAGAACAAAGATAAGGCTCGTGTTTTATCTGCTCCTGGCTCTGGTAAGGCATCGCAAACTTCAGCTCATTCTTTCATTAAGCATTTTCATACCGAGCTTAGATCAGAGTAATTGTTACCTCATATTGGTGCTTCTGTTTCTGGGTGTCATTCCGTAGATGATACTGCATGGTATGTAGTAATGAGTGCCTATAGGGTCGGATTAAACATAACCCCCTGTTTTACTGTTTTTGCGCTATTACTGGCTCAGACGACGTTTCTGAGCAAGAAAGGGAAAAATACTGTGTGGTACTTTGTATTGGCACCTGGGGGTGCTGCTTGCTGTGTCATTCAGCATTATCAATGCAATATGGCTGAAAGTTTATTCGGGAATTTTATTCGGATAGTGCAAAGGATAGCTGAGTAAGACAGCGGCAATTCTGTATCACAGTCCCATATCAGGCAGGATTGATAAGCCTGTGCCCACTCTGGCTCAGGGCCCTATGAGCCGGGGTGAAACTTATCATCTGCAAATCTGATATTACCCTGCTTAGCCAGTGATGGTCCCCTAACCATCACTGGCTTTTTTTATCTGATTGACATCGCTTAAACTTACGACACCTGATGATTATGGTGTTTGATTTAAATAGGCCTGAGCTGCATTCATGCCATCATCTGTTCCTGCTTGTCTCTGCTCCAGAGTGGCATAATCTATTTCTGTATCAATCTACGCCGCCGGATATTGTAGCCTCCAGCTGAGCTGGCGGTGGCTCGGATGGGCTGGTTTTATTGTTATCACTGCCATTGCATCCTGATAACATAAGCGCTGTCAGCAAAAGTGAGCTGATGTATTTTTTTTGCATTACTTTTCCTTCAAAATTTCAGATAATTCGTATCTGCAAAATTAAGTGGCTGAATCTGGCGTTTATTGTGCCTGTCAGCAGGACGCGGCTTCTTTATGGTCTGAGTAAAGGCGCTGATGTCAAACGTTATGGTTTGTAATGACTTGCCGGGGTGAGAATGTCTGAAGCAATAACAAATGGAACCATTCTGGTTGCTGAGGATGATGAAAAACTGGGCGATCAGATCGAACGTTTTCTGAAAAAATATCACTATGATGTATTTCGGGCGCGGGACGGATTAGAAGCGATTGAACAAATCAGACGACAGCAGCCTGATATTGTTGTGCTGGATCTGATGATGCCCGGAGCGGATGGTTTTCAGGTCTGCAGAGAAGTCAGAGCTGATTTTACCGGTGAGATTCTGATGCTGACAGCCAGTCAGGATGATATGGATCATGTTGCCGGACTGGAAGGGGGGGCTGATGGTTACCTGATTAAACCTGTACACCCTCGTGTGTTGCTGGCCCATATTCGCTTACTGGAGAGAAAGCACAAACCAGCATCAGGTGAATGTGATACCGTCGATGAAGCCAGTGAAAAACTGATCCGTTTTGGCAAGCTGGACATTCACCCTGTGCAGCGTTCTGTTCATCTGGCTGGAGAAAACATTACTTTGACTCCTGCAGAATTTGATGTGCTCTCATTACTTGCACAGCGGGCTGAAGAAGTGGTGAGCCGGGACGAGATTCTGAAAACTCTGAGAGGGATCGAATATGATGGTTTTGATCGTTCTGTTGATGTAAAGGTTTCTGCCCTGCGCAAAAAGCTGGGCGATAATTTATCTCAGCCCCGTCGAATTATTACTGTTCGGGCAAAGGGGTATCTGTTTGTTCCTGATGCCTGGTCATAAAACAGACTTTCACCTGCTGGTGTGATCAGGCTTCTCTCCCGGTTTTCAAGGGGGATTATCAGCACGCTATGGCGGTCTTTGTTATATCTGGCCAGGCTTATAGGGCTAATAGTTTACGTAACTCTGTACCATGATGAATAATGTGATCAGCCTGCCATTGATTGATATCGTCATCATCTTCAATATATCCCCAGCTGACAGCAATCGTTTTCATGCCGGCTGCCTTGCCTGCCTGAATATCCCGAATATGATCGCCGACGTAGATTGCATGCTGTGGAGCGGCCTGAATAACCTCGCAGGCATGAAATAACGGACGTGGATCAGGTTTCGCAATACCCAGATCATCAGGGCATACCACAACATCAACTATGGGGGTAATCGCCATAGCGTCCAGTAGCAGGTCGGTATAAAGGCGGGGTTTATTGGTGACGATACCCCAGGGAATACCCTGTGAGCGAAACGTGTATGCCAGCTCCTCCAGCCCATCAAACCACTGACTGTGTCTGGCAATATTATTCTCGTAGTAATGCAGTAAGCGATGGCGTAAATGCTCTGCTCGTTCTTCATTAAGAGAGGAACCAAAGGCCATTCTGATCATAGCATTTGCGCCATTTGATACCTGCTTGCGGGTTACTGAAAAGGGCAAGGCTGGCTGACCCTCTTCTTCTAGTAGCAGATTCAGACAAGCAGACAGATCATCAGCGGTGTCAATCAGAGTGCCATCCAGGTCAAATAACACGGCAGAAACAGACATAAAATACCCTTAAGTTATGCTGACAACGACGATCAGGTCGCTGCCAGCTTATTTAAGTAAGCGCCTTTGCTAAGATATTATTCAGCAGGTTTTCGGCACTGCAGCAGGTAGTTAACCTGAACATCGTTCGGGTCCAGTTTATACTGCTTTGTCAGAGGGTTGTAAGTCATACCGGTAATATCGCCCAGTTCAAGACTGGCCTGACGACACCAGTTACCCAGCTCAGAGGGACGAATAAACTTACTGAAATCGTGAGTGCCTTTTGGCAGCATTTTAAGTACGTATTCTGCACCAACAATGGCAAACAGATACGCTTTAGGGTTACGGTTGATGGTTGAAAAGAATACCTGACCACCGGGCTTGACCAGACGAGCACAGGCTTCAATAACGTTTCCTGGCTCCGGTACATGTTCCAGCATTTCCAGACAGGTCACAACATCGTATTGTCCGGCTTCCTGCTCAGCCAGCTCTTCTGCCGTAATCCGGCGATAGTTAATCTCCAGACCACTTTCAAGCTGGTGCAGTTTTGCCACAGACAGAGGGGCTTCACCCATATCAATACCGGATACATCGGCACCGCGTAACGCCATACTCTCGCTCAGAATGCCACCACCACAGCCAACATCCAGTACCTTTTTGCCAGCCAGCCCGGCACGTTCATCAATAAAATTCAGGCGCAGAGGATTAATGTCATGCAGAGGTTTAAACTCACTCTCACGGTCCCACCAGCGAGTTGCCAGGGCTTCAAACTTGGCCACTTCGGAGAAGTCTACATTCCGGGTGGTCTGCTGGTCAGTCATTGCGTTCTCCTGCACGAATTTTTTCTCCCCATTCACGGGCTTTAAGTTTCAATTGGTCAGTATCAATATGCGTTAGCATGCCACTACGAACCAGATGTTCCCCATTAACCCAGACATGGTCTACTTTGTCAGCCATGCGGGTATATACCAATTGAGATTCCGGGTGGTATACGGGTAGTGTTTCCAGCTGGTTCATATCGACAGCAATCAGGTCGGCTGCTTTTCCTGCTTCCAGGCTGCCGGTTATTTTATCAATGCCCAGCGCTTTTGCACCATTGATTGTGGCCATAGCAATTGCTTCGTATGCCGGTAGTGCAGCTGCATCACCGGATACCGCTTTGGCCAGTTGAGCGGCTACCTGCATTTCACCGAACATGTCCAGGTCATTGTTGCTGGCCGCTCCATCTGTTCCTAGTGCGACGTTAATACCTGCCTGCTGTAATTGATGCACCGGGCAAAAACCACTGGCCAGTTTCAGATTGGATTCCGGGCAGTGGATTACACTAACCTTGTAATCTGACAGAGTTTTCAGATCATCATCACTGACCTGAGTGACATGGACGGCCTGAAAGTGGGGGCCAAACAGTCCGAGTTTTTCCAATCGAGCAATAGGGCGTGCACCATTTTTCTCTGCTTCTGAGACTTCAAAAGCGGTTTCGTGCACATGCATCTGTACCGGGATCTGTAATTCTTCCTGGTAAGTCGCAATTTTTTTCAGCGGCTCATCTGATACGGTATAAGGTGCGTGAGGGCCAAAAGCGATACTGATTAGCGGGTTATGGCGGAAGCTTGTATGTACTTCAATCGCTTTATGAATACCTTCGTCGGCATCAGCAGCCCATGGGGTTGGGAAATCCAGAATCGGACAGCACACCTGGGCTCGCATTTTCAGTTCACTGGCGGTTTCGGCACAGACATCCGGGTAAAAATACATATCACTGAAACAAGTTGTCCCTGATTTCAGCATCTCAGCGATCGCCAGACGGGTACCATCTCGAACAAAGTCCGGGCTGACCCACTGGCCTTCTGCTGGCCAGATGTGCTCCTGTAGCCAGGTCATCAGAGCCAGGTCATCTGCCAGGCCTCTGAACAGGCTCATAGCGGCATGACCGTGGGCATTGATCAGTCCGGGCATTATTGCGTGATCTGTCAGCTCCAGTGTATGACCGGCAGTATAATCTGTTCTGGCCTGTTCTGTTGGCAGTATCGCAAGAACCCTGCCTTCAGCAATTGCCAGGCTATGGTGCTCCAGTACAGAGCGTTGTGGATCAACCGGAATAATCCAGCGAGCATGCAACAGAGTATCGACTTGAGTCGGCATGGCAGAAAATCCTGATATATAACAAAAAATTCCGTACAGTATAGGCACTTTTTTGTCTGCTGGCACTGTCGATTTGAACTCCCGTGGTTATAATACGCGCCTTTGTTTATTTATCTGAATACAAGTGCTGGAGTCATGAATGAGCGCCTCTGATCAAAATGGTGTTGAAGCTATAATCTGGCGGGAAGATCGTCTGGAACTGCTGGATCAGCGAATCCTGCCGGAACAGGAAAACTACCTGATTTATGAGACAGCAGAGGACGTGGCTCAGGCTATCCGGGACATGGTTGTTCGAGGGGCTCCGGCAATTGGTATTACTGCTGCTTATGGTGTTGTGCTGGCAGCACGTCACTGTTTTGCCCGTGATAGCTTTATGTGGAAAGAAAGCATTGGCAAGTATATTAAAATACTGGCTGATTCCCGGCCTACTGCGGTAAATCTGTTCTGGGCTTTAGAACAGATGGAGAAGCGCATCGCTTTACAGGCGGATGATCTGAATCCTGAAAAAAAACTGCTTGAGGAAGCGGTTCGCATCCACGAATCTGATATTGCTGCCAATAAAACCATGGGTGAGTTCGGTGCAGATATTATTGCTGCATCCCAGGATTCAGGGCGTTCAGTAATGACTCATTGCAATACCGGCGCTCTGGCAACCGGAGGTCTGGGAACTGCTCTGGGTGTGATTCGTACGGCATTTGATAAAGGGATTATTGATCATGTGTTCGCTGATGAAACCCGTCCCTGGTTTCAGGGCGCGCGTCTGACCGCGTGGGAATTAATGCGTGAAAATATCCCGGTTTCTCTGAATGTTGAGGGTGCAGCAGCGCATATTATGAAAACTCAGGATATATCCTGGGTGATTGTGGGTGCCGATCGCATCACAGCCAACGGTGATGTGGCGAATAAGATTGGTACATATAATCTGGCAGTACTGGCTTTACACCATGGTGTACGTTTTATGGTAGTCGCACCTGTCAGTACGATTGATATGTCTCTGGAAACCGGAGAGGATATTCCGATTGAAGAGCGTGGTGCTGATGAAGTGGTTGCTGTAAAAGGCCAGCAAATAGCTCCTGATGGTGTCGAAGTTTTTAATCCGGTTTTTGATGTGACCCCGGCTGACCTGATTGATGTTATTGTCACAGAGAAAGGAGTGGTGGAGCGTCCTGACAGGGATAAGATGGAGCTGCTTATGAGCAATGATCATCTGCACTGAGCAATGATTGTTATCTGCGTGTTGAATGATTACGACTAAAACAGCAGGCATAGACACAGAGTATAAAAAAGCCGTTGTCTGAAACCAGACAACGGCTTTTGTTTTACCGGGCTGTTATTGGTTTTGGTATCAGGCTTTATGCATTCAGCCTTTCCAGTACCGCATTAGCCAGTTCATTAGCGTCGAACTTAGGCAGGAAATCGTCTGCACCGACCTTCTCAACCATAGCTTTGTTAAATACACCACTTAACGAGGTGTGCAGAATGATATACAAGCCCTGCATATCCGGATTTTCTTTGACCCGTCTGGTTAATGTGTAGCCATCCATTTCAGGCATCTCAATATCTGAAATCATCAGCAGGAAGTCATCCGTTGGCTTCTTGCCGGACATAGTGAGGTTTTCAAGAAACTGGTAAGCTTCCAGCCCGTTTTTCAAAAGAGTACAGGTGAACCCCGCTGTTTCCATACAGCGTTTAATCTGGTTGCGGGCAACGACAGAGTCATCGACTACAATAACCTGTTTACTGGCTTGTTTGCTTTCCTCTGTGGCTTCCGGGGACTCTGATTTTTCTTTCAGAGCAGTATCCAGAGCCTGAGACATTGGTTCATCCATCTGCTCATTAAATGGCATAATTTCAGCAATGATTTTTTCAACATCAATGATCTCAATGATTTCATCCTGATGTTTAGATATTGCTGTCAGATAATGCTCATTACCCACTCCCTTTGGTGGTGGATGAATATCACTCCACTCCAGATTGATAATATGTTCAACTTTATCAACCAGAAAACCCTGCATTTTACGGTTATATTCCGCAACAATGACACTCTTACCACGGATATTTTCTGAATTACCGTGGCCTACGGCCAGTTTCAGATCAAGAATTGGCAGAGGGCCATCCATTGTATTGGCAACGCCAAGGGCAATAGGATGACGCCCCGGCATTTCTGTTAATGCCGGACAGGTGATGATTTTCTTAACTTTAAATACATTGATGCCGTAGAGCTGTTTATCTTCAAGGCGGAACAGCAGTAACTCAAGACGGTTTTCACCGGCTAACTGTGTTCTCTGGTTGACGCTGTGAAGAAGCTTACTCATATCTTCAACACTCCTGTGAATCCGCTATTGCCATTAAGCTTTGCTGTAACGCGGTTGCCCATCGACTTGCTTCCAGGTAAGCCGAATGTGCCAGATCCTTTTCAAACTGGCTATCCTCAATTTTTTGCCAGTCTACATTTTCATAATACATCGCGCACTGCAATGCTGCACCGGTTCTGCCTTCATAATGTAGCACGGCATTTTTGATTGCCGTGTTCAAAGGCAGTTCCGATAGAATCACTCCCATTGGTATATCAAGAAGAATATCCAACAAAGAGATTAAGCCTGCATTAAAGAAAATAGATGCATTGGGCCACCCTCTGGCTTCAGCCAGTAATTCACTCATTCTTGCTCTGGTCAGAGCCAGATAAAACAGGTCTGGTGACTGAGTACAGGTTTCTGAAAGAGCGATGACCAACGTCAGACTACGCAAAGCGTTCAGTCCGAGATAGATAAGAGCTTCCTTAATGCTGTTGATTTTACGATTAAAACTATAATACGCAGAATTGATAAATCTTAACAGTTTATAGTAGAGCTGTAAGTCCTGAATAATAAGTTTTTCAAGATCTTCTAATGGGACATTGATATCACTGAGCTGATTAAGAATTTCCAGTGCAATCAATTTATTACTAGGAAATCGTTTGATTATGGATTCTTCCGGATGAGGCAAATAAGCGCCCTGAATGCTATTCACTCCGGTTATGTTTAACTGTTCGAAAAGACTTTTGCTATCAACATCCGTGGCGATAGTCATCCAGTGAGTTTCAATATGGACTTCAAGTGACCCGGATAAGAAGTATTCTCCCGGCGCACGCAGAATACCAATCAGGGTCCGAAGCTCCTTGTCTATATCTGGCATCCTATCTGAATTAAGGTGTAAGCCAAAACGTGCCCCGCGTTTTTTCAGGTTTTTTACCAGAGCAGGAGGAATTTGATTAATCTGATCGCTGCTACAGATCAGCCAGAATTGCTCCAGGGGGAAATTCATCTGGCTGCTGAGCTGTGCCAGCATTTTCTCCTCAGACAGAATAAGTGCCGGGCGCTGGTTAAGCAGGTCGCTGATTGCAGGGTCGGTCAGAGCATAAGCAATCATTTCGGGCAGATTCCCGGAAGTACTGGTCTGAAGGTCAGAAACCAGTTCATAAGCCAGTACATTATAGTTCCGGTCACACACCGGAATACGGGCAAAGCATATTGATGGTATATCTGGTCTTTTAGCCATTGAGGTCATCAGCTGTTGTATCCGTATCTCTGGTTCAATGCTTATTAGCGGCCCCATTGAAACTTTATAAAAAATGCTTGCGTATCAATTGGATAGCTGTATAATTCGTTTCATCTCTTACAGAGATCCCTGATAGCTCAGTTGGTAGAGCAGTAGACTGTTAATCTATTGGTCGCAGGTTCGAGTCCTGCTCGGGGAGCCAGATTCGAAAAGCCAGCATTTTTGCTGGCTTTTTTTATGCCTGTTATTCAGAACTATAGCTGATAATATTTTTTCAGGCATAAAAAAGACCTCTGATATGAGGCCTTTTATTTCATTTCTTTATGATGCTTACAGCTCGTCTGGCTGGAAATCAACCAGTGGGTTGACATCGGCATCGTAATCAACACCATCAATACCGAAGCCAAACAGCTTCAGGAACTCATCCTTGTATAGCTGATAGTCCGTCACATCAAACAGGTTTTCTGTTGTAACTTGTGGCCATAACTCGCGACAGGCATTTTGTACTTCTTCTTTCAGCTCCCAGTCATCCAGACGCAGACGGTTAGAGTCATCTGTATCCGGAGCACTCAGATCATCCTTATATAGCTGGGTGCTGAACATACGATGAATCTGTTCCATACAGCCTTCATGTAAACCTTTTTCACGCATAATGCGGAAGACCATTGCCAGATACAGAGGCATAACAGGAATAGCGGAGCTGGCCTGAGTTACAACCGATTTCAGTACGGCAACATTAGCACCACCGCCGTTAGCGGACAGTTTTTCGTTCAGTGCTGAAGAGGCTCTGTCCAGATCTTCTTTAGCTTTACCCAGGGCGCCGTGCCAGTAAATTGGCCAGGTGATATCACTACCAATATAGGAGTAGGCCACTGTACGGCAACCGTCAGCCAGTACACCGGCATCAGATAGGGCATTAACCCACAGCTCCCAGTCCTCGCCACCCATAACGGTCACTGTATCTGCAATTTCCTGCTCGGTAGCAGGTTCTATTTCAGCATCAATAATGACGTTTTTATTCGTATCGATAGCTGTGGATTTATAAGGCTGGCCAATGGGTTTCAGGCTGGAGCGAATTACCTCACCGCTGTCAGGCAGTTTACGCACTGGGGATGCCAGAGAGTATACAACCATGTCAACAGATCCCAGGTCCTCTTTGATGATATCAATAACACGTGAGCGGGCTTCATGGGAGAAAGCATCGCCATTGATACTTTTAGCATAAAGACCTTCTTCTTGTGCCGCTTTTTCAAACGCAGCAGCATTATACCAACCGGCTGTTCCGGTCTTTTTCTCTGTACCCGGTTTTTCAAAGAAAACGCCAAGTGTTGAAGCGCCAGAGCCAAAAGCCGCCGCAATACGTGAAGATAAACCATAGCCGCTGGATGCACCAATCACCAATACACGTTTTGGTCCGTTTTTAATTGGGCCTTGCGCTTTGGTGTAGGCGATCTGTTCCCGCACATTGGCTTCACATCCTGTGGGATGGGTTGTTGTACAAATAAAACCGCGAATTTTTGGTTTGATGATCATAATTCGTCTGCGTTGTTGTGACTTCGGATAAAGCGGGGCAGGGCCTTGTCAGGCTGACAGTATGCTGGCATACCTTACATTTCCGTCCCCAGTTTTGCGGGTAATAATACCCTACAATTCTGTGGAGGTCTTCCAGGCACAGAGGAATTGATCACAGGATCAGGCCGCTTTCAGGTTTCTGCTTTTCTTTTGCTGGCTTGATGTACAACTGCGACAGTATTTCAGATAAGTGCGTTCAGATGGCAGATAAAATTCAGAGCGGGGAAATTTTCTGAAGCAGCATTCACAGGTAAATCCAGAGAAGTGACCGGGATAACGAGTGTGTCGCATAGCTTGATCCTCACTTTGGTAATGTCAGGTCGGTGTTAATCAGCTGCGTATCACTATGTCAGGCTGGAATGACGGAATTGTTAAGAGAAGATAACCGCTTGATGACAACTGGCGGGCTGTCTCAGCTGGCTGAATCAGTTCCTTTACAGACAGAAACTGGTCGGACCTTTGTTACTTTTCTCTAATTCCCCTTGCCAGAGCAGGTGTCCATACTCCAACATCTGCAAAAATTTATATCATTGAGAGTGTTATGCTATACGGTTTTCTGGTGCTTCTGATCTGCCAACTGGTGGGTGAGCTTATTGTTCGTTATCTGGATCTACCCTTCCCCGGACCTGTGGTTGGTATGGCCATACTTCTGATTGCTCTGATGATCAATGGTGGTGTACCTGACAGCATTCGACAAGCCAGTGAAGGGCTGCTGTCCTATCTGGCATTATTGTTTGTTCCTGCTGGTGTAGGGTTAATGGTTCATTTTCAATTGATTGCTGCTGATGGTCTGACCATTTTAACAGCCCTGGTGCTGAGTACGGCTCTGACTTTGTTAGTGACAGGATTTATTCTTAATCGAATGGCTCCCGATGCCATTGAAAAAGATCAGAAGGGCTGAAGGACAAGAGAACGATGAATGATATTGTTAATATCTGGGTTTACCTGTCAGCCAGCCCTATTCTGAGTATTGTGATTACAATCACTGGCTTTCTGATTGCAACTCGTATTAACCGACTGGCGGGAGGAAGTGCTTTTCTGCATCCGGTCATTGTGGCAATCGCTTTGATTGTGGCGTTCCTGACGCTGGTAGAAACATCTTATGAGCAATACTTTGAAGGCGCTCAGTTTATTCATTTCTTGCTGGGACCTGCGACGGTTGCATTGGCGGTGCCGTTATTCGATCATCTCGATAGAGTCCGGTTGATGTTCTGGCCCATTATCATTGCTTGTTTTTCCGGTATTCTGACAGCGGCTTTATCCACTATCGGAATTGTATTGCTGATGGGGGGCAGCCGGGAAACAGTATTATCTTTAACTCCTAAATCGGTTACTTCACCAATTGCTATGGGAATTGCAGAAAAAATTGGTGGCTTTCCGTCACTGACAGCTGGACTGGTGCTGGTCACCGGAGCCATCGGTTGTGTCATCGGGCCTGTGCTTTTCCGGTTGTTGCGTATCAGAGATCATAGTGTACAAGGGTTTACTATGGGACTGGCAGCTCATGGCTTTGGAACAGCGCAGTGCTTTACCATCAGCTCTGTTGCTGGTGCTTTTGCTGGCCTGGCGATGGGGATGACGGGAATGGTCAGTGCATTTGTATTGCCTGTTCTGGTGAAAGTCCTGGGGATATGATGGCAGCCTGTATTCAGGCGTTTGAGTGCTGGTACTTTGAAGTGTAATTGAAGGTTTGGAGTTCAGGGGGGAAGAAAAAGACTGCCCCCTGATAAAAGGAGGCAGTCAGATTTATTTCAATTCAGATCTGGTATCACTCAATCTTCAATTTTTCCTGTTTCCAGGCGTTTCTGATGAATGGCTTTCAGTTTGTACAGATCCTGTTGCAGTTCGAAGAAACCGTGCCAGTGGGCGTAGTCCGGTGCTCCCATCATTGCTCCATGACGGGCCCGACGGCCTTCATGGTGCCATAAATGGTAGAAAGTAATCTGGAATTCATCTATCCACGGATTATCCTTCAGCAGGCCTTTGGATTTCAGTTCATCCAGCATCGCTTTTGCAGGTGCATAGTACTCGACGTTGTACAGTTTTACGGCTTTATCACCCTGTTTAAAGAAGCCCTTCGTATGAGTGGTACTGTGACAGGAGCTGCAGACCTGTTCCATTTTCTTTCTGCCTTCAGGACCATTACCCAGCAGAGGACTCATCACATCATCTGAGTTACGCACTTTGGATACTTTGGCCCACAGGTTCCAGTACAGGCGTTCATTAATGTTGTGAGTGGTATTCAGCTCGCCAATACCGCTCATATGGCAAGTGGCGCAGGTTGGTGCTCGATAATCACCAGGCTCCCAGCCATCTGGTGGAGAATCCCACTTCCAGTTATTGCCATCAGCATTGAAAATATGGCCGTGTTTACTGTTGTTATATACCTCTATATCCGGATGATCCGGCCCCAGGTGGCAGGATGCACAGGCGGCAGGTTTGCGGGCTTCTGCAATAGAAAACTTATGTCGTGTATGACAGGCTGCGCAATTGCCGGTTGAGCCATCTGGATAGATATTGCCCATTCCCATATTTGGCCAGGTTTCAGGAGAGGGTTTGCCCTCTTTATCAAGGCGAATTTTAGTGCCGTGACATTGCATACAACCTGTCTCATCCGGAGCATTGCCCAGTTCTTTGTTATTTCTGCCTTCATGTACTTTGACTAAGGCATGAAGACTGTCTTTTGGGATAATCTGGCGATAGGACCGGAAATGACCGCTCTGATTAAACTGCTCCTGTTCCTGGCTATGGCAGCGTCCACAGACGGCAGGAGACACCAGAGGGGTGATATAAACATTTTTCAGTTCACCCTTGTTATGCAGTCTGGCATCCGGCTGGTTTTTGTCAGCCTGGTGACAGTCATTACAGCCGACACTGACATGACTATGTCGGCTGTCTTTCCAGTCACTGACAATACCAGGCTGAACTTTCTGATGGCAGCTGACACAGGCTTTATCCGTTTCGCTGAGGCCTCGTTTAAAGCTGATTGTTTTAACCTGGCTCATATCTGTACTTACCTGAGACGAGTTATCTTCTGCCTGTGCACTTAAACTCACCAGGATAAAAAACAGTAACAGAAGAAAATAGTACAGGATACGAGAGAGCGGTTTATCTGGTATCAGATTACCCGGTATCTGCTGTGTGTGATGGTTCATAGTTAACTCCTTTTCCGGCTAATCATCCGGTTGGGTCGGTCGAGTTGTTATATTTATTAATTATTCTGAGTGACGCTTCTTATCGGCAGATAGGAGGCCAGGTTTTTATGTCCCACGCTATGGCAGTCTATGCAGCTCTTCTGGGTGGTTTCCTGGAAGTAAGGTTTGTGAGCGACGTACTGCTTATTTATGCGTTCAGAACCTTGTTCAAGATTGTTGTGGCATTTCAGGCAACCTGAGTCATAAACATAATCATTGGCATGATTCAGTTTCTGGTGCCAGTCGACGTCTTCTGCTCCGAGAACATATTCTTTCAGAACATCCCAGGCCCCATTCCGGGCTTTGACATACAGGTATGTCGCATAGTTATCCTGTGGCAGATGGCAATCAGTACATAGTGCCTGTATACCTGTGGGAGAGTTCCCACCATGAATATCTTGCAGAAAAGAGGCCTGCATCGGCTTCATGCTATGACAGCTACCGCAGAATTTCTGACCGGATGTAGCATGAAGAGCGGCATCTGTACCTATCCAGCTTAAAATGGCAACTATGCCTGATAGAGCTGCTGATATCAGGATAAACAGCAGACGATTTCTTTTTCGGCGACCAGAGGGTGATTTAATGTAATGCAATTCACTATTCCCTGTATGGTTTTACACTTTGTAGACTACTCCTTTAACCTTTGTTTCAACAGGGTTTTTTTATTGCTGGCAGGTAATGTATTTATGTCCGATTGTAAGTTCAGATTAAAGGCTTGCTCTGTAGCATGGATGCAATCATGGGCTCATATTGTACAGGCCTGAAGAGATGGTAACGGGGCAGAAATATTCGGGCAGATACCGGTATCAGTTTAAAAACTGATACCGGTATCTGGCGATAGGAATATAATGATAAAAAGTATCAGACGTTTGAAGAAAGCACCGCCAGACCCTGCTTGTATCCCAGGCCGCCATTGCCATGTACGATACCTGTCTGACCTGGCGCTTGCTGTAAAGCTTCGCACATGGCTATCAAACCGTTCAGGGCCGGATTGTTCCATGGTGCGCGAGCCAGGTTCATGCCTCCTGTCTGGGTAAGAGGTCTGGTTGCCAGAAACTCTGAAATGGCTTCAGGGGTCGTGGCTGCTCCGGAAATTATCAATAGGGCCAGTGGTACTACGGGGTAACAGGTATAGGCATCCAGTAATACTTCCGGGGACCTGATGCTCTGGCATAAATCGATACCAGATTGAATACTGGCATAATGCAGTGCTTTTTCCAGTGCGTGGTATTCCGCCAGGGTTTGTGTATAGTGAGGACCATCCTGATCAGCGATACCTATACCTGTGCCGCAGACTTTGACAGGGGGCATACTGGTTTCCAGACTGTTTACAATATCAGGGTGGGCAACAATCAGGATGCCATCAAAATCAATGCCCGGATTTGCGCAATCCACGCCCCTGAACAGATCTGTTAAAGGGGTGAACCAGCGTTGATCCGGCAGACTGATGCCCTGTTGTTCAGCGGTTCTGCTCAGGTTCTGAAAAATCTGATCTCTCAGATTTATAAACTCTTGTTCTGACAGTCCCTGCAATCTGCAGAAGTGGCGTGTGAGCTGGGTATAAGCTTCCGGGATGCTGATATCATCTTCATAGATAGTCATAAGCTGATGACGTTCTTCGCGGCTGTATTCTGATTTCAGGTAATCACGCCCCCGGATAGCGACAACATCGGCTTCAGACTGACTGATCATACGGTTCGCAACAGCCAGAGCCTCAATTGGTCCACAGCCGCTCCTGAAATGTCCTTCTTCCAGAGGGCTGTTCCAGTCGGTGCTCAGGGGATCTATACTCAGGCTGGCCTGTTTTAAGCCAGCCTCTCTGGCCTGTTCCAGAATATTCAGGCTGGCACTGATGTCTCCGGCCTGATCAATATTGCGCTGAGCGCTGATAATAATGCCATTTGCCATAACGTCGTTCCGAGTTGTTGTTTTTAATTATTCTTTACTGGCTGATTTTATTATTGTGCAGACAGCCGGATCCAGATAAAAATATTGATATGTCCCGGCCTGCAGGCAGAGCGTTGCGAGTTATTTTGCAAAGCATTTTTGATCCGGGGGGTTATAATATTATGAGGCCTGAGAGGATTTATCTTCTTTGTCTGCATGATCAGGCCATAGACGTTTGGCTACAGGGCTATGGCTGGCCAGGGCATGGCAGGTATTCATAATTCTCGGAGGGCTATCATTTTTTTCTTCTCTGGCTTTCAGTTTCTGATACAGGGCCTGAAATGCTGTCGTTGCCATAGGGCCTAATAATTCTGTGTGATGGGTGCATCCTTTGCTTTGTCCAAGCAGTGTTTTAACTTTTTTGTTCCATCCGGGGCCTATTTTTAGTCCTATCAGTTTTTTATAAGCTGAAGTGATATTCTGGCACAGATTGAATGGCGCATAGTCAGTACTGGCTTCAGCATCATGAATGGTCATATCAAGATCTATGGTGATGCGCAGCCACATTTCATGGATGGGTTCTCCTGCCTGAATAACCCCGCCTCTGTCCTGGTTAGCGACATCCGTTGTTTTTATATCTGTCATATGGCCTTCAATATCCCATAGTCCGTCATGTCTTGACCATGCCCGACAGGTGACTGTTCTGGTGTGTAGTAGCTGGCGTTCGTTTCTGGTAGTTAAAGGCATATCTTGTTCCGCAGAGAGATAAACAGTATAGGGTTCGGGAAATGAATATCCTGATCTGGCGGATAATACTTAAAAGCCGATGTTTGTCGCAATGATCCTGAATCATGACAAACATCAGTTTTACAGATAAGGGATTGTTCAGCTAACTGATTGTAAAAAAGAGTGTATTTCATCCAGAGAGATAAACTTCTCTCTTGGTCTGGTTGAATCGGCTCGGGCTATTTCTTCCTGATCTATCCTGAACCAGTCTGCTTTGCTGATGATTGGTATACCTCGTTCCTTAATCAGTTTGTCCAGAGCTTCAGGTCCCGGTCTGCTGTCAGTGACTGCTTGTTCTTCCAGATCTGCCAGTAAGCGTTTAGCCACTGACAGTGCATCAGCCTTATTCGCGGGTATGACACCGTTGGGGCCTCGTTTACACCAGCCCGAGGTATATACTCCGGGCTCAACATAGCCATCCTGATTTTTTATAGTATTTTTCTCTGTATCCCATGGGATGCCAGGAATCATTTCGCTGTGATAGCCAATAGCGGTGATCAGAATGTCTGTCGGAAGTCTGAGGTTTTCGCCGTCTTCAGATTGATCTGTCGACTGAAATTCAAGTTCATTAATTCTGCCCTGAGCAGAAATCACACGAACTGGTGTATGATTAAACAGGAAATGCAGTCTGACGGGTTTATCTGCTTTATTGGTTGCAAAACTTTGCAATACTTCCAGATTTTTTTGTTTGCTGCGTGCTTCTCTGGGATCAGTATTTTCCGACGGTGTGTCCGGAATGTCATCATTGGTGAGTGGTGTGCACTGATGAAGTTGTCCCAGCTCTTCCAGTTCGTAAGGAGTAAAGCTGGCTTCGGCAGGCCCTCGGCGCCCGACTATCCAGATGTCACTGAAATGGGTGTGGGTCAAAGTATTTCTGGCATGGGCTGGAATATCTGCTTCGATTAATTCTTGCTCCGTTTTGGCCAATATTCTGGCAATATCAAGTGCGACATTGCCGTTCCCGATGATCACTGCTGTGCGGCCGCTGAGTTCCGGAGATAAACCGGCATGATCCGGATGACCGTTATACCAACCTGTGAACTGAGCTGAACCAAATATTCCTTCACAATCTGTTCCCGGGATGTTCAGCTTCCTGTCTTTATAGGCACCTGTTGCCAGAATAACTCTGTCATAGTTGCTTTTCAGCTCCTCATAGCTCAGGTCTTTTCCTAGCTCCAGATTACCAATAAAACGAATACGTTCGTTATTCAGGGTGCGCTCGAACTGACGTATTGTATTTTTTGTGCCGATATGATCTGGTGCAACACCGGCTCTTACCAGTCCATAAGGAACTGGCAGGCGCTCAATAATGTCAATCCAGCTCTCAGGTAGTTTTCTGGATAGAATTTCAGCCAGGTAGAAGCCGCTGGGGCCGCTACCGATAATTGCAATTGTCAGAGACATAGCTTCTCCCTGAGTCGGCAGAGTTAAAGACCGCCAAACCGTTTGTAGAATGATGGTGAAGCATCAGGCAGAGGGCCTTCTGCTGTTTCAAGGCAGACAGATAAATGTTGTTCGGTATTGCTGGTCACTAACCGATAGAGGTTTCTGCAAAGTAAGCGGGCAGCAGTGCCTTCCCAGTCACTGGGTAGCAGTTCTTCAGGAAGCTGAGGGTCTCGTAACAGAACCCGCCGGTACTCATGAATCAGAAGTGTTCGCACCAGAAAGCAGTCTTCTGGATCCAGATAATCCTCATTTTTGAGTTCATTCCAGATAGGGCGGAATTTATTCAGAAACAGACGATAGCTTTCAGATAACTCATCAAGATTCCAGCAATCTTTAACCAGCAAACGTAAGGGGCGACTGCTGACCAGTTCCTGTTGGGTGGTTTCAAAAATAATGGCATCATCCAGAGCGTTGATATCTTTCAGAGTGGTGCGCAGTTCTGCCATATCTGCCATTGGATGAGCAAAAACTCCGGGGGAAATATTGCCAAAACCCAGCCAGCCCAGCTCTTCTTTAACAGGCTTACGCAAATCCTGGTCAATCTGGTTGGCCAGTACAATGCACCAACGACCATCCCAGTCAGGCAGTACAGGTGCGTAAACCCGCTTAAATGCTTTTTCAAAGCGCCTGCGTCCTGAGCCTGTCAGGCTGTAGTAACTACGGCGGCCTACTTGCTCTGATGTCAGCCACTCTTCTTTGGCGAGTCGGAAAACAGAGGTCCTGATCAGGCGTTGGTTGAGACCCAGGGGTTCAAGAATATTGATCAGACTGCCCAGCCAGACTGTTCCTCCGCGTGGTGCAATGGAGTCTCCATATACTGTGATGATCAGTGAGCCTGCACGAATAGGTCGTTGCTGGCAAAACTCTTCTGTTAACTGTTGTACGGCACGATTTTCTGGCATGGCTCTGTTTTTTGTATCATTTGTTGTATAAGAATGATTATTCTTCGATTGTAAGTCTAGTCTGTTGTGCTAACAAGCAGGATTGTTATTCCACAGTTTATAGATTCAAAGTGATGGCTGTTTTCAGTCTGTGAAGTTACGTCCTTATAACTATTAAATTTTTCTGGTCTTTATCAGGTGTTTTATCGATGCTTTTAAATTAGTAATATTTCTTGTTTGAGATTGATTAAATAAAAATCTTATATTCCGCGCTTGTTTCGACTTATCGCTAATTTTTATCATTTTTGTATTCGGTACTGTGCATATCTTGTGCTGATGTTTTCTGGAGTGTGGTAATGAAATGGATTCGCCTGATATTGGGTGTGTTATCTGTCTTGTGGGGAGGAAGCAGTGTTTGTGTGGCCGGAGATATCTGGCCCGGAGATGAAGCAAAGGATACCGGGCCTGTTAAGATCGGTGTATTCCTTGCCTTGACAGGCGAAGCTGCGTTTCTGGGGCAGCCTGCAATGAATACGCTTCAGTTATATGTGGATGAAATTAATCGTGCCGGGGGAGTGATTGGCAGGCCGCTGAAACTGATTGCTTACGATACAGAAGGCAAAGCATTGATTGCCAGGGAGAAAGTTATACAGTTGATAGAAACCGATCAGGTTCACTTGTTGATCGGGGGAAGTACCTCAGGTAGCTCTCTGGCGGTTATTCCTTTGGTTGAGAGGGCAAAAATACCATATATCTCCCTGGCGGCTTCTGTAGCGATTACAGAGCCGGTAAAGAAGTGGGTGTTTAAGACGCCTCATACTGACCGGAATGCAGCAGAAAAGATTTTCTATGATATCAGTCAACGAGGTTTAAGGCGTGTTGCTCTGATTTATAGCTCAGGAGGCTTTGGGCGCTCCGGTCGAATTCAATCGAGAAGTGTACTGGAGAAATACGGGCTCGAACTTGCCGAAGAGATTGTTTATCAGGCTGGTGCTGAAGAGCTTGGGCATAAACTGAGTCAGTTGCGGAATAGAACAGATCTTGATGCTGTAGTTAATTTTGATTCGGGGAGAGGGGCTGTAATTGTGACGAAAGCCTTCAGGGATGCAGGTATTGGGCTGCCTCTTTATCAGTCTCACGGTGTGGCATCGGAGCGTTATATTGAGCTTGCGGGCCGGGCTGCAGACAGGGTTCGTTTTCCTGCACCGGCGATACTGATCGCTGAGCAATTACCTGACGGTGATGAGCAAAAAGATATTCTGCTCAGTTACATTAACCGTTATCAGGAAGTTTTTCTTGAGAGACCATCGGCATTCGGTGGTTATGCTTATGATGCATTGATGTTAACGATAAGGGCTCTGGAAAATACAGGTACAACCAGACGCGTCCGGATTCGGGATGCGCTGGAGCGTACGGCAAACTACGTCGGTACTGCAGGTCTGGTGAATATGAATAGCTCTGACCATTTAGGTCTCAGCTCGTTATCATTTATGATGCTTGAAATTATTGATGGACAGTGGAAAGTTGTCAGGCCGTAGCAGAGACTGTGGGGAGGCCTCCCCACAGTCGGTGCAGTTGCCAATCAGGCACGGGTATCTATTTTGTTACCCAGGTGTGGTTCGACGGATTGAGCTGGCTGCACAGTATTAATTGAACCCAGAAGGGTTTCCATAGTACTTTGCGCATTGTCCTGTGCGGACTTGAACAGCTTAATCTGAACTCCCAGTAAAGGGTCTTGTCTGGCCGCACTATTGGCAGCGCTTGATACGTCCATCGTCATTCTCCTGTTTTTGCAGATCTGCAGTATCAGTTAACGGCTGGTCTGAATGAAGCTTAAGCTGTCAGGTTAATGAATAATGTAACGTTTTGTACTGTGTTTTCGGGCTTTTAGCCCTGGTTTAAAGAAATATCATGGTTTTCAGCTGCTTGCAGGGTATTTTCAAGCAGAGCTGCTCGGGTCATAGGGCCTACGCCTCCTGGTACAGGGGTAATCCATCCGGCACGCTCTGCTGCAATATCATAGTCTACGTCGCCAACCAGCTTGCCATTTTCCAGGCGGTTAATGCCTACATCAATGACAATGGCTCCTTCTTTAATCCATTCTCCTTTCACTAAGCCCGGCTTACCTACAGCAACAACCACAATATCAGCATTAGCAAGAGTACCCGGAAGATCCTGGGTGAATCTGTGCGTAACGGTGACGGTGCATCCAGCCAGTAAAAGTTCCATTGCCATTGGGCGGCCAACGATGTTAGAAGCACCAACAATAGTTGCATTCATACCCCGGATTTTTTCTCCTGTGCTTTCCAGCAGAGTAATGATGCCTTTGGGAGTGCAGGGGCGTAACGCAGGCAGGCGTTGTGCAAGGCGGCCCAGATTATATGGATGGAAACCATCAACATCTTTATGAGGCTTGATGCGTTCCAGAATCAGATTGGCATCCAGATGCTCAGGTAAAGGCAGCTGAACAAGAATGCCATCCACTTCCGGTTTCTCATTCAGTTCATCGACCAGTTTCAGAAGCTGTTCCTGAGTGGTATCTGCTTTCAGGTCATATGAAAAAGAGCGGAAGCCTGCTTTCTCGCAATCCATCTTCTTATTGCGAACATATACTTCAGAAGCCGGATCATTTCCGACAAGCACCACTGCCAGTCCGGGAACCCGTAAACCTTCGGCTTTGCGCTTTTCTACTGCGGATGCCACATTGTTGCGTACGTTTTCAGCGATCTGTTTGCCATCAATAATATTGGCGCTCATCGTTCTGGGTTGCTCCTGCCGATAGTTCAGTCGTAAATGGTTACAATTTTGGGGGTATATTGTCGCACGATGAAGCGTTTCGGGGAATATTCTATGATAAGGTGTTGTATCTAAATGAAAAAATTAAAAAAATATATAAAATAGTGTTGACTATGTTTTAGTGTGTGTATAGAATGCGTCGCCATGTTGAGACGGCTTCTCTGGGAGTCGGTTAACAAGCAAAGATTTTCGGGATATAGCGCAGTCTGGTAGCGCGCCTGCTTTGGGAGCAGGATGTCGGGGGTTCGAATCCCTCTATCCCGACCATCCGAACTTTGTGGGCGCCTATAGCTCAACTGGATAGAGCAACGGCCTTCTAAGCCGTAGGTTGCAGGTTCGAGTCCTGCTGGGCGCGCCATTTATAGTTTTTTGCTGGTGAGCGTAGCTCAGTTGGTAGAGCCCCGGATTGTGATTCCGGTTGTCGTGGGTTCGAGTCCCATCGTTCACCCCAGTTTGCTTGTTTTGTAGTTGTCGGGATATAGCGCAGTCTGGTAGCGCGCCTGCTTTGGGAGCAGGATGTCGGGGGTTCGAATCCCTCTATCCCGACCATTCTCCAGAGTTTTTGTGGTGAGCGTAGCTCAGTTGGTAGAGCCCCGGATTGTGATTCCGGTTGTCGTGGGTTCGAGCCCCATCGTTCACCCCATTGTTTCTTCATATCTCTTGTCGGGATATAGCGCAGTCTGGTAGCGCGCCTGCTTTGGGAGCAGGATGTCGGGGGTTCGAATCCCTCTATCCCGACCACTCCTTCTGGAGTTTTGTGGTGAGCGTAGCTCAGTTGGTAGAGCCCCGGATTGTGATTCCGGTTGTCGTGGGTTCGAGTCCCATCGTTCACCCCATTGTTTCTTCATATCTCTTGTCGGGATATAGCGCAGTCTGGTAGCGCGCCTGCTTTGGGAGCAGGATGTCGGGGGTGC
>NZ_JACJFM010000004.1:173617-182483 GCF_014164585.1 Oceanospirillum sediminis | reverse complement strand
GTTCGAATCCCTCTATCCCGACCATCTCTTTGTTTTTCCTTCTTTTTATCTCTGTTTCAGTGTTCGGTTGGAATATAAGAATAATTCTGTCGTTTATTTGATTTAGCAGGGTTTTTCTATGAGCTGAAAGTGAGATAACTGCTTGCTTGCAGGCTTGTCAGCTCTTAAAATCCTATTCTTTCAGCTTTAAAAAGAAGCATTAAAAGTATTGCGAGGATTTTTCATGCAAGTTTCCGTTGAAACGACTTCTGGTCTTGAGCGTCGCGTCACAATTCAGGTGCCAGCAGCGCAAATTGATAACGCAGTTGACGAGCGTCTGGTACAGACTGCAAAAAGCGCGCGTATCAACGGCTTCCGTCGTGGCAAGGTGCCAATGAGCTTTGTGCGTCGTCAGTTTGGTGCTGAAGTGCGCGCAGAAGTTGTTTCTGAAGTTATGCGTACCCAGTACGTAGAAGCGATTACTCAGGAAAAACTGAATCCGGCTGGCTACCCGGAGATTGAAGCTAATGTAAACGAAGCCGGTAAGGATCTGGAGTTTACTGCAACTCTGGAGGTTTATCCTGAGGTAGAAGTTGCTCCTTTGACTGATCTGGCTGTAGAAAAGCCAGTGGCTTCTGTATCTGATGAAGATCTGGATAAAATGACAGAGGTTCTGCGTCAGCAGCAGGCTAAATGGGTTGAGGTAGAACGTGCCGCTACTGAAGAAGACCGTGTAAATATTGACTTTGAAGGTTTTATTGATGGTGAAGCTTTTGAAGGCGGTAAAGCCGAAGGTCATGATCTGGGTCTGAATTCTGGTACCTTTATTCCGGGCTTTGAAGCGCAGCTGGTAGGTACTTCTGCAGGTGAAGATAAGGACGTTAGCGTCACTTTCCCCGAAGATTACCAGGCAGAGCAGCTGAAAGGTAAGGATGCAGTATTTAAAGTTAAGGTGAATTCTGTTTCTGAGCAGCAACTGCCAGAGCTGGATGAAGACTTCTTTAAGCTGTATGGTGTTGAAGAGGGTGGTCTGGAAGCTTTCCGTGCTGATGTTAAGAAAAACATGGAGCGTGAGCTTGAGCAGACAATCAAGGGTAAAGTAAAAGAGCAGGTTGTTGATGCTCTGATTGCTGCAAATCAGTTTGATATCCCTAAAGCTCTGATTGATAATGAAATCAATGCACTGCGTCAGCAAGCTGTTCAGCAATTTGGTGGCCCTGCGGATTTTGATGCTTCTGCTCTGCCCGCTGAATTGTTCCAGGATCAGGCAGAGAAGCGTGTTAAGCTGGGTCTGGTTATGGCTTCTGTTGTTGAGTCGAAAGAAATCAAGGCAGAAGATGATGACCTGAGAGCATATGTAGAGAAGCTGGCTGAGTCTTATCAGGATCCTCAGGAAGTTGTTGATTATTACATGGGTAATGATCAGATGCGTCAGCAGCTTGAATCGGCAGTGCTGGAAGAAAAAGTGGTTGATGCTCTGCTGGCTGAAGCAAGCGTTAACGAAGTTGAGATGTCTTATGACGATGCAATTAAGCCTGTAGAAAAGGCTGAAGCAGCTGAGGAAGAAGTAGCTGAATAATTGACATCGCTTTGACGTCAGTATGGCCTGGCCTCTATTATGAGGTCAGGTTTATAAGAAAAGGGAATACGCATATGAGCAATCCATACGAGATTATGAACTCCGGTCTGGTTCCCATGGTTGTGGAACAGTCCTCAAGAGGTGAACGGGCTTACGATATTTACTCCCGCTTGCTGAAGGAAAGGGTTATCTTCCTGGTCGGTCCTGTTGAAGACCATATGGCTAACCTGGTAGTGGCTCAGTTGCTGTTTCTGGAGTCAGAAAACCCGGATAAAGACATTCATCTGTACATTAATTCTCCGGGCGGCTCTGTTACTGCAGGTATGTCTATTTATGATACTATGCAGTTTATTAAACCTGATGTCAGTACTATGTGTATTGGTCAGGCGGCAAGTATGGGAGCTCTGCTTTTATCTGGCGGTGCGGCCGGTAAGCGCTACTGTTTGCCTCACTCCCGTATGATGATTCACCAGCCGCTGGGTGGTTTTCAGGGGCAGGCTAGTGATATTGAAATTCATACTCGTGAAATTCTGACGATTCGCGAGAAGCTGAATAAAGTGTTGTCTCACCATACAGGCAAGCCCATTGAAGAGATTGCACGGGATACTGACCGTGATAACTTTATGGATGGTGATACGGCGGTAGAATATGGTCTGATTGATAAGGTTCTCAATCAGCGAGTACAGGGCTGATCAGCTCTGAAATGTACAGGTAGTGAGAGCTACTGCGAGTAGACTGAGGTAACGAATGGGCCATCAAAATGATTCAGGCAATGATGGTGGTAAGCTGCTTTACTGCTCTTTCTGTGGTAAGAACCAGAATGAAGTTCGCAAGCTGATTGCCGGTCCTTCTGTTTATATATGCGATGAATGTGTTGATTTATGCAATGATATCATCACAGAAGAAATAGCTGAAAGTAAAACAGAAACGGAAACTGATCGTCTGCCAGTTCCAAAAGAGATTCGCGAAACCCTGGACGAGTATGTTATTGGTCAGGCAAAAGCGAAGATGACGCTGGCTGTGGCGGTGTATAACCATTACAAGCGTCTGAGACACGGTACATCAAAGAAAAATGATGTAGAACTGGGCAAAAGTAATATTTTGCTGATAGGTCCGACAGGTAGTGGTAAGACTCTGTTAGCTGAGACTCTGGCTCGTCTGCTGAATGTGCCTTTTACTATTGCTGATGCAACCACGCTGACTGAAGCAGGTTATGTGGGTGAAGATGTTGAAAATATCATTCAGAAGCTGCTGCAGAAATGTGATTATGACGTAGATAAGGCTCAGCGCGGTATTGTTTATATCGATGAAATTGACAAGATATCGCGTAAATCTGATAACCCTTCAATTACCCGTGATGTATCCGGGGAGGGTGTGCAGCAGGCATTGTTGAAGCTGATTGAAGGAACGGTTGCATCTGTTCCTCCGCAGGGTGGGCGCAAGCATCCTCAGCAGGAGTTTTTGCAGGTTGATACCTCAAATATTCTGTTCATTTGTGGTGGTGCGTTTGCTGGTCTTGAAAAAGTTATTCAGGATCGCTCTTCTAAAGGTGGTATCGGCTTTTCTGCAGAAGTTAAGAGCAAGGAAAGTGAAGATTCACTGGGTGAAATGTTGCAGGAAGTGGAGCCGGAAGATCTGGTTAAGTTTGGCCTGATTCCTGAGTTTGTCGGGCGTTTGCCTGTGGTTGCTACGCTGAAAGAGCTTGATGAAGAGGCTCTGGTTCGTATTCTGAAGGAGCCTAAGAATGCTCTGACTAAACAGTATGCAAAACTGTTTGAGATGGAAGATGTTGAACTGGAGTTCCGTGACGAAGCTTTACAGGCGGTTGCCCGTAAGGCAATGGATCGTAAAACCGGTGCAAGAGGGCTGCGCTCTATAATGGAGTCAGTGCTTCTGCCTACAATGTATGATATTCCTTCAGAAGACAGTATCAGCAAGGTTGTTGTTGACGAGAATGTGATCAGTGGAGAGTCTGAACCTCTGCTAATCTATTCAAATGATCAGGCTGATCTGGCATCTGGCGACCAGGGATAAGTTCTCGATTTGGAAAGGGGCCGACAGGCCCCTTTTTTTGTGCCTTTTTTGCATTGAAAAAAATATGTAATTACAAAGGCTTGCAAATAAGTAATTTGCCCCAAGGTAGAAAGATAACGATTTTATGTGCTGGATTGGCCAGCGCAGCCCAGGTTTAGAGGTGGTTCTGCTATGGAGCAGAAACAGGTAAAAGACACCGTAGATTTAAAAACATATCCCTTATTACCACTGCGCGATGTTGTGGTATTTCCTCAGATGGTCCTGCCATTGTTTGTCGGTCGTGAGCGTTCCATCAGTGCGCTTGAAGCAGCTATGGCTGATGGAAAGAAAGTCTTTCTGGCTGCGCAAAAAGATGCTGGTACTGATGATCCGGTTATTGATGATCTGTATTCGATTGGCACGGTTGCATCGGTATTGCAATTGCTGAAGTTGCCTGATGGTACGGTCAAAGTGCTGATTGAAGGAGATGAAAGAGCTGAGCTGGTTCGTCTGGATGGTAGTGATGATTATCTGATTGCTGATGTACTGCATCAGCCTGCAGCAGAGCTGTCAGAAAGAGAAGCAGAGAGTCTGGTACACGTGCTGATGAATCAGTTTGAGCAGTACGTAAAGCTTTCTAAGAAAGTGCCTGCAGAGGTGCTGAATTCTCTGAAAAATATTTCTGATCCCGGGCGGCTGGTTGATACTATGTCGGCTCATCTGTCTCTGAATGTTTCTGAGAAGCAGAAGCTACTTGAGCTGGATAATGTCAGAGAGCGTATTGAACAGATCATGACCTATATCGAGACAGAAATTGATCTGCTCGAAGTTGAAAAAAGGGTGCGTGGTCGTGTTAAGCAGCAGATGGAGAAAAACCAGCGCGAGTATTATCTTAATGAGCAGATGAAAGCGATCCAGAAGGAGATGGGAGAGCTGGATAACGGTGCATCTGAGATTGATGAGCTGGGAGAAAAAATCGAGCAGGCCGGAATGCCAAAAGAGGCAAAAGATAAGGCCGAAGGCGAGCTGAAAAAGCTGAAGATGATGTCAGCTATGTCTGCTGAAGCGACTGTGGTTCGTAGCTACATTGACTGGATGGTTAGCCTGCCATGGAAAAAGCGCTCTAAAGTCTCTCATAATATTGAGAAAGCAGAAGATATTCTCAATACAGATCATTATGGACTGGAAGAAGTTAAAGAAAGAATTCTTGACTATCTGGCGGTTCAGAAGCGAGTTAAAAAAGTTAAGGGGCCTGTACTCTGTCTGGTAGGTCCTCCGGGTGTTGGTAAAACATCACTGGGGCAGTCTATTGCTCGCGCTACCAATCGTAAGTATGTGCGTATGGCGCTGGGTGGTGTCAGGGATGAGTCTGAGATTCGTGGTCACCGTCGGACCTATATTGGCTCTATGCCGGGTAAGCTGCTGCAGCGCATGTCTAAATCCGGTGTGAAGAATCCGTTATTCCTGCTGGATGAGATTGATAAGATGGGCATGGATCATCGTGGTGATCCGGCGTCCGCTTTGCTCGAGGTTTTGGATCCTGAGCAGAACAGTAAGTTCAGTGATCATTATCTGGAAGTGGATTATGATCTGTCTGATGTGATGTTTGTCTGTACATCTAACTCCATGAATATCCCCGGCCCTTTGCTGGATCGTATGGAAGTGATTCGGATTCCGGGTTATACAGAAGACGAAAAGCTGTCTATTGCTGAGCGTTATCTGGTTAAAAAGCAGTTTGAGCAGAATGGCTTATCCGAGAAAGAGCTAAGCTTTGATAAAGAGGCGATTCTTGAGCTGATTCGTTATTACACCCGGGAAGCAGGTGTGCGTGGGTTGGAGCGTGAGATTGCAAAAGTTTGCCGTAAGGCGGTTCGTGAGATTATTCACAGAGGCGCAGAGGGCTTTAAAGAGCCTATCTATCTGACTCAGGAAAAAATAGAAGAATACTGTGGTGTGAGGAAGTTCTCCTATGGTCTGGCTGATGAAGAAGATCAGATAGGTCGTGTAACCGGGCTTGCATGGACTTCAGTGGGCGGTGAGTTGCTTAATCTTGAAGCAGCAGCAGTGCCGGGTAAAGGACGTATGACACCAACCGGGTCTCTGGGCGATGTCATGAAGGAGTCTATTCAGGCGGCTATGACGGTTGTTCGCAGTCGCGCAGAAGGTTGGGGTATTGCACCTGACTTCTACGAGAAGAAAGATATTCATATTCACGTGCCTGAAGGGGCTACACCCAAAGATGGCCCAAGTGCGGGTATTGGCATGTGCACCGCTATGATCTCTGTGCTGTCAGGTATTCCGGTAAAAAGTACGGTTGCGATGACGGGTGAGATTACACTGCGTGGTCAGGTGCTGGCTATTGGTGGCCTGAAAGAAAAATTGCTGGCGGCTCGTCGTGGTGGTATAAAAACCGTCGTGATTCCGGAAGAAAACCGCAAAGACCTTAAAGAGGTGCCTGAATCAATCAAGGCTGAGCTGGATATCCGTCCTGTAAAATGGATTGATGAGGTTCTGGAAATCGCTCTTGCTCACGCTCCGACACCTTATGTTGAAGCGATACCGAAGGATGAGCCTGCAGCATCTCAGGAAGAAACATCCAACGCGAGTACTCATTGATATTGATTACTTGACGCTGAAAAGCTCTATTGGTATAAATTGCGCCTTGTTTTTGCGTAAGCCACCAATGATGTACGCATTTGTTTCTGGCCGGTGTAAATGGCCATATTGTTAAGGGGTGAAGAGTGAATAAGTCTGAACTGATTGATGCGATTGCTGCGTCTGCTGATATTCCAAAAGCTGCGGCAGGTCGTGCGTTAGACGCAATGATTGAAACTGTATCTGAGTCTTTACAGAAAGGTGACTCAGTAGTATTGGTTGGCTTTGGTACTTTCTCTGTAAAAGAGCGTGCAGCACGTACAGGACGTAACCCTCAGACGGGTCAGCCTATTGAAATTAAAGCGGCTAAAGTACCTACATTTAAGCCGGGCAAGGCTCTGAAAGACGCAGTAAACTGATCGATTAAAGATTAGTCAGCCGATTTCAGGACCGGTAGTTCAGTTGGTTAGAATACCGGCCTGTCACGCCGGGGGTCGCGGGTTCGAGTCCCGTCCGGTCCGCCAGATGAAAAGCACGTCGTCAGACGTGCTTTTTTTATGCCTGTTGATCTGTCATTTTCTGTATCTTGCCGTTCAGTATTGCTCCCGGGCCAGTTATAATCGATGTAATTCGGATTTCTAAAAGACTTAAGAGATTGTTAAATGCTTCAGAGTATCAGGGATAACTCATCCAGCTGGATTGTTAAAGTTATCGTAGGATTTATTGTGATCACTTTCGCTCTGTTTGGTGTTGATGCCATTGTCGGGGCATTTACTAACAGCGGTGATGAGGTAGCAACAGTAAACGGCGAAAAGATCAGTCGTTATGAACTGGAAGTTGCTGCGCAGCGTCAGGTTCGTCAGGTGTTGTCTCAAATGGGGCCGGATGCTGATCCGTCAGCGTTGAATGAGAATCTGATTCGTCAGAGTGCTCTGCAGACCCTTATTGATCGTGAAGCTGCGTTGCAGGCTGCACAGAATGGTAAGCTGGCTGTTAGTGATCTTCAGATCGATCGTTTGATTCTGGATACTCCGGAATTCAGAGGGGCCGATGGTCAATTTAGTCAGGATCAGTTTAATGCCATGCTGAGAAACGTGGGTCTTCAGCCTTTGCAGTTTCGTCAGGAGCTGAAAAAGGATGTGCTGATTAATCAGCTGCAGTCTGGTATTAGTCTGAGTGGTTTTACTACTCAGAAATATATTGATAATGTGCTGCGCCTGGATAGCCAGACTCGTGATATTGAGTATTTCACAATTGAGGCAGCAGGTGCCGATGTTGCTGTTTCAGACGATGAAGTTAGTAATTATTACAAGGCAAATGAAGCTGCATTTGCTGTGCCTGAAATGGTGCAGCTGAGTTATATTTCGTTAAGCCTGTCAGAATTGATGTCAGATGTTCAGGTTTCTGAAGCTGAACTGGCAGGTGCTTATGAGGCCTATCGTATGAAGGCGGAGAAGCAACAGGCTCATTATGCTTCTCATATCTTGCTGGAAACAGAGGAGCGTTCTGAAGAAGAGGCCCTGAAGCTGTTGTCGGAAGCAAAGGCACGTATTGATGCCGGAGAAAGTTTTGCTGATCTGGCAAAAGAACTATCTGAAGATATAGGTTCTTCCGCTCAGGGTGGTGAATTGGGTCTGGTGGAGCAGGGAACTTTTGATGCTGACTTTGAAAGTGCGCTCTTTGCATTGGAGTCAGGACAGGTTTCCGATCCGGTTATCACTGAGTTCGGTGTGCATCTGATTCGCCTGGATAAGAAAGAGCAGGCTGAGGTCGATAGTTTTGATGTGAAAAAAGCTGAGCTGACCGAAGCTCTTGAGCTGCGTGAAGCTCAGAAAGTATTTGTCAGCCTGAGTGAAGAGTTGGCGAATGCAGCATTTGCTGCTGATGACCTGGCAAGTGTGGCTGATGAGCTGAAGCTTAAGGTTCAGGACAGCGAGTTCTTTTCTGCTCAGGGCGGTGAAGGTACTATTCTTTCAAGTCCTAAAGTGATCAGAGCTGCATTTTCAGATGAGCTGAAGCTGGATGGTCAGAATAGTGACCTGATTGAAATTGATTCTGAGAATGCTCTGGTGGCTCGTGTAAAAGAAGTTCGCGAAGCAACTGTACAGCCCCTTGCTGATGTCTCTGATGATATTCGTAAGAGGCTGGTAGCAGAGAAACAGCTGGCTAATATGTCTAAGCAAGCGGATACGCTGTTGGTTGATTTACTGGCGGGTGAGCCCATTGATACAGTGGCTGAAACGTCTGGATTTGAAGTGGTTGCTGTAGAGGGTATTTCCCGTGCTGAGCAGTCTCTTCCTCGCGAGTTGGTACAGAAAGCTTTTACTCTTAAAGAGGGTGAGTCTGCTCAGGCTATCGGTTCTGATCGGGTGTATCTGTTGAGTATCAAGACTGTAAATCAGCCAGAGGTTAACGAGGAGATGATGGCTTTCTATCGTCAGGCGATAGAGCTGGGCCATATGAGAGCTGATTTGCAGCAATTCCGTGTAGCAATCAGTGAGCAGGCTGAAGTTGAACGCCTGTAAGAGTTTGCTGGTTCTTTGTTGATTTAAGTCTGATTTTCAGAAAACCCTGGCTTTTTAGTCGGGGTTTTTTATTCTTCCCTGTATCCCTGTATCCCTGTATCCCTGTATCCCTGTATCCCTGTATCCCTGTATCCCTGTATCCCTGTATCCCTGTATCCCTGTATCCCTGTATCCC
>NZ_JACJFM010000004.1:0-173521 GCF_014164585.1 Oceanospirillum sediminis | reverse complement strand
CTCCCTGTCAGAAATACTGAAGTGATCATAATGCGTGGAATTTGAAGTCTAGTGGCATTGCGTTTGGTCTGAGGGGGGGAGGTAGGGATTAGATCAGGGCGGATGTTAAGTATAAAAAAACCCCGGTCTAGGCCGGGGTTTTGGAAGAGCGCGTTAAGTGATCAATCAGACAATTCCTGATTTAAGCTGAAAGCCTGTCAGGAAGGGTACGATTACTTAGCGTTGCGTTCTTTAACTTCAGCGATTACCTTCTCAGCAACTGTTGCCGGGCAAGGCATGTAGTGGCTGAACTCCATAGAGAACTGACCACGACCAGAAGTGATAGTACGCAGGTGGCCGATGTAACCAAACATTTCGGACAGAGGTACATCAGCCTTGATGCGAACGCCCATTGCGCCAGCTTCCTGGTCTTTGATCATGCCGCGACGACGGTTCAGGTCACCAATTACGTCACCTACGTTGTCGTCTGGAGTGAATACGTCAACTTTCATGATAGGCTCGATCAGCTGAGGACCGGCTTTAGGCATGGACTGACGGTATGCACCTTTAGCTGCGATTTCAAACGCTACTGCAGAGGAGTCAACCGCGTGGAAGCCACCGTCGAACAGCTCAACGTGTACGTCCAGCATTGGGAAGCCAGCCAGTGGGCCTTGCTCCATCATGCCAGCGAAACCTTTCTCAATTGCAGGGAAGAATTCCTTAGGAACGTTACCACCTACAACCGTAGATTCGAAGGTGAAACCTTCACCTGGCTCGTTAGGACGGATGCGGTAGTCGATCTTACCGAACTGACCAGAACCACCAGACTGCTTCTTGTGCGTGTAGCTATCTTCAAGCGCTTGAGTGATAGTTTCACGGTAAGCTACCTGAGGAGCACCTACTTCCAGTTCGATACCGAAAGTACGCTTCAGGATGTCTACTTTAATATCCAGGTGCAGCTCACCCATACCTTTCAGGATGGTTTCACCGGAATCTTCGTCAGTCTCAACCTGGAAGGATGGATCTTCTGCGATCATCTTACCCAGTGCAACACCCAGTTTCTCAGAAGAACCTTTGTCCTTAGGAGCAACAGCGATGGAGATTACCGGATCAGGGAAGATCATAGCTTCCAGAGTACACTCGTGCTTAACATCACACAGCGTGTGACCGGTCTGAACGTTCTTCATACCAACAACAGCGATGATGTCGCCCGCTTGAGCAGAACTCAGCTCGTTACGCTCATCAGCTTGCATCTCAACCATACGGCCGATACGCTCAGTCTTGCCGGTAGCAGAGTTCAGTACAGTGTCACCTTTATTCAGTTTACCGGAGTAGATACGGATAAAGGTCAGCGCACCGAAACGGTCGTCCATAATCTTGAACGCCAGAGCACGGAAAGGTTCGTCAACAGATACTGTCGCAACTTCACCCGTTGGCTCACCAGTCTCTTTATCAGTCAGAGGCTGTGGGTCAACTTCGGTTGGAGATGGCAGGTAATCTACAACGCCATCCAGTACCAGCTGCATACCTTTGTTCTTGAATGCCGAACCACAGAAAGTAGGGAAGAATGCCAGGTCACGAGTACCTTTGCGGATACAACGCTTCAGGTCTTCAATAGAAGGCATTTCACCTTCCATGTAAGCTTCCATCAGATCGTCGTCCTGCTCTACAGCAGTCTCAACCAGCATCTCATGGTACTCTTCCAGCTTCTCTGCCATGTCTTCTGGAACGTCAGTGACTTCGTAGTTTTCTGGCTCACCTGAGTCATCCCAGATGTAAGCTTTCTTAGTCAGTACGTCTACCACACCAACGAAGTCATCTTCGATGCCGATTGGCAGGGTCATAACCAGTGGGTTGGCACCCAGTACATTTTCTACCTGATCAACAACGCGATAGAAGTCTGCACCCATACGGTCCAGCTTGTTCACGAAGATCAGACGAGCAACTTCAGATTCGTTTGCATAGCGCCAGTTAGTTTCGGACTGAGGCTCAACACCACCGGAACCACAGAATACACCGATACCACCGTCCAGTACTTTCAGAGAACGATATACTTCAACTGTGAAGTCAACGTGCCCAGGAGTATCAATAACGTTGAAACGATGGTTTTTCCAGAAGCAGCTTACTGCCGCAGACTGGATGGTAATACCACGCTCAGCTTCTTGCTCCATGAAGTCAGTAGTAGATTCACCATCGTGAACCTCACCGATTTTATGGATTTTACCGGTCAGCTTAAGGATACGTTCTGTAGTGGTGGTTTTACCCGCATCTACGTGGGCAAAGATACCAATGTTACGATAGTGATCTAAATTTGACATGTTTCTACGCTATACATCAGGGTTAAATTTGCGCGTCAGTGCGTACCGAAAGGTTCCGGATACACTCACCCGAATGGCACTGCGCTTTAAATCTGGAACGATTTGCGCGCAAGTATACCAAAAGTCTTTCAAGAAAATAGTCCGAAGCAGGCATTAATTAAAGATTTTCCTGAGTTTTATTTCATCCTTGTATGCACTGGCGTTATGTTGATGGGCCTCATTGACGTTATACTGGCTTTTTGTTCAGGGAGGTCAGGTCAGTGGCAGAAGTATCCGGATTGTTTGTTTACCCCGTTAAATCTCTGAGAGGAATTTCTCTGGAGTCCTCTGTTCTGGGTATCAGAGGCTTGCAATGGGACCGGCTCTGGATGGTTACAGATCAGAGTGGGAACTTTGTAACTCAGAGAAACCTTCCCCGAATGGCATCTGTATCCGTTGCTATAACCGATGAAACTTTATGCCTCAGTCATGCTGATCATGGTGATTGTCCAGTTCCTCTGGTTATGGCTGAAAATACTACTGCGGTGAAGGCTGTGGTATGGGGGGATGAGTGTGATGCATTTGATGAAGGCAATATTGTCAGCGAATGGTTAACCGGGGTGCTGGGGGAGTGGAAAGGTCAGTCTTTGCGTTTGGTAAGGTTCTGCGAAAACTATCAGCGCCAGGTTGATCCTGAGTATACAAAAGCAGATGTGGCTCATACCGCATTTTCTGATGGTTTTCCTCTTCTGGTGACGTCTGAGGCTTCTCTGGAAGCTTTGAATCAATCTTTAAGCGCAAAGGGAGCCTCACAAGTTACAATGGAGCGTTTCAGGCCTAATATCGTTCTGAAAAATACAGTTGCTTTTGAAGAAGATCGCGTTGATCAGCTGATGTCTGATAAAGGTTTTGTGCTGGCTTTGAGAAAGCCTTGCCAGAGATGCAAAGTAACCTCGATTGATCAGTTATCCGGAGAGATTGCTGAGCCGAAAGAGCCTCTGGCAACTTTAATAGCTATGAAAACACAGCCGGATCTGAAAGGTGCTTTTTTTGGTCAGAATGGCATTCTTTTATCCGGAGAGGGAAGCGTGATTCAGGTTGGAGATTTGCTGGAAATATCTTTGAAATAAGAGATGGCAGTATTCTGAGTGGGAAGGCAGAACCGATGCAGGTGATACTGTATCGGCTCTGGTCTGCTTATAAGAAGTATATCTGGTCGCTATCTGAGAAGAGAAAGAGCAATATTGGGTGTTTGTGTGGCCTGAGAAAGGATGGTGTTGGCACCTTGTAACAAAATCTGGTTCCTCGTCAGCTTGACGGTCTCAGTTGCAAAATCGGTATCGGCTACACGGGATCTTGCATCTTTGATGTTAACGATAGAGTTGGTATTAGATCTGATTGTGGATAACAAGCCGTTCTGTTCGGCTCCCAGTCGCGACCTCTGGTTAGTTACTTCAGTTGACAGGCCACTTAATGTATCGAGTAGTGTGTCTGTTGAGAAACCGTAAATCTGGTTTAATTGTTGATCGGAGAAACCGATAGTAGAGTGTACATCGGTATCGGCAAATCCGGTAAATGCACCTGCAGCGCCGGTCACTACGGCTGATTGCCCTGTTTGTGCAGACAGCTCATTGACCAGCAGTGTATTCATTTCATCAATATCCAGCTGAACAGCACTGTTGGTGGCCAGGGTACTGATCGCGCCGGTTCTTGTGCCGGTTAGTAAAGCGTCTGCAGCCACGCCAGCATCAGATTGATTATTGATCAGCATATAAGCCGCAACCATTTTACCCAGATCACCTGTTGCTCCCAGGTTAATACTGACCAGGGATAGCATCTGTCCAGTGATATTGTCGCTATTCAATGCTTTACCAAACAGAGAGGTCAATATTGCATTGCCTGTTGTTACTGTTTGTGGGCCGCCAGGTTCCGGGCGGGATTTGATCAGAAATCCTTCCTCATTTGATTCGTAGTTGAGAATGTTAATCGAGCCGAACAATGTGTTGTTTGCAATGAGATTATTGGTTTCAAGTAATGTTTTAAACTCATCTCCCAGTGCTACCCTGTCACTGCTTTCCAGGCTACGGTTTCCCCCCATAACACTGAGTTGATAAGCCCTTTGGAGGTTATTGTTGATTTCGGAAAGAGAGCCTTCAGCAATCTGGGCCATAGCAATACCGTAATTGGCATTACGGTTAGCCTGGGTCAGTCCGGTTAGTTGCGTATCAAACAGGTCAGCCAGCTGAACGCTGGCAGCATCATTTCGGGCGCTGGATATCCTGCTGCCTGTGGTTAGCTTTTCAATAGAAGAGTTAACCTGGTCCGAAATTTGCTGTACGTAGTACTGACCTTGTAACGCTGTCATGTTGGTATTGACGAGAAGCGTCATCGGGTCACCTCTGATTTACTGACCGAAGATTATTTCAGCCAGAAGGTTGAGATAAAAAAGTCGCAATGTTTGTCAGAGAGTGCAGTCATCAGTGGTTTGCTGTCTGGAGTGCAACCGACTTTCTGCCGTTCTGAGGTGTTTTATTCCGGATTGGTCTGGTCCCCGGTCCTTGTATCCGCCTCATAATGTTCAGAATGTTATTGCACACTGTAATATTGTGGCAAAAAGCTGCCGTTGTTGCTGGCTGGTCCCCGGCAATAACTGGCCGCTTTTGCTCGCAGAAAACATACTTCTGTATTGACTGTTCTCAGATGCTAAGGGTTTTTGTAACAAAGTGTCAGCACTCTGGGTCGTGCTGTGCCTTGTTGTAAATTTACTGGTATATACTCCTTGAGTATTTATCTGTATCCCTTGTTTCTGTGTGCTTATGCTCAGGAAAAGTTGGTCCCTTTTCCTGAGTATTTCAATAAAAAAAACAATGAGATAGCCAAGTTTTTCGAGAGTCAAACGATTTGGCTATGAAAAATACCTTTTGATTGTTTATTTAGAAATTAACATAGCCATCGGCTGATATTAATTAAACTTTAACGATTTTTTACATAATTATACCTTTAGGTGTATAAAGTCATGGTTTGAGTAAAAGCTCTTTACAAATATCAGCTTTCCTTGGGGGGATGCGGTACTCGGGCAGAGATCAGTATTGCTGATATTGTCTTTTCCTTATATGGGATAAGTCCCTGTGCTGCTTTCAAGAGGGGGATTGTGATCGTTAACCGGATGCAGAGCGGTCAGCTGCAACCGCTCTTTATTCTGTCGGGGGAAGGGGCGTGAGTATGGCGCAGACTTATATAACCCAGTCCGGTCATTACAACAACTTTAACAGGGTCAAATGCGTATAGATTTTCATCTGGTCCTCCTGTGACAGGTCAGCGATAAACTGATGCATAGGCGATTCAGACTCAACCTGTGTTTCCAGCCAGCGATTCAGATAGTGCTTCACGGCCTCTTCTGGTGACAGGTTACTGGTATCAATATCAGCCGGGTCTTTGGTCAGAGCCTCTTTTAACTTTTCAAGGCGACCCTCTGGCCGTAAAGCAGAGCCGTCTCCAAGTCTGTACAACGGGGTATGCAGGAAGGCCTTTTCTCCATCTCCTGTACCGGCAATTTGTTCAAAAAAGTCCAGATTGAGCATTTTGGTCGTAAAGCGCAGGTTTTTTTCCGGATTCAGTGCATAGTCAAGAAAGCCTTCTTCAAACTGAACAACGCCTGTTCCATCATTTGAGTATATGGCTTTGGCCTGTTCCACTACTTCCGGTTCATAGGGTTTGCGCTTATCAGGGTAAAAAAGCCCCGGGTATTTGGCTTCGTCATTACGATAGCTGGCCATTACAGTTCCCAGCCTGTCGACCTGCTCTGTATCCAGATTATTTTCTTTCGCATAAATATAAACATCTGTCAGGGCTTGTACGTCTTTTTCTTTCAGATGATAGAGGCTCATCTCTTTGATGAAAACGTTCTGACGTTTCGAACCTTTAAGCGGGTTTTCTGTGGTGATACCACTGCTATCAATTAGTTGTTTTTTCAGTGCATCAGTGTCGAGATCGTCACCGTACTGACTTTTAAGTGTATCGACCTGCTGATCAACCAGGTACAGGTTATAGCGCCCCACATCAATTCTGGCGCTAATTCCGAACAAACCCTGCTTTGGTTTGGTAAAGCCCTCCAGTGCTTCTTCCTGAAGGTTCTTTATCGCATGATCAAAGTCTTCCTGTCTGATCAGGCTGTTTGGGCTGAGTTTTGTTGATGATGCAGCTACTTGCACGGAAGCCTGAGCCGATTGCTGAATTTGAGTGCTTGCCGTTTTTGCCGGAGTCTTTGGTAACGATACGCCATTAGCATAGGTTGAGGGTTTTATATCCATAAGTTGCCTCATTCAATCCAATTATTTTATCTAAGTGCTTCGATTTCTCTCGCCTTGACTAATTAACCTATCGGCATGATGGATTGGAACATAAGGCAAAGTAGATTTACCCGAGTAGATCAGAAAGACAACAGGCAAAACCCTGATTACAGGTGAATGCCTGCGTAAAAGTTCTGCGGGAAGTGCTAAGAAATTGAGAAAGCTTGCAAAGCAAAGTTAATAATCGCGAAAAAAGCTGTAACGATACATTATGCCTCCTGATCTATTCCGCTATCAGGAGGCATGGCTTGACCTGTTTAATTCTGGCTTGATCAGGCAGACAAAGTCATTTCAGAAAACTTTTCACACATACCGCTTTGCGGGTATTCAGCCTTCAACCAGCCCATAATATCAGCTACAGACATAAGGCCTGTCGCTTTCTTCCACATAGGGCGTTTGTTATGGTTATCCGGGGCAGCAGTAAAACCAACCCATTGGGTATAGCCGTTTGCTTCGTGTTTTTTCACACTCAGCCCATGACTTATATTGATTAACATATTTACAATTCCTTTGTGTCTTTTTCCCTTACACAACGATATATCAAATGTACTTTTTGACCATACGGGATCAGACACTCTCTTAAGTTCTGGTATGACAAGAAGTGGTACGCAGGGCAGGCATAGTCTGATTTCAGTACTATCAGAGAAACCTGATTGCCCCGATAACTATTAACAGTGGTTTTCGTTTCTTCAGGACACGAACAGGTACTATCTTCTTATCAGCATTTTTTACGCCTGTCGTCACGATCTGGTTTTAAAGTGGACATACACACCCTGACCACTTTTAACGCAATCAACCGGAGCCAGTGTCTGCCTCTGAACAGGCTTATCGACAGTCAATCGATTCTTGAGCATATTGTTACACTTGTTTCAAGTACTGTCTGTTGATTTAGTCCTAATTAATCACTTGATTATTCTTCAGTCTTTAAGACTTCTTCATCTTTAGTTAAATACCATAAAGTGTCGCTATTTCAGGGCTAAAGCGCCATGCTAACTCTATTTCATGGCTCTCATAATCAAAGTGCACCACAACAATAACAACTTTGATGAGAGCATTATGAGAACGAAAACAATCCTCACCAGACTCTGCCCCATTGCTCTGGGTATCGCCGTTTCTGCACAGGCCAGTGCCGCAGTTACCCTGTATGACCAGGATCAGATGACTTTCTCTGCTGATGGCCACTTCAATGCCTTTTACACCCATACAGATAATGAAGAGACAAACGAAACGCAAAGTCGTGTTCGTATGGGCTTCCTGCCAAACTACATAGGTTTTAATTTTAGCAAACAGCTTGATAATCTGACGGTTGGTGGACGCTCTTCTTTCTGGGTGACGATCAATGATGGCAGTGACAACGTGACAGATACTGCAATCGACGTACGTCAGTTCTATGCAACGGTTGATGGCCGCTTTGGTCAGGTTCTGTTTGGTAAGGATTTTGGTATTTATGCCCGTACCAATATCTTCAATGACGAACTGCTGTTCGGTACCGGCCTGCCAATGGAAAACAGTGGCGGAGTAACTTTCGGTAATATCTCAACAGGCTATCCTTATGCTGTGCCTAAAGCGCAGATTACCTGGCGCAGTAAGGATCTGAATGGTTTCAAACTGGCTGTAGCCATGCTGGACCCTCAGAGTGGTGAATCTGATGATGCGAATACCAGCAATGGTCTGCGTCTGGAAGCTGAAGCGACTTATAGCAAAGCACTTGCTGGTGGTGATTTTTCAGCCTGGCTGGGTGGTGTCAGTGGTGAAAATGATGCGGCAGATGTGGACACTTCTGGTGTAGCTTATGGTGCGCGCTTCGCGATATCCGGTTTTCAGGCCACGCTGTCCGGTTTTGACCAGACCGGACTGAGTCCTGCTCTGGGAGATCAGGTATTGGCTGACGAAACCGACAGTGATGGTTTTCTGGGGCAGCTGTCTTACAGCTTCGGAGCAAACCGCATTGTACTGTCCCACGGTGAAACAGAAATCTCTGACAGCACAACAGAACTGACCGCTGTTGCTCTGTTCCATGATGTAAACGATTATCTGAAACTGATTGCTGAATACGATGTGAAATCAGTGACAGGCAGTAAAGATACCAAACAGCTGGCCCTGGGTGCCTCGCTGAGCTGGTAAAGGAAGTGTTTTAAAGGAATATCAACGTCAGACCGGCTGTCAGATAAGCCTGTGCCAGCCAGTCTGTCCGGCAATTTCTTTACTCTCTTCAGCAACTCCGGGATTCAATCGCCTTTATCCGGAGTTGCTTTCTTATCTCTGAGTCAGAATAAATGAATGCCAAATAACCATCTGTTTTGTTTTATCAGCCCGTTTATTCAGACAGCGGTCTCTTTCTTAACCTGTTTTTGCTGATACATCAGCAGGTCTGCCTGGTCTATCATTTCTGATAAAGACAGTACACTGTCAGCCTGGAAGAATTTATAACCATAGCTGATGCTCAATGCTCTCAGGCGTTCATCCTGATCTGTCATCCGGGTATACTCATCTACCATACGGGCACAGAAAGTGGGTATAAACAGAGGGTCGGTCGCCAGCATCATCACCACAAACTCATCGCCTCCCATACGAGCAATCAGATCGGCATCCCGGGTATTTTTCTGTAACAGCTCTGCCAGAGCCTTAAGGCCCTTATCTCCGGCGTCATGCCCGTGATGATCGTTGGTTTGCTTCAGATTATCGATATCGATATAGACAATCCCCACTTCCTGGTTGAAACGTCTGGCATCACGAATGCGTTGTTCACCCAGAGTGACCATGCCGCGGCGATTAAACAGCCCGGTCAGTTCATCGGTTAATGCCAGGGAGCGTATCTGTTCATAAGATTCCATGCCTTTCAGGTCTGCCTGAACATAATCACGGAACTGTTCCAGCATTTGCATTAACAGAGGGTTATAACCCGTCGGCTTACGGTCAATAATACAGATCGTGCCAAACGGTTTCTGATCAGGCCAGAACAAGGGAAGGCCATAATAAGAGCGTACAGGGCCATGTTCAACAGCAGGAGCACAGCACCATTGCTCATTATCAACGGCATGCCCTTCATACACTTTCTCTCCGGTTTCCATTATCTGGCGGCAAAAGCTCTGTAGTTCCCAGGGCCAGGAGTCTCCTCCTTTCAGAAAGTTGTCTTCGTTTTTACTGGCAACAATCGATTTAAATTCATTCTGTCTGAATTGCACAATAGTGGCGCAAGCCGCATCGTATAGTTCAGCCAGTAAGTTAACAGTCACCTGCCACTTTTCATGGTCAACAGCCGGATGCGGCGATTCCAAAATACAGGTCTGATAATCAATCACAGTCCACTCCAACATCTTGGGGTATAACAACATAATGAATTAATTATAGACCTTCGTGCAATGAATAAATGCGATAAACGAGTGCAGTCCCGAGAGAGAGCAAATTATGTAATATTCAAAAGGCATGGGGTTGAATGTAAAGGGAAATTACCACCAGCGTACCGGATATTGCCGTTTCATAATCAGTCTGTGCCATACCCAGCCCATCAGAACAATTAATAACACGCCGGTTGCGACGGGTGTCATAACAAAGCTGAGTGGCAGCCCGGTCATCATGACTAATAATGGATTTGCTCCTGCTGGAGGGTGTACTGTTCCCGTCAGCATCATCAGAGAAATTGCCAGCCCAACTGCCAGTCCTAAAGACCAGAAGCTGACACCTACCAGGCCCATGACGGCTAACCCGATTGCTGTCGTCATAATATGGCCTGCAATAATATTTCTGGGTTGTGCCAAAGGGCTATCCGGCAAAGCAAACAGCAGAACCATAGTGGCTCCGAAAGGAGCCATTAACCAGATTTGTTCCTGACTGAACCACTCTGATCCATATTGTTCCAGCATAGCGAGTAAAGATATTGTTAGAGCAGCTCCGCAACCTGCAGCCAGAGCAGGCCATTTAAATAAAGTTCTGATCATTGTATTTCCTGTGTTCATTTTGAGTTGAGGTATTCAGCTTTTTCGCTAAAAGAGCGGTGTAGACAGATCGGTCTACCTTTGGTTTTGATAAGATAGACAACTCAGTCTACCTCTGTCAATATGAATAACACTGCCAATGTAACTTTAAATACCCGGACCGCAGAACGATGCCCGAACCATTATCCCCCGAGTTATCTATCTCTCATTCTGATAGCTCTGATCTCAGTAGCAAACGCCAGCAGTTGATAGAAACAGCGTTCCGGTTGTTTTACCGGAACGGTATCCATGCCGTAGGTATCAACCAGATTCTGAAAGAATCCGGTATTGCTAAAAAAACCCTTTACCACCATTTTTCAGGTAAAGAAGCTCTGTTACTGGCAGTATTGAAATATCGCGACGAATGCTTTCTGCAGTGGCTATCTGGCAGAATGGAAGAAACTCGCGAGGGGTTACCTGCACTGGAAGTGATATTTGATGCGCTGGATGACTGGTTTAATAATCGTGTCGATAGTCTGATGCACTTTCAGGGATGCTTCTTTATTAATACCTGCGGTGAATTCGGAGACCTGCAGCACGAAGTCCATCAGCAATGCACTCAGCATAAAACAGCCGTTGAGCAATTGGTTCGCAGGCAGGTTAATCAGCTGGAAGGTATTACGTACCCCGAACAGCTGACACAGAATATCTGTCAGCTTAAAGACGGTGCAATTGTTCAGGCTCATGTGCAAGGGGATACTATGGCAGCTCTGCGCAGTAAAAAACTAATACGTCCTATGGTTCAATGGGCAAGTCAGGTGGAATAATTGCCACAGTATCTTTTTCTCTTGCTTGTTCTTTGTAGCGACAGCTAACACTACAGAACATAAAATATACTGTGCAGCTGCACAATCAGGGTTTGATAATGTCTGATAATTTTTACCAGGAACTACCCGGATTCAGTGATTTTAAACAACTTTCAGATGATCGATATTATTACCCGGTGCCGGATGACTGGTTGATCATCGTATCGGATATCAAGGGTTCAACCCAGGCTGTTCAGAGCGGTCGTTACAGAGATGTCAATCTGATAGGGGCGGCTTGCATCACTACCGTGATCAATGCCATAAAAGCTGAAATTCCTTTTGTGTTTGGTGGTGATGGTGCCAGTCTGCTGATCCCTCCGGAGTATAAAGATTCAGTTTTCCGGGCCTTAAAAGATCTTATCAGTGTCTCACAATCAAATTTTGGCCTGACACTGAAAGCAGGTTATGTCCCGGTTAAAGAGCTGACAGATCAGGGATTGAAGATGGAAATTGCCCGTTTTACTCCTTGGCAGAACCGTAGTCTGGCACTGTTCCGTGGCGGGGCTCTGACGGAAGCAGAAAAGCTGATTAAACGTCATGAAGAATATCAGCTGGAAGCAGACCAGCAGCCACCGGATGACCTGCTATTTGACGGCCTGACCTGCCGCTGGAATAAAATTATCAGTAAAAAAGGCGTAATCATGTCATTGCTGATTACTCCTCTGCCTTTATCGGATAACAGTCAGATGGGGGCTGTGGTACATGAAATCAGTGATATCCTGGGCGGTGATCTTGAACAAGGTAATCCGGTTAATATCGAACTGAGCCGTTATAAAAGCGTTACAGAATGTCTGCAACAAGAACTGAGATTTCACCCGGGGTGGCGTAGTCCCGGTTATATGAAACGCGTTGTGGAAATTAGTATGGCCGTTCCTTTATTTGGCTGGGGTCTGCATAACTATTTCCCGAAAGCCAATCATTATTACCATAACATGAAATCTCATGCAGACTTCCAGAAATATGACGACATACTGCGCATGATTATTGACTGCACTCCTGAGCAAAGTCGTCATATTGAAACTTACCTGTTGCAGGCAGAAGAAAAGGCACAACTGATTTTTGGTCTGCATCGTTCAGATGCTGCTCAGATGACCTGCTATGTTGAGAGTCTGGGGGATGGCGAGCACCTCCACTTTATTGATGGCAGTAATGGTGGTTATTCTCTGGCCTCAATACGCCTGAAAGAACAAATGAAAAAAATACAATCTGTCAGAAAGACGAGCCTGGCTGCTTCAGAAATTCAACTTCTTCAGGCGTTGACGCCCGACCCAGAATGTCATTCCGGTGAGGATAGCGACCAAATCGATCAATAATATCTTTATGCATAATTTCAAATTTCAGATTATTTTCATTGCCCAGTGACTTAAACAGCTCAAGGGCAATGACATGCATCTCTGCATCTTCACTATGCATCAGCGGCATATAAATAAACTGGCGCTCGGCCTGGGTCAGGGAGCGGTCATCCCGTGAATCAATGGCTTCCAGCGCCAGTTCGACTGCCAGAGCGTCGGCTGCAAATGCATCTGCTGTATCACGATAAATATTACGGGAAAACTGGTCTAAGACAATAATTTCTGCCAGACGACCTCTGGGCTGGGCTCTCCAGTCACGGCTCTGTCCATTCTTCGCTTTAATCAGATAAGGCTCAAATCGGGATCTGATTTCGTTATCCAGCTCAGAGCTTTTCTGCCACCATTGTTCAGGTGTTAATTCATGAAACCAGAATTCAATAACAGGCTGCCACAGCATATTTGCCTCCAACTCTTCTTGTATCTATAAAGCCCGGAAACCGGCTATGTTTTATCAGAGTAAGAGTAAATACGGGAATCTGCCAGTGACGAAGATAGATTCTCGCAATGGAGTTCGTATTCCAGATTAATACTCAATGGGGGTAATGTCCTCAGCAAACAGGGTATAACCGGCCTGTGCCAGATTTGTCGTTTCCCCTTCTACTGATAAACGGCCACTGACCCAGACAGCATCCTCTAGTGAATCCTGAGCAATTGGAGTCTCTGTCTTAACATAAAGGATCTGATTTGATGGCGGTGGTGGAACGTGGATACAGGCACCAAAATAAGGCACCAGCAAAAACTCAGTAACCCCTTCCTGTTCCAGTTCAAGCGGCACGATAAAGCCTCCGAGACGAACAGGCTGATGATCCAGAACACCAACAACCGGAGCAGAAAGATAAGCTTCTTCCAGCTTGCCCATAATCTCCTGTATTAACGGATCATCGTCTGTTAGCACAGCGATTTTTTCCGGATCATACTGATCCAGAATGGCATCGGCTCTGAAACCTTCAGGAACCAGATCATCCCACTCCAGATCAAGCAGCTGTCCGTTCCATCGGGCCTGAATACGTTCCGGCAGCTGATCGAATCCTTTCGGGTACTCTGCGGCGATTACTGGTGATGCAAGCAGTAACACCAGAATCGTCACAACAGATGCTCTGATGCCCTGCTGGCAAAGAGAAAAAATGGATGCGATATTTCCGGAAAAAGACGAACCCTTTCGGAAAGAGAAGGTAGCTTGTGCGCTGTCAATCATATCACTCTTGCCTTTATTGCATAGCTCTCTGAACCGGGGCGCTACAGCCTGACTGACAGCCCATCATTCAGAGATATACGGTATGCCCGAACACCTGGCCAGATCCCCACAAGCAGCCCGCAAAGACTGATCAGAGATAACAGCTTCAGCTCAGTAAGAGATAAGGCGCTGACCTGAATCCAGATCCCCCAGTGATCATATACCAGAGGCGCCATAACAATCTGTAATAAATAAAAAATTCCTGTACCGAACACTACACCAGCTATCGTTAGCAGTACAGCCTCAGCCACCAGCAAAAACATCACCTGCACAGGTCCGGCACCAATAGAGCGCAGAATAGCAATTTCCCGCCTGCGTTCATTTAACCCGGTCAGGATGACAGACATCAGTCCAATCAGGCCGCTGATCACTACGAACCCGGCAACAATCAACAAGGCATTTTCTGCCACAGAAACCAGCTGCCAGATCTGCTGTAGCGCTACTCCCGGAATGACGGCCTGAACCGGCTCAGATTTCTGATTATTCAATTTGCGCTGTAATCGGAAAATCTGTGTCTTCTTCTTCACTCCCACCAGAATAGCAGTGACTGCCTTTGGCGTAAGATCCTCTGCTTTCAGCGTCTTATTTGCAGCTTTAAGGCTATTCTGTTTCAGCCTCTGGCGAATATCCATTACGCTGGGAGCCCCCCAACCCACATGGACCGCTTCCAGGCTTTGCAGACTCACCAGCACAGAACGATCAACCGGTGTTCCGGTGCGCTCAAGAATGCCGACAATGCGGAATGGCTTGTCACCATGCTCCTGAAAACTGTTTTTCCCCAGTCCATGGGCAATAATAATCTCTTGCCCTGTCTGATATCCCAGTGTCTGAGCAACTTCTGCTCCGATCACTGCTTCATACAGGTGATCATCAGAAAACATCTTACCATCAGCAAAATTCAGGGATTGTTTCCTGCCATACTGATAATGACTGAAATATCCGCTTTCAGTTCCAACAACCCGATACCCCCGGTGGGAATCTCCCAGCGCCAGAGGGATCAGCCAATCGACTTCCGGTGCCTGTTTTAACCGTTCGACCTGCCTCCAGCTGATATTATTGCTGGCATTGCCCAGATGAAAAACAGAGTACAGCAACAGCTGAATATCGCCGCTGGGTGCACCCACAATCAGGTCTGTACCCGAGATGGTCTGGCTGAAACTACTTCTGGCTTCGGTACGTACCCTTTCAACGGTTAATAACAAAGCCACACTGAAAGAGATAGTAAGCACTGACAAAATCACCGTCAGACGGCGATTCTGCAAACTTTTAACAGAGAGACGAATAAGCGTATTTAACATAAGGCCTGATTCACTTCAGGTAAAAACAGGGTGCGGGAAAAATGCCGGACCAGATCTTCATCATGGCTGACAAATATCAGACTGGTGCCACTGTCACAGGCTTCGGCCGTCAGCAAAGTCAGAAACTGATCTCTGTGGTGCCGGTCCAGAGCAGAGGTCGGTTCATCGGCAATAATCACCGGAGGTGAGCCTATCATAGCGCGAGCAACGGCCACCCTTTGTTGCTGACCGATACTCAGGTGATTAACACCGGCGTTCCACAAGGCTTCGGGTATTTCCAGACGAGCCAGTAAGCGTCGTGCTTCCTGCTCTGGCGTAACAGACTTATCTTTAAGACGTTGCTGACGGCGTTTTGAAAAACGACAGGCCAGAGTGACGTTATCGATCACGGACAGATAAGGCAACAGATTAAACTGCTGAAAAACAAACCCAATATGATCCGCCCGGAATCGATCTCTGCGCGCTGCTGAGGCCGATGACAACTCAAAGCCAGCCACATGAATACTGCCCTGATCGGGTACCAGTACTCCCGCCATCAGAGATAAAAGTGTACTTTTACCACAGCCGCTGGGGCCGTAGATAAATACACTTTCTCCTGCCTGCACCTGCAGAGAATCGATCGATAATATGGGCTGTTGCTGCCCGGGCCAGTGGTAATGGATCTGATTCAGATCCATTACATAAGCAATCTCGTTCTTCTGCCCTGGCAAAGAAGCTTCAGACAGTGGGCGCTTGCTCTCTGTCGAAGCATCTGAAAGATTTACCACTCCAGTTCTCCATCTGCTGTTCTTTCTTCCGCCAGAGTACGTCTTTCGGAAATAGATTCAATACGCAGATGCTCCAGGTGAGGCAATTCCTTAAACAGCATCAGCTGTGTAGGAGAAACCTTTTGCCCCTCACAATTAAACTGATAACTGACCCGGATATCTGTATGAGATGAATGCGGATGCGCTTTATGATCATCCTCATGATAGTGGTCGTGATCGTCGTCATGATGATGCTCAGCATCATGGTCATGCTCTTCGTCATGGTGGTGCTCTGAATCGTGATCATGCTTTTCTTCATGTTCATCATGATGATGTTCCGACTCATGGTTGTGTTCTGATTCATGCTCATACTCTGACTCATGGTCATGTTCTGATTTATGCTCATGCTTATGAGCCGGAGCAAAAGGCAACGCCTGATCAACGTCTGTTAAACGACAGCCAGCGGCCAGAGAGATCAGGCGCTGAGGCTGATTCAGCAACTCTACCAGATCGGCCAGTGCCTGCTGCTCCTGCTCGGTTACAGGCTGATATTCGAAACCCAGAAAACTATCTGCTGCGGCTTCCAGCTCTACGGTAACTTCATGACCATCCTGAGCCAGCATTAAGTTCATGACACCGTGCTCATGGGCGTTCAGATTCTCTGCCTGAGCCTGACCTGCAGCCATCAGCAAAGCCGCTAAAATTACCGGATTACGCATCCTTATCTCCTCAATCAACACTGTATTACCGGGTTATCAGTTCCCCTTGAAGGGAGCTGAATACTATTAGTGTTATATTACAACATTTTGTTCCATCAAATCTTTGTTTATCCCTGATAAACCTTCCTGCGGCTCTGGACTTATCAATACAGGCTGGAATAATAATCGCCATTAAACAGACCGACTAACTCAGGTATCTGCCGATACTGAGTACTTATATAAAGAATAAATACGATGAACGCAGAAAAACGCTATGAGATTTTTTCCCGCCTTAGGGAACAGAATCCTGAGCCCACGACAGAACTGAATTACAGCTCCCCCTTTGAACTGCTGATTGCTGTTATTTTGTCGGCCCAGGCCACAGACGTCGGTGTCAACAAAGCTACGGATAAACTATATCCGGTCGCCAACACCCCACAGGCTATTTTCGACCTGGGTACAGATGGTTTAAAAACCTATATCAAGACAATTGGGCTGTTTAACAGCAAAGCCGACAATGTCATTAAAACCTGCCGCATTCTGCTGGATAAGCACGATGGTGAGGTGCCTCAGAACCGAAAAGATCTGGAAGCTCTGCCCGGTGTGGGCCGAAAAACAGCTAACGTTGTACTGAATACGGCATTTGGTCAGCCCACGATTGCGGTAGATACCCATATTTTTCGGGTATCCAATCGTACAGGTATTGCGAAAGGTAAAGATGTTGATGAAGTGGAGAAGAAACTGCTACGTCATGTCCCGAAAGAATTCAGACTGGATGCACACCACTGGTTGATTCTGCATGGTCGCTATACCTGCGTTGCTCGTAAACCGCGTTGTGGCTCATGCCTGATTGAAGACCTGTGTGACTTTAAAGAAAAAACGGAGATTTAGTTAGTCGCCTTCCGCACACCCTTTTATTTTCGAGGGTGTGCGCTTGATTAACACCATCCTGACTATGATGCCAAAGATACCGGGATTCTCAGGCACATAATCAATCCACCCTGACAGGCATTTCGGGCGTGAATACTACCGCCCAGTCGTTCGATCTGTTTTCGGGCCAGAGTCAGGCCTAAACCAAAGCCACCCTTCTTTCTCATTCTGGCTTTATCAATACGGTAAAACGGCTGGAAGATCTGTTCCAGTTTTTCTTCTGGTACGCCTGGTCCCTGATCCTGGACCTGAATAAGAATACTACGTTCACGGGCGCAGACTCTTGTCTGGGAGCAAGTATCCGGGCAGCCCTCACTGGCATGCTGGCAACCGGAAACGGTTTCTGTGGCATCTGTCTCCAGCTGTATTGCTGTGATGGTTAATTGCCCGCCTTCCGGGCTATGCAGGAGGCCATTGCGCACGATATTTTCGATACTCTGACTCAATGCCAGGCTGTTGCTGTTGAAGAGTTTCAGGTTATCAGGATAACAACGAATGATCTGTTTTTCTTCGAATTCAAACTCAGCATCGTCACAGATCAGATCCATTAGCACTGATAGTGAAAAATCTTCTTTAAGATGCTGGGGCAGAGTATGCATGTGCTCACTATCAAGCCAGGCCAGGGTCATGGCATCTTCAATCAGCTGATTCGTCAGTTGTATCTCCCGGCGTATACGTTGATGCTTTTCAGCTTCACCCAGATCACCGTCCAGTGCCAGTCGCATTCGTGTCAGAGGTGTTCTTAACTCATGGGACAGATCGCCAATAAGCTGGCGCTGAGAGGTAACCAGTGTCTGAATACGGCCTGCCATGCTGTCAAAGGTTGCTGCCAGTTCGGCCAGTTCATCCTGGCGTTTACCCAGCTGTGGTCTGGCCGGTCTGGCTTTTTCTGTATTAGCCAGTTCATCGGCCGCTATTCTGAGTATATCGACGGGTTTTATCAGATAACGATACAGCCAGTGAGTAAAGATCAGTAAAACAATCAGTGGGGCGATGACCGTCATCATCATATGTGAGAAAAACAGATTAGGTCTGGGGTGCATTGACTGAGGCAGCAGAATTACAAAGCTGGCTTTGCCTTGTTCAAAGGGTACTCCAATCAGTACTTCATTCCAGCGGTTGTGTACCGGCCATTCTGGCTTCCGTTGAAAGTTAAGTCGTGTCAGATATCTGTCCGGTACCTGAGTGCCCATAGCCGGAGACAGGTTATGGGTAATAATTGCAGCCCAGGTCTGGTGTTCCTGATCAATTTTCTGCATTAATCTGGCAATGCCTGCCTGATCCTGAGCATGATACAGATGCTCTGCGGAAGTAGCGTACGTTTTTAACTGCTGCTGATCAAGATCAGAAATGGTAGTGAGTTTATGAGACAGTATTGCATCTGCCCTGTGCAGGGAGGCAAACAGAACAAGGCAACCCAGACAAACTGAGGCCATCAGAATCAGATATAAGCGTCGATTCATCGGTAGCGGTATCCTTTGCCCCGGATCGTTCTGATCAGATCTTCTCCGGGCAGTATCTGCTTCAGCTTTTGTCTCAGATTGCTGACATGCATATCCAGGCTACGATCATAACGGCTATAGCTGCGATTCAGGACAGCCTGATAGAGATAAGGACGGCTTAGTGTTTCATCGGCATGTCTCATCAACAGCCAGAGCAGTTCAAATTCAACCGGTGTGACATCTATGATTTCTGAGCGGATACGGGCGCTCTTATCCAGTCTGTTCAGATCAATATAGCCATCGGTCTGCCGGGATGGATCTTCTTGTAGCTGTGGCTGATAACAACGCCTTAACAGGGCTTCCATTCTCAGCTGTAGTTCCTCCATGCTGAAAGGCTTCGGCAGATAATCATCTGCCCCGGTATGAAAACCGTTAATTCGATCCTGTTCGGCACCGCAGGCAGATAATACGATAACAGGGGTGTTGTTTTTCTGATGACGCAATCGCCTCAGAAGTGTCAGGCCATCCAGTCCGGGCAGCATAATATCCAGCAGAATCAGCTGCCATGATTGATTGAGTGCTGTGATAAGGCCTTTTTCACCATCATGGCAGACATGCACGTCATAGCCTTTTTTGAGTAAAGCCCGGCTAATCAGATCGTTTACCTGGGGATCATCTTCTATTAACAGGACTTTGCAGTTATAGCGGCTTTCTGATGACAAGTCGCTGTTCAGCAGATCCGGTTTTGTTATCGCATTCATAACATCGCCTGTAAGTCAGAGATCAGTATGTTCTGGGGGGCTGCAGAAGTATCGCTGCCCTGAATGACAGGGCAGGAAAACAAGCGGGCCTCAGATGGTGTATCTGATATCATCAGCGAATGCTGGCCAGATACTGCAGCCATTGCTTAGCGCTGTGCTGATTACGTTTATTTTTCCGGGCCAGTAAGAACTGTCCTTCAGCCTGATCCAGTTTTTCCAGCTGAAGCAGGGTAATACCATGCAGTAAGAGTACATCGCCCGGATTTTTCGGTTGCATAGCCAGTAGTTTTTTCAGAGACTTTTCAGCATTGCTCCATTTTTGTTGCCGGATCTGGATTCTGGCAATTTGCTGTAGCAGCTTTTTATCCGGTTTCTGTCGTATCAGTTGTGCAAGCACCTGCTCGGCCTGCTCCAGTTCCTTTGCTCTTAACCATAGTCCTGCCAGCTGGCGATGGATACGACGTTGCTGCTGATTGCTTTTCGCTGTGAAAGCCTGTCGTTTAAAGCCGTCTTCCAGTACTCTGGCCGCTTTATAAGGCAGGTCATTCAGGCTGAACCACTGGGCCAGCATCTGATAGTCATTGGCTTTATCAAACAGGCCTTTTTCCCAGGCTGTGCGCAATGTTGCCAGGGCTGATTCTGGAAACCCACTGGATGTTTTTCGCTTTTTCTCAGGCTGGCTCTGGTACTGCAACAACGCTAGCTGTCGCCATTGACGCATCTCTCCAGCCTGGCGATCCAGTACCACTTTTTGCATACGAATTGCCTGAGGCCATTGTTCCAGGCGTGTGTGCAAACTGACCAGCAGTTGATACCAGGATACGGGCACCGTATCTTTTTTGCTTTTTATCGCCACTGCTTTTTTAGCGTGAGGCAGAGCCGATTTCCATTTTTCCTGTACAGTATATGCCTGAGCCAGTGCCAGATAGTGCCGGGCCTCATGCTTGTCTTCTGGTGTTTTTGACAGCCAGTCCAGAAATAGCGGAATCCCTTCTTTGTACTCTTCCTGCTGTAACATCAGCTGGGACATAATACCCTGCAGGCTCAGTTGTTCCTCATCTGACAGCTGTTTCAGTCCCCAGGCTTTTTTCAGAGCGGGGAGTGCTTTCTCATAGTCAGCATCCTGAAGTTCTACCTGGGCCAGACTACGCCATAGCATCGCTTCCAGCAGGGGACGTGGCTCATCCTTAAGATGCTGTCTGATGACTTTGCGCGCTTCACTCCAACGAGCTTCAGTCTGTAGTATCTGCACCTGCTGAATACGTTTGAATTCTCCCGGACTCAGCTGCTTATCTTTTGCTTTGGCCTGTGGGCTGCAGATCAGACATGCTGCCAGAACGCAGAGACACAGACACCAGTGCAGATAGCCTCCATCATTATGACCAGATAAATGCATGCGCTGAGCAGGATATATTGAATGATCTTTCCGATACATAGGATAGATGTCCCTGTTATTTCTCTAACTTAAATACCAGTGTCTGCCGGGCCAGGAAGGGCGCGGGCTGACCATTCTGCATGCGTGGCTGAAAGCGCCATCGAGTCAGAGCACGAATACTGCTGTGGTCAAATACTCCTTCGGGCTTTGAACTGATGATTCGAATGGTATTTTCGACCACACTCCCATCCGGGCCGACCGTAAACTCAACGACCACCTCTCCTTCAATACCACGCCTGATCGCTTTACGAGGATAGCGAGGATTGACACGGCTTAATGGTGTCGGGTTTTCAGCAAAGCTCAGCACAGGTTCGCCAGGTTTAAACTGACTGATATCCACATCCAGCTGAAAACTGCTTTCAACATCAACCCGTGGAACATCAATATCCGGCACCGGTGTATCCATCTGATTCTGCGCGACTGGCGTTGGGTCAGGCATACTTGGCATTGCCGGTTGCTCTGGCTGAGGCTCGGGTGGTTCTGGTTTGTCCCGGCGGCGTAGTGCCAGTTCACTTTCTTCTGGCAGAGGCACCAGATTCAGCAGGGTTGTATCCTGATCAGGCAGTTCTCTGATCTGCTCCATCTGAACCATCTGTGCCAGTAGCACAAAAAACACACCGGCTGCGACTAAACCGAACGGTGTCGCAATAATTAAACGCAACACAGCGATACCCCACTTACGTTGCTGGGTGGGCGACAATCATACTGTCGCCCGAATGTTTCTTTGTTGATACGCTTCATCAGGCTGTATCTTCTGGCATCAGTTAGCATTTTTAGTGGCAACCGTATACTGAACACCGGCCATACGTAACTGATCGATCAGTTGTACCAGATCCCCCGTGGTACTCTGAGCGTCAGCCTGTACGACAACGCTCAGACCAGGCTGCTCAGTACGCAGGCGTTCCAGAATAGGACGAACCATGCGTACATCCGTTGCCTTGCGATCCAGCCAGATTTCACCATCCGCTGAAATAGCGACCATGACAGCGCTTTGTGTCTGGCCGGTACTGGTTTCAGCAGAGGGCCGATTGACTTCGATACCGGCTTCACGGACAAAGGAAGTGGATACGATAAAGAAAATCAGCATGATAAAGACCACATCCAGCATGGGGGTCATATCAATGGCAGCATCATCCTGATTACGGGTCAGAGAAATTCGTCTCATAATTAAGCGTCCTTCGTCATCTGACTACGCTGGTTTGAAACCATCGAGATCAGTTGTTCTGTTAACAGTCCTGAAACCTGTTCACTTTTTCGATCCGTCCAGCTTTTCAGGTGGCTGTACAGCAGAAGCCCGGTAACTGATACTGCCATGCCTGCCAGAGTGGGCAGAGTGGCACTGGCGATACCTGCAGCCATCAGGCGGGGGTTGCCTGTACCGTTCATGGCCAGGGTATCAAATACCTGAATCATGCCGGAAACGGTTCCCAGCAGACCGAGCAGAGGGCATAGGCTGATCAGGGTGCGGATAATGGTCATACGCTGATTCAGTGCCAGACGCAGATCACAACACAGGCTCTGATGAATCGGATGATTCACTCCCTGGCCGGCCATTAATCGCATTAATGCAGCAGCACCCAGTTCACCGTTTGCCAGGCGTGAGTACAGGTCGGTACAGGTCTGGCGTGCCATACGGGAAAATACCAGCCAGCGAAACCAGTAGCGTTCAGCCAGCAGGCTGAACAGCAGAATGCACAGCAAACCGATCAGGTTCATCACCCAGCCACCGGCTTGCAGAAACTGGTCGAGGGTCAGCTGGTGCTGCTGCAGATAAAACAGCAGATCATCAAACCACGGCTTCACCAGCACCCTCTCCCTGTTTCTGAGTGTTCTGTTCCAGAGACTTGCGACTCTGTTGGTTCTGATGACTCTGACCTGAAGTACTGTCAGAGCCACTGATCATATTCAGCTGAGCAAGACTTTTCTCCTGCAGAATCATCAGCAGTGAGCGGCTCTGACTGCTGAGCATGCCATGACAGAACAACATAGGAATGGCTACAATCAGGCCGAATACCGTGGTAATCAGTGCCTGAGAAATACCACCTGCCATCAGCTTAGGATCACTGGTGCCAAACAGCGTGATACTCTGGAAGGTGCCAATCATACCCGTTACCGTACCTAACAGCCCCAGAAGAGGTGCGGCGGCGGCCAGCAGTTTCAGAATGGATTGACCGGATTCCAGATAAGGCAGCTCTTTCAACAAGGCTTCATCCAGACGGTTATTCAGCTGTTCCAGGCTATAACGTCCCTGGCAAGCCAGCAGGATGCGACCTAATGGGTTATTGGCCTGTGGCTCAGGATTCTTTAATTGCTTACGAATCTTCAGACGGGTAATACTCAATGCCAGCAGGCGAATAGTAGCGGTGAGTAAACCCAGCACTCCAAGTGCCAGAATGATATAACCCACATAGCCACCTTTATGGATCTGATCTTCCAGCGTTGGTTTCTGGCCAATTAGTGCCAGCAGTTGTCCGTTACTGATATCGGTCAGTACGTGATCGCCCTGTCCGGTATAAAAGGCTCTGGCATCAGACTGATTCTGTAGCTTTGGCTGGCCTGCCAGTACACTCAGTTGCTGCTGCACAGGATTCCACTGCAGATACTGACCGTCGCTGTTAACGGCGTTAAACCCGCCGATTCTTAATACATTCTGTGATGAGAACTGACCATCGATACCTGCTACCTGAGTATCAAAGCGGGCAATTTTGCCAGAGTGGGTCATTTCATGCTGTAGCTGGAACCAGAGGGTTTCCAGTTTATCCATGCCCGGAATCGCTTTGTCGCTGGCGAAGGCCAGCGTGTCCTGACGGCCAGGGAACTGAGCGTTGACCAGCGATTGATTCAGCAGCTCTTTCAGTTCAGCGGATTGCTCTTTAACGACCCCGAACACTTCACCCAGCTGGCCTGTACGCTGCTTCAGCAGTGTTTCCAGTTCTGCCAGCTGATCTTCCTGAGTATCAAACAGGCTTTTCAGTCGGTTCTGCTCATCCTCAGATTGTTTCAGTCGATTACGGGCCTGGTTCAGCAGTTTCTGCTGTTCTGCCTTGTCCTGAGTAAAACTATTTAAACGGGCTCTGTCTTCCTGACGATCTTCCTGGGTAAAGGCTCGAACTTCATTCAGCAGGCTGTCCAGGTTTTGTTCCTGGGCACTGGCAGTCTGTATCGGAAAAAGGGCCAGACCTGCAGTGCAGATAACGGATGCCAGAATTTTACGGCCAGATAACATCAGTGTTTTCATGCGTCGGCCTCCTGGTCAGGCAGGGGTAAATTAAGCAGTTCCGGGATCACCTGCTGACGTGCCATGCGAATGGCTTGTTTCAGGGTTACGTTGTCTTTCACTGCCAGGGTTTGCCATTGGCGTTCAGCAGGCTGCCACAGGGCGCTGATCTGGCCATCCGCTGACTGGAAGTACAGGGCAACGCGTCCCAGGCGCAGGAAAGTAACCTGACGTTCACCCTGAGTGGTTTCTACCGTGCCTTCGTAGGCTTCCAGGGTACGGCCGTAGTCAATCTCAATACGATAGGCCTGCAGGATCTGGCGATACTTTTCCGCCAGACTGACATCAGCACGATCCATCAGGCTTTGTAGACGCTCAACACGCTGCTGGCGTTCTTCTGGTAAAAAGGGCGTATCGCTGGCAACAAATTTATCCAGCATGTTCACCATACGCACCAGCATAGGCAGTAATGCCCGGTCTGTATCTTCAATCGATTCTATCTGTGACTGCAGACTGGTAATTTCACCCTGCTGACTCTGAGTAAGTCGCATTAACTGACGATTGTATGCTTCTGTGGTTTCAGCCTGACGCATTACATGCTGGTATTCCTGGTAGATTTCCTGGGAATCATTTTCCAGACGATCGATTTTGCGCTGAGTGACAGCACTTTGCTGGTGACTGACCATGACTTTCTTTTCACTCTGATTCAGAGCTTCTGTACTGGCCTGTGCTGATAATACCGGTACCATAGACAGTGTGGCCGGAATCAGCCAGCGCGCGACAGTGGTCGACAAGAGCGATACGTGCGGGGTAAACATGGGTGAAATATCCATATAGGTTGTATTTCAAAGAAAAATGAAAGCAATTATCATTGCCAGACCTTCCTGCACCAGTGATTTTACTATCTTTACATTAACGATCCGGGTGAAAACAGATCATGTGCAGGTAGCAGGAACGTCTATTTTATTTAAATGAAAACTATTATCAATAATATTTTTTATTGTATCTGACTACGCCGACTGCTAACAGCCGTTTATGAATTGTTGCTGAATTGTCTGGTAGTCATGGCATATATGCTATCTGCTATCAGAATCAATATGACGGCGGCTCCCATTAAGGGGACAAAAACAGAGATGCTTGCCCATATCAGTACTGCAGCCTTCCAGGAGAGTAGTTCTGGTTTTTCAGATAAAGGGGGAGCATTTAATGACTGTTTCTGAGCAGATGGACGACGCTTCCACCAGAGTACACAACCTCCTGCGCACAGAAAAATAGTCAGCAGGCATGCTATCAGGTTTGATACCAGATTCCAGTTACCCCATAACCCCATGTGTAAGCCAATGCCTGTCGCCATGCTTTTGGCTATAAGGCTGTAGTCATTATAGCCAATATCCCCCAGCTTATTACCTGTGTACTGGTCAATATGAATTGTTCTGTCTTGTCGGGCATCTGTGATATCACCGCTCATTGTTGCAGCCATCAGAGTGTAAACACCGGTTTCTGATTGGGGAATACTGACTCTGAATGTGGTCATGCCATTATCCTTGCCATAGGCCACTACGGTATCCAGATTAACAGAGAAGGTTTCCGGTATACCTGGCTTACCTGTCAGAGAGCCTGACTCAGGCATAGGGACAAGCTCAAGATTCCATGGCACTTCTTCGTTAACACCCGGATTCAGTGTGGCATGTGTCTGATCAGATACCGGCACACCACCCCATACTCCAGCAGGGAAGCTGTTCCAGGGCTGTACTATTCTGGCTCCCCATATACCGGTCCAGGACAAGCCGGTTATGATAAAAAAGACCAGTATTGCAGATAGCCACACGCCTGTTACACCATGTAACTCTTTCCAGAAACTACGGCCTTGATAGCCCATTGAGGGTTTCCAGAATGATACTTTGCGTTGTTTCAGGCGAGGCCACCACATATAGAATCCGGTTATCAGTAACACCAGACTGAATCCCATTGACAGCTCGATCAGAGCATCGCCTGTTTTGCCCAGTAAAAAAGTGCCATGAATTTCATCGGCCAGGGCATACAGGGTGTCATTTTTGTCGTAATTGCCCAGCACGTCACCAGTATAAGGGTTGATAAACACCTGAAGGTTTGTGCCCTCAGATGTTTTAACCAGAAAGCGGCTGCTTTCATCGGCTGTTTTGGGTAAAGTCAGTTGAGTGACCTGCCCATCAGGGTATGCCTGAGCCACTTTATATCGCTGTTGCTCCCAGCTCAGGTAGTTTTGTCCGGGTTGTACGTGAGTGATTTCTGAATACAGAGCCGGTTCAATCAGTGGGCGGAATAACAGCATGATCATGCCGGTGATAGCCAGCATCAGCATAAAGGGGATAGCATACAATCCGGCAAAGAAATGCCAGCGCCAGGCCTGACAATAGCGCGCTTTCTTGGCAGGTATTGCTGTTTTAATCTGAGGTGGTTCCAGGACCGGATCACTCATTATCAGAACTCCGTGATATCAGCTGGCAGATTATTGACTGTCAGCATTACTGTTTTTATCAGGTGATGGAGTCTAACAGTCAGCTGTCGGAAAGAGGGTGCGGCACAGTGCCGCATTCTGACGGAAAACGCCACTTTAGCCACTTTTAAAGGATTAATGCGACTATTTGACGCAAGAAACAGATAGTATCCGAAGAAGTGCAGCCTGGTGCAGATCGATGTTTTGTTTGCAAAGAAGGAGGAGGCAGATCCTGAATAAACCTGTTTTGTTATTTATCTGCCAGTCTCAAGTGAGAAGTTTCTTTCGGCAGGCGATTTTGTTAAGGGACTCGGCAACGATATACGAACAGGTATATCGCTGCTGAGTTAATGCCTGATTGGCTGACTCATACCAGGCGGAAAAGTATATATCTGATCAGGCCGTAAAGTGTGCGACCTGATTAGTGAACTGGTGAGACAGTCCTGCCAGTTCTTCCCCATTACGGGCCAGTTCTGTGGCTCCGGCAGCATTCTGGCTGGCAATTGCTGTGATCTGCTCGCTCATCAGATTCAGATCACGGGTTAGTGAACGTTGCTCTTCACACTTTTCAAACACCCGGTGATTCTCTTCTACAATACCCTGAATGGCCTGATTGGCACGACGTGCTTTTTCTTCTGTTTCTGCCAGTTGAGTATTGCTGCGATGGGTGTGTTCCACACTGTTGGCCATAGAATCTACAGAACGGTTCGCTTTTGCCTGTAATGATTCCAGTAACAGGCCTACATCACTGGTGGCATCGTGGGTTTTCTGCGCCAGAGAGCGAACTTCATCCGCTACAACGGCAAAACCCCGGCCTTGCTCTCCGGCTCTTGCGGCTTCAATAGCTGCATTCAGCGCCAGTAAATTGGTCTGATCGGCAATCTCCTGAATAGCACTCAGAATATCTCCAATACGACTGCATTCTGTTGCCAGGGCATTAATGTCTTCAACAGAGGATTGCATGGTTTGTGTCAGCTCAGAGAATTGTCGCTGGCTCTGAGATAAGTCGCCAACAGCCTGATTCAGCATGGTCAGTGCCTGCTGTCCGGTTTCATTACTACTGGCGACAGACTGGTTTACATCTTCTACGTTGGTGTTCAGTAAGCTGATAGCCGACAGAATTTTTTCAGTCTCCATCTGCTGAATGTGGCTGCCCTGACTGGTTTGTTCAGTGACTGTTGCCAGATTCGTCGCGTGTTCTTCCAATTGCAGACTACCCTGACGAATACCTTGCACTGTGTCCTGAAAGTTGATCATCATGTTATTGAAAGTCGTGGCAATGGAGCCAATTTCATCTTTGCTTTGCAGTTTCACTCTGTGAGTCAGGTCTCCTTTAGCAGAGATATAATCCATGCTTTCTCTGACCTCTTTAATAGAGGCTATCATGCTTTCAGCAATACGCCAGATAATCAGAGAGGCCAGTAAAACAACCGCTGCAATCAGTTCTCCAGACAGGATCACCTGTTCCCACATATGGGCATCAACATCATCAATATAGATACCTGTGCCTATAATCCAGCCCCAGGGTTTAAAATGCTCTACATAGGAAATTTTGGCTGAGGAATGGGTATCACCAGCCCGGTTCCAGTAATAATCAACAAAACCTGAGCCTTGCTGCAGTGCTTTTTCGGTTAGTGCGCGGAAGACATATTTGCCGTTCACATCCTTAAGATCAGAAACATCCTTGCCTGCAATATGGGGCTTCTCTCCATGCACCAGCAGGTGATTATCCTGATTGTGCACCCAGAAATAACCTTTACCGGAATCATACTTCAGGTGCTGAATATAATCTTTCGCTCTGGCCTGAGCGTCTTCACGGGTGATTTCACCAGATAGCTCTTTCTGATAGAGAGTGTTCAGCAGACTGCTGGCACTGGATACCATTTCACGAGTGAATGTCTGCTTTTCACTCAGCAACATATTTTTCAGTGTCATAGCCGATTCAATCTGGAGAGCAATAAATCCCAACAGGCAGATAACCAGCAGTAAAGTGAATTTACCGCGCACAGGAATGTTTTTCAGCATAGGAATTCCGTTTCAGAATGTAACAGGGAGGTGCATTCTAGAGTCTGTGTCACAAAATGTCAGTATGTGGGTAGGCTAAATTAGCAATACTTTAGTATAAAGAGGTTTGGAATATATATTTTTTCATTGCGACAATTTTGGCATGTCTTCCATGACATGACAGGAAGGATGCCAGGCGGAATGCCTGATCATCTGTAAGCGCTTTTTTCATCACATTTGCGACAAGGTGATATAAGTTAGCAGGGATATATTTCAGTCGTAAATATCGAGCCTGAGCCATACCCAAGAGCATATAACAGGGCATTGCTCCTGATATGCCATATCGCCTTTAAACACAGGACGGGCCTGAGGCACAAACTGAAACAGGCCATTGTAAAAAATTTCAACAGAGGTTCTCTTTTCTGATATCTGGCACCATACTAAAAAGAATGCAGACCGCGGCCCCGTCGCACGGTTTCAGAGAGCTGGTTCCAGACAGATAAGCAACGACGGGATAAAGCTGATTACTGCAATCCCTGGCCATGTCCACCACGGATAATGCCAACACCGATACCTTCAATAGCCAGTGATTCACACTCCAGGTCAACCACAATCGGATCGAACTCTTCATTTTCAGCAATCAGGTACACCATATTCCCTTCCTGCTTAAAGCGTTTAACTGTAACCTCATCTCCAATACGGGCGATAACAATCTGGCCTTCACGTATTTGTGCCGTCTGATGAACTGCCAGTAAATCGCCATCCAGAATGCCGATATCTTTCATACTCATGCCTTTAACTTTCAGCATGTAGTGGGCTTTAGGGTAAAAGAAATCTGCATTAATGCCTGAGTAGCTATCAATGTGTTCCTGAGCCAGAATCGGACTACCAGCTGCAACCTGGCCAATCACCGGAAGGCCTTGCTGATTCTGTTCTGGCAGGCGAATACCACGGGAGGTGCCAGGTATCATCTCAATGGCACCTTTGCGAGCCAGTGCTCTTAAATGCTCTTCTGCTGCGTTAGGTGAACGAAAGCCCAGCGCTTTGGCTATTTCAGCACGGGTTGGCGGATATCCGGTATCATCCATGTGTGAAGTGATGAAATCCAGCACTTCCTGTTGGCGTTTAGTCAGTTTATTCATATCAGCTCATTATCTGTCATTCATACAGAGTGTCTGTCATTTTATACAGCGTGTATTTCTGTACAGTTTACACAAAAAATGGTTTGTGTCTCCAGCTTTAATAAGAATTCCCTGCCTGAACATCAGTATTTCGATTTTCCAGCTGCCGGTTGGAAACGCGACAACCTGTTACGAAAAACCCGGGTTCAGGTAGTTATGACTCAAAATCATTCTGGCACTGATTTCTCTATTTATAATAAAGTGTGCATTAATCGAATGATTAAATAAGTGGATTCTGTTGTCATGGCCAGCGGTGTAACATCATGTAAAACAACCTGGGGTTGCTTTCTGATCTGAGCGTCGTCTTGATTTTTTGAGCGGGGCGTCAGGTAATGTGCAGGCTTTGCGTCTTCAGAAAGAGATTTTAAGAAAAAGTTAATATTTTCCGGAGATATTATAAAGACTATATAATAACTTTCTGGTATGTGGTTTTTAATGAGAGATTTGCGTTTATGCAGTGTTTAAGACTGGTTTTTGCTTTTTTATTAAGCTTTTCAGGACTTTCTGCTGCTCAGGGAGATACACCCGTTAATATTTCCAGGGCAGATGCTTTACCTGAGCGTGGCAGTGGTGCTCATAGTGCCGCCTTACTGGATATTACACTGACGGATATTGAAATAAGGAAAATCACCAGGAATATTTACTTTAATGAAGCCTCTTCCAGAAAGGAAAACTTACTGTTCTGGAATGATAATGAAAATTTTCTCTCGCTCGGAATTGCTCATTTTATCTGGTATCCGGCAGGAAGGGGAAAAAAGTTTTCTGAGACTTTTCCCGAATTGGTCCGCTTTTTCAGGAAAAGTGGTATTGATGTGCCAGTGTGGGTCACCCATGCTAAGGGCTCGCCATGGAAAAACCGGGATGAGTTCTTAAACAGTGTCGGTAGTAAAAAATATAATGACCTGCTGAGGCTGATGGATTCAACTAAAGAGTTGCAAACCAGAGCACTGATAACACGTCTGTCTTATTCTTTAGATAAAATACTGAAGGTTACTGAAAATCAGGATGATAAGGATTTTATCAGCAGACAGTTTTACAGAGTCTCCAGTACTGAGATGGGCTACTATGCGTTAGTTGATTATGTGAACTTTAAAGGGGAAGGGATTAAAGAATCAGAAACCTATCTTAATGCTCAGGGAAAGCCTGAAGGTTGGGGCTTGAAGCAGGTTCTGGAAAATATGAAAGGGAACTCAACGAATGCATTGAGGGAGTTTGCAGAGTCTGCACAGTTTGTTCTGAACAGAAGGGTTAAAAATTCTCCGCCGGAAAAAAATGAACAAACCTGGCTCAAAGGGTGGACGAAAAGAATAACAAGTTATGTAATTATGTGAGTGTTAGAAACTGATAAAATCTTATTTTTGAATCGGTGTGATAATCCCGGTTTGACCTTTTCGGAATATAGCTTTTCATTGTTAATGTTGAAAAACGTAATTTAACATGCTCTGATTCTATAGCTTTTGTGGGCTAAAGCGGTTATTGATTACTCGTTTTTTAATGTTTTTATGTCAGGTTTTATTTGTTTTTATGGATTTAATTGTTATTTGTTATGGGGTGTTTGTATTTTTGTAAAAAATTGTTATTATTTTTGACTCGTTTAAATATGACTTTGACTGAAGTATATCATGAATGCTTTTGCTATTTGCGTTGCTTTGATTTTTTTCACTATGTTCATAATCTGCCTTTATTTAATGAGAGAAGTCAGATCTGGCAGGAGTAAGGTGAAGCGCTATCAGTCAGCATTGTCTGATAAACAAAAGATTATTGACGTTATGTGTCAGGAGATTCTTGAAATGAACCGGTCACATAAAGAAAATATAGATAACATAAAGCGCTATTATAATGATCAGACAGGGATTTTTTTTAATAGTGAAAACTATTTTCGGTTCAAAGCTGAGGTTGACCAGAAAATTGATCAGATGAAAAACTCTGAGAAAGGCTTTTATCAACCAGTGGGTGTTAGTTTTTATCGTCCCCCTTACTCTGTGATCAATCCTTTATACTCTGATGATTTATTCAAAAACAGCTCTTACTACCCGGTGGTTAAGGATGCTGAAAATAAACAGATGCTTTCAATTGTCGAGTATATTGTCGTTGTTGATGAGTTCTTAAAAAAAGAATTCCCTGAATCTTACCTGCAAAGAAAAGATCAGCTGAAGCTTTATCTGAAATATTCATATCAGTATTTGTCGTAATCGTAAAACCTTTCTTATTTTGCGGGTTTAGTGCCGATCAGATTATTTTCTGGCAAGTCAGCAAATGTTTATAGCTTTTTATTCTGACCGTCAGCGGGATGACAGAATAGGTTGATTGATAATAAATTAAGTTATGTTATGTTGTAACATCAATTTATTTGTTATGAGATAAACCTGAATGAAAGAAAGTCATGGAAATCAGCCGGAGTTTGTTGCTAACCCGGTCCTCTTTGAGGAAAGTTCTCACAGTGGTGCCGATTTATCAGATATCCTGGTGGACAAGATGCCATGTACTGTTGTTTCAAAGCAGCAGGAGTGGGTTTCTGATGATGACCCGGTCGTTCTGACAAGAATTTTTGAGCAGGATATCAGTCTGGTGCAATGGAATCGCCAGCCGGATGCAGGAACCATGATTTATGTAAACTGGTTGCTGAACAGGGGGCGCTTACTCCCACTGCGTCTGGTTGCCTCGCCAGAGCTTCTGCAAGAGCAGCTGAAAGATGATTTACCAGATCACCCGCACAGGGATGCTTTTATCAATGACATGATCTGGCTGGCGGAGATGTTTGCCTGTCTGTTTGGCATGGAGGAAGTCGGTTTACGTTTATCTTTGCTTAAGGATGCTATGTGTCCTCGCTTTCATGTGGATCGTATCGGTGCGCGTATGGTCTGTACTTATGCTGGTGCCGGAACTGAATGGCTATCGTCAGCAAACCTGAACAGGTCCCGCTTAGGTGCTGGAAGTGGAGGTTTATCGGATGAGGATTCAGGCCTTTATATCAACACAGGCGAAGCCGGAGTAACGGAAAAAAGTGATATTCATGCTGTACCGGCTGGTGCTGTGGCTTTGATGAAAGGAGATCTCTGGCCAGACAGGGAAGGGCAAGGGCTGGTGCATCGTTCCCCTGCCTGTTCAGAAACCCGGCCCCGACTTTTTCTGAGTATGGATGTTTTATAGCCGTTATCCTGTTTCTCCGGACGTATGGCAATCTGATTGCACCGTAGGGTATCGTCCGGCGTATTTAATCTGTCTTTGGTGTCGATAACTTTATGTCACACGCTGAATTTCCCGAAAAAAATATGATGACTGATACTCGAACCGGTGATCCGATATGTTCTGTGCCGGAAACAGCAACAGGCAAAAAAGATATGCCTGATGTGGCTGCATCAGATACAGCAGATGTCTGCGGAGTACTGGACTGGGTCGGAATGTCTGGTATCGCTCTGCCTGTCAATATAGAGGACAGCCTGCATGGTAAAGTGTTGTGCCAGGCCAGAGTCAGTACCTGTGTCAGCCTGGATGATGCTGAGGCGAAAGGCATTCATATGTCTCGTCTGTATCTGCTGCTGGAGTCTTTCTTCAGTGAAAATGCCCTGTCATGTCAGAGTGTTCAGGCGTTATTGCAAGCGCAACTGCATAGCCATAAGACGCTGAGCCAGCATGCCAGACTGGTGTTTGAGTTTGACCTGATGCAGAAACGTCCTGCGTTGAAAAGTGGTTATGAAGGCTGGAAATCCTATCCGGTTAAACTGGATATCAGTCTGTCCAGTGGCTGTCAGCCTGCATTGATTGATCTGTCGGTCACAGTGCCCTATTCCAGTACCTGTCCTTGCTCTGCTTCATTGTCTCGTCAGCTGACAGAAGAAGCGATGCGAAAATCATTTGATGGTAAGGAAACGCTGAGTATGGCTGAAATCAGTCAGTGGTTACTTTCTGCTCAGGGATCTTTTGCCACACCTCATAGTCAGCGTTCTATGGCCAGAGTAACCGTGCGATTGAGTCAGAAACAGAATAGCCTGCCAGTCACGGCCCTGATCAATCAGATTGAAGATGCTTTGCAAACTCCGGTTCAGACAGCGGTTAAACGTGAAGATGAACAGGAATTTGCTCGTTTAAATGGCCATAATCTGATGTTCTGTGAAGATGCAGCCCGCCGAATCAGAGCCAGCTTAAACACTGATAGCCATTACCAGGATTTCTGTCTTAAAGTAGAACATCAGGAAAGCCTGCATGCCCATGATGCTGTGGCTATAGCCAGTAAAGGGTTGCCTGGAGGGCTAAGACATCAGGAGTGACTGCTCTGGGTTATTATACCTTGTCATTTATCTTTGATTGAATACTGTCGGCATAGTCAGATGGCAAATAGAAGCTTATGATGAGTTGGCAGTATTGTTTTGTTGCGGGTGATTTTTCTGGTCAACCCTGTGTTTTGCCGGTTGCAGCAGATTCTTCAACAGGGTGATTAAAAGCACCGTAATCCGTTAGCAGGATATTCGTTAAGGAGCTAATATCGGTTATGCGCAAGGTTTACCCCTATACCCTCCTGGATGTGTTTACTGACCAGATTTTTGGTGGCAATCAACTGGCTGTCTTTACTCAGGCTGAGGGGCTCAGCGATGAGCAGATGCAAAAAATTGCCAATGAAATGAATCTGATGGAAACAACGTTTGTTCTGGAAGGAGAAACGGAAAAGGCTCCCAGAGTTCGTATCTTTACCACAGTGGATGAAATGCCATTTGCAGGGCATCCGACAATAGGGACTGCAATCTGTCTGGCTATTAATCAGCATTGTGAGGGCCAGGTGACAGACTGGGAGCTACAGGAAAACGTTGGCCCGGTTCCGGTGACAGTAGATGGGACCTGTGATGTTTTTTCTGCTGAACTGACTACGGCTGTACTGCCGGAGTTATCCGCATCGGCTTTGAATCGTGAGCAGATGGCCGCCTTGCTGAGTTTGCCTGTACAGGCTTTAGTCTCTGCGCCCAAAAAAGGAAACTGCGGTGCGCCTTTCACTCTGATTGAACTGAAAGATAAAACGGCTGTTGATAATGTTCAGATTCAGTCGGCAGATAAGAGTTTGTTATTTGCCGATGATGACTGGCCTGCTTTCTATTTTTTCTGTCGGGATGGACATAAGCTTTATGCCCGTATGATTTGCCAGGAGGTTAATCTGGTTGAAGATCCGGCAACCGGCAGTGCGGCGGCGGCATTATCTGGCTATCTGGCGCATAGTATGCAGCTGGATTCAGGGATTCACCATTTTGTAATTGAGCAGGGTGTCAGTATGGGGCGACCTGCCACAATCGGGTTATCTATCTCAGTGGCTGAAGGCCAGCAGGGACTGTCCGGAGTGGAAAAGGTGACCGTTTCCGGACAGGCTGTGGTGACAGGTGAAGGTTATCTTAAACTTTGACAGGTTTCTGTTAGTGTTTATGGGCAGCAGATTAACTTTGATTAGCAGGTAGTTGTAAAGTGATCCGGCTGCCCGGCCCAGGCTGAGTTTCTGCTTCAATATGACCATTCTGCATTCGGGCCAGCAGGGAAGCGATCCATTCTGTTTGTCTGATACTATAATCCGGACTACCCAGAGTATCTGTCGGGTATTTATTCCGAAAACAGTTAATCTCCTCTTCTGATAGCACTACGGGCAAAAACAGACTGACCCTGATATTGGCTATCCCTTGTTCTTGATCGTTTGTACGTCGGGTGCTAATTTCCAGCGTGCTTCTGGCCGGACATTTATTTAACGCCAGGTTGATCAGCAGGTCCATCAAGGTACGTGTTATAAGAGGATCTGCATGGGCTATCAGGGTATCAGAGCCTTCATAGGCAATGGTGATCTCCTGCTGACGGGCACCCGGACGATGCAGTTGCAGGAGATGACTGATCATCCCAGCCAGATCGAAAGTGTGGATGTGGGCATCGAGCAAACCGGTTTCGATCTGCCAGAGATGAACCGAAGTATTCAGCTGACTCATTAGCTGATGGATCAGTAAACGAATCTGTTCACTTTGCTGTCTCTGTTCAGCGTTCATTGAACGACTGCTGCTAAGCTGATCACACTGTTCCAGCAATCGGGAAATCAGAGGGCGATAATCCTGCTGACTGATCAGGTTCAGATCAGATCTGAGCCGGGTATTTTCCTGCTCCAGTTTGCGGGTCAGTTCAGCCAGTTCCTGATAGTTCTGATCCGATTCTCTGCTAGAGTCAGCAACGGTCTGCTCAGGCTTTATCGCCAGTAGTGCTTTTAACCGATTCTGTTCTGTCTGGTCCAGCAAAGGATGAGGCCATTGTAGCTTACTATGGGTGGTTATATTATCGGTTTGTAGGTGCTCACGCTTATCCATCATGCGGATGACTTTTTCGCATAGAACAGCAGGAGTGAAGGGTTTTATCAGCAAATCATCAGCACCGGCTCGAATCATCTGCTGTACAGTCTCCTGTTTGCTGTCTGGAGTTACCATCATAAAGAGCAGTGTCTGGTAATCCTGATGCTGACGGATCTGCGTCAACAGGGATAAACCATCGGGGGCGGGCATATGACGATCAGCGATAATGGCGTTAACACTCTGTTTTTGCAGTATCAGCAGTGCTTCCCGCCCACTGTCTGCTTCCAGAGTTTCAAACCCTTTCCTGAACAAATGTTCCCGAACAACCAGCCGGGTGGTTTTAAAGTCACCGACTACCAGAATTACTTGTTTCTCTTTCATATACTGGCCGGCTCTCTGTTCCATTTATTGTATATCTGTCAGGGCTACACGGGTTGTAAAGTATAGCAGCTGCCTTTGATTGGACTGGTAACTGTATGTTTTAAATCAGTATCTTATTGATTGTCTCCCTGAAAAAAGTATCTGCCCCCGTTGGTTATATTATGCAGTGGCTGCTGTGTATTGAAATTCTTTTATTCAGGTCTGTATAGCAGAGGAAAATGTTGTCAGCTACAGACTATATATCCCTGTTCAGCCAGATGGCATGATCCAGTACCCAGTTGCTGAATACCTGCTCTGGAGGCAGTTCTCCATCAGGCCCGGCCCAGGGTGTTTCTGGTTGAAAAACCAGTACAATCTGTTGGCTATCCGGTGCTTTGCATAAGACTGAGCCGGATAGTTCTTCCTCTCCGGGATAACAATAGGGTTCTGATTGCTGATAAATACTTTTGTAACGACTCTTTCCGGCCAGAGCTTTTCCAGGCAGCATGATGCGATCAGAAAAAATAGCCATACTGAACAGGGTGTCGGCATCCGGTGTCAGCGTCAGTAAATGCTCATCTTTATCGAGTAGAACAAACACAGGGTAAGGTTCTCCTTCACTCCATAACTGATCTTTACTGATACTTAATCCGGTAAACGCTTTCTGCAGCCAGTCCTGAGTTATCGGGCTGTCTGATCTGAGTACATCCTGGCCATGAACCTGGAGTCCCCGGTCTGTCAGTTCCATTGATGCATAGGAATGACTATTCTGATCAGCATTCAGTGGTGTTGTTAAAACTGTACAGGCAATAAGGGCTGCATAAAACAGAGATTTCAGTGGCATACAGAATATCCTTATGGGGAACTGAGCGAATGGTATACTGTCTCTGTGTAATGAAAAAGTCAAAGACAAGCAGACACAGATCAGGAGACAGGTATGTCTGAGCATTCACAGGATAAATACTCTGCTCAGTATTCTGATGAAGGATTCTGGCAAAAGGTCAAACGTTATGCCAGAACGGCTGGAGAAGAAGTGCTGGAAACAGCCTTAAAGCTTTATTTTGCTGCCATAGACGCTGATACACCCGCCTGGGCAAAAACAACGATTTTTGGTGCGCTGGGCTATTTTATTTCGCCTCTGGATGCGATTCCGGATGCAGTACCTGCGGTAGGTTTTTCTGATGACCTTGGGGTGTTGGTTGCCGCTGCCGCGACAGTCGCAATTCATATTAAAGATGAACATGGTGAAAAAGCCCATCAACTGGTTGAGCAGTGGCTGGGGTAAATGTAAAAGCGCCTGCTATCAGAAAAAGAATTTCATAATATGGATTCTTCTGTCTGATAACAGAATCTCCAGAGATAAACAGCTAAGCCATGGAAAAAGAGATGTCTGAAAAACATACCTCAGAGCAAAAACAGTCGAAGCTTAACCCGTGTCCGGGGGATATTGTCGTTACCACATTTGGTATGTATCAGCACTGGTCTCTGGTAACCGACCAGATGGGAGTTGATGGTCGTTATATGCTGATCTCCGCGACAAAAAGAAATGGCACCGTAAAAGAGGAAACCTGGTCTGTTGTTACTCAGGGAAAGCCGACATATATCACCCGATATACGCTAAAGATACCATTGGGTGATGTTCTGAAAAAAGCTCGGGGGCAGGTCGATCAGTGGCGTTACTCTGTATCCAGAAATAACTGTGAGCACTTTGTGAAATGGGCAACGGGTATGAAACTGAGCTCCAGGCAGGTCAGATCCTGTATTGAGGGTGCTGTTGTTGGCGGTGTTGTTGCAGGAATGGCAACGAAAAAAACTCGCTGGCTGAATGTGCTGGGTGGGGCCGTCACTATGGCCGGGCTGGCTGTTGCTTCCAGCCGGGCCAGTAAACGTAAGGTAACGGACTATTCAGGTACAGAATAAGTATCTGAAATGATGCGTACCTTAACATATGTTGTTGGTCAGTTCCCCGGAGCCTGCTCTCGTTGTTGCTTACCGTAATCCCGATGGACCTCAGCGACTCTCAGACGATAATCTGCAAATAGTCTGAAACGTCCCTGTTGTTGAGCCATGTGATGTTGCTCCAGTTCACGCCATTGCTTTACAGCGCCTTCATCACGCCAGAAGGACAAAGATAAAATTTTTTCCGGATCTGTAAGGCTTTGAAAGCGTTCTACAGAGATAAAGCCATCAATATCCTCTAGTATGGGTTTTAAGTCCGCTGCCAGGTCAAGATACTCTGCTTTACCTTCCAGGGAAGGTACCACCTCAAAAATAACGGCAATCATATATTGTCCTCATTGCTTCGGTATTACTGAGTTGCAGATAGCTTTCAGGAACAGCCTGAATAAAGGTTCGCTTTTCTCCCAGAATGAATTTTTCCCTCTGAGCAAAGGCAAAGTTTTTCTGCCCCGCAGGATCTGTTTTCAAGCGAGCCCGGTAGCTTTCATAATCGGCCAGGCTGTTAAACGAAGTCAGACCCCAGGCGATATTATTACTGCCCTCATGAGGCATAAAATAGCCTAATAGCTGCCCTCCACAAGCTGGAATGATCTTTCCCCAGTGACAGGCATACTGTCGGAATAGTTCGGTTTTGAACGGATCAATCCGATATTCAATCAGGCAGGTAACAGTCATAATGTACACTCTTATTAATGATGTTGAATCAGGAGCCAGGAGTGTAAATTCAGGGTATCGTGCATGCTTCGTTGTTGGACGAAGCATGCTGAACGTTTGTCTGCTTTATTCTATTTGATGCAGAGTTTTTGCTGAGAGGTTTGCTTTCAGGAGCTGAATGAAATGATAAACAGAGTAAACCGGAGGGTATATGCAGCCTGATATCTCAGTAGTAGCAGGACTCATTGGTGATCGTGCGCGTTCTCGTATGTTGCTGGCGCTGATGTCAGGCAAAGCACTGACAGCCACAGAGCTGGCTCTGGATGCAGATATCACCGCACAAACGGCCTCTGTGCATCTGGCAAAACTGACAGAAGCTGGTTTACTACGGTTCAGTAAACAAGGGCGGCATAAGTATTTTCGTTTAAGTCATGCCGATGTCGCGCAATTACTGGAGAACCTGCTTAATATCACAGCAGGTGCCATTGAGCCCGATATCCATACCGGGCCTGCAGATGCTGAGCTACGACTAGCCAGAGTGTGCTATGACCATATGGCTGGAGAGCTGGGAGTTGCACTTTTTCAGGCTTTAAAACAGCACGGTCTGGTGACGAATTCCCCTGATGCGCCTGAAATGACAGAAAAAGGACAGATATTTTTCGCTGATGTTGGATTTAAGGCTGATTTAAGAGCGGGAAAGCGCCCGGTATGCCGGAACTGTCTGGACTGGAGTGAACGGCGAGATCACCTGGCCGGACAACTGGGACAATGGATTCTGAATCCCAAGACAAAAGAATCATTTAGATTCATTATCTTTTGAATCAATAGCTTACTGATAAAACCGCTTTCATTATGTGCCTTTATATATCTATAAAGTGAACACATTGTGGACACTTTTTATCCATCTGACTTAGGACACTTGTACTTCAGGTGCATTTCAATTTGCATCACCCGGCGCTCAACTCTGAGCAGCACAATTCCTATGATTAGCAGACCGGCATTACCCCCGGCCTGTATTGCCTGCAATATATCCAGTTCCATTTTTTTACATCCAGAGTGTTCTGTTTCCCCGTTTTCCGGAGAACCCCTGTGTGATTAACATAGCTGCGATAACTCCGATAAAAGCTCCTGCAGCCGCTCCCATGATTTGGTTCTTCATTTAGTATTCTGGCTCCGGTATCTGTCCTGCCAGTACCAGGGCTTTCCAGTTCTGGTACTGAGCATCATTCATTAATGTTTGTTTGTGTCGGTGTTTTCTGTCGAAAGCATCAAACATAAACAGGCCATTCACAGCACTGGCGGCATTGTCGTACTGATAGCCCCACCAGTAAGCACTGTCTGAAACGGCATCACCGGCAGCAGTGGCTACGGCCTGAGATTTACGGTACAAAAACCATGCGGCAAAACAGCCCAGGCCAACGACTACCGCAAACTGCCGATCCGTGAACAGGGCCATTAGCTGATATCTCCCCAGATCTGAGAAACATAGTTCTGTGTTTCAGTCGGGGCATAATCCAGCCAGTCGTAGCCGTAATCCTCTCTCGCGTTACTGACATTGCCCGGCCCCCAGTTATAAGCCGCCAGTGCGGTTTGCCAGTCACCAAACTGGTTATAGAGATTTGTCAGGTACTGAGCAGCATAGTAAATCGCAGCCTGTGGATTCAGTGGATCTACATCCGGATGCCAGCGCGGGACGATCTGGGCAATGCCCTTTGCTCCTGCTGAGCTGACTACTTGCCCTGAGATAATGTCTTCCCGGTACCGGGATTCCTGATAGATCAGACGGGCTAACAGGTTTTTCGGCATATCGTGTTGCCGTTCTGCCGCTGAAATATCAGCAAGGTATGGCTGTGCTGCAGCCGGTGGTGTCCATTTTTTACGAGTCATCAGATAAATTCCTATCAGCCCCACAATGATCAGCAGGGCTTTCCCTTTAATCATTGTTAAATGCCTGGCTGAATTCGTGCTGCAGGTCGATGGCTAACAGAGCATCGGTATCTGCTGCGTTATCAATCAGATCACTGACGGCTTTTTCTGCCGAAAAGCTCTGGCTGACATGAACCGCGACAGCCTGAGCAATAGGTTGCAGTTCTGCCAGTGTCACAGTGATAAATCTGGTGTCAGACTTCCAGCGCGTTGAGTTGATCAGGCCGTTTTTCAGACTGTTGTATGCTCCGGATAGCTGTGCCTGGGATTCACGGTCCGTTCTGATCTGAATGCCTCCGGCCAATGTGATTCCGCCTGTTTCGTGTTGCTTACGAATATCTGCAAGCGCCTGTTTCAGGTTCTGCCGGATCTGGTCATCAGGCAAAATTTGCCAGACAGCCTCCCGTACCATTTGATTATTATCAATGGTCCAGGCTGATAGCTGTTTCTGATAAGCCTGCAGGTGTGGCGGCTGAGTCAGGATTTCAACGCCAGGCAGAATACGTAAAGGGCCACATTCTACCGGTGCGACCGGTGCCAGATCCGGCACGTTATCAGGCAAACCGCCATGACGGGTGATAATGTCCCGGAAGTACTCTGCAGAATAATTAACAGGGTCACAAATTATAGTTTTTGATTGAATAATGCCATATTTCATACTGGCACTCTCCTGACAGGCAGCACCCAGGCGTCACCTTCTTTGGGATATACACCCATAGTCTTTGTATTGAAGTCCATCGTCCATGAAACTGCACGATGACACTCAGAAGATGACCAGCATTTTACAGCGCCCCCCAATCCATATGAGATATAGTCCCCTAAGGTATTACCCTCCCCATCAACAGAATCAATGACCTCCCGACTCTGCCAGATAAAGTACAATTCCTCTTTATTTGGCAGGTCATACCCAAGAGAGCGGCAGTACTCCGCAGCAGGGGAACCTATAGAGCCAAGACCATCGTTGATATTACGGTATGTATCAGACACGAGAACATCTGTATTCTGCTGACCTGTTTTATCGTCTGGCTCACTTGCGCTACTGATATCTTTTAAAGAAACCTCGATATTGCTAAGTCCCCATTTTTTTAACGTCCGTTTAGCAGCAGGGGCCAGTAAAAGCCAGTCTCCCCCAACAGGTCCCAGTACAATGTCACCCTGATATATATCCCCGTGAAATGCAGGCCCGAAACTATCAGTTGTCGTAAATGATGTATCCATGTCAGACCATTCTGAGTACCCAAACGTATTTCCACTGTGCCGCCCCTGTGGGCGGTATGTGTGAGCAGGAGACAAAACCCCTTTGGGTACTTTCAGCTCAGTGCCTGGCACCTGATCTTCTAATTCCCAGACCACATTCCCTTGCTGATCGATGATACGCACAGATACGCTTTTCTCAGAATCAGCATTTGCAGGGTATGTCTTAAAATCAGACAACATAATGACCGGACATTCCACAACATCAACGGCACCATTTACAGGCGCAACCACTGACGGTTTAGCAACTGCATTTTCCGATATAGTGATCTGAACTGAATCAGTAATACCGTTACGCGATACTGTCAGGTTTGCTATGCCTGCAACCTCTCCGGCAGGAATATCCAATGTAATTAACTCATCTTTTCTTGAGATTACTCCTTTGTCTGCCGTAACGTCCCAATGATGGAAGCTATCGTAATTTGTAATGATGTATGCGCCTGATCCACCGGGATAAATAAGGGAAGGCCCGATAATGGATGCAGCATTACGCTTCAGACGCGGAATACTGGTGTAATCAAACTGAGGCATTAAACAACCTCCTCAAAAATACTGATAACAGCCACTGTTTCTGAGGTATTCCAGATTTTTAGCGCTGCAGTTGTCCGCAAAATCTGCTCCCCCATCATGCCGTCACCGCCAATCAGACGGAGGCCGTACGGGCTGACTGCATCCGCTTCTGTCACACGGCACTTCGTCAGGGCTTCGGAATCATTCTGAAGAATAATGCGGCTTCGGTTATTCCGGGCTGCGATGCTGGCCGATCCGGAAGGAGGGATAGTGATTTCTGCCCCGATAACCGAAGCTGAACGGCTCCCGACAACTTCAACGGCTCCGTTCACATTGGCATTTAAAGTTGATCCGGATACATCCACCGAGCCACTGACGGTGACAGCCGAACCAGATACATCTACTTTTGAGCCGGTTACATCAGCCTGACCGGTAATGGCAACGGTAGAACCCGTCACATCCACCGGGCGGTTAATACGCTCAATCGCAGTCGATGTAATGGCTGTAATTGCAGGCTGGAATTTACCCCAGCCTGTCCGGATCTCAATTTCCTGATCACTGTCCCCGGATTTAAACTCCAGACCATCAAAAGCAATTTCAATTGTCTCTCCGGCAGAGAGCTTCAGGCGTGTCTGGTCGGAAAACCGGACTTCTACGTCACCTGATGCAATCTTGATATGCAGATACTGGCCTTTCACTGGTACAGGAGTAAAAAAGTCTGAATAGATATTTACACGCATGACTTACCCCTTAATCGCAATCATCAGGACAATGGCAACCACTGCAGCACCGGCAACCCAGCCGACGGTTTTCATGCCCTCGTTTGCAGCCTGCTGCATAGAGACCTGGCCATTTGTCAGTACATTGCCCAGAGTGTCAGACATCAGATCCGCCGATCTGCCAGCAATGCTGACCATATCCGCCTGTGCTGAGCGATTCGACATACCCAGCTGAGTCATACCGATATCATATTGTTCTTCTGCAACGGCCAGTGCATAACCTGCCAGCGTTGTCAGCGCCTCTTTGGAATGTGCCGATTCATTGGACAGAGCTGTCATAGCGAATACACCACTGTCACCGAGTTTATCCAGTCCGGTCTGAGCAACATTCTGTGCTGTGGTAAACCCCATGCCCGAAATATTCTGTGCTGTAGTAAACCCCATACCGGCAGTATCCCGGATCGCACCCATGCCAGTTTCAGCCATGTTCATGGCTTCTGTAGCGATGTTGTTAAGTACAGCAAGGCTGCTTTCGCTGTTTGCATTCAGGGCATTAAAACCGGCTCCTGCCAGTGCGGTATTGTTGCTATGGGCGGTGGTCGCAAAATCAGAGAAGGTCTGTGTTGCGGCATTGCTGTTACCAACAATCTGACCGGCTAACGCCGTAATGTTGTCGTTTGTATTACCGGCCAGAGCAATGGAACTGTTAGAGGCACTGACCGCAGCACTGGCCGCATTTGCTGCCGCCTGGGCAGAGGCATTCGCCCCGCCCATCATTTCACCGGCCAGCGCGGTAATATTGTTGCTGAACACGCCACTTAGCGCGGCCATATCATCAATCGCATTACCTGCCAGTGCCGTATTATTCTCAACCACTTCACCGGCCAGAGCGGTATTGTTAGCGACGACCTCCCCAGCCAGAGCCGTATTGTTATCAACTGTGACACCAGCCAGAGCGGTAATATTGTCATTAGCACCGAGTAACTTCCCTGTGGTATCAGCGGCTAACAGGGCGGTATTATCCAGTGCTGCAAGGGTTGCTTCATTGGCTCCCTCAATGGCTCCGGCATCGGTGATCGACAGGTTGATTGTGGAGTTTTTGCCCGAGCTGACACCGGCAATAGAGTTGCCGCCGTCAGTATCAACAATCGTTCCGTCATCAACACTGCCTACAGAAGAGAAGTCCTGAGTACCAGTGGTGTTGTTATTATTGCCCTGGTCATGGAAGTTGTTGGTTGTCGTCTTCTTTGAGTCACCAGTAAGGATTCCCATCAGCGCCTCCCCATCATCCAGAACAACATAAGCACACAAGCACCAGTGACTAAGGGCCAGATGTAATTTTTAGAGGCAGGAACCATATGATTCGGTGTCTCTGGCAGCATATAGACGGTCTGGCTATTCGTGCGCCCGCCATTACCAAAATCAAACGAGTCTGCACCGCCCACACCAGATGATGCTGAAAGGCTTCCACCTCCTAAATCAAAACCGGGAATCATTTTTTCTTACCCCGCATCAGCAGAGCCAGACCAGACACGACCACAACACCAACAATCAGCAGATATTTCATACGCTGTTCGTGTGCTCGTTCGCCCGGCATTTTGGGCATTTCTGGCATTTTCGGCATGGACGGCATTTCTGGAAAACGAAACATATCAGCGCCTCCCTGTGGCCATAATTAAGGTCATCACCAGCAGAACGCCCCCGCCAATCATGGCAGGCATCAGCCATGCGGGCTGAGCCTGCGCGGGAGCAGTTGGTTGTGCTGACGGCACCTGTGGAACCACCACGTTAACCGGCAGGTTAGCGGGTGGCGTGGCATTAACGGGCTGTTGCTGAGTATGGCTGGCCGTAGCCGTTGGCGTCGGATTCGGTGTATTGATTGGAAAATTCTTTTCCAGCCCGTATTCAACAGCCCGGTCGACAATACGACCGAACTGATCTCCTAAATCATCAAACAGGCTCATTTACTTCACCCGTCGTACGTAGTCAGTCAGGATTTCAATCGGGCCTGATGCGTTGCTTTCAAGCTTCATGATGATTTCTTCAAAGGCCACCGGCATCATGTCCCGGACTGCGAAACCGGTAGCAATAGGATCAATGATCAGATAGCCCGGAATGTCAGCAATACCATTTTTCTGGCCACGGATTTTCTGCAGGAAGGAGTTCAGTTTGCTGGACAGTTTCCAGCGGTGGGCAATGTTGCCGTTACGCTTACCTTCAAACGTGACCTGAGAGATATCACCCTTGATGTAGATGGTACGGATATTTTTATCAGCACCCCGGATCAGCTTATCAAAGGTGTTTTCACCATCCACACCCGCTGTCAGTACTTTACGGTCCAGGCGACGTTCAAACATGCGGCGACGCTGACCGGCTTTCACCTGACCATCCTGTACAAAGCCTTTTACGATACTGGATGTTTCAGCCCAGACACGCAGATACCAGCCACCGGATGGCGCAGACGGTAACGTACTCAGTTCAACCTGAAACAGCCAGCTGTCACCGGCTTCTGTCACCAGACTGCACAGTTCCTGACCTTCCAGTGTGTTGGCATCCGGATCAGCAAAACGAACCGGGATAAAGTCACCTGTTGCCGGGTTCAGATCACGGCCACGGTGCTTTTCAAACACATCAATGATTTCTTTACCGCTGGTGACAAGGTAATCATCCGATCCGTTCATAACGGAGATGGTTTTCAGCTTGTCGTATGGGATATTGGTATCCAGATAAAGGTTTTCGTAAACCACACTGTTTGGCATAGCCAGTTGCAGAGTGGCATCTGATGCGATGTTGCCATCAGGGGTTTGCATCAGGTCGGTAACAGTACGGGACATATTATTTACCCCCCTTAGCAATTGCGGCCAGTTGCTTACCCATCTTGCCCATTTTACTGAGTGCAAAAATGGTCAGGCCCAGAGCAAAAGCGGTTGCAACACCGGTTACCACCAGTTTGGTGTCGATATTGTTTTTAACTTTCTGGGTTACTTCGTTCGCTGTCATTGGTCTTTTTCACCTGTTGTTTAATCACAATAGCGAGAGTCAGTCCAATGACTGCCCCGCCTAAAAAACATGCTGTTCGCATTGGGTTCTCCCCGTGTTGTGATCTACAGGTGTAACAAACTGCAGTCGGCATCCGTCAAGATACAAAAAAGGCCTCCCGGCATCGGGAGGCCTTTAGGCCTTATGGTAACAATTATTTACAATTAAGCGGCTTTTCTGGGAAAGCTGAACTTGCTGTGGGTGTACTGGCCAATGGTGTGAGTCGGATCTTTCAGCACATATTCAATGTGACCAATGGCGGCAGGTTTGGGCAGTTTGACGATAACATCCATCGGGATATCCAGCTCATCAGACAGATATCTGGCATCCTTCTGACGTTCCTGCAGCCCGATCCATTTGTATGGTGCCTGGCCAAAGACTGTTTTCGGGATTTCCTGACCACGCTGGAAACAGCAGTGAGCATGAATACTGAACTTTCGGCCCCCGGTGAGGATTTCACCGAAGTAGCCGTCTGCTTTGGCTGAGGTTTTAACCATTTTCGCCAGTTCTTCAAACACCGCTTTCAGGGGCTTGGGGTGTTTGCCGTTACCGCATGACCACACGATCTCGCTGAACAGCTCCAGTGCTTCCGGTGTGGCCTTGGGCGGTTTCATGGCAATCTTAAAACCCCGGTTACTCTTCCGGGCTTCACGCAGGGCTTTATAGAACTCGGCCCACTTTGTGTACGTGCGGACTTTCCGGCCCAGAAATTCGCCTTCGTAATCGTTGTACGGATCAAGAAAAACAATCTGGTCCGTGGGTTTCAGCAGGCCCAGCTTTTTAACGGCAGAGGTTTTACCCCCGCCAGAGCTGGCACAGTAGATTACGTGTTCAGCATTCAGTGAGTTATTGGGATTGATTGGCTCTGGCATCCTGACCTGCCTCCTGTTGCTGCTGGGCCTGTTCTGCTGCGGCCTTCTGGTCTTCTTCGGCCAGCGTTTTGAGGCCGACCACGGTGCCTTTACCCAGTACGGCTATGGCCTTCAGGCCTCCGATTTCTTCTTTGTACTTCGCCAGCCAGAGCGGGATCTTATCGCCATACTTAGCGATCAGAGGCCCCATGTTCTCAATGGCATAGGCCTTATCCTCATCTGAGAACTTAAAGCGATGATGTACAAAGGTCTGCAGTGCGCCTTCAATGGCTGAGATTCCGGCCCATGAGGCAATGGCGGCCCCGGCTTCAACATCTTCTTCTTGCTGTTTTTCGGCCTGGGCCTGTTGTTCTGCGGCCTCCGGGTCATAATCCGGGTCGTTTTCAGCATCCAGTTGATTCAGTTCAGCTTCGAACGCTTTCGCCTGGGCGGTGTCTACGTCTGTGATTTCCAGTTGTTCTTCAGCAACCGGAGCGGTGTTCTGTTCTGTCATGTTTAGTTTCCTGTGCAATTTAAGCTATACAGAGGCCGACCAGACCTCCGAAAATCATTCCAGCAAACCCAAGAACCCCCATTCTTGTGGCTTTGCTGGTCTTAACCGGTTGTTTTACCTCGCCGGGAGAGGTATCAGGCCGGGCAGGCCTTGTAACATCTGGCCTCTGGGTACTTTCAGTGGCTGATGATGAGGCCGTTTTTTCTGGCAGGGGTGCCGGTGCCTGGGCCACTGCAGGTTCTTTAATCTCGGCATGACTGGGCCTCATATTGTCTGCGATCCATTGCTGATGCTTTGCGCCATTACGCTGATCACAGCCACACTCCGGGCAACGGGTGTAATACTGGTTCCGGGTGCCGGATGTTTTCAGCACAGAGGCAATCTGATCACAGCCGTGTGTGGGGCAAGCCACATAGCCATGAATGGTTTTACTCATGTCGTTCTATCTCCCTGGCGACCAGCTCACGGACAATATTCAGCTGTACATCTGATGCCCGTGAAGCCAGCCTTTTAACGTCGAAAACAGAAGCCTGATCAATTTCTCTGTTCAGTTCTTCCAACTCAGTAATCAGATGGCTAAGTTTGCTGTTGTTTAGTCTTGCCACGTTTTCTCTCCTGATGATTGTTGTAGGTTACTAATATCGCGGTGGTTACGATGACAGCCCCAACGGATGCCGCCGGGCTGTGATACATGCCAGCAATTGCAGCCAGAGCCATAAGACCCAGCTGAATGATGTAACTCAGAGCTTCACTGATAAACTCAGACATACCCATACTCTCCATTGTCGAAAAATAGCCCATCCGGTGGGGGCAGATCGGGCGGCGGTGGTGTGTTCCAGCTTGTTTCTTGAAGCTGAAACAGAGATTCGAGTGTTTTTGTGTCGTCCCACGGTTCTGAATGCCGGGGACTGAAGCGAAGATCCGCTTTTTCTTCCGGGGTGACGAAGTGCCAGGGCTTACCGTGGGCCTCTTCCCACTCTTCTATGAAATCGACCATCTCAGAAACAGACTGTTGGGTGACTTCTTGCCGGATTTTTTCGGCTTCAGGCGGTGAGACCTGGGGTTCCGGACAGTTATTGACACGAGTCCAAGGCGAGGCATTCGCCTCTTCAAAATCAAAAGCCTTACTGTGGACGGGTTTCACTTCCCAGTGAAAGAAACGGGTTAACAGACCATCAATACCGGCCTTAACGCCCTTGATAACTTCCAGTAAATCGCCGTACTGACCCAGACGGAACGGGCCAGCTTCCTGAGTATGAGGGTTATACCCTTCCTGCCAGCGCAGAGCCGGAGTATTCATTCGCCAGACTTTGAGAGGGCGCAGAGCGCGGGGAATAATCGGGCCACCCTGCAGCATGGTGTATTTGGCCCACTCACCCCAATCAGCCAGTTCCCGAGCACGATGCAGAACAGCAGGCAGAGCTTTACCGATCAGGTGTTCCCATTCAGCCATTTGTTCAGCAGATACACGGCGCAGTTCACGCCAGACCGATACGGGTGCACCACCGATTTGCTGGAACTGGCGAATACACCAGACCCCGGCCCATTCAGTGATTCGGGCGGCACTTGTTTTAGCATCATGGCCATAGTGATCAACACCAACGTGTTCACCGTCGATACCTTTGGAAATGTACTTAGCGATGTAGCCAGTCGCAGTGCCTTTGCGCTTGTCGATCTGCTTAAACACACAGCGGCGTTTTCTGGCTCCTGCTTCAGTACCATCGACTTTCCGGGCGTGTTTATGGCAGATGGTTTTAACAATGTCCCGGTGTTCTGGCTGCATATACATCAGCATGTGCCAGTGTGGGCAACCATCTTGGTGGGGTTCTACAGTGCGAAAGCCATAGATACGAATACCGGCTTCATTCAGCTCTTTCCGGATACCGGTCCAGACTTCAACCAGATAATCATTGGCCTGCTTTGGGGTGTAACCCCGGTACTTAGGATTCAGCCCTTTTTTAGAACTTCGGGCATGGTATTTACTCGGGCAGGTCAGAGTACAGAACTCAGCCACATGACCCAGACTGTCCGCAACCTCTTCAAAGCCACGTAACCGGGTCATCATTTCTGCTTTGCGGATAGCGGGTTTACTGACAGAAACGTCGGCCAGTTCGGATAACAGAGCGGTATAACCATGCTGATTCACGGCCTGCAGAGATTCCAGCAAGGCCCGGTTACGTGTCTTCTGTTTCAGGCGAAGCCCTAAGGCCTCATGACTCAGATAACACTGACCATTTGCATGGATCAGGCCCAGTAACCGCGCGGCCTGATCAATACTCTGGTTCCTGCGGGTACGCATTTTTCTACGCCACCAGCCCGGTGTCTCCAGCTTGAGCACCATGGCCAGAATATCGCTGTTTTTGGTCTTTGGGTGATCCGGATCGACAGGCAGGCAGAAGCCGTAAAACTCGCATAACCGCTCACACAGATCAGCGGCTATCAGAAAATCATCTTTATTCCGGGCTTTGCTGATCCGTTCGGCCTGAACATCAGCCCAATCCCGTAACGCCTGATCATCATGCGTCAGGCGAAAATCACCGCATTTCAGCAGACGATCAACAACGGTTTCTTTCAGCTTGCGTAGCCAATGATTAGCCTGGACATAACCAGACTGCTTTGTGACCTGCTTATAACGGCGGATTACATGAGGCTGCATGTTATCCGGAAAAGCCTGAATGATACCGGCCCGCCAATTCTTCAGAACAATGGCAGGCCCGTATTCAGGGGAATCAAGGTCAGACAGAAAGGACATTTAACCCATTCCACTTACAAGCGACAGGAGATAAATGAAGCCAGCACATGCTATGCATCTGGCCAGCTCATATTTAATACGGCGTGAATCTAACCGGAATCTGTTCCGCATCTGAGAACCTCCCTGTTAATGCTGGTGTCTCAAATACCTGAACGGAGTTCGTCCACGAACAGAACGATATTGATCAAAGTGCGCTTGCCCACTTTCTTAGTCGGGTAATAACCACGGTTTACCTGGCTCTTTACTGTGGCCGCAGTCAGGCCAACCAGATCAGCAAACTTATCTATGGTCATCACCGGGGGAAGGGTTCCGCCTAACCATTGCGGTTCTTTTTGGCTCATTACGTGTTCATTAGCACTATCCATTTGATAAACTCCGTTTTTGGGTGCTGCCACACCCAAGGTTCATTAACGTTCTTTATGTTCCCTTAAGGGAGCATTTGAAGGAAATTTAATTCCCCTTAGGGAACATTGTCAAATGCAAATTTACGAAAAAGTTAAGGCTATCAGAGAAGCAGAGGGCATAACTCAGGTGCAACTTGCTGAAATGACAGGAATTTCTCGCTCTACGATCAGCAAATTAGATAGTGGAGTTAAAAAAGATATGAAAGCAGAAACCTTACTCAGATTTTGCAATATTCCAGAGTTCCAAAAGTACACACTCTGGTTAATGACTGATCAGGTAAATCCAAGTGCAGGCCAGATCTCGCCAGAGATAAAGCTCTCTGCTGATCAACTCAAAACTGGGTCTTAGCAGCAAAAGTGCTATCTCGCTGGTTCTCTGATATCGGCACAGGTTCTACCAGGGTGAACCCTGAAGTTTAGAAAAAACATGGAGTTAGGAATGGAATTTAAAGCAAAGGACAGCATTCCCAGTTGGAAACATGCCGTTCTGGGTGCGTTCGCCTATCTATTATCCATCGAAAGCCTGAACACCTTCGCTTTAGCTGAAGCTGATTACCTAATTTTTAATCCCAAAGTAGGCTGGTGGTTATTGCCTGTTGCTATAGGAGTGCTGTTCTTGAAAAAGAATTGGAAAAACAAGTTATCAGAGAATAAAGAGGCGTCTGTTTTTATAGCATTTTTCTTTCTTCTAACGTGTTTTTTTTTCTTCGTAAGCGACGTCTCAGGACAAGGAAAAGCTGTAGATCATTTAGCCAGTTATGGCTCTTTCATTGGGGGGACACTAACGCCAATAGGTATTCTTCTTGCCTTATATTCATTTAAACAATCAAAGCATGAAGTTGAGACAGACATAGAGCTGGAAGCATTTAAAAGCAGCTTCTACATAAAAAAGGCTCACATAGAAAACGTTATAGAAAGAAAAATAAAATACCTAACAGAAAAAGACCCAATGGAATTAAGAGAGTGCACAAAAAATATATTCGGCCCAGAAGAAACAAAGTCATATGATTGCTTTTATATAGAACAGGACTTAAAGATCACAATAGAACTTATAAACCATCTTGTAGAGAACAAAAGTAAAGATAAAAATAAAAAAATATCTACTTTCTGTGAAACAGAACTCAACAAACTTCTTTATTCACAATTAAGCTCGATTCAAATAATACAAAAAATTGGATTTGTGCATACATTTAAAGATTCACAGCTTGAGAAAATAGTAGCAAAAGATGCATGGACATTTAGACTTTTAAATCCTATGGATATAGCATTTAGCGAAGAATTTCAAGAGTGGAGAGGCCAGTAGCTAAGACCTTTCCAAGTAACTGAAGAGCTATAATTAAGTGTCTTTTTGAACCCTTACTTTGATGTCAAAGGTCTTTGAATGTGGCAACTCAGAATAGTATGGCCTTTTTTATAGGCTTATTAACAAATAAAACATAAGAAACAAATTATTATGCTATCAACAGACAAAAACAAAAAATCATTATTAACTATAATCCTATATTCATTCCTATCTATTGTAATATTTCATCTGACTTCAATAGACCAAACAGTTCTCGACAAAAAAAACATTGCCTTTCTCTTATTCATATTGGACGCTATATTCCTATATATCATAGCCAGCATAATAAACAAGAAAAACAATAACCACGCCCCTATACCAAAACCCCATGAGATAATAGAGTCATACGGAATAATAACCCTTCTCAACTATACAGCTCTGTATGCATTAAAGAATGTTATACAGGTATCATCCGAAAATAAAATATTTGTTTCCGAACTAGATGAAATAAAGAAATCCGAGTACATACTAAGCACAAGTAACGACATACTATTTATAGCTGTAATACTTCTTATTGTAATATCAGTTTCTTATGGGCAAGTAGAAAGCAGAGAATAAAAAAGCCGCTAATCAGCGGCTTTTGTTTACTGCTCAAGATACTTTTCAGGTGGTAAATAAAAGCTTCCATCGGCTTTCCAGTGCTCGTACATATCGACCAGAATTATCCGCTCTTCATCCTTTTTCCATTGGAAGTGGAGCAGCCAGTCTGAAACCATATACAGGCCATGCTCTTTCTCTTCATATTCAGGATAACCGACATGGTAATGCCATAACTCGTGAAAACGAGCATAGGCCTCGTCATCTGGAGAGGCATTTTTCCAGCTGGGAGTTACTTTTCCAGGAAAAATAGAGAAGTCTTGTAAACCGTGTTGCTGAACCAGCGCTATGAATTGGAGAACCATCTTGCGCTGGTCAAGGTCAAAGCGGGAGTATTCAATTGAGAACTGGTCTGAAAAATCAACCTGTACGACTGCATTCATCCTTAGCTATAGCCTTGGTTCCAGACGCAACTATCCTACTTTTTTAGCATGAGACATTAACATAGCGTCCATCTCTTCCATGCTTAAGCCTGCAGGTATTGTATGCGTCTTACTTTTTAGTGATCTCTCAATACGCTCTTTGTCAAACAGCTTTGTGCGTTTGTGAGCCATTGGAGCATTAGCAACATGTGCATTCATAGCCATGTCCCCTTGGTTTTTGGTCTCTGTACGTCTCTGTATAGGTTCACCTATATATAGATGATAACTGTAATTCAAAAATGCATAAAGTGCTTTAGTACTCATTAACATTCATTAAAGATCAATAGCATTGATGTACCAGGCCTTATCTTATATTTATCAAGACATTAGCTTACAGTCAGGGGAAACAATTAATTTCAGGAGTCAGGATGGCACTGCAAAAGTTACCCAATAACCGCTGGCTGCTTAGTTTTCGTCCAACGGGTGTTGGGGGTAAGTATGTCCGTAAACGGTTTGACACCAAAGCAGAGGCTTTACGTTACAAGGCAATGGCTGAGGCTGAGTCGGCCAGAGGGAAAGAGTGGAACCCAGCCCCGGTGGATCGTCGGGTTTTGTCTGAGCTGGTCGAAAGCTGGTTTCGGTTTCATGGCCAGTCTTTAAAAGATGGTGAGAAGCGTAAACGGGTACTGCTGAATTTATGTGAACGCCTGGGTGATCCTGTGGCCAGTCAGTTTTCTGCTCGGGATTTTACTGCTTACCGGGAAAACCGCCTTAAAGTGGTGTCTGCTAATACGGTAAATCATGAGCAGGCTTATCTGAGAGCCGTGTTTAATGAGTTGATCCGGGTTGAGGATTGGCAGAGAGCTAACCCTCTGGAGAAGGTCAGAGCAATCAGGCTTGATGAAAGTGAACTGACTTTTCTGAGCCTTGATCAGATTACTGCTCTGTTTGATGAGTTACGTAAGAGTAAGAATCCCGATGCGCTAGTAGTGGCGACAATTTGTCTGTCAACCGGGGCCAGATGGTCTGAGGCTGAATCGCTAAGAGCAGAGAATGTTTATTCTAATAAGGTAATGTTTACTAACACTAAGAATGGTAAAAACAGAGCAATCCCTATTGATGCAGAATTATACGGCCTGTTACGCAGCAGAAAAGGGCGTCTATTTGGGTATTGCTATGGTGCATTCCGCCATGCGGTTCAGAGATCTGGCATTGATTTACCACATGGGCAGTTGAGCCATGTATTACGGCATACCTTCGCCAGTCACTTTATGATGAACGGGGGTAATATTCTGGTGCTGCAAAGGGTCCTGGGACATGCTGATATTAAGATGACTATGCGCTATGCCCACTTTTCACCAGATCACTTTGAAGATGTGATCAGGTTTAACCCAATTTCAAAGTGGACACAAAGTGGACATATTACTCAGGCATGTTCACAATGATCATGCCATCTGAAGTTTAATGCTTGATTAACTCATTGAATTTTAAGGTTATTTTTGATTTTGAAATTCAGCTTTAGTGAAGCTTGAATCCAAGAACAATGGATTCTGAATGATTCATTACAAAAAGGCTGGGTCAGAAGAGTACCTGACAGCCGGGCGTTATATTTTACTGATCAGGACCTGATTTATTTCAGGAAACAGTATGGTATTTCTGACAATAAAAAAAGCTGGTAACGATAAAACTTAAAATAAATCACAGTATTATCAGGGCGTTCTGATTAAACTGATTATTCAGAGAGTGCAGTATTTTCTGCGAAAACGAATCATGCTTCCCTGAAGGGAAAACAGGAGACAATAATGAAGAAACTGATTGCGGCAGCAGTGATTATGGCCAGTTCATCGGCAATCGCTGCAGGTCATGGTGTCAGCCACGATATTCTGGATATGGCTGCAGCAGAGAAAAAAAATCAGGCTCTGGGTCTGGTGACACGTACTGCAGTAGATGCTCTGGCACGTAAAGGAAAGCAACTGTTTAATGGTGGTGATTGTCAGCAGGCTATGCCGGTACTGAAAGAGTATGCTGTGAAGGCAGACTGGCTGGCAACTATGATCGACACGACACTGACACCATATCATAATGCCAGTGCATCTGAACAAAAAAGTATTATGCAAAAGCGCAAGGGCGAGCTGATGCCAGTACATGACCTGGCACAGTCTTATCGTGAAAAAAGTGCTGTGGCTGTAGCCATGTATGGCGACTGTCTGATGCAGTTAGAAAATCCTAAAGCAGCCGTGCCGGTATTGATGAAAGCACTGGAGCTGTTGCCTGCGTCTAATGAAACATGGTGGAATCGCACGGGTGAAAGCCTGCTGAAAGCGATTCGTGTTGATCCTGAGAAAAAATAAACACCGTCGTGAATGATAACGTATTCACAATGTGTTTATAGTGAAAAGCCGGATCAGCTGATCCGGCTGTTTGATATCGGTGATATCACTCAGAAAATAAGACCGGAGTACCAGAAAATTTTCCCCAGAATTTGTATATTCTGGCTGAAATAGTCCACGTTGTAATCTTCGTCAGGGTAATCATCCCTGTTCAGACTGCGGATTCTCAGCCCCCCTTCAGGAAGTCGGTAGAGGATTTTGACCTTCAGCATACCTTCTTGATCCAATGCATAAATGGCGCCATCCTTGATCCGGGTTTCTGCCAGGTTGACCCCGACAACCACGCCGTCAGACAACATGGGTTCCATGGAATTACCAGATACCGTTACACAGGCTGCATTTTGTGGCTGAACGCCTACGCGTCTCAGAGTACTCCTGGAGAATCTGAGCTTTGCTCCTTTTTTTTCAATCACTTGTGTTGATCCATTCCCTGCAGACAATTCAACTTCCATAAAAAATGGTAGCTCTGTTTCATCCTCATCAAGTGGTGTGGAGCTGTCCCAGGGATCAAGATATCCGGCCAGTTCAGCTTCATTTCTGGATTGATCCTGCGGTGTGCCCGTACCAAACTCCAGCCACTCTGGTTCTATGCCTAAGGCGGCAGCAACAGGTAACAAGGATCCTTTCGCCACACCCCGGTTAAACCAGTTATTCAGGCGTTGAGGATCAATGTCCAGTTGAGCTGCCAGCTCAGCCGGTTTTATCCCATGTTCTGATATGTAGTGGCGAAGCCTTTCGCCAGAATGTGAATTTTTCATAAACATGGAGTTTACCCTTCTTGCATTCTGTTTAGAATAAACATATTGTTTATAATGTGCGAGGTTATTTCAAGTTTTTTGTTTATCTCTCACCGACAACAGATATGGAGAAACTGTTTATGAAACATCTGAACAAAAGCAGAGCAGCGGTTCGAAGCCTGTCTGCGTCCACCATCAGCAACAAATTAGCGAAATATGATTTCTCTCAGGTCGATCGTTTATTGATCGAAGTGTATGGCTTCTCAGGTAAACCCGTGACACGCAATATGCTGGCAGAGCGCACCAGCATTCGCCTGACATCGGTCTGTGCCCGTATCCGGCAGCTACTGGATTATGAACTACTGGATATTACCGGACATGTTTATTGCCCGGTGACAGGCAAGCTGGTGACATCACTTAGTTGTACTCCGGAAGGAGAATCGCTGGCCCTGTGTTTGCTGAATGGCGATAAACATCAGTCCGGATCAGGCAGGCAGAGAATGAATCCTGATAAACAGAGGGCGAGTGGAGATAAACGTATTAACGATACTGGTAAACAAAGTGTAGGGGCCGCTAAACGAAATGTAGGTTTAGTTAAACAATATCAGAATAAAAAACAGGCAATGGATGGCATCTGGCTATGAGAATCAGTGCAATGGAACGCAAGACTCTGAAAATGATTAAAGAACTGCCTGCACCGGCACTAAGACAGGCCTGCCTGCTACAGGGGGCACCAGGGCGTATTGCCCGTAATGAATATTGTGAGCGACTGGTATCACGCTGTGTGGATGATCTGCTGGGATATCACGAAGCTGGCTGGTATTCATGTTCTCCTATGGCTGGAGCAATGGAATATCAGGGTGCGATGCCACAGGATATACGTCGCTCAGGTTGTGATCGTATGCTTAACGAAGCGATGAAAGCCCAATGGCGCAGTGAAGGATTTGATGTACTGATAAAAACAATTCCTGCCCGACAGTGTATAGCCATGTTAGTCAATGACCTCAGAGAAAGAACTGAATTGACTCAGGAAGAAGCCTGCCAGGCAGAGCACTGGGAAATATTAACCGCTCAACTTCAGTTAAGCCGCTTTTTTACTCCGGCCCGGTTAAAAATGATGTCCGTTAAAAATATGAGAGACAACTGTCATCTGGGTAAAAACAAGTTGCTTCAGGTGATGCTGGGGCCGGTAGCAGAAGCGGCGTAATCATTTTTCCTGTTTCTGGCTAAAGATAGCGTTAAAAATCATTTAAAAACAAGGGGTTGAAATTCAATTTAAAAAATACTGTAAAAATATACAGTTTTTTCTTGCTCTTTTCGGATTTCGGCGCTAACATACAGCTATCCTGAAAATAAATGAATTCAAAGCCCTGATGCTTCTTAAGAGCATCGGGGCTTTTTATTGCCTGCTATTCAGAGCAAAACCAGAACCGGGCAGCAATACTGATGTTTATAAAAGGTTAACTGGTAAGCCTGAAATGCTGTGCAATACTTCAAATGTCAGGCTGTGCATAGCAGAGCCAGATAACGCAACGGATTAACGCTTTGTTGAGCCTTGCCGGTATCAGACTCCCCGTATGGAGCCCTTAGCAGTATTAACTTTCCTGAAGCGATTAATATCTGTCGGGTTTCGTTTTGCCCTGATCTGTTTATAAGCTGTCAGGGCTTTTTTATGCCACCTGATTTTCACTGAACACTGACCGAGGAAGCCAACAGGCCTGACGTCAGACTGACCTCAGGGAATCTTATGACAAAGGCCGGAACTGTAAGTCGTGGAAGCAGCACTGCTATGGAACGTCATGCACAAACGATTCTGGCAGGGGTGATCACTATTCTGCTGAGCTGGGTAGGGGTCACACTGACCGATTCGGCATCCAATATTGCTCGTTTAGAGGAACGCCTTGTTGCTCTGGGGCGAGAGGTTCAGATGCTGAGAAATCAACTGGGCAACCAGTATACGCAACGGGATGCTGAGCGTGATTTTTCTGCAATTCGTGCTCGTTTGAATGAGCATCAGAACCGCATTAATCAACTGGAACAACAAAATTGATGTAACCTCGGAGTTCGGGTTTTACACCACTCTTGTTTTCTATTTCTGATCCGGAATTTCACAGGTCTCCATTGACTAAAACGCTGATGAAATCCCTCCGGGTCACTTTCCAAACTCAACAGCATTCAACCGGGTATTGCACCTGGTTCTGACTCTGTTGTTATTCAACATTATTTATGAGCAAGTTTTACGTATCAGGCTTGATACGCGTTTGCTCATGCTCTGGAGATTTTTCTTATGAGTTGTACTTGTACTCAGGATACCGCATGCGATCACGCTATGCCGGGTTCAATTGAAGTTAAAGGTGATCTGATTCTGCACGAAGGCAGCACGCTGAATTTTGGTTGTTGTGAAGATCCTTGCGATGATCAATCTGGTGGCGGAACTGGTAGTGATACAGATACTTATCTGGATAGCGTTACTACTGATGCGACTGGTCTGTCGACACTGACCATGAACACAGGCACCACTTTTACCATCCAACAGGCTGTAACCAGTGTGAACGGTAAAACAGGTGATGTGGTGATCGACCCGGTAACTCTGGGTGTTATGCCATATCAGCAGCTGACAGAACTGAATCAGACAGCAGGTGTGCCAACCACGGTAAATTTCAATACTCAGGACTTCAGTCTGAAACGCGATGTGCATGCACTGATTCTGCGTGATGGTTCCGCAGACAGTAATATTGTAACTATTGCGGGCTTTGATAGCGCTGATGCCGATGACTTTAACGCCTCTGCTCGTACTGTGTTTGACGGTACTATGCACCCGGAACAAAAACAGGAATCTATCTCAATGATTAATGTTCGGGCCACAGGTAGTGGTCGCGCATTTTCTCATATGATCAGTTTTTCTGAGCTGAACGATATTCTGGTAGAGGAGATTTAATCATGACTGATATTACAATTAACAGTACAACACTGACATTCCCGAAAATCTGGTACTGTAACGCTGAAACAGGTGACGATTTTGATACAGGCGATGGTAGTGCCTCAGCGCCTTTTAAAACTCTGGCACGTTGTAACGAATTGGCATCTGCAGGCGACGCCATCAAGCTGCAAGCTGTTTCTGATCCGGAAACTTACCGTTATCCTGCTAATTTCAAACTTGAAAAGAACATCTCTTTTATTGGCGAAGAAAATAAGGCAATTATCGGAGCCAATGATAGTGAATCATTTTTCTCAAGCTCGAATGCCGGGCTGATTCGATTCTATCAGTGTACTTTTAAAGGGAAAGAAGGCTTTAGAAGCTGTAGCCAGGACTCTGTTATCGAGTGTTATGCCTGTGTGACTGATCTGAATATTTCAGCTTGGGGCTATCCTTATGGCGCATTGGATAATTTACGATTCTTTAATTGCTTAGTATTAGGCGCTAAAGGCGAAAATGCATATGAAAATGGCGTACGGGATCATGCTACATTTTACGATAGTGTAATTCTGGCGACTCAAGGTCTGGCTGGATATGGAGATATTCGCCTGGTTCGTTCATGGGTTAATGGGCAATTCTTCACTGACTCAGTGGAGGGAGCCTTTACCCCAATGACATTTGATGAAAACTATTCGATCAATGGTGATTATACCTTAACGTCTGGTTTCTCATCTGGTCATTCAGATGTCGGGGTTTATTCTGGCGACTTTAGCTGGGATGGTAATGGCGCTTCAAACCCGGTTATGAGTTTCTTGTTCAGAAATGCCTCCGGTGCTGCATTTAAATACGACGCGGGCAGTTTCGTTCAGGTCAATGCATCAGAACCAACTGAAACAGATTTTATTACTCACGGTATGAACTCTATCCCTGATATTTCTATCTCTGAGCTGGCAGCCTGGGAGCCATCTGGTCAGTTTGCTCTGGAATACTATGACAGCGGTGCTGACAGTAATTCTGTAAAACAACTGCGTATTACCTCTGTTCCAAAAGCCAGGATTGCATTGCCAAAAAATACCATCAGTGTAAGCGGTGTTTCTGAGCTGAACGGCATTAATATTGTGCAGAATCTGGCGGCGACCGGTGCCAGCCGTTTTGTTGTCAGCGTTGATGGCAGCAGCTGGAAAGCCTGGAATGGTAGCAGCTGGGTGGATCTGAATGCTCTGGCAGTTGATCAGAACAGTGCTGATTATCTGATGGCTAATGGTATGACAGAAGCACAGGTGGCAGCACTGAGCTGGACTGAATTGCAGCAGCTGTATACCGGTAACCCAACAGCCATTGCTGTGGCTTATGCGGTAGAAGCGAAAGCGATTAACGATACAGCCGAGATCGATCATGTTGAGCTGACAGTGACACATTCTGGTCAGAAATGGGTGCGTGACCATGGCCAGATTGAACTGGAAATTACCGGCTCACATTTTACTGCAACCCCTGCTATTAACTGTACTTATAAGGTGAATTATCAGGATGCAATCTGACGGCCTGATTCGCTTTTTTGCCCTCTGTAACCTGCGCTGATGCAGGTTTTTTTATGCCTGCAGTTCGGGTCATGTTCTGATCCGGACTGCAGCGTAACCGGACACCGGATATGAATATTCAAACTTTACTGGAAAACGGTGGCGTCACCGTGATGCCTTCCGGGCAGATCAGCCGTGGCGCTGATGACACAGAACCGGCTGTTTTTGCCTTACTGGGAACGATTCTGACAGGCTCCGTTTACCCACTGGCATTACCGGGTGGTATCAGCAGTACGGAATATCTGCTGTATCAGCCGATTGGTCAGGAATATATTGAAACCGACGGTTACCGGATTATTAAAGCCGAAACTTATCGGGTGTCGGTTTTTGCGGATAGTTTTACCCGGGTACAAACGCTGAGTCAGGCACTTAAATTTGCCGTGGCCGATCATAAACCTGCCGGATTATTTGCATTTGCTCTGCTGAATATCTGGTCGGAATTTTATTCCGGATCGGGTTTATACCGGGTTGACCTGGATATTCAGGTCTTGTCGCTTCCGGCTGCCGTGCAGTGGCCTGCAGTATCTTTTCATCGGCTGGATGCCAGAGCCACAGACAATGAACAGTCGCCTGGTCTGAGTCAGTCAGTGACCGAGTCCTGTGCTCTGATTCTGATCAGCCCTGAAGCTCAGGTGGACAGCCTGCGTCAGCAGGTTTCGAACCTGCTGTTGGGGCAACTGCCGGATGAACTGGCGGATTGCTACCACTACAAAAAAGGCAAGCATATACAGACTCTGGGGCCTTTAACCCTGTGGCAGGATGTTTATCAGTGGCGTCGTTATTTCAGATCCTGAGTCTGTAAGTTGAGACAGATTATCTGACCTGCTGAAACGACGGAATGGATGCCGCCACGTTTTAATAACGGATTATGACAGAAGCATTCTGCTGCCCTGTTCTTCCAATCGAATCTTTCTGACCTGAAATGGAACCATCCTTCAGGTCTTACCCTGCATATCAGACCAAGCCTTAATTGAATACAGGAACGAATACGCTCCGACGGTTGGCTGACGTCTGCATGATGCATTATTAAACCGAAAATCGGAGATTTTTATGCCAACACCTCTGCTGTTTAAAAACAAAGTTCTTCTGGCAAAAGCTGAAACCACTTACGGCACAGACCCGACCCCGGATGGCAGCAACGCTATTGTGACCAAAAACCTGAGCATCAGCCCTTATGAGGGTAACCGGGTCAGTCGTGAAATCGATCGCGCAACTCTGGGTAATGATCTGGAATTTAACACCGGCCCTTACGTTACCGTCACCTTTGACGCTGAACTGGCGGGCGCTGGCGCTGCAGGCACAGTGCCAGGCTATGGTGTACTGCTGCGTGCCTCTGGTCTGGAAGAGACCATTACTGCAGCTCCCGATCCGGCGGCTAAAGTGGTTTATCAGCCTGTATCCAGTCAGTTTGAAAGCTGCACACTGTACTTCCAGCAATCCGGTCAGCTGCACAAAGTTACCGGTGCTCGCGGTACGGTGAAATTCTCACTGCAGAAAGGCGCAATGCCGAGCATGAACTTTACCTTTACCGGTATCTGGCATGCTCCTGAAACGCTGGCCAGTGCACCATCAGTGGATACATCAGCCTTTAAAACACCACTGCCGGTTAACGCTGCTAATACTACGACTTATAACGTTCACGGCTATAGTTGTCGTGCTGAAGGCCTGGATATAGATCTGGCTAACAACGTGGTATATCGCAACGTGATTGGTGGTGAATCAGTAGAAATTACTGACCGTACTCCAACAGGTCAGGTTACGGTAGAAGCGCCTGATCTGGCGACAAAAGACTTCTTCGACGCAGTTGCCAGTCACGATGGCGTTACTACCGGTCCGGTAGAGCTGGTACACGGTACTGTGGATGGCAGCATCGTTGAACTGAAAGCCCCGAATGTACAGCTGTCCTCTATCAGTGCAAATGACTCAGACGGCATTCTGACTTATCAGATGGATGCTCGCCTGATCCCGACCAATGCCGGTGATGACGAACTGCAACTAATTGTTCGCTGATGCCCACTCTGCTCAATCGCACGGCCGTAACTCCGGCCACCTGGTTTCGTGAATAGTGCAATCTCATTGCGCTGCGAAACATCGGCTTAACCTGCCTTACGCGGGTTAAGCCTTTCTGATCCGGCTTCTGGATAGATAAAGCCACGGATCGTTTTACCTTACTTCCTTTTATCACAAGCACTTAACGCTTTTCCTGTTATTAAAATCTGGAGAAATATTTATGTCTTTTGTACTGGCACCTCGTAACGAAATTAAAACCCGTGTTGCACTGAACATTCCGGGTGACTTCGGCAAAACAGAAAAAGCGCATATCGAGGTCACCTGGACCCGACTGCCTGTGTCTGACAAAAAAGCGATCACCGAAGAGTTTCAGGCTGGCACCTTGAATGACGAAGATGCACTGGATCGTCTGATTCTGAACATCAACGGCTGTCAGACACCAGAAGGCGAGAAAATCGCATACACCAGCAATCTGCTGATTCAGCTGCTGGAGGAAGATTACATCCGTAAAGCACTGGTGGATGAAATGATGGCCCTGCTGTACGGCAAAGAAGCGCTGGAGGCGATCCGCAGAAAAAACTAATCGACTGCGGAGAATACTGGGCGGGGCTACGTAGCGGCAGTCAGCAATCGGATGTTGATGAAGACTGCCAGTTCTTTCAGCTGGACAAACAGCCAGAAGACTCGCCGCCCGAGCACATGGACGTGTTACCAGAAAACTGGCTGGCACTGCAGATATTCCTGCAATGCCAGACCCAGTGGCGGGTGATAGCCGGTATGGGTGGAGCATTTTATCAGGGTCTGGATTACCCCTCTGTTGATGTCGTAATCCGGCTTCAGGCCCCAAAGAAAAAGCGCAGAAAAACATTTCAGGCCGTGCAGCTGATCGAGCAGGGAGCACTGTCGCGCATTAATGAAAAAAATTAACCGTATGTAGCTTCGCAAAGAGGCTTCCTTTTACGTCTGAAGCAAGAATATGAAAGCAATGGATTTATTAGTTATTAAATCTATAGAGGGGAACTGATATGAGCTTACCAGTAATAGCAAGAACACTTATATCAAACTTAGATAGTGTTGCAAAAGCATTAGGAGAGTTTGCTGGCAAAGTTGGTACAGATATAGTTAAAAGCATTCATGCTACGAATGAGATACAGATTGCATCTCAAACACTAGGTATGTCTGCTCAAAAGTTCAGTGAATTCCAGTTTGCAGCCAACTCTGTAAATGTAGATGGTAAAGAATCTGCTGCGATGCTAACTAATGTTACTGCAAAAATTTTTGCATTGGCAGATGGGCGAGATAAAGAACTAGCTGCAAAATTAGGTGGACTTAATATCAACTTTAAAGAGTTAACAAAGCTATCGCCTGATAGGCAACTCATTAATTTATCTCGCGCTATTAATAATCTTGATAATCAGAATGAGCAGGTTTTTGTAGCTAACGCATTTGATAAGTTGTTACCTAGGTTACTGCCTATACTGGATGATAATGGTGAAAAGTATGCCGAACTTGTTAATCAGGCAAGAGATCTTAATGTATCAATATCTGACGCTGATGCTGCTATAATAGCTCAATCAGCCAGATCTCTTAAATTATGGGAGGCTGCAAAACAGGGTTATATTGATAAAGCTGCATTAGAAAGCCATTCTTTTTTTAAAGGTGGTTTTGAAGCCAATACTGCAAGATTAGATCTTGCTTTTGAAACTTTTTTTCCTGAGCATGAAACGCAACGTTTATATGATAATGCTAAAGACTTAGCTGGCATATCTAATGAGATAAATGTTAGTCTTGATAAAAATGGAAAAGATGATTACCTTACTGTTGTCGATTCTATATCTAAGACAGAGGTAATAATAAATAATTTAAAAAATAAGATTGATAATATCGATCATTCAATTAATTATCTTCAAGCTGGTGTCGTTGATGGTAAATATGATGAAGGCCTGGTTGATAAAAATATATCTGCCTATAAAAAAGCATCTAATGCCTATAATCGTGATTTGCAGTATTATAAAAATGAGTTGAATGATCTTAAAATCACTTTAAGCGAGTTTGAGAAGGTTAGTAAGGACCGTGCTAAGGAAGTCGATGCACACTCAGATTCACTTGATAAACAAGGAAAGTTGATTGATGATAATAGTAAGGCTTTATCTAATCAAATTGATGTTGTTACGCAGTCAACCTCTGGTTTTTATAAAGCATCTACCTTTTTGGGTGACTATAACTATACCCTTGATCAATCAATAGGGTATATCAGCAGGAATACTTCAGAGCTAAACAATTTTCATAGGATTTTAGGTGAAACTAAAAGTTCTGTAGGAAGTGGTATAAATCTTCTTTCAATAAACCCGGGTATGAATGATATAAGAGCAGCTTCTTATGAAATTAATGAAGTTGTTAAGCATACAAATATTGCAGCTCAATCATTTGATGATATTGGAAGCAGGCTTGAGGTTGTAGATAATCGAGTTGGCGGGATACTTAATAGTAGTAAAACTGTAAGTCTTGGCTTTCAAGTAAGGCAAAAAGAGCATGCTGAGGTTTTGGAACATACTTCAGATAAGGTAAATGCAAACTCAGAAGCAACAGGTTTGCTGAATGAGAGATTAGAAAGTGCTACTATATTAATTGAAGGGTTTAAAAATCAGTCAAAAGAATTACCATCTTACCTTCTGGATAGCAAAGCTGGAATGGATGAGTTAGGTGACTCTATATCAAATAACTCGATAAAACTGGAAGAAGGCGAAGAAAAAGCAATTAGTTTTTCTCAAGTTTTAGACTCTACATTACATGATGCTTCAGGCCAGTTAGATGGCATTTTAAAAAATTCATTTGACCAACTCGACGGTGTTTTTGAAAACTTCTGGGATGATTTCAAACTTGATTTTGACGATTTAGGGCAGAGTATTGAGGGTTCTTTCGAAGGGATGCTGAAAAGTATAGAGCAATCGTTTTCTGACTCTTTGAAAGAAATGGCTCATGAGGCCATTACTCGTCCAATTGTACTAGGCATTCAACAGGCGATTTTGGGGGACAACGGAAATTCTGCTAATACTTCTGCATCTGGTTCAGGAACAGGTGGTTTAAATCCTATTTCATTGCTTAGCTCTGATGGTGGAGTCAGCGGTTGGTTATCCAGCACATCTATTAGCGATGGTTTTGCATCTGTTATGGGGCCATCAAACTCACTATCAGGTAATGTAGCTGCTGTAAAATCAGGAGGCTTTACCCATATTCAAGGGCCGAGCAATCTGTCAATGGGAGTTTCTGCTATCGGCGGTTATGCCGCAGGGGAGCTGCTGTTTGATGGAGAGGGTTACTCAAGTCAGTTAGGCAGTATTGGATCGATGGCAGGGAACTACCTAGGAACAACGTATCTTGCCACTATGACGAACTTAGGTTCATTCGCAGGTCCAATTGGTGCTATAGCAGGTGCCCTTGTTGGAGCTATTGCAGGATCAATGTTCGCAGAGAGCAAACCTGAATTTGATTTCAGAACCCGTGACAGCGGATCAACAGATAAACGTAAATTTGAAGATGAAGAATCAGGTGTTATCGCACAATCAGCATTTGGTGAGCTAGGCTTTGATGCTGAGAATACGAATAAGCTTAAAAAAACCTTTGGTGGTTTTGATAAAGCGACCTCATTTCTGACAGGGTTGGCGGCAATGGATAATACTGTTGCTGCTTTGGCTCAGTCCGATGCTGAGCTACAGGCGATGATAGATATAGTCCAGCAAGTCAATATTGAGGCTGATAATCCTAAAGGTGTGTTGGACCAGATTTCAGATCGTTATCTGTCTGCATTAAGCCAGACAACCAGCCGATTGACTAGGGGGTTAAGTGCTGAGTTGGTAACGATGACTCGCCAAGAATACAGTGTTATAGATGATGCGTTTTTTGATTATAGCTTTCAGCAATGGAGTGTCAGTATTGAGAACGCTCTGTTAGAAGAGTTTTTGAAACTTGATTTGGGCAAAGCCATCCCTGCAATCACATCAATTATTCAAATGGAGCGTATAGGCGATGCAATTGGTGGTGCTGTTACAGATGATTTGTATCGTGCATTAAATGATGGGGTAGCAGAAGGCGCTGATTTATCTGAATTAACAGCTCACCTGAGCGGAGCGATGACCGCTTTGCCTGCACTTGAATCATTAAATAGTAGCTTTGATATAACGGCTATTGGTGCATTAGAAGCTGCCAGTAATATTGTCGAATATGCAGGTGGGATACAAAACTTATTATCTTCTCAGCAACAGTATTATGATCTTTATTATTCTGAAGCAGAAAAAACAGCGGCTCAACAAGAGTTAATGGCAGCACAGTTTGAAAAGCTGGGTATGGCATTACCTGAAAGCAAAGATGGTTTCCGGGAGCTTGTTGATGGACTTGATCTGACGACAGAAAAAGGACAAAAGACTCATGTTGCATTGATGGCCTTAGCGCCTGCATTTGCTGAATTTGATGAACAAATACAAAAGACCCGGCAAACCTTTCAATCCATTTCTGATAATGTCAGTCAGTCGTTAAAACCGGTACTCAGTTCTGCTGAAACACTGGAAAACACTCTGGCGAAAATAAATTTATCTGATAAAACACTTACTGATGCGCTTGTTTTCATTCAGGGACTCAGTACTGATGAGCTGGCATCGGAAGCTGAAAAGTTTGGACTGAATCCTGAAGAATCCGCAGAACTGGTCAATTCACTTGTTGAAGCCAATAATCGTCTTCGTGAATCTTATCGCTCACTGCATCAGCAAATAGGTGAGATGTTAAATCCGAAAACATCGGCTGAAAAAGCAGATGAATCTCTGATGGCGTTGGGTTTTAGTAATCAATCTGTCCAGAGTGTTCTGGAAGAGCTATATGATCTCAGTTACGAAGAGTGGGAGAAAAAAGCCGCAGAGCTGGGAATTGGCGTTGAAGATTTTCAACAGCATGTCAGTGATCTGGTTGCTGTACAGTCAGAACTTGATGCTGAGATTAAAGCCATCACAGATACATTCAAAGAACTTGTGTCCAGTGTAAAAAGTGCTCTTGAACCTGCTGAAACACTGAATGGTGCATTAGGAAAACTGGGTTTGTCCGGAAAGACTGTGACAGAAGCCCTTAATGAAATCAGTAGTATGAGTGCTGAACAATTGCAGTCCATGACAGAGGGGTTGGGTCTTGATGCTAAAAAGTCAGCCACCTTGATCAATCTTCTGATTAGTGCCAATGAACGGCTGCGTGATTCTTATCGTTCCATATCTGAGCAGATGAAAGAGGTACTCAATCCTCTGTCCTCTATGGACAAAGCGAATCAGGCTCTGAGTGCTCTGGGCTTTGCTGATCAGTCCATTCATTCTGTATTGAGCTCTTTGTCAGAGATGGATTATGAATCCTGGGAAGCGCAAGCGAAATCTCTTGGTATTGACCTGGAAGTTTTTCAGGGGTACGTGGGGGATCTGGTCGCTGTTCAGTCTGAGTTAAGTTCGACAATCAGTGGCATTTTGTCTGGGGTAGAAAACACCCTGACACCTGCGAAAACGCTTGATGAAGCACTTAATGAGCTGAGTATGACAGGCGAAACTGTTACATCCTCTTTGAATCAGATCAATAGTATGAGTGTTGAAGAGTTACAGACAACTGCTGAAAACCTCGGGCTGGATGCGGGAGAAACGGCTGATCTGATTAATATTCTGATTAATGCTAATGAGCGTCTGCGTGAATCTTATAAGTCTCTGCACAACCAGATTGATGAGTTACTTAATCCTCAGTCAATGGCAGAGAAAGCAGGGACATCTCTTGTTGCATTAGGGTTTGAAGGGCTATCGATTACTGATGCTCTGACAGAGTTGCATAGCCAGAATTATGATGTGTGGGAAACCAGTGCCAGCGAACTAGGAATCAGTTTTGATGATTTCATTGGACATGTCGGAAATTTAGTAGATGACATGCAGGCTGAGGTAGAACGTCTGGATCAGATCCGTTCAGGATACAGTAAAATAGGGCTGGATTTTGATGCTGTTCTGGGAACAGATGCTTCCGGGAGCGATAGGGATTCTGCTCAATCTCATCTTGATTTCCAGCAGGGCTTTGCGGATAGCCTGGGAATCTCCCTGGATGATGTTGGTTCGGAATTCAGTACCGGGTTTGATCAGTATACTCAGGCTGCTTACAGTGACTTAGAGCTTCTGGATGTCCAGCGTGGTAACCTGGCGCAAAAACTGGAACAGTTCAGTGATCTGGATGGGTTCTCAGCAGGTATGAGCATTAGTGAATTCAGGATTGCTTTGAAGCAGGCTGAGGAGGATGCCGCAGCTGGTTTAATTTCTGCAACTGAACTTGGTCAATGGGCCGCTGCAGCTGTTGTGATGGGGGAAATGGATAGCGTAGTCAGTCAGATCGCCAATCTGGATGTTTCTGCACTTTCAGAGTTATACCCCCAGATAAAAGATCTTGAAGATTATCTAACCAGTCTGAATGAATATTATGCCGATCAGCTTAAAGAAATAGAAGAAAGATATAGTAATCAGATCGGGCTTCTTAAACAGCAGCGTGATATTGCAATAGATCTTAAGAAGTTTGTTGATGGTATACGTTTATCTGAGTGGGACCCGGCTGGGCCGCAGGAAAAACTGATATTTGCAGAGAAGGAATTTAATCGTCTGCTTGAAGCTGCTAAGGGTACGGATGAAGATGCTATCAAAGCTGCCGGAGAGCTTCAGTCTGCATCCAATACCTATTTGCAGCATCTGGATGGTTACTATGGGCGCTCAGATACTTATACCGACAAGTATACTGATGCAATGGATCGTCTGAATAATCTGGGAATTGAACTGGAGACACGTTCTACAGAAGAAAAAATTGAGGCGCTTAATCAGCAAATGCTGGCGGAACAGAAAGCGTTAAAGATTGCTGCAGAGAAGGAAGTTCAATGGGCTGAGAGCCAGAGTAAAGCACTGACTGGCATTGACGGTTTGCTAGCCGGATGGCCTGCAAAGTTTGAAGATCTGTTTGACAATGCTGCGACTAAGATTGGTGGAGAAGTTGCTGGAGCGCTGAATAAACCGCAAAAACCAGAGATCAATCTGGAAAATGACAGTGATGTTGATTCGATAATGAGTCGTGCGGAAGCCATTGATATTCTATATCAATCTTTAATAGCTGATGTTTCTCATAACGATCTTCTGAATGCAAAAAATATTCTGGGTATTCGGAATGACCAGGAGCTGAGTGATTTCCTATCCAGAACCAACGGTATGGGATATTACGATGCTATTGGTGTTATTAAGGAATCAGTGAATGGTGTACCAACTGAAGACTTCCACTCAGCTGCTGTAGTCTTAGGGATCTCTACTTTCACCGAAGTAGCAGAGATTGTTAACGGATCTCTTGATCATCTCCTTAATGAGAAAAAAGCACTACTGACTTTCTCTGAAATGATGTCTGCTCTGAAAGCAGAAGGGCAAGATAGCCTGGTTGATCTGAATGGGCAGCAGTTATCGGAACAAAGAGGGCTGGTTTCTCTTGGTAATCAGCAGTTATCAGAACAAAGGTGGCTTGCTTCCCTTAACTCCCAGCAATTGTCGGAGCAAAGGGGGCTTCTCCGTCTTGAGCAAGAGGAGTTAAGTTGGTCAATTCAGCAGTTTGAACAACTAACAGGAATGAATTCGATATTAGGAAACTGGCCTGCAGAGTTTGGTGTTCTGCTTGATAAGCATGCCAGTCAGATTAGTGCCATAGTTACTTCTGCGATTCCTGATCCTGTTGTGACAACCCGCTATACAGGCTCGTCTTCAGGTAATTCAGGTACTACATCTGATTCTTCTTCTGGAAGTAGTGTCAACACAGCTGATACTTCCGGAGCTGGATCACCTGATATGACAGAAGGTCAGGCTATAGCCATTGTTAAACAAGCCGCTGCGACTGAAAAATGGGGAAGTGTACCCGGTTATCTTGAGGCTGTCGGTGTTCTGGGAATCAGCAGTCAGGCTGATATAAATGCGATTGTTGATGGATCTCATGCTAAAGGCCTGGGTCGGGTGCCTTTCAATGGTTATCGTGCTGCTCTGCATAAAGATGAAATGGTACTGCCAGCAGATATTTCAGATCATATCCGCGCTTCTATGCGTTCAGCTACGGATCAGCATAATCGTACAGACCCTGAGATGTTACGAGAACTTCAGCAGTTACGGGCAGAAGTGGCTTCTCTCCGGGCAGAGCAAAGTCAGGCGAACCAGACTGCGCAGCGTCAGAGAGACGATCAGCATCGTGCGACAGAATCTGTTGCTCGAACTAATCGCAAAGTGGTGGAGGTGGTGTAATGATTACGGATGATCAGTATCAGCACTGGTTGCGTCAGCCTAATGAACCCAGAGTTCTTCTGGCTGAGCTGGAACATAGTGCCGGTAAAGAATATGTTGCTAATCACCCTTATATCAGTCATCCGGGTGATAGTGTTCCAAACCAACCGTACAATGATATTTTGTCGGGTGTGTTTGATATAACCAGTCGCCTGGATGCCTTACTGGCAGTCGGTGATCTGCAGTTAACAGATGATAGCAGCATCAGTCATTGGCAGGAATATCTCTGGCGAGGGTATCCGGTTGTTCTGAAACTGGGGGCGCCGGACTGGTCGCTGGATGATTTTCGCATTATTGCCAGGCAAACAAACGGTGGTGTGCAGGAAGCTCGTCGAGGACGAATGGTGTTGAGTCTGTATGACGCCTCAGCCCGATTAGATAAGTCCATTGAACGGCCTGAAATTAACGGTAAGGATCGCCCTGAGCCTTTAATTCTGGGCGATGTTTTTGGTGTTCCGGCTATTCGAACGGATACTCAGAGTCTCAATTATATTGTCAGCTGGTTGCCGATAACCTCTGTAATTGTCCGGGATGGTAATGGACCCGTAATGAGCCACAGTCCTGATTATCCCAGTGGACAATTTGTAACCCAATCCTATACGCCCAGGTCTATCTCCTGTGAAGTCAAAGAGCCGCATAATACTGCGGCTCTTGTGTTTCAGTGGGTCGCTGATCGTTATGGTCTGACTCTTATGCCGGTGTCTGTGCCTGATTATAAACTGGGATTGTATTACGACGGAGAAGTGACTGGTCGGCAGATTCTGGATGATGTCTGCAGATCAATTGGGGCACACTGGTCTATCACATTACAGGGTGAACTGCAGGTCCGGCAGCTCACCCTGCCAGGGCCGGCTGATTTCGAACTTTATGCTGATGATATTGCTCAGGATCAGGTTGCTCTGATCAGAACAGAAGAACCCTGGCGCGAACTCAGGTTTAACTTTTCTCGTAATCACACCCCTCTCTCTGAAGTAGCCGGATCGGTGAATGACAATGACCCGGCTATGGCCGAGCGCTTAAGGCAGGACTGGCTGACTGAAACCCGCACTCATAACCTGCCGGATTATCCTCTGGCACCGGAACAAAGTCTGGATACAGTTATTGCTGATCGAGCGGATGCTGTTACAGAAAGTACACGCCGCATGTCGATACGTGCAGAACGGCATGAAGTCTGGGAACTGGAGGTTTTTATTGTCTGGAGCGGAGATATTGTCGGCTCTGCCGTTCATATCAATCATTCACGCCTGACAGGGCGGATTGGCAGGGTGATAAGTGCCCGTATGTCGCCTACGCAGGATAAAACAGTGCTGGAGGTCTGGTACTGATGACACAAATGAGAATTCTGGCCCGGAATCTTCATGATGTTGCGACACTGACCGCAACGAGCGAAGCAATGCCCGTGGCTTACACTCAACGTTCTGAACGCCCTATGGTATGGCGCTCGGCTAACTTACAAAAACAGGTTCTTAATGCTGTTTTACCTCATGGTTCCTATATCAATTGTATTGCAATAGCCCGGCACAACCTTGGTGCTTTAGGTAATGTGCAGATTGAGATTCTACAGGATAGCAACCTTGTACATGACAGCGGTGATATTGCTACCGCAATGCTTATTCCGGCAGGTGTCTGGCGGGCAGGAATTGATCCATGGGGAGCGTCCTATAACGATAAACTTCCTGGCGGTGCATCTCTGGTTCTTTACTGGCTGGATACTCCCATTATTGCAGATAGCTACCGAATCACTATGACGTCGTCATCTGATAATGACTATTTTGAAGTCGGACGTATTTTTGCCGGGTTGTCATTCTCGCCATCGGTCAATATGAGCTACGGTCTTCAGCTGGAATGGCTGGAAACAGGCGAGCATGTGCAAACCGAAGGTGGTTCGCTAAGAACAATAGGCACTGGAGATCTCCGGCGATCCTTTACCTTAAAGCTGGATTGGTTGAATGAAACGGACCGGCAGAAGCTGATTACTGAGCTTGTTAAAAACAGAATGAACAGTGACCTGCTGGTTTGTTTGTATCCGGAATCTGACGGTGTTCATATTCTTGAACACACGATGGTCTGCAGACGTATTAACTCTGTCAGACATGTTCACTCCCACTATCAGAACTGGCAGTCAGAACTGTCATTTATGGAAGTCTAACAAGAGGGTATTTTCTATGTCGGAAACAATAACTATCCGAACTCCTGGGCCTATTGATCTTACACAGTATAAAGTTCAAGTCGGCGATACGACTGAGTTTATTGAAAAAATAAACGGTACTCAAGTGGATGTAGAAAACTGGGCGCAACAACTTACATGGTGCGCCAGTGATTTGCAGAATGCAGTCAGTCAAATTGGTGATCGCTATGCTGATGTTGTACAAAGAAGTAATCAGGTTTCAGAAGACTTACAAAGTGCTCGTGACTTAATGGATGTGAGTTTAAACCCGGCTATTGAGGATGCAGTAGAATATATTTCCAGCTTATTCTCGGATGGTAATGCAAGTGCTATCTTAAACCCTGAATTAAAATTAAAAGCATCATCAGATATATCAAAGTCAGAGCCAGTTGTTTTGAATAGTAATGGTACAGTATCTCCTGTAGGGATTGACGGAGGATATATTGGAGCATTAAATAAAATAACAAGCGAAGATACCTTGTATCGCGCTGCTGTTTATGTTGAGCGTTACTCTGCTTTTATAGTAGCTTATGCTAATTATAAGTGTATTAAGTTTGTTATGGTTGGAGTATCTGGGGGGGATGCTTATGTTCTTGATGAAGGTGTTGTTTTTGTTGGTAATTCCTTTGTCCATATGTATGAGGATAGGGATGGGAATATCGATGTTTTTTTTGTGGTGGTCCACATAGTAAATCAAAACTCTATACAAAAATAACTATTAGCGAAACGACTGCGATTGTTCAACCTGTGCAAAATTTAGGAGAGTTGAATTCAGTAGGTGGTTTTTTTGAAAAAACAAATACAGGACAATTTATTTTTTTGGGGAGATCTCACAGTGGCGCGTTAGCTGCTGCAATATTATCAGTTAACAATGGTAAGGCAGTTGTTGAGTACTCTGAAAATATCAGTTGTAAATCTATAGTTAGCTTTGTATCTGCTTTAAAGTGTGATCACTCCACAGGAAAAATTTTGTTTTGTTACTGTTATCATGAATCATCTATACGTTATGCTAATACAATTAAGCCAGACTATTTGGGTGGTTTTACATTAGGTGATGAGTTAAATGTTAATAATGTGGCTGATTTGGATCAGCGTAGTAGTAAAACATATTTGTTTTTTTCTTCTCAGCTTAGCAAACTTTTTGTTTGTAATGCTATTAGCAGTAGCCCATATTGTATAAGGTTAATGGTTGTTGATACGTCTGGTGATTTGATTTCTATTAGTGCAGTCTCTGAAATTGGAGAAAAGCAGCATATTTATAATCCTGTTTTTTTCTTTGATGATATTAGTGGACGGTATGTTTTTTTTTGGGGGACTAAATATCCATATCAGCGGTACTATTGTTTGGCAGATTATGCTGATGGGAAATTCGTTTTCGACTCTCCAGTTATGTATGATAGCTCTGGTAGAGGTGAAAGTGTTGTTGTGTATAGTAAAGCAATATCGTCAGCAGTTGTTTTTGATAGGTATAAAGAGGATATTAAATCGGGGTACTCAAGGGTAATTCGCCCTGCAGGATCGAATGCTAAAGACTATATAGGTCTTGCCCGACGTGATGCTCTTGTAGGATCTGATGCAAGTGTGGCGGTTGAAGGAGATATAGTTGATGGCTTTTCTGGTTTGTCAATTAAAAGTGAATACTGGTTAGCTCCAGGTGGTGGAATTCAGCCATACAATACTGGGTTGTCAAAAGTAGGAATTGCTGTGTCTGATACAAGCATTCTTATTAGGAGGTAACATTGAATGTATATTGTAAAAAGAAAAATTGATGATGTTGTTTTCGCATATAGTGAAAATAAGCCTGTTTTTAGTTCAGGTGTGCTATCTGAACCATTGATTGCTTTAGATGTTAAAGAGTCAGATTATATCATCGAAGAAGTTATGGCTCCTGAATTTAAATTTTATAGCAATATATTTCGTTATGATAATGGATGGTTCATATCTGATGAAGAGATGTATGCTGAATTACAGGAAATAACTAATCCTGAGCCCGTTCCTTTAATCCTTTCTGCACGACAGGCAAGGTTAGTGCTGCATAGCATCGGCAGGCTATCGGATGTTGCGATTGCTATTGCTGCATTGCCAGAGAATGATCGGGAATATGCAGAAATAGAGTGGGAATACGCGACTGAAATTCATAGGGAGCATCGTTTTACTGGGATGCTGGCAGATATGTTGCGACTAACTGGTAACCAGGTCGATCAGTTATTTATTGATGGTGTGAAATTATAGCTCTGCTCAGAATGTATGAGCTTTCTGAATAAATATAATGCTATCAATGGTGTCGTATATAGAATTTGCTCTATTTTCCCCGCATCGACTCTCAACAAAATAGTCGAAATTTCCTTCTGATATTGCATCTTTGGCCGATACCCATTAAAAGTTATTCTGGTTACAGATAATCAGATTTTCCATTGGGTTAACGTCAGGATTTGACCCCTTCTTTATTTTCAACGCTGTGCCGCTATGGATGTTCAGGCTACAGGGCTATGAACTATATGAGGCCGGGTTTTGTATACCGAAACCGATTTCTCCCATCTGACCGTATTAGAAAGCCACCAGGATATTGCCAGTTTTGAGCTGGTGCCGGATATTATCTGGATTTTTGATCTGGATCGGCATGGGTTCTGGTGGGGGAACAGCAGTGCACTGAAATTCTGGGGGCTGGATCACCTGCAGCAGCTGATTGACAAGGATTTGTCGGCAGATACAGAAGGGGCACGTAAGCGTACTGAGCAGACGTTTTATAAAGCGGTCGCTCAGGGCATGACTCTGGACCCCTGGACGACGTATCCGGGCGGTAAGCCCCGTGTGCTATTGATGCGCCATAAAGCGGTATTGCTGGGGCCTGAAAAGCACCGGGGGATTATTGCCTTTATCAGTGAGGAAGTGAATCTGGGAGAAGATCCGGAGACCCTGTTGTTTGCTGAAGCGATTCGTTATACCTCGGTGGCAGTTACCAGCTTTACTCTGGATGGTGCTCCTTTATTTGAAAATCCTGCGGCGGCAGAAAAGTACGGTTATCTCTCAGAGCAGGCGATGCCAGAGGGAATGACTGAGTTTGAACGGCGCTTTTCCAGTCCGGAAGAAGGACGATTCCGGCTGGAGCAGGCCAGAGCGCGTCAGGATGGTCAGCAGGAGCATCTGATGAAAACTCAGGCAGGGGTTCGCCGCCATACTGTGGATATCCGTACCAGCCGCCACCCTTTGACCGGAGATTATATTACGCTGGTTTCTGAATACGATGTCACTGACTTGCATAATGCGCTTAAACAGGCTGAAGCAGCGGGGGATGCGTTGAAAAAAATGGCGCATTATGATGCTCTGACCGGATTGGCCGGTTTGCGTTTATGTAAAGATCGTATGGAGCAATCTTTCAGCTTTGCCCGTGATAATCAGGCGCAGGTCGCATTGATGTTTATTGATCTGGATGGGTTTAAAGCGGTTAATGATAATTATGGTCATGATGCCGGAGATCATGTTCTGAAGACGGTTGCACAGCGATTGAGAGAGAAAACCGGGCCTCAGGACACTGTTGGGCGCATTGGTGGCGATGAGTTTCTGGTTATTCTGCCGGATCTGGAGAAAAACCGTGATTTTTCTGCTATAGCCGGAGATATGATTCAGTCACTGGATATTCCTATTCAGATCTGTAGTGAAAACTGTCAGCCACAGCTGGCCTACATTGGTGCCAGTATAGGTATTGCGTTATATCCCGGATCAGGCCAAACGGCAGAAGGTTTGCTGAAAGCTGCGGATCAGGCCATGTACCGTATTAAACGCAGTGGTAAAAATAACTTCTCCTTTGCCTGAAGCGAATTGAGATTTTGCAATCTTGTTGTTAGCAGCTTATGCATCAATTCATGTATAAGCTGCCTTACCAGCCTTTTTTGCCATCATTTTTCTGTATTTCATTAAACTAACAGAGACTTGTTTGTTTCTCTTTGTAAAATTAACATTAGATTTCTATTGAAAAAAAGTTTCTAAATAAGATTTTACCTAAGAGAAAGAGGCCTGTATGTTCCGACACCTTCGTATCAGAACCCGGCTGATTATCGGCTTTTCTGCATTGATGATTCTGGTGTGCACTATGGTCATTCCATTTTTGTTAACCGATATGCAGCAGTTGATATCAACCGCAGAAAAAAGGGAACTTAAAGGTCTGTTCAGACAGCTGGAAGGCAAAATCCACGGAGAGGAAAGGCTGGCCAGTGCTCTGGCAACCTATATTGCCCAACAGCCTGAGGTGCATGATTATTTGAGTCGGGGTGATCGTCAGGCTCTGATCAGAAGTACGCAGCCTGGTTTTAAACAGTTGAAAGAAACCTTTGGTTTGCGCCAGTTCCAATTTCATCAACCGCCCGCCACCTCCTGGTTGAGAGTGCATAAACCGGCTAAATTCGGTGATGATTTATCCGGTTTCCGGGAAACGGTCGTAGAGACCAATCAGCAGAAAAAACGGGTCAATGGTATTGAAAAAGGGGTCGCCGGGTTAGGTATTCGAGGTGTCGCTCCTGTGATCATTGATCAGAAACACTGGGGCTCTGTTGAATTCGGCTTTTCTCTTGGGCAGAGCTTTTTTGATCAGGTGAAAGCAGATACCGGTGTTGAGTTGCAGGTGTTTAAATTGGATGGCAACCAGGCAGAAGCTTATGTGTCGACTCTGGGCAATGCCGATCTGCTGGCACCGGCTGAAATACAACAGGTAATTAGTGGAACTGTTGTTATCAGTCAGGTTAATAGAGGGAATCAGAGCTATGCGGTTTATGCTAATCTCCTGCATGATTTTTCCGGAAAACCGGTTGCTGTTGTAGAGATTGCTATGGACCGGGGGGATTATGTGGCCATGTTGAGTGAATCTGTGATGCACTCTGTTGTTATTGCTCTGATCTTTATTACTGCCGGAATTCTGCTGGCTGTCATTATCACGCGCAGTATTGTTTCTCCTCTGAATAAGATGCGTCAGGCGGTTGATAATATCTCTTCTGGTGACGGTGATCTGACGCGCACACTGCGGATTGAAGGGGATAACGAATTGGGTGAGATTGCCCAGTCAATCAATCTGTTTATTGCCAATATTGAGCAACTGGTTAAGAGTCTGATGAAGTCCGTGGCGGCGGTGTCCAGCTCCGGATCAGAACTATTTGATATTACGGAACAAACCATTACCTGTGCTCGCAATCAGCAAAACAGCACCGGTGAGGTAGCGGCGGCAGTCAATGAAATGACAGCAACAGCGCAGGACGTTGCCATGCATGCAGGCAGTACTTCTGAGGTTACAGCCAGTGCCAGCCAGCAGGCAACTCAGAGTTACACTGTTGTTAACGAGAGCATCGAAACCATTCATCATATGGCCGATAACGTGAACTCAACGGTTGAAATGATTAATCGGGTGAACCAGCAGTCTCAGGAGATTCACACTATCCTGGATGTGATTCACAGTATTGCTGAGCAAACGAATCTTCTTGCTTTGAACGCAGCCATTGAAGCGGCTCGCGCCGGTGAACAGGGGCGGGGGTTTGCTGTTGTAGCGGATGAAGTTCGTTCCCTGGCCAGCCGGACTCAGGAAGCGACAGGGCAAATCAATACTATGATCACCGAACTTCAGCAAGTGACGGGTGAAACCACAGAAGTGATTAATGAAAGTCAGCAGCATGTGAGTGCTCTGGTTGAAGTAGCCAGTGAGTCTGGAAATGCGCTGAAAGCGATTTCAGAAGGCATGCAGCAGATTAATGATACGGTTTATCAGATCGCCAGTGCGGCGGATCAGCAAAGTCAGGTTTCGGATGAAATTAATCACAGTGTGATCAGCATTGCCGATGGCGCAGAAGAAACCTATCAGGGAGCCGGAAAAATTATGCAGAAATCCTCTGCTATGGGCTCTGAGATGACCGCTCTGATGAGTCTGGTTCGTCGCTTTAAAGTCAGTAAAGATCCGGCGACAGAGCTTGCTGTAGCCCGTAGTGCCCACCAGGCCTGGAAAATGCGTTTGAGAACTTTCCTGGATACAGGCCAGGGCATTTCAATGAATCAGGCCGTCTCGGCCCATGAATGTGATTTTGGCCTCTGGTATTACGGTGAAGGGCATGAGGTATGCAGCCATAACTCAGACCTGAAAGCCATTGAACAACCACATGAACAGTTACATCAGTTAATTAAACAAATCATTGAACTGAAAGAAAAAGGTGATATGCGACGGGCCGAGCAACTGTATCGTCAGGTGTGCGAATTATCGGATCAGATTGTTGCCGGAATGGATTGTGCCATCGCACAGTATGCCCGTTGATCATCGCTGCTTTGCTGACGTATTGCGTTAGCAATCCAGAAATCAGATATTCTGGTTAAGCAAGGGGGGATTAAAAAGAGTTAGCAATAGGCTGACTCTTTTTTTCAGGATGATCTTGAACTTTTTAAGCGTAGAGCGGGAGCACCACTGAAAGATATCCGGCGTATAAACGAAAAATTCTGTCCGGGCTTCTCTGATGACCTATAAAAGTGTGTTACCAGCTTCGGCTTTACTGGTTCTGGTGATGTTTACCCTGCTTACCAGCTATGGCATTGTGCCTGGTGGAGATCTGTTGCTGGAGCAGTTAAAGCATTCTCTGCAGGATATGCCTGATGGGTTGTTATTTCTGATTATTCTTGCGGAATCTTTAATTTATCTGGGGTTTTATTTTCCTGGTCAGTTCTTCGCTGTTGTGCTGGTCGTTATGGCTGGTCCCGATTTTGGTGATATGTTGCGTCTGACTTTTATTATGGTACTGGCCGCAACCACAGGCTCCTTTATCAATTATTCGTTAGGTCGGTTATTTTCTCGTCCATCGCTTTTGGCTGAAGGCAATAAATTCCGACTCAGAAATCTGTTACTGGCGATGTTGCATACCAATGCGCTGGCATTTTATATGTTTGCGCAGGGCGCTCAGCGGCATAGTATTGGTGTCATCTGGCTGGCCGGATTACTGAACCTGCCTTATTATCTGCTACTGATTGCTGGCACTGTGTTGCTTAGTGATCAGGTAATGTATGTCGCTGAAACACCTCAGGTACTGGCTGTATTTCTGGTTGCATGGCTTGTCGTGGCTGTATTTCTGGACTGGCGTGCTGCCCACAAGGTGAGCAGTGCGGCATAGTGCTGCCTGAGTTTATCCCGTCTTATTTCTGGTGAATCAGAATAACCGCTTTCTGTTTGGTGTTGCTGATTCTCAAGCATTTTTGGGGAGCGATCAATGCTCTGTTAAGCTTTATCATTATATGTCCGTTCTTGTCCGGTATCTGTCCTGGCTGGCTCTGATACTGTTTTCTCAGATTATCAATAATGTCCCTGTTGGTTCATGATAAAGAGATACAGCAAATGCCAGACTTAACTTCCGACTTAATATCTGATACCGCTCTGTTAGTGATTGATGTACAGGAATCTTTCAAACACACTAAATACTGGCAGGATGATGATTTTCCCCGGTTTCAGAACAATCTGACTGCACTGATTCAACAGGCCCATCAATTGAACTGGCAGCTGATTTATGTGTTGCACAATGAGGATGATGGTGTTTTCTCACCGGAGTCCGGTTATGTCCGTCTGATGCCTTTTCTCTCATCAGAACCCGGTGATCAGATATTTAATAAACGAGTGCACAATGCGATGACCGATAGTGGTTTGCATGCATGGTTGCAGGATAAAAAGATCAACAAACTCCGGGTCTGTGGTATTCGCACAGAGCAATGTTGTGAAACCACCACAAGAATTGCCAGTGACCTGGGATATCAGGTGGATTATGTACTGGACGCCACTCTGACCTTCCCCATGATGCATCCGCTAACGAAAGAGGTGGTCACACCGGAGCAAATTTATAACCGGACAGCTCTGGTATTGCATCAGCGTTTTGCTGACATCACATCTGTGCAGGACTATTACTGATTATCAGTAGAGGAGTGATCAGTATGACGACCAACGTTGGTATGCCTCTGCATGGACGTTGTCTGTGCGGACAGGTGCATTATCAGATTTTGAAGCCGATTGATCGGGTATATCACTGCCATTGTGAAACGTGTCGTAAGGCTCATGGCAGTGCCTTTTCCAGTGTGGCGGCTGTGGCTGAGGACGCTATGGTGATATCCGGGACAGAGTATCTGAGCCGGTATGAGTCATCACCGGGGAAATGGCGTTATTTCTGCAGGCACTGTGGTACTCAGGTATATGCCCGGCGATCAGAGGCGAGGCATTATATTTTACGGCTGGGTTCTCTGGATACTGAACTGGATTTTCCGGAGCAGGAACATATCTGGTTATCTGATAAAGCCAGCTGGTACGAGTTACATCGCCAGTGTCCTGAATATCAGCAATCAGGCCCATAATACAGGCCAGGTTATTCTGGTTCATAACGTTTTTCCTGTAGCGCGTTTTTACTTATGGCGCTTTTGTTCTTATCGCTTCTGACTGGCAAAGCGCTTAATCCGGATAATCATTTAAGGGAGAACACCGTATGCTGGAACTCAGACCAAATTGTGAGTGTTGTGATAACGATTTACCTGTCGATGCCACTGATGCGATGATCTGCAGTTACGAATGCACATTTTGCAGAGATTGTGTGGATATGATCCTGCATAATGTTTGTCCGAATTGTGGCGGAGGCTTTTCACCCCGGCCGATACGCCCGTCAGTGGCGCGCCGGGAAGGTGTCAGCCTGAGTTTTCATCCGGCTTCTGAACGACGGGTACATACGTCGTTCAGTCGTGAAGCCTTGATAGCATTCAGTGAGAGAGTCAAAGGAACTCCTCCGTCTGAGCGTTAGGGATCAGTTCTGGCTGGAGAAACGTAAGCGAGGGATAAATGAATACACATGTACTGACAGAGCAAGCGCTGTCCGGGAGCAAAAAACGTTCTGTGTATTTGCTGGTATTGCCTGGCGTGCATCTGATGGACCTGGCCGCTCCAGCTCAGATCCTGGGGCATCTTTGGCTGGAGAATCATCTGCAGCTGCACTATATCTCAACGGATACGCGCATTCAGAGCCACCAGGGGCTGGCATTCAGTGAACTGGAACCCCTGCCTGAACAGGTCAATGAGGATAGCTGGTTATTTCTGATTGGGACTTTTCGGGCGGTGTTGCATCTGGAGCAGCCCTATTATCTTCAGGCCAGAGACTGGCTGGCGCGGGTTGCTGATCAGTTTGAGCTGATCGGCGGTATCTGTTCAGGCTCTTTGCTGGCGGCTTACGCCGGGTTATTGAAAGGCAGGGCCTGTACTTCACATCACGAATTGCTGGATGAGCTGAAACGGCTGGCACCAGATGCACGGGTACAGGAAGACTGTATTTTTGTCCGGGACGATAAGTTCTGGACCAGTGCCGGGATTACGACAGGCATTGATCTTTGCCTGCAACTGACTGCGGATTGCTACGGACATGATCTGGCAACCCGTATTGCCAGAGATATGGTAGTGTTTCAGCGCCGTAGCGGGCAGGAACCTCAGCTGAGCTTCTGGCTACAGCACAGAAATCATATCCACTCCCGTATTCACCGTGTACAGGATGCTGTGATGGCCAGACCGGGTCACTCATGGCGTATTGCTGAACTGGCAGATATTGTCCATATCAGTGATCGTCAGCTACGGCGTTTATTTAAAGAGGCAACGGGGTATTCATTGCAGGATTGGATTCAGCTGGCCAGACTGGAGTTATCCCGTCAGCTATTGTTACAAACCCGTTTTCCTGTTGAAGAGGTGGCCAGTCGCTGTGGTTTTGAATCGGAACGCAGCCTCCGGCGTTTATGGCAGAGATGGCAAGGGATTAGTCCGGGACAGTTCAGAATGCAGAATTTCCAGGAGTGACCAGAGCCGATAAAGTACAGAAGCCTCTGTTCTGACAGAGGAAAATAGCCTGTGAAATGAGGCGGAGCACCTATGGGTAAAAGGGTGAATAAAAAAAAGTGATTAATTATGTTTGCTATTTTCTTCAAACCGCATTACTCTTGCCCCCGGCTTGAAGTTTAGCCAGAAAATTATGCCTGCTGTTACGAAGATTCATCTCGTCCTGTTTACCATAATTTAAGTGTTAGTTTCTGCCATCCGGCCAATATGGCTTTTTAATTTTTAAATTTAATTTACAGGATATAAATATGTCTCGTGTAACTGGTACTGTTAAGTGGTTCAACGAAGAAAAAGGTTTTGGTTTCATTCAGCAGGACAACGGTCCTGACGTGTTTGCACACTTCCGTCAGATCAAAGGTGAAGGTTTCCGTACTCTGGCTGAAGGCCAGAAAGTTGAATTCACTGTAACTGAAGGCCAGAAAGGTCCACAGGCTGAAGAAATCGTAGCCGTGTAATTACAGATGAATCAATGATGCTGACGGTAATACGTCAGATCAGATTCAGAAAAAGAGCAACCTGTTTTCAGGTTGCTTTTTTTTTGCCTGAAATAAAGTAGAAATGTCGGGATGCAGGAAAAAGCAGTCTGAAGAGTCGGGAGTCATTTTTACAAGTGACCGGGGGATACTCTGTAATCAGCCAGAGCAGGGCGCAGAGGTGTTTCAGAAAGAAGCTATGGAAGGCGAGGCGGCCGTTGTACCTCGCCCTGTCCGGTGTGCAGAAGCTGATTAAAGGCAGGTTATGCAATCCAGCCCAGTACTGTACTGGTCGATCTTTCCAGTTTCTCAGCTAATTCAGGCAGCTTATTATTTTGCTGGCAAACTTTAGCCAGATCGGCACGGGCTTTTACCAGAGCTTTTCCTCTTTTTCTGCTCTGAAGTTCTTCAATAGTGACTTCATTCTGCTCGCATACCTGCCGGATCAGCGTTTCAAGCAGGTCTTCTTTTTTAGCTGACTTTTTCTTTTTGTCTGCTTTTTTAGCTTTTTCTGCGCCTTTCTTATCAGACTTTTTCTGATTTTTTTTCTTCGGCTTTGAAGATTTAGTGTCTTCCTGAGTGTTTGATTTTTTCTCAGGCTGTTCTGTTTTTGCCACCGGGGCTGGCTGGTTATTCAAAAACTGCAGACTATGCAGATGATTCTGCAATAATAGTCTGAGCACGGGTGATAACTGCTTAACTTTCTCTTCCGATGGTTGTTCTGTCAGTAGCAGATATTCGCCACGGGCACTCAGAATATCCAGCTTATCCAGCTTTTGTAGCTCATTTTCAGTCGCTACGAAAAGTTTCTGAATCGTATGAATCTCATTATTGATCTTATTCAGTTGCTGGGTCGGCTTGCCTTTTGAGGTAACCAGCTTACGGCCATTCTCATTAAACTGAGGGGCATTAGTATGATAAGCCAGATGAAAGATATTTTTCTCAACAGCCCAGGTGAAAGGGTACATAGCCAGGTAGTCCGGGCACACAGGAAGACCCAATTGACCTGATGGGCTAATGACGGGTTTACCTTTATGACTGAGTAATGCTTTTATCTCCAGGCGGCCTTTGGAAGATTTTCTGAAAACAACCGGAATATATCTGGCCAGCTTCAGTGCTTCCTGTAAATGAACAGGAACGGATGAAAGTCTGGCTGCAAAAGGATAGTCCTTCTGTTCCTGATAGCGAATATTACTGTCGTTTTGGAGCGAGAAAACTCTGATCGTTTGCTGTTTGGTCATAAATCTTCAATTTTTGTTGTCAGTCAGAGCTGAACGCAGCGAATCAACAGGTTCTGGTTACAGATCTGACTCAGCACGGTTTTATCTATCGAGCTTCAGAGAGTATGCTGCTCTGAGCGATAGTGCCCGGAATTCAAAGGGGCATATAATACCCGTCATCTGCCCATGCTGCCAGTCAACAGGACCATTGCGTTGGACTCCGGTCTAAAATATCTCGTTTCATCGGCATATATCATCATCTGATGCTTTCAGGGGCAATGGTTTTTTAAAATCCAGTCTGGAAAATACCGGGTGCTATCCTGATCTTAATATCCAGGATTAGTTCTGGCAGCTTACGGCTTTCCGGTCTGCTTCTCATTTCCCTGGATACAACGTGTGTTGTGTTATTTGACCTGCTTAACTTGTCAGCGCTTCTATTCATTATCTTGCTGGTATTTTCAGGATAGTTATCCACAGAAAAAGTGGGTAACTATGTGGAATAATTGAAATTCTGCTGAAAAAGTTGCTGTGTGACGGGACTGTCTGGGCTTTCGCCTTATTTTGTTCAAAATATAACCATATCAATCATCTGTGGTTCTCTGGGATAACGTATGATCAGAAATCATTCAGGGTGAATCAGATCATTATGTTGATCGAAAGCATCCAGATACTGACTGGCAGCCGCTGTCAGTGTTCTGGTTAGCTGTTGAACATGTTCCGATTTCAGATTCCACACATGCCAGTACAAAGGAATGGCCAGATAGCAACCGGGTAACAGCTCTCTGACAGCACCAGATGCACGCTCCCGGGTGCTCTGTTGATCAGGAATCATGCCACAGGCCAGCCCTCTGATAACCATCTGAAAGTAAGGATCAGATGAAGGAATCCGGTGTTTCGGGTAATCACCCGGGTTCAGATTACAGAATGTTTTCAGAAATCGGTTCTGAAGCTCATCTTTATTATTGAATTCAGCAACCGGTGCTTTGCGAAAGCCTTCAGCTGTGACACCTTCAGGAAAATAACGCTGGATATAGTCCGGACTGGCCAGACAGCGATATGGCATTACACCCAGGGGAATACAGCTACAGCCCTGCATCGCTTCAGGAGATGAGGTGATACAGCCGATCACTTCTCCGGTTTTCAGTAAGTGATGTGTTTGCTCCTGATCATCCACTTTCATATCCAGTAGCCATTGCTTTTGTTGCAGCAGGGATGTGATTGCATCCATAAACCAGGTCTGAAGACTGTCTGCATTAATACCGATTGCAACTCGGGTGAAGCCCTCTTTGTGATCCGGTGATAAGGAAGTAAACAGCTCATCCTGCAGCATCGCTATTTTTCGGTAGTACTTGATCACCTGGTGCCCGGCATCTGTAGCCTGTACCGGATTGGCCCGGATCACCAGTGTCTGGCCCAAACGTTCTTCCAGCTGTTTCAGGCGCTGAGAGACCGCGGACTGAGTGATATGTAGTTTTTGAGCGGCTTTATCAAAGCTTTGTTCTTCAATAATGGCGCTCAGGGCAGCCAGTTGGCGAATGTCCAGTGTATGCATGATTATAAATTTTATTAATGAAAGATAAGAATCATTAGTTTTACTTACTTCAAGGGATTTCGCAAACTGGTGTCATCAAAGGAAGCCATGAGGATGACGCAGCTCTTTATATGACTGAGCTCTGTATATGACGACGGCTTTGTAATCGTGTTTTTGTGATCGGGTGATAGATATGAGTTTTACATTGAGTTCTCATTTACTGGCATTGATTCAGGGACTGGGTACCAGTGCAGGGTTAATTATGGCGATTGGTGCTCAGAATGCATTTGTTCTGACACAGGGCCTGCGTAGGCAATATCACTGGCCCATTGCCGGGATCTGCAGCTTTTTTGATGCTTTACTGGTGACGGTTGGGGTTGCCGGGGTCGGTGCTCTGGTCAGTGAATCTGAGGCCTGGCTGATGGTCGCCCGCCTGGGAGGCGCAGCATTTTTACTCTGGTATGGGTTCCAGTCTCTGCGCTCGGCAATGAACACCAATAGTATGGGTAGCTCTACCCATGAACTGACCAGTTTACGCAGCGCCATACTAACCACACTGGCTATTACGCTGCTGAATCCCCATGTTTATCTGGATACTGTGGTACTGATTGGCAGTATCGGTGGGCAATTCCCGGCAGATGAGCGTCCCTGGTTTGCTATTGGGGCAATCAGCTTTTCTTTTATCTGGTTTTTCAGTATCAGTCTGGGAGCCAGATGGCTGGCCCCTTTATTTAAAAAGCCTGTTGCCTGGCGAGTTCTGGATGCCAGCGTCTGTATCGTGATGTGGTCTATAGCAGCCAGTTTGTTGCTGGCTATTTGATGGAATGATAAGGAGCGGATGCCGGGATCTGAGAGAGTAGCAGATGCTGGTGTCCGATGATTCGGTACGCCAGTTGGCCCTGTCTATATGGTTTACGTACACTCATTATCCGGCCAGCTGCTGTAAACAGCGTTCCGCACTGGCAGTCGGTATGCGAGCCTTTCTTAAAACACGACTTATACCAACACTGATCACATGAGCAGAAACTGTGGACATGTAATTCGTCAGAAACATATACCACAGAAGTTTGCTCATGGACTTCTTTGTTTCAGCAGTCTGAAAAACTCGGATGATCAATGGCAGAAGTTATAGCCTTGAATGAAGTATCTGCCAGGGAATAAATGAATATCTTATGATGATGTATTACCTGAGTTTATCGATGGAAACAGATTGGTCTTTAAGCTGAATTGATCAGAATACGAGGGCTGAACAGGGTTTGTATTATCGGAAATTTGTTGTAAAAGCTGAATCATATGATCCCGGTGTCTTGTCATCATTTGATTCAGACTCCGGGAAAATTGGGATGATGGACCTGCAGTGTCGATATTTACAGCTTGTAAAGACGTTTTTTCAAGGGGATTAAATACTGATGTATCTTCAGCTGAACCCCTGCTTTCTTGATTAGAATAACTTTGTGGACCAAGCATGGCTTGTCTGGTCAGGACTGCTACAGTGTTGCGAACATCACGAAGAGAATCCTCTTTACTCTTTAATTCATAAAACTCTGAATTGACTGAACTCATTAGCCCCACTTGCTCTCCTACCCTGGAGCGAAACACGAGATCTCTGGCATGGCTGTCCTGGCGAACAGAATCAACAATATCAAAAGCTTGCTGATGCTCAGACATATCGATTGGCTGACGTTCATTCCCTGTATTTCCAGAGGCTGAAAATAGCGTTTCCAGACCTGTTTTACTGATTGTTAAATATGCTCTCTGATCACTGCGTTCCATGCCTTTGAGGTCGTCGGTCATCTGGATAAGCTGTTCGTCACTGAACTGATATTGATCTAACAGGGTTAAAGTTTCATCCAGCATCTGATCAACGGTCGATTCAGAGTTATTGTCTATGGTTAACAACGCGGCAGCCGTGCCAGGTTTTTGTCCATCAAGCCAGACGCTGCCGGTATGCATATCAGAACCGGCTACTTGCTGCTTAATGGTCAGTGGAACTGCTCCATTTTCAGTTAAGTCACTCAGGAAAGATAACAGAGCGCCCTGTGTTTCTTCACTCTTTCCTTCCAGAGCATTCATTAAACGCTCGCCCTGTTTATGATCCCAGCCGAAAACATTTAATAACTGATTCTGCTGTTGTTCATCAAATTGCTCCAGCTTATCCATAAATTGATTACTATCAGGCGATTGAGTGACTGCAGATATAAAGTGATGTAATGGGTTTGCAGTCACAGAGCCTACCTGAGGGCTGATTCCCATAGAATCGTAGGTGAAGTCACCATCCGGATGATAAATGGCTTCAGATAACTCGCTGGTTTTGTCCAGAATACGATCCCGGGTTTCTTCATCTGTCTGAGCTAATGTCTGAATAAAATTTTCAAGGTCAGGAGGATCGCGATAGAAAAAGTTATTGCCCGGATTAACATTAAAACCATCCAGGGTATTAATCAGCTGGGAAAGCTGTTCATCGTCCATCTCCTCCACCATCGTGAGAAAATCATCTGAAAACAGCTCATCGCCATGAATGTGCTGGGTACCCGCAAGAATAGTATTCTGCTCATCGTCTAAACGGGATAATAAGGTCTGTACTCGCTCTGCTTTTTCAGGCGACATATTATTAGTATGTGTACGGAAACCAAAGCGGGCACCGCCATCCTGTGGTGGCTGGTTCATTGTTTCAGCAGTGCTGAAGGCTTGCCTTGTGGTTGTTCCTGTAACGGGAGGCTGGTTATTCAATCCTGATACTGATTGAACAACAGGTTGTGTATTCAGTGATTTAGCAGGAGAGTTTAAAAAGCTGGATAAAAATGATCCACCAGAAAAGATATTCATAATATGTCCTTAGGGGGATTTGCTCTCGCCCATGAAGTCAATTTATATCTGGCTAACTATCCTGGCTATATAGGCACCGATTGAATATCCCCTGAAAAGGAATGTCAGATAAACAAATTCGTATACGTATCTGAACAACAGTATTTCTATAAACACCCACCAGAAATTTCTCTTCTGCAGAAGACTTTATTCTTCAGCCCTTGCGAAAAATATCGAGACACTGTTGTAAGTATGTATGATCCAGTGAATATACAGAGAATATGGCAGTCTCTTGAAAAGATACCTTTCAGTTGCTTAAGTCAGATAATATTCAGCCTGTTATTTCACAGGCTAAATGAAAGGCGACAGAGAGAGTATGCCCTCTGGTCGTTGAATAATGTCTTCTGGTTAATCCAGACAGATAAACGCTCTGACCTGGTTTTTAGCTGAAAAGCATCAGGGGGTAGAGCTCACTCCCGGGCGCATCAGGCGGATAGTGGTTACTGTTAACATGACAATAAGGACTGATTTAAACCAGAATGTCGGTTCCGGGTATGGCCAGCTCATCAGAACCAGGAGACTGATGACCAGAACCGCAGATATACAGTAAAGAAGAGTGAAAGAGCGGGAGCCTTCTTTGCAGAGAGCTAAATAGGGGGCTGCGAGCTTTCTGACCATATGCAGGCCAGAATAGCCTGTTATCCAGCCGATCGCTCCGCCCATAAACAGATCCAGTGGCCAATGAACACCAATGGCTATTCTGGATAGGGCGACCATACATCCTGCCGCTATCAGAGGCAGAGTTATCTGATATTTGTCTTTAAACAGATAAGCCAGTGTGGCTGCAATAAAAGCTCCGGTGGCCGTATGGCCAGAAGGTCTGGATGGGGTTGTTTTATTCGTTTCGATAAAATGAAAGCTTTCAATGGGCAATACCAGATGCGGACGAGTCACATCCAGAAACTGTTTCAGGCCATAGACAAGGGCAAAACAGCATAAACCTGATATCAGAAGATGGGGGAGTAATACAGGATATTTACGCACAAACAGCAAAAGGATCGCAGCAGCGCTCAGAGTTTCACCAAAGTGAGTGGTTACTTGCCAGAACGTGTCTGGTAAATAGCTGAGTAAACTATTCAGCCAGTAAAACAAAGTCTCATTACTGCCGGTTAACCAGACCAGCAGGTAAGCTGCCAGGTGGGCTCCAATGACAGTCATTGCCAGATAATCACTCCTGAGGTTCATACTCAACTCATTGTCCTTACTCAACTTATTGTCCTGTCATTGTGCTATGGGTTGAAGGTGCCATAGGATGAACTATCTGTGATCCAGCCTTATGGTCTGATGGCACATGGCTTCAGCGGTAGCCGGGTCATGGGTGATCAGGATATAACTGATCTGATGTTTCTCCTGCAGAGATTTAAGCAGTGCTACGACCTGTTTCTGAATACTCTTATCCAGTGCTGAGGTCGGCTCATCCAGTACGATCAGTTTAGGTTTGAGTATCAGTGCCCGGGCAATGGAAATACGCTGGCGCTGACCGCCAGAAAATTCGTGCGGGTAGCGATGGCGCAGATCTGAATCCAGTCCGACTTCGGCCATGACATCACAAACAGCCTGTTCGATATCTTCTGCTGATTGCTCCGAGTGAACCCGTAAGCCTTCAGCAATGATATCACCGACGGTCATCCTGGGGCTCAGGCTACCAAAAGGGTCCTGAAGCACGACCTGAAGGTCTTTTCTGATGCCTCTTAAGGCTTTACCTGATAGCTGGTGCAGAGGCTGGTTATCAAAAACGATGGAACCTTCACTTCTGATCAGGCGCAGAATTGCCATACCTAACGAGGTTTTCCCTGAGCCACTGGCACCCAGAAAGCCGATGCATTCGCCCTGCTTCAGTTGGAAGCTGGCAGCAGTGACGGCTTTGATATAACCGTGAATCCGTTTCAGAATGCCTTTGCGCACCGGGTACCAGACATTCAGGTTATCCACTGTCAGCAGGGTTTTTGCCTGATCCTGTAATGGGACAGGTTCACCTTCCGGGGCGGAATGGATCAGCATATGGGTGTAATCCTGCTCCGGCGCGGTAAAAATCTGTTCAGTATTGCCCTGTTCAATAATCCGCCCATGTTGCATCACGCAGACACGCTGGGCATAGTCCCTGACGATGTTCAGATCATGGGTAATTAACAGCACTGCCAGCTGATATTTTTGTTGCAGGCTCTGGATCAGATCCAGAATCTGGCGCTGGATGTGGGTATCCAGTGCAGTGGTGGGTTCATCGGCAATTAACAGTTCCGGGTTATTGGCGATTGCCATGGCGATCATCACGCGCTGGCGTTGTCCACCTGACAGTTGATGAGGTAGAGCATTGATTCGTTCTGATGCCTGTTCAATGCCAACTTCTTCTAAGCGCTGGATGACTTCATCGGTCAGGGCCTGTCCACTGACCGGGCGATGCAGCTGAATGATCTCTGCGATCTGTTTACCGATAGAGTGTAACGGATTCAGAGAGGTCATCGGTTCCTGGAAGATAATACCGATCCGGTTGCCCCGAATACCCTGTAACCGCCGTTGCAGGCTGATGTCATTCTGAATCGCAAAAGGAGCCTCATGCTGAGACGGGCTGACTTCAAGCAGAGTATCCTGATCAAAACAGATTTTACCCCGATGAATTCGGGCGCTGGATGGCAGTAATCCGGGAATAGTCAGAGCGCTGATGGACTTGCCTGAGCCACTTTCACCGACCAGTGCCAGAGTCTCGCCTTTATGAATGTGAAAACTGATATCTTCAACCACGGGAGCCTGACCATGGAATCCCAGGCTGAGTTGTTCGACAGTAAGTAGCGGGCTGGATTCGATCATTCTGTTTCCTTATCCCTGCTGTTCCGAAATGTGGCGAGGGTCAAAAGCATCCCGAATGCCTTCGCCAATAAATACCAGTAGTGTCAGCATAACGGAGAGTACAACAAATGCGGTCATGCCCAGCCAGGGGGCGTGTAAGTTGGCTTTACCCTGGGCTACCAGTTCGCCCAGTGATGGTGATCCGGGGGGCAGACCAAAACCCAGAAAATCCAGTGCGGTCAGGGTGGTGACACCACCGGTAAAAATAAAAGGCATAAAGGTCATGGTGGCGACCATGGCATTAGGCAGCATATGACGCCACATAATCAAACGATCCGGTACGCCCAGCGCTTTGGCCGCTGTGACATATTCCAGATTCCGGCAGCGCAGAAACTCAGCCCGAACCACATCGACCAGTGCCATCCAGCTGAATAACAGCATGATACCTAACAGCCACCAGAAACCGGGCTCAATAACACTGGAGAGAATAATCAGGATGAACAGCGTCGGCAGGCCTGACCAGATTTCGATAAAGCGCTGGCCCAGCAAGTCAATTTTACCGCCGAAGAACCCCTGCATAGCGCCCACAGCAACACCGACAATCGTGCTGCCAATGGTCAGTGCAATAGCGAATAACATAGAGATACGGAAACCGTAGATGACACGGGCCAGAACATCCCGTCCCTGATCATCGGTGCCTAACAGGTTTTCACCGGTTGGTGGACTGGGAGCGGGCTGCTCCAGTTCATAGTTAATGGTGTCGTAGCTATAACGAATCATCGGCCAGATCATCCAGCCGCTTTCTGCTTCAATTAATTCCAGCAGATAAGGGTCGGTATAATCCGCTTCAGTGGCAAAGTCGCCACCAAAAGTGGTTTCCGGGTAGACGGTCAGTACCGGGCTGTAATAATCGCCCTTGTATTGAATTAGTACCGGTTTGTCATTGGCGATAAACTCCGCCAGCAGACTGAAAATAAATAACCCTGTGAACAGAATAAAGGAATAAAAGCTGCGTTTACTGGCAATAAAACTGGCCAGTCGCCGTTGAGTAATCGGAGATAACTGGTTCATCTTATTGATTCTGCGCCTCAAAGCTGATTCTTGGATCGACCAGAATATAGGTGATATCACTGACCAGCTTCAGTAACAAACCGATCAGAGTGAAAATATACAGGGTGCCAAAAATAACCGGATAATCCCTCTGCATAACCGCTTCAAAACCTAACAGTCCCAGACCATCCAGAGAGAAAATGACTTCAATTAATAACGAGCTGGAGAAGAATATTCCGATCAGGGCGGCAGGCATTCCGGCAATAATCAGCAACATGGCATTACGAAAAACATGGCCATACAGAACGCGATGTTCCGTGGCACCTTTTGCTCGGGCCGTCATCACGTATTGTTTGTTAATTTCATCCAGAAAGCTGTTTTTAGTCAGCATAGTGAGCGTGGCAAAGCTGGAGATCACCGAGGCCAGCACTGGCAGGGTAATATGCCAGAAATAATCGGCGATCTGCTCAGGGAATGACATCTGATCAAAGTTATCTGATGTCAGACCTCGCAGTGGGAACCAGTCAAAGTAGCTGCCACCGGCAAATAACACAATCAGCATGATTGCGAACAGGAAGTTAGGGATAGCGTAGCCAACGATAATGACACTGGATGACCAGACATCGAAGCTGGAACCATGTCTGACGGCTTTGCGGATACCTAGCGGAATAGATACTGCGTATACAATCAGGGTGGTCCATAACCCCAGAGAGACAGAGACCGGCATTTTTTCCAGAATCAGATCCAGTACACTCTGATCACGGAAGAAGCTATCGCCAAAATCAAAGGTCAGATAGTTGCCTATCATCTGAAAAAAGCGTTCGTGAGCGGGTTTATCGAAACCAAATTGCTGTTCAATCTCAGCGATCAGCTCCGGATCAATACCCTGGGCACCACGATACTCCTGCCCTGAGCTGGATGAACTCTGGATATCGCTCTGTTCAGCTGCTCCGATCCGGGTACTGGACTGGCTGTCAATGCCATCCAGTTGGGCCAGTACCTGCTCTACCGGTCCACCGGGTGCGGCCTGAACAATAATAAAGTTGAGCAGCATGATACCGAACAGCGTCGGTATCATGAGTAACAAACGACGGGCAATATAGCTCCACATACCGGATTACTTCTCCTCAGACCACCAGGTGTCGGTTGCCAGGCTGTAAGGAGGGTTGTTCTCCGGGTGTTTCAGCTGATGCCAGTAAGCCACACGAAATGCTGGCAGATTCCATTGCGGGATCAGGTAATAACCTGACAGCAGAACGCGATCCAGTGCCCGTGTGGCAGTGATCAGGGATGTACGATCTTTGGCTGTTATCACTTTTTCTACCAGAGCATCGACGACAGGGTTTTGTATGCCTATATAGTTGCTGGAATCCGGCTTGTTAGCATATTCTGAATGCCAGAACTCTCTCTGCTCATTGCCAGGGTTATTAGACTGACCAATGACAGTGGTCGTCATGTCAAAGTCAAAGCTACGCAGACGATTGATATACTGAGTGGTATCGACCACACGCAGGTTCAGGGTAATGCCCAGACGTTCCAGATTTTTCCGGATCGGATTCACGACACGCTCGAATGTAGAATCATACATCAGCATTTCAATCGTGACTGGTTTACCTGAAGTATCCACTCGCTTACCATCCACAACGTTCCAGCCCGCTTCCTTCAGCAGTTTTGATGCCTGGCGGAGTTGCTGGCGGTTCTTACCATCTCCTTTGGTTTTAACCAGTTCAAACGGTGTGGTGAATAATGCCGGGTCTAGTTGGTCTCTGAATGGCTCCAGCAGCTTCAGTTCATCGGCAGAAGGTAAACCGGAGGAGGCCAGCTCAGAGTTGGAGAAATAGCTGTTGGTGCGGTGATAAGCACCATAAAACAGGTTCTTATTGGTCCATTCAAAGTCAAAAGCCAGGTTAAGTGCTTTTCGTACCCGGATATCTTTGAAGGTATCTCTGCGCAGATTAAAGATAAAGGCCTGCATGCCAGTGGGGTTCTGATGCCTGATCTCTTCTTTGATAATACGGCCATCTTTCACGGCTGGAGAGTTGTAGGCTGTAGCCCAGAATTTAGAGCTGTTCTCACGGCGGAAATTCAGATCTCCGGCTTTAAAAGCTTCCAGAGCAACAGTGCTATCGCGGTAATAGTCGTAAATAATCTCATCGAAGTTATAGCGACCCCGATTCAGAGGCAGGTCTTTGGCCCAGTAATCCGGATTGCGGGTATAGGTAATGGAGCGGCCACTGTCTATTTTACCTACCTTATAAGGGCCTGAGCCCAGAGGTGCATCCAGTGTGGTACGTGTGAAATCTTTATCTTTCCAGTAGTGAGCCGGAAGAATAGGAATCTGGCCGATAATAAGGGGTAACTCACCGTTTTCTGTGGTCTTAAAATTAAAACGTATCTTATGGTCGCCGTCCTGGGTGATTTCGGCAATATCAGCGTAATAAGCACGATAGAAAGGACGGCCATCTTTCATCAGAGTGGTGAAGGTGAAGATAACATCCTCTGCAGTCACCGGGTGACCATCATGAAATTTTGCTGCAGGGTTAAGCTCAAACTCTACCCAGCTGTTGTCATCGGCCAGAGTAACCGTTTTAGCCAGCAGACCATATTTGGAGAAATGTTCGTCTGAGGAGGCTTCCAGCAGAGTGTCGTAGATCAGACCAATGCCGGACGCGGGCACGCCTTTTATAATAAAGGGATTCAGAGAATCATAACTGCCCAATGCGGATTGACGGAAAACACCGCCTTTAGGCGCGTCGGGATTGACATAATCAAAGTGAGTAAAGTCAGCCGGATATTTAAGTTCACCATGCATTGCCAGGCCATGCTGTGGCGTGGCGGCCTGACTGATGTCGATACCGGCGATTACGCCAGATATCGTTAAAAATACACAAACGCTACCCGTGGACGCCCATTTTCTGATCGTTTGCTTAAGTGGCATTGTGTGGCTCCTGCTCTGATTTTTCTTTTATTGATCAATATACTACGACAGTACCGGTCGAAGGCAAGTATTGAGTTTCAGGAATATTCTTTATTCTCAGGCCTTTTCCAGCTCATAAAAAAGGGTACCTGATACGTACCCTTTTCTACTGACTTTATGTTTTCAGAATAGTTCGTTTGAACTGTACAGGATCATTGATTCCGGGTGACATCGACGTAAAGCGTCAACTTCTGCCCTGGCTGAAGGTATTTCTTTTTATTGATCTTATTCCAGCCCACAATCTGGTTAATACTGACCTGAAATTTACTGGCAATACGAGCGAGGGAATCACCCTGGCGTACTTTATAGCCTACTTTGCGAATGATTTTTCTGTCATTTGAAGCCGTGCGTGTGCTTTTGCTGGCACTGATATGGCCTTTGGACCAGATAATCAGTTTCTTGCCCGGTCTCAGAATATCGGTTGGTGCCATACCATTCCAGCGGGCAATCTGCCGCATGCTGACTTTGTGTTTTCTGGACAGACTCCAGAAGCTGTCACCCGACCTTACCTTATATTCAATGCGTTTACCGCCAGTGCCACTGCGGTCATAATCCTGCTTTCTTTGCAGACGCTGACCAGCACTTAATGCGTAATGTCCTGCACTGGCTTTAGGGATAGGGATCAGCAGTTTTTTGCCTGCTCTGATACGGTTGCCACGAATATTATTTGTCTGGCGTATCATCTGAGGGGTGGTATTAAATTTTTTGGCAATTCGGATCAGGCTATCACCTGATTTAATAGTGTAGCGTTGCCAGCCAAGACGCTTTGATGATGGCAATTTAGTCAGCTTTTTCTCAAACGCTGCGGCTTTTTCTACGGGTACCAGGAGGCGGTGAGGCCCATCCGGTGACGTTGCCCACTGACTGAACCCCGGGTTCAGCAGATAAAGGTCGTTGATCGACATATCTGCCATTCGGGCTGCTTCGGCCAGGTCAATCTGTCCTCCCGTCTCGACAGCAGCAAAATAAGGCTTGTTGGCAATCGGTTTAAGCTTCAGGCCATAGTGGTCTGCATCCCTGATCAGTTTTGCCAGGGCAATCAGCTTGGGGACATACGCCTGGGTTTCAGCCGGTAAGCGAAGATTCCAGTATGAAGTATCTTTGCCTGCCTCACGGTTTTTACGAATGGCTTTGTTTACATTACCTCCACCAGCATTATATGCTGCCAGTGCATGTAACCAGTCACCTTTGAAACGGGTGTTCAGCCTTTCCAGATACCCAAGGGCCTTGTCTGTAGAGTCAAGTACATCCCGACGGCCGTCATACCACCAGTCATTTCGCAAACCAAAATAACGTGCTGTTGAAGGAATAAACTGCCACATACCGGATGCACGGCCATGAGAATAGGCAAATGGATCATAGGCACTTTCAACAATCGGCAGGAATGCAAGTTCTCCGGGCAGGCCGCGTTGCTCAATCTGTTCTACAACGTGGAACATATAACGTTCAGCACGAGTGAAAACCCGTTCCAGGTATCTCGGGTGCTTTTTATACCAGTTAAGCTGAGCCTGGATTCTGGGATTGTTCTGGTCCAGATCCAGTTTAAAGTTTTTCAGCACCCTGTCCCATAAGTGGAAATCATTCAGTACAGGTTGTTGCCAGTTTCTCCACTGAGAGACTGGTGCGTTGCTGAGTTCTGTTGCCAGTCCGAGATCACTGACATTCTGAAGACTGCCAGTTCTGTATCCCTCAAGCTCCGCCAGAAGTTCCGAGGCATTTTTGCCGTCAGGCGCTGAAGTTATTCTGCCTTCTTCGGGTAAGCCCTGTAGTCTCGGATGAACCTCGGAATTCAGAGGCTTTTCTTGCTGGCTGACACAACCAGATAACAGAACGGTCAGTACCAGAGGAATAAGAGTGTACCGGCTCTTAAAGCTTGAGCCGGACTGAAATCGGGTTGATGAAAACATAAGTACAGATCACATAGTCCTGTCAGAAATTGTCCTTCCACTGGCGAATTGCGGCAAATACTTCAGCAGGTGCCACAACCAGGGTGCCTTTTTGTTCAGTTGCTGATGCAATGACAGCAGGCTGATGGCTACGAAAGAACGGATTATGACATTTTTCATCGGCAATTGTCGTCGGAAGTGTAGGCTTATTTTCTGCTCGTAACTGATTTGCTCGGGTAACTGCCTGAAGAACATAGTGATTATCCGGCTCTACAGCCTGAGCAAATTTCAGATTGGCCAGACTGTATTCATGGGTGCAATACACCTGAGTATCATCAGGCAGGACAGCCAGTTTTTGCAGAGAGTGATGCATCTGATCGGCAGTGCCTTCAAAAATGCGACCACAGCCTCCCAGAAAAAGCGTGTCACCACAAAATAGTGTGCTGGTTTCTTCGTTGTAGAAGGCAACATGGTCAAGCGTATGTCCGGGGACAGCCAGGGTTCTGAACTCATAGCCACAGACGGCTACCGTGTCATTTTCGGCACATACTATATCGGTATGCTGGTTATCAGCGCCCCAGGCTTTTACAGACCAGGCTTTTTTAAGTTCATCAATACCATCGGTGTGGTCATAGTGATGATGAGTCACCAGAATTCCAGCCAGAGTCAGTCCATCCTTCTCAAGGGCTTTCTGAACGGGGGCGGCATCGCCGGGATCAACGACCCAGGCTTCATTGCTGTCAGGTTCTCTGATAAGCCAGATATAATTATCGTTGAACGCTGGAATGGGTTTAATCTCTAACATATTCAGTGACCTTCCGGTTGCTGCCATGAAATTCTTTCAGGCATGATTATAAAGTGATCCTGTTGTTTGTGAACGGGACACCTGAAAAAAATGGAGTGTATGTGAAATTCAGAGGTTTCAAAAAAGATAAGCGCCACCTGGCGGCATTTCAGAATGATCTGGAATACTGGTGGCGGCAACCCCTGGGGAGGGCTCTGCTTGACACTCAGCAAGCCCGCCTGGAACCATTTCTGGCCAGGACGTTCGGTTATCATTTTCTTCAGCTGGGGGTGTCGCCTTATGTGTCACTGACCCATCTGAGTCAGATCAAGCACCCTATGACCTGGTCTCCATACTGGGTCAGGGATGCGGGACAGTCTGTTGTGGTATCAGATGCTCATGCTTTGCCCTTGCCTGATGACAGTGTTGATGTGGTTCTGGTGCATCATCTGCTTGATTTTGTTGATAATCCTCATATGGTACTCAGAGAAGCTGCCCGTATCACACAGCATAAGGGGCATCTTATTATTGTTGGATTCAATCCTGTCAGTAGCTGGGGAATTTGTCGATATCTGCCCTGGAGAAAGCGTAATGTGCCCTGGAGTGGCCGTTTTATAGGTCTTAAGCGATTACATGACTGGTTAACGTTGCTTGATTATCGCATTGAAGATGTTGAAACAGTGATGGCCCGACCGGCAATGAACAATAGCCGTTGGCTGGAAAGAACTCGCTGGCTGGAAAATATCAGAAGTGGCGGCCATCTGGGAGCCAGTTATATTGTCTGGGCAAAAAAACAGGTAGGGTGTGCTACACCGATTAAAAAGAGCTGGCAACAGAATCAGTTTATCCCCGGAGTGGTTGCAACGCCATCAACCAAGGGTGTTTCAAAACAAAGTTCAGGTTTTCCAGAGTGATATTTTGTCAGTGCTCTGTAAATTAAACTGGCATAGGGTTGTGTACTTATTGGTATCCTGTATTAATATGCATCCCCTTGTCTGCTCAGTATTTTTCATAGTGGGCAGACGCTGGAGCTAAGACATTCTGATGATTATGCAGGTATCCTTTTGACAAAGCAGGTTCATATTTATACTGACGGTGGTTGTAAAGGCAATCCGGGACCGGGTGGATGGGGAGCCATTCTGCGCTATGGAGACGCAGAAAAAGAGATCCGGGGTGGTGAAGAGGGCACAACGAACAACCGGATGGAGCTGACAGCAGCTATTGAAGCGTTAAAGTTGCTGAAACGTCCCTGTGATGTAGTACTCACTACGGATTCTCAGTATTTGCGCCAGGGGATTACCCAATGGATTCATAACTGGAAAAAAAGAGGCTGGAAGACAGCAGATAAGAAGCCAGTTAAAAATAAGGATCTTTGGATAGCGCTGGATGAAGCCGTTGAGATGCATAATGTCGAGTGGAAGTGGGTGAAAGGCCATGCTGGTCACCCGGAAAACGAAAGAGCTGATGAACTGGCGAATATTGCCATTGACGAACTGAAGAGCAAACGCTGAAGCCCATATCGGCAAGGCCTGGTTAGATCATGTTATACATTACACTACATATTTCAGAACAGAGCAGAGTTAAGGCCCCATGAGACAAGTTGTACTGGATACTGAAACCACGGGCCTGGAACCCTCCCAGGGGCACAGAATTATTGAAATCGGTTGTGTTGAACTGATTAATCGTAAGTTCACTGGTCGTACCTACCATCAGTATATTAAGCCGGATCGTGCTGTTGATGCTGAAGCGGTTGAAGTACATGGTATTACGGATGATTTTCTGGCTGATAAACCTGATTTTGCTCACGTAGCCGCTGACTTTTTTGAGTTCATACGGGGCAGTCAGCTGGTGATTCATAACGCTCCATTTGATGTCGGTTTTATTAACCATGAGTTTATGTGGCTGGATCAGGCTCAAGGGACGAGTTACGGAAAAGTAGAAGATTATTGCCAGGTGCTGGATACTCTGGTGCTATCCAGAAAAATGAATCCGGGTTCCCGTCATTCCCTGGATGCATTATGTAAAAAATACGGCATTGATAACTCCCATCGTGAGTTACATGGCGCTTTGCTTGATTCTGAGATTCTGGCCGATGTTTACCTGATGATGACAGGTGGACAAACCGCACTGAACCTTGCATCGGATGCAGAGTCAGAAGGGGAAGGTGGCGAAATTACTATTCGTCGACTGGCTACAGATCGCAGATCTCTGCCTGTGATCACTGCCGATTCAGAGGAGATGAATCGGCATAATGAAAAAATTGAAGCGATTGATGGTTTGTGGAAGCAGCTGCAGTAAAGTCAGAAAACAAGGATATTTATGACTCTGGATTCAGGTAAAGTACGTCAGCAGCTGGTCAGAATCTTTTTACTGATTTTTATGCTTGGCTTATTAATTAATTTGCCAGTTCGTGCTGTGTGGCCCTATTTAGAAAAGCAGTTGTCACTGCCGGAATCACTCAATATCAGCTTGTTGAATGGATCTGTCTGGCAAGGTGATGCTCTGATTCGCTATCAGTATGATAATTTACAGCCTGAATTCAGGGTATGGTGGCAATTCAGTCTTATTCAGTGGTTTCGCACCGGATACCCTGTTCAGCTTACTCTGAAACACCCTGGTACTTCCCTCGTTGCCAGGATTTCTCCGGAAGGCTCTGAGAGTATACGACTGAGGCTGGAAGGCATATTGCATCCTCTGTTGCTGAACCCTTTTCTTAAAAAACATAATGCCTGGATAGAAGGCGATATTGCTTTTCGCAATGTCAGCCTGATTCTGGGACAGAGGGCCGTGAAAGATACCTCCGGGGCTATTACATGGCAAGGTGGTGAAACCTGGTTTCTGGGCAATAATAAACCAGTGAAAATCCCCTACCCACCTCTGGCTCTGAGATTTAATTCTGATCCGCAAGCCAGTCGAGCTGATTTAACTACGCAGGATAGTGATGACGCTCTGGCGATAATAGAACTGAACAATGATGGCTGGTTGAGCGCCAGTATTCTGGGACGATTGAAAAAATCAGTTCCGGCATTACCTGTACCTCGCAGAGCGGATGATGATGCTCTGTTCCGATATAAAGAAAAGATCTGGTGAGGGACAGCTGATGAAACGTGCATTTAATCTGTTGTTATTATCCTGTCGCTGGGTTCTGGTTATTCTGCTGGCCTGGCAGTTATCTGTACTGGTATGGAAGCTGGTTTATCCGCACCAGACTGCCAATTATTCTGTGTCGGATATGGACCGATGGATTGTAATGGCGGGTAAGCCACTGTCTGCAGATCAGCGCTGGACAGAAGCAAGGTTATTTGCTTCTGTTCCTGTCAGAAAACCTGAACCCAAACCTGTTAATGTGCCAAAAACACTGATAAACATGGTGCTTAAAGCCGTTTTTGTTGATAGTTCTGCTGAGAAATCCGGTGCAATTATTGCCACGCTTCAGGGCAAAGCAGCCTATTACCGCATTGGTGATGATATTCAGCCCGGTATTACTCTGGTGGATGTACAGCCTGATCATGTTGTGATCCAGCGCAATGGCAAAAAAGAGTTTTTGCCATTTAAAGAAATAGCGAAAAATAACAATGGCTTACTGCAGGACCGGTCGACACCTGAGCCGATTGATAGTTTCCGTAATGCCATTCATAAAGCGCCTGGCCTCCGGTCCGGTCAGGCCCAGAACGCAGTAAAACAGCTGCCTGCTGGCAGTCTGTCACGGGATATTCAACACCTGACACCAAAAGCATTTATGAAAAAATACCAGAAAAAACTGGAAGACAATGCAGATCAGGTGCTGGGTGAAGCGGGTATTATGCCGTCACCCGCAGGAGGGTATGTGATTGGTCAGAGTCCCTATACGCCCTTACTGACGTCTGCCGGGCTTAAAGTCGGTGATGTGATTATGTCGGTTAATGGGCAGACTCTGGGCAACCCCTCTCAGGATGCCCGATTGGTCGGTTCTCTGGCCAATCAAAGAGAAGTTGAAGTGGAAGTCAGGCGTGGCAGTCGTCAGTTTGTTGTTTCTTTACCGATAGGTCGTTAATTACCGATTGTTCAGCCATCGGTACAAAATTCCGGAGCCAACATGGAATTCAGGTTACTCAGAAAAATAATTACGTTGTTTTTACTGCTGAGTTCAGTCGCAGTATTTGCTCAGACACAGGTCTTTTCTCCTGCTCAGTCGCCCTCTCAATGGCGAGTTAATATTCAGGGGGCTGATATCAGTGCGTTTATTAGTCAGGTCGCCGATATTACGGGTAAGAGCTTTATTGTTGATCCCAGGGTTAAAGGACGGGTGACGGTAATATCTCGCAGCTCTATGCCCTCTGAGGCTGTGTATCAGCTATTTCTGTCTGTGCTGAATGTTCATGGCTTTGTTGCTATTGAAACTGACGATGGTGCAGTCAAAATTATTCCTAATGCCACCGGAAAGCAGGAATCAAATACCGCAGAACAAAAGCGAGGTGATCACTTTATTACCGAAGTGGTAATGCTGAAAAATGCTTCAGTAGCAGAACTGGTGCCCGTGTTGCGCCCTCTGGTGCCTCAATATGGTCATATGGCCGGAGTTCAGTCGGCCAACGCGTTGATTATCTCTGATCATGCTACCAATATTGCCCGACTGAAGCGGGTGATTGCTAACCTGGATAGCCGACAGGATCAGCAAATCGAAGTGATTCCTCTGCAGCATGCCTGGGTAGGCGATATTGCTAAGTTGCTGGAAGATCTGCTACCGGAAAACAGCGGAAAAAAAGTTAAGTCAACCGATCAGCTGACTATCGTAGCCGATGAGCGTTCTAATCGACTTATTCTGAAGGGCCCTGAAGCAGAAAGAGAGCAAACCCGAGAGCTGGTCAGACAGCTTGATCAGCCATTTGAGAACAAAGGGGTTACTCAGGTTATTCAGCTTAACTATGCTGAAGCGACTAAAGTCTCTGAACTCTTGTCCAATCTGATTGATGATAAAGCTTCAGGCGGTAAAGAGAAAAATCAGGAGCAGGAATCAACCCGGTTTCAGGCAGATGAATCTCTGAATGCGCTGGTTGTACGCGCCGAGCCTTCGGTGATGTCCGATATACGTAATCTGGTTGCGCAACTGGATGTGCGTCGCTCTCAGGTACTGATTGAAGCCGTAATTGTTGAGATTACCGGTAACAACGGTGAGCAGCTGGGGGTGCAGTGGCTGATAGGTGATTCAGATACGGGGAATCCGGTTATTGGCACTAATTTTAATAATGTCGGCGCTTCTGTTTCTGATATTGCTACTGATGTTGCTGCCGGGACAGCAGTGTCAGTGGGTAAGCTCAATGGTGCTTTTCTTGGCGGAGCGCTGGATATTGGCAATGGTATCGATGTCGGAATGATTGTTCAGGCTCTGGCCAGTACGTCTAATGCTAATCTGCTGTCGACTCCCAGCGTGATGACGCTGGATAATGAAGAAGCTGAGTTTAAAGTCGGCCAGAACGTGCCGTTTATTACCGGGCAGAGTACTGATTCGTCAGATACCACAAACCCTTTTACTACGATTAAGCGGGAAGATGTCGGGGTAACGCTGAAAGTAAAACCTCAGATTAATTCCGATGGCAGTGTCAGGCTGGAGGTCTATCAGGAAGTTTCTTCTCTGGTGCCGTCAGATAATCCTCTGGCTGCGGGCTCGGCTGACCGTATCACCAATAAACGCTCTGTTGATACGACAATTCTGATTGAGGATGGCGAAACCATTGTACTGGGTGGACTGATTCAGGATGATGAAACCACGTCAGAAAGCAAAGTACCTTTGTTGGGTGATATTCCTGTATTGGGTCATCTGTTTCGCAGTGAACAGAAAACTAAGGTCAAACGTAATCTGATGATTTTCCTCCGGCCTAAAGTTCTGACCAGTAAAAAGCAGATTGCCCTGGTGACAGATGATAAATATCAGGGAATCTATCGTGTAGAAGCCAGCAAGGGGGATATCAGTGAACGGAATGTATCTGTTGAATCTGATGTTAATGCCTTGTTTGATCGCTCGCAGTCAAATGCAGTAGGACCTGCAACCAGCGATAACGGACAGTCGAATAATGAGTGAGTCTTTACCTCTATTACCGGTTGCGCGCCAGTTGCCGTTTACTTTTGCTAAAAAGCAGGGCGTTTTACCTGAGTATAGTCCTGACGGATTAAGGTGTATTGCCAAAGATCCAGTGAACTGGGCGGCAGTGGGTGAAATGCAGCGTCTGATGGGAGAGATTCTATCGGTGGAAACGGTTTCTGACGCTGAGTTTGAGCGATACCTGACACGCAGTTATCAGGCGGATTCTTCCGAGACTTTGCAAATGGTACAGGGTATTGGCGATCAGATGGATCTGGCCAGTCTGGCGGATTCTGTGTCAGAGACAGAAGATCTGCTTGATCAGCAGGATGATGCGCCTATTATCCGTCTGATCAATGGTTTGTTACAGGAAGCGATTCGCGAAGAAGTCTCTGATATTCATATCGAGACTTTCGAAAAACGACTGGTAGTACGCTTCAGGGTTGATGGTGTTCTCAGGCCTGTTGTTGAGCCTAAACGGGCTTTGGCTCCTCTGTTGATCTCCCGTATTAAAGTGATGGCTAAGCTGGATATTGCTGAAAAACGTATTCCTCAGGATGGGCGTATTTCATTACGCCTGGGTGGTCGGGAAGTGGATGTCCGTGTTTCTACTATGCCATCCAGTAATGGGGAGCGGGTTGTACTGCGTATTCTGGATAAAAATGCCGGGCGTATGGATTTACAGCAGCTGGGTATGTCTCCGGTGTTATTAGAAGGTCTCAAACAGCTGCTGTATAAACCTCACGGTATCTTTCTGGTAACCGGGCCTACCGGGTCCGGTAAAACCACGACCCTCTATGCTTCCCTGACAGAATTAAATGATGCCTGTCGGAATATCCTGACAGTAGAAGATCCGATTGAGTATAACCTGGAAGGCATTGGGCAGACCCAGGTCAATTCTAAAGTGGATATGACATTTGCCCGTGGCTTAAGAGCTATGCTACGGCAGGACCCGGATGTGGTGATGGTGGGTGAAATCCGTGACCTGGAAACTGCCGAAATTGCGGTACAGGCCAGTTTAACCGGTCACCTGGTGTTATCGACGCTGCATACCAATACTGCTGCGGGCGCTGTCACCCGTATGCAGGATATGGGAATTGAGCCTTTTTTACTGGCCTCCAGCCTTTTAGGTGTGCTGGCGCAGCGGCTGGTACGAGTGCTATGTCACGATTGTAAGGCACCTTATGAGCCTGATGAATCTGAGCGCCAGCTACTGGGCTTGTCGCCGGGGCAGCGGGCTGTTATTTACCATGCCTCAGGCTGTGAGCATTGTAATTATCAGGGGTATAAAGGCCGGACAGGTATTTATGAGCTGCTGACGATTGATGATCATATTCGTACTCTGATTCACAAGCAGGAAGGTGAACAGAGTATTGAACGCTATCTCAGACCGGATAATGGCCAGAACCGCTCATTCAGTATTCGCCAGGATGGTATGAGACTGGTACTGGCCGGTACAACCACTCTTGAAGAAGTACTGCGAGTAACCAGGGAAGACTGAATATGGCCGCGTTTGAATATCAGGCACTGAACACTTCCGGTAAAAAGAAAAAGGGCGTTATTGAAGCGGAAAGCCCTCGTCACGCCCGGCAGTTATTGCGTGAGCAGGGGCTGATCGCAACATCGGTGCAACAAGCTACTGAGAAAGAGAGAAAGGCAGGCCGTTTTTTGGGTGGACCAGGGATGTCCAGCAAGGAACTGACCCTGTGTACACGTCAAATGGCGACTTTGATACAAGCGGCTATGCCTCTGGAAGAGGTGTTGAAGGCCGTGTCAGCCCAGAGTGAGCGAGCTAAGGTCAAGAGTCTGTTACTGGCCGTACGCTCAAAAGTACTGGAAGGTCATACTCTGGCAGACAGCATGGCTGAATTCCCCAATGCTTTCCCGGAAATGTACCGGGCAACCGTAGCCGCAGGGGAGCATGCCGGGCATCTTGGACTGGTGATGAATGAACTGGCGGATTACACCGAAAGCAAAGAACAATCCCGGCAGAAAATACAACTGGCTTTGCTGTATCCTGGATTACTGACCCTCGCATCCATTGGTATTGTCAGCTTTTTGTTAGCGGTTGTTGTGCCCGATGTTGTAAAAGTGTTTGTCAGAACAGGAAACGAACTGCCACCATTGACGGCGGGACTGATTGCCGTCAGTGATTTTCTCAATGCCTGGGGGCTTTATCTGCTGCTAGGATTGTGTTGTGGTTTTCTGCTATTTTCATCGTCATATCGCAAACCGGGGTTTCGTCGTCAGGTCGACCGCTGGGTCGTGGACTTTCCATTGAGCCGGAAGATCAGCCGTGACATGAATGCAGCCCGTTTTGCCGGGACCCTGAGCATTCTCTCTCGCAGTGGCGTGCCTCTGGTTGAAGGCTTGTCTATTGCAGGCAGTGTGATGCCTAACTATTACCTGCGTGAAGAAATCTCCCATGTGGCGCAAAAAGTTAAGGAGGGCACATCTCTGTTTTCTGCGCTGGAATCGGTGGGCCGCTTTCCACCTATGATGCTGTATATGATTGCCAGTGGTGAACGCAGTGGTGAACTGGACGGTATGCTGGGGCGGGCAGCTAAACAGCAACAGCAATCGCTGGAAGCTCTTATGGCGACTGTGGTCGGGTTATTTGAACCCGTCGTGCTGATTGTCATGGGCGGCGTGGTGATGACCATTGTTCTGGCTATTTTATTGCCGATCATGAATATGAATCAGTTAATCGGTTAACTGCGTATAGTGTGTTTACAGCTTGCAACATAAAATTTTGCCTGTTTTTCATAGAGATAACTTAACATAATATCCGTTCTTGTTTTAACTTGTCTGCTTAATTTGACGGATCTGTATTCAGATTAATGAATTTATAAAATATCAGGGAGAAGTATTGTGCATACATCTGATGAATCAATGAAATGCTCTCAGACTGTAAAAGAGAGAGAAGCTTGTGAGCAGAAACAGAAAGGCTTCACTCTGATTGAGATTATGGTCGTTGTGGTGATTCTGGGGGTACTGGGTGCCCTGGTAGCGCCCTCTATTCTGGGGCGCCCTGATGAAGCCAGGGTGACGGTTGCTAAAAATGATATCCGACAGATCGGTAATGCTCTGGATATGTATAAACTGGATAACTTTAATTATCCATCTCAGTCTGAAGGCCTGAAAGCACTGGTAGAAAAGCCGGAGAGTGCTAAAAACTGGAATGCAGATGGCTATCTGGATGCTGCACCTGAAGATCCATGGGGTAATGCTTATATCTATGTGCGTCCCGGTACGAAGAGTCGTCACTACGATCTGTATTCTCTGGGCGCTGATGGCCAGGAAGGCGGAGAAGGTGTAAACGCTGATATTGGTAACTGGGATAACTGATCGTTGACCTGTAAAGTCCCTCAGGCCATGGAGACTAAGGCTGAATGCAGACACTGTGCAAAAGCTGACTGTGAGCATGGTTTTACCCTGATCGAAATTATGGTGGTTATGGTCATCATTGGCGTTATGCTGACAGCGGTAGTGTCTCTTCGGGGAGGTGGACAACAGCACAGGTATTTACAGGATGAAGCTGCCCGGCTTGTTATTCTGGCGGGACTTGCCCGTCAGCAGTCGATTCAGGCCGGAATGCCTGTGCGCATTTTGTTCAGCAGTAGTGGTTATCGTTTTGAGTCCTGGTCAATTAATGACTCAGACTCTGATGATGACAATAATCGCACCAGCAGTCTTTCTCCGGAGAAACCAGAGGGGCAATGGCAGTCAATTGATACTGGTAATCTCCGCGCCTATCAGCCCGAGCGACAGGTGCTGTTTACACTGATTACTGATCAGTCACGGGATAAGAGAAGTATTATTCTTTTTCCAGATGGCACATCAACCGCGGCCCGTATACAGATTCGCCTGCCGGATTGGATGCCCTGGATTGAATTGAAAACAGACGGCTTTTCGGTGTTGGAACAAACCCAGTATGAAAAATAGTCTCTTTTTCAGATGGATGAAAAAAGAGCAAGAGATGAACGAGGGCAGTCCGATGTTGCAAAAAATATCACTACCAGATACAGAGCAACTGATCCCGGCAGGTGTTCGCCAGTGGTGGCAGCAACAGTCAGAGCGGGACCAGAAAGCGGTAATGCTTCTGTCCTTATTTCTGGTCCTGGTTATGTTCTATGTGCTGATATGGCAACCGGTAGTGTCGTCTGTCCAGAGCAGGGACAATAAACAGCTCCGTCTTGAGTCGCGCTCAGAAAATGTTTATCTGCGTAAGTATGATCTGATGAACCAGTATGGCACAACAGATGTATTGCCGCTGGCTGAATGGCTGAAGCAGCGTTCCAAAGAGTATGGCATCAGAGTGGCATCACAAAATAAAGACCGGGCAGGACAAATTTTATTAACGGTGACTTATAGCCAGCAACAAAAAGTCAGTGCTTTCTTACAACGTTTTTCGCTTTATGCTGATCTGGTGGATGTAAACGTCAATCAATCCCGAAGGGAGTTGATCATTCGCTATCGGGAAAAAGCATAACGCTAATATGATGGCTTATGGCAACAGAGCAGAGCAGGCAAAACCATATAAAAGTTATGTGAGTCTTATGACAAGACGACAGCAAAGATATAATTCATCCGACGCTGCAGATAAAAGGCGCATTGCTGGCTTTACTCTGCTTGAGGTGATGATTGCTCTGGCAATTCTATCCGTGGCATCTGCTGGTCTGGTGTCGGCTACCGGGGGCTATTTGCGCCAGACTCAGAAAATAGAAGATAAAGTTCTTGCCGCCTGGGTTGCTGATAACTGGTTGAACGAATTACGCCTGACTGAACGTGCGCCGGATGTTGGGATGCTGAAAGCAGAAGCCTCTATGGCTGATCGACAATGGGATCTGCAGGCCGATGTTATTCAAACAAACTCTCCTTTGCTATATCGTCTGGAAATTGAGGTTCGCAGGCAGGAAGATCCTGAGGCTGTACTGATTCACCTGACCGCATTTTTGAGAGCAGAATGATGGCCCGACATAGTCTGAGAAACATCAGGTGCCATATAAACCGACAGAGTAAAGAACAAGGCTTTACTTTGATGGAGTTGCTGATTGCAGTAGCTATTTTTGCTCTGATCGGTGTTGCCGGTTACAGAATGCTGAACAGTGTGGTTTCTGCATTTCAGAAAACGTCAGTGCATGCTGATGAATTTTCACAGTTACAACAAACTGTTGCACTGATTGATCAGGATCTGAAACATATTGTTGCCCGTAAAATAAAAGATGAACTGGGAGGGGATTTACCAGCCGTAGCAGCCGCTTATCGAGGAGGTTTACCTTTTGAGTTTACTCGCAATGGACGGTGGCGTTTCCCGGATGAAATACAATCTGAGCTTACTCGGATTGGTTATCAGGTCGAAGATGGAAAGCTACAGCGTTTGATATGGCCTGTGCTGGACAGAGCTCAGGATACCCGCCCACAGGTCCAGACTTTGCTGGAAAACGTATCGGGACTGCAGATACGTCTGCTTGGCAAAGAAGATGAATGGAGTGACAGCTGGCCAATGGAGAATAACCAGGGGCAAACGGATATGTTGCAGTTACCCAAAGCCATTGATCTGAGCTTCCAGACCAGGAACTATGGTCAGATTCAACGCCTGATTACTCTGGATGGGCTGTAAATGGCGTTAAATCAAACTAATTTATCTGAATTAAGAATTCTATTCCGGGAACCTTCTTCTGTCTGTTATGAGCGAGGGGTAGCCCTGATCAGTGTTTTGCTGATTTTTGCGATCGCTTCTGTGCTGGCAATTCGTATGATGAGCAGCGGCTCCATCCAGGTTGAGCAAGCGGGTAGTTATCTGCATCGTCAGCAACTTGAAGCGTATTCCCGAGGGGTTGAAAGCTATGTTCAGGCTTTACTGCTTCAGGACATCAAAGAAGACAACCTCAAAGGTGATCAGGCATCGGATCATCGGGGAGAGGCATGGGCAAAGCTGGAGCGCTTTCCCCTGGACCAGTTTGCAGAGCAGGGGAATGATGCCGGTGAAATTCTGCTGAAGCTTGAACCTGTGGACCATCTGTTTAATGTCAATGGCCTGATTGATAAGGAAGGTAAGAGAGACAATGAAGCATACAGCTACTTCAGACGCCTGATGTCTCAGTATGATGTGTCGCAGGGCGTAGCAGAACAAACTCTGGATTGGCTGGATGATGATGATAACAGGGTAGGGTTGTTAGGGGCTGAAGATAATGAGTATCTGCTGAAAGAGCCACCGTACCGGAGTCCGGATGCACGGATTACAGATATTTCGGAATTACTTCTGATTAATGACGCTCCCGTAAAAGCCTGGTCAGAGTTACGGGAGGTTATTATGGCTTTTCCCGGCCAATCCAAAGCAAACCTGAACTGGATTAGCCCGGAACAGCTGGCTTTAATGCTGAATAAGTCATTGGTTGATACCGAACAGTGGCTGAAAGACAGAGAAGATACTCCAATCAGTAGTATTGAGCAGTTTCTGACCGATAAGGGGCTGGATGCTGGTCTGAAAAAACGCCTGGCGGTGAGAAGTGAGTACTTCCGCTTAAGGGTTATTGTTACTATCCATGAACAGAAAAGCTGGCTGACCAGTATTATTTTCAGGGATTCTGAAAAAGAAACGATCCGGGTGTTATCCAGAAATTATCTGCCTTTCGGGGAAAAGCGTGTGTTGAAAGAGAAAAGCAAGGAAACAGTATGAATGCAGCAGTAATACTGTCACTGCAGCTGGATAGTGAAAAGCCTCTGAGCTGGCTATTGGTTGATGACGGACATGAAGGTTTTTCATCGGATCTGGATGGATTTAAGGACTGGTTGTCAGATCAGAAGCAGGTTATGTCTCTTTATGTACTATTGCCAGCCAATGCTGTCAGCTTCCATCATGTAGATATTCCTGCAGGTGTGCGACGTTCAGCGAATCAGCTTATCCCAGTTCTGATAGAAGAGCAGCTGGCGCAGGATGCGGACCAGGTTTTTGTGCACTTTAATGGCCGTATTGTTGATGAACCTGTGGATAATCGCAAGCCTGATGTCAACACCGTGGTATGTGACAAACAATGGTATGAGTTACTTAAAGAGTCATTAAAAAGCCCTAAGCTGAAATGGCAGGCTTGTGTGCCGGTGCAAATATGTCGCTTCCAGCAGTCGGAAAGGCAGAGGGTTAAACACTTACCTCTCCCTGCCCCTCATGATGAAGATGTTCTGATCTGGCCGGAAGATGCGGTGGCGACAGAAGCTGATTTTCAGAAACTACTATCTGAACTCAGGCTTAGTTCATGGAATATGATTCGTCCTGATAAAGTGTCCATAGGGGCAGGATTTGATATTGTAGTTATGCTGATTGCCGTTGCCGGTTTGTATCTGCTTAACCTCTGGCTGGGTTAGATACTCTCGCTTTCTGACTGCTCAGAGCTTTATATGGTTTGAATTTCCACCCCATTGAGTCCTCTTTCTTGCGCCTTTATATGTCGCCATATGCTGCTTTCGATCCCCATGATAAAACATATTTGTATAAATATAGCGTGACATTAACATAAAAAAAAACTATTTTTGTCGACCAAATTTGTCTGGTTGCTGTGATGTCGGATAAATTGTCAGTAAATTTCAGGTTGTGGACCTGACCCAGCTTATTGAAGGATTTGGTGGAATTATTATGATTCGGGATGTGTGCCTGGATGATGCTGAAAGATTAGCGGAGATTTATAACTACTATATTGTTAATACGCATGTATTATTTGATGAAAAGGAGATTTCTGTTGATTTTATGAGGGAAAAAATCCGTCAGGTAACGGAGCAGGGGATGCCCTGGCTGATTGCAGAAAACGATACAGGAGAGGTGCTTGGGTTTGCTTGCGCTAAGCAATGGAGAGAGAAGAATGCCTATCGCCACACTGCTGAGCTGACGATTTATCTTGATCCGGTTATTCACAAAAAAGGACTTGGGACGAAAATGTTCAATGAACTATTTAAAGAGCTTAAGTCCCGTTCGTTTAATATGGTCATAAGCCTGATTACTCTGCCAAATGAGGCCAGCATTGCGCTGCATGAAAAATTTGGCATGGAGAAAGTCGCCCACTTTGGCGAAATGGGCTACAAATTTGATCGCTGGATAGATATTGGTTACTGGCAAGGCAAACTGTCAGAAATGGATGACCATCCTGAAGCCGTCGATCCGACCATGACTCAGTGTTCAGAAACATCTGAAGCAATCGATATTTCAGATTACCCTGTTGCTGCTAACTGCGCAGACGATCTGTGTAATGCATAATAATCGGGTTTATTCTGGAATTTTACTGATAAAGGCCTTTACTGAAAGGCCTTTGTTTATGCTGTGATTCTGATTATTAGCGGGCCGCGCTTTCATAAAATACTTTTGGCTTTCCTTCTACCATAACCGGATTAATATCAGAGACGTCAACAGTGAAGCGATAGCACTTATAGGCTTTATCCAGGTTTCCGGGTTCAAAAAAGCGAAGGATGACATCTTTCAGAATGCTGGTTGGTCTCTGGACTTTACTTGTTTCGACATAAGCATTATCAAACTCATATCTGGAACAAACCTTATCATTTTCGCACAGGACCTCAAACACATCACTGAACACGTCAACCAGATTCATGATATTGGTTCCGACGTAATTGATAGCCCGGTCATCATCATTCAAGCCATTATTTTTGAACTCGTGGTAAATTTTTTCCAGAGCTCTGCTGACGGATTGATGAATCTCTTCCCGCAAAGAGGCTTCTTTCTGATTGCTGTTATCTCCTTTGCTGGCACGGTTAATATAGTCGCTGACGACCGGATTACCCGTTGCAATACTGACCTGTTGCTCGATCAATCCTGCCTTATTCCATGGGCTGAGGCCTGAGATGACAACTTCGATCTGAGGAACAACAGAGCCATTGTACAGTTGTACTTCGCCAATGACTTCTCCGGCTACAGCAACCAGGTCGACCAGTAGTTTTTGATACTCGCCTAAACGATGCAGACTGACCTCATCCTCCATATATATGCGATAGTCAAATTCATCCTTATCTCTGATGTATTTTGTATTCAGTCTGCCATTATCGTGCAAATTCAGATTATATCTGGCTGCAATCATTCTTTGTTGAGAAGTATAGAATTCCTGTTCAATAACAGGCCTTTTATCCGGTGGAAGCTGATAGTAAAGGCAGGATACCAATAGACGATATAAATCCCGTTTACCTGCTCCATGAGGTTTTATCGCATAGGTGGGGGTGCCATCGATTTTAACGACCCAGGTCAGTAATTCAGCATTATCCCAGTCATCATGTTCAACAATATATCGGAACAGTCTCTGATCAAGAGAACCATCCTGATATTCAGCCAATCTCTGAATAAAGTAATCCATACGCGCTTCAATCTGAAAATCAAAACCTATACTGCCCAGACAGTAAATAAGTTGTCTGGCTGCCCTTGGGTCTGATGCAGACATGGGCAGAGCGGAAGTCTGTACAGAATGAGTGCCCCCCGAAGCGGATACTGTCGTTGTATTCTGAACACCTTGTTGTCCAATGTAATGTTGAGGTTGTCCTGTTACAGAGCTTTGCGGCTGAATTATCTGATAACCTGAGTGGTGGATATCCGGTGTCACCAGTCCATAAGCAGGAATGCCGGGTTGAGCTATAGCGACTGTCTGATGATTCTGGTGGTCGTATGGTGTCGCAACAGGCTGGGGAGCTACCTGAGCTGTATTATGCTGAGGTGTTGAGGTTTGTGCACTAATCCTGGGGTGGGGCTGAGTCGTTACTGGGGATGATGGCTGCGGATTAGCAACAGATGTTACTGTTCGAGGGCTATGTTCACGGGGGATTGTACCTTCGGTGGCAGGAGCTGAATAACCGGGTGTATCCTGACTTGCAGCAGGCATTTGATGTTCTGTCATTGTTTGTTCCTCTGATAATTGAGTTATTCTGGCAGGCCGATTGCCTGATCCGGGCTGAAAGCAATCAGATTGCGGGTTGATCTGATATCTGGCGAAAAAGATTTTCATCATAGCCAGAGGGTTAATTCGTCCGGCCAGAACTCTTGCTGGTTCCAGTTTCTCTTCTTTAAAGGCAGGTGCTGCACTGTGCAGAATCAGCTCTCTGATCTCTGTTGGTGAGACGGTAATATTGAGTGTTTTCTGTAGAGATAAAAAAAGCGCAGCAATGGCTGTCACAACAGGTGCCGCAAAACTGGTTCCGGTTTTCGTGCACAGAGTATGATTCAGGCCTGCTCCGGGAATGTCCTCACCGGGTGCCAGTACGGCACTATTCTGATAAGCCTGACCAAAATTACTGAATTGAGATGGCCGACTATCCCAGCTTGCAGCTCCGACGGCGAGAACACCGGGAAGACAGGCGGGTGTATGAACCGTATCGCTGCCGTTATTTCCAGCGGCTGCGATAATCAGACGGTTCTCCTGAAAGGCTCTTTTACAGGCATCTGCTAAAACGCCTGGTACATTGTTGAAGCGTGTTGTATCACCACCACTGATATTAATCAGATGAGCTCCCGAGTCGCAGGCATGATGTATTGCTCTGGCCAGCACCTGTTGGCTGGAGGGAAGCAGGTCTCCCTTATCTGTTGCCTGATAAACTTCTATCGGAATTAAGGCTATTTTCGGAGCGATTCCCTGATAATAGCCATCCGGGCTATCGCCAGAGATTACGCTACAGATATGAGTGCCATGTTCTGCTGCATGCTGACTGGGATGCAATTGCTGATGACGAAGGAATGGATGATGATGCTCAACACCGGAATCAAGGACTGCAACCTTTATATCAGAGTGGCCCCGGGTGTGATGCTTCAGTTCAGATAAACCAGGCATCAGCAGACCGGCATTCCAGCTTTCCAATGAAAGAATTCCTGTTTTCATCCGCTTTCAGTCCTGCTGTAGTGTAGGGGGAGGAGAAAACCGCAGAGTTTTCTCCTTTTAAGCTGTATCAGATAACAGCACCCAGAGCGCCTTTGGCAGCTTTACCCAGAATATCCAGCCAGCCGGATGCTTTTACTCCGCCGTCAGCCGCGCCATGACAGATCAGTTCTGCACGTTGCTGGCGGTTATGGCTACGGGTTTGTTTTGGCTGATTGTGAGAGATTGATTTCATCATGAAGTCCTCTTATCCATTAATTTTGATTGCACCCCGGTTTATCAGGGCTGACCTGTGTTAAAGGCCTTTTCTATAGTGATTAATCTTCCGTAGAGTTATCAGAGGGAACTGATTCCCGTATAAAATATGAATAATTCTGCATAAGTATTACAGTCTTATACAGTCAATAGCGGGAGAAAAAGGATATAAATGTCGGGGGGTTTATGTAAATAGTTACTTTAATGTAAATTGACAGGGGTAATATATAGTGGCATAGATGATGTTTCTATATCTTTCAGGTCAGCTGCTGAATAATAAAGTCACTTGAGAAAAATAGAATTTCCCAGACCAATAAAATAAAATGAGATGAGGCTTATGTTGTAGTGCGTTCTTATTTTTAATAGGGAATTAAGATATAAAAAAACATTGATGAATAAGCTGCAAACCTGAACAAAAGTTTATTGGCTGAAAGCTGCACTATTCTGCTAGTGGCTGGAAAGTATCAGGATACTTTTGTTCAGGTATCTGTATTACTGTTGACGAACGATTCTTTTTACACAGGTAAATGCAATGGCTTTTTCAAGCATAATGACTTCAGCGGGCACATCTCTGTGTTGTCGTAAACGTCCGGTCTGAACTTTGCTGATGGTATCAATGACGTCCATGCCGCCGACGACTTTACCAAAGACGGTGTATCCCCAGCTATCTTTTCCTCTGGCACCATAATCCAGAGATGGGTTATTGACTGTATTGATAAAAAACTGAGAGGTGGCAGAGTCGGGAGCAGAGGTTCTGGCCATAGCAATTGTGCCTCTGATATTTTTCAGGCCATTATTGGATTCATTTTTAATTGGTGCGTTGGTTTCTTTTTCCTGAAACTCGATAGTCAGTCCACCACCCTGAACCATAAAACCATCAATTACCCGATGAAAAATAGTCTGGTCATAGAAACCATCGCTAACATATTTCAGAAAATTCTGAGAGCTGATTGGTGCATTTTTTTCATCCAGCACCAATACAATATCGCCTTTATTGGTATCCAGGCTGACACAGGTAAGAGGCTCATTGGCCTGAGCTGTTCCATAAAATGGCAGCCAGGACAGAGCCGCTGTCAGAGTCAGTGTCTTCAGAGGCTTATACATATTGTATTCCTTGTTTTAATTCTGTCTGATCATACTATGTGGCTTCAGTTAAGCGCTTGAACAAAAAAATCCTGTATATAGAGTCGTCGTATTCCTGCCAACTGCTGGAGAATACCGGGATGCTTTTGTTCAAATTATTAATCGTATTTACCTCGAAAGGCCTGGTAAAAAGATTGAATTTCTTCAAGATCTTTTTCATAATTGCCAGTGGGCCAGAAAACAGGCCCTATACCACCTCGTTTATTGGCATAATCTATGTAGGCCATAACAATAGGGACATCAGCACCCTTTGCCATATGATAAAAGCCGCTTTTCCAGCCTTCAACCCGTGCCCTTGTACCTTCTGGTGCTATCATGATCAGTAGCTTATCGTTTTCCTGATAACGCTCAATAATGCTATCGACCATGTTTGTTGATTTTGATCGTTCGACGGGTATACCTCCCATCCAACGCATAACAGAAGCAAAAGGAAATTTGAAAATAGACTTTTTACCCATCCAGTAAACTGGAAGGCGTAGCCTGAAAGCCATCATAAGGCTGATGGGCATATCCCAGTTTGTTGTATGGGGAGCGGCAATCAGTACTGCTTTTGGTGTATTTTCGGGAAAAGAGCCTTCAACTTTCCAGCCTGTCAGTTTAAGAACCAGTATTGAAAAAGCCTGTAGCAGATGACTGATGACTGGTGTGTTGAACATCGTATGATGCATGGGGGTTCCTGAGTCAGAAGTAGATAACAGATAAAGTAGTGGCAATATATTCTCCCATAAAGTTTAGCCATGTTTTAGTTGCTGCTTTCTGAAAAAGGACTGCTTTTGACGCGATAAAGCCAATAAAGTGTTCACAATATTTTCCTCCTGATGTCACCTGTGTATGGGAAGTTCGGCTATATCCTCCAGAGTTGTAGTGATATTCTGCTCCATAGCATCAGTTTGTTGTTGTGAAAACAGTACTTTTGGGTCCTGTTTATAGTACTGGGCATCAGTTAGACTCAGCCGTTGATAACAATAACAATTGCTGGTAACCGGTTTTACCTGATGTGATGACGATTCAGGGCCTGAGAGAGGGGTTGTCATGTTTTATGGAAGCGCCGGAGCCAGGAGAGCAAACATATGGCTAACGATATCTCGAATCTGCGGAAATTTGTCTCGCCGGAAATTATATTCGGAGCAGGGGCTCGCAAATCTGTCGCTAATTACGTCAGAACATTCGGTTCAAAAAAAGTTTTACTGGTTTCTGACCCGGGGGTCGTTGCTGCAGGCTGGTTACAGGATATTATCGGCTGTCTGGAAGAAGAGAATATAGACTACTTTTCTTTTACAGAGGTCTCGCCGAACCCTCGTACTGATGAAGTAATGCTTGGAGCAGAGCGTTATCTGGAGCAACAATGTGATGTCATTGTCGCTGTGGGCGGCGGTAGTCCGATGGATTGCGCTAAAGGTATTGGTATTGTTTCGGCAAATGGTGGTCATATTCTTGATTATGAAGGTATTGATACAATAGATTTGCCTATACCCCCTCTGATTTTTATTCCTACCACGGCAGGTACATCGGCTGATGTCTCCCAGTTTGCAATCATTTCTGACCAGGTGGATAAAGTTAAAATTTCCATTGTCAGTAAGGCTGTAGTGCCCGATGTAGCTCTGATTGATCCCGAAACAACTCTGACTATGGACCCTTTTCTGACGGCCTGTACAGGCATTGATGCTATGGTTCATGCAATAGAAGCTTTTGTATCGACAGGTGCTGGTCCTTTAACGGATATGCATGCGCTTGATGGGATGCGGCTGATACATCAGCATCTGCCCGATCTGGTTGCAGATACAGCCGACCTGAAACTGCGTGAGCAGGTTATGCTGGGGTCTATGAAAGCCGGGCTGGCCTTTTCTAATGCGATTCTGGGAGCTGTTCATGCCATGTCTCATAGTCTGGGTGGCTATCTTGATCTGCCCCACGGTCTGTGTAATGCCATGATTGTTGAGCATGTGGTTGATTTCAATTACCGGGATGCAGAAGATCGTTTTAAAGTGATTGCTGAAACTCTGGGGACGGACACTCGTGGTCTGAGTAGCAATCAGGTGCGCCAGCGTCTGGTTCAGCAAATTATTGACCTGAAAGAGCGTGTTGGTCTGACTCAGAAACTGGCTGCCAGTGGAGTCAGTAAAACAGATATTCCCTGGTTATCTGCCCATGCCATCTCAGACCCTTGTATCCTTACTAATCCCCGACGCTCCAGTCAGCGTGATGTAGAAGCGGTCTATGAAGAAGCACTCTGATACTTCTGCTACAGCTGCCGGGCAGACGGAGGAGCAGGCGGTAACCAGTCTGATCGGCCTGGGGCAGCAGTCAGCCCGTAAAAGCTACTACCCTGAATTGATTGCTCGTCTGGATGAACTTCAGGAAGAGAAAGTCCGTTATAAGAGACTGAATGAAGAGCTGGAACATTTAAATGAAGGCCTGGAGCAGAGGGTCGATGAGCGCACCCGAGAATTAACCGTTCTGAATGAGCAATTGTTGCAGGAAATTGCCGAAAGAGAACAGATTGAATATGAATTAAAACTAGCCAGAGATGCAGCTCAGGAAGCTAATCGGAATAAGGATAAATATTTTGCAGCAGCCAGTCATGATCTGCTGCAACCAATGAATGCTGCTCGTTTACTGGTTGCGGCATTAAGGGAGCGTCAGTTGCCAGACATAGATTCAGCTATGGTTGAGCAAGTCCATCTGGCTCTGGAAAATGCAGAAGACTTACTGACGGATCTGCTGGATATTTCTCGTCTGGATCAGAATGCGGTCATACCGGATATTAATGAGTTTTATCTCAGGCAGATGCTGTCTTCTCTATACGCAGAGTTCTTGCCTGTTGCTGAGAATAAAGGTTTAAGCCTGAAAATGGTCACCAATTCTATGGCTGTACGCAGTGATTCCAGATTACTGATGCGTATTGTCAGAAATCTGATCAGTAATGCTATTCGCTATACGCCATCGGGAAAGGTATTGGTAGGGTGTCGAAAAGAAGGGCTGCATGTACTGATTCAGGTGTGGGATACCGGGGATGGTATTCCTGTTGAACAACAAGGCCATATATTTAAAGAATTTAATCAGCTGGAACAGCATCGGGGGAAAAATCGTCAGGGTCTGGGGTTAGGACTTGCGATCGTGGAGCGTATCTCCCGGATGCTTGAGCACCCGGTATGTATTCGTTCTGTAGAGGGTAAAGGGTCGGTTTTCTCAGTGACTGTCCCTCTGGCCGCTGAGAATACCGTAGTAACCGGAAAAGTTCGCTATTCAGAACCTGTCCCTGAGCTGTTGCATAACAGGCACGTACTGGTTGTTGATAATGAAGACTCTATCCTGTTGAGTATGGACGCTTTGCTGACTCAGTGGGGCGGGCGGGTTATCTGCGCGAATAATGCTGAAGAGGCAATGGCTCTTTGTCAGGATGAGAGCTTTATACCTGAAGTTATTCTGGCTGACTTTCATCTGGATGACGGGCTATTAGGTACAGATTGTGTAGCTGTACTCAGAAACTATTTTCAACTGGATATACCCGCTGTCATGCTGACTGCTGATCGGAGTAATGAATCCAGAAAACTGTTCAGCCAGCTAGAGTTGCCGGTATTGAACAAACCTGTCAAGCCTGGCAAACTTCGGGCGTTATTGACGCATATTCTTACCCGGCATTGATATTCAGGTGTTTTGTATAGTATTTGATTTATGTCATAAAGTGCTCAGCTTGTTATCACTTCTGAAAAATTCTGTTCTACTTTAATCAGAGCATCCGTTTTTCTTCTGAATCCTTGATTCCACAACGCAGGCTTTCTGTTTCTATAGTGATAAAAATATTAACAGACTATCGAAATAAGCCTGCATGCAAATATACCTGAACGATAAAAATAAATGCAGGTACATGGAGGTGATACAGATGGTAAGTGTACAAGCAGAAGTAAAATCTGAGATTTATCAGCTATCTGATTTTTATCAGGTCAAAAATGATAAAGCATCAGGATTGATTGACACCCTGATACTGGACCGCTATACAGAATTTGTGCTTAAAGAACAGGGGTTTGATGTCATTATCGGGGCTACGGGCATTGAAACCACTCTCTGTAATTTAAGCCGTCAGGCCGGAGTTGAGCCGGTGACTCTTTCTGCATTCAGACAGCTGGCCAGCCGGTTTCCCGGTCGTATGTGTTTCCTTAAACTGAGCTTTGATCGGCGCCAGTCTGCTCCGGTGCTGTTCACTGCTGTGATTGAACCCTGGAGTTATGTGATTGACTTTCTGCAATCAGTGCCAGGTATTAATCTGTCCCCTGTGGCACTTGAACTCTGCACCAGTCAGAGTGATGTTTGTTTTATGATGGCATTCAGTTCCAGTGATTCAGGGCAGTTGCGGACCAGGGCATATTATCTGACGGACAGAAAAGATCACCCTGCATCTGATCCTGTACTGGCATCGGTTGATCTGTCTGAACCTGTAGGGAAAACACAGTATCGTTCTTATCGCATGGGCGTTGACTGGAAGGATGCTGCAGCTGATGAACACTGGGAAGAGATTATTTCCAGTGCCAGAGAGATTATCAGTGATAAGCACAGTTTGTGTGTCAGTAGCTGCCAGAAAGAGAAGACTCCACAAAGGCAGAAGCTGTATGTCTTACGTCATGATTATCGCAAATCGATTAATAACCCGTACCAGTTATCAGATTACAACCCTTATTATGAGGAAGGAACACGTTTATTGCGGGAAAATTTCTATCACGAAGCGATACGCTCGTTCTCAAATGCCGTCTGTTATAAACCAGATGATGCGCTGGCACTGAACTCCAGAGGTTTTTGCTACATTCAACTGAAAGAATTCGGGCAGGCTGTTGAGGATTGTAAGAAAGCCAGAATGCTTGATGGGCGGATACCTTCACAGAACCTGGATTATGCTTTGCTGTATTATCAGAATCAGGCTGAGCCTGTCTGATTCTGATTAAAGGGATCGTATACTCTGTTTCTGAAATGCGTACTCTCTGAAGAGGGTACGCGCTTGCGTTGAGTGATTCCTGACAGTATTTTGCTGGTTGCCCGGTCTTTACTTTAAGTTAACACAGTTATCCCTTTCCTGTTACAGACTCAATACTATCTCCCCGGTACTATAGTCATGGCACTGCTGATACATATAGTCTTCTTTCTCATTCTTACAGAACATGCGCCGGGTAAATGAGTAAAAGCTTTCTTGTAGTATTCTGCCTTGTCATCAGGCTGCACTGATGAGTGCTGAAAGACTGACTGGCACACACATTCTGAGTGCTTCAGGTGTAGAGTTAGTGTGCGAAAGAAGGCTTTACTTTCAGAGTTTATAAGACGAAAGTAAGGGGTGTCAGCCTGAATACCGCTCTGACAAGAGTCTTTTGATCTCTTTCAGTCAATGGCAGAAGAGCGATTTTTAAAAGTGCTTTTATTATGAGCATCCTGTTTTACTCGTCTGATGCTATGGGACTGTCTGTCTGCTTCGGATACTGGTTATTACTGTTTCAGTTATTTTATCCGACAGAAGCCAGTCCCATATCATTAAACAGGTGCATTAACGATGAAAAAAATTCTGATTATTGGTGGAGGGGCCGGAGGCCTGGAGCTGGCGACTCAGCTGGGGCGAAAATACGGTAAAAAAAGATTAGCGGAAGTGACTTTGGTGGATAAAAACAGGACGCATATCTGGAAACCGTTGTTACATGAAGTAGCAACTGGGTCGCTGGATACCAGTACTGATGGCGTAGTGTATCATGCTCATGCTGCTAAACATCACTATCGGTTTCAACTGGGTGAGTTCTGCCATCTTAATGCAGAGAGTAAAACCGTGACGCTGGCGCCTTCTTTTGATAGTGAGGGTGAACCTGTATTGCCTGAACGGCAGTTGAATTACGATATTCTGGTATTAGCCGTTGGTAGTGTCAGTAATGATTTTGGAACTCCAGGGGTTGCTGATCATTGTTATTTTCTGGACTCCCATCAACAGGCTGAACGTTTCCATCATGGACTGTTGAATAACTTTATTCGTATTAATCAGCAGGAAAGAGCCGAAGAGCTGCACATTGCCATAGTGGGAGGTGGGGCAACGGGGGTTGAGTTGTCTGCTGAGTTGTACCATGTCGCAGATTTGCTGAAATCTTATGGCATGCCGGGGATGAGCGCCCGGCAGCTTAAAATCAGCCTGATTGAAGCCGGGCCAAGAATTCTTCCTGCTCTGCCTGGTCGTATTTCGTTATCTGCGCGAAAAGAACTGGTCAGACTGGGAGTGGAAGTCAGAGAGTCTGTTCGGGTAGCTTCAGCCTGTAAAGATGGTTTTGTGACAGCGGATGATGAGCTGATTAAAGCTGATATGATGATCTGGGCTGCAGGTGTGAAGGCGCCAGATTTTATTGCACGGCTCGATGTCTTTGAAACTAACAGAAATAATCAGATTCTGGTTGAGCCGACATTGCAGGCTAAGGGGTACTCTGACATTTGGGTGATTGGTGATTGTTGTGCCTGTGAACAGCCTGATGGCAGCTGGGTTCCTCCCAGGGCTCAATCGGCTCATCAGATGGCCGAGAAGGTCCGGCTAAACCTGACAAAAGTGTTTAAAGGGGAAATACCGGAGGCTTATCTTTATAAAGATCATGGTTCTCTGGTTAATCTGAGTCGTTACAGTACGGTAGGCAGCCTGATGGGTAATCTGACCAGTAATAGTATGTTCATTGAGGGACGTATTGCCAGAGCCGTCTATATCTCCCTGTATCGGATGCATCAGATAGCGATTCATGGCTGGCCAAAAGCCGTGTTAATTATTCTGGCAGAAAAGCTGGGCAAGGTAGTGCGGCCAAAAATGAAACTTCATTAATGACACAATAAGGTATGCCAGATACTGTCTGGCATACCGGCTTTATCGCTGTTGATTTTATAAGTCATCCTGCCGGGTTAATACGGTATTCGTAATGATATGATGCTTTCGTATCAGGTTTAAGTTTGACAGATACTTTACAGACACCATTACCTTCCTGACTGACATGAACAATATCAGCTTCCCCTCCAGCGGGCCGCAGGCTCAGTCTCAGAGTGATTTCCTGGTTTTCTGAGGTCTGGCACAACGGGATGCGTTTATAATCGTTATCCTTGCGGTAAAGCAGTGGTTGAAGCAGAATATCTGCCGTCATTGCTGTGTCCTGGCTGTTAATTAACTCCAGCTCCCCTTGTAACCAGCCTGCTTTGTCCCAGCGGATGGTTTTATTATTCGCTGATAAGCCAAATGCCCGTCCGATAAGAGCTGTATGTTCCTGGTGTTTATCCAGGTCAGGGATACGAACCTCTCCAATAAACTGACGCAGACCGGATGTGTCAGGCTGGTAAAAACGCATAATACCTGCTGGCATAGGTGTTCCCAGCCCTGACTCTTCTGTGTTTGTCAGCTTAAGTCTGATATCGGCTTTGAGTTGTTTGGTATTATGACTGAGATCAATAGGAAGCGTGTAGGATTTTTCAATACTCACTTGTTCGTGGCTGAAAAGATTCACCTGTTTGCTCTGTCTGGCCGAAAGGTCAATCTCTCCGGGTAATGTAAATAATTTATAGTCACCCAGGTTTTCCATTCCTCCTGCCGGAGCTGCTGACATAGCCATCATGGGTGCATTGTCAGACTCCATTCTATTGTGTTTATACATTGGGGCAGCACGGCTGACTTCGCCGGCTAATAGCTGTATTCTTGCTTTATTCAGGGGAACCGATGTGTTGTTTCGTAGTGTGACCCAGGCATCCAGATTAAGTGTCTGGTCTGATACCAGATCGGCAACATAACTGGCGTCCCAGCCAAAACCATTGCTCAGATAAGTCAGTGCGACGGGGGTTCTGCCGTTTATATCTGATTCAACTTGTATAGATAATGCTGGTGACTCGCTCAGGTTATCCGGAATATGGTTAAAGCTGATCATGTCAGCATAGTCATCAAGGGATAAAGCCAGTATACGTTCATGCTCCGTACCCGGTATCTGAGTACTTATCAGTATGCGACCGTTTTGAACGGTTAACAATTTTGCCGTAACGAAATAAGGGCCCGTACTACTACCAAAATAACGGCCATTAAGTTGAAGCTGTATCGTTTTACCTGTATTAGCTTTAAGTAAAGCTTCCAGTGAAATCAGGTCGTAAGTATACGTTCGCTCACGTACTGTGAAGCCGGAGCCATCGAGCAGAGTACTATCAGCAATAATTTCAGGTGTCACACCCTGAAAATGTATGTTCTGTACACCTGCTTTCAGGTCAACAGACCGTCCATCCTGTATCAATGCCAGGCCTCCCTGGTACAGCGTCAGATTTAGTTTTTGTCTGTCATGAGGTGTCGATACGATGAGGTTTGCTTTCTGACCCGGTGGTGTGCTGTCTGATGATATTGCTTCAGCTAAGGCGGCGAACGGGAATATTACGGCTATTGCAGCAGCCAGAGCAGGCGAAATGCCAACCATACGTTTCATATAATTACTTCCTGATATGATATCCAGTATATGATTATATATTGTCGCTACCGGCCATAAATACTATCTGAAAGCTGCAGTTTGTATTTCTGTTTATGCTCTTCATTCAATAATGGTATTAATTGTTTCGGTATGTAACTGAATGGTATCTGGTATGATGTAATGCGCTGTAATTGATACTTTTTATTTATAATTATTATCATCAGGCAAGTTTACATATAAATGAGTGGACTGAATGTGCCTATTTTTGCACATGCAGACTATTCATGATGATTAGTTTCTGCTGGAGTCTGTGTTGTTATTCTGACTCTGGGTAATATATCTGAATAAACGTATATTGAGATTCTCCTGCCGTTAGTTTGAGAATACGATAGTCTTTTATAGAAAAGCCTTTGTTCAGGTGCTTAATTGACTGAATACTGAAGTGTTATAAAAATGGAGAGTTATTTCTCGCAATGCTCAGTATCTACAGGAACTGAATTAAGATGACACATCTGCTGATGTGTCATCTTACATGGCCGGGGTATAAGTCGGATTCTTTCCGCTTATTATCAAAAGTGCAACGCACAGTGGAACGGTTGAATAGCTAATCCTGATGAATATTAATGTCACAATTTTAGGTGCGGGTCCTGCAGGATGTGCTCTGGCTGCTGCCCTTATCAGGCAAGGGGTCAGTTCCATCTGCATTGTAGACCCGGATAGGGGAAGGGTCGAAGACTCTTTTGGAGAATCCATTGTTGCTCTGACCCGTAATCAGATAGAAGCCGCTGGTTTCAGATTTATTGAGGACGATCATTATAGCTATCAGGGGAATTGCAGCTCCTGGGGTAATGAACTGCTTAATTTCAAGGACTTCTCATATAAGGTTAAGGGTGGCTGGAGATTAAATCGCCAGAAGTTTGATGCTGTTTTAAAAGATGATGTCCGGATGATGGGGGTGGATATCATTGCAGGCTATCGATTGGAAAGCCTGAAGCGAAGGCTGCAGAAGTGGGAGCTGACACTGGCTTGTAAGGAAGGTAATGTTCAGGTCGTTTCTGATATGGTGATTGATGCCAGTGGTCGAAATAGTATCCTTGGTCGCTGCTTTGATATAGAGCGCAGGGCTTTTGACAAGCTGACTTGTCTGGCAACCTGGGTTGATGAGGATATCGCTCAGGATAATCTGTTGAGTGAATACTCGTATGTAGAAGCTGTGCCATATGGCTGGTGGTTTATTAACCAGGTTAGTGAGCAAAAAACGCTGATAGCACTTATGACTGACCTGCCTCTGATCAGGGAACAATGTCTGAATGAACCTGAAGTGTTTGCCCGGTTGCTATCTGAAACAAAGCGAGTTCTTGATTATACCCGAGGTCCTGATCGTAACGCTGAGATCCGACCGTTTTCTGCCAATAGTGACAGATTAATGACGGTTGCAGGCCCTGGCTGGCTGGCAGTAGGAGATGCCGCTATTGGTATGGATCCTTTAACATCTTCTGGTATTGCTTGCGCCTTTGATGATGCTGAAGTAGCTGCAGATCTTATTAATAAATGGTTATTTCATCGGGAAGATGATGTTCTGAGAAGTTACTGTTCACATATCGACAGAGCATTTCTCCGATATATGAACCAGAGGCATGTGCAGTATTCATATGAACTTCGCTGGCAGACTGAGGCTTTCTGGTCTGTCAGACAGCATCGAATCAAACAGGATGCTCCAATCGGGCGCTGATAATTAAGTGTGCTACAAGAGATAGCCGACAGTTAATCAAACTGGAGGCTATCGCCACTTTTAATGCAGGTCAGCTGATAGTCTTTAAGTTCCTGGTGTAAGTCTTCGGATATCTGTATCTCAAGGCCTGGCTTAATATGGGATATGAGTAAGTGAGGCTTGTGCTTTAGCTTCTTAAGGTCTTTTGCCAGGGACCTGGGGGTGTAATGCTTCGCCAGTGTACCCAGTTTTTCCATGCTATTAGGGTATCCAGCTTCTATCATAAGTGCCTCAAGGTTATCCAGTTGGTTCAGGGCGTGCCACAGAGAGTCGTTTGTTGCAGTGTCGCCGCTGAATGCAAAGTGCTTGCTGTTTTCACTGGTAACGATAAATCCTATGCCGGGTACGATATGTTCGACAGGAACGACTGTGATAGATCGTTGGTCTATGGTTATGACATCCCCGGCAGATACCTCATTAAAGGACATTACGCCATTATCTTTGGTTGGCAGTTCAGAAAAATCAGGCCAGATCACCCAGTTAAAAATATGATCTCTCAGAGCTTTGATTGTTTCCGGCAGACCATAAACCTGAATAGGTTGTTTGATCTGACTGAATATACTATCCACCAGAAAAGGCAGGAAAGCGATATGGTCCAGGTGTGAATGCGATATGAATACGTGTCGTATTCTGCTCATTTGTTGCAGCTGTAAATCGCCAACACCACTGCCAGCATCAAGAAGAATATCATCATCGATCAGAATGGACGTTGTCCGATTGCCAGGGCCTATACCCCCGCTGCAACCAAGAATCGAAATCCACATTGCTTTGTTATCCTTCTTCTGTTGGTTCTGCGTATTCTTTATCCAGACCTGGCAACGATTCATGATTGACTTCATCAATCTGTTCAGGTCGTAGAAATTTCTCTGCGTATTCTTTATAAACTTCGGAGTGGACAAATAGTCTGTAAATGTCCGGATCCAGGTGGTCATCTTCAACCATTCGTCCCATAATGGTCAGGGTCTGGCTCAGTGGCATCGGTTTTTTGTACGGTCTGTCAGAAGATGTCAGTGCTTCAAATACATCGGCAACCGCCATAATTCTGGCAGGGATAGACATCTGATTACGAGTCAGTCCCCTTGGATAACCTCTGCCATCCATACGTTCATGATGCCCTCCTGCATATTCTGGCACTTTTCTGAGGTGTTTAGGAAAAGGCAGTTGCTCAAGCATTCTGATTGTCAGCGTCATATGATTGTTGATGATATCTCTCTCTTCTGCCGTGATTGTTCCCCGGCGAATAGACAGATTTTTGACTTCATCGTCACTTAACAAATTCTGAGTATTATTTTCAAGGTCTGTCCAGGTCAGTTTAGACAGGGCTTCTACCCGTGCTATCTGCTCATCAGGCATAAACTCTCCTCCCTGATTGCAGCGCCTGACGTAGGCCAGATCTTCAGATAACGATTTCACCAGCTGTTCATAGTTTTCAATTATAGACGCATGATTGGTTTCGCCATTTTCCAGAGCGGCAATGCGCTGTTTCAGCATATTGATTTCCAGATCCCGCCTGAGTATTTCAAAGCGTGCTGCGACCAGTTCTATACGGTCATGTATCGTTTCCAGTTTGGTTGCTTTTTCAACAACATGCACAGGTGTACTGATTTTTCCACAATCATGAAGCCAGGAAGCGACTTTCAGTTCATAGCGATCAGCATCTTCCATAAAGAAATTCCGGAAGTAGTCCATATCGCTGTGATGAGCAGCTTCGGCAATCATCATGGTTGCTTCAGGAACCCGGCGGCAGTGGTTGGCCGTGTGTGGTGACTTTTCATCAATCGCTGTTGCGATCATTTTGATGAATGCGCTGAACAGATTTTCCAGTTCATCAATAAGACGTTTATTGGTCAGTGCTACAGCGGCCTGGGAGGCCAGTGATTCAGCCAGTTTCTGATCCTGTTGGGAAAAACTGATGACTTCTCCGGTTTCAGTATCAATTTTATTCAGTAGCTGGAGCACAGCGATAATGTCATTCTCATGATTGGTCATAGGGACTGTCAGAAAAGACTTTGATCTGTAACCTGTGCTTTCATCAAATTTTCGGGTACCTGAAAAATCAAACTCAGTGACCTCGTAGGCATCCTGAATATTGATTGTCTGTCCACTGAGGGCTGCATAAGCAGCAATCATCTGCTGGTTAGGGTTTCCATCTTCCAGAAATAATGGCAAAGGCTTGAAGTTAGAGCTGATAGGGTGTCCGGTTTTCCCTCCCAGGGATATTCCCAGAGATAGTGTGCGGACAATGGTGAACTCCAGACTTTGTTGTTTTTCGTTATACAGATAGAGGGTGCCTCCGTCAGCTTCTGTCAGATCCTTAGCCGAGACAAGAATAGTTTCCAGAAGACTTTCCATATCCCTTTCAGCGGATAAGGCGATGCCGATATCGTTCAGTGTGTCCAGCATCATCAGAGACGAATCACTGCTATCTGTGTACATATTTTTCTCAACCGTGCTTAGTCCGTTTAGTGTAAAAGCATCTTATTTGTTGAAGGGAGGGATTCTGGCACGAAAAAAGATTTTTTTCTGCCAGTTTTGTCACAATTTGCTTTCATTAAGTTTAGCAAGCAAGACAATGTTATGTATGTAAAATCTTTCATTTAATTGCAATAGCTTAGCCGTAAATGAAGTGTTATTATCCGCCGCCTTCAAGTAAATATGTATTTCTAATCAGAAATCGGCGGGCCTTTGGTAGGGGTCGGCTTTAATTGATATAGGATCTGGTGTTATGCCTGTAGTAACTCTTCCTGACGGTAGTCAGCGTTCATTTAATCAGGCAGTTACAGTTTATGATGTAGCTGCAGATATTGGTGCTGGTCTGGCGAAAGCCGCCCTGGCCGGTAAAGTAGACGGTGTTCTGGTAGATACGTCTTACCAGATTGACAAGGATGTGCAGCTGGCGATCATCACGGCTCGTGATGAAGAAGGCCTGGATACCATTCGTCACTCTTGTGCGCACCTGATGGCTATGGCTGTTCAGGATCTGTTTCCAAGTGCTCAGGTGACTATCGGTCCTGTTGTGGATAATGGCTTCTACTATGACTTCGCCTTTGAGCGTCCGTTTACTCCAGAAGATCTGGAGAAAATCGAAGCGCGCATGAAAGAGCTGGCGAAGAATGACTACAAGGTAGAGCGTTCTGTGCTGTCTCGTGATGAGGCGGTAGCGCTGTTCGAAGAGAAAGGCGAGAAGTATAAGGTTGAGATCATCCGGGATATTCCGGGTGAGGAGCCGCTGTCTTTCTACCAGCAAGGCGATTTTATCGATCTGTGTCGTGGGCCTCACGTACCGTCAACTGGTCATATCAAAGCTTTCAAACTGATGAAAGTTGCAGGTGCTTACTGGCGCGGTGACTCCAATAACGAGATGCTGCAGCGTATCTATGGTACCGCCTGGGCCGACAAAAAAGCCCTGAAAGCTTATCTGCATCGTCTTGAAGAAGCTGAGAAGCGTGATCACCGTAAACTGGGTAAGCAGCTGAGTCTGTTCCATATGCAAGAAGAAGCACCAGGTATGGTGTTCTGGCATCCGGAAGGCTGGTCCCTGTACCAGACCATCGAAGATTACATGCGTCGCAAGCTGGATCTGCATGACTATAAAGAGGTTAAAACGCCTCAGGTGGTTGAGCGTACACTGTGGGAAAAATCCGGTCACTGGGATAAGTTTCATGAACAGATGTTCACTACTCACTCTGAGCATCGTGACTACGCTGTTAAGCCGATGAACTGCCCGTGTCATATCCAGGTATTTAACCAGGGGCTGAAGTCGTACCGTGAGCTGCCACTGCGTATGGCGGAGTTCGGCTCTTGTCACCGTAATGAGTATTCAGGTTCTCTGCACGGTCTGATGCGAGTGCGTGGTTTTACTCAGGATGATGGTCATATCTTCTGTACTGAAGATCAGATTCAATCTGAAGTGTCCGAGTTTATCGATCTGCTGCATGAAGTGTATGCTGACTTTGGTTTTACCAATATTGAGTATAAGTTGTCCACTCGTCCTGAACAGCGAGTAGGTTCTGATGAAGTCTGGGATAAAGCCGAAACTGCGCTGTCCGATGCACTGAATGCCAAAGGTCTGGCGTTTGAACTGCTGCCTGGTGAAGGTGCATTCTACGGCCCTAAGATTGAATTCTCGCTACGTGACTGTCTGGATCGTGTCTGGCAGTGTGGTACCATTCAGGTAGATTTCTCAATGCCGGGTCGCCTGGGTGCCGAGTACGTGGATCACGAAGGTGAACGTAAGACCCCGGTTATGCTGCATCGTGCAACTCTGGGTTCTTTCGAGCGCTTTATTGGTATTCTGATTGAGCACTATGCTGGCGCATTGCCAACCTGGCTGGCACCAAAACAGCTGGTAGTCATGAATATTACGGATAAACAGGCCGATTATTGCCAGCAAATTGAAAAAACTCTGAGAAATAAGGGTTTCCGTGCATCTTCGGACTTGAGAAACGAGAAGATCGGCTTTAAAATCCGTGAACATACGATTCATAAAGTTCCTTACCTTGCCGTTATCGGTGATAAAGAGGTTGAGGCTGGAACAATCGCGGTGCGTTCAAGATCAGGTGAAGATCTGGGCAGCATGAGCATTGAGCAGGTTGAAGCGTTGTTGAGCTTTAACCGCTAACAATAAAATAGTGGAGATTTAGCTATTAAGCGGAATAACCCTAGAGGTCGCAACGTTGAAGTTGCACCGATCAACGAGAATATTCGTGCTAAGGAAGTGCGGTTAATTGATGCAGAAGGGGAACAGGTTGGTGTTGTTCCTTTGTCAGAAGCATTAGCAGCCGCTCAGGAAGCCAATCTGGACCTGGTTCAAATCGCTAAGTCTGATCCGATTGTATGTAAAATTATGGATTACGGTCGGTATCAGTATGAGCTGAAAAAGCAGAAAGCTGCTCAGAAAAAGAACCAGACACAGACTAAAGTCAAGGAAGTTAAGTTCCGTCCTGGTACGGAAGATGGGGATTATCAGGTAAAACTGCGCAACCTGATACGTTTCCTGGAAGACGGTGATAAAGCTAAAATCACGCTGCGTTTCCGTGGTCGTGAGATGGCTCACCAGGAACTGGGTATGAAATTGATGAATCGCATCGAGGAAGACCTGGGGGATATGGCTGTTGTTGAGGCTCGTCCAAAAATGGAAGGGCGTCAGATGGTCATGGTGTTATCGCCTAAGAAGAAAAAATAAGCCTGATCTTTCGTGTGAAGTCGCTTTTTTCGCTCAGATTACTTCTGTCATGAAATAAGTGACTTTTCTGTTGATCAGATTAAGAAAAATCGAATGCGGAGTATTGTTTACAATGCCGAAAATTAAATCAAACAGCGGCGCTGCAAAGCGTTTTCGCAAAACGGGTAACGGAATCAAGCACAAGCAGTCTTTCCGTAGCCACATCCTGACTAAAAAATCGACTAAGCGTAAGCGTCAGCTGCGCCCTATGAAGCAGCTGGTTGCTGCGGATCAGGCGTTAGTAAAACGCATGCTGCCAAATCTGTAATTTTTTTAATTCTAACGTCAGGAGTAAGTTATGCCTCGCGTAAAACGTGGTGTAGTGGCGCGTCGTCGTCATAAGAAAGTTCTTAAGCAAGCTAAAGGTTACTACGGTGCTCGTAGCCGTGTATTCCGTGTAGCTAAACAGGCTGTTATCAAAGCAGGTCAGTACGCATACCGTGACCGTCGTCAGCGTAAGCGTCAGTTCCGTGCTCTGTGGATTGCTCGTATCAATGCTGCAGCTCGCATTAACGGCCTGTCTTACAGCCGTTTCATCGCTGGTCTGAAGAAAGCCAATATCGAGATTGACCGTAAGGTTCTGGCCGATCTGGCTGTTCATGAGAAAGCGGTATTTGCTGCCATCGTTGAGAAAGCGAAAGCAGCGCTGGCTTAAGATCGTTTTCAGGTGCATAAGGCACCAGATAATGATGATGACCGTGCGAACAGCATGAGTCTTTGAATAGGGGAAGGCGCTTACGTCTTCCCCTATTTTTATTTGTGGAGCCCACTGACGATGGAAAATCTTGCAAGTCTAGTAGAGCAGGCCCAGACGGCCATTGCTGAAGCCGGCGATGCTCAGGCACTGGATCAGATCCGAGTTCAATATCTCGGTAAAAAAGGTGAAGTAACCCAGCTGTTAAAAGGTCTGGGTAAGTTGTCTCCGGAAGAACGCCCTGTAGCCGGTGACAAAATTAACAAGGCGAAAGATGCTTTGTTGCAGGAACTGAATGTGCGTCGTACTGCATTGGAAGAAGCCCGTATGCAGGCGAAACTGGCAGCAGAAACGATTGATGTAACCCTGCCCGGTCGCGGTCAGACCGTAGGTGGTCTGCATCCGGTCACAAAGACTATTCAGAGAATTGAAGATTTCTTTGGCTCAATCGGCTTCAGCGTGGCAGAAGGCCCGGAAATTGAAGACGATTACCACAATTTTGAAGCATTGAACATTCCTGCGCATCACCCGGCGCGGGCGATGCACGACACTTTCTATTTCAATGCCAATACCGTTCTGCGTACTCATACTTCACCGGTTCAGGTGCGCACAATGGAATCTGAAAAGCCGCCTATTCGCATTATCTGTCCGGGGCGCGTATATCGATGTGATTCAGATCAGACCCATTCGCCGATGTTCCATCAGGTTGAAGGTCTGCTGGTCGACAAAAACATCAGTTTTGCTGATCTGAAAGGTATTCTGGAGCAGTTCCTGAAAGCCTTCTTTGAAGATGATGTAAAAGTACGTTTCCGCCCATCTTATTTCCCGTTCACTGAGCCATCCATTGAGGTGGATATTGATCGCGGTGATGGTAAATGGCTGGAAGTTCTGGGTTGCGGTATGGTTCACCCCAAAGTATTTGAATACTCGGGTATTGACTCTGAAGAGTATACCGGTTTTGCGTTTGGCATGGGTGTTGAGCGCCTGGCTATGCTGCGTTACGGCGTTAATGATCTGCGTCTGTTCTTTGACAACGATTTACGTTTCTTAAACCAGTTACGCTAATTCAGACTGACACTGATTCCGGTGTCTTGACCGGAAAAAGTAATCAACCTGAGCCGTACTAACGTATTTTGCAAGATTCAGGAAAGAAAAATGAAATTCAGTGAACAGTGGCTCCGTGAATGGGTGAATCCATCCATCACAACGGAAGAGCTGGAAAGCCTGCTTTCTCTGTCCGGTCTGGAAGTGGATGGTGTAGAAAAAGCAGCAGATGATTTCTCTGGTGTGGTGGTTGGTGAGATTCTGTCTGCCGAGCAACACCCGAATGCTGATAAGCTGCAGGTGTGCTCTGTCAGTGATGGTAATGAAACTTTTCAGGTTGTATGTGGTGCGAGCAATGCTCGTGCAGGCCTGAAAACCGCTTTTGCGAAAGTGGGTGCTGTGCTGCCGGGCGATTTTAAGATCAAAAAAGCCAAACTGCGTCAGGTTGAGTCTTTCGGTATGCTGTGTGCGGAAGATGAACTGGGTATTTCTGACGATCACGGCGGTATCATGGAGCTGGCAACAGATGCTCCTGTGGGTGCTGATCTGCGTGAATACCTGAATCTGAACGATACTATTCTGGAAGTTGATCTGACTCCGAATCGCAGTGATTGTCTGGGTATTGCTGGTCTGGCCCGTGAAGTGGGTGTATTGACTCAAACAACAGTTACCGTACCGGAAGTAGCAGCTGCGTCGGTGAGTATCGATGAGACCTTTGGTATTGAGCTGATTGACAATGACGCTTGTCCTCGTTATCTGGGCCGGGTGATCAAGGGTGTTAACCCGACAGCGACAACGCCGCTGTGGATGGTTGAGAAGCTACGTCGTAGCGGCGTACGTGCTATTGATCCGGTAGTTGATGTAACCAACTACGTTCTGCTGGAGCTGGGTCAGCCAATGCACGCTTTTGATCTGGCGAAGCTGTCTGGCGGTATCCGTGTACGTCTGGCTGAGCAAGGTGAAAAGCTGGAACTGCTGGATGGTTCCGAAGTTGAACTGAATGACGATACACTGGTGATTGCTGACCATGAAAAAGCCGTGGCTATGGCCGGTATCATGGGGGGGGAGCAGACTAAGGTTACTGAAGAGTCCAGTGATATCTTTCTGGAGTGCGCTTTCTTCGAGCCGATTGCTATTGCCGGCCGTGCTCGTTCTTATGGTTTACACACTGATTCCTCTCACCGCTATGAGCGTGGTGTAGATTTCACACTACAAGCTAAAGCGATGGAACGAGCGACCAATCTGCTACTGGAAATTGTTGGCGGTGAAGCTGGGCCTGTGACTGAAGCGGTTGCTGAAGACAAACTACCAGCCCGCGATGACGTAATTCTGCGTCCAGAGCGTCTGAACCAGATTCTGGCTATGGCGATGCCAGCAGAGAAGGTGGAAGACATTCTGACTCGTCTGGGTCTTGAGCTGAGCACTGAAGCAAACGGTGCGTGGCGTGCTAAGGTACCAAGTCACCGTTTTGATATCAGCATCGAAGAAGATCTGATTGAAGAAGTAGCTCGTGTTTATGGCTATGACAATCTGCCTGTTAAGAGTCCAACTATGGCTCTGGGCATTGAAGCTCAGCCGGAAGCGATTAAACCGATCCGTCTTATCCGTCAGTCTCTGGCTGCTCGTGGTTATCAGGAAGCGATCACTTTCAGCTTTATTGAGCCAGCCCTGTCCAATCTGTTTGATCCGGTTAATAAGCCTATCGCGCTGGCTAATCCTATTTCGGCTGATCTGTCTGTGATGCGTACTACTCTGATTGCTGGTCTGGCAAAGACAGTGCAGTACAACCAGAATCGTCAGCAAAGCCGTGTTCGTTTGTTTGAAACGGGTCAGTGTTTTATCCAGCAAGGCGAAGAGATGGTTCAGGACCCTATGCTGGCTGTTATTGCTACCGGTAGTCGTGACCCTGAAGGCTGGACCGGTCAGTCCGATGCAATGGATTTCTTTGACCTGAAAGGTGATCTGGAAACCTTGTTGGCTGATAGTGGTATTCTGGATCAATGTCGTTTTGAACCTGCTGAGCATCCTGCTTTGCATCCAGGCCAGACTGCAAAGATCATTCGTAATGACAATGTAATCGGTTATATTGGCGCTCTGCATCCTAAAGTTCAAAAAGAACTGGGGCTGAAGAGCACGGTCTATACATTCGAACTGAAATTGTCAGACCTTCAGGATGGCGTAGTGGCTCGTTTTGAGTCTCTGTCTAAATATCCAGAGGTTCGCCGTGATCTGGCTTTCATTGTTGATGAGACAACTCCAGTTGCTCACCTGATGGCAACAATTCGTGCCAATGCAGGTGAAAATCTGAAAGATTTAAGTCTTTTTGATGTTTATCAGGGCAAAGGTGTTGAAGAACAACGAAAAAGTGTTGCTTTGGGCTTGACGTGGCAGGATGCATCACGCACTCTAAATGATGAGGAAATCAACGATTTAGTTGATCAGATTGTATCCTCTGCACAAGAGCAGTTCGGAGCAAGCCTGAGGAGCTGATAAAATGTCCGCGTTAACTAAAGCTGAAATGGCAGAAAAGCTGTACCTGGAATTGGGATTGACCAAGCGTGAAGCGAAAGACATGGTTGAACTGTTTTTCGAGGAAATTCGCGAATGTCTGAAAGATAACGAGCAGGTAAAACTATCCGGTTTTGGTAACTTCGACCTGCGCGATAAGCGTGAGCGTCCGGGGCGTAATCCTAAAACTGGTGAAGAAATTCCTATCTCTGCACGCAGGGTTGTTACTTTCAGACCGGGGCAGAAGCTCAAGTCCAGAGTAGAAGGTTTCGATGATCTACCAGAGCATACTCGTCAGTAACAGGCTTTAGCTTCAGGTTAGTGCCTTGAATTATTTTCAAGCCTAACCTGTTGATACTGTTGCAGAAAATAGTTGCTTTCGCTTTCTGTGATAGTATAATATGCAGCATGTTTCGGGACGTAGCGCAGCCTGGTAGCGCACCACAATGGGGTTGTGGGGGTCGGAGGTTCGAATCCTCTCGTCCCGACCATCGTTTTATCTTGAAAAACAGCAACTTATAATGAGTTGCTGTTTTTTTTCGTCTGCTCATTCCCAAAATTTTCCTAAAATATTCCCAAAACTATTATTCCTTCTGGTCCATTTTCTGGAGTCTGGGATTCACTAGTGCCGCTCGGGCTGCTGTCCATTTCTGATCATGCCCGGATAGATAATGTTCTGTCATACTGGCATCAGCATGTCCCATTAAGGCCTGCACTTCCTGAGTTTGCGATCCGGCTTGTTCCATCAAATATCCCCCCAATGAACGTATCTCATGAAACGTCGGTTTGGCTTTTTCGTGTAGAGATCTGATGCTTTGTATTTTATCTCTCAGTTTCCGGAATTCCCGTGTCAGGTAATCTGGTTTTACTGACCAGTCATTGTTTTTACGGGTTGTGTGATAAACCTTTGAGGGCAGTCTATGAACAATGGATGGTGACTGAGGAGGCTGTGCCAGACTTCTGTTTATGACCTCCTGTAATGCGGGTGTCACTTCGATGGCAATGTAAGCCGTATCCGTTTTGTTACGGGTTTTCTGACGGATTACATACAGTACACCTTCCCTAATATCACTGTGCTTCATGCTGGCGATCTCATTCCGACCCTGACAGGTAAGAATGGCCAGATCCATCGCAATCTGAAACCAGGGATCAGCCAGTTTGTAAATGGCCCTGAACTGATCCAGTGTCAATCGCTGGCGTTCTTTTTTATGGTGCAGATCGTGAGACAAAGTAGGAGTGACAACATTCTTATCAGACCAGCCTTTGGTCTGGGAAAAGTTAAGAATCTGGGATAATACAGAGCGATGTTGTTTATATGAGTCTCCTTTAAAGCCCTTACTAAGCCAGTCGGCAGCATCTGCTGTTGTAAAACCTTCCAGAGGTAAAGCCCCCAGATCACGGTTGATACGGTTTACCCGATAGATTTTCTCTTTCTTGCTGGCTTCGACCAGCTTTGGGTTATCCTCGATTCGTTCCTGTATAAAGGCTTCACAGGCATCGGCAATTGTCCTGTCTGCTGTCCCCATAACCTGAGCCACCAGATCGGCATCCTTGCATAATCTGGCATTCAGTTTTCTGGCTGCAGCTTGGGCTTTAGCTTTGTTTTTACCCATACCATGCAGTGTTTTTGTATCAGGGCGACGGTAGGTGAAGTAGCCATTCTTTTCGTACAGGTTGGGTTCAAGGGATTTGTTTTTACGTTTTCTTGGTCGTGCCGCCATAGCTCATCCTGTTTATACGCCTTTTAATACATTGTCGGCCAGCTCATCGCCGGTATAGTTCACTTCTGCTTCAACATCGATATACCATTTCCTGCCAATTTTTTTGGCGGGTAATTCACCGTTAACGCATAACCGGCGAAGAGTACACATGGTTGGCGGATCTCCGATAAAGCGTTCTTCAACCCATTGGTGTAAAGGCATCAGCTTGCGTTTAATCATGGTCTGGCTCCTGATCTTTTTCCGGAAGTACGAGTTTTTCTGTGTGTATTTCTTCTGGATGGCACTTTCTTTTCTGGTGGATGCTCGTTCATCAGCTGGGCAATAAACGTCAGCCCCTGGGTGGTCACTTTGGTGGTCTGGGTATAGATGGTCTGACGGCCTCGTTCGTACTGGCCATCAATCACCACAAAGAAGCCCTGAAACACCAGAGAGTAAGGTGCAATCGTGCCCTGAAAGCCCGCATGGGCTCTCAGATATTTGTACAGGGCATTACGTCCGCCGGGAAAGTTCAGCCGCTGAGCGGCTTCTTCAACCGATAGCTGGCTCATAATCTGGCTCCTGTTGATCCTCTGACTGGGTCCTGTTCAGGCTCTGTTCGGGCATGGGCAGTGGTTCCGGTTCTGTGCGTGCAATACCGGATAGCTTATGAGCAAAATCCAGTGCCATATTCTTGTTGTAGGTGCGCCTGCAATCCGGCAATGGCCAGTACACCAGGTTGTTTTCATCCCGGAAGGCCTTGACCAGCATGCAGCCGATTTCGATGTGATGGGGTTCCAGATCCTCATCACACAGTACTGTGATCAGAGCGGCTTTGGGTCCTGTGATGGTGTAAGTCATGGTGATCATCCTTGTATAAAAAAGCCCCGCAAACAGTGCAGGGCTTCAGATGGTGTTCAGTAAGTTCATCGTTCGTTCGGGTGGGGTATGTGGAGGTCTCATAACGCCGGGAATTTCCTTCTGGCAGCCTGAATCGCCATCTCTTCAACCAGTTTCAGGCCGTTTTCAATGGCTTCTTTCAGGGTATAACCTTCAGCCATTAACAAGCGCTGATGGCATCTCATTTCCACTAACCAGAAGTAATTGCCCTGGGCATCAAGCTGCGGAGTAAACTTCATTGCTGTCTGTCCTCTGACCGGTGTGCTGAGTGGGTGTGCCTAACCAGACGGTGGTGAACTCCTCGGCCTGATAGACCGCCAGTACGATGCTGTCCCCGAGGCTGTAGCGTTCGGGCATATCATCAGAGCGTCCGGACTCTCCGGCCAGCCAGCGGTTGATGACCTTCTGAGGGATGCGTGAGCCGATCTGCAGTACTTTTGAGTTCAGGCCCTGCTGGGTGAGCCAGTATTCCATCTCAGGGCTGGAGGTGGTGTCGCTCCAGTCCGGAAGATCCGGATGCTGCCAGTGACCATCGGTATTGCGGGTAACAGGGGCGGGTTGAATTGTCATTTGATGTGTTCCTTTCACGATTGGGCTTTGTATTTGAATGTCAGGTAACTTGCCAGAGCATCATGCTCGTGCCGGGTGGTGTGTTCCTTATCGAATATTGCATCAGGGTTTTTCCGTGTGAGGCTGTCGAAGTATTTGGTTCTCTTGTTAATCTCCACCAGCTTGTTGGGGCAGGGCACTTTCTTATCCAACTCTGCCTGAAACTCTTTCATGGTTTCACTGAGCTCTGTATGAGCATTTATGTAGTCTTCGGAAGTCTGCCTGGCTTTGTCTTTTGCTCTTGAGAGCACACTGAGTTCTTTCTGAAGAGCGTGTCTGATGATCTCTTCTGTTGATCGGGTCTTCATTACCTGTGCCTCTAACTGGTAACGGGCCGACCATCCGGCGGCCTGATCAGTGATTTAAGCCGGGCGGTCAAAGTGCCCGGTTCGGTTGTGGTTTGTGGGGATGAGGTTGTGTGGCGCTGAGTTTCAGTAGCTTCCGAAGGCGTGTTTTGCTCTGTAGCCATATGAGCGGATGCCGTGGCCATACCCTCTGACAGGGCGGAGACCGACACCGTTAACGCCAGTTCAATCAGTACCGCTACCAGAAGATAAGCTCCGGTCATCACCTGATCTGGATCAGCCTTCAGTTGTCTGGCGATGCGCTCAAACAGAGCAGATGCCGCTGTGTTGCTACTGGCCGGTAAAGCACTCAGCTGCAAACGCAGTTCAGAGATCTGCTGCTGAATGGCCGGTAGCTTATCCAGTGTTTTCAGTGCCCGGCTGCGGTAGCCGTTCTCACTATCGGTTTTAGCGGTGGCCTGAATGCTGTCAGCCTGTAACTGAAGCTGTCTGATCTGGCTGGTGAGCAGCTGATATTCCAGACTGCCGGTATGCTGCCGGTGTTGTTGTTGCTGCGTATCGCCAATCAGCGCACCGGCACTGGCCGCGATGCTGAGCAGGGTCAGTAATGCCCAGGTGACGAAGTAAACGCTGGCAGAGAAATGCCTGCCCTGACTCCAGCCCCGGATGCCATAAGGCAGTGCCGCATACTGAACCAGAGCCAGCGCAATAGCCACGGCACCATAAGCGATGCCGGTGGCGGTATCATCCGCCAGCTGCAGCAACAGACGGACACTGAAATAACTGCTGGCAGTAAACAGCACAGCGGTAGTGATCAGCCAGATCAGACGCATAGTGACCTCCTGTAAGGTTAAGGATCAGTTTTCAGCCGGGATGATGATCGGGTGTTGCCGAAGGATCTCGATGACATGATCGTGATAAGCCTGCCCCTGACTGGCCAGGATGTACCCCAGACTCAGCGAGGCCAGATTCGCCAGTAGTTTAGTGGCCTGCTTTTCATCTTCAGCAGAACTGATCAGCTGTTTGACATACGCGAGCTGAGCGCTCGATTTCTCGGTCATGGTTTGTTGGGTTTGAGGGTATTGCCCGTGTCGGTATAGCGTCATAAGTGCTCCTTCATCGCGACAGTAAAAGTAACTTCCGGTTTTGCGCATAAAAATGAGGCTTTAAAAACAGAGGGTTATGTTAGTTAAGACTGACAGGGGCATCGGCATACATGGCATCGCGCCATTCGGTGATCTGCTGGTAGACCTTCTCCAGTGTCGGCCCCTGAAACCAGCGGACCTGAACATGTACCGGGTTCCAGTGAACACCCTCTTCTGGGTCTGGCTCGGTATGCGGTTCCGGAACTGCGCCCAGTACGACAAAGCGATCCAGCAGGCCGTTCTCAATCACGGCCATCACATCCTGTTCACCGGGTTCAAACTCTGAGAGCGCATCGCGCAGGTGATTCGCCACCGCCGGAGGTACCCGTTCAGCGGCCATAGTGGAGAGATCCAGAATGATCTCGGTCTGAATCAGCGGTTTTTGTGTATCCATCGTCATATTCCTTGTGAGCAGGCGCTGTGATTCCCCGGAGACCAGAGGTTCCGGTTTTGCGCATAAAAATGAGGCTTTAAAAACAAAAGGTTAGAAGAACAACAGAGATCTACTTGCGATACACTCCGATCAGAGGTCGCCAGGCTTCGATACTCTGGCGGACAATCTCCTGATCGGTCAGGCATTCGCGCCAGATGGGCTGGCTGTGCTCCGGCTCTAAGTAGATGGCGGCAGCATAGCGGGTGGAACCGTCCTTCATCTGCAAGTGGCAGTAACAATCGGCTTCCGGAGGCTCTTTGACCAGAGGTGTCATCCCTTTGGGTTCCAGTCCCATCAGGATTCCGGCCCCGCCAGAGAAACGGAAGTACAGGGTATGATTCTCCGGATCTTCACTGACCTCCAGATCCGGCAGATCCTGAATCAGGGCCACATAGCTGGCGGCGTAGGTGCCTTTAAGCGCCGGAGGTGAGACCGGCAGCAGATCACTGATGCCGGTACCACTGCCTTTGCAGGTATGACAATCCAGGTGATACGCCACATGATCAGTGATCAGCTCATGAAAGCCTCTGCCCAAGCAATCCGGACACTGCTCCGGCACTCTGATCTCTGTCTTCTGGTAGCGGCGACTCTCCAGCGGGCTGACCAGATCCCGGACCTTCTGAGCGGAAGGAATATGCTCATCCTGCAGTTCTGTCAGCCCTTCGACAGCCGGGCGTCGGATCAGCAAGCGGCCATCGGTGGCATAAGCATACTCACCGATATTGAAAGGTAACCTGAGATCCCGTTCCTCGGTCCAGTCGCTGGCACAGAAGGGGAACAACGGTTTAGCGGCGTCCCGGGAGGCTTCCGGAAGCGTCTCCAGAAAGCGTGTTCTGTGGCAATCCGCCGAACAGACCGGATCACTCACCAGCCCCTGAGACGGACTGCCACACACCGGGCAGAACCGGGGCTTACTGCCATGAGCAATACGATACTTCAGCGGATCATTCAGCCAGGGGCTATCCGGATCAGGGCGACCACCACTCATGGTCAGTCGCTCCGTGATCCACTTCATGGCGGCTGTGGCACCGTTCAGCCGGTTCTCCAGTAGAGCGGCCTGCATCACGGCCAGATTATCCAGCGCGATATTACGTTCTGCTGTTAGCAGATCATGGGAGGCTTTCAGTTGATCGGTTGCACTGGTCAGCGCCTTATGAGCACCGGTACTGGCCTCAGCGGCCTGATTTAAAACGGTCTGTAGTTCACACAGAGACATCACATACTCCTTGTACGTTATGAATAGAAAGGTAAAAAACGTGGGGTAAAAAAGACCTGACCGGCATCCGCAGGGAAGGACACCCGCCAGGTAAGGGAAAATCGGGACAGGGTTCAGAACAGACTGAGTTGCTCTTCCTGATACTCCGGATCGCCGGGAATCGGATCACCGGAAGTGGATTGATCAGACCGATCTGAACCGGGTGCTAACTCCGGATGTTCAGCAGAAGGCTTTGCTATGCTGGCCGGTTCCGGAGCGTTCAACGATAAAAGAGGTTCCATAATCATCACCCTCAGGGCGAAAGACAGGCATAAAAAAGCCTCGTTAACCTCCGCATGGGGATGGAAAAGGAAACGAGGCAAAACTGGTATAAAACAACCTGAAGGAGTCGGAATCTTCACAAAACGACCTGAATATCTGAGATTCAGGCCGTTCTGATCAGATCCTGACGACCACTTCATTGTGCAGCATCGCTATCCGAATCACTCTGGCGGTTCGATGATGTTTTCAGGGAATCCTCCAGCCAGTTCTCTTTCAGCCGGGGCTTCATGGCATGGCTCAGTGTGCCCTTCAGGATAAACCCCGCGATCACCGAGAACACCATGACAGCGACGCCCACATACCACTCCAGCAGGAGCAGGACCATGACGGTCAGGATCGTCCAGTCACTGCGGTCAGCCTGGGTGAACGGCTGATCAAGGTGCTTGCAGAGATACTTCATCGGGATCAGCAAGATGCCCAGAGAAAACAGCGCAAACAAACCGATCTGCATCGCTGCCAGCTGCAGTAGCAACTCATGCTGAAAATGGCTGCCCAGACCGGCTCCGGCGATAATCACCGCATGGGGCAGGCTGAAGGCCATCGGGCCGCTGTTCTGAAAGGGAGAGCGTTCAGAAGGCGGGTGTTTTAACGATGAACCCTGAGCGGATTCCGGTACGAATCGTGTCATAGTGGCTGACCTCCTGATCAGTTCAGACGTTCGGGTTTACAGGTTAAAAGGGGCAGAGGATCTTCTTTTATCAGCCTGACCAGATCTTTCAGAAACAGATCAAAATCGTCTTCACCCTTAACGGAATAGAGCATGCCCAGAGTGAGGCTGGCGATGCTGGATGCGATCAGAATCCTGTCCCGGTCGCAGGCGGCGTCATTGATCAGCGTCCCGACCGTTTCAACAGAGCCGGTAATGATCTGATCCTTCAGGGCCTCAGCGTCAGAATACTGAGGCTGCGATGCATTCTTCATAATACAAATCCTTTAAAAAGGCCCCGCTAACGCCCGATCAAGGAGTTAAAGACGCGCAGGGCAAACCGTGGACAGTGGGGTATCCATGTGCGGTAAAGAGGGGAAAATCAGATTACTGGACATACATCCAGTATAGAAAAAACAGACTATTCAGCAGGCGGTTCAATGGGTGTCAGAACCCGTGGAGGATGAAACCCCTGAACAATGGCCTGCAGGTACACACCGGCCATGGAACGATGTACTGGCGGATAAGCATCCAGAGGTTTGCCGTTATGCATCCGGGTCAGCTGGATATGGTTACCATCTTCTTCAATTAACCAGCTGAGTTTAGGTGGCCGGGATTCGATCCGTTTTCTCAGGCGCTTCTGCTGAAGCTTAAAATCATCGGCGCGGGCAATCAGCAGAGCTTTCTGATCCTCCCGGAGGGCTTTCTCTGCCTGCTGCCGGAGCAGGTTCTCTTTGGCTTCCAGCATCTGTAGATCGATCTGATCCAGTGAGGTCGCTAACGGTGGTGAAGGAACTTCTGACATAGGGCGTTCTCCTTGTCTGTATGGGTGAGGTGTGAGGTAGTGGTAAAGCGATTGGCCAGAATGGCATCACTACGGCACCGGGCTGGTCATTAATGGTGAAGAAAAACAGAAAAGTGGTCTGAATCAGGGAGGATCTGGTATCAGGCGCTGGCCGGTGCAGAGACGACTTGCTGATAATACTGATGAATGCCCCAATGGACAGCCTGACAGCACCAGATAAAACAGTCACTCAGCCGGTAATGCACTTTACTTTGAGCAAGGCCCAGAAGGTCTAATCCGGTTGTGTCTGCATCCCAGAACTGTAAAGCTTCCATCAGCTCATGACGGTCTGTACAGCTCAGAAACTCATCTTCTATCTGTTCCTGCAGTGCTTCGATCCAGTCCGGATCATCGTCAGAACCATCAAACCGGTTATGAAAAGCTTCCTGAATGGCCTGATGTACCGGAGCATAATCAAATACCCGGACAGACTGATCATCTGAGTGAGGAGCCGTCAGGTTACTGGCCAGATACTCCGGATCGTGCCGGAGCTGAGGAGAATCTGAATGCATAAATGCACACATATCCTGACTGACAGAGAATACATAACAGCCCATATCGCCACTGATACAAAGGTGATAAGGCCAGGTTGTAATACTGAAAGCTTTATCCTGTGTACCATCTGAAAAGCTCAGATGACGATACAAACGGTCTTTCTGGTGAACGGTTAACTGATGGCAGGCCACGTCCTGCAGGAAGGGTTCATTATTGGGTGTTGTCATATAAACCTCTTAATACATGAGCTGAAAAAAGTGAATCGACAGACAGGAAGCAGGGCTTACAATGACGGACAGACGAATTCTGACTTGTTAATTGTTCATGGAAGACAATATGAAACCCTGTTTTATTATCACGCCGATTGATTCGACGGATTCTGAAGTCCGTTTACGCACGGATCGCTTGCTGGAAAAAGTGTATACCCCCACTCTGACTGAATTTGGATTCAGACCGGTGATCTCTCATCAGATTATTGACACTGGCAGCATTCATAATCAGATGTTCAAACACCTGATAGAAAATGAATTAGCCATTGCAGACCTGACCGGACTGAACCCGAATGTGTTGTATGAAGTGGGGATACGCCACAGCTTCAGAAGAAAGCTGATACTGCTGATGGAAGAAGGCACTACACTGCCCTTTGACCTGCACAGCCAGAGAGCCATTGTGTATCGTAGTACGGATGAAGGGCTGCGTGCTTTGCGTACAACGCTCACAACAGCGATTAAGCAAACACTTTACGCCACCCATGCTGAAAACCCGGTCACTCAGGCTATCGCACTGGGGGACATTTCTCTTCCAGAAACGGCACCGTCAACCTTTAACCTTGAGAAACAGCAAACCGAAAATGCCCGGTTTCAGCTCCAGTTGGCAATCAGTCAAAGCAGAGCATCTGCATCAGCGAATTTGTCGGATGGAATATTCTTTTTTCCTCCGGTCAGAGATGACTGGCCCATTAATCAGGCGGTGCACTTCTCAGCGCCTTTTGAGCATGTTGCTATGATTGACTCTCATATCAGGCAATATCGGCCAAAGACCTGTTCTAAGGATAGCCGGAATAATTACTCCAAAAAATATACGGTTTATGTGGGTGACGAATTCACCAGAGATAAACTGACTGAGCTTCTGGAAAAACTGTGTATAGACTTTGAACTGGAGCTAATAACCTAAGTACTCCATTCTGAATGCCGGATCGCGCAGCCTTATATAGAGTGGATCAGGGATGGTTCTGGGAACCTGACGGATGGTTTTTGTCTTGCTTTTAATGGCTGTGAAAACCTCCGGATCGATAAAGGATGCCGTGGCCGGAAAACTCCCCAGCTCTGGCCAGTCCTTCATATAATCCAGAATTAACAGCGCGATGATCAGTGCATCCTCATTGGAAAAGACCAGGTTAAACACCTCCTGACCGCTGGCGGCACACAGTACCATCTGGTTCTGGCCTTCGGGTTCAACCCAGTTAAGGATTGTGCGTTTGGCCGGGTAGTGACTTCTCATAATGTTCTCCTGTTAATTAAAAAGAAAACGAAGGGTTGGTAAACAGACAATCGAATGATGCTGTCTTTAGAAAAACAGGGAGTTTGCTGGAAAAGTGCGTTAACAGCAGAAGAGGTCCGGCCGTGTACGGCACAAGACGAGTGGAGCTATTTTATATGCTCAATGCTTTTCAAAAATGAATGAAGGCTTACCTGACAGCCTCAGATACCCATAACATACAAAAGCAGCAGGCTAACGGAACAGCTCACTATGAGAGCCAATTCTGGCCAGCTTCAGAGACTGAGCATCAACCTTATAAATCAGCACCAGATCCGGCTTGATATGGCAATCTCTGTATCCCTGCCAGTTACCGGATAATGCATGATCGACATACTTCTCGGCTAACGTCTCCCCGAGCTGAAGCTGCTTGATCACATGACCGGCTTCAACAATATCGGGTATAGGCAGCTTAGCGATTTTCTTAAAGTCTTTCTTAAATTGGTTGGAATATTCCAGCTTAAGCATTGTCGAGCTTGCCTGTATCCAGATCATCAAACAAAGCCTCTACGCTGTCGGCCTGATTACCCTGACTGGCCTCCAGCTCTGCAATGGCTGCGGCTGTTGCCTCATTGGGCTGTCTCGCCTTTAGCTCAAAAGGGATACCACCATGATTAATCACCGCTTTGGCAAACAGCTTGATTGCCTGAGACGGGCTGAGACCAATGTCTTCACAAACGCTGGTAAAAGCCAGTTTGGTTTCTGGATCAATCCGGGTGCTAATAGTTTCAGTCTTCATAATGCCACCAGAAGTATTATTTTGTCTTACAAAGTAATACATAGTATACCAACCTGACAACAGCAAAACCATTAAGGCCAAAGCGATGAGATCGCCTGAGGCTTGCCCTCCCCGCCCCCCTTCCTGATAATCTGCTAATACACGGCCACCATCGCCAGACGGTCAAAACCAGATCATAAAACTGTGGCACCACTCAGGGAATCAGGATGACAGAGCAAACACCCGACAACAGCCCGAAAAACCTTACCGACATATTGAAAGAACTGGCAGGTTATGAAGATTTCTTCAAAGAAGAAGAGAAAACCAAAGACCTGGTCAACTGGGTACATGAAGAAACCGGCATCAACAAACTCTCCATCCGGCTGGCGATAAAACACGTGGCCCCGCTGGTGATCGCCGGGGTAGAGAAGGCCGCCGGACTGGTGGCCGACAGCTGGAAAGCGAAACTGCACGAGCGCCTGAGCCGCTACAGCCATGATAACTGGTACTTTCGCCTGTCAGAAAGCCTGCTGAACATCCTGAAAACCCGAACCAACAAAAGCCTGGATCAGGCCCTTAAAGCCCCGGACAGAGCCAGCCTGAACACCCTGCTGAAGGATGACGTTCACTGGGCGAACCTCAAAGCCGAACAACAAGGCCTGATTCAGATACTGAACCTGCAGACTGAACACGGCGAAACCCTGGCGGACACCCGAAACTTGATGCAGGACGCCATTCAGCACCTGCGCTTTCAACTGGACCTGAAAACCTCGGACTACTTCCAGCAAGCTCTGGACGCTCATCCCCCCGAAAAGGGCACCGCAAGCTGGTTAACCTACACCTCCCGACAGGCCGAACTGGTCGGGCGGAATACCGAACTGCGCCTGCTGGATCAGTTTTTAAACCAGAGCGACAACTTCAGCTGGTGGGCGATCACCGGGGAAGGCGGTGTCGGCAAAAGCCGGTTAGCACTGGATGCCCTGATTCAACAACCCCTCTGGTACGGCGGCTTTCTGCCAGAGCACAAACTGGACACACCCGACGCCCTCAGAGGTAGGGCATTCAAAACTGGAATCAATAAATTATTCACTCTGCTGATACATGTTCTATCAGGTTTTTGTGTGTTTTACCCTTTAGATTCCTTGAAGTGGAATATGCCGTTATCTCTATATTTATCTGAGAATAGAGCAATATCCATAATATGATATGAATTTTCTGTTGGATCATCATTTTTATTATTTAAATATTCAACGAACTGCCTGCTGTAATTGGGGAATAAATCACTAACAAAATCTAAGTCTCCATTACAGTCTTTATGCTCTATGTTTCTTGAAGATAATTTGTTTGGATAAAGCAAGTTAAATGATTTTGAAAGCTTCCAATGATCAGTGATAATAGTATTATCAAAATATTTATTATGCCTGTGAAATATATTTGTTAGCAACACATAGTCTACTCTATTGTACTCTATGCGATCCACAAAGCTATTTTCTGTAAACAGTCCTTGAGATCCATGTAAATACAAAAACCAGCGCATCATATCTATAGCATTATCACAACATACTATTAATATATTAGTGTCTGATTCGTTAGAGTTTTTTAGTTTTCTTTGCGCAGATTTTAAATAGTCTTTGAGTTTATTGTCCATGCTTTTTTCTATACATATTTTTTTTCCGGATCCTTCAATTATATCTGATATTTTTTTAATGGTATTATCTAAAGCCACTCTATCTTTAATTCTCCCTACTGATTTTAATGTTATATCTTCTTTGTTTTCTGGTTGATAAGATGGACACTTTACTTCTACATTAATTTTTCGATTCTTTATCTTGATCGAAAAATCTATATCTTGAGGTGGTGTCACTTGTTCCTCATAATTAAATGAAATATCGTTTCTGCTCAGAAGTTCATTCATTGATGTTAACTCACAAGCAGTTTGTATGAATTGAGCTTCATTGAACTTCTTAGTGTTAAACTGTAGCTTTTTGTCGATTAGCTCTTTTGCTTTATATTCTGTTGTCACAGCTTTAAGCTTATTGATAATTTTATTGAGATCTTCGATATAACTGTCATAGTTAGCACTTGGTATTGATAGATAGTGGTTGTCTGGCTTTATTTTTGGCAACAATTCTTTTAAAGAAAAATTTTCGCTCATTTTTTAATGTCACTTATAATGTTTTGTGATGATTGAATAGTTTAAAAAAGATCATGTAATATTGAATTAACCACCTACAGATTTTATCTGCTGAGTGGTATAATAATTAAAATATGTTGTTTTAATAAAATAAACTCTCGTCTAGTTAATTTTTACATATATAGTCACTAAATTTTTTATCGTATATTAGACCAGATAACATTGAGGAGCGCCAAAGGCCAGCTAAGCTAGCCTTGGCCCTATCATCATCATGCTTCAGCGATTTTGCGCTTAAAGTTGGCGTCATCTGAACAGTAAGCCAGCGCATCAAAAATCAGACCTGGAATACGAGCGATATGCTCTGGTTGCATGATAATCACGCTGTCACTAGCACCAAGCTCAAGGCCAGCCCGTTCGATCTCTCGCTTGCGTTCATCTGTCATAGGGATGCAGAAAGAGACACTGGGTTGTTTCTTGTCACCCTGATAACGCATCAGCCAGCGGTTGACCTTGCCCTGAAACAAGATTGAGTAATAGCTTTCCGTATCCTTTGCAGCCAGCTCTGTATCTGCTCCCAGAATATCCTGAGTAATCTCAAACAAACGGCGCTCAGCATAAGTTGTGATGATCTTCGCATTATTCGGATCAACAACATCGGCTTTCTCATCAGTTTCATCTGTTGTTGATACTGCGACTGGCTCAGGCTGAGTCGGTATTTCTACAGGAGGAGGAGCTACAACGGCACCTGATGACAGGCCGCTGACGACCATCTCACTGACTGACCGCTGAATAGCCTGTTTCACAATAGGTGTAACACTGTCAATAAAACGAGCATTAAACTGACGTTGAATACCGGCCTTACTCGCTACATAGCGAACAAAGTCGGTATCAGGAGAGCGAAGTGCAGAGCTGATTGCATCAGTAAATGCATTCAGGTAGATAGTTTCTTCTGCCAGAATGCGCAGAGCTTCTGGTTGAAACTCATCGTGTTTGAATTGCTGTAGCCTTGTCACCAGGGCTGGATCAAGAGTTGTAAAGTCCACTGTCAAAAATGGATCTTCATCCATCATGTTCTTATTTGCCAGATCCGTAAAGAAACGCCATTCCCGGCCATTAGTGATCGCACCAATTGTGACCTCTGGTGTTGCATTAAAATAACGTGACAGTTGCGGGCAATGGTTATCCAGTTTTTCTCCGTGGGCCTTTGCCTCGATAAACATTACCGGCACGGCATCACAGAACAGGGCATAATCAACACGCTCACTGGCCTTAGCACCCGGAAAGTCGGCATTATATTCAGCCTTCACACGGGTAGGGTCAAAGGGTGAAAATCCCAGAATATCCAGTAATGGCAGGATTAAAGCCTGTTTAGTCGTTTCTTCTGTTGTGCAATGTGAGCCTACATTGCAAACGTGTTCAGCATGGTTTTTTATTCTTTCCTCAAATCCGGACATAGTGCCCTCCGTTGTCGCTGAAATGGGATTTAAGCCCCAGTTATAAGCAACATAACAGAAAGCAAAATATAACCATCCTAGGGACAACCCTGGTTTTATACTTAACTTGATAATAAATGTTTAACACTTTTTTTGCAGTCAAACATAATGAGGTCAATATATTAAGACATATAATGTCGCTTTTCTTTATGGGCGAAAATATAGAGTGGTATATACATTAGCCAGATACTGAATTTTAATTGTAAAAATGACCGTCAACCGTGTAATCTCAGGTACATTGGCAAGTTGTAGAGCCAGATCGGGGAGTACCAGCCCCAAATCCCGAAGCTTACCGGCGTTTATGCCCCTCATTACACTGACCATCTTCAAAACTGAAATCTGACAAAAGTTTATTATCCCGACATTTAGCGTCTTATTTTTCCTTGTACCCCTCGATAACTCTAAATCCTGACTTAATTAATATGTCATTGTGAGGGTTGGCTAGCTAAATTATAGGTTGCTAAGTCATCTTTATATATTGAAAATCGAGTTTTGGGAGGTAAAAGCTTGGCTAATCCTAATACCTTGATAAAAGTACCTGTCCTATATTTTCTCGGCTTAATTTACTGGTGTTTTTAATATGTGGGCTTTTTTTTACGGTTCAGCAAAAAAAATAATTGGGGAAAACAAGGAAATAAGAGAGAGGGAAGAGCCTGCTTTTAAATTCTTGAAGTCGTTACATGTTGCTGCAAAATGTAGATACAATGCCAGTATTAGATTAAAGCATCAGTCTTCATTTTCTTTTGTCACTGCAACAGTACTATCTTTGGGGTTGATATTGATGCCGCTTTTGAAACTGGCTGGTGTAAGGTTCTCTATTAATGACTTATTGCTGGATGCGTTTCAAATTTTTTTAGCTGTTTCTGTTCTTGTTTACTCTGTTGTAATATCAAAGTCTAAATATGATGTTAGATCATCTAATATAAATGCATGTGGAGATAAGATTAAGTTTCTAGCGAGAGAACTGGAGTATGAATTAGGTCAATGTAAAAATTTAAATGCTTTTGACTATCATGATTTTAGAGATAGGTATTATAGTATAGATTCTGACATTGAAGATCATACATTGTTAGATTATGAACTTGCTAGATTGAATATGCCACAGTACTTCGAAGTTACAGGAGGGGTTAGATTTGTAATTAGACTTTGGTGTCTATTGAAATATCTATATATTTATATGGTTCCTTTAATTGTAATTTTTTTAGAAGGAGCTGTAATTATTATCTCCCTTCAACCTAGTACACCTCTTGATTTTATACATGTAAATTAGTTTGTTTCTTTGTATGTAAATTATTGTTTTCAAAACTGGTGATTTATGAGTAATTGGAAAGATGCTTATGCATCTAGAGAAGATTTAAAAGAGTATGGTGATAATGGCTTAGCTCTATTTGCTTTAGCCCTTCGCTTTGGTGTGGATGATCTAGAGACAATAGCAGGTGAAGCTATAACTGATGGCAATGACGATAAAAAACTTGACATGGTTTATATTAACCATGAAGAGGAGTATGCAGTAATAGCACAATGTTACTACTCCTCAAAGGATAAGCAATCAGCACCATCCAATAAAGCAAGTGATTTAAACACTGGTATTGGCTGGCTCTTACAAAGGGATATTAAAGAGGTTCCTGATCGAATTAAATCAGCTGCTGTAGAAATTAGAGATGCAGTTAGAGAAGGAGCGGTAAAAACAATTTACATATGGTATGTTCATAACTTACCTCAATCAGAGAATGTAACGTCAGAGCTTGTCACAGTTCAGTCAACAGCTGATACGGCAATAAAGAGACAGTTTTCATCTGCAAAGGTAAATATACATTATGTAGAAGTCGGAGATGAAACTTTAGACACATGGTATGAAGAGTCTTTATCACCAATTCTTGTCAATGAGGAGCTAGAAGTAAAAACTGATGGAGGATATTCAATTAGTGGACCAAACTGGAATGCATACTCTACTGCTATATCAGCCCAGTTCCTATATAGACAATATAAAAATCACAAGACAAAGATTTTTTCTGCAAATATAAGGGATTATTTAGGATCAAGATCAACTGATTCTAATATAAACAATGGAATAAGGCGTACAATTGATTCTGATCCTGATGATTTTTGGGTTTTTAATAATGGACTGACAATTCTGACTCATAATTTTTCTGTTAATGATGAAAATATCATTTCATTTAAAGGATTTTCTATTGTAAATGGTGCTCAAACCACAGGAGCTATTGGGTCTCTTAATAAACTACCAAGTCCAACAGCAAAAGTACAAGCACGATTTGTCTCCACTCAAGATGTAGATCAGGAGTTGATTCATAAGATAATACAATATAACAATAGTCAAAATAAAGTTGAAGCATCTGACTTTCGTAGCACTGACAGGTTTCAAAAAAGGCTTAAAACTGAGTTCTCTCATATACCAAATGCTGAGTATGAAGGTGGACGACGTGGAGGGGCAGGAGATGCTATTCGAAGAAGGCCAAACCTTTTGCCATCTTATACAGTTGGTCAAGCACTTGCCTGTTTTCATCAAGATCCTATAGTTGCATATAATCAGAAAACAGCAATATGGGTAAGCGACCGTCTATACTCTAAATACTTTAATGAAAATACAAAAGCTGCTCATATAGTATGCGCTTATTCTCTTATCAGGGCTGTTGAAAGTCGAAAGAAATCATTAATGGATAAATCGAGAAAGGGTTCACTGCAAAGCCATGAGGAAGAGTTTCTAAAGTATTTCAGACAGCGTGGAGCAATATTTTTATTATCATCTGCAATTGTTAGCTGTTTAGAAATAATATTAGAAAGAAAAATCCCTAACTTATATCGTATATCTTTTGGGGGATTAGTTTCACCTTCGCAGGCGGAAGCATATTGGGAGCCTATCGTAGATGTTACAATCCCATTTTGTACTCAGTTGAATAAGGCTCTTTCTGGCGGTTTGAAAAACAATACGACGGTGAAAGAAGTGGTATCAACCTTTCGTTCTTTGGTTCAAGCTACTTCTATTTCAAATAAAGGAATCTATAGCACTTTTTCAGAAAGAATATCAGCCCCATAGATATATGCATTCTTATATAACCCCGCCTAGCCCATTCCAGGCGGGGTTCTTCACATCTGAAATCTGCATTGTTAAAGAGCGTTGCTGCACTCATTCCTGATGCAACATGGCCCCTCAAAGTCTGAGGCCCCGGGAGCCTTGTCCGGCTCCTTGAGATGATCGTATTCGATCTCTCTGGGGTGTAATGTAAGTAAATCTATCTTTGTTCGTCAAGCAAAAAGAAAGAATATATTTCAATTAATTGTAAGCCTTGCTTTCTTTCTGGTGTGGATTGTCAGGTCTGGGAGACAGAATAAGACGTATGAGGGGATAGATAGCTGCCTGAAAAGTAATGTGTTTCAGGCAGCTGCGGGAATGGAAGGGACTGAATCAGAGACGGATACGCATATCGGCCACAATAACACCGAGAATTCTGCAGCTTCCATTGATCTGGAGGTAAGGTTCTGCCCAGGCTGAGTTCAGGGCTTTCAGGAATTTGCCTGTTCCGGGTTCTTCAATATAGCGTTTGAAGGTGGCTTCACCGCTGTCGATCAGAGAGGCAATCACATCATCACCGCTTTTTGCTGCGCGTTCCGGATCAACAAAAATCAGTGTGCCCGGTTTGTACTCATCAATCATGGACTCTCCCACGACCCGGAGTACAAAGGTATTGGCACTGGCCCCGGCGGGGCGCGGGTAAAACTCGGTATCTTCGTTAATTTCTACAAAACTTTCTGACCACATCCCTGCCTGTACCCATGATATTAAGGGGGCCATCCCGGCCATTTTCGGAGCAGGTGCAATATTACTCTCTGAGCTGTTTTCAGGCTCATCACCCAGTAATACGCCCCGACTGACTCCGTACCTTGCTGCCAGTGTGCTGAGCATTTCCAGAGAGGGGGAGGTTTGTCCCGACTCCCACTGACCGACAGCCGGTCTGGAAACACCCATTAAATCAGCAACCTGTTGCTGAGTCATTCCGGCATCTTTGCGGAACTTCTTTAATCGTTCGCCAAGCATAACCAATTCTTCGTTGCTTACTTTGAGGATATTTTGAAAGCAATGCTTTCTATTGTCATCGAAAGAATATGTAACGTATGGCTTGACGGGGAAGGTAAGTAAAAATTACTCTACTGTTATTCCAGTAAGGAGATCATGACATGAAACCCGAGCAAGCGATGCAAAAAGCTATTCAAATTGTAGGCCGTTCCAACCTGGCCCGCGCTTTAAAAATCAGTCCGCAGGCAATCAGCCAGTGGAAGCGTGTACCGGCTAAGCGGGTTAAAGCGGTTGAACGCCTGACAAAGCATCAGGTGCTGGCTGCTGAAATGCGTCCGGACATTTTTGAAAGCGAACATCTCTCCAGTATCCGCTGACCTCTCTGCCAATCACATGTTTTTAAAGGAGTAAATCACACATGGGAGCCAAACCCAGAGAACACGACGGCGGTACGTTGTCGCTGTCGCAGGCCTGTTATCACGCGGTGTATGCGTATCCCGGTAAGGTGGCGGCGGTGGCGTCTCAGGCCGGTATCAATCCTGGTACGCTGGCCAATAAGCTCAATGCCAATGTGGAGTCCCATAAGCTGACGGCAGATGAGGCGGTGCTGATTGGGCGTATTACCCGCGACAACCGCATTCTTAATGCCCTGTGTTTTGAGATGGATGCCGTGTGGCACTGGCTGGAGGAGGTGAAAGACGCGCCGGGTGATCTGGATGTGCTCAGTCAGGGGGCCAGTGTGCTGGATGCGTCGAATCAGTCCATTCAGGAGCTGATTACCGCGTTAGAGGATGGTCGGGTGGACCGGCAGGAGGCACGGCGTATCAATGCGACCGTGATGGAAGCTCAGCGACAGCTGACGGTGTTGCGTCGTCTGTCTGAGCGTTTTATGGACTGACAGGAGTCTTTTATGTCTCGTTTTATACCTCGTTTTATACCTGAGCCTCGCCCCGGGCGCGGTGATGATCTTAAACCCTCTCCCGAGTTACAGGCGCAGGCGGATCAGCTGTTTGCGCCCATTGTGCCGGAGTCGCAATCCACGTTTGAGTCCCGCACCGGGGATGTCGTCAACCAGAAAATCACCGTCGCCATTACCGCTTTAGAGGAGGCGCTGCGCTGTATGCGTGCGGGCAATCCTTATGGGGGTAATACGGCGGTGTACTGCCATCTGTCGGAGCAGGGCCAGGCAATGATGCAGACGCCCACGTATCAGCGGTTAATGCTGTTGCGTCTGGCCCTGCAGGATCTGGAGCGCTGTACTCAGCCGGTGGTGTCCAGCCGGTTCTGATGTCTGCGAGGGTGTCTGCGGTGTTTATCTCAGCCTGATGGCGGCAGAAGCGTTAGCCGGTAGCGGTTAACGCCTGTGCGGGCTATCGGGCTTTTTTTGTTTGTAGGGCGCATTGGTAAAGCGTGTTTGTACAAGGTGTTTACAGGGTGCGTGTGTCTGGTGGGCTGGTGATCCCGGTGAGTGATCGGTGCTGCGGCTTGTGATCGGTGTTAGCAGCATCTGTCCGTGGTCGGTGCTGCGACCTGTGCCTGGCTTGTATGCCGGTGCTCTGGCAATCGCTCTGTGGTTATAGCCCTGGGCAGTGAGTCCCGTGAAATAAATCCTGTGCAGTGAGTCTTGCGGAATAAGGAGGCTGTGATGACGTAATCCAATCAATAAGGCCGGTATCTGCCGGTCATTGTCTGTCCCCTGTGCTGCCTTTGTGGGTGGTTCGGGTGAGCTGTGCTGATGCGTAAAACCAGCCTGGCGGGTGAGGTTTGTCCTGCAAAAGGTGGTCTGGTGTGGCGATGGGCTGTGCGGGTCGATTCTGGCCTGCGCCTGTTCTGCGCGGGTGTTACGCCGGTGCTGATCGTCCGGGCCGGGGTTGTCGGCTGTTGTTCAGCATAGCAGAACCGGCCGGTGGGGGTTTTGTGTCTGTTTTTAAGGAGGTGTCGTGATGCCGATGTGCCGTGGCCCGTAACGGGGGCTGATGTTTTCTGACCAGCGTTGTCTTGTTCTTTCACTGTGCCATTCGGGCTGCAGGGGAGTTGTTGTGTGCCCGAAAGGAGGGTTTGGAGTATGAATTCGGAACTGATTGCCAGCTTGTTATCCCGCACTATTGCCTATCATCCGGTGTTCCGGGATGTGGCGGGGTCTACCGTGGGAGCGGTATTTTTAAGTCAGGCCTATTACTGGTCTACGGGCCAGCGTATCCCGTCAGAACGTGCCGGATGGTTCTATAAAACCGGTAAGCAGTGGCAGGAGGAAACCCGGCTGTCCCGTTCAGAGCAGATCCGCGCCCGGCGTGATCTTAAAAAGGCCGGTCTGCTGGAGGAGAAGCGCCGGGGCCGTCCGGGCCGTCTGTTCTACCGGCTGAATATTAAGCGGCTGTTTGAGCTGATCAGTCTGCTGACAAAGTCCTGCTCGGGTGGTTCGTCTTCTGGTGAGGGGAACGGATCGAAGGGCGCGGCCAGTGCGGGAGATCCATCTGGTCAGGTTCAGGCAGGCCATCTTCAGACAGAGGGTAATCAACCGGTGCAGGGCCAGTCTGTTCTGGCTAAGGGTGTTCAGGCACGGGCAGAAATCCCTTTGTATTCCGCCAGTTTGCAGGATTCTGCACTCTCAGATTATGAGGCTAAAAATCCGTTTAAAAACAGCAGTATGCAGGATTCTGCAGTATTAGCGAACGGAGCATATTGTCTGAATTATCCACACAATGACTCATCGAAAAAAGCCAGTGAAATCAACAGTATGCAGAATGCTGCATTCTTAAATTCATGGGATCAGCACCTGAATACCGGCCCGTTCACCGCCAGTCAGGAAAATGCCTTTAATAACAGCAGTTTGCAGGACTCTGGCGTTAGAGATCAGGTTTCTGCGTTAACAATGCAGGATTCTGCAATCAAAGCGCAGAATCCTGACATTAAGAGTGCAGAATCCTGCGATCTATATACAGAGATTACTACAGAGAATACGTCACAGATTACTGCTGCTGCTGTGCCAGCGGTCGGCTATGAGGCTCACGATTATCACGAGGCTGTTTTAACACCGGCAGCCGCATACAGCACTCAGCCGTCAGAAGAGGTTATTCAGGGTGGTTCGATTCAGAGCGGTCAGCAGGCGTGGTCTGGTTCGAATCCGGGACAGTCGAGTGATCGTCAGGCTAATGAGCATCCGATTGACGATCAGAGCGATCAGAATATTCCTCATGATCATGGTCAGCAGAATCATCAGAGCCAGCAGAGCACCCCGAATCATCAGGGGCCATTCCAGCCACAGGCAGAGATCACCCCACAGGACAGAGTTCATCAGCAAACCCAGGGCACAAGTCTGGCCCGTTTCCCATGCAGGAGGGCTGGGAACCGGATACCCAGCGTCTGAAAGCCCTGTGCCGTATGCGCGGTGTGTCGCTGAAGCATCTGTCCCCGGCGCTGTATCAGGATCTGCTGCGGGAGTTCCGTACCTACCGGGCCAGCGAGGGCCTGTCCATGAGCCAGCACAAGTGGGAGCTGAAGCTGGTGGATCAGCTGATGTGGAATCAGCGCAACCGGCCAGAGCTGTTTGCCGAACCGGGCGATCTGTCACGGTCAGCGGGGCCATCGATCAACAGGGAGTCACGTTATGCCAAACCAACCTCCGGCGTCTGCGGACGCAGTAAACCGAAAAATGCCGCCGAACGTCTGGCCGCCAGCTGTGCCGGGGCCTTCGATTATTTCCAGTCAAAGGCCAGCCGACAGACGGAGTACCGGACAGATGACCTGCCAACCGCTCAACGGGCAGACGATAGATCAGGCCAGTGTTCAGGGGCAGGCACAGGAACCGTCCAGCCAGCAACGGCAGCAGTTCAATCAGCAGCAGGCCACGAGACCACAGGGCGACAGGATGCGGGACACGGCATCGGTCAGCCGGTTGTTGCAGGCGAGGTTTCCAGGGGTGCAGGAGCCGAACACTCAGGAGGCATCACCACAAGCCCGGCCAGCAGCGTCAGTGAGTCCGGCTGGGAATACGACCGACAGAGCGCTGCCGAATCAGAACATGCAGACAGCGTCAGTGAGTCCGGTGACATCTGGAGCAACCCGAATCTCTGGCCAGTCTCCTGGGGCTGAGAGTCATCAGGCCAGCACTGAGACTGTTCCGGCAGATGTGTACGCGATGTACGGGCCAGAACCCTCGGCAGGGCATCCGGCATCAGATGCTGATCAGGCGGATGTTGGTCAGGCTCAGACAGAGTCACCAATCCCTGATCCTGAGCCACCACAGCCAGAGGTGCTGGACGCTGGGCCAGAGCAGGAGGCGAAACCTCCGGATCGTATCGATCAGTTGTTTATCCGGATGCAGGTGAACTACGGCCACATCTGGAGTAGCCGTTTCGGTTCTGCCGAACTGATGCGGGCCGGTAAGGCGGAATGGGGCAATGCACTGGCGAGGTGTTCAGACGAACGGCTGGAGATCGGGGTAAACCGTTGCTTTGCAGAGTACGACAAAGCGCCCTCGATGACGGAGTTTGTCCGCTGTTGTCTGCCAACACCGGAAGAGTTCGGACTGCCAGATTCGGAAGACGCCTACCGGGAAGTCTGCTGTAAGGCTCATAACCCGAACCATCCGGAGGTGATCGCAAACTGGAGTCATCCGGCAGTGTACCTGGCAGGCAAGGCCACGGGCTGGCATGACCTGCAATGCGGACTGAGCGGGGTTCGGAACCGATTTGATAAACACTATCTGCAGCTGTGCAGGCAGGTGATGTCCGGGGCAAGGCTCACCATCCCACAGCCCAGAGAGAAAGCACTGGAACAGCACCAGAACGGACGCTCTGTACGCACAGAACATGAGAAACGAACGGCACAGAGCTATCTGGATCAACTGAAATCACAACTGGGAATGCGACATGGGAATACCTCACAGGATTGATACGGAGAAGACGCAGACAACAGGCCAGGGGCAAACGGCCTGTCATCTGCCGATCGCGGGGCATGATGCGATGGATACGACAGAAGGATCACGACACACGAACACCGGGCAGGCTGCTGCTAAACCGTCAGCTAAGCCCTCAGCTAAACCGCGAGCAAAGGCCAGACGAAACACTCAGGCTAAGGCCCGCTCATCAGCAGCCAGTGCTTCAGGCGCTCAAACCTCTCAGAGCAGGACTGGTCCGGGCAAGACCGGTCCGAAGAAACTGAAAGCGATTCCGGCCATAGATGCGCGTCTGCAGATCTGGGCCAGATGGCGACTGATGAACGAAGACCGTGGCGAGGGTGAAGCCAGCGGCAGCTCAATGCTCGGAGCCATTATGGACGGCGGCGGGCAATATATCCGCTCGACCAATCCTTCGGCCAACAGTATGCCAGATGAAGTGTTCGATATGGATCGGGCTGTAACTAAACTGCCCATTGAACTACGCATGGTAGTCGAGACGAAATACCTGGATGATCATCTGGATGCACCAGAGAAGATGTCAAAATGTGGTTGCTCCAAACGGCACTACTACAGCCGTCTGTATCAGGCACACCATGAGCTGCTGTTTATGATCAGCACACCAGAGCAACTGCGGGAACGGATGAAGTAACGACAGGATCAGCCCCGGATCAGGGAGCGATCCGGCAAGCCTTACGGTGTAGGTGATTGGGGGAATGACTACACCGGATCAGCAAAGTGATTGTGTTTCTGACCTTCGGGGCATCAGACCGCAGGTCGTTTGTCTTTATGGCTCTGGCTGGGGGGAGTGTAGTGGTAACAGGTATGGCTGAATGGATCAGATGAATTGCTGATTTGTCGGTTCGATGGCGGGTCCTTCCTGATCTGTCTGGTGTACGGGTGGCTGAACCGCAGGTTGTGTGGAGATGGGCAAATGTTGGAGGGGGTTATAATAATACTCTGCAGATCAGAGACTGCCTGACCACTGATGACAGACTGTTCCGGATCGCTGGGCGGTACCGAGCATCCTCCCGGGAAAAGCGCGGGTCCTTTCCAGCACTTTATTTTTATACGGGGCATCAGACCGCGAACATTTTCTATTTATACGACGCGTAAGGGGGGTTGTAGTAGTAGCTCCTGAACAGAGATGGATAACAGAGTCAGACAGAGAGATGAGAAAAACAGATCGGAATGACTGGCACTTCAGTCAGACTGGTCTATGTTAATAATATTGTTTGAATATTGAACGACCTCCATTGAACCAGCCGGGCTGCTCTCATGCTTGGACTGGCTTTTTAGCTGGGCAATGCTCTGATTAAAAGTATTTATGAGGTTTTTTGTATTTAAATGATGACATCTTGAATTTAGCTTATTTTTATTGTTTTTTATTATTTCGTACTATGCTGCCATTCAAGATCCCTTCTTACCTTAAATAAAATACCGCACAGGATAATAATGAGCATGATGCTAATTCGTAGTAAAAGTGTACTGATATATACTTTAGTATTGCTTTTTGCCTTTCTAAGCTTACAATCCCGTGCTGCGAGCACAGGCGATACTATGTTTATTTCTACTCAGATGAAAAAGCTGAGTGGCAAAGGGGCATATCTCTATCGAGAGTTTACGATAGGATCGACCAGCAGCTTTGAGTTTATATTTGCCTCGGATTATCAGGCCCAGGCAATCATTATCGATAAGTCAGATCTGAGCCGCTTCATACAGGGTTCCAGTGTCAATTACTACGCTGGCTTTAACAACAAGTATGGTATCACCAGTGTAACGCTATCACCCGGTAAGTATGCTGTTGCGATCAGAAATACCGTCAATGGCGATAATGTAATTTCGTATGAGCTGGATTATTCTGAGGCGAAGATTGACGGCTATGAGTACGTTTCTACAGACATCAAAGAAGTTACCAGTGTGAACGGAAATGGGTGGCTGGTACAGCCTTTCACCGTCACAGATGGCTATGTTTATCAGGTTGATGGTCTGAGTACAGGGCTTAAGAGCTATGTGATCCCTGCCAGTGATATAGCCAGCTTCAAGGCCAGAGGCCGGTTTAACTATTATACCGATTATTCCTCTGGCTCTGTAAATGGCAGTCAGCCAGGTGCAATGGTGCTTAACCTGTCTGCAGGTAATTATGCGCTGGCTTTCTATAACGACGATTCAGATAGCAAAAAACTGGTTTATCGGTTTAGCAGGTACAAGCAGAAAGCATCTTCAGGTAATGGCAGCACCGCCAGCTATGCTGACCGTGTATTCAATGATATTGAAAACAACTACAGCTATTACTTCCCTTCATCCACTCGTTATGGGAGTGCCACTGATGGGGAATACTACTATCGTTCATACACTATGAGTACAGGTAGAACGTCATTTGTTCTGGAGTGGGATGGTGATCTTTGGTATCTGATTGATGGTGGAGAGTGGAACTACTGGGGACCGATTTCAAACTGGTCTTTGTAATACGTTCAGATCCTCTGTCTTATTTCAATAGCAGCTCTGGCTTATATGCCAGGGCTGTTTTTGTATCTGAAGACTTAATCGTATCTCATCATAATTCTTGCGGGTCCTTTCTGGCACTTTCATTTATGCGGGCGCGTAGAGTCGCGAAGTTTTTGCAGACACCAGAACCCCTATGCCTTCCTTCCTTTTTAAAATGGGGGAATGGGTGAGGTGAGAGTCAGGGTATGTTTATGATGGATATACCATCGAAAGCAGCTGACAATCGCAGTTCGTAGATGTGCTTTTCTTTATTGCTTATCAGGTGTGGTTGTCATAACCATGCCTCTGAATTCTTCTCTGGATGTCGTTTTGCAACTCTGGCCAATGCCGCTGAAACGGGTATGAAGGTATGTCTATGATGGACATACCTTTGTAATCAGACAAAAGAGTCCTGATTTCATAGAGCATCGCTTTAATCCACTGGCTGCCAGTTGCATCGAATAAAATAACCGAAAGCTAACAGCCAGGGTTTTCCCTTATACCGTCGCAACTTGCCTGTTGATACCATCTTTAAACCTTATAAAAACAGTGGATTTAGACGATGGATCAGATAGTAGAAAGCTTGTACTTGTTTTACGACCACCTCTGTACCCTGCAAAACCCCGTGATACAAACACCTGCAGTTAAAAAAATTTATGACGAATTCGTTGAATTGCTTTCCACTCCGATGACAGAGGCTGATGTTCAGTCTATCGCAGAGCAGATCACTTTTCGTAAGGACCTGACGCGTTTACATGGGGAATTGCATCTGAGATCAGAGAAGAAAGTCGCTGAAGATTATCTGGAGGGTCGTATAGATGACCTGTTTCAGGATACCTGGTTTGATAAGCACCTGCCCGTCTTACTTAAATCTCAGGTAGAGCATTGGGAGAGGTTGGGTTTTGATTTCAGTCAGCGTGATAAAAAGCTGGCGATGATTGGCGGTGGAGCATTACCCCAGTCTCAGATTCATTTTACTATTTATTCTGGAGCACCTGTTACCTGTATTGATCGCGATGATGAGGTAGTGTCTCTGGTCAGGCAGGTACTGAATAAAATGAAACAAGGTGATCTGCCTGTTATTCAGGCTGAGGGTAATCAGGCAGACTATAGTGAGTTTGATCTGGTTACAGTGGCTGCGATGGTGGAAGACAAAGCCAGTGTTCTGAAGCAAATTCGTGCTACATCAGATGCCTGGGTATGCGTACGTAATCCTTTGCTATTACATCAGCTGGTCAGAGAACCTATCCATCAGCAAGATGCTGAGACACTGGGTTTTCGGCTGGCGGGCACATGCCGTATTGCAAACAGTATAAGCACCGTTTTCCAGCCGGTGTAAACTCGCAAACATAAGCGTATTTATCTTGAATATCAGATAAAACTAACTCCTGAGCCAAGGATGTATCATGGCCAAATTAACCAAAAAACTAAAAGATCAAATGGCTGAGTCTTTAGAAGCCATTAACGAAGTATTGCAACAGAGAAGAAAAACGGAAAATCCCCTACCGGAGCAAGAGACCAATATTTTCCGTATTCTGAAACTGGAAAACCATGAAATCCGCCACGGGGCATTTCTGGACTTTTTATTGGACCCGGAGAGAAATGTGCATCTGGCCCTGGTGTTTGCCCGCTATTGGCTGGAATGTATCGCAGATGATATAGGACTGGATGATACGGCAATTACTGACATTATTAATGGCGATGATTTTAAAATCTGTCCTATTGAGGGGGAGCATAAGTATAGCGAAATACAGGTCAAAGGCTCCAGAAAGCTACGAATCGATCATGCATTAGAGCTTAGAACAGGCAATCGCCGAAGGGCTTTAGTTTTTGAGTATAAACATAATGGTGTGGTTCAGAATGACCTGGAGGCTTACCAATCCTTCGTCAGAAGCAAGTATCCAGGGAAATATTCTGACGTTCATTTTTTTATTCTGGAATTAGGGGATAAGGTTCATAGCAAAGACAGAGAAGGTGCTTTCGAGTACCTGAACAAGAACACTCTGATTACAGCCATAGAAAATACACTGGACGAGGCCCGACGACGGGATATGCAGGCTACTCGTCTGTATCTGGAGCAATATCTGGACATTCTTAATCCAGAGGTTGAGAGTGATTTTGTCTGGAATGGTATGGAGACGTTGCTATGGGATATGTGGAACCCACAAATCAGTGAGTGTGATGATTCACTCGAGGTATGGAGTGAACTGGTTGATGAAATGATCAGTCATCCTGATGATGTGGAGCTGCTTGATACTTATCACGAATCTGACTTGCTCGGACAACGAGTAATCCAGACTCTTTCGCAAAAAGGAATCAGCTGTCGACGTAATAGTCAGTGGATCAGAATTAAACTGCCGGATAGCCAATACCCGCACTTCTATCTGACCGCCTGGTTATGCTTCAGCAATGACGGGCCTTGTCTGGCAATCAACCTGGCCAGTTGGCAGGATAAGAAAATATCAGAAGAGATTGCACAAGCCCAATACCAGAAGGTACTGCATCTGGTGAAAAACGACGGAAACTTTGCTGGGCTGACAGAAGAGTTGTCGGATCTGGGGGATTACAACCGGATTTGGTGGAGTACAGAAGGAAAAATCTTGAACAAGGTAAAGCGCCGGACTTCTGTTCGCCGTCAGTACGATACGGTTATTTCCTTGCTTCGGCCGGTTAGCCCTGATGACCTGAAAGCCATTTGTATCGACAACGGTAATCCTCCTGTATTTGAGGCTTATATCAGTAATCTGATGGATCTGTTTGTTCAGGCTAATCAGAAGTAATGTATAGTCTCATAAGCTTTAAGGTGCGGTTGTCATAACCGTACCTTCGACAGCGACTTAGATGGTCGCTGTGACTTATATGAAACACCATAACGCCTACAGTACTTTTAATCTGGTTTTACTCTGTACTTGATATTGTACATATCTGAACACTGGGTTAGACTTGTTCAATAAGCTGTACATGTCTGACAGAGGTCTGCTATGCGTATTGTTTCTTTTACTGAGGCCCGTAACGGTCTTAAATCTGTACTGGATGGTGTTGTTAACGATGCGGACTGTACAGTGATTACCCGAAGAGATGCTGAGGATGCTGTGGTTATGTCAATGGACTACTACAACAGCCTGATGGAAACCGTTCACCTGCTGAAATCCCCGGCTAATGCCGCCCACTTGAACCAGTCGATAGAGCAGTATAAGGCGGGTAAAGTCACGGAGCGGGATCTTATTGATGAGTAGGATGCTGGCCTGGACAGATGCTGCCTGGGGCGATTATTTGTACTGGCAAAGTCAGGATAAGAAAACGCTTAAGCGTATTAACAAACTCATTGTAGATACTAAACGTTCGCCTTTTGAGGGCATTGGTAAACCTGAAGCATTAAAAGAAAACCTGTCCGGTTTCTGGTCCAGACGTATCGATGAATCGAATCGTCTTGTGTACGCCGTAGATGACCACCATATCACGATCATTTCCTGCCGTTATCACTACTAAGCGTAATAAAGCGTGAATCAGGCTTCTCAGATTTTTAACCCCAAGGGGTGGTCGTCATAACCACCCCTTGCATCCTTCAACCAGTAACCTTAACCCTGAAGATAAGAGCGCGGCACCTTCGACAGCAACTCAGGTGGCCGCTGTGACAACTCCAGCAAATGCCGCATGGCCTTCACTTCCTCAACCACAGCGCCGATCTCTTTCACCTGCAACAGCTCCTGTGATTTCTACTTCTGTACCAGCATTAGAATTAAATAGAAATTATCGGCTAAAATTGTGCCTGTACGCATTATGCGTATGCTTTGAGTATAAAAGCCTATTTGTGGAATCCTCTCTGTTTGAGAGATACCGGGAAGAACACCTGACCGATCAGGAGTATCGTGTATTCCAGGCGGAGCTGATGCAGAACCCGAAAAAGGGCGATGTAATCCAGGGGACAGGTGGCTTGCGGAAGATCAGAGTATCAGGCAAGGGTAAGGGAAAGCGTGGTGGTTCTTGTGTCATCTATTATTTTCTGGATGAGTACCACCGTTTTTATCTGCTGACGATTTATAGCAAAAACGAAATGTCTGACCTGACCACAGATCAAAGAAAGCAACTGAAACTGTTTATGGAGGCATGGCGCAATGAGCAAGCGTGACCTGTTTGCAGAACTCAGCTCAGCACTGGTTGAAGCCAAAGCCCATTCAGAAGGCAAAATGACCCTGAAGACTCATCAGGTTGATGATATTAACGAGCTGAATATCTCTCCGGAAGAGATCGTTGGTATCCGTGAAAGCTTCAATATGTCGCAGGGAGTTTTTGCCCGATTACTGCACACTTCATCCCGCACTCTGGAGAATTGGGAGCAAGGTCGAAGCGTGCCTAATGGACAAGCGATTACCCTGCTCAAGCTGGTACAGCGCCATCCAGAAACCCTGGAACATATCGCTGAATTATAAAACCGTATCCTCTGGCTTCAGAATCAGCCAGAGGATAATGCAGTGGGGCAGAATGGCTTCTTACAGAGACTCTTCTACAACCTTAACCCTGAAGATAAGAGCGCGGCACCTTCGACAGCGACTTCGGTGGCCGTTGTGACAACTCCAGCAAATGCCGCATAGCCTTCACCTCCTCAACCACAGCGCTGATCTCCTTCACCTGCAACGGCTCCTGTGACTTCTTAGCCTGTAACAACGTCCGGATTAAATGACTGGTAGCGGTCAGATAGGTGTCTGGCCCGCACAACTCATCGGCCCGATACTCATGCCAGCCTTTATGCCGGGGCAGACTAATCGAGCTACAGCTATCCGGTAATAACGACTCCTGCCTGGGTAACCACTCACCCTTAACCGCATAAGCCGCGATAAAGTTTCTGGCTTCCGGAAGCTGATCCTCTGTCAGGTCGTGGCCAGACTTTACATCAAACGCACGATGCAACTGACGCCAGATCCGGGCTATAGCTGAACGACGGGATTTATCTGGCAGGGATTTAACTTTGCCTTCGATCAGGCAGGATAACTGTTGGAATGAATCGGGAGAGATTGGGGAACGGGGATTAACAGAGAAGCCTTTTTGCCAGTAGTCGGAGAGGACTTTGAAGCATTCCCGTTTGTACTGGAGAATGTTCTCTCTGATTTCTGGTTTGACCCGATTAGTATCAACCCCGAAGAGCCAACCGTTGATAAATTCTAACGGCAGGCATGTATATTTATAATTTTTCCCGTCCGCTGCAGTTGAGTCCATTATGGACTCAACTGAACTCAGCACTTCATCTCGCTGTATACGCTTGCGCTGAGCGTGCCACTGAATCCCCATGTTTTCGCAGATAGGCTTGATAGCAACGTAGAGTTGATTGTTATGGGGGATAACTGAAATTGGTTGGCCGTGGAAGTCCACGGTAGAGATTTGATTGGTCATAGCTGTGACCTCGTATGTTTTTTAGTTTCAAGCAAACCAGTTAGTAGCTGGCAAGCCGGGTCTCAACTAGAGCAACATACGACGCTCCGGGCCTATTCCCCTTACGGGTGTTTTATTAACGCCTCTCAACCCGGCCATAAAAATGGCGCACGAGCACGTTGTACCCGAATTTCAGGCACAAAAAAACCGCAAGGCTAACGGATGCGGAATACCGCGTATGTTTTCTAGTGCGGTAAGAATCTGATAGTCAGGCGGTTTTGTCAAATTTATATCGAAGTTGCTGGTTGCCTATGCTTATTGATTGGCTACTGATGATGGTCTGGCTTGCTTCCGTTAAGAGAACGTGACTGATAATGAATTTTAGTCATTAAAAGAAATTGCGACATATATTGTCAGGGAATCTTTTGAAGGTCTTATCAACTAAGAACCTTAACTTTGAAACTCAGGTATTTAGCTGGAAGAAGCTCTAATTTAGCGACTGTTATTGTATTGTTTCACCATATGATCTTATGTAAATTTAGGCATCGGTGATGCTTTATGCATGTTTCTGATGAGATTTTGAAGAAATATCGAGGTAAAGCTGAGCCGTGTGCTTCAACTGTTTTGGTTGTTGTTGGATAGGGCTTTGCGAGCTTGCAATAAGTTTTTTCATTAAGTCGTATAAAAGTAAGGATAACTAATAATTATGACTGATAGATTATTTCTTCATAAGGCATTGGCTCAAGATGTTGCAATATCTAAAATAAAAAAATCACTAATTACAGAAAACAAGAGATGTATAGTTATACAAGGTCCTTCTGGGTCGGGGAAAACATGGCTGGCAGAAGCTATTTCACAAGATCTTTTTGAGTCTTCGCCAGTTTTTGCTGTTGGTGATTTAGTACGCATATCTGAATCATATGCACCTTTTGAAAGGCTTACGAGAAGAAAAAAAGGATTGAAAATTTAGCTTTTGATGGGGCTAAAATAGTTGCAGATGCAAGTAGCTATATTAGTGGCCTTGGTACCCTTGGCGCCAGAGTTTTTGACTGGGCTGTTTCTGCTACCTTAACTTTTAACAATAAAAATATTGATGATTTTACTGATGAAGAAATAAAGTGGATCAATAAGTTAAGGCGTGTATCAGGAAACAATCCAGTTGTTTTTGTTGCTGATAATATTCATTGGTGGGATAATGCGTCCTTCCAATTGTTGAAAAAAATCGAGAATATTAAAGTGTCAGATAATGACACCTTTCCTTCTAACATAAAATTTATAATCATTAGGACTATAGATCCCGCTCAAAGTGATAAAACAAGTAAGGCTTTTACTCAGTGGGTAATAAGCAAAAAACCTGACATAATTGAAACATATAAATGCTCAAAAGAACAGTTCTCTACTGCACTGAAGAGCTTTGGTGTAAATTCCTATATTCCTCCTTGTATTCTGCAAGATCTTTACTCTATTTCTTCTGGAAATCTAAAACTTGCAAAGCTAATAGCAGGAGCTATTTCTGATGGAGCTGATGCTGAATTTTTTTCAAAAGAAATAGTCCGATTAGGACTTCTTAGAACGCTACTTACAGAGCGATTTAAACACAGGGATGAGAACATTGAAATAGTTCTCGCAACACTTAAAAGTGCTGCTCTAATAGGTATGTGTTTCGACAAATCAGAGGCAGCATGTCTAATATCAAAAAAAAATGATAATAGCAATATTGCAGAGAGTTTTGCAAAAGCAAAAGATACTGGCTTGATAGATATTGATGGTGAGAAAGTATCATTTTCTCATCCCGTAATTGTTGAGTTCGTTCGTAAAGAGTTAACTGATTTTGAGGTCAGAGATTTGTCCTTAAAACTAGCACAGTGTCTAAGAGCTTTAAGACCTGCAGATTATAATCGTCAAGCTGATCTTTTTTTAGCTGCTGGTAATCGACGCGAATCAGCTGAAGCTATAGCCTTATATTACTTAAAGCTAAAACGTAGCCTTGAATACCCAGAAGATCATATGACTCCAGACTATAAAAGGCTACTATATGACTTTGATATGTTTTCAGTATGTGAAAAAATTGGTAAATCATATGAGCTGTTCGGCAAAGGAGATTATGATGAAGCAAGAGAAATACTTAAAACTACTCCTGAACCAGAGGAAAAAAGCTTAGCATTGGAAATGGTCTATACCAGATCTTTATGCCGGGTTGAAAGTGGTCGCTGTGAAGAAGTTGAGGCAGTTGCATTAGAACTAGAAAAGTATTTAGAACTTGAAGAGATGAGTGAATTTGTTGAAATATCAACTCGCTTTCGACTTTTACACCAGCAAGCTCTAGTCTTGTCTGGAGCTATTGAAAAAGCTCGCTTAAATTCAATAAGCTTGATGAGTTTTTTAAGAGGCAGAATTGCAATTGATTCAGATGCCAGATTAAAATACTATATTGTACTTAGAAAGTCTAACTCAATTCATGATCCATTCGTTGCATATACTCACTTAAAACAAGCAGTATCTTTTTTTAAACCTAAAAAAGTTAATGAACTTCCTGAGTATCCATTAGAGTACTATAGAACTCTTGTTAACAAATCTGGAGTTGAAATTCAACTGGGATTATGGCGCGATGCATGTATAACTTTAGATGAAGCTATTGGCTTAGTCTCATTATATGATTTTTTTGTATTTCCTAGGTTAGATGTAGCCTTAAATAATTTAAATCTTGCCCGTTGTCGTGAAAAATTAGACTCTCCTGAAAAAAGTGTCGAACAGCAAACACTAGTCGTAGCTCACAATGAGGCTCTATCAGATAATTTTCATCATAATCTGAATTTAATAGGAATGATGATCTTAGCAAATAACATTGAAGGCGCTTGTAGTGAGATATCAAGTCTTGAAATATATTTTTCAAATAGAAATATCTCAGAGCAATATATAACATTTCATCTTATTTGCCGTAAACAGGTAATATCTTATTTGAACGAAGACTGGGAGCTTTGTAATAAACAGCAAAAAGATATTGAACGCATGTTAAATGAAATTGATTGGCCTTCTAAGCCTGCTTTGTTGAAGCGAACATTGTTTTTCGGTGAGCTAATTAAAGATAAAAAAACTCTAGCCTTACAAGATTTCGACACATATTTTATAAATAAAGATCCCAGCGGGACAGGGCCTAGCTGGCCCCATTTCGGTAGAGGGGTTCTATTTTCAGAACTTCAGTTTTGGAGTGATTCTTAGTCAGATTTTCATCTGGTTATATCTGGTAATATTGGCTGCTATCATTATGGAAATAACATCCTTAAAATCATAACCAATTTTCTCAAAGAGCTGTACAAAAGAACTTCTCGGTAAAAGTGGAGGAGATTCATTGGTATCAAATATCCATGCTTCTCCATCTTCATCTATCCGCATATCAATTCTTCCTAATCCTTTCATGGAAAGTACATCAAATGCTCTTTCAGCAGAAGTTAATGCTCGTTTTGCTTGTAAGCTAGGAAGTTCATCAAATAAAAAAGTCTGAGCTGTTTTTTTTATATTTTCATCTACAAATGTCCGAGCTCGCTGGCCATAGCGTAGTTTATCTCCATCTGCAAACCCTATAAGACCAACTGCCTTTGGAGAAAGTGGGGCTATGATTGGCACTCCAACTTCATATCCCGTTTTGAATTCCTGTACAACACAGGATTGCCCAAAGCGATGTGCTCTTATAGAAACCACATTTGAAAAGTCATCATCTACAACTATAATACTTTCTTCATCAATCCCTTTTGAAGTCCCCTCCCATGCAGGTTTTATTATTACTTTTGTTCCAATATCAGGTGATGAGTTATGCATCCATTCTAAGCGTTCATATAAGAAATACCATGTTTCTGGAACCTTAATGCCACAAGATGATAAAATTTTATTTGCATGAAACTTGTGTCTGGCTACACTACAACCATGAGCTGGTGAATTCCAGCACGGAAGGCCAATCAGGTTACAAAATGATGGAATGAGAGCTCTACGACCTTCGCCTTCCCCACCTTCTGCTGTTGTTATTACCATCTGCCAACGATTAGATGATTTTATATTTGATTCGTTTGATGCCCATTTAATAAAATCAATTTCGTTATAGAAAGGTCGGACTGAAAAGCCAAGTTTCTCAAAAGTTTGCAACACAAAAGACACATCAGATTCTTTATAGTACTGCGATGTCATTGATAATCCATTCTCAGTATACTCTTGGATATCCCCATCAATCAAATTAGTAATAAATATTAATTCGACTTGGTGTGCTATATTTCGACATTCTAAAATCAATTCATCAAGGAATTCTTTGGACACATTAGATTCAATCATAATTATTAGTTATCCATTTTTAGTCCTCCTCTTAAAGCTGCTGCTGTGATTTGATTCCTCAGTTCTTCGTCGCTAACGTGCGTGTAGCGCTGTGTTGTAGTGATGCTCTGATGTCCCATAAGCTTTTGCACAAAGCGAATATCTACACCGGCATTCAGTAGTTCAGTGGCTGTGGAGTGTCGGCACATATGAGGCGTTGCATGCTCTTCCAGCCCACATTTATGGCTCAGTTCTCGTAGCAGTTTGCGTATGAATTGCGTTGATGCTGCTTTGCCTCGGCTATTCAGGAGCAGTGTATTAACATCTGTAGGGAAAAGTCGGTTACGCACTTTCATGTAGGTGTCGATCAGGCGCATTAGCTCCTGATCAGGGATAAACACTTTACGTTCTCTGTGTCCTTTGCCTTTGATACGGATCTGTCCTTTGTAAAGGTCCAGATCGTTCAGGGTGATGCTGGTCAGTTCTCCTACTCGGATGCCTGTGCTGTAAAGCATCTCCAGAGCCAGCAGTGTAGTGAACTGATTAAAGTTAAACTTCTCTATACCAATAGTTCGGACAGTTTCAGGAAGAAAAGAGGCTAGTCACATGAGTAGAAACTGCGAAAATATCATTCGCCAAAACCATATACCGCAGAA
>NZ_JACJFM010000353.1 GCF_014164585.1 Oceanospirillum sediminis | reverse complement strand
CAGAGTCACTGTCCGAATCAGAGTCACTATCCGAGTCAGAGTCGCTATCGGAGTCAGAGTCACTGTCGGAGTCGGAATCACTATCCGAGTCCGAATCGCTATCCGAGTCGGAGTCACTGTCCGAATCGGAGTCACTGTCGGAATCCGAATCGCTGTCGGAATCCGAATCGCTGTCGGAATCTGAATCACTATCTGAGTCTGAGTCGCTATCCGAGTCTGAGTCACTGTCGGAGTCTGAATCGCTATCCGAGTCAGAGTCACTGTCAGAGTCCGAATCACTGTCAGAGTCTGAGTCGCTGTCCGAGTCAG
>NZ_JACJFM010000352.1 GCF_014164585.1 Oceanospirillum sediminis | reverse complement strand
TCATCACTTGTAAATAAGGAAAAGGGGTGCTTTCCTTTTGTGATAACATAGCTTCTAAGTGTTAGCCCAATTTCATGTTCTTTTGATATTGGAATGTTATAATTAACCCTAAACTCTTTAATTACGGCATCAATCACAATATTCATATAATCTGCGGGCGTAGTTTCTTGGTTTTCAAACTTAAAAACCCTCCAACGCTCATACCAAACATTTTGACTCATTTGTCTTCTTATATTGGGGTCTTTAGGAAAATAGGCTTCAACAAAGGGATGAAAATGATTTCCGCTAGTGTAATTTATTGAAATGGTAC
>NZ_JACJFM010000351.1 GCF_014164585.1 Oceanospirillum sediminis | reverse complement strand
GATGAAACTCTCTGGCATGAGCTTTCCCGAAGCACTTGAGGCACTTGGTGGATTCCTGAATATGCACCCGCGTGAAAAACTGGAAGCAATCAGGAAGGAGTTACCGAAGATAAATCATAATGACGACTTCATCACCGAGCAGGAAGTTGCCGCAATCATGGCTAAAACGACGCGTGTCGCGATGAATGAGTGGACGTTGATAAATGGTATTGGTTGCGACGTTAACGTCGTCAGAGCTAAATCTGGAGAGCTTATTGCGGTTGAGATGATACGCGCTGACACAATGAAGCCGTGTAACGTGGCGTTCATT
>NZ_JACJFM010000350.1 GCF_014164585.1 Oceanospirillum sediminis | reverse complement strand
TTTAACCATATGTCGAAGCGATTGGCGCTGACCGTAACAGCGCAGGAAAAACTGTACAAAGATCTGCTTAAAAAGGATCGGAGGCTGGAGCTTATTCTGAACAGTACCGATGAAGCGATCCTTGGCCTGAATTCCGCTAAAGAAGTCTGCGTCGTTAATACAGCTGCAATTCGTTTACTCGAAGTTGATCAGGCCAGTGAAATAGATGTGCAGCATATGCTGCCGTCGGAAACCAGAAAAGGGTTGGAAGCGCTGTATCAGAGCCAGCAGCCATTTCATCTGGATGATGTCTGTGTACTCAATGCAATGG
>NZ_JACJFM010000349.1 GCF_014164585.1 Oceanospirillum sediminis | reverse complement strand
AATAAGGAAGGCCGTAAGGTTAAGGCCTACCGCAAGTTTGTTCCGGCACTGGATCTTAAGCGCAAGCAGCTGCTAGCGGAGCGAGCCAACGCGCGTAAAAGCCTGACCGAATTAGAAGACACTCTGGAGTCTTTGCGCTTACAGGTACGGGAGCAACTGCCGATGTTGTCCAGCTATCAGGGCAATATCGGGCAGTTAGTGGAGATCGACGATTTTTCCCTGCGTCAGGTCAATCTGGTGGGTATCGTACTGGTTGCAATCATGCTGGATCGCCTGTGTAAACAACCGAATCAGAAGGAAGTATGAATAT
>NZ_JACJFM010000348.1 GCF_014164585.1 Oceanospirillum sediminis | reverse complement strand
AATCTCTTGGAAAAATGGTGAATACAGTTTTTCCAGGATTAATCTCAGACCATTTATCCTCATTAAACTCCACTGTAACCACACCACATGTTGGTACATTATCAATAAACCTATCTCCATAAGTATTTACAAAAGCTGTGATAGCATGGTTATGCCCAAATACCATAAGGGTTTTTATGTCATCATCACAACTTCTAACAACTTCAACCAAATCTCTACCTGAAAAGTCATATAGTTTATGTTCAAAACTAACCTTGCTATCTGGAATGTTTAGGGCTGGCAACAGTATTTGTGCCGTCAACTTAGTTCG
>NZ_JACJFM010000347.1 GCF_014164585.1 Oceanospirillum sediminis | reverse complement strand
CAAAAGAAAATAAAAGCTGAAGTATGTGCAAAGTATACATACGGACAGCCTGTGCCAGCCAATGTTCAACTTAAGATGTGCCGACCTCTTAATCGCTACGTCTCTATAAACTATCTGACCACCCCTGAACATCCAGAGGGACTCCCTGATATAATTGCACCATGCTACAATGAGACAAAGCAGACGGACATAAAAGGCTGTGCCACTTTCACCTTCCCAATGTCAGCCTTTATAAAAGGTTCGGAAAAGGTGCTGCAAGACTCACTTCAAATCAGAGTCAAAGTAGAAGAAGAGGGCACAGGTGTTTCTCG
>NZ_JACJFM010000346.1 GCF_014164585.1 Oceanospirillum sediminis | reverse complement strand
GGCAGAGTCGATAGGAATAACAGGAATGGAAAAGTGTTCACTGGCAGCTTTACAGACGGCTTCAAAGTCATCGCCAATCAGAGCCGGCACACAGGTGTTATAAACAAATACCGCGGTGGGTGAATAACGATCCAGCGCCTGACCAATACTATGGAACAGACGCTTTTCGCCACGTCCCATAATCACATCTTCTTCTGACAGATCGGTTGTCATGCCGATACGGTACAGCTCGGACCCTGAAGAGCGTGTGCCACGGTTATCCCAGG
>NZ_JACJFM010000345.1 GCF_014164585.1 Oceanospirillum sediminis | reverse complement strand
AATATGAAAACAGTGGAAGATAATATTGCCAAGGAGCTCAGCATAAAGGCTATCCTACAAAACAGCATCTGGCTGCCTTACAGGAGCTGGGGCCAACGCTTCATCATTGTCGTTCATTTAAACCGGTGCAGATGCAGTTATCGCTGTAACATCTGATCCTGTAACCTCTTTCTTTCTGTCTATTACTGATCCTGAGAGCTGTGCTATGTCACCCTCCTTTATTCACCTGCGTGTACACACGGAGTTTTCACTGGTTGATGGTCTGGTTCGAATTAAAAAGCTGGCTGCCAGGCTGGAAGAACTGCAGATGC
>NZ_JACJFM010000039.1 GCF_014164585.1 Oceanospirillum sediminis | reverse complement strand
ACAGCTTACCGCTCCTGGTCGAAATGATCCATGCCTGAATAGCTAATTTGTTTTAAAAACAGTCTATTAAGGGCTTTTCAGGGCTGACTAACTAATTTGGAAGGGCTGGAAGGGTTACAAAGAGTTAATACAGCTATCTGGAATGGTAAGGAAAGAACAATTGCAATAAGCCATAATGAAAAACTAAAAGATATTTCTGCTTTAAGCAATGTTAAAGCAGATGATGACTATATCATTATGGTATCTGATTCTGACGTAATGGAAAAAAAACTGCCAGATAATGATAGTGCATTTTTTAGTAATACAGTTATATTTCGAGACAAAAATAATCAGGATATTTATCAGTCATATAAAGCAAATGACTTTCCGAAAATCAAAAAAATTGAAGTAAAAAATGCTGTAAGTAATGATCTTCATCCTGTGTCCAATCTAATTCAGGGAAAAGGAAAAGGCTTCGAACATATTCCTCCTTATAGTAGTATTTCAAGAAATTTCTGGTCAACTAAAAAAGTAGGTAAGTCAGGTACGAGGTATTTTGATTTTGAACAACCTATTCTGATTGATATAGAGTTGGAATTTGAAGAGAAGTTTGATGCTATTGCACTTTGGCCAAGCCGTCGCTTCTTTGGTAATTCTATTAAAGATTTCCTGATTCAGACGGGAAACTCTTTTGAAGAGTTGGGATTATCGGTACCTATCCAGAGAACAGCAAACAATAAAAACCCTTTTGATGCTGAACTATTCCACTTCAACAATGTTTCAGCAAAGTTTTTACGAATTACTATCATCTCTAATCATTTTGAAGCAGGTGTCGGAGGGGAGTGTGTTGATTTCCAGGAAGTTGCTGTTGTCAGAAATTATTCAAAGATAAAGAGTGAAATATCAACGAATAACGATAGAGGTCTTAAAAGTGATTTGATAAGACCTTTGCTAATGGATAAGTTAGATGACTTGCATTATCGAATATTAAATATAAACCCTGAATTCTGTCTTGATGATATATGGCATCCTGGAATGACCTATCAGGAGTTTATTGCTGCCAGAGGCCTGGGTGGCCGAGGTCGTCAGCTTAGAAGGATTAAACTAGCAACTATTGGCGACAAAATTCATATGTATCACCTTTTAAAGGAGTACGGTATTAAGGGAATGCCTGTAAAACTGTATTCCAATCGGCTGGACGAATCTTTTTTCCATAACGTAAGAAGGGTATATGAAGAGGGGCTGAAGTCATTTGTTCTGAAGGTTAGTCATTTAGGGGATAGTATAGGGGTATACAGAGTACAAAATGGTGTACATATTCCCCCAAATGAAACGGCAGGTAGTAATTATATGACAGGCAAATCTGTTGATTTTGCCTATCTGGAAAAAGAAATAAGAAATCACTGGAATAACCAGCAATACCATGAGGATTGGGTGAGTAATGCTATCCCTCCTGGAGTTATTCTGGAAGAGCTTATAGAAGATGCCACTGAAATTAAATTTTCTGTCGTTTTTGGTCAGGTAGTTTGCTTCTTTATAAGAAGCCATGGATTACCCTGCTTTGACCAGGATGGTAATCCTCTGACAAATATTGGCACTCCATTACCTGATTGGTGGAGAGAAGCTTTAACTATGGCTGAAAAAGTCGCAAGAATATTTAAAGCTGATCATCTAAGGGTAGATATATTTCGACGAGAAGGCGAATTAATTATATGTGAAGTCAACTGGAATGGTGCAGAAAGATATCCAACTTACCCTATGATAGAGAATGCACTCAACTATGGTTACCAGTACAGACAAGATTTTATAAATACAAAAATTAATTAAGTTCAGGGTGGTTATATGGTTGTTTTGTATAGTGATGACTGTTTCAGTGTTGTAGAAACAGAAAAATATGGCATGGCGGTTGTCTGCCATAAAAACTTTAAAAAAGGTGAGGTTCTCTTCAGTTTTTCAGATGGCACTACTCTGGATTATCAAACTCAACATACATTACAAGTTTGTGATGGGGTATATATAGATCACCCTCTTGCTGGTTATGTACAGCATTCTTGCGATCCAAACTGCTGGGTTATTCCTGATAGCCAACAGTTTGTTTGTCGGAAAGAGATAATTGCCGGAGATTTTATTAGTATGGATTATGAGCAAACAGAAGACCTATTATTTAAAGACTTTCAATGTGGTTGCGGTTCACCTGTGTGCCGGGGATATATATCCGGGAGAAAGGTGATCTGATTATTGTAGTAGCTTACTGACAATGCCTTACCTTTGGTAAGGCTTTTTTTTTTGGAAAATTTTAATTTTTGTACTATATTTTATATAACTATAATATTATTTAATTAATAAAAGCTGTTTATGAATATCTTAGAGTTTGATCGTTTTTTAGCTAGGTTTGGCTGTGATACAGCTAACTTTGATTATAATGATTATCGTGTGAAAGGAGATCTATATATTAGAGGAAAAATTGAGCCAGAACAATTGCCTTTTTTTGACTCAATTGTATTTGTGGATGGAGAAATTTTTTTTGATAAAGTCGATCTTATTGAACTGGGAGGGTTTAATAACCTGGAAAAAGTAGGTTCACTCAGAATTTCAAACTGTGAAAGCCTTATGTATGTAACTGGTTTTCAGAATTTAAAAGAAGTTAATAAAATAATCATTGAAAACAATCTGTCATTGATTAAAATTTATGGCTTTACAAATTTATTTGAAAATGATGAAGAAATAGAGCAAATTAAAATAACGAAAAATTTTAATTTAGAGAATATTGATTTCTTATATGGTTTAAAAAGCACAAAGTCATCTTTGTATTTGCATCATAATAAAATTGGAAGCTTGTATGGGCTATCATTATTAGAGTCAGTCGGAGCTAGCCTTTCTTTATCATCAAATAATATTGAGAATCTAAACTTTTTGTCATCACTAAGAAAAGTTAATGGAATGCTCGGGCTGGTTAATAATAAAATAAAAAACCTGAGTGGCCTGGAAAATCTTTCCAGTCTTAAGACAGTAAAGTGGAATGGGGCATACCGAACTCTGGCGATTGATAAGAATGAAAACCTTACAGATATATCTGGACTGTCTAATTTAAAGGTGATGTCTGAATGTATTATTATTTGTGATGATGCTAATCAGTTTGAAATAACTCCTTCATCTCCATCTGTCTTTTTGGAAAATAATATAAAATTCATCAGTAAAAAAACATCTGTAGAGAAATATATTGGTGATAGAGTAGTAGAAGTTGATTTTTTAAAACAAATAAATACAGTTGATGATTTTTTTGATTTGTCAAATTATTCTTTATTAGGAGGCTACTTTTCAGTACGAGAGTGTAAGTTTATTATTGTCAATATAAATAGTTCTTCTCCTGAGTTTTTTTGGATAAATACGAAAAAATATAAATATCATTATGTCTTTTTTCGTGATGTACTGAAAAAAGAAATAACCCTGAAAGAATTTGATGATATTACTTATTTTGAAAAAAATAAAAATAACATATCTGGAACACTCACCTATCATGAGAATGGCATCTCATCAAACAATCTGTATTATGGGATCAGCTTTTGGCCGTCTGATGAAATAAATATAAATCAGATAAGGTTGTGTTGTGAATTAATGTTTAAATCATTTGGTAATATGGTTAATAATTCTTTCTTGCATGTAGCTGGGTCATATTTAGAAAAACAAGTAAAAAAAGAAAACTTTGGTAAATATATTGATTTAGTGTATACAGAAGAGCTTTTCAAAAAAGCTAATTTTATTCCTATGAATTCAGGAGTCACATATGGATGGCTGCGATTTCCATCAGATGAAAATGTGAATTCTGACGATATTGTTATTTTGAGGGAGTTACCTAACCATATTAGTCATGTGTCAGGAATAATAACAAGTAGGCCGCAAACACCATTGTCGCATATTAACCTGATCGCTAATCAAAATAATATCCCAAATTGTTATTTGAGAGAGGCTCATTTAATTAGTAGGTTTTTAGAGTTAAAGGATAAATATGTCAGGTTGGAAGTAACAAACCGGGATGTTTACATAACACTGGCAGAAAATGACCTGGATAAAAATATTGGTCTTTATGAGAAAAGACAGATTGATATCTATAATTTAAAAGATAGAACAATTAAGAATATTAAAGATATTGGCTTATCTGATCAGACTACATATGGCGCAAAATCTTCTAATTTAGGCGAGATATATCATCATTTAAATGGTGCATCAACTCCAGATGCTTTTGCAATCCCATTTTTTTATTATGAACAGTTTATGGTTTTTAATGATTTATATGGGTTTATTTCAATTTCTATGTCTGATTATCATAAAATAGATAACCGCTCCATTAAACTAGAAATTCTCAAAATAATAAAGAAAAAAATAAAACAGGCTGCTATACCTGAATGGATGCTTGATGCTTTAAAAAATCTTGTAGATGAATATCCTGAAGAGACTGTTTTGAGGTGTCGCTCAAGTGCTAACAGTGAAGATATAGCTGATTTCAGCGGGGCGGGTTTATATGATTCTTACAGCCATAAAAATAAAAATACTTCAATTGCTGAATCAATAAAGAAAGTCTGGGCAAGTGTATGGAATTATCGCGCTGTAGAAGAGCGAATTGTACACGGTATTAATCATTTTGATACCTTGATGGGAGTTTGTGTTCATCCTAGATATAAAGAAGAAAAAGCTAATGGTGTTGCCGTAACTAAAAATATTATTAATGAAAAAGAAGATGGGTTTTATATAAATGTACAGTACGGAGAAGCATTGGTTACAAATCCCGGAGAAGGTTCAAGCCCTGAAGAAATAAGTATAATTAAAAATAAGTCTGGATACAGTATACATTATTTAAGGAAGTCGAATTTAATACCTGGAGATGAGAAAATTATTTCAGGAAGAATTTTGGATGACTTATTATATGCTTTAGAGTGTATTAAGGATCATTATAATAATAATCTTGGTAAAAGATATGCTATGGAAATAGAGTTTAAAATAACTAAAGAAGGGGAGTTGCATGTTAAGCAACTTCGACCTTGGATTAGCTCAAAAAAAAGTTAAAGACGAATAAGTATGATAGGTATATTCTATATGTTATGTAAGAAGATACCTATCATTTATATATCTTTTAGATACAAATTCGCATGATATTACCTGTCTCTGATTTTAATTCATCAAAGCTCCAGTTACTGCTGGATTCAATCTCACTGCCAATACCAAAATAGAAACAACCATTGGATGTTTTTTCAAAGCTTCGTGAAAAAGAAGGGTAGTTAAACTGAACTACCTGCCTCCAGCTGCTCTTTTGCCCCGGACTACCAGCAAAAACAGCATTACTATACCCTGATTCGGTTTTATCTGTTGCCAGGATGTAAAATTGGTTATCTCTGTATATTACATCACGAGGGGTATAACCTACAGGTAGTTTAACCTTGTCAACAGTCGCGGAGCTTTCCGTTTTCATTGTTATAGAATAAGCCGAAATTGGTTTGTTCTGATGGTCGTTATGCTTATAGCCTGCCAGATATATTGTGCTATTATCACTGGTTTCACTATTAAAAATTTTTACGGAATCTGATCCAATAATTGTCGAGGGAAATAAAGAGCTGGTATTTAGGTCAGGTCTGGGCTCGAAAGATGAATAAATATTATTCCATTTATAAACGCTGACCTTATCCGGACTGTCTGTTCTGAATGTACGGGTTGCAAATAGTTGGCCTCGGAAAGTAATAAAAGAATAGACTCTGCCACTTCCCAGAGAATGAGATGACCAGGTGTTACCATTATCTTCACTGATATAAACTGCCCCGCTTCCATTTAATCCAACAGCAGCGAATACCTGGTTGCCAATGACTGCGATATCATAAACATGCAATGCTTCAGGCAGTGTTCTTTTCTTAACCCAGTCAGAGCCTGTATTGTAGTAAATATTCCCGAGAGTCCATTTTTGTGTTGCATCATGTCCAGGCAGAAACAGAATTGAATCCTGCTCTTTAAATTTATCAAGCTGCTCTTCTGCTGCTGTATATTCGTGTACGAATTTATTCTCCGTTATCGAATAATAGATTACCGGGACCCGGCCTGCATTGGCTGCAGGCCCACTATTGCTACTGTTTCCAGCTCCGATATAAATTCGATCATTGAAGAGCTGCATATCCCATACATTTCTGGCATATGTCTGGTCGCCGCCAGGATAGGTATCCATGTAGGGTGTTCCCAGAAACTCCAGTTGCTCATTGGCTGAAGCCTGGGTGGCCAGAAACAGGGTGCATGCTGCCAGAGTCTTTCTTATATACATAACGGCTTCCAGTCAGTTACAGATGCTCACAAAGATACCATGGTGTATGATGGTTATATCTTTACAGGCTAATTATCAGAGTGTACTAGTATGAACCTGGATTTTACTGTTCTCAACCTTCAGGCCGATTATGAGAAGTGTCTGATGCAGTATCCTTTTCGCTTCTTTTTCAGTTTAGATGGAAGTGCTCGTTCACCAGCATCTCTGACCTTCAATAAGCATAAGGATATCCCGGATTATATCCTGAGTCTGGTGGACAGTTTTTCAGAAGCTTTTTTAATTTTTACCAGGGAATGCGGGTTTAAAAGTCCTGTAGAAGAGGGCATATTTCACGAAAAAGGAGCTCGCTATATTGATGTCTTGCTGGATAACATTCCTCAACAAAGAGGGCTTGTCTCTGCAGAACTGATTGATCAAGGTGATTTGTTTGAAGAGGAAGATTTTCTGATTGGTCAATCCATCAGAATCGTTGTTGACAGGAATCTGATTTTAGGTACGGGGACACCAATACATGAGTTATTTCATGTTTTCCAGTACAACTATTGCCACTTTAACAATATGTGGTTTATGGAAGGGTTGGCCAGATGGGCCCAGAACCTGACCCATAGCCGCCCCGGAAAAGTTGAGATTTTACCTCAGGATCGCCAACAGCTGCAGGCGTTATTCCGACGTGCACATGATGCTGAATATTTCTGGCGACGTTTACTTAGTTTTGTTGAGCAGCCTGTCGAATTTGTTCGTAAGCTGCTACTGGAGTGTGAGTTTCAATGCCGTGTTATCGAATTGAAATCAGCTAATAGTAAAGCACACCAGAAAAATGCCTGGACCAGAGAAGAAAAGCGAAGCCGTCACAATAACATTATTATTGCCAAAGCACTGATACATATAGCTAAAAATACGGTTGTGAATGAACTACCAGAGCTGGTTAATTTTATTCAGTCTCTGGAAATCTATTCATCTGAGAGTTCATCTGAACTGACCGTAAAAGGAGATATAGAATTAAAAACAGTAGCTGATCTGATTCAATTTCAGCATATTGAAGAGGTGCAGGGTAATCTGACTATTTCTGTTTCTGATTTGTGTTCTCTTGGAGGTTTCAATCAACTAGAAGTGGTTGCGGGTACACTGCTAATTACTGAGTGTTCATCATTAGAAGAGATCGTGGGTTTTAATCAGCTCAGAAAGATTAACAGCCTCGAAATCAGTTTTAATACTGAGCTGGTTCGGATTGATGGATTTAATAGCCTTTTTTTAGATGGTGGATATATTTCTGGTTTTGTTAAGGTTATCAATAATAAAAAGTTGAACTCAGTTTCTTTTTTGTATGGTGTTCAAGAAACTAAATCATCTTTTTATTTGCACCATAATAATCTTTTAGATCTTGGTGGTCTTGAGAAGTTAAAAAAAGTAGGGGCAAGCTTATCGTTATCATCAAATCAGCTATCTGATATTAATGCATTATCTAACCTTGAATCCGTAAATGGTATGCTTGGTATTGCTTTTAATAGGCTAGTATCTTTGAAGGGATTAGATAGATTAAATAAGGTAGGTAATGTAAAATGGGGGGACGAGTATCGTAGTCTAGCTATTCATGGTAATAAATACTTGAAAGATATATCAAGTATCGGTCTTTTGAAATCATCAACTGGTTATTTGGTTATAAACATTGACCATAATAGTGATTTTGAATTTCTACCAGATAGCAGGTGTGATATTTATAATCAGGATGTAAAAGTTATATCTTCTGGGAAAGAACTGGATGTGACATCAGTCTTTCCTTTATATAATAAAAATAAATCTCCAGTTTTTGTTTTTGATGATAAATGGATTAATGCTCTGTCACAACATAAATGGATGAGATCTGAATTCTTTCCTTTTAATAGTGTTGATAAATTAATTCCTAATCTATACAGAGTTGGTGCTGAATATATTTATGCTCAAGTGGCTAGATCTCAATATTTTCTTATCGAAAACAATGAGGTTTTGCATAATGCTGGATTAAAGTTTTTATTTAATAGTAAGCCTTTTATGGACTTGTGTTTTAATAAGTCTAAATTTTATGAGTTTATGGTCAATAATGGCTTCTCTAGTTATGTTCCAGCAATATATGATGGAAAGAATGGTATAGAATTTCCTGTAGTGTATAAGATTGATAAAGGCGGTAATGGAGAGAATGTTTTTATTGTTAATAATATGGTTGAATTGGAAAGTATAGATGGGGGGGAAGGGTATTCATTGACGGAGTGTGTTTTAGGCAAAGCAGAATATGCCAGTAATTTTATTTATAGCAAAGGTGAAATTTTATTTGAGATAACATATAAGCGAGAGTTTTCTGATGATTTATTTGTTCTTAGATCAGCTAGCTATAATGATAATATGATCAGTCTGGATGTATGCGAAAATAAACTGGTTGATATCTTTCGTCAGATAATGGATAGTTTTGAAGAAGAATTTTTGGTGTGTTGTTTTGATTATAAAGTCGTTAATGGTGTGCCAAAAATTTTCGAAATTAATACCCGGCTGGGCTATACCCTTATTAAAGATAGCAAAAATTTCAAGAAAGCTATCGATGTTTACTGCCAACTAGCAGATAAGCATGCATTATCATCCTGATATTTATTCACTCTGCTAATGAGAAAACTTTTTTATGAGTCGTTATTTGTTTACTCCGGGCCCTGTGCCCATGCAGCAGGATATATGTGATATTGGTGGCGAACAAACGCCCTATTTTCGTAATGACTGGTTTTCACAGGTTGTTAAAGAGTGTGAAACTAACCTGCTGGACTGTGTGAATGCGCCTGAAGGCAGTCGTGCTATTTTTCTGACCGCATCCGGTACCGGGGCGATGGAAGCCTCCGTCATTAATTTGCTTAAAGCGGATCAAAAGACGCTGGTTGTTAACGGTGGAAGTTTCGGGCAGCGTTTTGCTGACCTGTGTGATATTCATCATAAGCCTTATCAGTCTCTTCACGTAGCTGATAGCGATCTGTCCGATATTGCAGATCAGTGTACAGCCGATTCTTTCTGTACTTTATTGATCAATGCCCATGAGACCAGTGTAGGGCGTTTATATAATTTGCAGGCTGTTGGACAGTTTTGTCGTGAGAACGGTTTACTGAATATTGTTGATGGGATCAGTATGTTTGTGACTGATCCGCTGGATATGACGGAATTCAATATTGATGCGTTAATTATCAGCTCTCACAAAGCACTGGGCTTACATGCCGGGTTAAGTATGGTCATTCTTAGCCCGCGGGCTATAGAGGCACTGAATGAACGCTGCTCTATGTATTTTGATTTTCACAGCTACCTGAATGATGGTGAGCGGGGGCAGACACCCTTTACCCCGGCAATCAATATTCTGATGCAACTACAGCACAGGCTTCGACAGTTAGTAGATGGAGGCCTGGCAAAGGAAGTAGAACGGGCAAAAGAAATTGCACATTATTTCAGAGAGCAGATATCACCGTTGCCGCTGGGGTTTTACAGTCAGTATATGCCTAATGCTATGACGACTCTGAGCCCGCTTGATGGTCGATCAGCCGCTCAGGTTGTACTGGATATGGAACAGAATTACGGTATGGTGCTTACCCCGAATGGTGGAGAACTGAGAGACAAGGTGTTTCGTGTGTCTCATATGGGATGCATGGATATCCGGTACACTGACCAATTACTGGATGCCTTATTCGATTACTACGGAGCAGAACGATGAAAGTATTAATTATGGCAGCAGGCGTTGGTAGCCGTATCAGTCGACATTTGCAAGGGCAGCCGAAATGCTGTGTGGATCTGAAAGGTAAGCCTCTGATTCGCCATACGTTTGAGAAGCTGAATAATAAGGGAATTACTGATATTGCTATTGTAACCGGATATCAGGAAAAATATATTCATCAGGCCCTCGAAGGTTGTTCGTACACTCGTTATTTTAATCCGTTCTTCCGTGTCGCAAATTCTATCTCTTCAGCCTGGTTCGCCAGGGATTTTCTGAGCTCTGATGACGATATCATGATCATGAATGGTGATGTCTTTATTGAAGATAGTGTACTGGATATTATTCTGTCAGAAACGCGCAGCCCGGTTATGATTTCTGATAGCAGCCGTATCGAAGATGCGGATTACCGTTTTAAATGGCAGGATGACAAACTGTTGAAATACGGTAAAGAGCTGACTCCGGCAGAGACCACCGGGGAGTATGTGGGCATTGGTGTGCTGAAAGCAGATGATATCTACCCATTCCGTCAGAGGGTGATTGATGCGGTGACGAATGAAGATTACACCTGCTGGTGGGAAGATGTGATTTATCGAACAGTAGAGGAGGGGGTGGATATTCACATTAATGATATTAATGGCCACTTCTGGGCTGAAGTTGATTACATTGAGGACTATGAGCGTATTAAGGCGTTTGTAAATTCCTGAACTGAAGTATTGTGATATTTTCCAGTCAGTGGCTGGAAAATATCGTCATTATTAGCTGGGAAACGTTTGCTCAGCGGCTTAATTTCCTGATTTTCCTTCCAATAACGAAAATAATCCTCACCGACTATGCTGGCCGGTGAGGATTATTATCTTTTCAGGCTGACAGCATAGGTTGCTATGACTGTAATGCTTTAACCGCTGCCAATAAAGGCTTCAGGCAATCTGAATAAAAAACTGTTTCTTTGAAGTCACTCAGAATTTTGTGTTTCTGGTTATTTTCCGGATCAATCATCTTACCGAAGTCGATAGAACACCAGCTACCTCCCCAGCCTCTGAAGTGAATTGGGTATTTACTGTTCAGATGAGAGTTCATTGTTTTATTGATACTGCTAAATTCTTCCTCGGTCATCCGACTTTGTTTATAGCCGCCGTTTTCTGTACGTTGATAGCGCACAAGACCCAGATGAATATTCATTGTTGCACAGTCGATATGCAGCAAATATTTGTCTGAGCCAAAATCAAAGTAACTACCAAAGACCTGCCGGCCCTTCTCTTTTGAATCGCTGGTATTGTTATAGAACCAGGCTTTACATTTTTCCGGGGTGTATCCTCTGGACAACTGATCAGAGACATCGGTTAAGCCATGTTCCTGTTCAATACAGTGTCCAGTCTGCTGGAAAAAGTTAAGCAGCAGTGCAGGCTTATTCAGCAGAGGTTTTTTGTAGTTAAATATCTCGTAAGGTACCTGTTTCAGAATGCGATCGGTAACACGTCCCAGATACAGGTAGGCGCTGCCTATAATAAACAGCAGGTCATCTGGCTCCAGCTGATCCAGTAGCTCTTTTGCCAGAAAATCCAGATCGTCACTATGCTGCTGGTATATCGCTTTATTGTCCAGATTATCATGCACATAATGCATAAAATTACCTGTGGTATAGAGCTTATCGACAGGAGACTGATTAATCATCTCTGCCAGCGTGGTATGAGAATCCCGTGTCCAGTCACTGTCTTTCTTGATGGATATACCACCGACCAGAGCCACTACTTTGCCTTTAACTTTGAGTCTGGAAAGATCGTTGAAGGCAGACTGCATGCCGCCTATAGCACCACGTCGGCTCTGATCGTAAAACAGGATATCTCCCTGCGGTTTTTTCAGCCGTACCATTCTGCCCATAGTTTCATAAGGCTTCAGACTGGCATAAGCCTGTGCGGCGGCGGAGACATTTAATCCCAGCTTTTTCACACATAGCAGAGTGGGCAGACTGGCAAGCCCTGCGTGCTCCTGCAGCATAGGGATAAAATAGTTCAGTTTTTCATCTTCGATACGAGCTGAAATATCCCAGCCGAATTTATCCTGGTTAAAGGTCTGGCTGATCAGTTGGGCATCATCATCTGCTGATGATCCGAAAGTCAGAATCTGAAGCCTGGTATTACGTTCCAGAATAGCCTGCTTCAGAGGCTCGAAGTAAGGCATATCCCGGTTGATGATGCACAGACCGTTATCACGTAAACCAGCTACCACGGATGACTTGGCATGAATGATATTGTCGATCGTTTTATGCATATCCATGTGATTAGGGGATATGTTAGTGAACACACAGATATCGGGGTTCACCCAATGACTTCGTTCCAGCCTTAAAGCTTCATTGCCTCCAACAGACACTTCATTAATTTCGACTTTATCGTCTTTTCTCAGGTTAATCAGAGAACGCAGCACCGGTATTTCGGTATTGGCACTGTTGATATTGGCGTGAGATTGAATCTGTGGCTGAAGGATATGATGCAACTGTGTTTTAAAGCCGGTTTTGCCTTCTGTGCCGGTTACCAGAATAGTAGTGGGATTAACGCCCTGTCGGGTTTCTGTGGCGATATGGTTGTAACAATCCCTGATATGACTGACCAGAAGTACAGGCAGGTCATCCTGTTCAGTGATCGCCGGATCATCAGAAACCAGAGCCCGGATGCCTTTCGATTTAAGATTTTTTATCTGGGCAAAAGGATCTTTGCCCTCTTCTTTCCACTCTTCCAGACTGAGCATAAAGTAGATCTGGCCACTACGATAAGTGTTGTAATCACCCACCCCGGTAAATCTCAGATTTCTATTGATATTGAACCAGCTGCCGCCAGACAGCTTTTCCAGACGCTCCGGCGTCAGCCAGGATTCTTCATGACTGGATAGCCATTTGATAACCGGATCAGCCATATCAAGGAAGGCTTTCTGGTCTTTCTCTGGCATATCATTGATTGAATAGTTGAACAGAGCGATCTCAGGATCTTCCAGTAACTGTTCCGTACGCTTAATACCTTTTCTGACCTCTTCAATCCATTGATCGTGAGAAACTTCGTTATCCAGATTCGGGTTCTCCAGAATAGCGGGTAAAAAGCCATTAAACATCAGCAATTGTGTCTGCAGGATACAAGAGAACGTTCGGCAGTTGCCATCCGGGAAAGGATGCAGCAGTTCCATTTCACGGGAAACCAGTGTAATAACCCTGAGTTTCTCTTCCTCTGTTCTGGCCTTGGCAATATTGCTGTTGTAGCGATCGACAATCTTCTGGGTCTTTTCGACCATCAGCATCTGAACTTTGTGTTTAACTTCATAGAAGCGCTTCAGTGTTGATTGGCCTTGTAGTGCCTGCTCTTCTTCCTGGTTCAGATTAGGGTACCAGTTGCGATAGTTGATACGTTTATCTTTCAGCAGAGCCTGATAGATTTCATCAACATCCAGCTCATCAGCGGTATAGGCATATTTTGCTGTGTTAAACATCACAGTGCCGTCGCCGCGACGAAGCTCAAAGACCTCTTTCAGGTGCTCATAAGTAGTACTTTTGGCAAAGAAGGGCATGCCTGAATTGAGATAGCGGATATCGCCCGGACTGGATTTTTTATTCGCGGTTTCTACGCCCATCATGCAGGCTTTATGCAGCTCGCGCAGATAAGTGGCTTTCAGGCCTTCAGAGAGATCAAAGTTTTCCAGCATGAAGCGGAATGCATTCAGAAGGGCAGGAATACTGCCGCGCTCCCCGGCTTCATAGCCGGTCCAGCCATTGTATTTTTTGTGGAATCGGCCATCGACGAAAAAGCGCCAGAGCTGGCGAGGATCAAAGCGTCTTAATTCGTTCAGGGCAGGCATAAACTGATCTTCTGCTATTTCAATTCTGGCTGGAACAGAGGTAGATTCTGATTGGGCACGAACAGGAACGGTTGAGCTATCTTGTGCTGATTCAGCCTCCAGGGCAGGCTCAGGAGAGCCATGAGCCGGAGTATCGACACCCAGATAATAGTGCAGATAGGCAACATATCCGGATAGATAATGCTCGACATCATCAATACGTACCCGGAAAGCATGGTGTCTGATATAGCAACTACCCACAATTTTAGCCGGATTCTGGAAGTACATAGCGTACTCAGGCCAGAAGTAGCCATTCATCAGATAGTGGGCTCTGTGCTTAAGGGCCTGATGAAATTTCTCCAGATCAATCTGTTCAAGTAAGTAGCTGAACTCGGGTTGCTGCTGAAGACGACAAATCATCTTATGAGCAGCCATCATTAGCTCCAGCAGTGTTGGAAATGTGGTAATCCGCTCCAGCACAAAATCCAGATGCCCTGAGAAGTTCTTAATACCAAATTCATAATATCGGGCTTCAGGACGATACAGTGTCAGTTCATTAACACAATAGCTGAGCCAGTGGTCATGGGTTTTCCAGTGATCTTTTTCAATAAAGTATTCAAAGGCATCCGTAACCACTTTCAGCCAGCGTTCATCACGGGTCAGGCCATATAAACGCATCAGTCCAAAGGCTGCTTCACCCTCATAGTAGATGGTTCTGAAAGCTTCTTTAACACTCAGATCATTGCTGTTCAGCACATGAACAAAAGAGCCATTATCAGGGTTCTGCATATGACGGATGCCCAGTGCCAGTTGCTCCAGCAAAGGCAGATACTGCTGATCATCCAGCAATTCTGTGTATTTAGTAAACGCCAGCAGACAAACAGCGTTACCGCCCAGTTTAATTTCGTCCTCTAAGTCAGTCAGAAAAGCGGCCTGACTGCCATCTTCCAGTGTATATATCTGAATCAGTTCCTGGCTGAGGTAGCGTAGTGAGCGTTTAATGGACTCCAGCAGAGTATCGCATTGAGTGACCTCCCAGCCCTCCAGCATGGCATAGGTGCTACTGGCATGGCGCAGGGTGTTATAGGTGTTGATTGCCCGATCAAAGCAGGGATGCCAGCCGTAGTTAAAACGTCCGCTTTTGAGTACCTGACTTGCCAGATAATCACTACTGGTAGTGATCAGACGCCGTGCAGTGTGTTCATCCAGATCATCGACAATACGACGGCCTGCTTCCCGACTGACGCCGTATAACAGTTGAGGCTCTTCCTCTGTGGAACAGAATATTCCCTGGTTATCCAGACGGTAAACAAGGGACTGATCAGAAAAATCCAGAGGAATTTTTTTGTGGAAACGCAGATGGGCATAGCGGGTGAAGTTTTTCTCATTCAACTCAGCCATCGCCTGTTTGCCGCCCATGTACAAGGTGGCGTTACCATTCAGCTCCTGTTCCAGAAAGCTGTATTTAAGCTCTGGGTCCAGTGCGATGCCATAGCGGTAGTAGTTACGCTTTGTCTGCAACAGCTCCTGCTGTTTAAAGGTTTTCCAGTCAAACTCAGTGACATCTCTGGTCCAGTCTGCTTTCAGCCACTTCACTTTCAGCTTTTGGCGCTTGACGACTCTTTGCAGCTCCCGGGTGCCCTTTTCCCAGGCGTGATGAAAGTTATCGCCTGTTACGTTGATCACAGTAGCCCGTTCTTTCCCGTTACTGACAGACAGAAATAACTGGCACCCTGGCCAGGGGGCAGGTAATAGCGTGACATGTTTTTCCAGTTCGGGCTGTAACTTACTGAGCAGCGTAGACAAAGACATCTGATTTTCCATTCATTCTGATAAGCGGGACCAGGTGGTGCGTCCACTTGAATATAGCTTTGAAATTATTTGTAACACAGTTTAACCGAAACCTCATTCTGCCATACAGATTCAGTTGGATATTCAATAAGCGATATTTTTTTCAGATAGTTTTCAAAGGCTTGATTCATATCAGAGGATTCAATCCGGTAAACCGGTCAGAAATTATATTCGTGCTTGCTGAACCTGTTACGCTGTTCGGTGTCTGAGGGCTGCGGGTCTGGTATCCTTGCCGCCCGGATGGATTTATTGATGCAGGATTCAGAGAGTTGAGTAAATCAGACCAATCTTTTTTATGGCCACGTCGCTTACTGACCACGTGGACGATCTGTATATCCCTTGTCATGGGATTGATGATCAGTGTGTTATCCGTACATGCTCTGGCTGCCAGTAGTGAATGGCAGGGAAAACCACCTGTCCAGGGGCGTCTTCTACTGGCGGGTGTTGCCGAAGGGCAATCTGAGTTTGTTGCCGGTCTTGAACTGACTCTGGAGCCGGGCTGGAAAACGTACTGGAGGACACCTGGTGCTGCTGGCATTAAGCCGCGTCTGATCTGGCAGGAACAATCAGCAGGTATTAAATCCATTGAGCTGCTATATCCGGCACCTCACCGGCTGGATTTTCAGGGTTTGCAATTATATGGCTACGAAAAACGGGTGATTTTTCCTCTGAAGGTGACCCGTGATCTGTCTGTGGCGGAACCGGATCTTAATCTGGATGCCAGAATTCTGGTTTGTCGTGAGCTTTGCATTCCGGCCAGTGTGAAAACAGGCATAAAACTGACCGCAGATAATCAGCGACCTGATGCTGAGGCTGCATTTGAGATTGATCAGTTCAAAGCGCAGATTCCGCTTCCAGGAGCTGTTGCCGGACTTGAAACGGCGCTGTTTACTCTGGATGAACAGCAGAAGTTATTACAGGTTGAGCTAACACTACCGGCTAATCTGACAGTGGATGATCTGTTTCCTGAGGTGTTGCCTGAACCGGAACTGGATGCACCTGTTATCGTACAGCAGGGACAGAGACTGATTGCACAGTTCTCTATTCAGCGTAAACGTATGCCCGATATTCAGCAGTCCGCTAACCTGGTGGTGCGGACTAATCTGGGGGCCTATGAGATTTCAGGGCAATGGCAGGCTCTGGCGGCTCCTCTGAATAAATTACAGCCGGTTGCTGTGGGAGGAGACTATTCTCTGCCACTGATTCTGTTGCTGGCTCTGACCGGGGGATTGATTCTGAATCTGATGCCTTGCGTGCTGCCGGTATTATCGATCAAGGTACTGCACCTGATTCGTCATCAGGAGTTTACCCGTTCTCAGATTCGTAAAAGCTTTATTGCCACAGCGGCCGGTATTATCGCATCGTTTGCGATACTGGCTGGTGTCATGATTGCGCTGAAATCAGCCGGTCAGGTTGTTGGCTGGGGGATACAGTTTCAGCAGCCGCTGTTTATCGGCGCATTAGGGATTATTATCGTTCTGTTTGCCGCTAATTTGTGGGGACGGTTTGAGTTTCGCTTGCCCGGTTTTATTGCCGGGCTGGCTTCGGGTGGAGAGGTTACTCAGCAGAACCCGGTTTCACTGAGTGGGTCTTTTGCTCAGGGAGCACTGGCAACCCTGCTGGCCACGCCTTGTTCTGCCCCGTTTCTTGGTACAGCGATCAGTTTTGCCTTTGCCCAGAATGCGCCGGAACTTCTGATGATTTTTGTTGCTATGGGCGTCGGTCTGACATTGCCTTACCTGCTGCTGACTCTGGTTCCGGAGTGGGTTCATAAGTTGCCAAAACCTGGTCCATGGATGGTGACGCTGAAAAAGGTATTATCGATCGGCCTGTTGCTGACAGCAGGCTGGTTATTCTGGGTGTTATCTGATCTGGTGGTGCTATGGGGGACCGCTGTTATTGCCGCCGTGATGCTGATCTGGTGGGGCAGTGTCAGAATACGTCCGCTATTCTGGGTATTACCTCTGGTCGCCTGGCTGAGCATTGCTCTGTTACCGGCTGCGCCATTACCGGTATTAGCCTCCGGGGAAACAGAAGATACTGTGAACTGGCAGGCCTTTAAGCCTGAAAGTATTCGTCAGCATGTGTCTGAAGGCAAACTGGTCTTTGTGGATATTACTGCACGTTGGTGTGTCACCTGTGTCGCGAATAAAGTCGCCGTTATTCAGACTGAAACGATACAGAATCAGCTGAATGCCGTTGATATGGTCGCGATGCAAGGGGACTGGACCCGCCCGGATGATACGATCAGTAGCTTCCTGAATGAACACAACCGATTTGGTATTCCATTTAATGCTGTGTATGGCCCGGCTGAACCTGAAGGTGTGTTACTCGGTGAAATTCTGACTCAGCAGGATGTGTTGAATGCGATTCAGAAGGCCCGTGGACATTAGTCTTTAGTGGATATTTCCCCTTTAAAAGCATAGACGTAAGTAAAAAGATAAAGGAATAAGGTATGGATAAGGCAAACTCCGAGACTTCTGCATCTCAATCGTCGAATGATCTGCGGCCTGTTAAGGTCTGGGATATAAGTATTCGGGTTTTCCACTGGAGTCTGGCACTATTGATCGGTTTTCTATGGTGGAGTGGGACTGAGGGCGTCGAGATGGAAAATCATGTGCTGGCAGGCTATGCCGTACTGGCACTGGTGAGTTATCGGATCATCTGGGGGATTCTGGGCAGTTATCATGCCCGGTTTACCAGTTTTATCCGTTCTCCACTCAGTACGCTGAAAGCGATACCTGACGTGTTATCTGTCCGCTCAGATTCTCATTACACCGGGCATAACCCTGTCGGGGGCTGGATGGTGGTGGCTCTGTTGCTGATCCTGCTGGCTCAGGGCATCAGCGGCCTAGGCACTACAGATGATATTTTTATTGATGGTCCACTGGTGGAATATCTGGAAGAGGAGATGGTGGCTCTGTTCAGTGACTGGCATACTACCTTGCCGGACTATCTGATAGCGCTGGTGCTTCTGCATCTGGCGGCTGTTTTTTATCATGATGCGGTTAAGCGAGAACGCTTGATTCGCAGTATGATTACAGGGATTAAATATACTACAGTACGTGATAGCTCATCTGAACTACCTGTGAAACGTTTTCTGCTGGTTACTGGTGGTCTCAGTCTGCTGGGGTGGTGGTTATTGAAAGATATTCTGGTTTGACAAATACCTGCATACAAGTATTTCGTTATTCTCCGGCCAACGATTCATTGGCTGGAGAATTTGGTAATTTCAACAAAAAGTTCTGTGCCGGGGCCTTGCTTCGGATCTCAGACCAGACGCGTCGTCCAGTCCTCAATCCAGCTGATGGCCGGTTCTATTGCATCAAAATGTTCTGCTGAGTCAATATCCAGTCGTCTGCCAACCCGTGTTGCACCATATTCGGCTAAGATATTATCTATCTTACGTCCGGCTTCGCAGAAAGTGGTATCGTATGAACTGTCGCCCAGGGCTATCACACCATATTTCAAATGCCCCAGTGATGCCCCCTGATCATTTAATGAGAAGTAGAATTTATCAAACCCGGGTGGGAAATCACCGGAGCCTGTTGTTGATACACTGATCAGGATAGCGGTGTTATCAGGGTCCGTTAAATCAGATAGAGCCGGGTCTTCCGTGATATCGACCTGATACCCTTTCTGCTCAAGTACAGGCTTAATTCCATCTGCGACATCCCTGGCACCACCATAAACCGTGCCAACCAGTATTTTAATCTTTGCCATAAAAGCACTGCCTTTTAATAACCAGGTAATTTTGTAGGGTATAGTATCACAATTTCAGTGGATTCAGACAAAGACTCCGTGGCCCTGTGTACATTTTTATAGAACAGGACGAGTAAATAAAATCAGTAATTGAGACATCTATTGGCGTGTTTTACGGGGCTGTTCAGGTTTTTTCTGACAAAAAATCAGACAGAGTTGTGACATCGCTGATATATTAAAGTCTGGAGTCTCAGAATCTGTCACGTTTCAGAGATAGCTGTATGTTGCGTTACTGAAAAGGAATCGGATATGTACGCACAGGATTTTAACGAATTAGGTTTCCTTTGTTCTCACTGGCCACTGAAACCTGAAAATCCGACACTGCTTCTTGTTCATGGGGCAGGCCTGAATCATGCTCAGTGGCAGGCTCAGATGACAGGGTTGAGGGAGTCAGCCAATGTGATCGCCGTTGACCTGCCGGGGCATGCGTTAAGTGCTCATCATGATGGTGAACAAACGATAGCAGCTTATGCGGATGTGCTGGCCGAACTGGCTGAGTATCTGATGTGCGATAATCTGACCCTTGTGGGGCATAGTATGGGAGGAGCGGTCTGTCTGGAATATGCCGTTCGTTACCCAGACAGACTGGCAGGGCTGGTACTGTTAAATACCGGAGCCAGGTTGAAAGTGATGCCGGAGCTACTGGATAAAATTCGTCAGGACTTTTCGGGTTTTGTTAGTGATATGACCCGGCAGGCATTAACTGATGGGGCTGATCAGGCTTTAATGGAACCCTTTGAAGATCTGTTATTGCAAGGTGATATGGACGTCGTTATCAATGATTTTTCCGCCTGTAATGCCTTTGATCGAATGGATAGTCTGAATAAGGTTTGCTGTCCATCACTGATACTCTGTGCGGAACTGGATGCCATGACGCCTCCGAAATATGCTCAGTATCTGTCAGAACATCTGCCTGACAGTCATTTTGAACTGATTGAGGGGGCTGCCCATCTTAGTCCTATGGAGCATCCACAAGAAGTGAATCAATCGATTCGCCAGTTTGTTACTTCTATCTGATTATTATTCATCTTTCCTTTCCCCTTTTACTCTGCCAGATCAGTTTTTCTGATCTGGTCAGGTTTCTGATGACCGCTGTCTGACTTACCGGTTTGTATTTTTCAGAGAGTAACCTCTTAAAAAACAGGCTTTTTCTCTTTAAATGATCTGGTAAGCTTATTTTTGAATTTTTGGTTTACCACTAACAGCAGGTCCGATCATGCAGGATACAACACTCTGGTTTCCATACGCTCAGATGAAACATCTGGAAGTCAATTACGAGGTCGAAACCGGTGAAGGCCCCTATATTCAGTTCACTAATGGTATGCGGTTACTCGATGCGACTTGCTCATGGTGGTGCATGATTCACGGCTATCGTCATCCTGATGTGACTCAGGCGATTCATGATCAGGCGGATAAGCTGGCCCATGTGATGCTGGGTGGGTTGAAAAACCAGCCTGCAGCAGATCTGGCCGCTAAGCTGGTTGAGATTACGCCAGAAGGGCTGAACCATGTCTTCTTCAGTGACAGTGGCTCTGTTGGTATGGAAGTCGCCATGAAAATGGCAGTGCAGTTCTGGCAGAACCAGGGCATAACGGCAAAATGTAAGATGGCCTCTCTGCTGAAAGCCTACCACGGTGATACGACAGGCTGTATGTCAGTATGTGATCCGGAGGAGGGGATGCACAGTATGTTCCGAGGTTTATTACCAGAACAGCACTTTGCACCGGCACCGGAAGCCTCTTTCACAGCATCGGCAGATGAGGTGGCTGCAGATATTGCGAAGTTACGTCAGGTGTTTGAACAGCATCACCATGAAATTGCCGGCTTTATGGTTGAGCCTCTGCTACAGGCGGCAGGTGGTCTGAATATGTACAGTCCTCTGTATCTGCAGGAAGCCCGCAAGCTATGCGATGAGTTTGATATTCTGTTTATCTTTGATGAAGTTGCCACCGGATTTGGCCGTACCGGTAAACTGTTTGCTGCTGATCATGCTGGTGTAACGCCGGATATCATGGTGCTCAGTAAAGGATTAACCGGAGGATATGTCGGGCACGCTGCAACGATTGCTAACGACAGAGTGTTTGATGCTTTCTGGGATGATGATGCCGGTAAGGCATTTATGCATGGCCCGACATTTATGGGTAATCCTCTGGCCTGTGCCGTGGCTTTGAAAAGCATTGAAGTGTTCGAGCGGGATGACTACCTGGAGCGTATTTCGACTCTTAACCGGGTGTTGCAGGATGAGTTGCTTGAGTTCAGTCATCCAGAGGTAAAAGCAACCAGAGTACTGGGTGCAACGGGAGTGATTGAGGTGCATGATGCGGCAAGCCTGAAAGGTGTGCAGGATTTTGCGATTACTCAGGGAGTCTGGCTGCGTCCTTTTGGTCGCTTCCTGTATACCATGCCGCCTTATATCATCAGTGAAGCTGAGCTGAGACAGATTACAGGTGCGATGAAGGACTGGTTCAGCCGTGATCAGTAAGGGCTTTCCGGGCTGATCGTTTAAGCTCAGACCCGGCAGGCACTTTTCCAATACGTGCTTTCTCAGCACTTATTTTCTTGACGCGTATTTTCTTAATATGTGTGTCTGACAAACGCTTTTTTAACAGGCAGTTGCAGCGCAATTGAATAGATATCTGCTCACCCGGAGTGTCTGCATATGCTGTAACACTTCCGGGGGGCGGCAGTCTGACGATACCGCTTCGCTGTTTACATTATCAGCTAAGGTGTTCTCGTATGGCTTCGGCCAGAGCCGGGGCCATGTCAATGGCATTGCTCTGATGGTTTACCGTATTACACGTAATCACATCAGCCGTATGTGATGCCTGCATCTGCTGATAAGCTCTATCGGCAAACAGCCCGTGGGTACCGATACAGATGACCGGTGCCATCCCGGCATTTTTCAGGTGCTCGATGGTTTCCAGCATGGTCCGGCCACTGGATATGATGTCATCGACCAGAACAGGTGTATGCTGGAGGTAATTCTCCACATGGGGTAAAGACACTCTGACATCCCGGTCACCATGACGTTCCTTAAGCAGGACTTCGAAAGGAGCCCCTGCCAGGCGTGCTACCTCTGCAACCCACTGCTCACTCTCGATGTCAGGACCAATCAGTAAGGGTTGCTCTATTTGCTGACTGATCCAGTGAGCAACACTGTTTGCTGACTGTACCACTATGCCTGGGATGCTATAAACCTCATCCAAGCTATTATAGCGATGCAGATGGGGATCAACGGTGATCAGAGCATCAAAGCTTCTGGATATCAGAGCAGCAAAGTGCCGTGATGTTACACACTCCCCTTGTTTAAAACGTTTATCCTGACGCATGTAGGCCAGGTAAGGGGCTACCAGGATAACTTTTCTGGCTCCCATCTCTTTCAGTGTCTCAGCCAGGTAGATCAGAGGTAAAAACTTACTATCCGGCTGGTACAGGGTACACAGCACAATAATGTCGCGTCCGTTAGCCGGACTGACGACCTGAAGATAGCTTTCTCCATCGGGAAATTGTCTGCGATTCAGTTCGCCGGTTTCTGCCTGCAGCAGATGGCACAGACTATCGGCCAGGGAGCTACCATCATTCAGGTCAAATAACAGAGGTGTTTTATTCATGATTGTATCTTAATTATCTCGGTGCGAGAGTTCAGGAACTCGACGGCATAATTCAGAGCCCCCGGACTTTCTGCATGGATCTCAAGGAGAGGATCACCGGCACGAATGGCCTGCTTCAGTTTGACTTCCAGGGTCACGCCGGCGGACAGATCTTCCGGAGCACCGGCCAGTTTGGCCAGTTTGGCCAGATTCCTGTTATCGATCTCTGCAATGGTACCGGATACCGGACTGTGCCAGGTGTACTGATAGCTGGCTACGGCAGGTTCCCGGAAACCGCCCTGAACCTGACATATATTATAAAATTTTTGCCAGGCCCGGCCGGTCATCAGTGTTTTTTCTGCCAGAGCAAACCCTTGTTTTTCCTCTGCAATACCCGCCATTTCCAGTATATGTCCAGCCAGTACCAGGGCCCGGTGACGAAGATCTTCAGGTGCATCTGGCTGATTTTTCAGTACCCGGATGATATCTCTGGCTTCCAGAGCAGGACCTATGCCCCGTCCTACAGGCTGGGAACCATCTGTACAGATGACTTCGACTGTCAGGCCCAGAGCCTGACCTGTTGTAATCAGCAGTTGGCTCAGCAGATCTGCTGCTTCCTGTGAGCGAACCTTTGCTGTCGGACCTACCGGAATATCAATCAGCACATGGCTGGAGCCAGCAGCAATTTTTTTAGACAGTACGGAGGCTACCATCTGACCTTCGCTGTCCAGGTCCAGTTCCCGCTCTGCTTTGATCAGGATATCATCAGCCGGACTCAGGTGAACCGATCCGCCCCAGGCCAGGCATCCACCTTCCTGGTTAACAACCTGTTTCAGTACATCCGGTTCCAGCTCTACTTCTGTCATGGTGCTCATGGTATCTGCTGTACCTGCTGGAGACGTGATGGCTCGGGAAGAGGTTTTAGGCATGATAGCACCACAGGCCGTAACAATACTGACCACAATTGGTGTGGTTCGATTGCCGGGAAGGCCTCCGACGCAATGTTTATCCACCACCATCTCTTTCTGCCAGTCCAGCCGGTCACCGGCTTCCAGCATGGCACGGGTCAGGCTGATAATTTCTTGTTGATTCAGATTATCGCCAGCACAGGCAGTAATAAAAGTGGCCAGATGTACATCAGAGTAGTGACCTGCCACTATGTCATCAATGATATCGGACATCTGCTGATCATCGAGCGTGTGGCCATAAACTTTATGACGTAAGGCACTCAGTGAGTGGATAGGACTGGGGTGGCATACATGGACAATATGCCCTTCATCTGTTTTCAGGCCTGTGTAAGCTGATTCAGAAAGACCTATCTCACCAGGGGAAAGGATATTGCTGTCAATAATATGCAGACTGGCAATAATGCTGTGCTGTTCAGATGAAACCTGTACTCTGGATGCGGTTGCAAAACCTTCGGCGCGACAGATATGGCTGTTGCGGCGTAAATAAACGACAGGTTCCTGATGGCTGTCAATGCCTAAACGCCTTATGACCAGTGGAAAAGGCTGACTCTCGGTATCCAGCACGGCTGTCATGTAACGTACCTGTTTCTGATGAACGAAACAGCATATTAGCTCAGGAGACAAAATGCTGACAATCCCCGAGGATTATCAGGGAATTACAACATATTCAGTCTGTTTGTTCTATTAGGGTATGTTGTAAGGATGAAACGAGCTTGCTTTTCAGTGACTGGTAACAGTGAATCGCAAACAGATCGGGTTAATTGAAATGAGTAATCAGCTCACCCTGCTGGAGCAGGTTACCAGCAGCATCAATACTGCGTGAATCCACATCACAACACAGTACATAAGTCTCATTGCCGACTTTAAAAGCCATAGAAAAAGTCACATCAATATTAGCATCGGGTAAGGCCAGATAAGGGCGAGATACATAAACTTGCCCCAGCGCTTCAATGGCTCTCTGGAAATATTTGCGTCGTGCCCAGTTAGCACCATGAGCCTGTTGCAGGGGTTGATACCGGGTTTGCACAGAGGATTGATTAGACTCCATATTGCCGGTTACCTGGTAACCTTCTTCGTCCAGCAGGAATACCCGTCGGCAACCCGTCTGACGGATCAGTTCCTGGCAGCTTTGCTCAAAACTGTGTTCCAGTCTGATCAGATCGGCGGCAGCGGTCATCATTGACTCATACGTCACAAGCTGACTGTGGAACTGTTGTCGCCCTGTTTTCTGAGCTTTAGCAAACTTATGGGTCAGATCCGCAATCTGGCTATGTAGATTATGGCCTTTTGCTTCTCCATAAGGGCCCGGGCGTGCAAAGAAGTAGCCCTGGACCATATCGGCTTCGGTATCCATTGCCAGTAAGGCTTCTTCTTCGTTTTCTATGCCTTCAATCAGCACCAGAGATTCTGTTTCCCGCAGCAAGCTGACCAGACGCGGGAAGATACGCCGGGCTCTGGGTTGTTGCTGGGCATTACGAATCATGGAACGATCCAGCTTGACGATATTCGGATTAATTTTCCATATACGGTCAAAGTTTGACTGACCAGTGCCGAAGTCATCAATCGCGACCAGGAATCCTGCATTTCTGAAGGCCTGGACGAACTCTGCCAGCAGCATTTCATCATGTACTGCATCCTCCAGTATCTCCAGCACAATCTGTTCTGGTCGAAAGCCATGTCGTGCCAGAGCTTTACTGACCTGAGAGGCATCCATATTAGCTTCCCGGATCTCTTCTCCCCGAATATTCAGAAACAACCAGCGACCATCTGTTTCCAGATGTTTGAAGTTCAGCAGATGTAATGCCCGGCTTAATCGGTCCAGTCGGGATATTTCACTGGTACTCTTACAACGGGCAAACAGATCCAGAGGAGAACAGGGAGTGCCGGACTGACTGGCACGCATAAGAGCTTCATAGCCAACCACTCGCTGATGGGTCAGAGAGATAATGGGCTGATAGTGACTGTCCAGATGAAAGCCCGCAAACCTGCCCTGGTAGCGTTGCTTGTAATGACTGATTCGGGACGGATGTACGCCCAGTGATCTGATCTGTTCCGGTACTGAAAGATGTGGTGTCATAAAGTTATCTGTTCCCCTGATGTCGGATAGTTTAAGCAGAAAACAGGCCAGTTTGAATCAGGCCAAAGGTTATATGGATTATCAGGCAGATAGCTCCGGTATGTGTCTTTGTGTAATCAAATATTACTGGTAAAAAAAGCTGAGCGCCCTGAAATAGAGCGCCCGGAATTTTCATTATGGTATATTGCGCTATTTTCGTGCATTGCCAGGTAAGAGATAATCATGGGTGCCCGATAATGGTTCATTGATACCTTGTCAGACACTGTCTTTATAAATTATCCCTGTTAAATCAGTTGTCCTGTCTGGGAGGTTACAATCTGAAATTGCTGATCAACTGCTGCAGTTGCTCTGATGTCTGTTTCATTGTGCTGCTTGCGATGACTGTTTCTCTGGCTGCGTCAGCACTCTGGTCCGCAATGGTGCGTACACTGACCACGCTCAGGTTGATCTCCTCTGCGACCTTACTTTGTTCTTCTGCCGAGCTTGCAATTTGCAGGCTCATGTCATTTACGGTTTCAATCGCTGCCGTAATTTCTTCCAGAATAAGTCGAACCTCCTCTGTCATACTCAGGCTGGTGTCGGCTATTTTACGGCTTTCCTGCATCTCAGATACCACTTGATTGGTACTGTTTTGTAAACGGGCGATTAGCTGATGGATCTCCCCGGTTGACTGATGAGTTCTCTGTGCCAGTGAACGTACCTCATCTGCAACAACAGCGAAGCCCCGGCCCTGCTCTCCGGCTCGGGCGGCCTCAATAGCGGCATTCAATGCCAGCAGATTAGTTTGCTCTGCTACATCCTGAATTACGTCAATAATAGAGCCAATATTCTGTGTTTCCTTCTGCACGTTCTCCAGGCGTTGTTCTGTCTGGCTGACGCTAGAGTGAAGTTGCTGAATATTGTTCAGCGTACGGGTAACCGTGTGATAACCGGAGTCAGAACGCTGTTGGGCTGCTTCTGTCGCTGATGCTGTGCGCTGGGTGTGTTCTGCTACTTCTATAGCGCTATGGGCCATTTCATCGACAGCACTAGCGACCTGATCTGATTCCTGTAATTGCTGTTGAGTGCCTTTACTGGTTTGTTCGGATACCGCTGAAAGTTGTACCGCGGCACTACTAATACTGTTGCTGGCAGATGATATCGAGCTAAGCATATCCCGCAGACTCTGGCTGGTGTTGTAAAGGGTTTCCTGCAAGTGACCAATTTCATCTTTACCGTAATGCTCTTTCTCCATACGAAGATCTCCTCGGGCAATCTGCTCTGCGACCTGAACGACATAGCGCAGGCGACGGGTAATGTGCCTGGCAAAGAACATGGCCGATACTATCCCAAGAAAAATAGCTGTCAGTGCCAGTATCCCCATAAGGTTTTTGGCCTGCTTATTACTCGCTTGCAGCTCTGGGCCTGTATTCCGTTGATCTTCAATAACGGATAGTTTTACTTTTTCAATCTTATCTGCGATTGCCGGTCCGGTTCTCTCCAGAATCTCTTCGGCCAGTGCTAGTTGTTTACGTATTGCCTGAACTGCATCATCCATAGCCTGCAGATAAGCCTGTCTTAATTGGTTAAAATGTTCCAGTGCTGTGAGTTGTTCCTGTGATAATACTTGTTGTCTAATTTCAGCAAGATGATTATCCAGTATCTTTGTCATTTGTTGATGGGCGGTTTCGAAGTCACTAATATTCTGAGATTCAAAATACTTCAGTAAATGGAAGCGTCCCAGTATCAGTGCTTCCTGCAGATCACTGGCGTGATGTCCCAGTTTTCCAAGATCATTCTGGTAAGCATACTGACGTAGCTCTGTCATCACTTTTCTCATTTCTGAGCCTTTAACGATCAGTACCTGACTGGCTCTGTTCTGACGAATAGTAATCTGCTCTTTGATTCTATGAACAGCCTGCTCGTACTCACTGATTATGGGAGTGATTTCATTGATCAGAGCTACACGTTCAGGGGCTGTTATTTCCCGATTAGCCTGATCAAGAAACGTTTTCATTGATTGCAGCTGGGTATTATATCGAGTGAGTGATTCAGTATTATTGTTAATCAGGTAGCTTTTAAATTCGGCCTGCATAAGTAAAAGACTGGTTTGCAACTGGCCTGTCAGGTTACTGACTTTTGCCAGCTCCCGGTACTGCTCCAGTCCTTTATCAGAACGTGACAGCCCCCGATAACCTGCAAAAGAAATAATCAGCAAAAATGTAAGAATAATACCAAAGCTTAGTGCAAGCTTTTTGCTGATAGATATATTGTTAAAAGCTTTATTAGAGGTTTCCATAGGTGTTCTCGTTGTACAAATCTGAAAAACATCATCAGTAAGCCAGAATAATTAATCAGTACCCTGAGTATTACTGCATAAACTATTTTCAATAGAAGGTGCAGGTCATAGTAGATATAGATCTATATCTAGAAGGTAGTGATATAAAAAAACAAGGCTGCTGGATAATTAAAGAATAATACTATAAATATATATGTTACTGATAACGATTATTCATTACATTTGTAATAGGATGTTATAATGTAACTAGTTTTCGTAAGAGCTGGCACCTGAATGAAATATTCCGATACTTTTCGGCCGAACCTGCCCGAAAATTAAAATAAGGGTCTCATACCAGGAGAGCGGAGCCTCTGTATGGCAATTTAACAAAATACCGTTTCACAGGAATCAGGTCTTGCATTATGGCAAGCAGGTTCCGTTCAGGTATTTTGCAATGCATTGCATACAGAATGTAGTAGAATCCCCGATTCGACTAGAAAACTAAAATAAGCTTGACACTTGTAAGGGATCTGTAAAGTTCTTTGCTGGTCTCTCAACTATCTGAAATATTTAGGTTAATTGCAGATATGGAACGTACATATACTCTGGTAATTTCGTGCCCTGACCGCGTGGGTATTGTGGCTAAAGTCAGTAACTTTCTGGCAATGTACGGCGGCTGGATTACTGAAGCTAATCATCACTCAGACCGTGATGCTAACTGGTTTTTTATGCGCCATGAGATTCGTGCAGATTCCATTCCTCTGGGGCTGGATGAACTCCGTACTGCTTTTGCCCCCATTGCCCGCGAGTTTGAGATGGATTGGTATATCTCTGATTCAGAAAAGAAAAAGCGTGTTGTATTAATGGCCAGTAAAGAGTCCCATTGTCTGGTTGATTTATTACATCGTTGGCACAGTGGTGAGCTGGATTGTGAAATTCCATGTGTTATTTCTAATCATGAAGATTTTCGTGAACTGGTTGAGTGGCATGGCATTCCGTACCATTACGTGCCGGTTGATAAAAATAATAAACAGCCTTCTTTTGATAAGGTTGAAGAAATTGTAGAGCAAGCCGGGGCAGATTGTGTTGTGCTGGCGCGTTATATGCAGATTCTGCCACCTAATCTGTGTGAAAAATATGTGGGGCGGGTTATTAACATTCACCACAGTTTCCTGCCATCGTTTGCCGGGGCTAAGCCTTATCATCAGGCTTATGAGCGTGGTGTAAAACTGATTGGTGCAACCTGTCACTACGTCACTGCTGAACTGGATGCAGGACCTATTATTGATCAGGATATCCATCGTGTCAGCCATCGACATATTTCCGAAGATATGGTTCGTCTGGGTAAAGATGTTGAGAAAACCGTTCTGGCAAGAGGATTACGCTGGCACCTGGAAGACAGGGTGCTTGTACATGGCAATAAAACGGTTGTATTTAACTGATCTTCCGTCTGAATACAGTCCTCGTTCTCACTGAGCGGGGCTCTGTTATTCTGAACGAACTGTGCCCTTTGACAATCCTATGATCATTCCTGTGATGGTTTTCAGGTTTGCTCACTACCCTGTTTAAACTTACCTTCAATTCTACTGGAAATCTTTCAATGGTGTTCTTTACTTAAAGATGAGGTGACAGCCTGTCTGCTACTCAAATTTCAGTAAGGAGAAAGCACCATGCTTAAATCTGTTCGGGTAAGTGATTACATGCCAGATCTGTTAATCAGATTTACTCCCGATATGAATATTTTTTCGGCAATTGATCAGATGCTGGAGCATAAAATTTCCGGTGCGCCAGTGGTTGATGCAAAAGGAGAGCTGATCGGTATTCTGTCGCAGAGAGATTGCCTGCAGAACGTGATCAAAGGCAGCTTCTATGATGATTCGGCTGATACTGTTGCACACTATATGACTTCAGAGGTTGATACCATACTGTCTGACGAAGATGTGGTGTCAGTGGCTCAGAAGATGATTCGAAGTAATCGACGACGTTTTCCGGTGATGGATGATACAGGGCATCTCGTGGGTATGATTACGCTGGCAGATATTCTCAGAGTTATCCGCGACTTTGCTGAACACAGAAATTAGTCATTTGGAGTAGACCGTCATTTGAGATTTTTATCGATTTAAGATGGGGCAGACATGCGTTGATTCTTTTGTTGTAGGATATCTCCTACAAAGATAAAGGTCTTTTGCGCCTGTGATAAAGGGCATGTTTTTTCTATGATTAAGCCTCTCGGGGAAATGTAGAAAAGCGCAATGGATGCGAGTCAAAGGATCTGGCTGTTATCGAATATAAGAAGGCCTCCACGGAATGGGGGCTTTTTTTCGCCCTGAGTTTCCTTATCTGCTTAAAAACCTCTCAATAATACAATATCCGGTCTTTTGTTCAGACTAACTGTTTCAGCTCAAACTTTTTTCTGTGCATTGGATTAATCTTATCCATACTTTACTTATGGTCAAAAGCAGTATGCTAATGGAATTTATTCTGATTTGATATGGCCCTTTTGTGGGGTTGAGTCGTAAAGAGTATCAGAGTAAAACTGCCTCGCAATTTTCAGTATGGATAGAAACATATGAACTTTTCTTCTGCCAGTATCGACGGTTTGTGGGTTTGGGTTGCTAATGCGATCTATCTGGCGGCTCTGGTGTTTGCCGTCAGAAAAGCAAACTGGAAGGAGTTAGCCAGTGAGACAGCATTTCAGCATGTTTATCTGGGTGCGACTGTCTTTGTTGCCTTGTTGTGGCAAATGAAAGCAGATATTACCAGTCTGGTCAGTATTCATTTTCTGATGGCGACGACATTGACGGTGATGTTCCGCTGGCCTTTAGCAATACTGGCCAGTTCTCTGGCATTAGCCGGAATGTGCTGGACTGGAAAAGCACCCTGGTCTCTGTTCGGAGTCAATGCACTGACCACTGGCGTTGTTCCTGTCGTTGTCAGCCACATTCTTTTTCATCTGGCCGACCGGAAGTTACCTGATAATTTTTTTGCTCTTTTCTTTATCGGAGGTTTTTTTACCAGTGCAGCGGCGGCATTTTCGTCAGGATTAGCATTGATGATCGGACTCTGGCTCGGTTCCAGTGCCTGGGATTTTCAGCGCATAGCCAGTGAATATTTCTTGTTTTTACCCATGATTCTGCCGCCAGAGGCTGTTATCAATGGCATGCTACTCAGTTCGATTATGGTGATGAAGCCCGGCTGGGTGAAAAATTTTGATTATCACAGGTATTTTGATAATAAATAAAGTGCCGGTTCTTTAAAGGGGCTATTTTCTCCCGGACAGATTTGCTATTATCGCCGCGTCCGGGGGAGTAGTCGCTCCTTTGAGGTTTGCATCAACATAGTTGGTCCTCAATGACCATGGTGTAAACAGCCTTGCTCAGATTATCTGATCTGTGGCCTGACGAGACCTGTGACGCAACATTCTGAACCCGGGCCGGTGCGGAGTGATGTGTCATAGTGTTTACGTTTTACCGGCCCGTTGTGGAAACCTGAGTGGAAACCTTTCTTTTTTCAACATTCTCTGTTGCTCTGGCGGAAGTGGGTGATAAAACCCAGTTACTGGCCTTTTTACTGATTTCTAAATTCCGTCGTCCCTGGCCTGTTATCTGGGGTATTCTCGTTGCGACTCTGGCGAACCATGCTGCTGCTGCCTGGTTTGGGGCTGTTGCCGCTGATTGGCTGCAAGGGGAGTGGTTGAATCAGGTTGTAGCACTATCTTTTATTGCTGTTGGTTTATGGATTCTGATTCCGGATGAGATTGATGACGAAGATGATAGTCGCTATGAAAAGTACGGGGCCTTCCTTGCAACCTGTATTTTGTTTTTTATTGCGGAAATTGGTGATAAAACCCAGGTCGCTACTGTCATTCTGGGGGCTCAGTTTGATTCTTTGTTCTGGGTTGTACTGGGTACAACGGTTGGTATGATGCTGGCTAATGTTCCTGTGGTGGTGATTGGTCAGCTGGCGGTTGAAAAGTTGCCTCTTAAATGGATCAGGATTGTGGCCAGCAGCGCCTTTATTATTCTGGGACTCTGGGTTTTGATCCGTGACCCATCTCTGTTTCAGCTATGATCTGTTAAAGGATAGATATCAGTGCTTTACTTTGGATGTCAGAAGTCTGGAGTCTCTTTTGAATTATATCCGACGTTCAGGCTGCAGAAGAAACTGATAGATCAGGATGGTATGTTGTCGGTGCTGAGTACAATCTGAAAGAGGGTAAAAGACTTCTTTTATGGTATTCCAGAAGATTTTGCATGAGTCATTTTTTTGTGTAGTGAGTTAATCAGCAGCCCATCACTGATGGGCTGCCACCAGACTGAATTTTTAGCGGTGTACAGATTATTTCTGCAGATTACCGGAATGCAGGCCGCACTCTTTATGCGTTGATTCTTCCCACCACCAGCGGCCTTCCCGCTCATGCTGGTTTGGCAATACTGCTCGGGTGCAGGGTTCACAACCAATACTGGTGAAGCCTTTTTCATGCAGTTCATTGTATGGCACATCAAACATACGAATAAAATCCCATACCTGCTCTGAGCTCCAGTTTGCCAGTGGATTGAATTTCACCAGAGGGCTTTCCGGAGTACCAAAGGCAGTATCATTCTCTGCAACAGGGACATTATTTCGTGTGCCAGGACTCTGATCTTTGCGTTGACCGGTGATCCAGGCATCCAGAGTCGACAACTTGCGACGTAATGGCGCTACTTTACGTACACCACAGCACTCCTGATGACCATCTTCAAAGAAGCTGAACAGCCCTTTTTCCCGGACAAAGTTCTGCAGGGCGTTGTGTTCTGGTGTCATTATATCGATGGTAATGCCGTAATGCTGGCGAACTTTGTCGATAAAACGATAGGTTTCCGGGTGCAGGCGTCCAGTATCCAGTGAAAATACTCTGATCTTGCTACGGTCTTTGATGACCTTGCAGGCCAGCTCAATTAATAGAACATCTTCAGCACCGCTGAAGGAAATAGCGATATTGTCAAACTGCTCAAAAGCCTGAGCAATGATTTTCTTAGGGGACTCGGTATCGTTTTCCAGAGCAAACTGGTTTGCGTTAAATTGGCTCATCTCTTATCCCATTAAACAGGGTGAATCTCATCAATACGGCTGGCGAACACAGGGTTTCGCACATGTTATGTATTTTTAGCTATAAGGTATCAGCTGTTTATAAGAAAAATAAATAAAAAGTGCTTCTATGATTATTACTTACCTGAACAAAAGTATTGAAATGTATGGCTGTTGGCTCTCTGAGAGCATGGCTATTTGTTACAGAGACGCTTCGTTTCAGCTGCTCACCGGTTTCCGATCTGTATTCTGGCTGATTATCTGCATTAGCCTATAGTGGTAGTTCTCCTGCCTGGAGGTCTTCTGACTTGTTATGCCATCTGTGATAACCTGTGCTCCGGCCAGAGTCACAGTTCATTGAGTGCTTGTCTGTGACCTCTGAATACGCCATAAAACTATCCTTATAAATAAGTAAAAGGACCATTCCGTGGAACTGGCATGTCTTGACCTTGAAGGTGTACTGATCCCAGAGATCTGGATCGCATTTGCGGAAAAAACCGGCATTGAAGAGCTGAAAGCGACGACTCGCGATATTCCTGACTACGACGTGCTGATGAAACAGCGTCTGCGTATTCTGGACGAAAATGGCCTGAAGCTGCCTGATATTCAGGCTGTGATTGCAGAGCTTGAACCCCTGGAAGGTGCAAAAGAATTTACTGACTGGCTGCGCGAACGTTTTCAGCTGGTTATTCTGTCTGACACTTTCTATGAGTTTGCTGCGCCTCTGATGAAACAACTGGGTTATCCGACACTGCTGTGCCATAAACTGGAAGTAGATGATGAGGGGCGTATTACCGATTATACGCTGCGCCAGCGTGATCCTAAACGGCAGTCTGTTCGAGCTTTCCAGTTGCTGAACTACCGTGTGATTGCTGCAGGCGACTCTTATAATGACACGACAATGCTGGCACAGGCTGAATCCGGTATTCTGTTCCATGCTCCGGATAATGTGATTGCGGAATTCCCTCAGTTCCCGGCAGTGCATAGTTACGAAGACCTGAAAGATGAGTTCCTGAAAGCCAGTAACCGTAATCTGACAAAGTAAAATACGGACCTGTCTGGTGATCAGCTGACTCGACTGATCATAATAAAAGCCGTACTGCCTGTTTGCAGTACGGCTTTTTTGATTGATAGGGAAAGACCGCTTTTCGCTACAACTCTTTATTCAGATGTTGAAGAATCTGTCTGGTTTAGAAAATCGGGTTGCAGAGACGAGATAATCTTGCCAACTTTGTGCAGGGTTTCCTGATATTCACTGTGGGCTTCTGAATCATAAACAATCCCCCCGCCTGCCCAGCAATCCATACGCCACTGTGTTTCATCTTGCTGGCTGGCTAGTATCGTGCGTATGGTAATGCTGCTGTCCATATGCCCCCTGAAATCAATATAGGCAACGGAACCACAATAGATATTACGCTGATGGGGTTCCAGTTCATCGATAATTTCCATGGCCCGTATTTTAGGTGCGCCGGTAATTGAACCGCCCGGGAAGCTGGCCTTCAATAATTCCGTTGCATCTTTATCCAGCTGTAGTCTGCCGGTAACGGTACTGACCAGGTGGTGTACGTTAGCGTAGCTTTCCAGAGCAAAAAGATGAGGAACCTGTACGCTGCCTGGCTGACAGACCCGACTCAGATCATTTCTGAGCAGATCGACAATCATCAGGTTTTCGGCCCGGTTTTTAATACTGTTGCTTAACTCGTCTGCAATGGCTTTATCCTGTACAGGGTTGTCGTGCCTTGGAGCAGTACCTTTAATCGGTTTCGTTTCGACCCTGCCCTGGTGCAGTTCCAGAAAACGCTCCGGAGAAACACTGAGGATTTTATGCTGGTCAAAATCCAGATAAGCACTGAACGGTGCCGGGGTTGCTGCACGCATTTTTAACCAGGCCTGCCAGCAATCACCTTCGGCCAGGGCACTGAAGCGCTGAGCGAAATTAATCTGATAGCAATCTCCGGCTCTGATGTAGTCGATGATAGTGCTAAATTGTCGACAGTATTCTTGCTGGCTGATGTGAGAGCGGAACGGAGCTGTAATTCTGAAAGCAGGCAGTGTGTTTTCAGAAGAGCTGCCAGTCAGTCTGGTTTGCCAGAGTTCCAGCTCTGTTTCAGGTGCCAGCAGCCAGCTGTTTTTCTTCTGGTGATCACAGATAACGGCCCAGTTATAAATACCGCCAATCAGTACCGGAAAATCCGTATCTTTCTTTGCCTGTTCTGGCAGGCTTTCCAGCTGACGACCCAGATCATAGCTCAGTCCGCCGATAAAGCCCCCGGTAAAGGGTAACTCTGTATCTGGCAGGTCATTCGGATTCGGGCAGAGAGCTTTCAGCCGGTTATGGAGTTGATCCAGGGCTGGAATATGGCTGTCCAGCTCATAATGAATCTTTTCTGCGGGTTCGGCAGAGACAATATCAAACCGCCCGGAGGGACTATCCGGATAACCGCTGTCCAGTAAGACAGGACATGTCAGATGGCGGATCTGCTGAAAGTAGTGTGTCCCGCTCTGGTAAGGCAGGCTTATGATGCTGATTGCTGACATAGAGTTCGGGGCTATTGCTCGGAAAAACGCGCTATTCTAAACGCTTTTATCGGATCAGCCTATCTTTCGATATGTAATCTCAGGCTGAGTGCTAAAGGTCTGTGCAGACCTGATGATTCGGATTGCATTTTAATATGAAGTTTAAGACGAAAGTATAGATAATTCGGGTTGTTGCTATTTTATTGTTAGAAGAACAGGAGCAAATATGGCTGAGCACTACCAGTGTCAGACGGGAACTACTGATATATCTGGTTACCGGATGTTTTATCGGATCTATCGTAATCAGAGAAATCCCCATGGCAGAAGAATGCTGATGTTGCACGGTGCTGGTGTCGATGGTGGATTTACCTGGGAACCCACGTTGCACCATTTGCATAGCTGGGGAGAGGTGCTGGTACCGGATCTCAGAGGAATGGGAGCCAGCTTGCCACTGCAGAATGGTCAGGTGATGACCCGTGAGCAGGCGGAACAGAGTGAACCAGAATTTAATATTGAGCAGGTCGTTGAGGATGTATCAGCGCTGCTGGATTATCTGGGCTGGTTCGAAATGGATCTGGCGGGTTACTCGTTTGGAGGGCTGGCTGCCATGTTATTGAAACAACGCCGGTCCTCAGCGTTTGTTAATACTTATTTGCTTGAACCCGCATTTATGGAAAGAACGGACCTGAGTGAAATGTGTCAGGTACGCGAATCCTATTCTCATGCGGCACAGATGATGAGAGAAGGTGAGTCACCTGAGCCAGGTATTACTCAGTTTCTTAATCTTATTTCTCCGAAGCGTTCTAAATCATTGAGAGTTGAGCATGCCACGGTACACCGACTGATGCACCGTGTTCGGGGTTTTTCTCTGGCGCTGGATGCTGTTACGGATGCAGTCCGGCGGCTTGACAGAGAAGCTTTACTGGCTGCTCAGAGCAATGTAATCAGTTTTGTCGGCAACAAGAGTCTCGATACTATGAAGGCCTGCCACCAGTATCAGCAGGAGCATAGAAATAGCTGGCAGTACTTTGAGGTGGCCGGCGCTGACCATTCTCTGCCATTTCAGAAACCGACTCGGATTGCTGACATATTAGAGCATAGTGTCAGCGATATGGTGTGAAGCTATTGAAGATCGTCGACAATCTTTCGGGCGTGACCCATGAGTTGCGTTTTTGTTTTTTATTCAAGTTGTTGAAATTTAAATGATTTTATTTTTAGCGATATATAGTTTGCTTTAGATTGTTGACAACTAATACTTTGGTTCAGCTTGACGATAACAGTGCAACTGTCTAAAGTTCACTTCAATAAAATTGTCGACAATTAAAAAGAAGAACATTTTGACTATGTCAGACGTTCCGTATGCATACCAGGAGGGTGAGACCCGTACCCTCGCAGATCGGGTGTTTGAGCAAATTCAGACCGCGATTGTAAAAGGTGATATTCCACCGGGTAGTAAAATTACTGAGCCAGGACTGGCAAAGGAATATGGTATCAGCCGGGGGCCGTTGCGTGAAGCAATTCGTCGTCTTGAGGGGCGTCGCCTGATCAAGCGTGTTCCTCATGTGGGCGCCAGGGTTGTATCTCTTTCCTTTGAAGAGCTTCTTGATATCTATGATGTTCGTGAAGCGATGGAAGGTATGGCCTGTCGTCTCGCTGCGCGCAATATGACAGAGGAAGAAATTCAGGGGCTTAAAGAGCTGCTGGCAAGACATGAAGAGGCCGCAGAGCTTCAGGAAGGCAAAGGATACTTCCAGAAAGAAGGGGACCTGGACTTTCACTTCCGTATCGTGCTCGGAAGTAAGAATGAAAAGCTGACCGAGCTGTTGTGTGGTGAGCTTTATCATCTGGTCAGGATGTACCGTTATCAGTTCAGCACCTCAGGTTCACGGCCAAAAAGGGCGTTTGAGGAGCATCACCGAATTGTTGATGCTATAGAGCAGAGGGATGAGGAGCTGGCTGAAATGCTGATGCGCAGGCACATCAGTGCCTCGCGAAAAAATGTAGAACAACGACTGCGTGAATCTCAGGCAGAACAACTCTAAGAAGGAATAACCCATGACTAAGCTGACCGCGGGTGCTCGTTTCCGTAAGGCACTGGCCGAAACAAATCCACTTCAGATTGTTGGTACAACTAACGCCTATCACGCCATGATGGCTGAGCGCGTAGGCCATAAGGCTATCTACCTGTCTGGAGGTGGTGTTGCTAACCATTCTTACGGTCTGCCTGATCTGGGTATGACTTCTATGAACGATGTTGTAGCTGATGTAAACCGCATCACCAGTGCTGTAGATACCCCGCTGATGGTGGATATCGATACAGGCTGGGGTGGTGCTTTCAACATCTCTCGCACCGTTAAAGAGATGATTAAGGCTGGTGCTGCTGCGGTTCATATTGAAGATCAGGTGGCGCAGAAGCGTTGTGGTCACCGTCCAAACAAAGAGATCGTATCTCTGCAAGAGATGGTTGATCGTGTTAAAGCGGCGGTTGATGCCAGGACTGATGATGACTTCTTCGTAATGGCGCGCACTGATGCGTTCCAGATGGAAGGTCTGGATGCTGCTGTAGAGCGTGCTCAGGCGTGTCTGGAAGCGGGTGCTGACGGTATCTTCGCTGAAGCAGTGCATACTCTGGATGACTATAAGGCATTCTCCGACGGTATCAATGGTGCACACCTGCTGGCGAACATCACTGAGTTTGGTGCGACTCCACTGTTTAATACTAAAGAACTGGCTGAAAATGGCGCCACAATGGTGTTATATCCTCTGTCAGCCTTCCGCGCGGCCAATAAGGCGGCGCTGAATGTTTATGAGGCCCTGCTGCGTGATGGTGACCAGAAAGCGGTAGTGGATACCATGCAGACTCGTATGGAACTGTACGATTTCCTGAACTACCACGATTTCGAACAGAAACTGGATGCGTTGTTTGCGGAAGGTAAGAACAAGTAAGTCAAGCCATATTGATTGGAACGTAAATAAAAATAATCAGACTCTCTGAGCGACTGCAAAGGAGCATAGAATGGTAGATAAGAAGTTAAGTGGTGCAGGTCTGCGTGGTCAGTCTGCAGGTGAAACGGCACTGTGTACTGTCGGTAAAACCGGTGCAGGTCTGACCTATCGCGGTTATGACATGAAAGAACTGGCTGAAAAGGCCCTGTTTGAAGAAGTGTCCTACCTGTTAGCGTATGGAAAACTGCCTAACCAGGCTGAACTGGACGCTTACATGGCTAAGCTGAAAACTCTGCGTGGTCTGCCTGAGCCACTAAAAGTGGTTCTGGAGCAGATCCCTGCTGATGCTCACCCTATGGATGTGATGCGTACCGGTATCTCCATGCTGGGTAATCTGGAAGAAGAAAAAGACTTCTCTGAGCAGACGGATCACATTGATCGTATGATGGCGATCTTCCCGAGTATCATCAACTACTGGTACAACTTCAGCCATAATGGTAAGCGTATCAATGTAGAAACGGATGCTGAGTCTATCGCTGAGCAGTTCCTGTGGACCTTGCATGATAAGAAGCCTGATCCTCTGCACGTTAAAGTGATGCACGCTTCTCTGATTCTGTACGCTGAGCACGAGTTTAACGCCTCTACCTTTACCGCCCGTGTTTGTGCTTCTACGCTGTCTGATATTCACAGCTGTGTGACCGCTGCTATTGGTTCTCTGCGTGGTCCTCTGCACGGTGGTGCAAACGAAGCGGCTATGGCGATGATCGAAAACTGGCGTTCTGCTGATGAGGCAGAAGAAGCGATCATGGGCATGCTAGAGCGTAAAGAGAAAATCATGGGCTTTGGTCATGCGATCTACCGTGAGTCTGATCCACGTAACGCCATCATTAAAGAGTGGTCCAAGAAGCTGTCTGAGCAGGTAGGTGATGAGTACCTGTACGCGGTTTCTGAGCGTGTTGAAGCCGTAATGTGGCGCGAGAAGAAACTGTTCTGTAATGCAGACTTCTTCCATGCATCGGCTTACCACTTTATGGATATTCCAACGAAGCTGTTCACGCCAATCTTCGTATGTTCCCGTGCATCCGGTTGGACTGCTCACGTGATGGAGCAGCGTGCTAACAACCGTATCATCCGTCCTTCTGCTGACTACACCGGTCCGGAAAGTGCGGAGTGGGTTGCAATCGAAGATCGCGACTGATTTATAAGGCGGGGCCGGATTTAAAGATACTTGCCTCTAATTACCCTTAGCCCCTGCCTTTTTTATTCTGGCTATCGGAATACTCCGGTAGCCAGAACTGATTACCTGATTAGCCTGACTGATAATTTGCAGCAAAGGCAAACAGGTCTGCCCTCTGGCTTACGCCTGTCGTCTTTTCTGACCATTTTTAATGGGTTCCCGAGTTATGAATACTGAATTCCGTAAATCCCTGCCAGGCACTTCGCTGGATTATTTTGACACCCGTGCGGCTGTTGAAGCGATTAAGCCCGGTGCTTATGCTACTTTACCTTATACCTCTCGCGTACTGGCTGAGCAGCTGGTGCGTCGTTGTGAGCCTGAGGCTCTGACCGATTCCCTTAAACAGCTGATCAACCGTGAGCGTACTCTGGATTTTCCCTGGTATCCGGCACGTGTGGTTTGTCACGATATTCTGGGTCAGACTGCACTGGTTGACCTGGCGGGTCTGCGTGATGCGATTGCTGAACAAGGTGGTGACCCGGCTGCGGTTAACCCGGTTGTTCCGACTCAGCTGATCGTTGATCACTCTCTGGCGGTAGAAGCACCGGGTTTTGATCCGGATGCATTCGAGAAGAACCGTGCCATTGAAGATCGTCGTAACGATGACCGTTTCCATTTTATCGACTGGTGTAAAACTGCGTTTGATAACGTAGATGTGATCCCGGCAGGTAACGGTATCATGCACCAGATCAACCTGGAGAAGATGTCTCCGGTGATCCAGAACCGCGATGGTATCGCTTACCCAGATACTTGTGTGGGTACCGATTCTCACACGCCACACGTAGATGCACTGGGTGTAATCGCAATTGGTGTCGGTGGTCTGGAAGCCGAAAACGTCATGCTAGGTCTGCCATCCATGATGCGCCTGCCAGATATCGTCGGTGTGAAGATTGTTGGTGAGCGCCAGCCGGGTATCACTGCAACGGATATCGCACTGGCGATGACCGAGTTCCTGCGTAATGAGAAAGTGGTTTCTGCTTACCTGGAGTTCTTCGGTCCAGGTGCTGCTACTCTATCTATCGGTGACCGTGCGACGCTGTCTAATATGACGCCTGAGTACGGTGCATCTGCGGGTATGTTCTATATTGATGAGCAAACCATCGACTACCTGAAGTTGACGGGTCGTGAGCCTGAGCAGGTGGCACTGGTTGAGCAGTACGCGAAAGAAACTGGTCTGTGGGCAACGGATCTGGAAAATGCGGAATACGAGCGTGTTCTGGAGTTTGATCTGTCGACTGTAGTGCGTAACATGGCTGGTCCTTCTAACCCGCACCGCCGTTTGCCGACCTCTGCGCTGACTGAGCGTGGTATTGCTGGTCAGGATATGCTGACAGCTGCAAAAGCAGAAGAAGCAGAAGGTCTGATGCCGGATGGTGCGGTAATCATCGCGGCGATCACCTCTTGTACCAATACCTCTAACCCTCGCAACGTAGTGGCTGCGGGTCTGCTGGCTAAGAAAGCCAATGAGCTGGGTCTGGTACGTAAGCCCTGGGTTAAGACTTCTTTTGCACCGGGTTCTAAAGTTGCCAAACTGTACCTGGAAGAAGCGGGCCTGCTGCCTGAGCTGGAAAAACTGGGCTTCGGTATCGTAGCGTACGCTTGTACAACCTGTAACGGTATGTCTGGTGCGCTGGATCCTGTGATCGAGAAAGAAGTGGTTGAGCGTGATCTGTACGCTACGGCGGTACTGTCCGGTAACCGTAACTTCGACGGTCGTATCCACCCGCACGCTAAGCAAGCGTTCCTGGCATCTCCTCCTCTGGTTGTGGCTTACGCAATCGCAGGTACCGTACGTTTTGATATCGAGCAGGATGTGCTGGCAGTTGTTGATGGCAAAGAGATCACGCTGAAAGATCTGTGGCCATCCGATGAAGAGATTGATGCCATTGTTGCTAAGGCGGTTAAGCCTGAGCAGTTCAACCAGATCTACATTCCTATGTTTAATCTGGGCGATATTGAACGTGCAGAAAGCCCGCTGTACGACTGGCGTCCAATGTCGACCTATATCCGTCGTCCTCCTTACTGGGAAGGTGCACTGGCAGGTGAGCGTACCATGAAGGGTATGCGTCCACTGGCAGTACTGGGTGATAACATCACGACGGATCACCTGTCGCCATCTAACGCAATTCAGGCTAGCTCTGCTGCGGGTGAATACTGCGCGAAAATGGGTCTGCCGGAAGAGGATTTCAACTCTTACGCGACTCACCGTGGCGACCACCTGACCGCGCAACGTGCCACTTTTGCTAACCCTAAACTGTTGAATGAAATGGTTCGTGATGAAAGCGGTGAAGTGAAGCAGGGCTCTCTGGCACGTATCGAGCCTGAAGGCACTGAAAGCCGTATGTGGGAAGCGATTGAAACCTACATGGAGCGTAAGCAGAACCTGATCATTGTAGCTGGTGCTGACTACGGCCAGGGTTCCTCCCGTGACTGGGCGGCGAAAGGTGTACGTCTGGCAGGTGTCGAAACCATCGTTGCTGAAGGTTTTGAGCGTATTCACCGTACTAACCTGGTCGGTATGGGTGTACTGCCCGTTCAGTTTAAGGACGGTGATACCCGCAACACTTACGCTATTGATGGTACTGAGACATTTGACATTGAGGGTGATATCTCTCCACGTTGTGATCTGACGCTGATCATCAACCGCGCCAACGGCGAGAAGGTTGAAGTACCGGTAACTTGTCGTCTGGATACCGCAGCTGAAGTACATGTGTACAAAGCTGGTGGTGTACTGCAGAAGTTTGCTAAAGACTTCTTGCAAAGCAATGCTTAAGCGGTGTTAATCAGTCGCACTTGGTGTGGCTGATTACCAATCGATCCGCTGTGTTTTTATCGTGCAGCACAGTGGGTCGATTCTTTTTTGTACCGCTGTTAGGTAAAAGCTTTTAGAGCTTGTTAAAGACAAAGAATTAAAAGTAATCAAATAGAAGTACGGGCTCGACGAGCAGCTTAAAGATAGCGAGAGAGTGCTTAATTATCTTGTCAGTAAATATCTGGTCATTCAGATGTTTATCGGCGATATCATTAAGTGTTTTCTGAATCGCGGTAAAACGACTAAGAATAACTTACCGCCCAGTTATACAGGACAGCATAAATATGGCACACGTACCTCAAATTAAGATTCCAGCGACCTATTTCCGTGGCGGTACCAGTAAAGGTGTTTTCTTCCGTCGTCAGGATCTGCCTGAAGTGGCGCAGGAGCCCGGTGAAGCAAGGGACAAAATTCTGATGCGTGTGATTGGTAGTCCTGATCCATACGGTCAGCAGATCGATGGTATGGGTGGTGCGACTTCCAGTACATCTAAAACCGTTATTCTGGATAAAAGCACTCAGCCCGATCATGATGTGGATTATCTGTTTGGTCAGGTAGCGATCAATAAAGCGTTTGTTGATTGGTCCGGTAACTGCGGTAACCTGACTGCGGCAGTAGGTGCCTTTGCCATTAGTGGTGGTTTGGTTGATCCAGAGCGTATCCCGGAAAATGGTATCTGTACGGTACGTATCTGGCAAAAGAATATTCAGAAAACCATTATCGCTCATGTACCAATCACTAATGGTGAAGTACAGGAAACCGGTGATTTTGAGCTGGATGGTGTAACTTTCCCTGCTGCTGAAGTTGTGATTGAGTTTATGGACCCGGCGGATGGTGAAGGCTCCATGTTCCCAACAGGTAATCTGGTAGATGAACTGGAAGTGCCTGCCTTTGGTGATAAGCCTGCGGCGACTTACCAGACCACTATGATTAATGCCGGTATCCCAACAATCTTTGTTAATGCAGTAGATATTGGTTACACCGGTACTGAGCTGCAGAAGGATATCAACGGCAATGCTGATGTGCTGGCGTGGTTTGAGCATGTGCGTGCTCACGGCGCTGTGAAAATGGGGTTGATCTCCGATATCGAAGAAGCGGTGGCGCGTCAGCATACGCCTAAGATCGCTTTTGTGGCTCCGGCTACTGCATACGAAGCTTCCAGCGGTAAGCAGATTTCTGCTGATGATATTGATGTCTGTGTACGTGCGCTGTCTATGGGTAAGCTGCACCACGCTATGATGGGTACCGCTTCCGTAGCGATCGCGACTGCAGCCGCTGTACCGGGTACACTGGTTAATTTGGCTGCCGGTGGTGGTGAGCGTGAAGCGGTAATCTTTGGTCATCCATCTGGTACTTTGCGTGTTGGTGCAGCCGCTGAGCAGCAGTCCAATGGTGATTGGACTGCTAAGAAGGCTGTAATGAGTCGTAGTGCCCGTGTGGTTATGGAAGGATTTGTGCGTATTCCCGGTGATACTTTCTGATCTCTGATCCGTTTGCTATTTGTAGCTTTACCTGGCGATAAAAAATCCCCTTTAATAAAAGGGGATTTTTCAATTGTGGCATCTCATTCTGTAGTGAATGAGTGATCACATAAATACTTTAGCAGGTCTGAGATCAGACTTTAAATAAGCTGACTTGTTCATGCATACCTTCGGATAATCGGTGCAGGGTTTTTGAGCGGTGTAATCTGGCCTCTGCATCTTCCGCGATCTGGCAGGCAATACTGCGGATAAGTTCAGTGTTTTCGGCCAGGTTTTTATTGACGGAACTTTGTTGTTCTGTAGCGGTTGCTATTTGTGTAGCCATATCTCTGATATTGTTGACTGAGTCTGATATCTGCACCAGCTGGTCATGAGCCTGGCCAGCCTCACTGACAGAACCCTGAGCCATATTTTCGCTGCTTTGCATAATGTTGACGGCTTCCAGGGTGGTGTTCTGTAATGTGGTAATCATGCTCCGAATATCTTCTGTGGATATTGTGGTTTTCTGTGAAAGTTCCCTTACCTCATCGGCGACTACAGCAAATCCTCGTCCGTGTTCTCCAGCTCTGGCTGCTTCAATTGCTGCATTAAGTGCCAGTAAGTTAGTCTGTTCGGCAATATCCTGGATAGTACCCAGGATGGAGTTGATTTGCTGAGAGTGCTCATTCAGGCGACTGATCACTTCTGAAGCGTTACTGACTTCTGAAGCCAGGCCATTAATTGCTTCACGTGCTTTTGACACGACCTGTTGTCCATACTGGCTTGAATCTGCGCTTTCATTGGCTGTCTGGGCTGTTAGTGCTGCATTAGAAGCGATTTCCAGAGTTGATGCAGACATTTGTTCTACTGAAGCTGTGATCATAGTGATCTGATCCAGCTGCTTGCGGACTTCTTCTGTTGATGTTGATGCGCTTCTGGCTGCAGCAACGGAGCTTGTTGTCAGTTCGTTTGTCAGGCCGATGATCTGGATAATAATTGACTGCAGTTTGGCAATAAATTTATTGAAAGATTGTGCGAGTTCACCAACTTCATCCTGGCTCTGTATATCCAGGCGCATGGTCAGATCTCCCTGGCCATCAGCGATGCCTTTCAACATTTTTGCCATAATATCAATAGGGTGCGTGATTAGTCCGGCCAGAAAGCCTCCAATTATAATAAACAGAATACTCAGAACTGCAGCGATAAGACCTGCAAGTACGGCCATCTGATTAGCTGTACCATATACTTCGCTGGCGGGTACCAGGGCGACGAATTTCCAGCCCAGAGAGTCAGACTGTACAATTTGAGCCAGATAGCTTTCTCCGTTGCGCTCCGTTTCAATCAGGCCTGAGTTCGTTTGCTGCAGAGCTGTAAATAAAGGGGTGGTGATATCCTGTGTTTTTTTGAAATTGTGTTCAGGGATAAGAGGGTCAACCAATACCGAACCATTGTCTTCAATCAGAACAACATGCCCGGTTTCTCCAATGCGAATGTTTTTTACTACTTCAGTCAGCTGCTTCACTGAAACATCCATCGCCTGAACACCAATGACTGTGCCTGATGAGTCAGTGATTGTTTTAACTGTACCTACATAGGTTGCATCATCACCTGCCCAGTAGTATGCGCTGGTACGAGCAACTGTTCCGGGTGTTTGCATTGCTTTTTTATACCAGGGTCGCTTTCGAGGGTCGTAGGGGTCTTTCATTGGAACATCAGGCCAGGCCAGATATCCTCCATCTGTCCTGCCGGTATAAACATAGGCTAATCCCGGGTGGCTGTTACCAAACTGCTCGTAAAGAGTATACAGTTCAGCTTCTTTACCTCCGGTTTGTATGTGGCCTTTAAATTGTCCAGGGCCCTGAGTAAAGTTTGACAGCTGAAATGAGTTATCTTTAGCCAGTGGATGTTCTGCAAGAAAGGAAACATTGTCTGCAATGTTTTTGAAAAAAATAGCGAAGGAGTTGTCTATCTGGTTGATCTCTTTTGAAGCGCTGCTACTGAAATGCTCCAGAGCTGTCTCACTGGTTTTGTAAATGGTAAACGATGAAACAACAAACACAGGAATAATGACAGATACAGTGATTACGGCTAATAGCTTGGTACGTATCTTCATAACAGATAGGCCTTTTGTTAGGGGCTGTTTTATTTATCAGGAGCAGTACTGTTGGAATCCAGGTTGCATCAGGAGTTATTACCGCAGATAAAGTGCGTCTGAGTACCCAGGCGAGGGTTAATTTCTTGTCTGGGTTTCTTGCTTGCTGGGCATTTATGCGATAAAAGTGATGCAGACTTTAGTCTACATGGATTGTTTGTTTCTGATTTGCCTGGATTCGACAGCTAACTGTCGTTTTGCGTCTGAATTGTTGTGCTGGGCTATCTTTTGCTAAAGATTTGAGTGTGAAAAGAAACTTACAAAAAATGCACTTATTTTTGCTCAGGGGGTTGTACTCTGCTTCCGGGTACGTATAATACGCCCTCGCTGTCACGGGGTGACCCGCTGAACAGCAGTAACCAATTGTTTTTACTGAGTTTTACTTTTAAGTCTCTCTCAGGTTCTTTTCTCTCTTCTCAGGAAGAATCGGAAAAAAGATTA
>NZ_JACJFM010000344.1 GCF_014164585.1 Oceanospirillum sediminis | reverse complement strand
TAAAATTTCCTGTTTGCGTGCATTATCCAGTGCTGCTAAGGGTTCATCCAGCAATAACATATCTGGCTGAGTCGCCAGAGTTCTGGCAATGGCCACCCGTTGCTGTTCCCCGCCAGATAGTTGCTCCGGATGTCGATCCAGCAAATGCCTGATGCCCAACTGTTTGCCCGCCGGGGCGGCCACGCCCCTGAACTGGATAATAATGAGCATCTGTTTGAACTAGGCCGGTTTCTGGACCATTTACACAGCGTGGGTGAGCTGAAAAAATTTCAGCACCGTCCAGCTCTGACCGTGCAGGACTATGGCCGTCA
>NZ_JACJFM010000343.1 GCF_014164585.1 Oceanospirillum sediminis | reverse complement strand
CGATGTACCAAGTTTGACCAGGGAACTCGTTAGGATCGTTATCATCACAATCATCTGCAGTAGGCGCTGTTAAGCTGTAGCCTACAGGTTGCTCACAAGCCGTTACCGAAGTCACACTACCGAAGTAGGTATCAGAATCATTATCCACCCCGATGTACCATGTTTGACCAGGGAACTCGTTAGGATCGTTATCATCACAGTCATCTGCAGTAGGCGCCGTAAGCGAATACCCAACAGGTTGCTCACAAGCCGTTACTGAAGTGACACTACCGAAGTAGGTATCAGAATCATTATCCACCCCGATGTACCAA
>NZ_JACJFM010000342.1 GCF_014164585.1 Oceanospirillum sediminis | reverse complement strand
CTAAAGCTGCAAAAATACTGAAAGATTTCTCCTCTTTCTGAATGATTGACTATCGGCCTGGACCTGAAAAACTGGGTTAAGAAAACTGACGAGAACGGCGAAGTTGTTCGTGACGCAAACGGTGTCCCAGTACTGGAAGAAGCCTACTCTGTTGCAACCGGTACCGTTCTGACGATCGATACTAAAGCTAAGAAGCTTTACAACGGTGATAAAGAGCTGGCTGACGTTTCAGACTCTTTCACGCCACAAAAAGTGGAATTTATGAAAGCGGGTGGTTCTTACGCGGTTGTATTCGGTAAGAAGATCCAGACT
>NZ_JACJFM010000341.1 GCF_014164585.1 Oceanospirillum sediminis | reverse complement strand
CTTGCTTTTAGAAAACATTTTTCTTTGTTTTAACTTGCTGGAGGGTCTGATGGTGTCATAAGTTTCTCCACCATAATTTACATAACTATCTATTTCCCAGACTCCCTCTAGGGTGAGTTCCTTAGTTTCCTTTTGTTCTTCAACATTGATTTCTTTAGTGTTGTTTTTGCAGTTTACAACTGCAAGAAGAACTATCAACATTAGGCTTAGTTGTTTTTTCATGACGTATTTGTTTGTTTAGTTACTCTTAAATTTACAAAAAAAACTCACACAGCGCCTTGTTTTTAACAAGGGATTACTAAAAAGAAAATG
>NZ_JACJFM010000340.1 GCF_014164585.1 Oceanospirillum sediminis | reverse complement strand
AATATGATATCCGAATTGAGATTTCACAATATCCACTAAACCTTTTTTGTTGTCAAATAAAAATTTAGCAAATGCTGGATCAAAAGCCAATGGATTAAATGTAGAGTAACGTACCCAACCAATACTCCCATCATTTCCTTTTGATCCATCAGTATTTATCTCGTTGGCCACTTCATTAAATTTAGCTTTATTATTCTTCACCAACGGAAGCAAACTATCCACCTTCGCCTTTGCTTGTTCTTCAGTCAAAATAGTTTCGGCAGTAGCTGCTCTAGAACCCAAGAAAGGAACAATAATATGACTAGATTCGAG
>NZ_JACJFM010000339.1 GCF_014164585.1 Oceanospirillum sediminis | reverse complement strand
AACGATGAAGAGTTTGATCCTGGCTCAGGATGAACGCTAGCGGCAGGCCTAACACATGCAAGTCGAGGGGTAACATAGGGTGCTTGCACCCTGATGACGACCGGCGCACGGGTGCGTAACGCGTATACAATCTGCCCTTTACTGGGGGATAGCCTTTAGAAATGAAGATTAACACCCCATAACATATAGAGTTCGCATGGACATTATATTAAAGGTTACGGTAAAGGATGAGTATGCGTCCTATTAGCTAGATGGTGCGGTAACGGCGCACCATGGCGACGATAGGTATGGGCCCTGAGAGGGGGATCCCCC
>NZ_JACJFM010000338.1 GCF_014164585.1 Oceanospirillum sediminis | reverse complement strand
TTCCCGGTAGGGACAACGACTAATACCTTCGAGGTTGAAGATGCTTCTGGTAACACAGCTACCTGTAGCTTTGATGTGACCGTAACGGATAACGAAGATCCTACGATTAACTGTCCTGCCCCTATAAACGTCAATGTAGATGGTGGTACTGATGGTGCGGTGGTAACTTATACTGCTCCTGTAGGTACAGATAATAATGCCTCAGGTACAGTAACTACTACTCAAATTGCGGGACTTCCTTCTGGGTCATTATTCCCGGTAGGGACAACGACTAATACCTTCGAGGTTGAAGATGCTTCTGGTAACACGGCT
>NZ_JACJFM010000337.1 GCF_014164585.1 Oceanospirillum sediminis | reverse complement strand
CCCATGCAGCAGCAACTGAACAGCATGGTTGAGCAGGCTAAAACCACTCAGATGTCTGGCTTGGCCGGATTGGAAAATAGCAACGGCTTTAAAAAGAAAGGCCGCCGGTCATCTGGCTATAGCCGCTCAGGTTCTGGTGCAGGCAAATCACCCGGCTCAAAAAGCCGACAAAAAACCGGGAGCAACAGAAACGCCTGAATCGGAGCAACCGTTGAAATATGACAGAATCCGCGGATCAGAGTAACTCTGATGCCCGGATTATGCTCTGTTCCTGCACCTCAATATCTCTCAGGCTTTGTGCCACATAACGAAC
>NZ_JACJFM010000336.1 GCF_014164585.1 Oceanospirillum sediminis | reverse complement strand
CTCTATTTTTTAGGAAAGATTCTTTTGAAAATTTTTGGACGTTGATCTAACCATGTTGTCGCTGTATACATCAATCGAAAACTGCCATAAATTCCAGCACTAATTAAACCAAAACCACCTAATCCAAAAACGACTGCGCCATAAGGATGTTTAGGTTGTATCTCAATCACCGTATCATACAAAATATGCAAGCCCCAACCATCCCAGATACCTGTATAAATCCATCTTCCTACTAAAATTCCGACAACCAAGAAACACAAAAGACAAACAATATTCGCAATCAGAATACAGTAACGTTCGACAACCTCACTTT
>NZ_JACJFM010000335.1 GCF_014164585.1 Oceanospirillum sediminis | reverse complement strand
CCTGTGTATATTTTCTATGGTCAGAGTGACCGTGTGGTAAAGCCATCAATCAGTGAAAGTCTGATCGGTTTTTACCAGACTCTGGTGGCCCCGTATAACATCCGCATTACCGCCATACCAGAGGCAGGTCACGCCTTCCCGACACTGAGCAGTGACAATGACTGCGGTGATCCGGATGCCAATCATCTGCAGAACTGCCATTTTGATGGCGCAGGAGAAGCGCTGAGGTGCAACACCGGTTACCACCAGTTTGGTGTCGATATTGTTTTTAACTTTCTGGGTTACTTCGTTCGCTGTCATTGGTCTTTTTCACC
>NZ_JACJFM010000038.1 GCF_014164585.1 Oceanospirillum sediminis | reverse complement strand
GAAGGCGATGAAAGAGAATCCCGGACGCTGGCCCGGTAAGAAAACGCGCAACTGGGAAGCCGTGGGAGATGTCACACTGAACCCGGTCAAAAGCAAAGAGATGAATCAGCCTGTTAACCAGGCTGAATGAAACCTGTTTATTGGACAACTACCTTGAAAACTACCGCTAGGGAATCCAGCAGAAGAAGCCAGAAATAACGTCCTGCCCCCATCTTCCGTTATCGTTTATCACTGAAGTCTGTATGCATCCCAACCCGAACCAGAGCATTACGGGCAATCAGTATGTGAAACGGAAGGATCGTCTTAAAATAGAGCCAACCAGCTACATTATTAATATGAACCCAGGTTGCCAGGAATACCTGCCCCTGCAGAGACATAACCGATATTCGGAAGTTCAGGTGCTTGTCATTAAAGCCTGCAATAAGTTCCTTGCTGCTTTCTGACTCAACCGGAAAAAAGCCTACTTTATCTTCTGCTGCCGGACCATCACTGGATAAGCCAAACGGCATCGTCAGAAAATTCCGCACACGAATTAAAAAACGGGCCCACCAGGGGAAGTTCGTAATGATATTGGCTGCCTGACGGGGAGACAATTCAGACTGCACGCAATAGCAGTCAACAAAATCAGCAGGAGCCATCCTCTCAAAAAGCCCACTTTGCAGGGGCAAATCAGCCACTCTTACCTTATACACTGGTGTCTCAGCCTCATCTTTAGTATTCATGATTTGTTACTGCGATAGCAGCTGGAAGCTACTTTTCATGCCCTGCTCTCGCAGAGGAATCAACGCCTGATATGAGGGGCTTGAGTACCAGGCTATGGCTTTCTCTTTATCAGGAAATTCGATAATGGCTGTCATTGAGTGCTCTGGTTCGCCATGCATAACGTCTGATTCACCTTTAGCGATGAATCGTCCGTTAAACGCTGTCAGGGTCTCCTCTGCGCGAGCGCTGTATTCTAAAAGCTTTGTGATGTCGACAGGGGTTACCCCCACAATTACGAAACAAGTCATCCTGTTATCTCCTGAACTCAAAGGATTGACTTAGCTTATTTGTGTATTAAAAACAAAACAATACTATAAAAACAAACGGACTGTTTAGTTATATGAACAATATAAAGCTTGCGCCACTGCTACTTATCTTCGCGGAGGTAGCCAGTAAACGCTCCTATACTGCTGCAGCGAAAAAGCTGGGTATCAGCAAATCTGCAATCAGTCAGCAGATCAAACGACTTGAAGACGCCATTGGTCAGCAGCTATTAATACGCAATACCAGAGGGGTAATACTGACATCTGTTGGAGAAACTCTGTTGGCTCGTAGTGAATTACTGAGTGAACAGATGAGCATGGCATTTACCGAAATTAACAGTAAAAAAGCTCAGCCGAGTGGCCTGTTCAGGGTATCAGTGCCACCTCTTTTTGAGAAAGAAATTGTTATTCCTGCGATTAAACAGTTAGGGCTGGAGTTTCCTAAGCTCATACCAGAAGTGGTGGTTACCGAGAGATGGCAGGATCTTATTGAGCACAAGCTGGATGCTGCTGTCTTTGGTGGTGATATAAAAGACTGTGATTACCGGGCACTATCCGTCGGTAAAGTCTCTGAAGTTTTCTGTGCTTCATCGGGTTATATTGCTCAGTATGGTAATCCCGCAGATGTTGACGACCTGATCAGACATAAATTTATTGCAACCGCCTGGCATCGTAAAAAGCTGGAGATTTTTGATAACCAGCAGAACAACAGAAAGCAGATCTCTGTCGATCATTGTCTGAAGGTAAACACCCTGGCCAGCGGGCTTGATGCTGTCTTATATGATATGGGAATTGCTTTGCTCCCCGAGTTTCTGGTGAACGCTAATTCTGCTAACGGGCGATTACTCAGGGTGTTGCCTGATGTCAGAGGAAGAGAGTGGCATTTCTACTTTTTACATCACTATAAAGGGGAGAAACCGCCACATCTGTCCAGATTTTATCAGCTATATTGCCACTTCTTTACCAGAGCAAGCATTGTATCAAGCTGACAATGGGCACTGTCCGGGAACAGAAATCCCGGCCGCCAGGGAAATCAGAAAAACGATCCCTGAGACAGAGCACACAACATCTCAGGGAAAGTTGTTATCTGTGATTACAGTTGTTCAATAATATCTGCGTACTGATCATCAAAGTTACTGAACAGGGTATCGTTTTGCTGGCAGCAACGAATACCACCCGTCTTAATATTGTAGATCCAGCCATGAATCTGCACTTTACCCGTGGCTATCTTGGCGGCAACAGCAGGATGGGTGCGAATATGCTGAACCTGTTGTAGCACATTTTCTTCAATGGCTTCATTAAGCAATTCATGGGGAACGCCCTGATCAAAGGGAATAGTATGGCGTTCACGCACAATCTCCATTGCAGAGCGGCAGTGGCCCAGCCATTCTTTGACATGGGGAAGGCCCTTCAGGTTGTCCGGGTCCAGAGCCCCCTTGATGGCACCACAATCGGTATGGCCGCAGATAATAATATGACTGACTCCCAATACCGCCACGGCATACTCAATAGAGGCTGTCATGCCACCTGTCTCGTTGCTGTGGGGAGGGATAATATTACCGGCATTACGGCAGATAAACAGATCACCCGGATCAGAGCCTGTTAACAGATTCGGATCAATACGGGAGTCGGAACAGGTGACAAATAACACATCAGGGTTCTGCCCAGTGGCCAGTGTACCAAACAGGTCTTTATGCTGGGGGTATACATTTTGGCGAAAATTCAATACGCCTTTGACGATTCTGTCCACTGTTTACTCTCTAATACAATTTACTAAAAGGGGGATAAATTGCAGTCCGCCACCATTTTGGCAGACTGCTATCAGAAACGGGTGCTTAGCCAATTTCCATTAAAACTTCACCCGGAGTTACACGGTCACCTTTAGTAACATGAATGGCCTGTACAGTGCCAGCAATGCTGGTATGAATTTCAGTTTCCATCTTCATCGCTTCAGCAACCAGTACCGACTGTCCGGCTTCAACACTATCGCCTTCTTTCACCAGGACTTCAACCACATTACCCGGCATAGCCGTAGTAATATGGCCCGGCTCACTGGCCCGCTTACGGCTGTTACCACCTTCCGAGATAAACTCGTTGAGCGGTTCGAAAATCACCTCTTCCGGCATACCATCCATTGACAGATAGATTTTCCGTTTGCCCACGCCGTGATCACCAATACCGGTCACAGCAATCTCGTAGGTCTCACCGTGGACATCAATTTTAAATTCTGACGCCCCGGTTTGTCCCAGTTTGCTACCCTGACCGCTATCGACTGGCAGCAGCTCTTCTGGCTTCAGGTTGCCGTCAGCACGTTGCTGCAGGAACTCACGCCCCAGGTCAGGAAACATGGCATAGGTAAGTACATCCTCTTCCGACAGTGCCAGATCACCAATGTCAGTGCGCAGCTTATTCAGCTCCGGCTGCAGCAGGTCTGCAGGGCGGCCCACATCAACGTTTTCATTACCAATCGCTTTTTTCTGCAGCTGGCTGTCGACTTCAGCCGGTGCGGCTCCATAGCCCCCTTGCAGGTAGCGTTTGACCTCGTTGGTGATGGTTTTGTAGCGCTCACCGGCTAAAACATTATACACGGCCTGGGTGCCGACAATCTGAGAGGTTGGTGTGACCAGTGGCGGATAACCCAGGTCTTTCCGTACCCGTGGAATCTCGGCAAACACATCGCGGATCTTATCCAGTGCATTCTGCTCTTTCAGCTGGTTGGCCAGGTTGGACATCATGCCACCGGGCACCTGGTTGATCTGTACCGAGACATCCTCGCGGGTAAATTCACTTTCAAACTGGTGATATTTTTTCCGTACTTCGCGGAAGTAGTCAGCAATCTCTGACAGCAGTTCCAGATCAAGACCTGTGTCATAATCGGAACCTTTCAGGGCTGCAACCTGGGCTTCCGTAGCCGGGTGGCTGGTGCCGCTGGCAAAGGAGGAGATCGCAGTATCAATACGATCTGCACCGGCTTCAATGGCCTTCAGCTGACATAAGGGGGCCAGACCTGCAGTAGAGTGACTATGAACCACAACTGGAAGATCCAGTTCCGATTTCAGTGCAGCAACCAGATCATAGGTCGCATAAGGAGTCAGCAAACCCGCCATATCTTTAATAGCGATGGAGTCGGCTCCCATATCGCGCATCGCCTGGGCCTGTTTTACAAACAACTCTGGTGTATGTACCGGGCTGGTGGTGTAGCAGATGGTGCCCTGGGCATGTTTACCTGCTTTTTTGACCGCAGCCATTGCTGTTTCCAGGTTGCGTACGTCATTCAGGGCATCAAACACCCGGAACACATCAATACCGTTATCGGCGGCTTTTGCCACAAATGCCTCAACCACATCGTCGGCATAGTGGCGATAGCCTAACAGGTTCTGTCCGCGCAGTAGCATCTGTAAACGAGTGTTAGGCAATGCTGCTCGCAATTGGCGTAAACGCTCCCAGGGGTCTTCTTTCAGAAAACGCACACAAGCGTCAAAGGTCGCACCGCCCCAGACTTCAAGGGACCAGTAGCCCACCTGATCCAGTTTTTCGCAGATAGGCAGCATATCGTCTGTGCGCATCCGTGTTGCAATCAGGGACTGGTGGGCATCCCGCAGGATGACATCAGTGACTTCAACTTTTTTCCCATGACTCATGATCTATTCTCCTGCAATCGCCAGTGCGATTGTCTGAATTCTGTTTGATTCCGTTATCTGCCGGTCTGTGCGGCTAGTGTCATTGATTACCAGCCCGCATGGGCTGCGATAGCCGCGGCCACCGCCAGAGCAATCTCGCTGGGATGACGTTTTTCTGAGTAGTTCATCAGCTCCGGGTGGCTGGGCACAAAACTGGTGTCAAAATTCGCCTGCTGAAAATCCGGGTGCTGCAAAATCTGCTGATAGTAAGTAGCTGTGGTCTTAATGCCGTGCAGACGCATATCGTCCAGCGCACGTTGTCCCCGAGCAACAACCTCCTCCCAGGTCAACGCCCAGGTGACTAACTTCAGACACATGGAGTCGTAGAAGGGAGGAATCTCATAACCGGTATAAATCGCGGTATCGACCCGAACCCCAGGGCCGCCTGGCGCATAATAATGGGAGATACGGCCAAAGCTGGGCAGAAAGTCATTTTTAGGGTCTTCCGCGTTGATACGGAACTGCAGTGCAAAACCGCGATAGCTGATATCCTGCTGGCGATAGCTCAACTCCAGCCCGGAGGCAATTCGCAGCTGTTCGCGCACAATATCGACCCCGGTGATCTGCTCGGTAATGGTGTGCTCTACCTGAACACGGGTATTCATCTCCATAAAGTAGACTTCATTGCCGGAGAACAGAAACTCTACCGTACCGGCGTTTTCATAACCCACTGCCTGAGCGGCTTTAACCGCCAGGCCGCCGATATACTGACGCTGCTCCGGGGTTAGTTGGGGGCTAGGGGCGATCTCGATCAGCTTCTGGTTACGGCGCTGAATAGAGCAATCCCTTTCATACAGATGCACCACATTACCGTGGCTGTCTGCCAGCACCTGAACCTCAATATGGCGCGGGTTAACGATGCACTTTTCCATAAAGACTTCGGCAGAACCAAAGGCCTTGGTTGCTTCAGAGATCACCCTGGGATACTGCAGCTTCAGCTCCTGAGGGCTGTCACAGCGACGTATCCCGCGACCACCACCGCCGGAAGTGGCCTTGATCATAATGGGGTAACCGATCTCATCGGCCAGCGTCAGGGCTTCTTCCACACCGCTCAGGTTGCCTTCCGAACCCGGTGTAATGGGGACACCGGCTGCGCGCATGGCATCACGTGCCTGAGTTTTATCCCCCATTTTATGAATAATGTCGGCTTTTGGGCCGATAAAGGTGATTCCCTTCTGTTCACATAAACGGGCAAATTCAGCATTTTCCGATAGAAAACCATAGCCGGGATGAATCGCATCACAGCCGGTTTCTAGTGCCAGATTGACAATACGAGGGGGATCAAGATAACCCGCCAGAGGATCGTCTCCCAGAGAGTAAGCCTCATCCGCACGCTTAACATGCAATGCGTAACGGTCTGGCTCGGTATAAATTGCCACAGAACGAATGCTCATTTCAGCGCAGGCGCGCACGATTCGAACCGCAATCTCCCCCCGGTTGGCAATTAAAACTTTTTTGATCATGGCATTCTCCTAAGCCTTCAGCTCGTTTGCCCTTAAAGTCCACTTAGCCTAGTAGAATGATCGGATAAGGAGAAATTGTTATTTTTTAGCTTAGTTATAAGGTAAAGCTTATAGCTCTGTTGTTTTTGGATAAAATTATAATAAGGTTTGTAAGGATTTTGCTTGTCAGAGAGGATATTCTGGCGTCAAAATGCGCCGGGGCAGATTACCGGGCGTTACCCCGACCGTTTGTTCTGACAGTGTTTTTGCACAGGCCATTTATCATATCCAGTGACGATTCAGATGCTTGATCAGGTGACAATATGCCCCTTTCTGTTCCTCAGATGACCAGTCGATTGACATTCCGGCAGTTGCAGGTGTTTAAAGCAGTTTATGAACGGCAAAGCTATAGCAAGGCCGGTGATGAGCTAGGCCTGACCCAACCTGCGGTCAGCAGTCAGATACGCCAACTGGAACAAGCGATAGGGCAGCCCCTGTTTGAATATGTCGGACGACGTTTATTCTGTACCGCTGCGGGAGAGCGTCTGGCATCCAGCATCCATACTATTTTTACGGAGTTGGGACATCTGCAAACCGATCTGGCGGCATTGCAGGGAGCCGTGGCAGGTGAGTTAAAGCTGGTTGCGGTCAACACGGCTCAGTACGTGGTGCCTTACCTGTTGAGAGCCTTTCTTAATTTACACCCTCAGGTCAGTGTCAGTGTTAAGGTGGTTAATCGGGCAACCGCACTGCAGCGTTTGAATGATAACAGTGATGATCTGGTCGTCATGGGGATGGTACCTGTTGATCGACCTTTGATGTCGCTACCTTTTCTGGATAATGAGTTTGTTCCTGTGGTGCCACCTGAGCATCCTTTGTTGGCTTCTCATGATCTCCCTGCTCAGCTCTTTTTAGATAGTGGTTTACTGATCCGCGAGCCGGGTTCCGGCAGTCGCCTGGCTCTGGAGCAACACTGTCAGCAGCAACGTTTGCGTATCCTGCCCAGTATGGAACTGGGTTCAAACGATGCGGTAAAACATGCGGTGATTGCCGGTTTAGGTGTCGCGGTCTTACCCAAACTCAGTATTTTACCTGAGCTGGAGCTGGGCACTCTGATAGCACCCTCTGTCAATGGCTTTCCATTGCGACGTAGCTTTTGTGTCGTTCACCCTCAGGGCAAACATCCTACTCCAGCAATGCAGGCGTTTCTGGACTACGTTCAGCAGAATATTAAACAGTTTGAGCGTTATTTTATTAACCGGGCAACAATGTCTTTAGTCGAATAACCCAGATAGGTGATAGGTTACCTGGTAAAGCCGCAATCTGGCAGACCAGTCACCAGGATCAACCATTAAATCATGCCCTGGATAATGGCTGTCCTGATTTTTCTTTATTTCAGTTGTGGTAATGCCGCTTAATCTGCTGGATTTCATCCACGCTAAGCTGAAAGGCTTCTGCAACCTGCTGGTCTGGCAGGCCCAGTTTTACTAAGTTCATGACAGCTAATGCCATTTTCTGCTGAGCTTCAGACTGAGCTTTTTCGTAGCCAATCTGCTCACCTTCTTCACTCCCTTCGTCTTGGGCCGTATCAATGCCATTTTTAAATCACGGTAATACTTCAGGCTGGACTCATAAGCCTGACGTTCTTCTGGCTGAAACTGAGCAATACTGGCTTTTTCAAACAGACTCAGAAATACTTTTTCTCTGAGACGGGAGGAATCTCTTCCAGCTCATGCAGGTGGCGAAACAGATAGAACCATTTGTCCTGCAGGCTTTCCAGTTCATCTTCTGTTTTAGTGAAATTAGGCAGCGTCATATAGATAAAGGTCAGTTTGTCGTAAAATGTCTGGTTGATAGAAAATTGTTGTTCAGGTGTTTACCGACAGAGTTTGCAGGCATTTTTCACCAAGGGGAAATAAACGAATCTGGCCAGGTCGTTATCCCGGCCAGAAGATCAGTGTGGTCTGTAACTGGAGATAATTACTTTTCACCAAGCAGATGTATCAGCCCCCTGTCCAGTGTTGCCCGCCAATGAAAATAATCATGTCCGGCACTGAATTCTTCCAGCTGAACCGGATACCCTTTGGTTTTAAGAATTAATTCCAGCTGTCGATTGGAGCTCAGAATCCCGCTCTCACCAAAGTTGGTTTCAAAATGACCCGCACTCAGATAAAAACGTAGCGGTTTTTTGGGTACTGATGCAAATTGAGTCGTCAGCCATTCAGGCCGCTCACTATCTTTCGGGCTCCACCAGAAAGAACCGGACTGACTTAGCACAAGACCAAATTTTTCCGGGTATCGGTAAGCTGTACAGGCCGAAGCCAGTCCACCGTAACTGGCTCCGGCCAGTAGTGTGGACGAAGCTGAAAAACGCAGCCCGGTTTTTTCCGCGACAAAAGGCAACAGCTCCTGAGCCATAAAATCAGCAAAATCCGGGTTGCAGGGCAGCTCTGTTCTTCGTGCTGCATGACTGGGGTTGCTGATCAGTACGGCTACTGTGGCTGGGATTTTTCCAGCACGCATCAGGTTATCCATGATACGTGGAACAGGTATACGGCTCTGATATTCCTTGCCATCAAAAAAGATGGCCAGAGGAACAGCCTGGCCGGGCTCAGTCTTAAGTGACGACGGTACAATAATATCCACGTTGCGCTTGTTGCCCATACGAGGACTATACAGACGATGACGCTGGACCACAGGTAGTGCAGTGTCGCCATAAAGCCGTTCATCAGAAGGTGCCTGCTCCAGCTCCAGTATGGACAGGGTGTTATATTTATCGTTCAGCCCATCTGGTACCCAGAATTCAGGATTAGTCGGGTCCTGTTGAGCGGTTGCAAGAATGGCTACTCTCTGCTCTCTCTCAGAACCCTCAACCTGAGGCACATCCGGTGCCAGTTTATAGCTCAGGCGGGTATCATTTTTCATAGCATAGCTGCGAAACCAGATGTCGGTTTCGCCCAGGCGGTGCATCGCATCATGCTCATATCCGGGCGCGCCCATAATCAGTACTCTGTCTTTTGCACCTTTCCACAAAAAGGTGACCAGCAGTTCATCTTCAGCCAGAGCTGCTTCAGGGATCTGCGCCGGGCTTTCTACCAGAGGAGTGCCCTCTTTTACCAGTGCCGACCAGATCAGGTCGTCTGATTTACCCTGAGCAAGAGACAGTACCGCCTTCTGAATGGCAGTACTGGTAATCTCTGATGTCCGTGATTGCCCTTGTTTCAATAACGGGACTTGTTCCAGCATCAGGCTGACATTGACTGAATCGGCTTCAGCCTGCAGCATCAGCTTATATGTTGTCGTTTCCGGAGCGCGGAATGCCACCTTTGCATCAATATCTCCAGTGCGGGTCAGGTAGCGAACGGGTGTACCATCTGCCTGTGCCAGCCAGGCCTTAATTGGCAACGATCCTTTTAAATTCCCTCTCAGGTAGTCTCCTTCTTTTAACGGGAACTCAATTGAATACGACGACGATTGAGACACAGGGATCATTTGTTTAACAGGCAACGATATAACATCGGCTCTGGCGGCCATCGACATTAACAGTGCTGTAACACTCAACAATCTCAACATAGTATATTTCCACAAAAAAGGCGGCCCTATGGCCGCCGGATAAAACGATAGATCAGCCTGTTAATAAGCCTTGGGGCAACGTCCCGGCTGAATACTTTTCAGGTGTACGAAGCAGGCTGTCATAGAGTTGAAACAGACTCAGAAGTTATAGTTGGCACCAACATAAACACTACGACCGATGACATTGCTGTAGTAATTGTCATCATCATCGTTCAGGTCGATATTAGTCAGGTTATTAATACCACCACGCAGTACCAGGTCCTGTGAGATTTCAGTACTGACTGCCAGATCAAACAGGGTATAGGCGGATTGATTTTCACCGTTCCAGTTTTTCTGTTTACCGAAGTAATCCATACCCAGACGAAGACCTGTGCTATCTGACACCTGCCAGTTCAGACCGGCATTCAGTTTATGTCGAGGACGGAAAGCCAGTTCATCAGAACCATTTTCCTCTGTCTCAATATAGGTATAAGCGCCTTCCAGAGTCACGGATGGATTCAGGTCGACGTCACCTTCCAGTTCCAGGCCAGTGATCTGCACTTCGTTAAGATTCACCCAGGAACGGGGGCTGCGGATTGCAGTAATCATATCGTCGACATCAGAGCGGAATGCTACCGCGCTCATGCGCCAGAGATTCTGACGAACCTCTACACCGGCTTCATAGTTAACACTGGTTTCTGGCACCAGATCAGGGTTACCGGGAATAAAACAAGATCCACCACAGCTGACAATCTGGTATTCCGCAATAATCTGGTGAGGGCCGGGAGCCTTGTATGCTTTGCTGATGCCTCCTTTCAGAGAAACGCCATCATTCAGCTCGTATACCAGATAACCCCGAGGTGTGAATTCACCATCAAAATCTTCATGGTGGTCATAGCGCCCGCCAAGCGTCAGACGTAACTTATCTGTCAGCTGCATTTCATCCTGTAAATAGATTGCCTGCTGAGTGGCTTCAGAACCACCGGTCTGAGAGAAAGCGATTTTATCCGCCACTTCCTGCTCCCGATGCTCAAAGCCTGTTTTGATAGCATGAATGCCCAGAGACAAACCTGCACTGCCACTTAAAGTCAGGTTCTGTTCTTTCAGATGGCGCTGCTGAGGTTCAGGGTAACGACTATTCAGATCATCAATATCGCCATCTTCATAGCTGAAGCTTAACTGAGTACGTCCCCAGTCCCAGTCGCCTTCGTGGCTCAGGCCATATGTTTCACGTTCAATTTTCTGGGCACGATAATCAGGTCCTGCGCTATAAATAGCATAAGGGCGCTTATCCCGGTTTATCATCACGTCAGCATTCAACGTCTGCCGGTCATCAATAGTCCAGCTTAAAGAACCTGACAGATTGCGTGCTTGTTTTTCTTCCCGTTCCGGAACCTGATCCGATTTATCAAAGAACCACGCATCCCGATTATAGACTTCACCGCTCAGACGCAGATACAGATCATCATTTAATGCACCGGCTGTTGAAAGATTCGTGCGGAACTGATGGCCATCTTTTCCTTCCAGAACATTTTCGTAGGTCGCATCAATACTGGTTGACCAGCCAGACTGCCCTTTTTTAGTGATGATATTGATCACACCGCCCATAGCATCAGCACCATAAAGCGATGACATAGGGCCTCGTACAATTTCGATACGCTCAATACTGGAACGAGGAACAGCGCTGAAATCAAAGTCTCCCCCACGCCACAGCGCATTAGACGACGATATACGACGGCCGTCGACCAGGATCAGAGTGTAACCGGACTCCAGTCCTCGCATTCTGATCTCATCTCGGCCTGATGCATCTGTCGTATTAATAACACCTGCGCTGCGTCCTACCAGGTCAGCCACACTTAAAGAGGGGTTCTGACGCAACATCTGATCATCAATCACAGTCGTAAATGCCGGAGCGGTCATTTGACTGTGTTCAGTGCCAGAAGCACTGACAATCAGAGTGTCCAGGTTCCGGGGGTTTGCCGAAGCAGGCTGATAGGCAAGTGTTACGCCAACAGTTATCGCAGAAAGTGCGAATGGACGAAAAAGCGTATTGGGTGAATGCATAGAACTTGTTCCTTAAACGTGAGGTTCAACCCTCGTGCCGGATTGCTTATTTCGAATGATGGAATAAGCCATCAACTGACATACACAGAGTTGCACAAGGCTCGAATAATTTAAATGAGAACAATTAGCATTCAATTAAATTTACAATCTATACAAAACTCTCCTTTATTTTATCAACCATTTTATCGCTAACAGGGGCTGCAAAGGGTGCGACCATGATTATGCCATCACTGATCTTCTGGATCCGACAGTCTATGTCATATACTTGATGTGTAAGCATCTGCTTTATCGGGTCAGTCAGTTTATGGCGTATCAAATGTGTTCAGATGGTTCAGAAACAGAGTGAAAATTTCAGACTGAGTTGAGGTATTTAACCGGCTATGAATGTTCTTTCGATGCACTTTAACGGTGCCTACACTGATGCTCAGAATATCTGCAATCGACTTTGATGAGTGGCCCTGTAGTATCAATCCCAGAATTTCCTGCTCCCGTTGTGTGAGTACCCCACTGGCAAAGGTTTTTAATGCCTGTTTGATTGGCCCATCCGATTTTTCGAATTTAACGAACTCCTGAGCCTGGGCCAGCCAGAACTGATGAATCAGAGATTCGATAACCGGAAAAATATTTTTCAGACGGTTCAGTTCAGCGCGGGTAATACTGCCCAGATTGGATTTTCGGCCCAGAGCAATGGCGCAGGTTGTATTGTTATCCAGTGGGATGATCAGATTAGTTTCATCGACCAGATCGAAATTGCGATAACAGCTCTGATAGTACTCGGTTCGTTCAAATGAGTCCGGAGCGATATCAGCCAGTCGACAAAGTCCCTGTGTCAGGTTGTCCTGTAAGGCATTAAATAACGGGTCCAGCACATAGGCCTGATTAATATAACTTCTCAGAGTGGGGCTATGTTCTGCAGGATCTTTGGGATGCAGAATAATGGGTTTAAAAGATTTCTTATAGGTCAGAATCAGGATGGTATCGAAATTACACTGAGTGGCCAGAAACTCTTCCAGTACGCTTAAAAAGCTGGGAACACGCAGATGGTGAATAAGTTGTGCCAGATCCTTTGAACACTGTGGAGTAATGAGTTCCGGGCTGATTTTCTGGTGCATCATCTTATTCTCTCCGCAGGTGACAGAGCATATAAGCTTCTGGCCTGCTCATGGCAGTAAATCGTTTTATTCGTAGTATGCACCTGAAGAAAAGTATCTCTGTGAGCGTTGCCATATTCTCCGGGCACTGACAGAAGAACATGGAAATACTTTTTTTCAGGCATGTATAAGGCAGAAACAGTGTCATGGTGACGGTAATGCCTGAAGTCCGTAACACAAGCAGAATGTTACAGATGTATTGATTGTGCTGAGCTTTATGATATTTTCAGTGTACCGGATCAGGTCTTTACCGTCGCAGGTGGTTTCCAGGGGGGGGGCAGACCCCGGAGTAATCAGATTGATCCGGTACTATTCTGATAGTGCAGTTAACCCTGAAACGGTTAACTGCACTTATCTTCAGCTGACAGACTGAAGGGTCAGGTCAAAGCACAGGCGTGCTTTTTCACACAGCTCATCCACCTCCGCGTGAGTGATTACCAGAGGTGGTGACAGTACCATTCGGCTGCCAACGGCACGCATAATCAGACCGTTGTTAAAACAGTGTTCACGACAGATGTAGCCGATATCCAGGTCAGACGGGAAGAACTCTTTCTTCTCTTTATCTTTGACCAGAGCAATACCCGCAACCAGCCCTGTACCTTCAATATGGCCAGTCAGAGGATGATCCGCCAGTGCTTCACGTAATTTCTGCTGGAAATAAGGGCCGATATCATTGGCAACATAATCAACGATGTTTTCTTCTTTCATCAACTGAATATTTTTCAGCGCAACGGCCGCGGCTGCCGGGTGGCCTGAATAAGTGAAGCCATGATTAAAGTCATCATCGTGCTCAATCAGAGCGCTGGAAATACGCTCACCGACAGCAACAGCAGAAATAGGCAAGTAGCCGGAAGACAGTCCTTTCGCCATAGACATAATGTCAGGCTTGATATCGAACGTCTGACTACCGAACCAGCTGCCTGTACGGCCAAAGCCACAGATCACTTCATCTGCTGCGACCAGGATGTCGTACTTCTGACAGATTTTCTGAATCTCACCCCAATAATTAGCCGGTGGCACAATAACACCACCGGCCCCCTGAATCGGCTCACCAATAAAGCAGGCTACATTATCCGGTCCTACTGCCAGAATTTTTTCTTCCAGCGCCTGAGCACAGGCAATACCGAATTCTTCTTCGCTCATATCACCCGCTTCACCATACCAGTATGGCTGGCGAATACGCTCAATACCGCCAACACCTGGAGCACCCTGCTTGTGCATGCCAGACATACCACCCAGGCTGGCACCACCGACAGTACTGCCGTGATAGGCATTTTCACGACTGATAATGATATTTTTGTATGGTTTTCCTTTAATTGCCCAGTACTGGCGTACCATACGAATAATGGTGTCTACTGCTTCAGAACCTGAGTTGGCAAAGAAAATATGATCCAGACCTTCAGGTGTGACACTGGCAATTTCCTGAGCCAGCTCAGCAGCAGGCATATGGGTTGTCTGGAAAAACGTGTTGTAAAATGGCAGCTTTTTCATCTGTTCATAAGAGGCTTCAACCAGCTCTTGTCGGCCATAGCCCATGTTCACACACCAGAGACCGGCCATACCGTCCAGAATTTTCTGGCCTTCACTGTCCCACAGATAAACACCTTCTCCGTGAGTGATGATCCGGGCACCTTTTTTATTCAGTGCGCCAGTATTGGTAAAAGGGTGCAGGTGATGAGAGGCATCCAGTGCCTGATAATCTGCTGTAACTGCATTTTTGTTCTGTTCGGACATTTTGTTCTCCTGATAACGCCTGATCAGTCCCGTCTGAGCGGACTATCTGTCTGTGAGCAGGTCGCGTTGTCTTCTTTATTTGTTTCAGTCGAGCACAGGTTTCTGTGCTTCAGAAAGCTATGCCTTTAATTTTGTGATCACAATTTGTATTTTAGAAGCTAACCGCTTTTTTCATAGAAAGCAAATTTTGTGATCACAAAATTGATTCAAAGTGACAGAATATACTGCTGAGGAGAGTGAAAAAATCCATTTTTCAGGCAGTTAAAAGAGGTAGCAACCGGCTGAAAACACCATACACAGTGCTGCTCGAATTCTGATCAGAATGTTCCTGAACAGGGCACTCCCGGACAGAGCGCCCTGTCATTACCAGCAGGGGGATTCAGAAAGAGGGGGACAGGCTCAGGCAGACGCTGACTCTTCAATAAAACTATGCAGTAATTCCGGTGTACCGGCAAAGGCAAAACCTTCCCGAATATCTGCAGTAATGGCTATTTGCAGTGCCAGAGCATCTTTGCGCTCAATCGCCTGCAAAGCCTCATTATGGCGGTCTATCGTGTAGTGTTCTTCCAGTTTGCTGTTAGCCAGCCGCATAAAAGGGCCGAGTTGTAGCCAGAGGCTTTCAATCAGAGGCAGCGTGATCTGATGAGGATTTGAGGTATACAGTGTTCTGTGAAAGCGCTGGTTACGGACTGTAATTTGCTCCAGGTCTCCTTCATCATGGGCCTGATCAATCTCTTTATCCAGTGCAATCAGCAACTGCAGGCGTTCTTTGTCTATATAAGGCAGAGCACGGGCGGCGGCGTGAGACTCCAGTGTGATACGAGCTTCGCAAAGTTCATTAAATTTCATAGCCGTCATACGTGGCACCATAACTCTTCGGTTTCCCTGGATTTCCAGCGCATTTTCAGCCGCCAGTTGTCGTAGCGCTTCACGCACTGGCATCGGGCTGACATCAAGAATACTGGCCAGCTCCCGGATTGTCAGTGCCCGGCCAGGCAGTATCTGGCCATTCATCACGGCGTGTCTCAGAGTGCTGTATACCCATTGGGTGATAGTTACAGTCTCGTCCCGAGTCGTTAATGTAATTCTTATGGGTGATTTTTTATCCATTGGCTATTCAGGTCCCCTGAATCTGAATCACTGAAATAGTGCTTCTATACTAAATGTGATCACCATATTGGTGCAAAACAATAAAATGAATTCCGGTTGTTGACCATCTTTTTAAATTATGATCATATCAATAGCAAGTTTTTGTGATCACAAAAATAGATGCGTGATCAACAAGCCACACCCGGCAGAACAAATTCAGCGCATTTATCAGCGGATACTGTTCTGACCAGGGGGTGCCATTTTCGAGAGAGAGTTTATATGTCTTCCAGCTCCGACAATCAAAAACAATTTGATCTGTTTATCACTGATCTGAACGGTAATCTGCGTGGTAAGCGTATGCCAGCGGGTGCATTAGGCAAGGTGATGGAAGAAGGCGTTAAGTTACCACGGTCTGTCATCGGCTTTGATTTCTGGGGTGATGATGTTCTGGAAAACGGCCTGGTGTTTGAAACCGGAGACAGTGATGGCGTTTGTATGCCGGTTCATGAAACACCGGTACCCGTTTCCTGGGCGAAATCACCGAGAAACCAGATTCTGGCAATGATGTTCAATCCGGATGGTTCGCCATTCAGTGCTGATCCTCGTCAGGCACTGACTGCGATTGTGAATCGTTTTAAAGCACTGGGCCTGACTCCGGTTGTGGCAACAGAGCTGGAGTTTTACCTGCTGGATGGCGAATCAGAAAAAACGCAGCGTCCCCGGCCTCCGGTCATGACGGAAGGACACGGTCGCCGCCTGACCGAGACAGATTGCTACTCCATTGATGAGATGGACAATCTGGAAGAGTTTTTTGCAGAAGTACGTCAGGTCTGTGAAGAACAGGGCGTTCCGGCAGATACCATTATCTCTGAGCTGGGAGCCGGTCAATTCGAGATTAACCTGAATCATGTCCCCAACCCTATGCTGGCAGCCGATCAGGCCATCATGTTCAAACGTCTGGTACGGGGAGTTGCACGTAAGCATGGCTATGGCGCTACCTTTATGGCCAAGCCTTACGGTAATAAAAGCGGTAATGGCTTCCATGTTCACTTCAGTCTGATTGATCAAGAGGGCAGAAATGTCTTCGACAATGGTGGAGAAGAAGGTACTGATTTGCTGAAACACGCCGTAGCGGGTCTGATGCACACTATGGCCGATAGCATGCTGGCTTTTGCACCAGGTATGAATTCCTATCGCCGCTTTATGGCTGGCGCTCATGCACCGACATTTGCCAGCTGGGGTTATGAAAACCGCACGGTAGCTATTCGTATTCCGGAAAGCCCCTGCGTAGCTCGTCGTATTGAACATCGTGTTGCCGGTGCTGATGCCAACCCTTATCTGGTGCTGGCGACGATCCTTACCGGAGCGCTTTATGGTATTGAGAATAAGCTGATGCCACCGGCTCCGGTAGAAGGTGATGCCTATGCCGAAGCGAATCAGGATCTGATTCTGCCGAACAAATGGGATGAAGCCACTGAGATTTTCAGTCAGAGCGCAGTACTGAATCAGTATCTGGGTGAAGAGTTTATCCGGGTATTTACTGCCGCTAAACGCCAGGAACAGCGCAAGCTTCACGAGCAAATTTCAGATGTCGAGTATGAAGCCTATCTGGGCTATCTGTAATATCCGGGGGCAGACCATTCAGGTCAGCCCCTTTTTTCTTGTCTGCTGTGATATTGGGTGCAGACAGAAAACCCCTCACAGATGGGGACAGAAAAATACCCATTGAGGGGTATAGGGATAGAAGGGAGGCGTCACTTACATTCGATAATACCGGTTTAACCCGGAACAGCGATTTGACTGGCTGCTTACAGTGCTGATGTCTGAAGCCGCCGTTAACAGAGATCTCCGACTGATCTCTACGATAACAACAACAAACAACCAGGTTCTGCTATACGGCTGATAATCCTCTTCAGAGGTAAAAAAAGAACCAGGCCCATGTCTGTTCAGATATGAGTTAACGAGCCTACCGGTTAACTGTCCGGGTTAACCGTGATGCTCGTGCTCAGATGTTCTGCCCGGACAGAGCCAGAAATGGAGAAATATCAATGCATCGCCATACACATCTTTTCAAAAAAACAGGACTGGCTGCCACTGTCTCTCTGGCACTGACAGCAGCGCTATCTGCTCAGGCAGAGGAAAAAGTGCTGAACGTTTATAACTGGTCGGATTATATGAATCCGGAAGCCATTACTCAGTTCGAAAAAGAAACCGGTATCAAAGTGAACTACGATGTTTACGACTCCAACGAAGTGCTGGAGGCGAAACTGATGTCCGGTGGTACGGGCTATGATGTGGTAGTACCAACCGGTGCATTCCTGGAGCGTCAGGTCCAGGCCGGTATCTATGCTGAAATTAATCACTCTGAACTGACCAACTATGGCAACCTGGATACGGCGATGATTGATAAAGTCAGCCGACACGATGCTGGAAATAAGCACAATGTGCCCTACACCTGGGGGACTATTGGTCTGGGTTATAACGAAGAGATGATCCGTGCCCGTCTGGGTGATATGCCGGTGAATACTCTGGATCTGATTTTTAAACCGGAAGTTGCTGCTAAGCTGGCCGATTGTGGTATTGCTCTGCTGGATTCTCCGGCAGAAGTCATGTCTATCGCACTGAACTATATCGGTCTTGACCCTAATTCTGAAAAAAAATCGGATCTGAAACAGGGTGAAACACTATTGAAGTCGGTACGCTCCAGCTATAAATACTTCCATTCTGGTAAATATATCTCTGACCTGGCCAATGGTGAAGTCTGTGTCGCCCTGGGTTACAACGGCGATATCCTGCAAGCTCAGGGCCGTGCAGAAGAAGCCGGTCAGGGTGTAAAAGTAAATTACACCATTCCGAAAGAAGGCACTCTTGTCTGGTTTGATCTGCTGGCGATTCCAGCGGATGCACCACATCCTGAAGCCGCGCACAAATTTATCGACTTTATTCTGAAGCCGGAAATTAGCGCCAGTATCTCTAACTATGTTTACTACGCGGTGGCAAACAAGGCCGCTGAGCCTCTGCTGAATGAAGATGTGCGTACTAATCCGGGCATCTATCCTTCTGAGGCGGTAAAAGCCAATCTGTTTACGCAGAACGCTCATACTGCCAAATTTGATCGCATCCTGACCCGTTCCTGGACCAATGTAAAAACGGGACGTTAATTTTCCGGATATCTGATCACCCGTGTTGATTACTGAACGATCAGCCCGAACCAGTTTTACTGGTTCGGGGGAGTTTCAGGCAAAAGGTTTTTGCAGCCCTTACAACGCAACTTGTCCCGAGACAAGCTCAGGCCAGAGGCTTAACCGCTTCATACCGATGATCGGATGAGTTAACGCTGAAAACCTTTTACCAGAGATTCCCTATTCATTTCTGAAGCCTGCCAGCCGGTAAGACTACAGAGTTAAATAATAAAAAATAACGAGGGTTTGTTATGACGTCCTCTCAGACAATTGATTTTTCGAGCAAGGAAACGGAAGTTTCCGGTAAGGATAAACCGGCGACTTCATCTGTTCCTCTCTGGCAGCAGGAAGGCGCTGAACCTTTTCTCAGAATTGAAAATATCACCAAGAAATTCGGTGATTTCACAGCAGTGGATAATATTTCACTGAATATTTATAAAAACGAACTCTTCTGTCTGTTAGGTGGTTCCGGTTCGGGTAAAAGTACATTACTCAGAATGCTGGCAGGGTTTGAAACGCCGACCAGTGGCCGTATCCTGATTGATGGTGTGGATATGGCGGGTGTCCAGCCCTGGGATCGCCCGGTCAATATGATGTTCCAGTCTTATGCTTTGTTCCCTCATCTGACCGTAGCAGACAATATCGCCTTTGGCCTGAAGCGTGAAGGTGTAGCTAAAGCCGAGATTAAACGCCGGGTACAGGAGATGCTGGATCTGGTACAGCTGGGACATCTGGGCAAACGTAAACCTCACCAGTTGTCCGGTGGTCAGCGTCAGCGTGTGGCTCTGGCTCGTTCTCTGATTAAGCGCCCTAAGTTGTTGCTACTGGATGAACCGCTGGGCGCACTGGATAAAAAGCTCAGAGAGGAAACCCAGTTTGAGCTGATTAATATTCAGGATGAACTGGGTGTTACCTTTGTTGTGGTGACTCATGATCAGGAAGAAGCCATGACTCTGGCATCCCGGATCGGTGTTATGAATCATGGTGTGATTGTTCAGACTGACGAACCCCATGATGTGTATGAATACCCGAACAGTCGTTTTGTTGCCGAATTTATTGGTTCGGTCAATCTGTTCGAAGGTGTGGTGATTGAAGATGAACCGGATACGGTAAGAATTCAGTCTGAAGAAGCCGGTGGTGTGCTCTATATCAATCACGGTATCAGCTGTGCGCCGCATCAGGTGGTTCATGTGGCGGTCCGTCCGGAGAAAATCCGCCTGGGCCATGAGCAGCCTGAGCAGAAAGAAAATTGCCTGCACGGGCGTATTATGGATTTTGCCTACATGGGCAGTCTGACGGTGTTCAAAGTGCGTCTGGACAGCGGTAAAGAAGTTCGGGTCACGCAACCAAACTTTAATCGGGAAGTGGGTGAGCGTTTTACCTGGGATGATCAGGTTTACCTGTCCTGGACTGAAGACAGCAGCGTGGTATTGACATCATGAGTACTACATCACGCTTGCCATGGATTGAAGAATCATCATCTCTGATGACGAAGTATAACTTTATCCGCCGTATTAACTGGGGACGTCTTTCCGTTGTTGCCGTACCCATGTTATGGCTGGGCATCTTCTTTTTTATACCTTTTCTGGTGGTGTTCAAAATATCACTGTCAGAAACAGCCATTGCAGTACCACCTTACACCTCATTGCTGGAATGGGATCTGGAAGAAGCGTATATCAACCTGAAGCTGAACCTGGGCAACTACCTGTATCTGTTTGAAGATGCTTTCTATCTGGATGCTTATCTCAGCTCGATTAAAATTGCAGCGGTCTCTACATTTTTTACTTTACTGGTAGCATTTCCCATCGCTTATCTGATTGCCCGTACTGAAAGTTCTAAGCGTGGCGTATTGCTGGCCTTGGTGATTCTGCCATTCTGGACCTCTTTTCTGCTACGTGTTTACGCCTGGATGGGGTTTCTGAAAAAAAACGGTATTGTGAATGAGTTTCTGCTGGGCATTGGCATTATTGATCAGCCATTAACACTGCTGCAGACCGACTTTGCGGTATATATCGGTATTGTTTATACCTATCTGCCATTTATGGTGTTGCCTTTGTACAGTGCGCTGGAAAAGCTGGATATAACGCTGCTGGAGGCCGCAGAAGACCTGGGCTGTCGTCCGGCCCAAAGCTTTTTCCTGATTACACTGCCGCTGGCTCTGCCTGGTATTGTCGCAGGTTGTTTGCTGGTATTTATCCCGGCAGTCGGTGAGTTTGTGATTCCGGCATTGCTGGGTGGTTCAGATACTCTGATGATTGGCCGGGTGCTCTGGGATGAATTCTTCCTGAACCGTGACTGGCCAATGGCTTCTGCCGTAGCCATTGTCATGCTGATTGTTCTGGTACTGCCAATCATGCTGATCCGCAATGGTCAGGGTAAAGAGGAGTCTATCTGATGAAGCGCAGATCTTTATTTCTGAATACCACCGCAGGTCTGGGCTTTCTGTTCCTGTATGCGCCGATAATTGCACTGATTATTTACAGTTTTAATAAATCAAAACTGGTGACTGTCTGGGGTGGCTGGTCCCTGAAATGGTATGTCGAGCTGTTTAATAACGATCAGATCATTGATGCGGCATTGCTTAGTGTAAAAATTGCCTTTATCAGTGCCACGCTTGCGGTGGTACTGGGAACGATGGCCGGTTTTGTACTGAGCCGATTCGGACCATTCCGCGGCAAAATGGTGTTATCTGGCTGGATTACCGCACCTCTGGTGATGCCGGAAGTTATTACCGGCTTATCTCTGTTGCTGCTGTTTGTCGCGTTAGAAGGCATGTTTGGCTGGCCCGCTGGCCGGGGCACGGGCACCATTATTATTGCACATACGACCTTTTGTATGGCTTATGTTGCGGTGATTGTTCAGGCTCGTTTGTCCAGTATGGATGAGACGCTGGAAGAAGCGGCGATGGATCTGGGGGCTAAGCCGTCATCCCTGTTCTTCCTGGTGACACTGCCGCTGATCGCCCCGGCGATTATCTCAGGCTGGTTGCTGTCTTTTACTCTGTCGCTGGATGATCTGGTAATTGCCAGCTTTGTCTCTGGTCCGGGTAACAGCACACTGCCAATGGTGATTTTCTCTAAAGTACGTCTGGGGGTAACACCTGAAGTGAATGCGCTGGCGACTCTGATGATCGCTATTGTTGCCATTGGTGTGATCGCCGCCATGTACCAGATGCGCCGACAAAATCGCATGATGAGTTCATAACAGCGTTTACGCATCAATCGCTCCAAGTGTGGTGCAGGTGTTTTACCGGCCACACTCAGCAGCCCGTTACGCATCACATTGAATATTAAAACTCCTGCTCCTGAGACTTGAAGGGCAGGGATGAGTTGTTCTGTCTTTTTATATTTGTGACTAATCAGTCAAAGCGTATAACAGTCAGAATAAAGCACTACACATATACAGGTAAGACAATGAAACTCGGTATTCTGGCAACCGGTATCACACCGGATGAACTGATTGAGCAATACGGCTCCTATTCGGATATGTTTATCCAGCTGTTTGATCAGGCAGGCTTCAGCTTTGAATATGAAGTCTATGATGTCAGGGAAGATCTGTTTCCGGCTGGCGCGGATCAGTGCGATGGCTGGATCATTACGGGATCGAAATTCAACGTATACCACAATGATCCCTGGATGCAGCGCCTCAAAGCGCTGATTCTTGATATCCATGCTTCTGGCAGGCCTATGGTCGGTATCTGCTTTGGGCATCAGATTATTGCAGAAGCCTTTGGAGGTCGGGTAGAAGCGTTTTCCGGTGGCTGGGGTGTTGGTCTGCATCGTTATGAGCTGTGTGGTTCATCAGAGTTTATAAAGCAGCCCGGTGTCGCAGAGGCAGGATCTTTTGCTATCAGCTCTATGCACCAGGATCAGGTCGTGGTTAAACCGGATAATGCCGAGACGTTTGCCTGTTCAGACTTCTGTCAGTATGCCGGGCTGGTATACGACAATCAGATTCTGACCTTCCAGGCGCATCCTGAGTTTAACCTGGCTTATGAAGAAGAGCTGATCGAGTTACGTAAAGGCAGTGTGATTCCTGAGCAGACTGCCGAAGACGGTCTGAAAGGCCTGCGTACAAATCATCCTAAGGCGGATTCTTTGATGGTTGCTGGCTGGATGGTGCGTTTCCTGAACGACCGTATGGCGATGGAAGCCTGATATTCTGTACTGAGCTAAGTGTCTCGAAAACATAGCGTGTTATTGAGAAGCGTGATTAAAAATGTTTTGCCTGATCCGAGCGTGTTCAGGCAAAGCATTTCTGACATCTTCTGATCCATCGTATCTGACAAAATTTTCATTGCAGCGCCTATCACAATAATAAGGCCGGTATCAGGCAATGTTCTGAACGGGCTGAATAAAACGGGACATTAATACTTATGACTTCCCATTCCCCCTATACTGCAACAAACACTCGCTTTTCTGGCGGCATCCGGTTTTCTATTGCCCAGAAAATCACGCTGACATTCAGCCTTATTCTGCTGTTATTTATGGCATCGTCTGCTATCTCCTGGCAGAGCTTTAACCATGTACGTTCCCAGATTACTCAGGTGACAGAACAGGCAACTCCCGGTTTGCAACTCAGCCATCAACTGAAAGCGGTTCTGGCAGATATACGGTATGAGTTACTGTTATTTGTCACCGGCCACCTTAAAGTGCCGGATAATACTTCTCCTGATCTGTATATGAAACGCTTTCTTGAACAGAAACAGTCTGACTTTCAGCAGCAACAAACCCAGTTGTCTGTTTTATTACAAGCAGGGCAGGTTAGTTCAGAGACAGCTTCGGTTTTACAGCATATCTCCGCACAGTCAGATGCTATTTTTAATCTGGCCTATCAGATTGTTGAGCAAAAGACATTATTCGCCCGTTATCAACAGCATAAGCAAGAGCAGTCTGAAGAGTTTGACTGGCTGTATCGTGAGATCGTTTATACCTTTGAAGATTTGCTGGAAGATCAGTTTGATTATGAGTATCTCAAAGCGATCAAGCCGTTAAGAGACCTGATCGCTTACAACAATAGCCATATCGAGGCGTTCCTGCAAAGTGATGCGCCTGATGCCGCCGGGCGTTTATATCAGAAGATCACCGGCAGCATTGAAAAAGCAGACACAGACATTGAAGCTGTAAAACGGGTTGATCAGGAAGCCTGGGAAAGCATTAATGAAACTTGGTTACCTTTTCGTGAACAGCTACTGACAGAAAACAAAATGCTACAGGCACATCTGGCAGGCCTGAAAGCCTTACAAACATCAGAGCAGTTATTACAGAGTATTGAACAACGAACTCAGCAAAATGATCAGCAGATGGATCAGCTAATTACAGATGCCGTTGAACGGGCTGCAGTAGCAGGCCTGAGTACCCGCGGTACAGCCGATAAAGGACAGTGGCTGACACTGACTGGAGCTATCCTGGCGGTGATATGTTCCCTGCTGTCCGGGCTGGCGCTGGTGCGTTATATCCGCCGATCTCTGAATCAGGTAGTGGCTGGTATGTCTGAGATGTCTCAGGGGAACCTGACGCTTAATTTGCCTGTTCAGGGGCGGGATGAACTGGGCTATCTGGCGCTCAGCAGTAATCAGCTGGCAACCGGTTTAAATACGCTGGTTATGCAGATTATCCGGACGATAAAAGAGGTTCTGCAAACGGCGGATCATGGCCGTAAAATCAGTCATCAGGCGTTAACGGCGATGTCAGAACAAAGTGCAGAAATGGAGCGGCTGGCTGCCACCACCACAGAAATGGAAGCCAGTGCAGCAGATGTGGCACACCACGCAGAAGCAACACTGCAAGATGCGGTCAATGCGGAACAAGCTTTGTCTGCTGCAGAGCAAACGCTATTAATGAATAGCGAGCAGATCCGACAGCTATCTCAGGCCATGACAGACACCATGTCTCATATCCATCTGTTGCATCAGAGCAGTGAATCCATTGGTGATGTGATTACTGTGATTCAGAGTATTGCTGAACAAACTAATCTGCTGGCTTTGAATGCGGCGATTGAGGCTGCCCGCGCCGGGGAAAGCGGCAGAGGTTTTGCGGTTGTGGCTGATGAAGTACGTTCTCTGGCAACACGGACACAAGGATCGGTCAGTACCATTGAAGAGATGGTACAAGCGTTACAGGAAGGTGCAGAGAAAAGTGCAGCAACGCTGAAACTATGTTGCCAGCAGGCAGAATCCTGTAGTGATGAGGTTAATCAGAGCTGTCATGAACTGCAGACGGTATCTGCAGCCGTTGTGAATATGAGAGAGAAAAATGCTCAGGTCGCGACAGCAACCATGCAGCAGAGTATGACCGTCTCGGAAATGAACCAGAGTTTATCGGACATTAACCAGATTATGCTGTCGATCAAAGAAGGGGCATCTTCCTCTGTCAGGCACAGTGATCAGCTGCAGGTGCTGGCAGAGTCTCTGGATCAGAGTGTGCGTTACTTTAAGACTTCAGATAGAGCCTGATCATCAGATCAGGCTTGTACTGACTACCTCTGATCCAGCCCGCCTGGCACAAAAATATAGCCTTTGCCGCGTACCGTTTTGATCAGTCCGGGCTCTTTGGCATTATCACCCAGTTTCTTTCTTAACTGGCTAATAACGGTATCTATACTTCGATCCAGACCATCGTATTCACGGCCCAGAATACTGCGGGCGATAAACTCCCGTTCCAGAATAGTTCCCGGATGAGCGCTCAGAAGGTCCAGCAGATCAAACTCCATGGTGGTTAAAGGGACGGGGATGCCTCTCAGAGTCACTTGTCTTTGCTGAGTGCAAAGGGTTAGTCCCGGAAACTGTCTGAGTTCTGAAGGAGAATAGGCCGTAGTAACAGCAGGCGTAGACTCTCTGCGTAAGAGAGACTTGATTTTGGCCAGTAGCAATCTGGGATTAACCGGCTTAATCAGATAGTCATCAGCTCCCAGTTCCAGCCCGACAATATTGTCGATTTCGCTTTCCTTGGCAGTAAACATCAGGATCATTCCGGAATAATGTGCACGAATATCCCGGCAGATGCTCAGGCCATCTTTGCCTGGCAGCATCAGGTCCAGAATAATCAGATCAGGCTGCTCACTGAGGATACGCTGTTCAGCCTGAGCACCATCAGGCTCTGTACCAACCGTAAAACCTTCCATTGTGAGGTAGTCTGAGATCGATTCTGCCAGTGACAGGTTATCCTCTACCAGTAATATCTTATGCATAACCCTATGATTCCAGAGAATTAATTATGTCGCTTATAACCAGAGATTAACATGATGCAGCGTTATCCGGACAACTTCTACAGGCTACAGATGCTGCCCGGTTTTTGTGCCTTTGGCCATATTTCAGTCTGAGCCGGTCTGGTGTTGTTCTTCTGACTGGTAAACTGGCAGGGTTATCTGAAAACAGGTCCATCCCGAAGAAACCTCAGACATTACACTGACTTTGCCATTGTGAGCTTCTGCAATGGCTCTGACGATAGATAAGCCAAGGCCCGCACCACCGGAGTCACGGTTGCGGCTCTCTTCCAGACGGACAAAGGGCTGGAATATACGTTCCTGATCCTGCTTGTCGATCGGCTGACCATCATTTTCTACACTGATCACACAATGAGTGCCGATTTGACCCGATTCCACCTGATTAAGCGTGACACGGACCTGACTGTCGGCATGCCTTAATGCATTGTTAATCAGATTATCCAGTGCCCGCTGTAAATAGTGATTGTTCAGCTGACACAGAGCCTGGCATTGGCTTGCGGCTATGGTCAGGGTTTTGCCATCAGCAGCATGCTGCGCTGGTAAATGTTGCCATTTATTCTGCACCTCCTGCCAGAACTCGGCGAGTGGTTCTGTGTTCAGAGGCATACGAACCACCTGATGCTCAAACCGGCTGAACATATCCAGTTCGGTTTGCAGTTGTTTTATTTCTGTCAGTGATGCCTGCATACGGCGCATAATTTTTTGTTTTTGCTCAGGGTTGTCTGCCCGGCGATACAGCTCCAGTGAAAAACTGAGATTGGTCAGAGGGGTGCGTATATCATGGGAGATCGCATGGCTGAACGTCTGGCTCTGCTGACGACTGAAATCCACACGGTCAGCCATGGTGTTCAGCACTTCGGCCAGGGGGGCTAACTGCCCGGCTGCTTTTAACGATAAACGCTGGCTGAAGTCTCCCTGAGCGCACTGCTGGCAATATTGTTTAATCCGGCCAGAGAAACGCCATACTGGCCAGAGCCAGAGAGCAACAGGCAGACCTATCATACCGGCCAGCATCAGAAAATAAGCGGCCAGAGCACTCATCTGATAACGGGAGACGGCCTCGCCTGTGACCGGTCCCTGTACAAGTATTTGTTGGCTGTTACCGATTCGGCTGAAAGCCATATCGGCGGACTGCTCGTATTCTTCCTTTGGCTGAAAAGTGATTCCGGTCTGTTGCAGTGCTATTTGCTGGCCAGCTGTCAGCGATAAACTCTCCAGAGCGTGCAGAGCATAGGGTATGCCATCATCGGGCTGTATCTGTTGCACAAGGTCGGACCATTGTGATTGAGGAAAACGCAGGAGAATAGCCTCGATCAAACGAGCGTTACCCGTCAGTCCTTTTTCTATGGGGGATTCCACATGACCGGTATCCATATCGATATTCTGTATCACCAGAACCTGCGGGCGATTGGTGCGTACTTGTTCAGATAGCAGATAGTGATTCAGGCTATCCGGATCAAAGATATGCGTTTGTTGCTCCAGTTGCTGCCATTGTTCGTCTGATAATGACAGCTGTTCGATAGCCTGATAACCCAGATAATAGCCAAATTCCGGCTGCAGGCTATCGACTTGCCGTTGGCGTTCAGAAGGTGGAAAGCTTTGCAGGTGTCGCTCAAGCAAGGCTCGGGTTCCCTGAAAGCGGTGGTGTTCAATCATGGTCATATGAGGTGACCATAAATCGAAGATACGGGATATCTGACTGGCCTGACTAATACTGACCAGCAGAATAATAAGTATCAGTAATTGCAGAAAAAAGCTTTTCTTCATCGCTTTTCTCCTGAACCGGATTCTGGAACAGAAGCCGTGTGAACCCTGGTTTTATCTGTTACAGGTTTTGTGGTGTCTTTGGTGGTATCCGTGAAAGATGTGTCTTCTGAGCGCTGGCGGGCTTTGATCAGGGCATCCGATGTTAACTGGCTGAGCTGATCCACTTCTTTTTCGATCAGCCAGGTCATCTGCTGTTCGGTACAGGCTTCCGGCAACTCTCCGGCTTTATTGGAAACGCTTGAAGTGGTATCTGCTTCGGAAGTCGATTTAAGATGTTTCTCCAGTTGATTCAGACCGGTTTCAATCCCCGATATTCTGGAATCCATCTCCCGGCTCAGGGTCTGGATAAGACGTTGATTGGCTTTAAAATCCGCTTCAATATCTTCTGCCATTCGGTTAAAGGTGTCTGTCACCGGATGAAAATGACTGAAGCGATAGCGTCGGGCCCGGTCAGGCATCTGGCCCATTGCAAAACGCCTGGCACTATTGATCAGAGAGCGAGACGCTCGCCAGGTTGGTAACAACCAGAGTGATAACAGCAACAATACCAGCAGTGACATACTGCCCTGACTGATCAGTTGATAGCGGTCCAGTTGTTGCTGAACAACCAATGAAGCCGGACCCGCAACCAGTACCTGATTACTATTATCCAGTCGCTGCATAAAATAATCCAGCCCGGAGCCATAGTTCATCAGGTTGCGTTTATTGCTCACTGCAACGGCCCGCCCCTGTTGAAGGGCTTCTTTTTGATAAGCATTAAGACGTATGCTGTCATGCTGATCGGTTAGTATCTCCTGTATGGAGAGCAGAGTGACAGGATAAGGAAACAGAGCAGACGTTTCGGCCATAATCTTCGGCCATTGCTGTTCAGGCTGATTCTGAAAGCGCCGCTGTAACAGAGCCAGAGTTCCCATACTTTCAGCTTCTGCATCTGTGGTAATGTTGACCAGGGTTTTATCCGGGCTGAGCAGAATCAGTATCTGGTCTGAATCAGGGATACCAATAATAAAATGCTCTGATTGATCCAGAAAAATAAGCTCTCCGTTACTGAGTCTGTTCAGAGTGTTATCTGATAGTGAGTGGGCTAATAAATGAGATAGCTGATCTGTCCTGGTCATCTGTATTTCAACCGGATACAGGCTTTTTACCTGTGCAAAGGCCTCAGGGCGCTGCTCTTCAGACTGCAGAGATAACCAGTAAGCCGCAGTATGAGCACTGGTGGTGACGTAGTAGTGACTCAGGCGCTGCAGAAAGGGTTTCATCAGATAGCCGCCCAGATGCTCTGATGCCAGTGAGGGCAGTAACATACCCGCTGCGAGCATGACCAGTAACAGCGTCAGAAAAAATGACTTCTTCATAAGAATAATCTGCCCGAAGACCAGGCTCAGCGATAGATTTCTTCGGCAGAATAGTGCAGCTCCAGCTGAGCACGTTCTGACTTTTTCAGCCCTTTAACCACCAGACCATAAGAGCGATCTATTAATCGTTCTATTTCATTCGCTGGCATAGATACTTTCAGAACCACGCTGATCCAGTGCTTTTTTGACATATGGTAGGCGGGCAGTACTTCCGGAAAAATATCTCTGAGCATAAAGGCTTCATCAGGATCACATTTAAGGTTCAGAAAATCGCACCCTGCAAACTCAGTACCCAGTTCTTTACCAGACTGTCCGCTGGTGCCCAGCAGGGCAAACATTTTTCCTCTGACTTTAAAGACTGACACATCCGGTCCGAATGGATAGTCCTGGGTCGCTTCCGGGCGGGACAGGCAATAATTAACAGTATCCTGGTAATTCATTATTTCTCTCCTGAGTAAACACAGATTCGAATAATACCTGTCGTTCAGACCCGGAAACAGTGACCGGGTTACTTTGATAACCCGCCCCGTTGCAGATAAAGCACTGGCACTGTGTACAGCAGATATGTCTGCTGACTTAGTCCGATGTTTTAGTCCAGGTCTTCAGCATAATCCAGCAGTTTTTCCATCAGGTGTTGGTACTTACTGTCCATGCCGGGAAAGTCATCATCGCCATTTGCCAGCAGAACCAGCCCCAGCGATTTATCCGGATCATAAAACATCATGCTGAAGGCCCCCGGATCCGATCCACTATGGCCTTTAAGCGTGCGGCCGTAACTGGTCACGGTGTACCAGAATATCCCGTGGCCGTTATTATTATCCCCGGATAAAGTCGCCTGCATCAGAGCGGCGCTGTCAGAGCGGATAATTCGGGTGTCATTGTGCTTACCCTGATTCATCATCATACGCAGATAAACTGCCAGGTCTCTGGCGCTACTGCGCAACCCGCCATCCGGCCAGGTCGATAAGCTGTACAGTGGCAGAGGAATAGGTTGCCCGGTATCCGAGCGCATATGAGGCCGGGCGATTCGGCTGGTATCAAAGTCACTGAGCTTCCAGCTGGTATCGGTCATGCCCATAGGGCTGAACAGATTGTATTGGGCATAATCTGCCAGAGACTGCCCTGTTTTCAGCTCCAGGGTGTAACCTGCCAGCGCCGCCCCGATATTAGAGTATTGCTGTTCTCCCTGTGTGGTGAAATTTGTCGGATCATAATACTGACCATCTTCTGCCAGGTAACTACGCAGATACCCTGCCAGATTTGTCGAAACCTCAGAAGAGCAGGTTATATCAGTATAGTTACTGACCAGATACTGAATATTGCCCCCGGCATCATGGGTGTAATAAGCGCAGCCATAATAGTCATTGTCGGTAATTCCTCCGGTATGGGTAGCCAGGTGTCTGAGCGTCAGAGAATCTGTTTCTGGCGATGCCAGTACAAAGGGGGCGGATTGCGCCAGGGTTTCAGGCACTGAGGTATCCAGGCTCAGCAACTGCTGATCTCTGGCATGCATGATAGCCGTACCCATGACGGCTTTACTGATGGAACCGAGCCAGAAAGGGGTATCAGAGCCCACTTTATTTAATTGACTGGTATCCAGATGGCCAAAACCTTTGGCAAACAGTGTTTTTTCATCAGAGACCAGCGCCAGGGCCATGCCCGGTATCTGATCCTCTTTCATGGTGTCATTAATCAGCTTACGAATTTTTTCTTCAGCCTCAACTTTGTCAAAAGCTTCTTTAAATGAACTGCCATTACAACCTGATAACGTTATTGCTGTGCCGCATAGCACAACAGAAAGCCATTTGTTCATACTGAACCACTCCGGAAATCTCTCTAATCTGTGCCTTCAGCTTATCCTCAGAGCCGGTCAGAGTGGTTCGGGAAGTGTCGGGTTTTGTCAGGCTTTGTCGAGTTATCTGCAAAGCCTGAGCTCATCAGTAAAGACGGGGTGTCTGAAAAAACGGGCTATCCAGATTCGGAGTTGAAGCACGCTTTACCCGGCTGGTTTCAGAAACGCCAGTTTAGCCCCAAAGCCGATAAATACAGCCCCCGTCACTGATTTCAGCCAACGGGAAAAAGCGGAATTCCGGGATACCTGCTTTATGCGGGCCAGCAGCATGACCATGACCGAAAACCAGGCCAGATTAATGATTGCGTGCAGGACGACCAGCATAAATGCGGCCGCAACACTGTCGTCGACAGGGATGAACTGTGGAAAAGCAGCCAGATAGAACATGGACACCTTAGGGTTCAGGGCGTTGGTCAGAAAGCCTTCCGCAAAAGCACTTGTCAGTGATGTTGGCTTACTGGTTCCCTCAGCGTTATTCTGAACAGGCTTGTTTTGCCATGCCTGCATCAATGATTTGATACCGATCCAGCAGAGATAAGCGGCTCCCAGCAGTTTGAACAGGGTGAACGCCTGAGCAGATTGAACCAGAAGCACCGATAATCCGAATACAGACAGGCTGCCATGAACAAAGAATGCCGCAATAAAGCCCCCGATGTTGGCAAACCCAGCCGCTTTACCAGAAACAGGGACTGTTTTCGCAATTAAGACACCGTTTGGTCCGGGTGAAATAACCAGCAGTGCCGCTACCAGCATAAAACTGAATATTTGTATGATATCCACGTTCTGGAACCCTCCTAATAAGAGCAGGTCAATTGTGCTGCACAGGATACCCGCTCATCAGGGAATGAAGCTAATAGAATTTAAGGTTTGTTCAACCGGTGTTTTCCAACTGCTGCCTTTCAGCCAGGCCATCAACAAATCATGCCTACTTTTAAATCGGTCGCTCTGTAAATCACTTCGCCATTCAGCAGGACAAAGCCATCAGCAATTCCCATCGCTAGCGGTTTTCTGATAACTCTCTTAACATGGATATGGTATTCAATGGCTTTGGTATCCGGATAGATTTGTCCCGTAAAACGTACATTGCCAACACCCAATGCCCGACCTCTTCCCGGAAGGCCTGAATAGCCCAGAAAAACACCCAATAATTGCCATAATGCATCCAGCCCCAGACATCCGGGCATAACGGGGTCGCCCTTAAAATGACAAGCAAAAAACCAGTGATCGGGTTTGATCATGAACTGAGCTTGCAAAAAACCTTTCTGATACTGGCCACCCGATGTATCCAGATGAGTAATTTCATCCAGCATAAGCATCTGGTCACTGGGCAATTGAGCGTTACCTTTGCCAAAAAAGGAACCTTCGGACATGGCTAAAATATCGGAGTGAGAAAACTGCATACTGACCTCATAAACTCTTAAAAGCAGGCTTAGTAGTATGAATTTCAGACTCTATTTTGAATTGTAAAAATCGGACATAAATTCTTGTACGAAAGGCGACAGTGACTGAAGGCCCTGTTTTTTAAAGGCGCGGATCAGATGAGATTGATCAAAGAATCCAGAATCATACTGTCCAGGCAGAGCAGGAAAACTGGAGTAAGTCCCATAACGATACTTGTTATTCAAAAAAGAATTCATTCGAACCATTTGAGAGAACGCTTTGATTGAAGCGCCAATATGTAATTGAAAAATACGGTTCAGATGCCTGGAGCTGCAACCCACCCTATCAGCCAGCTTCTCAACAGAGAGATTCCCACCAGATTGATAAATCTGACTCAGGGTATGATCCAGATAAGCGATAAAACCAGCGTTGCTTTGCGTCCTGGTCAGCAGGCGTTCACATAAACTGATCCGGTTTTCAAAACTGACCTCATCATAAATACGCTCGTGTAAGTTCCGGAACACAGGAACTTCCAGAAAATCCAGCCCAAAGACGGTATCGCTTGCCTCTGACAGGTCGATATTAAAAAAGCGGCGCATCGCTCCCGGATAAAACCAGATACCAAAATACTCGCCATCAGGAATTGTCAGCGGTATTTCTAAAATTTTTGACTGAGTACCACCAAAGGATTCACGACATGATGAGAAAAACAGAATGTTAGTACCGTCTGGCACAATGGGGTATATCGCCGTTCTGTCCGTTCTGACCTGAACAAAGGCATAAACGGTGTTTTCCAGAGCTTTACAAGGTCTGGCCAGTTTCACCTCAATGCCAAAGTGTGTTTGACCTGGCTGGGTCAGAGTCGGTTGAAACGGATGATAGATAAGACTTACTCAGATCGAATACAGATATGTGTCGTTCGATTGTATCACGGGCATAGAGGAATAAAGTAAATTTTACAAGTGGCCTGATCGTTCAGGAAACCACCCATAAAACCCTGGCGATATCTTCGCCAGAAGCTAAGAAGTTATGCCCCATATTGCAGTCGTAATAGGTGCTGTCACCTTTATTCAGGGTGATAGGCTCATAAAATTCTGAGTAAAGTATAATACTGCCCTGTAACACGTATAAAAAGCCTTCGCCGTCGTCTTTGATCCAGCCGTTTAATTCCTGGGTTGAGCGGGCTTTAATGGTCAGTACCCTGGGGCTGAGCTTTTTATTGGCAATCTGGTCTGAATGCTGCTGATAGTCATAGCTCTGAGCAGTGTACAGCTTCTGTTTATCACCCTGGGTAATATCCAGTCTGCCATAAGGTTTTGGTCTATCTTCAACGCGTTCAAATAGTTGGGGCAGGTGAATATTCAACCCCTGAGTAATCTGCTGCAGGGTCTCAAAGCTGGGGGAGGTCTGGTTGTTTTCTACTTTAGATATCGTCGACTTAGCGATACCTGTCAGCTGGGCCACCTGATCCAGGGTATAGCCTTTTTCCTGCCGATGGCTGCGTAGTGTACTGCCCAGATCCGGTGTCTGCTTCTGAGCCTGATCTGAAGTGGAGCAGGGCAGTTGCTTGCTATGACGGCTTGTCGGGTCATCATAAGCAATTTTATTCAGATTCAGTTTATTCATGGATACAGACTTCAGGGCTGGAGTATTAACGGGTATTTGTGGTGGCTGGTGTCATGCTATCAGATTATAACGTCTTGTTTTATCTGGCAGAGAGGGCTGACCAGAAGACTTTCAGGCAGAAAGAAAAGTATATCTCCGGGAGAAGATATACTTTTCTGCACCAGCCCTGAAAAAAGGTACGATCAGTTACTGAACACGACCGTGCGGCTGCCACTCAGGAATACACGTTTCTGCACATGATAACGAACCGCGTTAAACAGAGTGACGCGTTCTATATCCTGACCTTTAGCGACCAGATCTTCCGGATAATGGGCGTGATCTACCTGTTGAATGCCCTGAGTAATGATAGGACCTTCGTCCAGATCGTTATTCACGTAGTGAGCGGTAGCACCAACCATTTTCACACCCTTTTCCCAGGCCTGATGATACGGTTTAGCCCCTTTAAAGCCTGGCAGCAGAGAGTGGTGGATATTAATGGCTTTACCATCCAGATACCGACACAGATCCGGTGACAGAACCTGCATGTAACGCGCCAGTACGACCAGATCAATGTCGTATTGTTCCAGAAGTTTAATCACGTCTGCTTCTTGCTGAGGTTTCGTCTCAGCGGTGATTGGCAGATGGTAGTAAGGAATATCATGCCATTTAGCCAGAGGCTCCAGATCCGGGTGATTGGAGATAATTACAGGTACTTCGATATTCAGCTGGCCGGTACGATGACGATACAGCAGATCGTTCAGACAGTGATCATACTTAGATACCATGATGGCCACGCGAGGGCGATGATTCGGTTCTGTCAGTTCCCACTCCATCTGAAATTGTTCTGCACGTGAGGCGAATTCTTCGGCAAACTTCTCTGGGCTGAAATCATCAGATTGAGGGGTGAATTCAATACGGATAAAAAAGCGTTTTGCTTCACGGTCATCAAACGAGTGGATCTCATCCACATAATGTCCTGATGCCGCCATATAGCGGGTCACAACATCAACGGTGCCCAGAAGACTGGGACAGGTTGCAGTAAAAATCCAGGGTTTAATCGGGCTTGTCATAGCAATCTTTTCCAGGCTTAGTGGCTTATTCGACAACCAGAAAGGGATTCAGAAAACCGGCAGGTCAGGCTGAATCATGGGTGGTACTCTGGTGCTGAATCAGCAAAAGTATTTAATGGCTGAAAACCGCCCCGGACAGGGCGGTTTATCAGAAGGGCAATCAGCCCGTTGGTGCAGGAAGTACGCCGTTATCAGGCGTCAACAACCAGACCATATTCACGGCTGGCATCCTGAATCCACAGCCATACGTAATCAGCAAAGCTGCGACGAATCACCAGTTCAAAGCGCTTGTCGCCAGTACGACGGATGATAGCGGTGCTTTTTGCAAAGACAGTCGATACCACTTTACCCACTGGGAACTCTTTCGGGTGCAGATCAATCGGCGTGGATTTTTTCAGCATATCCACCACGTTGTTACCGGACAGTTCCAGTACCGTTGAACCACCACTGGAGTTCACCAGAGAGTAATGGCCTTCCATTTCATCACGGAAGCGACTTTCTACTTCAAACGCCTTTTCGCCTGGCACAATAATCAGCCATTCATCAGGAGACATCCAGCGAATAGAGACATCGCCTTTCTCCACAGAGGTCAGAGGCTGCAGTGGCAGAGCCACATCCAGCACACGAACCACGGCAGCTAGCTGCTCAGAGTTACTCTGGTTACAGCGCAGAGTCAGGTGACCTAGCAGTTTGTTCTCACGCAGGTGAACACCACCCTGACGTTTGCCTTGCTTTGCCAGAGAATCCAGATCAGCATGATGCAGAGGAGACTCACCTGCAATCTCTGGACCAGGGCGCTGATCCATGATCGCCACAGTGGCTGGTGCTGGCGCTTGTTCTTCTACGGCTACATTATCAGACATTCTGACGCTCCCCTTTAGGATCCAGGAAGATTGGACTACAGATTTCAGCTTCTACAACTTTGCCATCGGCCAGAGGGTAATAGACTTTCTCACCCATCTTATCCAGACCGCCTTTTACAAAGCCCATGGCGATGCTGCGACCCAGGTTGGCACTCCAGTAACTGGAAGTAATATGGCCGACCATTGGCATAGGGATAGGTGCTTTCGGGTCAAATACACCCTGGGCGCCTTCCGGCAGTACCACGTTCGGATCAACGGTCTTCAGACCTACCAGTTGTTTACGGTCCGGACGAACACAATCCTCACGGGCCATGCCGCGCTTACCGATAAAGCTGAATGGTTTATTCGGCGATACACACCAGGCCATACCCAGATCGTACGGGTGCACAGAGCCATCCGTATCCTGACCGGCAATGATGAACCCTTTCTCTGCACGCAGAATGTGCATGGTTTCTGTGCCGTATGGCGTCAGGTTGTACTTAGCACCGTGCTCGAACAGTTTTTCCCAAACATGCAGACCATAGTTAGCCTGTACGTTGATCTCGAACGACAGCTCACCGGTAAAGGAGATACGGAATACACGTGCTGGAACACCAGCAACCTGCATCTCTCTCCAATCCATAAAGCCTAAGTTCTCTTTCGACACATCGTAATCAGTCAGTTCCTGCAGCAGCTTACGGCTGTTAGGACCGGAGATGGTCATGGTAGCCCAGTGATCCGTTACCGTGTTGAAGTACACTTCCATCTCTGGCCATTCGGTCTGATGGTACAGTTCCAGCCATTCGTAAACACGGGCTGCACCGCCAGATGTGGTGGTCATTACGAAGTGGTTCTCGCCCAGGCAAGAGGTCACACCATCGTCAAACACCATGCCGTCTTCGCCACACATCAGGCCATAGCGACACTTACCGACTGCCAGCTTGGCCCAGGCGTTGGTGTAAACACGCCCCAGGAATTCACGGGCGTCTTTACCCTGGATATCAATCTTACCCAGTGTAGACGCATCCAGAATACCGACGGATTCACGAGTGGCTTTACACTCACGGTTCAGCGCATCCTGCATGGACTCACCGGCTTTCGGGAAGTACCACGGACGTTTCCACTGACCCACATCCTCAAACTTAGCACCGTTCTCAACATGCCACTTATGCATTGCCGTGTAACGCTCAGGATCAAACAGCGCGCCACAATCACGACCGGCAATAGCACCAAAGGTAACTGGCGTGTAGTTAGGACGGAAAATGGTTGTACCGGTTTCAGGGATAGACTTGTTCAGTATTTTGGCTGCGATGCCCATACCGTTAATATTACCCAGCTTACCCTGGTCAGTACCGAAGCCCATAGCGGTATAACGCTTAACGTGTTCGATGGACTCGTAACCTTCACGACAAGCCAGCTCAATACCTGCAGCCGTTACGTCATTCTGGTAATCAACAAACTGTTTTGGCGCTTTTGCAGTCGGCTTCAGGTGCGGAACGTGGAACAGCGTCATCGGTGCGCCGTTGTTCACATCAACAGACTCAGGCAGTACCACTTCAGCCGCTTTCAGACCCAGCGCAGAAATCGCTTCTACCGCTGCCGTCAGGCCTTCTTCCAGTGCCTTACCTGTGCTGTAGCTACCATTGATCGCACCAGCAGTCAGCTGTTTCTGTACGGTAGGTCCTGGCAGGAAGCCTACCACTTCTTCATTCCAGACCGGACGACTGCCAGTATGGCAGGACAGGTGAATTACCGGGCTCCAGCCACCAGAAGATGCAACCGTATCCACGCTCAGTTTCGTTACGGAACCGGTCACACGACTGCCGTCTGCACTGATCGGTGCAACAGAAACACCGGACACACGCTTGCTGCCTTGTACATCAATGACTGCGGAACCGGTTATGATGTTCAGATTACGCTTACGGGCAGCCTCAATCAGATCACCGGATGGACTCTGACGGGTATCCACAATCGCCGCTACTTTACGGCCTGCATCATGCCAGTCCAGAGCAGCCTGATAACCTGAATCATTGGTGGTCATCAGTACCAGTTCATTGCCCGGAACCACACCATAACGGGTGATGTAAGTCGATACAGCATTAGCGACCATACAACCCGGTACATCGTTGTTGGCAAATACCAGCGGACGCTCGTGAGCACCGGTCGCCAGGATCACCCATTTAGCCCGTACACGGTGCAGACGCTGACGTACCTGACCGGCAGGTGCCAGATCTGCCAGGTGATCTGTACGGCGCTCGTGAATGGTCAGGAAGTTATGATCGTGATAGCCGTTCACTGTAGAGCGAGGCAGCAGCATCACATCGTCGTAGCCGCGCAGCTCTTCTGTAACAAAGCTTACCCACTCACTGGCAGGCATGCCATTCAGGGTTTCTTTACTGCTCAGCAAACTGCCACCGAATTCGGATTGCTCATCTGCCAGAATAACGCGAGCGCCACTACGCGCTGCCGCCAATGCTGCAGACAGACCCGCAGGACCGGCACCGACTACCAGAACGTCACAGTGCTGGTTTACTTTGTCGTAGGTATCCGGATCATTTTCCAGCGGAGAACGGCCCAGACCAGCCGCTTTACGGATAATGGACTCATAGGTATCCCACATAGACTGAGGATACATAAAGGTCTTATAGTAGAAGCCCGGTGGCATCATGTTGCCGCCGACTTTACCCAATACGCCCATTATGTCGGTATCAACACTCGGCCAGCCATTGGTGGCACCGGATACCAGACCATCGAACAGTTCTTGCTGAGTGGCACGTACGTTAGGCACCTGAGTGGCTTCAGTCGCGCCCAGCTGCATGATTGCATTCGGCTCTTCTGCACCGGCTGCAATAATGCCGCGAGGACGGCTGTATTTAAAACTACGGCCAATCACATCGATGCCATTTGCCAGCATCGCAGAAGCGAGAGTGTCGCCCTGATACCCCTTGTACTGCTTACCGTTGTAGGTAAAAGTCAGGGTTCTGGAACGGTCGATGCGACCTCCGCTCTGGAGGCGGTTTTTCTGTGTCATGGATTCCGCTCCTTATTACTCTGCCACTACAGATGGCTGTTCGCCGATCTTGTAAACTTCTTTAATTTCATAAGTCTGGGTATCACGGGTCATATTGAAAAACTTACGACAACCCGCTGCGTGTACCCACAGCTCATGGTGTAATCCACGAGGGTTCTTACGGAAAAACAGGTATTCACCCCACTCTTTATCAGAGCAGGCTTCCGGGTCCAGTGGTCGGGCAATGTGTGCCTGGCCAGCGGGGTGGAACTCTTCTTCTTCCCGGTATTCGCCACAATGCGGGCAATAGATATGAAACATCGATTCTCTCTCCTCAGACTCTGCCCGTATTAGTGCGCTACACCAGCAGCGCCGTGCTCATCAATCAGCGCGCCATTGTGGAAACGGAACATAGAGAACGGCTTAGCCAGTTCATGCATCTCACCTTTGGCCAGAGATGCCGCAAATACGTTGCCGGAACCCGGAGTCGCCTTAAAGCCACCGGTACCCCAACCACAGTTGAAGAACAGGTTTTTAACCGGCGTTTCACTGATGATTGGACAAGCATCAGGACACGTATCAACAATACCGCCCCACTGACGGTTCATACGCACACGGCTAAAGATAGGGAACAGCTCAACAATCGCCTGTACCGTGTGTTCAATCGTTGGGAAAGAACCACGCTGGCCATAGCCGTTATAACCGTCGATACCGGCACCGATTACCAGGTCACCTTTATCGGACTGGGATACGTAACCGTGTACATGGTTCGACATAACAACCGTATCCAGAATCGGTTTGATCGGCTCAGATACCAGCGCCTGCAGCGGGTGAGACTCCAGCGGTAGCTCGAAACCAGCCATATTAGCCAGCACACCTGAGTTACCTGCAACAACACAACCCACACGGTCGGCTTTGATTTCGCCGTAACGGTTGGTTTTAACGCCAGTAATCGTGCCATCTTCAATGATCAGATCAGTTACTTCAGTCTGCTGAATCAGATCGACACCGTGCATATCCGCACCACGAGCGAAGCCCCAGGCTACCGCATCGTGACGGGCTACACCACCACGTGGCTGCCAGGAAGCCCCCATGATTGGGTAACGGGTGTTTTCAGAACAATCCATATGCGGCACGATCTCTTTGATCTGCTTAGGATCCAGAACCTCACCATCCACACCGTTCAGACGGTTAGCGTTCACGCGACGCTCGATATCACGCATATCCTGCAGAGTGTGGCCCAGGTTCAGTACACCACGCTGAGAGAACATCACGTTGTAGTTCAGATCCTGAGACAGACCTTCCCACAGTTTCATTGCGTGCTCATACAGGTGAGCCGCTTCGTCCCACAGATAGTTGGAACGAACAATAGTTGTATTACGTGCGGTATTACCGCCACCCAGATACCCTTTTTCGATAACGGCAACATTGGTTACACCAAACTGTTTTGCCAGGTAATAAGCTGTCGCCAGACCGTGACCACCACCGCCAACAATGATGACATCATACTTTTTCTTTGGCGTTGGGTTTCTCCAGGCACGCTGCCAGTTTTCGTGGTGGTTCAGACTGTGCTTAAACAGCCCGAAGCCAGAGTATTTTTGCATTGTTATAACCCTCTCTGGATGCCAGCCAACCTGGCTGAAAAACCAGCTCAGAAGTGAATTGTGTATTCAGGTTCACTTCATTCCGCTTTTTTATAACTGCTAAGGCTGAATACAGACCTCAGGCAGAGTGCTCATTTGTAGCCTTTTGAATCCCTCTGGCTTTCAAAGCCAGATTTGTCCGGATCACGGTGTAGGCCACATTGTCCAGTTAATACTAAACAGAGGGGGGGATTGAGTGCTGCTTAACAGCGGCCCAATCATGTCGATTTGCGACACCCGGACTGTCGAAAGCTCAGTGTTGCTTAACAGAGGGTATCTCCTGGAGCCATGATGATTTGATACACGCCATTTTTTGTGTCCACGGACTGTCGCATTTATCCAGGACAAGCGATCCGGGAGCATCTAAACTGCTACAGGCTTTAAATAATCAGGAGTTAAAGGTTATGGATGCTTTAAAATTCAGATACACCATTCTTTACGTTGAAAATGTTCGCGACACACTCGACTTTTACAAGGCAGCATTTGGTCTGGAGCAGGCGATGTTGCATGAGAGTGGTGATTACGGAGAGCTTGATACTGGCGGTACTACGCTCTCATTTTCATCGTTTAAGCTGATGGAAGAGCTTGGTAAGAGTCCGGGAAAAGTCAACGCAAACTCGCCCAGTTTTGAAATTGCTTTTGAGACTAATGATGTCGCATCAGCAGTGGCGAGAGCTTTGGATGCCGGTGCTGTTCTGGTACAGGATACTGAGGCTATGCCCTGGGGGCAGACGATAGCTTATGTGACGGATAACAATGGTTTTCTTGTTGAGCTTTGTTCTCCAATGGCGGCTCAACCGTAGCCTTTTTCTTTGAGTTGTTCGAGCAGTTCTGGCGCATTTAATAGCTGTGTGGGTGTTACGTTAATATTAACCATTGCAGAGTGCGAGTACTTACACCTAGTCGATTCGAAGCCTGCTTTATAGAGTAAACGTCGCTGGCTAAGCAGGCTAACGCCTCATCTACAGCAGGGGACAAACTTGTGAAATCGTCCAGAACCTCTGCTAACTCACTGGCCGCCACCGGTTTGTCCTGAAAATAATCAACCAGCTCCGTTTCTTTAATCTCAACTCCCGGTTTTAAAGGAAATCCCTGAAAGCGAGTATTTACTTCGATATAAACCGTTTCTGGTATATCAAACAGGGGAGAAACAAAGCAAACAGGTTTTTCTGACCCCATTATCTTCAGGATTACATCACGACAACCATCAGGTAAAACCGTTGAGACAAGCCTTTTATTATGATTGGAATGCCAGCTGGCAAGTAAGTTGTTACTCATAGCCTGAATTGCTCATAGTGTTTTTGTTTTAGAGCCTGTTCATAATCTTCAAAGCAACAGAACAAGGAATGCCAGATGTGTGAACTAGAGACTGGTATTAAGCTTTCGCTCGCAATTCTTCCATAAGCGACGGCACTTCTCCAGCCAGGCAAAAGATCTTTCTACTACCCAGCGCTTAGGGATCACTGCAAAAGAGTGCAACTCACTTCTTTTCGCAAACTGTACCTCTGCATTCAGAATATCATCAACAGCTCCTGCAAAAGGCTGGCCTGTATAGCCTCCATCAACCAATACGGACTTAACCGATGACAGGTTTGGCAGGTTATCAGCAAACGCTTTTAGTGCGCCTTTTCGATCCGTGACATTGGCTGTAGTAACGGCAATGGCGTGAGGCAAACCCTGAGTATCAACAACAATATGGCGCTTGATACCGGAGATCTTCTTCCCTGCATCATAGCCTTTTGAACCTGCTGTATCGGCATTTCTGACACTTTGAGCATCAACGATGCAAAAGCTCGTCAAGGCGTTGCGCCCCTGTTTTATACGGGCCTCTCCAACCTGTTTTTTTTAAGGCTTCCTGAAGGATGCTGGTATTGTCCTCTTCTCGTGTCTCGCTCCATTGCAGGAAGTAGGCATGTACCGTTCTCCATTTTGGGAAGTCACTGGCCCGCTGTGTCAGGATAGTTGTCCAATAAACAGGTTTCAGCCTGCTTGATTAACAGAGCGGTTCATCTCTTTTTCTTTTACCGGATTCAGAGTGACATCACCTACAGGCTTCCAGTTTCTTCAGTATGGCTTCACGGCGTGAATCAGAATAACGAGGCATATCCAGTCCATGTGTCCACTGTTTGTTTTTATTCAGTACAGGTTTATTGGACAACTATCCCGACACAGCGGGGCTTCCGGAAAATGCCCGTCCGACCTTTCATGAAATTCGATCACTGGGAGGTCACTTGCTGGAAAAAACAGGTTCAGACACCTATGCCGTACAGGCATTAATGGGCCACTCTAATGCAGAAATGACAGAGCACTATCTGGCAGGGTATCAGCAGAAATGGACACCGGCAAAAGCGGCAAATTACGATAGAAAAACACTGAAATGAGGGATTTTGTCTGCAAACTATCTGCAAAACTTCTGCAAACGACAGACGAAAAAAAACAGCAACTCATTATAAGTTGCTATTTTTCAAGATAAAACGATGGTCGGGACGAGAGGATTCGAACCTCCGCCCCCCACAACCCCACTTTTATCTTTTTGAAGACGTAACATACTGAATATAATGATATTTTTACTAAGAAGAATAACTAACCCTGATAGAATTCGCTCTTTTAGCACCTAATGAAATCAGTATGTTACGTCTGTATAGTGGGACGCCAGATGACACATTCAGCTGTACTAGCCCACCTGCCTGATCAGTTCTGATATATTTGCATGCCAGTACAGCTCAGAGGTAAAACCTGCAGAAGGTGTCAGGTGACGTAGCTTATCCCAGTGCATATATCGGCCTTTATCATCACATGGGCCAATATCTGAACTGAACAACAACTGAAACAGGGACTCATCTCCCTTATTCAGTATATCCAGCAGACGATCCGAAGCAGGCGGAACAAGGGGCATTTTCACTGTGACAAGCCTTTAACTACTAATTATTAAAAAATTAGTATATCCAACCCATCATGCATAAACGACTAAAAATTTCTGAATGAGCAGTGATTTTGCTGTGGCCGTGTCAGGCGGATTGGTCAGCATCATGGATAAAGCAAAAGGTATATTGGAAAAGCGCAGCCAGGGAATACATCCCTCAGGTTATCGAAGCGATATACAACACATAAATCATTTGTAAATCATGAAACAATAAGAAGAAAAAAGATAGAACAACTATAAAAGATCGCAGGCAATAAGATTTGGTTAAAACAGTATTAACCTCAACCTTATCACCTGTCAGATCGTATCCCTTTTATTTCAGGTTTATATGGATAGTCATATTGGGAGATTCTGGTTATCAATATAAACATCTGTCTGTATGCAACCCTGCAAGTTCAGCATTGAATGCTGCCAGACAGCTTACAGCAGCGCTTCTTTAGATACTGAAACCGGCTCTACATCGTGGAAAGCCACTTCTTCAAAATCATACGAAAAATCATTTGAATCAGTCAGTTGTGCTTCTTTAGAGCTGGATACCGGCTCAATCACTTTCAGGGTAACAACATCATTGCTGATAGCAGATGAACCGCTCAGATTCGCTTCCTGAGAGTAACCCGCAGGCTCAATCGCTGCAAATGGGTTGTTAGTGGTACTGGTATCAGCAACCGCCTGAAAAGATACAGCAGCAACAGAAGCAACAATCAGTTTAGTAAAAGTATTCATGGTTTAATTCCTCTTGAACTTGTAAGTCGTAACTTGATGATGCGTATGTTAACCAGGCTGATATTTTTAGGTAGCCCTCTGCTTGTTACTTGTGTGTTAACTCAGAGTTAAAAGCAAAAAATGAAAGGTCGTTATAACGAAATAATACAGAATGGCATGAGTCTGTTTGCCGGGAATGTGCGTGGTGATGGGCCGGGTTGTTTTACCTGCAGAGACACCTATCGAGTACCGACACCCAGCCGAATGACATCAAAGATAACCATATCAAACTGACAAAGTCCGCCTCATAACAAAACCAGTTCGGCCTGTCAGCGATCGTAATTACCCTGCATGGCCAGCCAGCTTTCTGCTGTACGACCCAGAGCCTCAGACAAACGCAACGCCATCTCTGGTGAAACGGTTACTTTGATCCTGCTGAGATCGGTCAGTATAAAGGCAAACAGATCCGGATACCGTACCCGGAGTACCCTCACCTCTGATTTTTCTGCAGAAAAACGGATTGAAGCAGAGATGACCTTTACCCATGATGTACTGATTAACGGGCTGGATGGCGTCAATATCATCGCTTCCCTACTGGAAGACTCAAATCACAGCAAATAGAAGAAAAACATCCTGAAAGAATGTCCTGCATAGCATGCTGGCCAACATCCCGGAACAGAGCAGGCTTCACCATCTGTTGCAGCACTTTGGCGAGTTCTCTAAACGTTTTAACAGGAACTATCAGCTGTTTGTCAGTGAAAGATGATAATTAACTGAAAAATATCAGGAAAAAATGCCTGTCTTATTTTTCTTTCACTCAACCAGATCTGGAGGCTAACGTTCTGTATACAGCGTCTTTATCTCTCTTGCCGATTGCCAGAACGTACACAACGATCTCATCGTCTATCACTTCATACACCAAACGGTAACCAGCAGTACGAAGTTTAATTTTATAAACCGATTCATAACCCCGAAGTTTTGCAGAAGGAACATGAGGGTTATCCAAACGCTCTCTCAGTTTCTTTTTAAACTGGTGCTGGATGGGCGGTGCCAGTTTACTCCACTCCTTTTGAGCGACCGGCAAGAACTTGAGCTTATAAGTCATCAATATTGACTTCTACCGCTTCAGACAGATCTGCCCGACGGCTCTCTACCAACTTTGCCAGCTCATAGTCATCAAGCATATCCATCATCAATTCATAGGTTTCCGCAGGAACCAGATAAGCCGCAGGCGTATTGTGATTTAAAATAGCCACTGCTGAACCTTCAGCCTTATTCAGCAAAGCTGTCGGGTTCTTTTTCAGCTCTGAAATACTGGCTGAGTAATCCGCTAAAATCTGTCTCATAACAACACCAAATCGGCACTAAAATCAGTGCTTATTTTAGATCCTATTTCCGGTTCTGGCCAAATGTATTTTGGGCAATACTCTCGGTGTGCCTTGCCTGATTGCGGAGCCACAGGTGATAATTACCTGAAAAATATCAGGAAAAAAGTGCCTATCCTGCTTTTTTCTGCTTTCACCCAAGGCTACTACATGAGATAAAAGATGATGACTTCATACTTCAACAGGATTTAATCGTGATCAGGAATATCGCATACATTTTGCTTCTCTCTACTCTGCCTGCAGCATCTTACGGTTACTTCGATAACAATGATCGATTCCTGAACTGGGCCGAATTTGAATACCCTGACCTATTCCCTGGCCAGGAAGAAACGCAAACAGAAAATGGCTGGACCTATCGCTTTTATCCAGATACAAAAATATACCTTGGTATTGATGAGAGTAGTAAAGTATACATTCAGGGGGGGCGATACGGAGAAGAGCCTGTAGAGATTGGCTGGAGAGCTCATTACAAAGATCAGTATCAAGAATACTATAAAACCCATAGCTGCAGGCCAGATTTTATATCTAAAGAAGAAATTTACAAATATCATGCTCAACTAAGGGAGCAGGCTGGCATGATACGAATGCAGAGAGCAGACTATCTTGAAAATGCAGCCCAGAAGCATAGCGATTACTTAATTGCTAATGACACAACTGGGCATACAGAAGAAAGGTACTCTCCCCAGTTCACAGGTAAAACAGCAGCAAATCGGGCAATGCACACCGGAGGTCAATCTAATCAAGTTTCTGAAGTTATATCATACAGCAGGACTCTAAAGTCATCTATCGATCGGCTGTTCTCCGGTATTTATCACCGTTTTATTATGCTGTCATTCAGGATGAACTCTATTGGTACTGGTTATTCAGTCAAAGAAAATCAATGTGGTCACAACCTGGTGATAAATTATTCAAATAGCTTTATCAATCACCTTTGTTCTTATGATTCTTACAAAGGCGGCACATCTTACAGTGGCATATGTGCAGTTGAAAGCAGAAAAGTTGGAGAGCGTGAATTTAAGGAGGCAAAAAATCAGGTTTTGAAAGAAAATCCTGCATTCATTATATGGCCTCATGCTAATAGTATCGATATACCAGTTAACTTCACTGGAGAAAAACCAGACCCACTTCCTAACTACGATAAAACGGGCTACCCTGTGTCCATTGCGTTTAACCCTTATTACTTCCCTATCCCACCAGACATTATATCTTTTCAGCTTTTTGATGATCAGGGGCTTCTAATAGATGAAGTAATCAGAATTGATCAATATACAGATGTAAATAATAAATTAGACTCTCATGAATTTGCTTTCTTCCCAATTGAAGAGCTGCAATATGATAGTGAATATCGTGCTGAGCTGGTGTATGAGCTGGATGGGGATCACTCTATAGTAAGCTGGAAATTCAAGACAAGGTCCAAGTAGCACATACCAGGCAGAAGAAATCAGGGAAATGGAGAAAGACACACTGGCATATAACGTCAGCCTGACAGGACCCGATGTTCTGGATGCAGACAACAACCCGATAGAATCGCCACCTCAACCGATTCCTTTACAGGAACAAACTCAGGTGACGTTTATAGAAGCCTATAAAGACGAAGCCGCCTTCAGCCAGCACGTTAATGGTGTTCCTTTTCAGACCTTTCTGAAAAACAACCTGCATTACTTTAAAACGTCACCGGATAACCCGGACTGGCCACTAACCCATAACACCATGCTGGACCGGCAGTCAGGCTTTGCCCGAAAAGAGTTCAGCCATCTGCAAACAGGTTGAATGACAATCAACGCATAGAATGACTGGTAAAGCGGTTTCATCGGGTGATCTGATAAGGGATGGTTATGATGACCATCCCTTTTTTTTCAGCATATGGCAAGAGTTTAAAGGCAAAGTCACCGAGGACACTGCATGGCGATAATTACATGAAAAGTATCAGAAAAAATACCTGTTATATTTTTTCTTCATTTTCTGGTACCACTTCAAATCATACTTATTGAAATAAAGATTCAGGCCCAAAAATATAGCGTCAAATTCTGTCGCAATGATATGATCATGCAAAATTTTCACGTATCTGCGAATTAAAATGACAACACTGAATAGCTGCGTCAAAGAATACCTGAATTACTGCCGCTACCATAAAAATCTGTCAGACCTCTCCCTGAAAGCTTACGACATCGATCTGAAGCAGTTCATTACTTTTGTTGGTGGTCGCAAGAAAATCAAAAATATAGACAAGCATGTGATCACAGGTTACGTACAACACCTGTTTGAAGATGGACTCAAAAGCAGCTCTGTAAAAAGACGTATAGCTTGCCTCAAGGCCATGTTCCGGTGGCTGGAATTTGATGAGCAGATCGATGTTAATCCTTTCCACAAAGTGGATCTCAGAATTCGGCTACCTCAACAATTACCCCGTAATCTGGGGACTGATCAGCTTCAGGTTTTAATGAACCGGGCCAGAATGGATATTGGTCTGAGAAACTATCAGATCATTAGCATGCTTGAATTACAGAACCGTATAGCAATACTGTGGACACTTTCATGCAGCAATAACCCCGTAAAGGCTTAATTGTTCATAAGTGTCCATGACTTTTTTCTCATTCAGGGATAAAC
>NZ_JACJFM010000334.1 GCF_014164585.1 Oceanospirillum sediminis | reverse complement strand
AAAGCTTGATACACCGAATACATTTTTAACTACTGATTCCATTTATGGCGATTTCATTTTTGAAATTGATTTTAAAGTGGATTCTACAATGAATTCGGGCATTCAGATACGCAGTAATAGTTTGCCATACTATAGAGATGGTATGGTTCATGGCTATCAAGTAGAGATCGATCCATCCAAACGTGCATGGAGCGGAGGGATTTATGATGAAAAAAGACGCAAATGGTTGAATCCACTTAAAGATAATCCTGAAGCGCAAAAGGCTTCTAAACAGAATGAATGGAATCATTACAGGGTTGAAGCCATAGCAGATA
>NZ_JACJFM010000333.1 GCF_014164585.1 Oceanospirillum sediminis | reverse complement strand
GCCCAAATTAATTAACACCTAATTCTCTTAAAATCCTTTAACATCTATAATTTTATTTAACATAATTTAAGTTAAATAAATCTTAATGCTGTTAAACCCTGTTAAAGCGCTTGACAAAACGTGTTTTTCCTATAGTTTATTAATGAGTTTAATTTAAAACACAAAAAAATATTATGAGCTATTTGAACATGAATGATGATGAATTAATGCCAGTGGTGGTTGAATTAAATGTTTTATTAGCTGACTACCACGTGTATTATCAAAAATTAAGAAGTAAGCATTGGAATATAATCGGGAAGAATTTTTTCGATTTG
>NZ_JACJFM010000332.1 GCF_014164585.1 Oceanospirillum sediminis | reverse complement strand
TATTTAATTTATTTAGCTTTCTTGTTTGTTTTTCAGTTTTAATTAATACTGAATTTCGAAGCAACAGCATAGGAAACGTTACATCTACAGCATCAAAATAAGATTTTAACTGGATCCAGTAGGCCAATTCACCGCCACCGCCAATGTAACAGAGATTGGGTAGTATAACCTCCTGATACAATGGACGCATAATTACATTTGGTGAAAACCTTTCTGGTTTCTCATTGAGATGTTTTAGTATTTCACTCTCGCTCCAAATGATATCCGTATTTAATACTTTATAAATATCATCTTCAAAAACAATACGCTCTCTT
>NZ_JACJFM010000331.1 GCF_014164585.1 Oceanospirillum sediminis | reverse complement strand
AATATTCAAAAACCATACTCTACATCAAGATAATATAATTTAAAAAATTAAGACCGTTGTATCTGAGCTAAAATTGTAGGATCCTTTATCTTATTATCTTCTGACAATAATTTCATTTTTGAAATGATTTCAGCAGTTTTCGGATCGTCATCACTAAACGGTAAAAATAAACGCCCGCGATGTTGGCTGTGTACTGGTATGATAGATAATTGTAAACCTGTTTTGCTTACCATGCCACTTCCTAGATGAATACTATAATCGGCCAAAGTTCCTTTTATTAAAATATGTCGTTCTTGTACTGTAACATTATCTGCT
>NZ_JACJFM010000330.1 GCF_014164585.1 Oceanospirillum sediminis | reverse complement strand
AGGAGATTATGGGATTTAATGGAAGTCCTTGGACGGGTGGAGGCGATCAAATAATGATAAAGGATATTAACCCTCAAGGGAATAGTTCTTCACCTGATTTTTATACCGAGTACAATAACTTGCTTTACTTTGCAGCAACTGATGATGGTACAAATGGAAGAGAACTTTGGGTGACAAATGGCACAAACCTAGGTACAAACTTGTTATTTGACATTAATTCAGGTGCTGCTAGTTCTAATCCAGCAGATTTAATAACTATAAGTAACAATCTATATTTTACTGCTGATGACGGAGTAAATGGCAGAGAATTATGGT
>NZ_JACJFM010000329.1 GCF_014164585.1 Oceanospirillum sediminis | reverse complement strand
AGTCACTCGGTGCATTTTGACAAAATATTGAAGGTTTTGCAGAGTTAGCTCAGACACATATTCTCTTCAAGCATTCTTGATAATTACTTTTTGTTTTTTTTCATTGTTTTACAAAAACAGCTGCTTGCCATCTGGACTTTACAAGCTTGTTTTCTAAGCTGGCAGCAACTTTGTCCAAACTAAAACGGGCTAGTGAAGTAATGACCATATGTGGTTAAGAAAAGACATTTATTTCAAAACAAGCTGAAGGGGAAAAGGGGAAAATGTGAGCATCAGTGTCCTGCTGCGTCGGATTAGCATCACACCAAGACACAT
>NZ_JACJFM010000328.1 GCF_014164585.1 Oceanospirillum sediminis | reverse complement strand
GTTTCCTACCAAAGCGTTTGCTACACTTGCTGCCCTTTTATCCATAACCCCAGAAACAGGCACACCATAGTGCTGATATCCTATTCGCCCAAAATCTTGTATACAGGAATAGAATCCTGCATTTAAAACCTTAATCATATAGCACCTCACTTTCTATTTGATACACCCCAGCATCAACCAAAACCTTAATATCTTCATATTCCTGGATTGAAACTGGATAAAATTTTAGGCTATCACCTGCATTAGCAAAACAGGGTTCAGATTTTGAACTATCAAAAAAATTAATCGGACAATTACCAATGATATGCCAACCACC
>NZ_JACJFM010000327.1 GCF_014164585.1 Oceanospirillum sediminis | reverse complement strand
AACAAATAGATACAGTACCATAATAGATAGTTTGTAGCTTAATAGTTAAAAAGCTTACAATAAAAAATCCCATTTGCTTTTAGCGAATGGGATTTCATAATATTATTTTAGAAAGATATACTTATATATCCTCTTGGTCTCTTAAAGTTTGGATATAAGCCGCTTTCTGGATTTCACGACGTCTCTTAACAGAAGGTTTTGTAAAATACTGCCCTTCTCTTAAATTTTGCATTACTTTAATATTTCTATGCTTTCTTTTGTAGCGTTTTAAAGCTCTCTCGATGTTTTCACCATCTTTAACAATAATCTTTAACAT
>NZ_JACJFM010000326.1 GCF_014164585.1 Oceanospirillum sediminis | reverse complement strand
CATACCCTGGAATCTTTAAAAGTCGTGTTTGTGGCGCTGTTTTTTGTCTCTGTAGGTTTATTGTTGAATCTGGAGTTTTTGCCCAGGCAATATCCATCAGATTAACCATATCAGTCCGGGTAATCGCCCGGACCCACTGCTCAAACTCATCCAGTTTGCCTGCTGCATAGATCCCCCCACCAGAGCCCCCACTGAGCTGCCGGATACAGAGGCGATCTCCATATGATTCTCTTCAAGCCAGCGAATGACACCAATATGCGTTAAGCCTCTGGC
>NZ_JACJFM010000037.1 GCF_014164585.1 Oceanospirillum sediminis | reverse complement strand
CAGTTCTGCCTGATTCGCAGCTATCTTTCCTCATGCCGTAAACAATCGGTATCAGCAAGTAATGCCTTAACCCTGTTATTTTGTGGGCAGCAGCCAGATATCTTTGACCGGGCAGCAGAATAGTTACCCAAAAGGTATGTATAATTGTTTTATCATTTTTCAAAGAATAGCTGAGTTACAGCAAAGAGATGAATATTGGTGGGCAAGGGGAAAAGAACCCCGGTTGATTAAACCGGGTGTAGTATGCCTTGCCTGGCGCTATCGCGAATGGTGTTTGCGAGCCGTGTGGTTGCTTCATTAACGTTGTCGTCTAAAAACAGGGTAGTGTGAGTGCCGGGCAGCTCTGGCAGGCCTGACTCAATAATCATCATCCCGGATTCGACAGTGGAGCGAGGCAGAATGCCAATGCCAATACCTGCTTTAACCGCTGCGATGATCCCTGCCCGGCTCTGGCTACTGAATGCGATACGATAATCCCGTCCGGCATCCTTCAGTGTATTCTGAGCACATTGTCTGTGATAACAGCCTTCAACAAAAACGGCCAGTGGTAATGGTGTTTGTTGAGTCATCGGGCGAATTTGAGAGCAAACCCATACCAGTTCATCTCTGGCCAATCGTTCACCGCCTTCAGATTGTGCGGGCATCTCGATCAGAGCGATATCCAGTTTGCCTTCATACAGCATATCCCTGAGCACTTGTGGTCGGTGATCACTGAATACTTCCAGATTAGCTTCAGGATAAGACAGGACAAAGGATTCCAGGATCGGTGTCAGTACCCGTGTGGCGTACTGATCATGGGTGCCTAATCTGACCGTGCCGTCAATTGCAGCGTGTTGATATTGCCCCATGATCTGATCATGCAGGCTGATCAGTTGTCGGGCATCCTGTTCAAGCTGTTTTCCTGAAGCTGTCAGGCGAACACCATATTGGCCTCTCTCTAACAGGGTCGTGTCCAGGCATTCTTCCAGCCTGTTCAGTTGCATGCTAATGGTCGAGGGAGCCTTATGCAGAATCTGTGCGGTTTGTCCAAGATTCAGAGTTCTTGCCGCAATCACAAATGTTCTCAGTAGACTGATCGATAAATCTTTCATGATTATATTCATTTTTATTGAAGGTAATGATCAATATTTATCGATATATTGAATATGGTCAAGTGCATACAATGCGGCCAGATGCTTCGGATACCTCCGGAGAAACAGGGTTATGGAGATTTTTATGCGATTGGCCATTATTCTGGGAGCAAATCAGGTTATCAGTCATGGTTTTGGCGTCTTCCTGTTTGCGGCCTTATTTCCTTTGATGCGTGATGCGCTGGATATGACGTACTGGCATCTGACGTTGACAGGTGTCGCGACACAAATCGCTTATCTGGCCGGAGCACTCTGCGTCAGCATTCTGGGCAGGATTATTTCTGCAGAGCGCCTGATTCTACTGACTGCAGGTGGGGCAACACTGTTGCTGGCAGGTTTATCTCAGGTAGCGGAGCCAGTGATTATTATCGTTTTATTATTTCTGCTCGCCTTCAGTGCAGCTGGCTGTTGGGGAGCCATTGTCGGGTTGATCAGTCAATATGCGGATAAACAGAATGCGGCAACCAGTTTATCCGTAGCAGGAAGTGGCACCGCCTGGGGCTATGGTATTAATGGTTTGATTCTGCTTTGGTGGGTGCCGGTCTTTGGCTGGCAAAGTGTCTGGATACTGACTGCGGGTATTGCCGGGCTTATCTTTCTGACCACTCTTTATATGATGCGAAGCTTATCCAGCGTCAGTACCAGGCAACCAGAGAAACTCTCAGAATCTGAGCTGAATATGCTATCTGTACGTCAGCTGATTATGGCTTGTCTGACAGAACACAGAGCCTTGTTCAGTTGTCTGATCTATTTCCAGATCGGGTTAACCTGTATCACTTTTACCAGTTGGCTGAATACCAGGCTGGATGAGGTGGATCCATCCGGTTTTCAGGGAGCAATAACCTGGTCGGTGATTGGCATCAGCGGAATGCTGGCAGGAATCTTGATTGGACGTGTTGCAGATAAAAAAGGTCATGAAGTGGCTCTTTTGCTTGCCGCTTCAGGGTATGCCGCAGGATTACTGGCGTTCAGCTTTAATCCGTTGCAGTTTGCTGTGATCGCCGGGGCTGGCTATGGAATGATCTATTTCCCTGTGTGGGGAGTGGTGTCATCCTGGCTGGCACAGCGTTACTCTCCTGTTGCGACAATGCAGCTTAGTGGGGTTGGCATGATCGCTTCAGCCATTGGTGGCAGCCTCGGTAATATCATCGCAGGGCAAATATTAAACCAGACGGGATCGTTAACGCTGCTTTATGATTTTCTGGCATTCGCGGGTTGTGTCACAGTGGTGCTGGTGGGAGGGATCTGCTGGCATAAAAGTAAAGGCGAGGTGACAGCTCGTCTTAATAGCCTGTCCTGAAAGATCACTATAGTAAGGGGCAAGGGAAAAGGAAGAGGATTTACCCGATTGGGAGTACTGTGCTTAGTCCTGGTACTGATACTGACCAATCAGGTAAATTGTCTGCAGATGGTTCACCTGAACCATCTGCAGATAAGGCGTTAAACTGATGAAATCAGTTTGCTGGAAGTGCGTCGTCACGACGGCGACGTTGCAACCAGCCAATAAACACCAGTAAGGTTATTGTCGGTATAAATACCAGCTCCTGCGGCGGTCGGTCTGCTTCAGCTTTAATGCCGGTAATCTGCCAGCCAAAGTCGATGCCTGCACGTTCTGCTGGGCTATCGAAAGTGACCAGATCAACGGTCCAGCTATTTTCACCTTCGCTGAGCATAAAGCCCATCTCCTGCAGGCGAGCCATACCATTACCGTCTTCTGATTCCAGCTGAAGGGAAACTGTTTTAGCCACTTCGTCTCCTTCAATGGTGACGCCTTCAACGTTTAACTGCAGATATTCACCTTTTTTCAGTCCCTCTGCCTGAACAATAAGCTGATTGGCTGGCAGGTTGGTTGTCGGTGCATATACCTGATCCCACCAGAAATCCGGGCGGAACAAGCTGAAAGCAATCAGTAGTAGTGCCAGAGATTCCCACAGTTTACTTTTGACCAGCCAGTAGCCCTGTGTAGCGGCGGAGAAGATCAGAATAGCAGCAATAGCGCTGACTACAGTGATCAGAAGGTCAAATATGCTATCAATACCAATCAGCAGTAGCTGAGTGTTAAAGATAAACATGAACGGCAGGATGGCGGTTCGGATATCGTAAGTGAAGCCCTGTACACCGGTTTTGATCGGGTCTGATTTGGCAATGGCCGCCGCTGCAAAGGCTGCAAGACCCACCGGAGGTGTGTCATCGGCGAGAATACCAAAATAAAACACAAATAAGTGCACGGCAATCAGAGGTACGATCAGCCCATTTTCTGCACCCAGGGATACAATAACAGGGGCCATCAGAGTGGATACTACGATGTAGTTTGCTGTTGTTGGCAACCCCATGCCCAGAATAATACAGATGATAGCTGTAAAGATCAGGATCAGGATCAGGTTGCCGCCAGAGATGAATTCAACAAACTCTGTCATCATCTGACCCAGGCCGGTCAGGGTAACAGTACCTACAACGATGCCTGCTGCTGCTGTTGCGATACCAATGCCAACCATGTTTCTGGCGCCATCTATCAGGCCATCAACAAAGTCATTCCAGCTTTCCTTGAAGAAATGCCCCAGGCTCTGTTCACCACGGAACCAGGCTTTCAGTGGTTTATGGGTTAAAACCACACCGATCAGGAAAATGACTGAGAAAAACGCCGATTGCTGAGGAGAGTAGCGTTTTACTGCCAGAGCCCACAGCAGAACCACAATAGGCAGACCAAAATAGAGACCTGACATTACGGTTGGGCGAACTTCTGGCAGATGATCCAGTTCAATGCTTTGATCATCAGACGCCAGTTCTGGATAGCTTGCTGCGACTTTTACCAGATAGATATAACCGGCAATTGAAATAATCAGCATAGCCGGATAGGCAAAACCACCCAGATAGGCTTCAAGCAGGTTAGATCCGTAATAGACTACAGCTGCCAGCAGAAGTGTAATGGTTGATGTGGTGAACCAGGACAACATACGTTGTGCCATTGTTGGCACATGTGTTCGGGTAATCCCTTTCATTCCCAATTTGATCGCTTCCAGATGCACGATATAGATCAGTGCAATATAGGAGATCAGAGAGGGAAGGATCGCATGCTTAACTACCTCGATATAGGATATACCGACATACTCTACCATCAGAAAAGCTGCTGCGCCCATAATCGGTGGTGTCAGCTGCCCATTGGTTGATGCCGCAACCTCTACAGCCCCGGCTTTAGAGCCTGGAAAGCCAACACGCTTCATTAGTGGAATAGTGAAGGTTCCTGTGGTTACCACGTTAGCAATCGATGATCCTGAAATGATGCCGCTCAGACCCGATGCCACAACCGCAGCTTTAGCCGGGCCACCTCTTAAATGGCCCAGCAAAGAGAAAGACACCTTAATCAGGTAGTTACCTGCACCGGCTTTATCCAGTAAAGCACCGAGCAGAACAAACAGAAATACAAAGGTGGTTGATACTCCCAGAGCAACACCAAAAACGCCTTCAGTAGTAATCCACTGATGAGACATCGTCTTGTTCAGACTGGCGCCTTTATGGGCAATAGCATCCGGCATGTGTGGGCCGCCGAAGGTATAAATAAGAAATACTATTGCAACGATAACTAAAGGTGGTCCCAGAGCCCTTCGAGCAGCCTCCAGCAGAGTAATCATGCCCACCACAGCAAAGATAATATCAGTGGTATCAGGTGCACCAATGCGCAAAGACAACTCTGTTCGATTAAACAACAGATAAAGGGAACAGGAAGCTGCAATCAGGCCTATGATAAAGTCCATCGCCTGCCAGGGGCCACGGTTCATACGTGAACTTGCAGGAAACAGGCAGAATGTCAGAAATACCGCAAAGCTCAGGTGAATAAATTTAGCCTGATCTTCATTGAAAACACCGATATTCAGCATAAAAGGTATCGGAGAGGCATACCATAACTGAAACAGTGACCAGGTAACCAGCAGGCCTATGACCAGTTTGCCTAAAGGGCCGTCGAGAGACCGGCTGCCGGTTTCAGATTTCAACAGCTTATCAATCTCATCATTCTGAGGCGGAGTAGTCGGAGAAGCGTCGGACATCGTGAAGGCTCCATGGCAGAGGAAAAACATGCAGTCATAAACAAGAGATGCCACTGCCCGGAGGCAGTAGCATCAGACAGCAATTATGCAGTCATGGAGTACTTACAGAAGACCGGCTTCTTTGTAGTATTTAACAGCACCCGGGTGCAGAGGGGCAGACAGACCGTCTTTAACCATCTCTTCTTTTTTCAGGTTAGCAAACGCAGGGTGCAGTTTTCTGAAGGTATCGAAGTTTTCGAATACGGATTTAACAACTGTGTAAACAACTTCGTCAGGTACTTTAGCTGAAGATACGAAAGTCGCACCGACACCAAAAGTTTTTACATCCTGATTAGTGCCGCGGTACATACCCGCTGGGATAGTAGCTGTACGGTAGAAGTCATTCTGGCTGACCAGAGAATCAACCGCTTTACCGGATACTTCAACAATCACGCTATCGCATGATGTAGTGGCTTCTTTAATAGAACCACTTGGGTGGCCCACAGTGTAAACCATGGCATCAATCTTATTGTCACACAGAGCTTTAGACTGCTCGGCGGCTTTCAGCTCAGACGTCAGACTGAAGTCAGATGCTGTCCAGCCTTTTTCAGCCATCAGCACTTCCATCGTACCGCGCTGACCAGACCCCGGATTACCAATGTTTACTCGCTTACCTTTCAGGTCATCAATTGTTTTGATGCCGGCATCAGCACGGGCAACCACTGTGAATGGCTCTGGGTGTACAGAGAAAACTGCACGCAAATCCTTGAATGCGCCAGCATCTTTGAATTTACTGGTACCGTTATAAGCGTGGAACTGCCAGTCAGACTGAGCAACGCCCATCTCCAGTTCACCAGCACGGATAGTATTAATGTTGTATACCGAACCGCCGGTGCTCTCTACGGAACAACGCACACCGTGTTCTTTACGGTCTTTGTTAACCAGACGGCAGATTGCACCACCCGTTGGATAGTAAACACCCGTTACACCACCTGTACCAATAGAAATAAAGCGTGTTTCAGCACTGGCTGCGGATGCAATACCTGCGGATGCAACAACGGCCATACCTGTCAGCAATTTCTTGGTAAATTTCATAAAGTGCTTCCTTTTTATTATGCTTTTCGGACAAAAAGAATGTGCAGATGCGATTACGATTGTCTCGCTAATGCAACGGCGAATACGCCGGTTTTGTAGTTCCAGTTTAGACCTTCCCGATGGATTTAACCTGATAATAGGAAAGATCTTTTTTGTTTCGGATGACATTGTCACCTGCAATAACAGATTCGCCAGAATCTGTCAGGCAATTACATCTCTAAATATGTGCCTGGAATGCTCTGGAGCTATTTCCCTGGTAACTATTTGTGATTCTGGGCAATTTTTCTTTAAAAAGCAATAAAATCATTTTTATCAACGATTTGTAATAGTTAAATTCATAATAAACAGGAGATTCTATTTTATTTTGGGTCATTAAATATAGAGGTGTAAGTGCTTTTTTGAGAAAAGCAGTGGAACAAAGCGTGTGTTTATGGCGTTACTTCAGGCACATCCTGAGATAAATCCGGTATGTTTTGGTGTCATGGCCTGGAAAGCTATACCCGTGAGATGGTATCCGTATTTGAAATTCTGATGCCGGTTACCTGATGCAATGCCGAAGAGCTGGTTTAATTTTATATCTGGCTGAGAGCCTGACAGTCCTGAAGCAGGGCAACTCGTGGCTTAAAAGTCAGCATTCATTTTTTTAAGACAGGAGACCAGAGTCTGTGCTTCTGTCTCAGTCAATGACTGGCTGATTTTTTCGGTTAGCTTCAGATGCAGGGCATCATGCTCCAGATAGAGTTGATGTCCTGTTTCTGTCAGCTTAATCAGAAATGAGCGCCGATCTGATTCATGGGGGATACGTTCTACCAATTCTGCTTTGGCCAGCTTGTCGACCTGAACTGTCAGAGTACCTGTGGTAATGCCCAGCTTTTCAGCAAGCTCTTTCATTCTGAGAGAACCATAGGTACCCAGCACTTCCAGAGTGTGGATTTGTGCCAGAGAATAATCTTTATTTCTGACGACGTTATTTTCCCAGGCGGATAATCGGTCATAAAACTCAATAATTGACCGGTTCAGCTGATCGGTTTTCTCTTTGCTCATCTGAATTACTGCATCGATTTACTTCAATTGTCAGATGATGCAGTTTATCGAATTCCTGCAGCAGTGTCCTGTATTCCTCTGTGGACTTTGCCTGAGTAGTATTCAGTGAAATCATTGCAGCATAATGATCTGCACTGATTTTCCAGATATGAATATCACTGACGGTCGTTGCTTTATCCTTTTCCAGTGTGGACACAATCTTCTGCTCATATTCTTTAGATATACTGTGATCCAGCAGGATAGGGCTGGTTTCTTTCAGAAGACCTAACGCCCAGCGAGTGATAATGATCCCGCCAACAATGCCCATAAAGGCATCGAGCCAGTGCCAGCCATAATATTTTCCTGCCAGAAGAGCGAAGATCGCTAACAGAGATGTCAGTGCATCAGCCAGTACGTGGTAATAAGCCGCTTTCAGGTTGAAGTCGCTTTTATGATGAGCGTCAATATGATGTCCGTGTCCGTGTCCGTGTCCGTGTCCGTGTCCGTGTCCGTGTCCGTGTCCGTGTCCGTGTCCGTCGTGAAGTAAAAATGCACTGGCAATATTGGTCACTAAACCAACCATAGCAATCAGAATGGCTTCATCGAACTGAATTTCCTCCGGTGAAAACAACCGATGTACCGATTCTGCCAACATGATTAAAGCAACCACACCCAGAATGATTGCACTGGTAAACCCACCCAGCACGCTGACTTTGCCAGTACCGAAAGTGAAAGAGGGGTTATGGGCATTCATTCTTGCGTAGCGATAAGTGAATAAAGCCAGAATAAAAGCCGCAGCATGAGTTGCCATATGCCAGCCATCGGCCAGCAAAGCCATTGAGCCATACAAACTTCCGGCAATAATTTCTACTGTCATTACAAGCAGCGTTAACAGTAATACATACCAGGTTCGATTTTCACTGTCTTGATGCTTGTGACTTAAATGCTTGTCGTACAGGCAGGTTCGTGCAGGTTCTGAATGTTTCATCCTTTAACCTTTTAACTATTTTGATAATCAAAATAAATGGTAGTTTGTTTGATTGTCAAAATAAAGAGGATTATGGCTGCAAAGAAGTTTCAGTTTGGGTCTGCCTTGCCTGAAATATATCTCTGAATGCCTCTGCTGAGCGAATTGGTGTGCTTCAAACACAGTCGATAAGCTGGTATGAGTTTTGCTTTTATATTTTCCATCTAATTTAAAGAGGGGATATTATGAACGCTGAACTCTGGTGGTTATTTTTCTTATCCTATTTTTTTATCACCCTGGCCCCAGGGCCAAATGTGTTTTTTGTTGTCCAGAATGCTGTAAAACACGGTTACATGCAGGCAATTTTATCTATTATGGGAAATCTGTCCTGTCAGGCTGTTATTATCTTTCTGGTCGCGATGGGCGCAGGGGCCATGCTGGAGCAATCGCCTATTGCCTTTTTTATCCTGAAAATTATGGGTGGTTTATATCTGATTTATCTCGGAGTAACCGGGTTAATGAAAAAGCCACAAACCACCGAAAAAACTGAGCCCGCACTTGTACAGCAGACATCCTTCTTTAAGACGGGCTTTCTGGTTTCAGCCAGTAATCCTAAAACTGTGATCTTTCTGTCTGCATTTTTACCCCAGTTTATTTCGGCAGATTACCCGGTTTCGGCGCAGTTTAGTGTCATGTTTCTCACTATATGCGCTATTGTGATCTCTGTGCATCTCGCTTACTCGTATTCAGCCAGAAATATGCAAAAGTTTGTTGCAAACACCAGAGCTGGAAAGTTTTTTTCCAGAATCTACAACGGGGTTTTTATCGCGTTTGGAGGCGGGCTGATTTTCAGTAATAAGTAATCTGTCTTTTTAGCCCCGAGTTAATCGACAGGCTTTAATCACTGTCAGTTGAAATAAGGCACCATGTTTTATGAAAAATATGGTGTTTTCAGATGCTCTGCCTTCGAAATTGCTATATCAGTATTGCTAATGCATCCTTGGATTTTCCTGTCCTTATTCTTGCTCTGCCTCTCTTTTTCATTGTTCAGATCGCGTTTTAAGCGCCTCAACTGGCTATATTCCTGATTATTCAGAATTGCATTGCTGCATATATGAAAAAATCACTTGATTTAAATCAATGCATGTTTAAACTTTCAGAAAATACTGAAAGTTCGGAATGTTCTGATGATTATGACCGAGAAGATTGAATCCTTTGTAATGCACTGCGGTGAAATGGGGAGCCGGTGGGGCTTTAACCGCACTGTCGGACAGATGTATGGACTGCTCATCATTAGCCAGGAACCTTTGAGTGCTGTTGAGATTGGAGAAACTCTGAATATCTCCCGTGGCAATATCAGCATGGGAATTAAGGAGCTGCAGTCCTGGCGTCTGGTACAGGTATCCCACAAACCGAAGGATCGCAAAGAATATTATTCGCCAGCAGGTTCTATCTGGGAGATGGCGATTCGAGTATTTGAAGAGCGCCGTAAGCGGGAAGTTGATCCGACAATGTCTTTGTTGCGCGATAATCTGATGGATGAGCCAGGCAATGAGCAGGAGCGCTATGCACAGGAGAAAATGGGAGAAATCCATGATCTGCTGGAAGCCGTGACCAGCTGGGCCGGAGAGTTGCAGGATATGAACCCGGACAAGCTCAATACCCTGATGAAGCTGGGGGCTGGCGTCAGCAAAGTCATCGATATGAAAGACCGAATACTACAAAACAACTGAATCTGAGTTGTTATCTTACTTGTCACCCTTCCGAGGTGGATTATGCTTGAAGAAACCTTAATGCTTTCGCGCATTCAGTTTGCGGCGAATGTGAGTTTTCATATCCTTTTTCCCTCTATTACCATCGCTTTGAGCTGGTTTCTGGTGGTCTTTAAAATTCGTTATAACCAGACCGGTGATCCCGTCTGGATGAGGGCCTACCGTTTCTGGGTGAAAATATTCGCTCTGACGTTTGCAGTGGGGGTTGTTAGTGGTATCACCATGTCTTTCCAGTTTGGCACCAACTGGCCCGGCTTTATGGAAACCGTCGGTAATATTGCAGGGCCTTTATTGGGTTATGAAGTACTGACTGCTTTCTTTCTGGAAGCGGGCTTTCTCGGCATTATGCTGTTTGGTATGAATCGTGTGTCAAATCGAGTCCATACGGCATCAACTGTGATTGTTGCCGTGGGCACGGCATTGTCAGCGTTCTGGATTCTGGCACTCAACTCCTGGATGCAGACGCCGCAGGGTTTTGAGATGCGGGATGGCGTTGCTCACGCAACCGACTGGGCTGAAATCATCTTTAATCCCTCTTTTCCCTATCGCCTGACTCACATGCTTCTGGCCTCAGCATTAACAGCGACTTTCTTAATTGCTGGTATCAGTGCCTATCGTCTGTTGAAAGGGGATGATAAAAGAGCACCGAAGCTGACCTTGAAAGTCGCTTTATTTATCGCGGCAGTACTGGCGCCGGTACAGGCTCTGGTGGGGGATTTTCATGGTCTGAATACCCTGCATCATCAACCGCAGAAGATTGCGGCAATGGAAGGTATCTGGGAAACCGATACTCAGGTGCCTTTATTACTGTTTGCTGTACCTGACGAAGAAACCCGTCAGAATCATTTTGAAATCGGCCTACCTGGTATCGCCAGTTTTATTCTGACTCACGACTTTAACGGTGAACTTAAAGGTCTGAATGATTTTGAAGGTAATCATCCTCCGGTAGCACCTGTGTTTTATGCTTTTCGGGTGATGGTTGGTATCGGCGTTTTAATGCTGGCAATTGCCTGGCTGGGTAGTTTGCAGCTAGTACGCAAAGGCTCAGTTTCACCGCTCATATTAAAAGGACTGGTGGTTATGAGCTTCTCTGGCTGGGTGGCGACTCTGGCAGGCTGGTATGTGACGGAGATAGGCCGTCAGCCATGGCTGGTAACCGGTGTATTGACTACTCAACAGGCTGCGACAGATATTGCGCCTGGAAATGTGGCTCTGTCTCTGGCAATGTACTCCATCCTTTATGTGGTGTTACTGGGCGCTTATCTGCATACCCTGTTTGTAATGGCCCGGCGTGCGGTTGAGATTGAGGAGATTCAGCCAGAAGAAGTGAAGCAAGCCGGTGCTTATACCTCAAAGTCTGAAGTGAATGGAGGTCAGAACTATGTTTGATGCAGATACACTGGCGGTAATCTTTATCGCATTAATGGGCCTTTCCGTCATTCTTTATGCTGTACTGGACGGTTATGATCTGGGGGTCGGGATTTTATTGCCGCTGGATCATGATCAGCATAGCGATCGTATGGTGGCATCCATCGGTCCTTTCTGGGATGCCAATGAAACCTGGCTGGTACTGGCGGTAGGGCTGTTGTTGATTGCCTTCCCAACGGCACACAGCCTGGTATTCCGGGAGCTTTATATGCCCACTGCCATCCTGTTAATCAGTCTGGTGTTGCGAGGCGTTGCTTTTGATTTTCGCGCAAAAGCACCTTTCAGCCATAAACCAACATGGAACAGAGTATTTAAAATCGGTTCTTTACTGGCGGCACTCAGTCAGGGCTATATGCTGGGCATGTATGTGATGGGGTTTGAAGATAGCTGGACTGCCGTTGCTTTCAGTATTCTCAGCGCCCTGGGTGTGGCAGCTGCTTACAGCTTTATTGGTGCTTGCTGGCTGGTGATGAAGGCAGAAGGTGAGTTGCAGAAAAAAGCGATTATCTGGGCAAAAAATTCCATCGGAATTTGCATGGCAGGTACTATTGCGGTGTCTCTGGTCAATCCCTGGATCAACCCGGATGTCTATGAGCGTTGGTTAAGCTGGCCAAATGTACTCTGGCTGGCTCCATTACCAGCGTTGTGTATGGCGTTGTTTATCGTAAATTATCTGTTCCTGAAAAAATTGCCTCAGGATAATGATCGGGGATGCTGGGTTCCATTTGTCTCTGCAGTAGTTATCTTCCTGCTCTGCTTCTTCGGTTTAGGTGTGAGTTTCTTCCCGTATATTGTACCGGGTCAACTAACAATCTGGGATGCCGCTGCCGCACCTGAGTCTCTGACTATTATTCTATGGGGAGCGATTATTGTTGTACCTGTCATCATTTGTTATACCGCGTTCGCCTATCGGGTGTTCTGGGGTAAAGTAGATGATTTGAAGTACTATTGATAGCAGGTTCTTTGGCAGAAAATGGTTTCTGTTGAAGTAACATAATAGTGACAAAAAGCAGCCATTTGGCTGCTTTTTGCGTTATGGAGGCAAAGGCAATCAGATATCCTTCATCAATCGCAAAGCATCCAGAATAGCGGCATGGGTATTACGAGAGGCGACGGCATCTCCAATTCTGAAAAGCTGGTAGCGTCCTTCCGGATTACGTACCACCGTTTGTGGTTTACCGTTTATCAGCTGTTCATGGGATAGCTCTCCCTGATTAGAAGAATCAGGTTTTAGCTCGAAATAGAGGTCATCCAGCGGGATAATGCCGTGATTCACAATGACCTGATCGAAAGCTTTTTCTTCTGCGACACCGCCATAATCACTGCCAATAAAGGCTTTCAGGGTATTGCCTTCGGAATCCGTATCCTGTTTTTCCACGGCATGCAAACGATAGGTTACGGTGAATTGGGTATCCAGTGATTGCAGTGTACGCATATAAGGAACCAGGTTCATGGCCATCACTTCCGGGGCAAAACTGCGATCTGGGGTCATTATTTCGGTTCTTGCACCGGATTTAGCAATGATTTCAGCAGCCTGAAGGCCTGAATGATCACCGGCATCATCGAAAATCAGTACGTTTTTACCAGGTTTTACATCACCAGATATAATGTCCCAGGCTGAAATAACGTGTTCATTACCTTTAGCCAGCACCTCAGTATGAGGCAGTCCACCTGTGGCTATTACGACCACATCCGGCGCTTCTTCGGCTATGGTGTCTGCTTCTGCCCAGGTATTAAACCTGAAGCGTACATTCAGACGTTCGCACTGGGCCATACGCCAGTCGATAATAGAGATCATCTCTTTACGGCGTTCACTCTGGGAGGTCAGCAGAATCTGACCACCGGGTTTATCGGCAACCTCAAACACAACCACATCGTGCCCTCGTTCGCCTGCAACACGTGCGGCTTCTAACCCCGCGGGACCTGCACCCACGATAACGACTTTCTTCTTCGTATCTGCGAGGGTGATCTGATGGGGCAGGGTTTCTTCTCGTCCAGTGGATGGATTGTGGATGCAGAAGGCCATACCGCCCTGGTAGATTCGATCCAGGCAGTAATTTGCACCGACACAGGGGCGGATCTCTTCTTCGCGCTTTTCGATAATTTTCTGCACAATATGAGGATCAGTCATATGAGCTCGGGTCATTCCCACCAGATCTACTTTACCGGAATCTACGGCGTAACGTGCAGTGGCTACGTCGGGGATTTTAGCAGCGTGGAACACAGGCAGACTGGTCGCTGCGCGAATCTCTCCGGCAAAATCAAGGTGAGGATTATTAGCCATACCCTGGATTGGAATCACATCGGTCAGGCCCGGATCAGAATCGATATGTCCCCGAATAACGTTCAGGAAGTCCACCATGCCGCTGGCTTCCAGTTTGCGTGAAATCTCCAGACCCTCTTCTTTACTCAGGCCTCCCGCCAGCATCTCATCAGCGGTATAGCGCATACCGATAATGAAATCCGGGCCGACGCGTTTGCGCATTTCTGTCAGCACATCAAAGGTAAAGCGCAGCCGATTATCCAGCGAACCACCGTAAGGGCTATCCAGTTCATTCGTGAGCGGAGACCAGAACTGATCCATCAGATGACCGTAGGCCTGTAGCTCAATACCGTCCATACCTCCGGCTTTCATACGCTCTGCTGCATCGGCATAGTCTTTGATAATTCGTTCGATATCCCAGTCTTCAATTTTCTTTGGAAAGGCTCTGTGTGCCGCTTCTCGATGATGAGAAGGGGAGACAACAGGCAGCCAGTCGCCTTTATCCCAACGGGTACGACGGCCCAGATGGGTCAGCTGAATCATAATGGCAGCACCTTCTTCATGTACTGCATCCGTCAGCTGTTGAATCCAGGGAACCACTTCATCCTTATGTACCAGCAGGTTGTTAAATACTGGTGGACTATCTTTGGACACTGCCGCTGAGCCTGCTGTCATCGTCATTGCGACCCCACCTTTTGCCCGCTCCACATGGTAAGCCCGATAACGTCCTTTGGGCATGCCATCTTCCGGATAAGCGGGTTCATGGGAGGTCATGATAATGCGATTACGCAGTGTCAGATGCTTCAACTGGTAGGGTTGCAATAATGGATCATTGGACATGTTCAGGCTCCTGCTTGTTGTTATACCTGTTTTCCGCTGTGTTTTGCCATTTCAAAGAGGGTATGGCTGTCACGGTGTATTTAAAAGGGCCGGGTCAGATGACATGGCTTTTTGTGACTTTAAAAATAAATGTACAGTAGTGTCAATAATTATGACGCATATGAACATATTATGACGCAGATAGATCAGAACGTAACATTGAGGTATCGTTAAGCCGTGATCGGATTACAGATAAAAGCAATGAAAAAACAATCCCCTAATGAAACCGGATGGCGCGGATCGTCAGAAGTATGGCTACAAGCTGCCAGTGAGATTCTGGTGGAGTCTGGTGTTGAGAATGTAAAAATCGCAACTCTGGCGAAACGGCTTAGTTTATCCCGAACCAGCTTTTACTGGTTTTTTAATGACAGAGAAGCGCTGTTAACGGCTTTGATGCAGCGTTGGAAAGAAAAAAATACCGGAAATATCATCAGACAGTCGGAAGCTTATGCAGACTCTCTGGCTGAGGCAACACTGAATATATTTGATTGCTGGCTGGATAACGGCCTGTTCGACGACCGGTTTGAATTTGCGATTCGTAGCTGGTCATTGCAGTCGAACGATATTCTGGCGGAGGTGCACAGTGCTGATCAGTTGCGTCTGGATGCACTGGCTGCAATGTTCAAACGCTATGGCTTTAATGATGTTGAAGCGGATGTTCATGCCAGAACCATTTATCTGGTGCAGATTGGCTATATTTCAATGCAGACTCAGGAATCTTTAGAGGTGCGTATGCAACGTATTCCTGAGTACGTTAAAACTTTCACCGGAGAATACCCTGAACTCCACGAGCTGGCACGCTTTCACTTCCGTCATGGTTACTCCGGGCCCTGATGCCACTCCTGCTCGGTTTAATTAAAGGGCAGTTCATTTTTCATAAACAGGATGTTACAGATAGCGGGATAAAGCATTCAACACTGTTCCTGTTATCCGTACAGCATATACAGAAAGGTTATTCAGGTGTTTGTCAGAAAATAGTTAATTCAATCCTGGGCAGGTTTTTTGCATGAACAGATAAAAATAGCCACAGCCTTAAGGATGATTATGACTATTACTGTAGGTATTACTCACCATACGGAATATCATTATGACCGTCATGTGAACATGTCCCCCCATGTATTTCGTTTACGTCCTGCCCCCCATAGTCGAACGCCTGTCAAAAGCTATTCGCTCAGAATTGAGCCAGAAGAGCATTTTATAAACTGGCAACAAGACCCGTTTGGTAATTATCTGGCACGGGTGGTTTTTCCTGAAAAGACTCGTCACTTCTCTTTTACTGTTGATGTCGTTGCCGAGATGAAGGTGATTAATCCGTTTGATTTTTTTCTGGAGGAATACGCTGAGCAGGTTCCTTTTGATTACGATGCACAGTTGTTACAGGATCTGGCTCCCTATCTGGCAAAAGACACTCAATGTCAGCAGTTTGATCAACAGCTGAAACAGATCAGAGTACTGGAGAAGGACAGTAAGCATACTGTCGATTTTTTAGTGGCAGTGAATCAGCATCTGTATCAATTGATTGACTACACCATACGCCTGGAACCCGGAGTGCAGACCTGTACCGAGACTCTGGAAAAAGGCTCAGGCTCCTGTCGGGATTCAGCGTGGTTACTGGTGCAACTGTTCCGTCACCTTGGTCTGGCGGCCCGTTTTGTTTCCGGATATCTGATTCAGTTAGCTCCGGATGAAAAATCACTGGATGGTCCCAGTGGACCGGAGAAAGACTTCACTGACCTGCATGCGTGGACAGAAGTGTATATTCCCGGTGCAGGCTGGATAGGTCTTGACCCCACATCTGGTTTATTCGCAGGAGAAGGGCATATTCCTCTGGCCTGTACCCCGGAGCCTGGCAGCGCCGCACCAGTGACCGGCGGGATTGATCCCTGTGAATCTGAATTCAGCTTTTCGAATACTGTCACCCGCTTGCATGAGATGCCCCGGTCGACGAAGCCTTTTGCGGATGATGACTGGGATGATATTAATCAGTTGGGAGAGCAGATCGATGAGTTCCTCCATCAGCAGGATGTGCGCTTGACCATGGGAGGGGAGCCGACATTTATTTCCATTGATGATATGGAAAGTCCACAATGGAACACTGAGGCTGACGGTAAAGAAAAAAGAAAGCTGGCTCAGGATCTGTATCTGAAGATGCAGCAGCATTTTGCCAAAGGTGGTTTCAGCCACTTTGGTCAGGGGAAATGGTATCCAGGGGAGCCATTACCGCGTTGGGCTTATAGCTGTTACTGGCGTAAAGATGGTGTGCCCATCTGGCATAAGCCAGAGTTACTGGCAGATATAAACCGGAACTATGATTTTTCTGATCAGGATATTAAGCACTTTGCTCAACTTCTCAGTCGGCATCTGGGGTTAGATAGTGGTTGTGTACACCCCGCTTATGAAGATGTGCTGTACCATTTGTGGCAGGAGGGAAATCTGCCTGTTGATCCTGGGCCGGATGAACCTGAATTACTCAACGCTCTGAGTCGCAAAGGCTTTCTGGCAAAAATGGAAAAAGGCCTGGATCAGCCAGTCGGGTATGTACTGCCATTAGAATGGAATCCTGTACAGCAATACTGGCAAAGTTGCTGCTGGTCATTCCGGCGGGGGCACTGTTTCTTGCTGCCAGGCGATTCACCCGTGGGTTATCGTTTACCTCTGGATAGTCTGGGTAGTGTACCGCTTGTGCCAGAACGCGATCCTTTTGCTATTGATAAGCGCTTTGACGGGAAAGCTGTTCCGACTGACTTTCAGCCACAACAGGGACAGGTGACAGAACAGCTAATTAAGACAGCTTTGTGTTTTGAATATCGTCAAGGGCAGCTGTACCTGTTTATGCCCCCTTTAAGTGACAGCGAACACTATCTTGCACTGTTAAATGGCATTGAAGCGATCGCTAATGAGCTGAAAATGCCTGTCGTTATAGAAGGGTACACACCGCCATCTGATCCAAGAATTGAGAAGTTTTCGGTCACTCCTGACCCTGGAGTAATTGAAGTCAATGTGCAGCCAACACAAACCTGGGCTGATCTGGTCAGTAATACGGTTGATTTGTATCAACTGGCAAAAGAGAGCCGTCTGGGTACTGAAAAGTTTATGCTGGATGGTCGCCAGACAGGGACCGGTGGCGGTAATCATGTTACGTTGGGGGGCGTAAGGCCTGAAGACAGTCCTTTCTTACGTCGTCCTGACCTGTTACGCAGTTTTATCACTTACTGGCAGCATCATCCTGGGCTGTCTTATCTGTTTTCCGGATTATTTATCGGCCCTACCAGTCAGGCTCCACGAGTGGACGAAGCCAGAGATGAGCAGCTGTATGAACTGGAGATCGCTTTTTCACAATTCCCGCAGGGAGAAGTGCCTCAACCCTGGCTGGTAGACCGGTTACTGCGCAACCTGCTGACGGATCTGACAGGTAATACTCATCGGGCAGAATTCTGTATTGATAAACTGTACTCACCGGATAGTCCGACTGGTCGTTTAGGGATCGTAGAGTTCAGGGGCTTTGAAATGCCCCCTCATGCGCGTATGAGTCTGGTGCAGATGCTGTTGCTACGCACTCTTCTGGCGCGCTTCTGGGTAAAGCCTTATCACAAGCCTCTGGTTCGCTGGGGAACTCAGCTGCATGATCGCTTTTTATTGCCGGAATATGTCTGGCAGGATGTTGCCGAGGTTTGTCAGGATCTACAGCAGTCTGGCTTTAACTTCCAGCAGGAGTGGCTGAAAGCTTTCTTCGAATTCCGTTTTGCCCGTGTTGGTTTATATCAGTTTGATTCCCTTGAACTGGAACTGCGAAGTGCTATTGAACCCTGGCATGTGCTGGGAGAGGAATCTACTGCCCAGGGGACGTCCCGTTTTGTCGATTCCTCTTTAGAGCGGGTACAGCTTAAAGTGACAGGTATGACGGATAAGCGCTATATCATCACCTGTAATGGACGTCGCTTGCCACTGCAAAAAAACTCTGTCTCGGGTGAATTTGTTGCAGGGATACGTTTCAGAGCATGGCAGCCACCTTCTGCCCTGCATCCAACAATTGGTGTTCATGCCCCCCTGGTGTTTGATATTTATGATAGCTGGATCGGGCGATCAGTGGGTGGGTTTACCTATCACGTGTCTCATCCGGGTGGACGCAGCTTTGAAACACCTCCGGTGAACGCTTTTGAAGCGGAAGGGCGGCGTTTAGCCCGTTTCTGGGATCATGGTCACACCATCCCTGTTATTAATACCGATCAGGGCTTAACCGGGCATATGACGTTGAAACGGGAGTTTGTTGTGCATAAAGGACAAGCTGAGTTTGTGTTACCGCCTGAAGAACGGCCAAATGATGAGTATCCGGTTACTCTGGATTTGAGGCGGCCACTCTGAGCGGCTATGGCACACAAGTGAACGGGCAGGGCTTTCTGACAGGTATCTTTCGGGTAAACGCTTTGAGGGATGTAGCAGACAGGCCGTGGCCCGGCGTTGTTGATGTTAATTGTTAACGATCTGGTTAGGTGATCCTGGCTATGGAAATGTGTTTTACCGATTATTTACTGCACTCAAATCCAACGGATGAGGCGGTAGGAGAGGATGGAGAGTTTGCCCGCCACTGGCAAACTCTGATCAATAAATTGTCTGAGTTGAGTCGTGACGACCTGAACGGCCGGGCAAATGAGGCCTATCGCCTGTTGCAGGAATACGGCATGATGGATCAGGAGCACCAGAACTGGCAACTGGACCCTCTGCCAATGGTATTGTCAGAAGAAGACTGGCGTTTTCTGGAGCAGGGGGCGATACAGCGCCAGCAGCTATTAAATGAGGTATATCAGGATCTTTACGGTGAGCAGAAGTTGCTTAAGCAAGGCTTATTGCCTGCTAATCTTATCCGGCGTCATAAAGGTTATCTGCGTGAAAGAGTCGTAGGTGAGGGACAAGCTGCGCAACCTTTGTTTATCAGTGCTATGGATATTGGACGAGATCTTTCAGGGCAGTTCAGAGTATTAGCTGATCATTGCCAGTGTCCGAACGGTATTGGCATGTTGCTGGAAAACCGCATTATCAACCGTCGGGTGATGGGGGAAGCGTTTAATGAATGTGGTGTACGTCGTATCACACGTTTTTTCCGTATTCTGCAGGAGACGATTAATCAGCAGCTAGAAGGTGCCAGAGACCCTAAGGTGGTGATTTTATCGCCAGGCCCTGAACATACATCCTATTCAGAACATGCTTATCTGGCTTCTTATATGGGCTACACCCTGGTTCGTAGTGCAGATCTGACGGTACGAAAAGGCAAAGTATGGCTTAAGACACTACGGGGGTTACGTCTGGTCGATGTGATTATTCGCTGGGTCCAGGATTCTGATATTGATTCCCTGGAGCTACCGGAATATTCCATGAATGGTATTCCCGGATTGTTGCAGGCCGTACGCGCGGGCAATGTAAAAGTGTTTAATCCTCTGGGAGCTGGTTTAGTTGAAAGTCCGGCATTAATGCCTTATCTGCCGGGAATCGCTGAAGCTTTACAGGGTAAACCTCTGTTACTGGACTCTATTCAGGTTAACTGGCTGGGGGAGCATCAGGATAACTCTGAAGCGGAACTTCTGACCTTAACCGGTGAGAAGGTGATACCGAATGCTGCTGAAATATCTTCAGACACGCTGTCAGACGATGCTCATTATACGGAAGCAGACAGACTGCCCGCTAACACTCTGCCGGAAGATTACCTCAATCGTATGCCGCTGAATCTGACCCAGGCCCCTTTCTGGCAGCAGGGACGGCTGGTCAGTCGCCCTGTTTTTCTGCGTATCTTTATGATTAACAGTCCCGACGGTGTTTATGTGATGCCTGGTGCAATTTGCCAGTCATTGCCTCTGAACGACCGTGATAATAGCTCTGATGCCGATGAGCAGAATACAGATGACAGCTCTGAAACACTTAATGAGGTTGTACAGGTAAAAGATACCTGGATCAGAAGTTCTCAGCCCGTTAATGAGCTTAACTCGCAAAGAAAACGCAATCGCTATCCTGACCTGGCACTGGTCGAAGGCGCTGTACCCAGTCGAACAGCTGAAAATCTTTACTGGCTCGGACGTTACCTGGAAAGAGGAGAGAGTACGGTACGTCTGATCCGCCAGTTAACAGAGAAACACTCTGAAGGTGCTGCGTCTTCAGATGCTAACTTTATCGCTATGACGGAGCTGTTTGCACTGGGCATCAGTGGTGGCTATCTGCTATATCCATACCATTGTCAGCTTTCCGAGGATGACAGCGAAGTTCAGGCTCAGGTAAGCCAGACTATTATTGACGGATTAAACCATCAACAATGGCCCGGTGCTCTGGTGCAGACTCTGGATGCTTTTTATGCCAGTGCCTGCGAAGTCAGAGATCTGTTGTCCGACGATAGCTGGCGATTTGTTGATGATCTTAAGGATGAAATCAACAGCCTGAAAAAACATCGAATCAGCTCAACCAGCCGGGTTGTGCAGGCCAGGCTTGATCGTATTATCGGTTACCTGATGGCGTTTAATGGCTCTACTTCTGATAGTATGCCCAACAGTAATGGCTGGTTTATGCTGGAAATTGGCCGACGTATAGAGCGTGCCCAGCAGCTACTGGCTATGCTGGAATATACTCTTGGGCAGGAATTACCTGAAAACCAGCAGAATCTGGTGCTGGATGAAACCCTGTCCAGTCAGTTGAGTCTGGTGACTTACCGTCGGCGGTATCGTATCTATCAGAGTGTTGAGAGTGCGATAGAGTTACTGATTCTCGATGGTGAGTATCCCAGATCTCTGGCCTATCAGCTAAAACAACTGCAACAGTTAAGCCAGCAGCTACCGCCCAAAAAACGGCCTGGTTTACTGGAAGAACACGACAAAGCGCTGTTAAAAGCGATTACCGCCTGCCAGCTGACTGATCGTGAAAGTCTTGCTGAGGCTGATGATGCGGGGCTTCGTAGTACTCTGAGCAGCCTGATCCAGCAAATCAATAGTCAGCTGGATGTTTTTGGTGACATGCTGTTGCTGAACTATTTCTCTCATACTAAAACGGCCCGACCGCTGGCCTGGAGCCAGATGGCTCAGCAGATTTAAATATGGAGTGATCTGTGCGTTATAAAATCAAACATGTCACCCGCTACGAATATGCGGATTTTGTCAGTCTGTGCCAGAATCACGCCCGCTTAACGCCCCGTAGTGATCATAAGCAGATCAATCTGAATAGCCGGATTTATGTTGAGCCAGAGCCGGGTTATATCGATCAGTATATGGATTATTACCATAATCAGGTGACTGTATTTGAATTACCTACCCAGCACAAAACCCTGACGGTAACTGCAGAGAGTGAGATTCAGCTACTGGAGCAACCGGATATCCGGTCATTACCGGATAAATACAGCTGGGAAGACGTCCGTCATCTGTTGCGTCATCCCGAATGTTTAGCAGAGTATTCAATTGAAATACAAACTTTGCAGTGTAAAGCATCAGAGGGGCAGACTTCAGAAAACACTGACTCTCTGTTTTCAGCTGCAGAGTTTGCCCTGCCTTCACCTTTTGTACCGATACACCCGGAGATGAAACAGTTTGCAGAACTGAGTTTTACTCCGGGCCGTCCTCTGATTGATGCGACTTATGATCTGATGGCACGGATTTTTCATGAGTTCCAGTACGATCCTGGCTTCAGCACCATCAGCACCCCCATTTTAGCGGTGCTGCAGCATAAAAAGGGTGTGTGCCAGGATTTTGCCCATTTAGCAATAGGTTGCTTGCGCAGTCTGGGGCTGGCGGCTCGTTATGTCAGTGGCTATATCGAGACTCTGCCCCCGGAAGGTCAGGAAAAGCTGGAGGGCGCTGATGCAACCCATGCCTGGTTTGCGGTTTATGTACCAGAAATAGGCTGGTTGGACTTTGATCCGACCAACAATGTCACAGCTAAAGATCAGCATATCACTGTGGCGGTTGGTAGGGATTTCTCAGATGTTACGCCATTAAAAGGGGTGGTTTTTGGTGGGGGTTCTAATCGGTTAAGTGTGGCGGTAGACGTTACACGGCTTTAGCCATGCTTCCTGCGCAGACGAGGGGCATGTGCAGGCTTGTGTATTCAGCCCCGTAACAGGTGATTTATCTCACACTGACCGGATGAAAGACTCTGAACCAGAATTGACTTTTTGCACGTAATGGCGCCCTGAAACAGGGCGACATCAGGGACGTTAAAAAGAGCAATAAAAGGAGTCAAGGGTGAGTATCAATTGGCAGGAATATCAGAACCAGGGGTTTTATGATGAGTCGGTACAGGGCGATGGCCAGGCCCGAAGACATGCCAAGACCGTCGTAAATTATTTAGCCGAGTTAGGATCTGACGAGCTGAGAAGCCGTCAGGTCGCCGCTGAATTGGCCATTAAGGAGATGGGTATCACCTTCAGGGTGTATCATGAGGGCAGTTCTATTGACCGCCCCTGGCCCTTTGACATCCTTCCCAGAATGATGCCTCAGAAAGAGTGGCAACATATCGAACAGGGTTTAAAGCAACGGGTAAAAGCCCTGAATCTGTTCATTCAGGACCTTTATAACGATCAGCAGATTATTAAGGATGGTGTATTCCCGGCTTACCTGATCGAGAATTCTGTTAATTTCAGAAAAGAGTGCATTGGTATTACGCCCCCGAATGGTGTCTGGGCACATATCTGTGGCTCTGATTTGGTGCGTGATCAGGATGGTACTGTCTATGTACTGGAAGATAATTTGCGAGTGCCATCCGGCGTATCCTATATGCTGGAAAACCGCTCAGTAGTAAAACGGGCTTTTCCTGAGTTGTTTGAACGATTATCTGTTGAGCCTGTGTCGGATTATCCCTCTCAGCTGTTTGATATGCTCTCTGCCATGAGTCCACGGCCTCAGTCTCAAACCGAAGTGGTGGTATTAACTCCGGGAATTTATAACTCAGCCTATTTTGAGCACAGCTATCTGGCACAACAGATGGGCTGTGAGCTGGTTGAGGGGCGGGATCTGGTTGTTCAGGACGATGACAGGGTCTATATGCGCACTATCGCCGGATTAAAACCAGTAGATGTTATTTATCGTCGCATTGATGATCTGTTTCTTGATCCGGAGGCATTTGAAAAAGACTCCATGCTTGGGGTGCCTGGTTTGATGCGAGCCTGGAAAGCCGGAAATGTTGCTTTGTGCAATGCGCCGGGAGCAGGTGTTGCAGATGATAAAGTGGTCTATGCCTACGTGCCTGAGATGATCAGGTATTACCTTGATGAAGAAATTCTTCTGCCAAATGTACCCACCTACAAATGTCTGGATGAAGAGGACCGTGCCTATGTTCTGGAACATCTGTCAGAACTGGTCGTCAAGCCTGCTAATGAATCTGGCGGCTATGGTTTATTGATTGGTCCCAGAGCCAGTAAAAAAGAACTGAAAGAATATGCTGAACGGATTGTTGCTGATCCGAGAAACTATATCGCTCAACCCACCCTGAATCTGTCTACTGTGCCAACACTGATTAAGGATCAGGTAGAGCCCAGACATGTTGATCTGAGGCCCTTTATTCTGTCGTCTTCTGTTGACGAAAGTTACGTCACTATGGGAGGGTTAACCCGAGTAGCTATGACAAAAGGCTCCCTGGTGGTTAACAGCTCCCAGGGAGGAGGCAGCAAAGATACCTGGATTATTAAGGAGGGGCATTGATGTTATCCCGTGTCGTAGAAACTCTGTACTGGACAAGTCGTTATATTGAACGCGCTGAAGATATTGCGCGCTTGATTGATGTAAACAATCATTTACTACTGGATTTACCGAAAGGTATCTTAACTGGCTGGGAACCCCTTATTGATATTATTGGTGGAAGGGAGCAGTTTCTGCAGAGTTACAGTGACTTTCAGGAAAGTAATGCACTGAAGTTTCTGATCACAGAGGAACAAAGTCCATCATCTATTCTCAGTTCTTTATGGAGCGCCAGGGAAAATGCCCGCACAGTGCGCGATATTCTGCCATCAGAAGTATGGCAGAGGCTGAATGCACTGTATCACTATGCAAAGGATAATCAGCACGAAGGGATTAATAAGCGCGGACGAGCCAGTTATCTGGAAAGCATTATTCGGCAGACTCAGGGGATTCAGGGAACTCTGGCAGGTACGATGAATCATGACTCCGGCTATCAGTTTGCCTGTATGGGACTATTGATAGAGCGCGCAGATATGACGTCCCGAATTATTGATGTTCGCTCCACTAATTTACTGTCCATTGATGACAACAGCTTTGATAAAATTCAGTGGGTCAGCGTACTGCATTCATTGAGTGCTCATCAAACCTACCGGCAGGATCGAGGCGTCCAGGTCAGCCGTCCTGATATTCTGAACTTTCTGTTTAAGAGTGAAACGTTCCCAAGGTCAGTACTATTCTGCCTGAATGAAGTGAAAACTACTCTGCAAAAACAGCCAAATTCAGAGGGATGTATTGAGGCTGTCAATTATGCCTGTAATCGTATTAACGATGTCTCTGTGGAAGGGTTAAGACACAGTGATCTGCAACAATTTGTAGATGATCTGCAGGTGGATATTGCCAGATTACACAATGTGATTGCGGCAAATTACTTTCTGCCAGGGTTAATGACGCAGGAGCAGAGTAGTGCTTAGTCAGAATATCAGATGGCTTAATCCTGATATAATGGCTTGTATCGAATAGCTTTTTTTGCTGAACATCATCGAATTGTCAGTGTCTTGTAGCGTCGGGTTATATCTTGTACGTTCTGCGACAGGTATAATCCTGACATTCTTTTTTATCAGGATGTGGCTATGAGTAATGATATCAATTACAAGAACAACCCTTTGCACGGTGTTAGTTTAAAAAACTTGTTGATTGAGATGGTCGATCATTACGGTTTTGATATTCTCTATGCCTATCTGAATATTAATTGCTTTAAGACCAAGCCCAGTATTGAGTCCAGTGTGAAGTTTCTGAAAAAGACAGACTGGGCTCGGGAAAAGGTCGAAGCATTTTATCTGTATCAGTACAAAAATCTGCCAAAAGCCTCCGCTGATCAGTTTAAGTTACCCCCCAGAGATCGTATTGTGCCTGAAGGGCAGGTTGCTGGTGAACCGGCTGAATTAAGCCTGGAAGATGCTGAACGTTTACGGGAGAAACGGGAAAAAAAAGCGGCTGAGTATAAAAAAGGAGGCGGGCGTCGATCAGGCAGAGACTTCGGAGGTCGTCGTGATGACCAATCCTCCCGCAGTCGTAGCAACGATCGGAACAATATCTGGTCCCGTGGTTCTTCTGATAATCGAAATAACTCTTCTTCAGACTCATCCAGTCCGTGGGACAGAGCTGTAAGAGATTCTGAATCATCTCAAAAACCTGAACGCTCAGGTGCTTCTGACCCGTGGGCAAACTGGAAAAAGAAAACGCAGTGATGACAATTATCACTACAATAGTCAATGTCCTATCTCATCAGAAGTACTGTTTTTGAAGTGATATTCCTCCGGAAAACAGAAAATCCTGTGGTCTGAACAGATCACAAGTGTGCTATATCTGAACCAGAATCGTCTGATAATGGCTATGTTTTTGTTCCGATGTGCTGGTTCAGATTCAGATATTCCGTTGCTATTTTTCCCAGTCAAATGGGCAGCCTTTACATCCTTCCATATAGGTTGCCTGGAAGGTAGCGTAATGCTTTCTGACACCGGTAAAATCAGCATCCTGTAGTGTTGCTGCGTTGAGTTTAGCTTCCTGCAGGTTTGCATTTCTCAGGTTAGCTCCAGTCAGATTGACCTTAGTCATCCAGGCAATTTCCAGACTGGCGGCCTGAAGATTCGCTTTTTGCATGCGAGCGCCGCTTAATCTGGCGAATTCCAGATTAGCGCCACTCAGGTTAGCCTTGTAAAAATTAGCTCCCTGAGCAAACAGTGCCCAACCTTTAATAGCCTCAAGATTGGCTTCGGTCAGATTGGCTCCACGCAGCGTTGCATGCCGTAAATCCGCACGAGCCAGATTGGCCCCTGTCAGATCGGCTTTTTCAACCTTTGCATTTTTCAAGGTTGCATGGCGTAAATCAGTACCTTTCAGGTTAGCACCGGTCAGGTTGGCCCCACTGAAATCGGCATGACGCAGATCCAGGTTGCTTAAATCAACACCGGACAGATCCACATCTACACATTCTGTTTCCACTTCCAGGATACAGCCATTGATTGTTTTTGCCTGACGGGTGTCAGCATGAGCAACGCTGGAAAGAAGTAATGGGGAAGCAATCAGCGTACTCAGGAAAAGAGCTTTTTTCATTATTGTCTCCTGAAAAAGCCCGCATTCGAAGGAGGGAAGGAGTGAATGCGAGCTTTTATAAAAAAGGTTGCAGTTCAGTAGAAAATCAAAAACAAGGTTTATCACGCATATTTCCGATGCTTCTTCACTGACCTTAGTTTTATCGTGACCTCAGGTGATCCGCATGAAGAATCATCCGGGATATCAACCAATCATCATGGATGATTGGCCATACCACACTAAGTTTTTAAATTAGTGCTCAGGCAGTTTGAATACCCAGAAAGAACCACCCTGTGAAACAGGTTTAGTCAGATCAGCCATGTCGCCACCCCACAGCGGTACAGCACCACCGTAGCCGCTTGCGATACCGATGTACTGATTGCCATCCATTTCCCAGGTCACCGGGGAGGCTACGATGCCGGAACCTGTCTGGAACTTCCACATTTCCTTACCGGTTTTAGCATTGAACGCTTTAACATAACCATCACCGGTACCGGTGAAAATCAGATTACCTTTCGTTGCCAGAACACCAGCCCACAGAGGCAGTTTTTCTTTGTGAGACCATACGATTTCACCTTTTACCGGATCAACTGCACGAAGAACGCCTACGTGATCATCGTACATTTTCTTGATACGGAAACCCTGCCCCAGGTAGGCAGCACCTTTCTTATAGTTAACCTCTTCAGTCCAGTAATCCTCTTTCCAGTGGTTAGCGCCCAGGTAGAACAGACCGGTATCCTGGCTGTAAGCCATAGGGTTCCAGTTTTTACCGCCCAGGAATGGAGGTGATACTTCAACAGACTTACCGCGCTTCTCACCTTTTTCTGGCAGAGGAGGACGCTGGCCTTCAACTTCTACCGGACGACCCGTTTTTTCATCGATATGAGTAGCCCAGGTGATGTTGTCAACAAATGGGAAACCACGAATGAAGTCACCGTTGTTACGGTCAACAACATAGAAGAAACCGTTACGATCAGCGTGTCCGGTAGCTTTTACTGTTTTACCGTTGTCTTTATACTCGAAGAGTACCAGCTCGTTATTACCGGAGAAATCCCAGGCATCGTTTGGTGTGTGCTGGTAGAACCAATCTACTTCACCCGTGCCTGGATCAACCGCTACCTGACCAGAAGTGTATAGGCTGTCGTAGTCTGCTGGGTTACCGCCAGGTGAAGTACGCGCCCAACCGTTCCAGGGCGCAGGATTACCTGCACCAACAATGATTCTGTTATTTTCGATATCGAAGCTGGCTGACTGCCATGGTGCACCTCCGCCGTGACTCCATGCTTCAACTTTGCCAGTCGGGGAGTTCGGGTCATCCGGCCAGCTCGGTGCTTTTGGATCACCAGTTGGCGTGCTCTTCTTGCCATTCAGGCGACCATAGTGTCCTTCAACAAAGGGGCGCATCCAGACTTCTTCACCGGTTTTAGGATCACGGGCAAACAGTTTACCGACTACACCGAATTCATCACCAGAAGATCCGTGGATCAGCAGAACACGGCCTGTTTTCTGATCTTTAATAATCGTTGGAGCACCGGTCATCGTGTAACCTGCAGCGTGGTCACCGAATTTCTTTCTCCACTTCACTTTACCGGTTTTCTTGTCCAGAGCAACAATCGAAGCATCCAGGGTACCAAAGTAAATCATATCGCCAAAGATCGCAGCACCACGGTTAACTACGTCACAGCAAGGACGGATATCATCAGGCAGACGCTTAGAGTAAGACCACAGTTTCTGACCTGATTTGGCGTCGATTGCGAAGATACGGGAGTAAGATGCCGTGACATATATGACACCGTCATGCACCAGAGCCTGAGTTTCCTGGCCACGTTGCTTTTCACCACCAAAAGAAAACGACCATGCAGGAACCAGCTTATGGATGTTTTTGTCGTTAATCTCGGTCAGATCACTCCAGCGTTGAGCTTTCGGCCCCATACCATAACCCAGAACGTCTTCCGGTGTATTTGCGTCGTTTGCAATATCCTCCCAGGTTACCGGCTTAGCGAATGCTGAACCGGCAATCAGACTCAAACCAATGGCGGCACACAGCGGCTTAAGCCCTGCGATCTTCGATTTTCTTTTTGTCATTTTTATAGACCCTGTGGTTTCTGAAATTCATAGCTGCGATTGGCAAATCGCGACACTTATTCTCAGTGTTCGGCTTCATATTCGACAATGGCAGAAAGCCCGGCTTTGCCGGGGCGAATGCCCTTATAAAAGGGAAAAAATCCCAGGAGTATGAGGGAGAAATCCCGTAGTAATCTCAGAGGATTAGTGCTTAGGTATTGGGACTTTAGTAAGGGAGAAGAGGTCGTTATGTCGGTTGCACAAGAGCCCGGATAAAACAGGGGTAATCGAAAACAGAGTTAGCGATATTGAACAGGATAACTGGAAAGGTTTCGTACCAGTGAACGCACTGGCACAAATACAAAGCCGGGTAGTCTCAGCTGACAAACAACCAGATACCGACACCCATCATTAAGCTTCCGGATATCCGGTTCATAAAGCGAACATTTTCGCTATTGCCTAACAGACTTTTCAGGCCCTTACCTCCTGTTGCGTACAGTGTCATTGAGATAAACTCTGAAATCAGAATAATCGATACCAACAGAAGCAACTGAGTCGTTAAAGGTTTGCTGTTATCAATGAAAGGAGGCAACAGTGAGATCATAAATGCCCATCCCTTAGGATTCGCAATGGCTGTAACAAAACCCTGTAACACCAGTTCCCAGTTATTTCCCGTCTGAATATCCGTACTTTCATCACTTAAGGCCAGCTTTCCTCTGGATAGCCATAGCTGAACTCCCAGATAAAACAGGTATGCTGCACCAATTGACTTAAACAGAGTAAATAACCAGGGGTAGCTGAGCATAACGGAAGCAATGCCAACAACAGCCAGCACCGCAATCAGCCCTACACCCACCATTTCACCCAGCATCATCCATAATGTACGTCGGTAACCAATACTCATCCCCATGCTTAAAGCCAGTGTCATGCACATACCCGGAGTGATAGAGACAAAAAAGAAAGTCGGGATAAAAACAGATAACAGAGCAAGATTCATTGCAGTTTCCCTGAAGAATGATTTCGTGACAAAAATGTATCCTGAAACTGGTGAAATAATCTTTGCAATATAAACTTGATAAGCACGTTATACTGCATGATTATGCTCGCAAGATAACTTAAAGAGATTAAAATCATGCAGGAAATCGCACTTGATCGATATGATATAAGCATTCTGAATATCCTTCAGCAGAATTGTCAGGTTCCAAGGCTGGAGCTGGCAGAGCGTGTCGGCTTATCATCTTCTCAGTGTTTTCGCCGGTTAAAACGTCTGGAAGATGTGGGAATTATTGAGCGTTATGCCGCAGTGCTTAACCGGGAAAAGGCGGGTATGGATGTTTCAGTAGCTATGATGGTCCAGTATCGTAAAAGTGAGGTTAATGCGCGGGAAAAAACCATTCAGCTGATTGAGCAGACACCCGTTATCTATGAGTGTTTTTCAGTGACCGGAGAATATGACTTCTTGTTGAGAGTCTACTGCAAGACAATGAAAGAATTTAATACTCTGGTCAATGAGACCTTTCAGACCAGTTTTATCTCGGGATTACACTCTTACATGCTGATGTCATGTATTAAAGACGCGCCCGTTCTGACGTTGAGCGATGACTAACTAAAAGCAGATTGATATATGCCTGATTTAACCGTCTCACCGGAAATTACTCTTTCTCCACTCTCAGAAGCTGAAGTGCTGACTCTTTATCATCTTGTCAGAAAGAATCACTCTTTTCTCAGAAGGTCCCTATCCTGGGTAGACAGTATTGTGGATGAGGAAGATATGCTCAGATATATCCGTCATCGTGTCTCAGCGTATCAGTCGTCATCCTGGTATATCATCCGTTTTCGGGGGGCTGCAGCTGGCATTATTGGTGTTAAGGGTGTTGTACAGCGACAGGCTGAGCTCAGTTATTGGCTGGCTAAGGATATGTGCAAAAAAGGATTGGTTATTCTCAGTCTGAATTTCCTGGAAAATCAGTTACTGCGAGCAGGCCGGGTTGATCTTCTTTGTTTCAGATGTGAGCCGGATAATAAACCATCTATCAGAGTAGCACTTAGAACAGGCGCCAGCTACAGATATGCCAGAAAAGAAATGGATACCGATACTGGTGAGCAGAAGATTTATAATATCTACGTGAAACGTATCAGGAAAAGAGCATCGGCCTGACCCGATATTTTACATGATTCTGCTATCTCGTGTCTGATCTGAATCTGATGTTGTCAGAGTTACACACTGCATTTGAATGAGTTCATAGCGATTAACACAATATTTGGGGTTGTTATTGGTGATTGTCACTAATCGTTTACGTTTAATGTCCTGTATTTGGTGTCTAAGCCTGGGAGGGCTGCACTAAGCTTTTAATAAAGCTGAAGACAACAATAACAAGTACGGGTGATTTATGAATAACGATGCTCAAAAAGCTGCTTTCTCTACCAGAGCTATCCATTATGGCTATGACTCCAGTAGTGCAAATGGCTCACTGACTCCGCCAATTTATATGACATCAACCTTTGCATTTGACTCGGTTGAGCAGGGGGGAGAGCGTTTTGCCGGTGAAGCAGAGGGGCCCATTTACAGTCGCCTTGGTAATCCGACTCAATCTGTTCTTGAAACGCGCTTAGCAGATCTGGAAGAGGGTGAAGCAGCTCTGGCGATGGCATCAGGAATGGGAGCGATTAGCGCAACATTCTGGACACTTCTGAAAGCAGGTGATCATGTTGTTGCGGATAAAACACTGTATGGCTGTACCTTTGCCTTTCTTGAGCATGGATTAAAGAAGTTTGGTGTAGATGTCAGCTATGTCGATTGCTGTGATCTGTCTGCGGTTAAAAATGCACTGACCGATCAAACCCGCATTGTGTATTTTGAATCACCTGTTAACCCCACTTTACGGGTTATGGATATTGCTGCCATCAGTCAGCTTGTTCATAACTATAGTAATGATATTAAGGTCATCGTGGATAATACATATTGTACCCCAGCTTTGCAGCGACCATTAACTCTGGGTGCCGATCTGGTGGTGCATTCTGCGACAAAGTATCTGGGGGGGCATGGCGACCTGATTGCTGGTGCTGTTGTTGGTGACGAAGAAACAGTGACAAGGATTCGCCTGGAGGGGCTGAAAGATATGACCGGTGCGGTCATTTCTCCTATGACCGCATTTCTTATCCAGCGTGGCCTGAAAACCCTTGAGCTAAGAATGGAAAGACACAGCCAGTCTGCGCTGGCAATTGCACGCTGGCTAGCCGAGCAGCCTGAAATTGAACAGGTTTACTATCCAGGTTTAGAGTCCAGTCCTTTCTATCAGCTGGCTCAACAGCAGATGACATTACCTGGTGGAATGATTGCTTTTGAACTTAAAGGCGGCCTGGAAAAAGGCAAGCAGTTCATGAACAATCTGAAAATGATTAAAAGGGCTGTTAGCCTTGGAGATGCCGAGACTCTGTGTCAGCATCCGGCCAGCATGACCCACTCAACATATACTCCTGAAGAGCGTATGGCTCACGATATTTCAGAAGGACTGGTTCGAATTTCTGTCGGTCTGGAAGATGTTAAGGATATACAGGCTGATCTTTCCCAGGCTTTATCTGTCTGCTAATACCTGCTTAATCTACAGGACTGTCAGTTGCCACTGTCAGTCCTGTATTACTGGCAATACTGCTCTCCATACACTCTATTACTTTTCGGATGGTAAGCCGCAGCGTTCTGTACAGGACTTTTTTCTGGGACGATAACGAGCAAAAACACGATAAGCCATATCTGTCAGAGCTCGCAACCCTGGCCAGCCTGTTGGTGCCATAAGCCACCCCAGACCAATAATTCTGTAAATCATGCGTGTGGCCTCCATTGCTTTCAGCCACTCCCCATCAGCGCTTCTCAAATGAAGTTCACCCATAAAATCCTCCATGCTTTTGCCATACTCTTTGGCATTGAATGACGGTTGGCTGATATCGATAAAGTGCAGAGTATGATTTGCTTTGGTTTTTCTTCGCTTCAGCCATTGAACTTCTTTCTCACACAGAGGGCAGGCTCCGTCATAAAAAAGCCAGAAACTGCTTTGTTGCCGTTTATGCATTATGAACTCTTTTTCATGAGTAAATTAATAAGGCCATATTTTTTACGCAATAAATCAGGGTGTGGTGCTCAGAAAAAATATTTTTTCCATAGTTGTTGGTGAATTATGCCAAATAGATTGTTTTTTACTTTGAAATTTGCAGGTTTTACCTGGCTTAAATCACACAGAATAGTCCGCAAATCCCGATTGGACTCAGTGTCATTATGTCTGTTGTAACAAGTCAAAATTCGTCGTCATCTGTACTGCAGGTTGAAGATCAGCGAGTATCTTCATATCAAAAATGGATCGGCATTCTGGCTGCGTCCCTAATGGTTCTGGTATGGGCCAGTTATTTTATGTCTCTTAAAATCGGAGCATCTTCTGCACTGACAACTTATGAGATCGCTTTGTTCCGCTTTGTTATACCCGGAGTATTGCTGGCCCCTTTATTCATACGTCACTTTAACTCTATTCGAAAGGTGCCCCTGATTTATCTGGCAGGATTACTGATAGGAGGAGGGGTACCGTTTTTCTGGCTCGGCGCTATGGGAATGAAAACAGGTCTGGTAGCCGAAGGCAGTACATTAATTCCCGGAGTGGCTCCTTTGTTTGTAACCGGACTGGCTGTTCTGTTATTTCGTCAGCCACTGTCGCAGTGGCGTTTATATGGCCTTATCCTGATTGCTTCAGGTGTGGCTACATTTCTGCTGGAGTCCTTATCCGGTGGGAATGGGCTGATGGGGCAAGGCATTTTTCTGCTGGCCAGTTTTTTCTGGGCTCTGTTTGCAGTATCTGTTCGTCAGTGCGGTTTGTCTCCATTAGTTGCCGCATCAGTGGTGACTTTACCCAGTAGTTGCTTTCTGTTGATTTATGGTCTGATGTATCAGCCCGAGTTAGGCTGGTACCAGGTTGAATGGAATGAGTTATTTGCCCAGATGCTGGTTCAGGGATTGGGAGCCGGCCTGGCTTCAAGCTTTCTTTTTGCTTTTGCTATTTCAAGACTGGGTGCTGAAACGACCTCTGCTATTGGCTCTCTGACACCTGTCGTGGCTTCTGGTATAGCATTATTATGGCTTAATGAAGTATTGAACGAGCATATTCTACTGGGTATTTTCCTGATCAGTATTGGTGTTGTTCTGGCCAGTGGTGCGATAAAAACTGAGAAGTGACAGAGAGAGGCTTGTCCTGAGACTCGTGTTATCAGTCAAAGCCATCATCCGAGTCATACCACTTTCCTTCATACTACTTTCCTTTGAGTCATTTTTCATGTGTTTGGCAGCTGTAATGGCTGCCTTTTTTATGCCTGGTAAAAATGGGGGGATATTCGTAACAGATATACAGAGGCCGAGTAAGGGAATTGTTGGATGTTGGATATAGCCTGAACCTTATTTTTTATATGTGTTTTTATGTTTATATTGTGATTTTTTTTGTAAGATATATCTAACTCCAGTGTAATTCTGAGAATGCTTATGATTAGAGTGTATGTACTGCTGCTTTTGATTCTGACAAGCCTGTTATCACCTTCAGTCAGAGCAGAGAGTGAATGTAAAGCCCTTATAGCCAGTGGCAATGCAGAGTACCCACCATATCTATGGAGATCTCCCGATGACCCTGAAAAACTGGTAGGTGCAATTGCGTTCATGATCGAAGACCTGGCAAGAGAAATAGCTCTGCCTATTGACCTGAGATACAGTGGTCCATGGGGACGGGTGCAAAAAGAAGTCGCTTCAGGTCGGGTTGATATGATCGCAGGTGCTTTTTTTACACAACCAAGAACAGAGTATATGGACTATATTTATCCTGAGTTTCAGGGGACTGCCACGGCGGTCTGGTTTAACAAAGAAAAACCCTTTAAGTATACTCTATGGTCAGATCTGAAAATTTTGCGTGGCGTCACTGTGATTAATAACAGTTTTGGCCAGGAGTTTGATGAATACTCAGCCACGGAATTAAATATCAATCAGGTGGTCAGTCTGGAGCAAGGCTTGCGCATGTTGAGTGCAGCTCGGGTTGATTATCTTATTTATGAGGAAAATCCGGGTAAAGCTTATGCAAATCAATTGAATATTGAAAATGTTGCTGTTCATAATGAGCCTGTTACCAGGCAAAATTTATATCTGACCGTATCCAGAGTTTCGGCATGTAATTCGGATCAGTTAAAAGAACAATTGGCAGAAGCTCTGACGTTATTTGACACTCAGAGCAGAATGAATACTTATCTGGAAAAAGCCCATCAACTATGGGCATCACAACAGACGCAATAAAATAAAGAAGGATTTATGTCCCTGGAAACAGCTCCAGAGCACATTAAGCTGGCTGTAGATCTTATTGAATTGCTGGAATGCAATAATATAGATCCGGCTGTTGCCGAAAAAGCGCTGCGGATTGCCTTAAATGACTATCAGCAAAAACTGTCCGGTCAGAATGAATGCAAAGAAAAAGGGCTGGATTAATCCAGCCCTTTACTGTTCATTATTTGTTGGAGAAGTGTTTATCAGCAACTTAGCTGTGGGAAACTTTTAAGCCCTTGAATTAATGCTTCCATTTCACTTCGGGTTCCGATTGTGATCCTCAGGAAATTCTCAATGCCGGGTTTGGAAAAGTGACGAACAAGAATATTCTGATTTCTCAGATGCTGCATCAGGTCAGTACCGGTAGCGGACTTATGTTCAGCAAAAACAAAATTGGTTGATGAGGGTAATACTCTGAAACCAAGTGATGTTAGTTGTGTACTTGTCCAGTCGCGATCATCAATAATTTTTCTGACAGTTTCTTCAAAATATTCCTGATCACGAATCGCTTCGCTGGCCGAGGCTATAGCCAGCATATCCAGAGGATATGAGTTAAACGAATTTTTCACCCGTTCCAGACCCGCTATCAGTTCTGGTTGACCAAGAGCAAAACCGACACGCATGCCTGCCAGACTGCGGGATTTTGACAACGTCTGTATTACCAGAAGGTTCGGGTGGCTTTTTATCAGGCTTACAGCACTGTCTGCACCAAAATCGACATAGGCTTCATCGACAACAACAACAGTTTCTGTGTTGCGTTTCAGCAAAGCTTCAATTTCATTCAGAGATATGGCAACTCCCGTTGGGGCGTTGGGGTTGGCAAAAATAATCCCACCATTTTTTGATGGATATTCTTCCAGATTTACACGGAAGTCTTCTCCCAGAGGAATGTGTCTGGCTTCTATATCATACAAATTGCAGTAGACATCGTAGAAACTGTATGTCATAGAAGGCATGACAAGAGGTTCCGGGTGGCGGAAGAAGGCCATAAAGGTATGAGCAAGTACTTCATCAGAACCATTACCAACAAAGACATGATCTGAAGGCAGGTTAAAATGCTCAGATAATGTCTGTTTCAGTTCAGTACTGTCCGGATCAGAGTACAGACGTAGCTTCTCAGCTGGATAGTCTTTCAGTGTCTGGATGACCCTGGGAGACGGTGGGTAAGGGTTTTCATTAGTGTTAAGCTTGATAATCTGATCTTTTTTAGGCTGCTCGCCCGGAACATAGGGTTGAAGGTCTTTTATCGCTTCACTCCAGAACTTGCTCATATGATGAAACTCTTCCTGTTAACTATTTTGCAGAGCGAAACAGATTATCACTAATGGGTTATATCATCACGTAGTTTTATGACTACCAGTGCAGAGTTATCATTACGCATTAACTAAAGCTAAAGTCAGTGCTGAATCAGTATTTTTTGCCCGATTGAAATGATCACTTGCAGGAGGGTGCAGAGCAGCTTCTGCCAGCCAGTTACCTTGAGAAAGGTCGAAGCCCAGGTGGTTCTGATGCTTTTCCGTTTCAGCAGAATCAACGTGTTGCGCAATAACTTTAAGGTTTGTCTGAGCAGCATACTGGACCAGTTCATTCAGTATCAGTCGGGCTGCCAGATCTTCTTTACTATCGTGTAACAAGTGAGGATGAGGTCGAAGATAGCTGAACAGATTAAGAATCTCTTTCCCAGGTAACTGATTTATACCGCAATTGTCCAGTATAAGTTTGCATCCTGACTCCTGAAGGCTGGCCAGGGTGTTGATGAGGTATCTTGCTGGTTCTGCAAGAGAGGTACAATCTATCTGGATGATAAGCTTACTGCACAAATCAGGCTGACAGGCTATCTGGTCCAGTTGTTTTTTTAACTCAGAGTCAGCCAGAGCTGAAGCAGCAATTGATATTGCTACGGGAATATCCGTATGTGGAAGTCGTTCTGCCAGTATTTTCATAGCTGAATTTATATGACTAACAGATGTTACTGAAGCAGGCTTTTGTCTGTTTGGTCTGATAAAGGCTTCACAGTGCTGTAGCAGTCCCTTCCGATTACAAAACACAGGCTGAAACAGAATTAATACCTGATTGTCTTGCTTATTCTGTCCGGTAAAGGACTGTACTTTAATTGTTGATACCGGATTGAATCCAGGAGGGTAAGGCAGAGTAATATTATTTAGTTCTTCAATACTGGCTTTCGTTCTCAGGCCAAGCATAGTCAGTATTTTCTTTGCATCACTGGCTTTCATTCCTTGCCATTGTACCCAGAAGGCGGCCAGATATTTCATCAGTTTCCTGATGTGAAAATGCTCGATAAACGCAGGCCATGCCAACAAGGTTTCATCTGGCTTTACATTGCTTATTGAGGTCAGCTCCTGGTATTGAATAATCCATTCTTCAAATCGTGTCAGCATCTCATAACGGTTAATACGAAAACGTTTGAACATCGGTGAAGTGTTCAATTGATCGTAACATTGTAACAAACAGGCGTAGTATGAGAACCAATCCTGTAGCAGAATTTCCGGACTCAGCTGACTATGGTTTGTGCAGGAAGAAATTTTCTGAAGAAAAGTACTTAACTCACTATCGTGACAACTTAATTGTTCCAGATTTTCAAGGCATGAGGTATATCTATCCCATTCCAGTTGATGAGGGTTGTTCCTCTTTTCTATCTGCCATTCTGTGTTTTTTCTGATATCGAGAACAGTATCAATGAATTGTTTCTGCATAAACTGATATAGTGTGTCAGAATTTGCTATATCCATAATATATCTTCATCCCTGGGCTTTGTTACATGTCCATGACGTCTTCATCTGAACAGAAATTTCTCGTTAATACACTTGCCAGCTTATGTATGTCTGTTGGCTGTAGAATGAAAAAGTGCTTATGTTCAGGTTCGTAGTAGTCTGAAATGTTAGAGTTCAGGCACTATTTGTAACTCATCATGTCTTCAAATTGTGACAATTTCAAGCTTAACTTGATTAGAGTCAATTTTTATGAGTAATTATTGTTTCATGAGGCACAGAAATCTCGCTTTTGGTGGTTTCAAGGGTATTGCTTATTTGCTGATGGTGCTGAATATCTGCTTTATGACACAGCATGCTTATGCGGTCAGTGCTGAATTTGATATCAGAGTTGAAGTTATCGAAACCCCGGTTATCGAGGTTAAGCAGGGGATCGATTTCGGAAATATCTCGCTGGGAGAAAGCAGAAAAATTACTGTTTCTCCTCTCAGTGGAGGAGGTGCTCAGTTAGTCTCTGGCCGTATGAGCATTACCATCCCCGGAAATGGTGTGGCTGGCGTAGCTTTGATTTTTCCAACAGAAATTTTGCTGACAAACTCAGAAACTAATGGTGTCCTGACAGTGAAAAACTTCAACTTCTCTTATGAAGGAACATTGTTTTCATCGGGCCAGCATGCGGATGTAGAAAAAGGCAGTAAACAGGAAATGAGAATCGGTGCAACGTTGTTCTACCCGGGAAATATCAGTGCTGGTCGTTATCATGGCGTGCTACAGGTAAATATGAGCTATATGTTCTGAGGATATTCGAGTTTGAGGTATCTTATTGATGACGAGAGCTGATGATGCAATTGCAGGCTGTATTTCCGAATAAATCTTTTGCGCTCTCAGGATAGAATCTGTCTGACAAAATGGCTTCTATTTGCAGATGCAAGCTCATTAAACTTAAGTTGTTTACTGGATGTGTTTTTATTATTTTTCACTGTTTTTCTGATCTGTCTTGCTTTACACAGTATCAGTGGGTTGTGGGTTTGTTTGTTTTTATCAGATTATTGTAAGGTAGTGTTACAGATTTGATCTGTATAGAAGTTGTTGAAAACCTTTTGATTGCTGGAATAGCAATGGTTTTAGCAACAGAAGAAGCGATATAACAAATAGCTTTTATCACGGCAGGACCCGAATTGTTGCCGGTTAAAAGCAAATGACCCGATTTTTTTTGGAACAGGAGTTCTGAAGTGAAAAAGATTTTTCAACGTACTGGTTTAGCTTTGGTTGTTGCATCTGCTGTTACTGTTGCTCACGCGGCAAATAATGCAGTATTTGATATTAATGCAGAAATTCCTGCAGATCTTGACGTGGCAACCACGCAAAATATGGATTTTGGTCTGCTGAATCCGGGTGCTGGAGGTGGTTCAGTAACCATTGATACTGCTGGAGCAATCAACTATGGCGGTGATGTGACATCTGCAGGTGGTACGGTTCAACCTGCGGTTGTAACGCTGGATTCATCCACAGCAAACCTGAAGGTTTCTTTGGATACACCAGATGTTACATTAGTAAACTCTGCTGACAGTAATGTCACTATGACTGTTAGCGGCTTTACCTATCAGGGAGGAGCTGGTGCCGGTTCTAATGAATTTACACTGGATGGCACTAACACGACTACTCTGAATGTTGGAGCGACGCTTCTTGTTGGTGGAAACCAGTTGTCAGGTACTTATACCGGTCAGGCGACTGTTACAGCTACCATCCTGTAACTGTACTAGAAGTATAATATAATACAATGCAGCCCATCTCTTTATAAAAAGAGATGGGTCTTATGGCACTATAAATATGACTCATCTCAGACTACTTCTTCTGTTTTTAGCGTTTTTACCTGGAATCTCATATGCTCAACTGGCGGTATTTCCTGAAAAGGTTGTTTTTGAACCTGGTCAGAGATCCGTAAGACTTAATCTTCAGAATCGAGGTAATGAAACCTACACCTACCGAATTGGCTGGCAAGATATTGTGATGGATTCTCTGGGCCTGATTAAACAGGTTGATGATGAAAAAAATCCAAGAAAGACTCCTGCTGCCTCAAAAATGATTCGTTATGCCCCCAGACAGGTTATCCTTGAGCCAGGTGAGACTCAGGCTGTACGAGTTATGCTGCGAAGGCCAGCAGATTTGAAAGATGGTGAATACCGCTCTCATATGCTTTTTCAGAGGCTTCAGACAGTTAAAGGTATTAATACTCCAGCGACAGCAACAACACCAGGTATCTCAATGGATTTGTTGATTGGTACCAGTATTCCTGTTTTTGTCCGTCAGGGAGATGGCGAGGCCGATCTTGAATTCAATAATCTGGAGCTGAAGAAAAAAGAAGGAAAATATTTTCTGAATATGCAGGTTGAACGTAAAGGGTTGTATAGCTCGCGGGCAGTTGTCAATCTGTATGAAGATGGTAATAACGTACCTGTTATGATGAGTGTTCAGGTTATGTATACTGATAATGATCGTTATACGTACAGTATTCCGGTGCAAAATAGTGCTGCCATTGACAGAAATAAAAAATATATATTAGAAATTGAGTACAATCTGAGAAATGGTGAGAAGCAGTTGGTGCGGAAAAATATATCAATCTGATTTCATATTCGCTTTTTGCAGAGATTTATTATCAGAGAGTCATATATCTTGTAGCAGAAAGCCATTGTGGCTTTCTGCTTTTTTGTGCTTATTTGCTTTCAATAGTGCTCTGGCTGAAGAAGAGCCTGTTATTTTTGATGTCTATGCTGGCCGTTACCTTCTTGCACAATCTTTATTCGGGTATCAGAGAGATGAAATCTTATTTATCCCCGTATCCGCCCTTGCTGACGCATTAGGAATTCCCTACCACCTGGAGCTGGCACCTCTTACCCTTGATTTAGAAAAGACTGCAGCAAACAATATGATGCAGTTGTCTGAAGCAGATAATAAACTGAAGCTTTCTGGTGTAGGTATTAAGGAAACAATATTTCCGGAAAATGCCTGGCTGAAAGATTATGTGGAGTTTGATGCTGAGCTTTTTATTCAGGCTGAATATCTGGAAAAAATATGGCCACTATCCCTGGAATTTAAATACAGAGATATGCTGTTGAGTATTGAACCCAGAGGATTTATTCCCAAAATAGAAGCCATTAAACGTGATGAATACCGGAAGCAGAAGTTAAAAAAGCGGGCTGACAGAAAATCCGGACGCTTTCATGCCGGCATTCCTTATTCTCTTTTATCTGCCCCAATTCTGGATTGGAACTGGAGATATTCCTCTGCCAGTAATAGCCACAGCTTTCTGGTGCAAGGGCGCGGAGATCTGCTTGGTATGGGGAATCGCTGGAATTTATTATCCGGTAATAAATCAGATCCCAGACTGACGTACTGGAAATCAGCTTATCAGGTGTCAGATGATGATGCTCAACCCCCACTGGCCGGGTATATTAAGTCATTATCTTTCGGAGATATTACGACTCAGTCAATTTCAGATGTTTTCCCTTACTCTGGGGGAACAGGAGTGAACCTGAGTACTTTTCGAAGGTCTGGTAATATTTTCGATAAGCGCGCTATTGTTGGTCAGGCGCCTGATAAGTGGGAAGCAGAGCTTTATATCAATCAGCAGTTAATTGACTTTCAGACGATTTCTTCTGAAGGCATTTACCAGTTTGATGTTGAGCTGGTATCGGGTATGAATCAGATAACAGTGCGTCTTTATGGCCCTTATGGAGAGGAGAGGGTTGATAATCATAGTGTTGTTATTACCCCGAATTATCTGAAGAAAGGAGAATGGGGTATTGCCTATTCTTATATCAAAACCACGTCATCAATCAGTAGCATGCTTTATGATCAGCAGATTGATAGTACTGATGCTCATCTGGTGACTCTGGGGCTTGGTTTAGGGCTGGATGCTGATTTCAGATTTAACCTTATCTCGCGACAGGATGAAAGTGGTGAGCTACGCACTATTCTGGGTGGTGATATTAATGGGTACTTATCTGATATTGCCTGGCGTTTCAGAGGTTATTTTACAGACACGGCTGCTACTTACTCGTTTTCATTTGATAAAAAAGGTGATGGTTTATCATATTCGTCAGGTGTTTCAGACCGGAGTCAATGGCCGGTAGTATTAAGAGATGATAAAGATGTTATCCGAGAAGCCTATGCAGGGCTGAATTACAGCCTGAACGATATTACGATACCAGTAACTATTAATAACAGAGTGTTTTTTAAGGAAGCTATTTCAGAGGATATATGGAGTCTGGATCAGGTGGTGCGTTTCAGGCTGGGCCATTGGAATCTGGCTGTTAATAATAGTTGTGACTTTTTTGAATATACTGAGAGCCTGTGTACGCCTTCTGCTATTCTCAGGTACAGATTAGGTGGCTTTAAAGCAAGGTTGCTTCATCAGAAAGAAGACAAGTCAGATGATTATCAGCAATCTCTGGATCTGTTTATCCCTCATGAAATCTGGCCTGAGTGGATTTGTAAGCGTTATGTGGAGGAATATAAAAAATACTGTGAAGGCTTTGGTTTGGGGGTTAACTATCAATCAAGTGATGAGAGTCTATTGGATTTGAGGCTAATATGGTCAGGTAAATCGAATCACTTTTCTGTAGGTAGTGAATTAAACTGGAACAGAAAGGATGGTGCTGGCTTTAACCTCTCTGTGAAGGGTAGTTTATTGCCAGCTAAACGAGGTGGGTATACTGCAAATAATGAAAAATTGAGTTATCCGGCATTTGGCCGTATTTACCATGATGAAAATAATAATGGTACCCTGGATACTGATGAAAAGCTGATTAGTAAGAAGAGATTCTATCAAAGAGGATCAATTTCTGACTTTACCAATGCAGAGGGTGTGTGGATGGATCTGAAGTCTTTGTCACAGGTATCACTGGTCATGACTGACTTTGAAGATCCCTACCGTATTTCCCCTGTTAATTCCATTGATATCCCAGTACGGCCTGAAAGAGTGGCTTATATCGACTGGCCTGTTATTGATACCGGGTCTGTAGAGGGCATGTTATCTGATAGTCAGGGACGCCCTTTAAGTGCAGTCCATCTGGTACTTTTAGATAAAGAGTCAGCAGATCAGGTGGCTGAGATGTACACTGCCTACGATGGTTTTTTTGTTATGGATTTTATTCCACCCGGACAATACATCCTTTATATGAGAACAGAAAAAGAGCAAATAGAGCTGGCCCGGCCAGAGGTTAGTCATGAAAACCTCTGGGTGGTTGTTAACCCTGTCTATCAATCGGGTTGATGTGGTATTTCCTGAGGGGGGAAAAGATAGAAGCCCTGGGAGGCATCAACACCTAGTTTTTTGACCCAGTAATACACACTCTCGTTGTGCACGAATTCTGCCACTGTTTCAATTTTTAGCTCACTGGCGATACTGATAATACCTTTGACGATGGTTCTGAGTTCCGGATTGCGGTCCAGATCTCGTATCAGGCTACCATCCAGCTTCAAATAATCCGGTTTAAGTCTGTATATATAGGAAAAGTTGGCGAACCCGCTGCCAAAATCATCTATTGCCAGCTTGCACCCTGTAGCCCTTAGTTTTTCTATCGATTGTATACTTCTGGACAAATTGATTAATGAACTGGTTTCTACCAGCTCTATTGTCACTCTTTTTCCAAGCTGCTGTTCATTTAATAACTTAATGATGGCGCTTAATATCTGATCATCAAACAGGTCTTCCGGCGCAAGGTTGATGCTAAAGCGTCCGGGATATTTCTGCATAGTTTTCCGGGCTTTTTCCAGTATTCGCAGTGTCAATTTTCCTTGTAACCGGAACTGTGATGCTTGAGGGATAAACTGATCTGCGCCAATCCAGCCATATTTATGGCGTATTCTTGCCAGGCACTCATGGCTCAGAAGGCGGTGAGTCTTATTGCATATAATAGGCTGGTAGAATGCTTCCAGGGTATCTTGTTTTAATGCATCTGACAGTAACCCAACGCCTCTCAGATACTGACCGTATTCCAGTTTCAGATGAGGTTCACCAGAAAAGATGAAGGTGCTTTTTTTCAGCCGCTTTGCCTGATTCAGAGCCATATTGGTATTGCTCAGTAATCCGGAGATATCTTTTTCGGTCAGGGAGTCGGAATCATGACGAACAATCCCGAAAGACATGCTGATATTAATCTGATAATTATTCCAATTGAGCTCAATTCTGGAGAGTTGTTCCAGTGCTGTTTCCAGCTTTATATCAGTAAAATAGTGTGCAGGCATAAGAATCAGAAACTGATCGCCTGATAGCCTGAATACTTCGCTGTTTTCCATATATTGTTGTAAGTGTTCTGCAACCCGTGTCAGGGCATACTGCTCAGCCTCCGTCCCATAAAAATGACTGACTGCTCTGAATTGATCTATGTCACTGATAATAAGATAAAAATCATCTGATGATAATTGGATATATTCCCTGATATATTTATGGAAATAATTCTGATTGCGTAGCCCGGTTATAGGGTCAATCTGTTGTGGCAGCAGGACTTGTTGTATGGGATAACCCGGCAGCTCTTCTTCTTTTGTCAGCAGCCATTCATGATTCTGATTGCAGTAATTATCATGTAAGGCTACAGCAAGAGTGTAGTCACATAGTTCTTTATAGAGCTCTCTGATTTTTTGTGATAACTCCATACTGAACTCAGACCCGGTATGTAACCATAACATTCTGGATACATCAGGCTGAATCGCTTCTTTGGCAGTGGCCGGAGTATCAAAAGTCAAGGAGCATATATCCATATGTTTGCCTGTTATTTTTTGCATTGTTACATTGTTATTGTGAATATTAACAAAAATATTCTCTAATGTTACGTATTATGTCAGAAAATATCTAAATTGATGACATTAAAGTCTGAAGCCACGTTTTATGTGGTTTTCAAGGATGGCTGGTAAGTATCTCTGGCGCAGTCTGTCTTTTATATGTGAGGTTATTGTGTCCCGTGATGTAAGTGTCGAATTAATGGATTCTCATGTAATGTTCTCTGTTTCCGGACAAGTACAGGGTGTTGGTTTTCGCCCTTTTGTATGGCGTCTGGCAACCGAAATGCAATTAACAGGTTTTGTCAGGAATAATGGTTCTGGCGTAGAAATAGGCTTATGCACTACCAGGGAGATTGCCGGAGTATTTGAACAAAGGCTGTTGGCTGAAAAACCAGATCAATCCCGCATCGATAGCATAGATATTCATTTATTAACTGAACCGGCAGAGTGGGATAATTATCTGTCTGACAATGACAGCTTTTATATTCTCAGCAGTGATCAGGGGAGTGTAAAAACGGGCTGTACACCGGATATGGCGACTTGCCCCGATTGTCTGATAGAGATACAGAATGCCGGAGAACGCCGTTTTCAGTATCCTTTCACCAACTGTACATGGTGTGGCCCCAGACTTTCTATTATCACAGGTATACCCTATGACAGATCAACAACCAGTATGAAAGACTTTAATCTGTGTCCGGAGTGCCAGTCAGAATACGATAACCCGGCAGACCGGCGTTTTCATGCTCAGCCTGTTGCTTGTCCGGAGTGTGGGCCAGAGCTGCTTCTGGTTAATACTGTGGGGGAATCTGTTAATGATCAGAAGTCTGCTGAGAGTAATATCCGGAATCAGCAGGAAATAGCGCAGTCCGTTACTCTGCTTAAAGCAGGAAATATTCTGGCAATTAAAGGTCTTGGGGGCTTCCATCTGGTGTGTGATGCCAGAAATCAGAATGTGGTAAATCTTTTGAGAGTTCGTAAACACCGGCCACACAAGCCCTTTGCGATTATGGTCGCCGATCAGAAACAGGCAGAGCAGCTTTGTTTACTAACCGATGATGCCTGGAAGTTACTGAGCAGTTCCCAGTCTCCAATTGTATTATTCTATAAAAGAGATAGTGCAGATTTAGCCGAAGGCGTTGTCCCTGAACAGAATCGATTAGGCATCATGCTGCCAGCAACACCTCTGCATCACTTATTGATGGCTGAGTTTGATGGTCCTTTGATTATGACATCAGGCAATGCATCCGGTGAACCTCAGGCCATTGATAATGATGAGGCTTTGCGAACGCTGTCTGATATAGCGGATTATTTTTTGATCAATAACCGACGGATCGAAAACCGGGTAGATGACTCCGTTGTTCAGTGGGGGAATCCGATTACTGAAACAGGGCATATCTCTTTAATGGATTGCTCGGAGGGACGTTTATCCTGTAGAACAGAACCGTATCAGGTACTGCGAAGGGCAAGAGGGTACGCACCCTCAACGATTATTCTGCCCGAAGGGTTTGAAAGCGCGCCGTCTGTTCTGGCGATGGGAGGAGAATTAAAAAACACGTTCTGTCTGCTGGAGGGCAATAGAGCCACGTTATCTTCGCATATGGGAGATATGGAATCCGCTCGTAGCTGGGATCAGTATCAGCAAGGAGTTGAACGCTTTCTGATGCTTTATCAGTTTCAGCCAGAATATATCGCAGTCGATGAGCATCCTGAATATCTGCCATCTAAACACGGAGAGGCTCTGTCTGATAAATGGCAGGTACCGGTTAAAAAAGTACTGCATCACCATGCCCATATGGTGGCCTGTCTGCTGGATAATCATTATCCCTTGAATGCATCACCTGTTTTGTGCCTGGCTCTGGATGGTTTAGGTATGGGAGAAGATAAAGCATTATGGGGAGGAGAGCTTCTGCTTGGTGATTACAGGGATTGTTCTCATCTGGCCGGGCTGAAACCGTTGCCCTTGCCTGGTGGAGCAAAAGCTATGAGAGAGCCGTGGCGAAATTTGTTATCTCTGGCATGGCAAATAGAAACAGATCAGAGAGAATCTATTCTGAATCATCCTGCTCTGCAGAATAAGCCTGTTACTCTGGTTGGTCAGATGATTGATAATCAGCTGAATTCGCCTTTGGCCAGTTCTACGGGGCGATTGTTTGATGCGTTTGCAGCTGCTTTGGGGCTATTTCCCGATATTATCACTTATGAGGGGCAGGCAGCCATAGCGTTGCAAATGAAAGCGGAAAGCGTTGTTCACAAGCTGGATCAGGTTCAGCCGCTGGCTTTCAGTCTGGAACTGAATCCGGATGGTAAATGGCAGCTGGATTCATCCGGTGCCCTGGCAGAGCTGATTGAGCGCATGATCCTTCTATCAGGTGGATCTGATGCCAGAGATATTTGCTTCTCAGACGAGATTATTACTGAACAGGCTTTGGCTTTTCACAAAGGGCTGGCTGAAGGCTTAATTAATCTCGTCGCAAAATCTATGACTCAACTGGAAGTTGAGACTTTACCTGATTGTCTGGCTATTACAGGAGGTGTCAGTCAGAACTCGTTATTGCTGAGGCTTCTGGGTCAGCAATGCAGCAAAAGATTACCTGATATGCAGTTAATCTCTCATCAGCATATACCGGCTAATGATGGCGGCATTTCGATAGGGCAGGCTACAGTCGTAGCGGCCAGATATATTTAATTCCTGATTGCAACGTACTTTTTCTGACTCCAGGTTAACTGACTGTAGCGACTGGAGGAATGCTTAATATCTTGTCTATTTGATGGTCTTATTCACTGTATTTCTGTGTTTTTTATGGTGAATTACTCTTTTTTTAGGGTATGATGCGACTGAAATATACTCCTTTAGTCGTAAGTTAGCTCGGTCATCGTTAATTAGCTATGATGCTGAGAACTGTCTCAGGAAAAGATATGAATCCGTTTTCTGTTTTTTTGAATCGCATTGCTTCCGGTAGTCTGGTTGCACAGATTATGTTTGGTCTTATAGCTGGTATTGTACTGGCTCTGGTTATGCCTGAGTGGGCGGTGAATTTTTCTATTTTGGGAGATTTATTCGTAAAAGCCCTGAAAGCTGTGGCGCCAGTGCTGGTTCTTGTGCTGGTTATGTCAGCCATTGCTAACCAGTCTTTGGATAGCTCTCATCGCATCCGGCCTATTCTTACCTTATACCTGACCGGGACATTCTGTGCCGCGCTGATTGCTGTGCTGCTGAGCTTTTTATTCCCGACAGAACTGACTCTGATCAGCAGTGATGTTAGTACTACACCACCGGGAGGAATTGGTGAGGTATTACGTACTTTATTGTTCAGGGTCGTTGATAATCCGGTTAATGCACTGATTAATGGCAACTTTATTGGTTTGTTAGCCTGGGCCCTGGGATTGGGATTTGCACTGCGTGGAGCCAGTGATAACAGCAAAAAACTGGTTTCTGATCTGGCTGATGGCGTATCGTTCCTGGTTCGAATTGTGATTCGTCTTGCACCTTTGGGTATTTTTGGTCTGGTTGCTAATACTGTCGCGACAACAGGTGTGGATGCTTTACTGGGTTATAGTCATTTATTGATGGTCTTATTGACTGCTATGATTGTTGTTGCCTTAGTGGTTAACCCTTTATTGGTCTTTATTAAGACACGTCAGAATCCATACCCGCTGGTGTTCACCTGTCTGCGTGAAAGTGGCGTAACCGCTTTTTTTACCCGCAGTTCCGCAGCCAATATCCCGGTTAATATGGAACTGTGTCGCAAACTGGGTTTGCATGAGGATACTTATTCGGTCTCGGTTCCTCTGGGTGCGACGATTAATATGGCCGGTGCAGCAATTACAATTACAGTCTTAACGCTGTCGGCGGTGCATACCCTGGGCATTCAGGTTGATGTTGCTACCGCCTTGTTGCTGAGTCTGGTGGCAACTGTTTCAGCTTGTGGCGCATCCGGGGTTGCAGGCGGTTCTTTATTATTGATTCCGATGGCCTGTAGTTTGTTTGGCGTACCAAATGAGGTTGCGATGCAGGTCGTTGCTGTTGGCTTCATTATTGGTGTTGTGCAGGATTCTGCTGAAACTGCTCTGAATAGCTCAACAGACGTTTTGTTTACGGCAGCAATTGATGGCTGCTCTCATGATATTCAGCAACTGATGGAAGATGAAATTGCCTGAAGTTGCCGAATATTGCTAACAGGTCGATTGGCATACAAATCATGAATCAATTTCTGATTTCTTAGCTTTCTGCTTTAATCCCTTAAGCTTAAGCTGCCAATACCATAGACTGCTAATAAGTAGTCAGCCCTGAAAAAGTCAGGTTTCTATCTAACCGAGCATCGGTTGGCTTTATTGCTCCAGGAAATAAAGCCAACTGATTTTCTGCTC
>NZ_JACJFM010000325.1 GCF_014164585.1 Oceanospirillum sediminis | reverse complement strand
GGATTGAAAGGGAAGTCGATCAGGGCAGCCATTTTCATTTTACTGGTCACCGGCCAGCAGAAGCAGATGATGTCGAAGCTTTATATGATGAGGGTGAGCCACGGCTGCATAATTATCGCTCGCCCAGAGCGTTTAATGTACTTTTAGCTGAAGACCTGCCCACTAATGCTGATCTTGCGATGTTGAGGCTTAAACAGCAGGGACATCAGGTCACCTGGGTTGAAGATGGTAAGCAGGCTGTTGTAACGGTGACACAACAAGATTTTGATCTGGTGCTGATGGATGTGCAGATGCCAGAGATGGATGGTCTGGAAGCT
>NZ_JACJFM010000324.1 GCF_014164585.1 Oceanospirillum sediminis | reverse complement strand
ATGAATTATACTACTATGGTTTATTGTCGGCGTATAAACTAGGGTTTGGATTTTAACAGAATGTGTTATCCTAATCTTATTTCAAGGTATCCACTATTGTAAATGTAATTTATTTGCGTGTTTTGCGTCTAAAAAACTATATAAAAGCATAAATAAATGAAAAGTAGTTTTAACGATATCATAAATTCAGAAAAAGTAGTGTTAGTAGATTTTTTTGCAACTTGGTGCGGACCATGTCAAGCATTGTTACCTATTCTTAAAGAGGTAAAAGATGAGGTGGAAGATGCTGTAAAAGTTGTGAAAATTGATATTGATAA
>NZ_JACJFM010000323.1 GCF_014164585.1 Oceanospirillum sediminis | reverse complement strand
GACTTCAATACGCTCAATTTTGTCCAATTTCTTAATTAAAGACTGTGCCATAGTAGCTTTTGAAGCTTTTGCCCTGAACTTTTCAATTAATTTTTCAGTATGTTCTATCTGCTTTTGCTGATTTTTTTGCGATGCCAATTGCTGTTCCCTAATCTCTTCCCTCAACACTAAATATTTTGAGTAAGGCTTTGGGTAATCATAAATGCGCCCAAGAGAAATTTCAATAGTTCTGTTGGTGACATTGTCTAAAAACATTTTATCGTGAGATACAATTACCACAGCACCTGGATAGTTCTTCAAAAAACTTTCTAACCAAA
>NZ_JACJFM010000322.1 GCF_014164585.1 Oceanospirillum sediminis | reverse complement strand
GGCCTACCGAGCGGAGCCTGCAACTGGATGTAGTTAACGCACGAATCAATCGGATGCGTCTTGATGTATTCGATAATTTCATTGGCTTTAGCATCAACATCAGCAACGTTGTACTGGCCTTGCTTGCCAACAACATACAGAGAGAAATAGAAGTCACCGCCGAGTCCATTCATCACCTGCGTGCCGCCGTTGGATTGCAGGACAATAAATTGCTCACTGCCATCTCCAGTGTCATTCCAGAACTGCAATTGCGAAGTCCAGCCATCATACAATCCAGCATCCTGAAGATATGTATCAACCAGTTCAAGCATGTTCAC
>NZ_JACJFM010000321.1 GCF_014164585.1 Oceanospirillum sediminis | reverse complement strand
CATTACAACAGATGCTGACAGACCCTGACCTGCCCTTTATCAGCACCGGGCAGGCTTCGACGGTATTACAGGTCCAGCTGAAATCCAGCGCCATAACGGAGGATTATCTGGCGGAATTGACCGTAGAAGGCCAGCGTCTGTTTATCAGCCATCCTCAACCAGCAGGATTTTCTGCACCACATTTCTCCCCTGAAAACCACCTGCCAGTCTGCTGTAGCAAGCGGAGATTATCGTAAAACTCGACGAATTCTGTTGCCGGAACCTGACTTTTTGTTTTCTGCATGGACGCGTTGTGGGCTGACTGCCGGTAAGCCAGA
>NZ_JACJFM010000320.1 GCF_014164585.1 Oceanospirillum sediminis | reverse complement strand
GGGGCGACGATAAAAAGATCCTGTTACAACGTCATGGGGTTTATCAGAAGGCGATGAAAGAGAATCCCGGACGCTGGCCCGGTAAGAAAACACGCAACTGGGAAGCCGTGGGAGATGTCACACTGAACCCGGCCAAAGACAAAGAGATGAATCAGCCTGTTAACCAGGCTGAATGAAACCTGTTTATTGGACAACTACCTTGAAAACTACCGTGTTACAGATCAATATTTGGCTCTTCGACGTTTCATGTGGATTTACCTGATTGAACCTGTACCTCTATTGGGCTGCCAATCAGGTAAATCATATTGATAAAGTTC
>NZ_JACJFM010000319.1 GCF_014164585.1 Oceanospirillum sediminis | reverse complement strand
CAATGGCAATTGGCTATCATAGTGTGCTAACCGCTTACCCCGCCTTTTGGCGGGATCTCTAAAAAGGATTGACTTAACAAAAGTGAATAGTTTTTTGGTAGAAAAAGGCACTAGCAGATAGGTGCGTTAGGGATTGAGGCATTTGTTGAAGCTCCTCGACGCAGGAGAGAGCGACTGCCGAAAGCCCGACCTCGCTAGAGCGGGGTAACGCCCAAATAAAAATTAAAATATGTTTTACACTTTAGATATTTTAGGAACCATAGCATTTGCCATTTCGGGGGTATTGGTGGCTTTTAACAAAAAAATGGATTTGTTTGGGATTTT
>NZ_JACJFM010000318.1 GCF_014164585.1 Oceanospirillum sediminis | reverse complement strand
ATTCAATTATATAACAAGTGAGTTTGTTTTTTTCCTACCCCCTCATCAAAAAAATCAATTCCAAATTCCAAAAACTAAATTCCAAAGGTACTGTTTCACAGAGTTGCACAGAGATTTCACAGAGATTCATGGAGGCGAACTTTGAGTTTTCATTGGTCTTCCGTCTTCAGTCATCTGTCATTTTTCACAACTCCTTAATCTCCTTCCTCAACTTCGTCAACGCCCCATAAATCCGTTTTTCAACCGCTTTGGTAGAAATATCCAACAATTCTGCAATTTCCTTAAAGCGTTTACCTTCCACACGGTTCATGATAAAAG
>NZ_JACJFM010000317.1 GCF_014164585.1 Oceanospirillum sediminis | reverse complement strand
TCACCCTGAAAGAAGGAGTGAATGCTTCAGAACAGGAAATTATCGATTTCTGTCGCGAACATCTGGCTCATTTCAAATGACCGAAAAAAGTATGTTTTGCTGCTTTACCCAAAACCTCAACCGGTAAAATTCAGAAATTTGCCCTGCGGGATATGGTCCGGGAACTGACCGACTGACCGTTTGTTTACTGAACTTGGGACTGTATGAGGAATCGTGTATGCTGCTGAGCCAGAATCCGGATACTGTCTTTGCTGCCAGTTCAGGTCTGTCCCTTCTGCACTGTTATCCATGAAATTATTCTGCGGATGCATCACTGCAG
>NZ_JACJFM010000316.1 GCF_014164585.1 Oceanospirillum sediminis | reverse complement strand
TTTTATCAGAAAACTTTTGGTACAAGAAATCCATAGATAAATGCTCTCTTTTAGCATTTAAATAAGCAGCACCTAGGATAGACATCCATATTAATGAAAATCTGGCAAGTTCTTCTGTCCAAGAAAATGAACCTTTTAGCACGTATCTTGCAAATACTTGAAACAATACATCAAATACCAAAAGAGCAAATATGATGATTAGGAAAATTTCCATAAACCTTACAACTTTGTTAAATAGAGAATTGGATGTTTTCATATTTTAATTGGCTTTTATTTTCTTAACTGTATCTGCAAGTTCAGGGTATTCCTTTGTAAATTC
>NZ_JACJFM010000036.1 GCF_014164585.1 Oceanospirillum sediminis | reverse complement strand
ACAATCCATTAAAGCTGGAAATACCTGTTTTTGAAAAAGTGGGGAAACAGTTGTGCATAGCCCATAGTCGTCAGAACTACGCACTGCTCAGTATTTTATATGAGTATAAAAAATGCAGCATATATTTCCGGGACGTTGTTTTTTGGTTCTATAAACGCCTGGGCAAATGGTGATTCAGGAAGTGATTATAACTGCGATTATGAAATACCCTCTGGACAGTATTTACTTGATGGCGATCAGATGCAAATTCCGCCTGGCAGTACGGTTTGTCTGGCTCCGGGGGAAAGAGGGCCTCTCAGAATTAAAAATATTACCGGAACTTCTGATCAGCCTGTTGTGATTCGCAACCGGGATAATCAGGTGCTGTTCACGCCTTACGAATACAGTATGGCGCTGGATAATGTGTCCTGGGTCAGAGTCACTTCCACGCCTGATCCTGTGTCAGGTGGATATGGGATACGTCTGGGAGGAACCATTGGCGTCGGTATGCTGAGTCATCATGTTGAGCTGGATAATCTGGAAATTTATCGGGCGCGCTTTGCCGGAATGCTGGTTAAAACAGACCCGAATTGTAACCCGGATACATGGGCTGAAAACTTTATCATGGAAGGCGTTTATATACATGATAACTATATTCATGACACGGAAGAAGGCGAGGGCATGTATATTGGTTATACCGCAAAAAGCCGGAATCTGGTTTGTGAGGGAGAAGAGATAACGGTTTATCCTCATCAGTTACGTGATGTAAAAATCTATAATAATACACTGGAAAATATTGCGGCGGATGGTATTCAGATTGGCGCTATTCAATCGGATGCTCAGGTAACAGGCAACCGTATTTACAGAACCGGTGTCAGTCCGTTTGCTCCGGTCTGGCAAAATACAGGTATCCAGGCGGGTGGTGATGATATAGAAATATCCGATAATCAGATTATAGAAAGTGGCGGCAATGGCATGATGCTGGATGGCGATAATATCAGGGTCATTAATAACCTGGTGCACTCGGCAGGTGAGAATAGCATTTTTGCCAGAAATGCCGCACAACAGAACTCAGCTCTATCCGGTGGGTTGCCGCACCTTTATCAGAATAATACACTGATAAAAAGCGCGAATTATGGCATCAAGTTATATGCAACGAATACATCATCCGCTCATATTCTGACGGGTAATCTGATTGAAACGGATGGTATTATGGATGTGACTGGCAAATACCGTACATTGTCTTATCTGAATGACTCTGTTATCAGAGAGGAAAGCAATAACCGACATTATATATCGGCACCATCTGAATAAAGGACCGACAGGACACGAGAGGGGCGATCTTCTGAGATGCCTCTCTTATTCTGGCTGGTGGGTTTGCGGGTTGTTTAGTGGCACCGCCTGCTAGCCTTCTGAAGGGATGAAGCCTGTGCTGTGGTTCCGCCAACTATTGCAGGATACGGGCCTGAATCTAGCGTTTATATTTATGCAAAAGATCTCCGGGGATATGGCAGTAATCATCGGGGCAACGGGTGAGTCTGTCCTGATGTTCGTCATCACTTTTGACATAGTTCGATAGCGGCAGGACTTCTACAGCAATTCGGTCAGCATCACTTCGGCTGCGAATATAGTCCTCAGCCTGCTTTAAATGCTCTGGTTCTGTGCTGTAAATTCCGGTGCGATATTTTTCGCCAATATCTTCCCCTTGCTGGTTAACGCTGTAGGGGTCGATTACTTCAAAAAAATAATCAAACAACTGCTTTAAAGAGACGATTTCAGGGTTAAAGCGGGTGAGTACACACTCTGCGTAGCCGTCATATTCACCTTCGGTTGTTTTAGTGGTGCCATTGGCGCGGCCCGCTTCTGTAAAGGCAACGCCTGGTAAGTGACGCATGTACTCCTGCACACCCCAAAGACAACCGCCTGCAAAGTAGATTTCCTGCATTTTATTCCTCAGTTCATCATGGGGAAGGCGAAGTGAACATATCCTTGTCATGAAGTCTGCCTGAGACATGGTACCAGGGGGATTCGTAGACCGTTGGTATGATCAGACTATTCATGTTACTTCGCCATGCCCGTCAATCATTACGCTGCTTTAGCAGAACGGGACAGCAAACTGGCTGGGCGTGCTTTAGCAATTGCCGCCGTCAGGAAGCCCGCAATCACGGCTTTAATAATGTCGCCAGGGATAAAGACCAGCATTAATGCTGTTGCTTCTGGCAGGGTTTTATCCAGCACAATTGACATGCCAACGATGCCGAAGGCATACAGCACAATAATACCGCCAATAATAGATGCAATACTTGCAACCAGAGTAATTGAAGCTGAACGCCACTTTTCAACAATTAAACCTGTTACAAAGGCGGCAACCGGCCAGCCAATTAAAAAGCCACTGGTTGCCGAAACGAACAGGCCCAGTCCACCTCGACCGCCAGAGAGTAATGGTAAGCCCATTGCAATCAGTAACAAGAACAGCAATACAGCCAGACCACCACGTTTACTGCCTAAAATAGTGCCGCATAACATAATACCGAGGCTTTGTGCGGTAATGGGTACGCCAAATGCCAGAGTGATTTGTGGCACCAGACCCAGTGCCGCAATTAATGCCGCAAACAGAGCGGTGTAGGCGATATTTTTTTCCATTATTTATTTCTCCGGGTTGATTAATCCACCGCGAGCCCGCAGGGCTTCGGCGACATGGTCAGCATCATCAAGTGCGAGGACAGTGAAAGGTAAAATAATTCTCCAGCCAGAATGCCGGGTAGAGCGAGCACGCCATGCCCAGGTAAGGTTCTGACCTTTGGAAACCAGCACAGGGGTCATCCGAATCACCAGGGCTATCGCCAGTTCCAGAGCCCGGCCATTTAAGCCTGAGCGATATAAGGGTTTTGCCAGAAAGTGCACGACATCAATCATGTCAGATAGCCGGGTGGTCATTGTGACCAGGTTGGCCAGAGCCACAGTAGACATCATACGAAACGCAATAATGCTTCCTCGCTGAAGCTCGTCAGTCCACAGATGCCATAGGACAACAATAAGCACAAAGGGCCAGAGAATTTTCAGATGTTGCCAGCCGCTTTTAAAAAACGCCCGGCCGGGCAGTGCATAAAGCACGACAATGGCCAGCAAAAAGACACTGTGAAATATCAAATGGTCTGTTATAAACAGCAGGCCGGTGACAAAGCACAGCAGACCCAGCTTTAGCCCGGCTGGCCACTGATGCGCGCGAGTTTCAACTGGCGAGGTCAGAGATATCATCGCTGTCTCCCAGTGTATCCATTTCGTTCAGGTAACGTGGCAACACCTCTTCATAACGGCCCAGTGCGGCCACTTCGCCGCCCTCCAGCCAGAGCAGTTGTTCATAGCCGTTCAGATCTTCCGGGTCATGACTGATGTGAATCAGGCTGCCAGAAAATTTATCGAGATAACGTCGCAGTTGTTTTTTGGTCGGGATGTCCAGACCGGCAAAAGGCTCATCCAGAATAATCAGGTTTGGCTTCATTGCCATCACGGCCATCAGGCAAACAAGGTGCTTCTGGCCCTGAGACAGTGCAGAGGTGTGCACGTTCTGCCAGTGCTCTTTACCAAAGCTGGCTAACACCTGAAGTGCATTTTGTTCAGCTGTTTTTTTATTCTGTCCCTGCTGGCGTAAACCGAAGGCAATTTCTTCTATCACTGTCGGGAAAATAATCTGATGCTCAGGATTCTGAAATAGCAGGCCTATTTCCCGTAAAGCGCCTTTGCGATCTTTAAAGGGGTTAATGCCTGCCACTTCGATATGGCCCGAACTGGTTTCAATTAGCCCTGAAAGTAAACGGCTCAGAGTGGATTTGCCCGAACCATTGCGACCAATCACGCCCAGGCGCTTGATGGTTGTCGATAAGGACAGTTTATTGACCACCTGCTTACCTTCTATTTCCAGACAAACTTCATCCAGATGAATGCTGCAGCCTTGAGTGATGGGCTTTGTTACTTGTGTAATGGGCTTTTCTAGCGGTTTGTTCATATTAATCGCGCACTAAGACTCATACTGGTTAAAACGGGATATCCGATGCCGTGGCAAAGGGGACAACCTTTCTGAACACCAGATGTTAAAGCAGTCCCGGCGCAGAAGATTAGCAATAAGGCTCTCATTGGTAAACCTTGTTCTGATATTTTGGTTTACATCTGATTGGGCGTTTGTCATCAGACTCTGGTTAAGAACCTTGAGGAGACAAATCACGGGTTATCATCACAGTATCTGAAGGTCTATAAATGAGAAAAGTGATTACTTGTGGCCAGGGATTCTAAAATGTCCCAACTTGAAAATCTATGGTTTATGCCTGCTAATCTACCAGAAGACATGTTATAAGTGTTTAAGTTTTTCTGTAAAAACAAGATGTTGTATTTCTCTGGTTGCTAAGGCTCTTCTCACATAGTGGTAGCTATAGCTGCGTCATATGTAAAGCAGATTAATCAAACTCGGAGTAATCATGAAAATAGTTGAAGCGGCGAAATCTGATCTGGATGCATTTTTTTCATATCTGGATGGGCAGCTTTCGGAAAACGGCCAGGGAGAAACGCCTCTTTTTTTGCCAATGTCCAGAGAGATAGAAGCAGTACCTGAACCTGCAAAGGCAAAATTCGTACAGGGTTTTTCTTATCAATGTGGTGATGCAGGCTGGAGAAAGCTCTGGCTGGCAAAAGATGAGTCTGGCAAGATTAAAGGCCATATTGATCTTCGCCACCATAGTGATGGTAATCGCTTACACCGGGTTTTACTTGGAATGGGTGTTGATAGTACTTGCCGTAAACAGGGGCTTGGCACAATACTGCTGGAGTATGTTCTGGCTTTTTGTCAGGAGCACGAAGCAATCGACTGGCTTGACCTTACGGTTTTATCCGACAATCTGCCAGCAAAAAATTTATATCTTAAAACAGGCTTCAATATTGTGGGTGAATTTAAAGACCAATACCGAATTGATGGCCAGTCTGTTTCAGAAACCGCAATGGCAAAAGCCGTAAAAACAACGGATCGCATGTTAAGGTCGTTGACGTCAGTGGTAGTCTCTGACACAAGAGGGCTGCTTTCATAGGGGCGTATATCTAAGCGGCTTACAGTAAGTCAGTCTCTTTTTCTTTTACAGTGTTAATGCTTACCATCTTCTTTGTGGACGCTTATGTCATTTCAATTAACCCGGCATGCCCGACTTCATCATACACAGAACTATCTGCATATCGTATTTGATCGACCACACCAGATACTCAGTTCTGCGGTGTGTAACGGTGGTCTGGTCTGGGCTGACCAGATGCTGAATCTTAAAGTGCCAGCATATACTGATACTGCCGGGTCCCCTGTGAAGACGCTGATTGACTATGCTGACAGTCTGGGAGGAAAGGGACGGCTGACAGGAATGATGACCGCCGCTTCGATGAACTCTTTTCGAATGGCCGTCAGATCTGAGCAGGATGTTGATATTGTAGTTCTGGCAACGGCGGGTTTGTCTAATGCTCGCCGGGCAGGGGATCGAGCAGAATATCGTCTGATGACGTCTGAACCTGAAGAGACAGGAACGATCAATCTGATTGTACTAACCAGTGCCTGTTTAACACCGGCAGCAATGACAGAGGCTCTGATGATCGTAACGGAAGCAAAGGCTGCTGTATTGCAGGATGCTGATGTGAGAAGCGCTATTTCAGGGTTGATTGCCACAGGAACCGGCACAGATGCCGTGGCCATTGTGAACGGTGCAGGCCCTGATAATGTCAGCTACTGCGGTAAGCATGTGCTTTTTGGCGAGCATCTGGCTCAGGCGGTGATTGAGGCTGTTACCGGAGCCATTGACAGGGAGGTATCCCGGCCAGAGCGGGATTAGTTTATGTCAGTGTTTACTTACTATTGGTGATTGATTCAGGTTTGTTGCTGATAACCAGATATGCGAAGAAAAGCAGCCCCGGAAGATAATTCCAGGGCTTGTTGAGATCGCTAATGGCGTATTAATCCAGATTAACCGTTTTATCAGATTGCTCGGGCAACCTGTTCCATCTGCTGGCCTGCTCCTGATATTTCGGAGCTTTGCTGGCGGATTTCACGGGTTTCATCTCTCAGAATGTTAATGGCACTGCTTACCTGAGTCATATTGCGGTTCACTTCATCCAGCGTACTTTGCTGTTCTTCAGCAGCACTGGCAATCTGATGGTTCATTTTCTCCAGAGAAGAGATTGCCTGCTGAATATCGTTCAGCACCCGCTCGGCTTCCCTTGAACGGTTCACGGTTTGTTCTGCTTCAGAGGCTCCGGCATCCATCGTGTCTACCGTGCTGGTGATCAGCTGCTGAAGCTCCAGAATAACATCCTGCGTTTTCTCTGTAGACTGGCGGGTTTGTTGCGACAGGGTACGTACTTCATCGGCTACAACTGCAAACCCGCGACCATGTTCGCCTGCTCGTGCCGCTTCGATAGCGGCATTGAGTGCCAGCAGGTTCGTCTGTTCAGCGATGCTTGTAATGGTTGATAACACTTCACCAATCTGATCACTGGAATGATGCAGTTTTTTTAGTTCTGTAGCGGCATCACTGATGCGGGTTGACAGAGCGTTAACCTGTTTCTGATTCTCAGTGATCGCCTGATAGCCTGATCTGGCCAGATCCCCCATATGGATACTTTCTTCTGATGCCTGTTGTGCACTGCGTGCTACTTCTTCGAAGCTACTGGTCAGCTGTTCTGCCGCCAGGGCGACATTGTTCATTTCGGTTGACTGAGTCTCAACCTGGGCGGCCAGTGTTGCACCAGTGCTTTCGAGTCGACCCGCCTGGCTATTAAGGCTGTTGGCGACAGAAATAATGCTATCTACCGACTCGCTGAGCTTTTCCATAAACTCATTAAAGCTGACAGTCACTTCCTGGATCTCTTTCGGGCCGCTGGCTTTAAGGCGGGCGTTGATACCGCTATCGTCACTGGTCACCACTTTCATTGCGGCAACCAGTTCTTTAATAGGGCCTACCAGGCGTATGCTGGCCAGAATAACCAGGACCGCTACGACGATAAGGCCAACCAGCATGGCTGTGACTAATTGCAGCGATAGGCTGTTTGCAGAGGCATACAGGCTATCTGAAGGCACCGAGATACCAAATGTCCAGCCTGGGGTACCAGGTATAGGGGAGAAGATCATAGTGACAGGCTCACCCTGAATGTTCAGGATCTCTCCTGTACCGGCTTCGCCAGCGACCATTTTTTCACCATAAGCATTCAGACCGGTAAATCCGTGTTTATCTGCGTCGGTCACATTAATGGTCATGCGGGCCTTTTCGGATGGGTGGGCAACAATAAGACCTGTGCCATCGATAATCCAGCCATAGCTGCCTTCAGATACTGAGGCAGAGGTAGTGATTTTACTTAACATATCCAGAGTGACGGTGATGGCCAGTAACCCTTCCACCTGACCGGACTGGTTAGTAACTTTATGGGCGATGACAGAAATGGGTTGCCCTGAGGTTTTGGATATAATCGGATTGGTGATCAATTCCGATTTTTTACCGCTCAGGATATCCTGCACATAACCTCTGGAGCTAAGATTAATCTGCCCGGTCTTACCGTTAGCTGCCAGGTAAGTTGCATCGCCTTTGCTATCGACATAAAACAGCATTTCAGCCACGGGAAGCAGGGTGATTTTTTCTTTCATCCATTGAAGCAGAGTATCTTTATTGGGAGAAACGCTGACCTGATTGTTTTCGGCAAGAATACTCACCTGATGCCGGAAGCCCTGAAGGACCGCAGAGACTTCGAAAGAGCGGGCTTCTGCGACCTTCTTTCCTGAGTCAAGCATCAGCTCTGATGTTTCACCTTTAATTTCGGTATATAGCCAGGCGGTCAGTACTGACATCAGAACCAGAATGGGCAACAGTACAGTGAGCATCATTCGGGTAACAAGCGGGGTGCCTTCTATACGACTCTGAGCTTTTCCATTAATGCTCATAGTAACGTTTCTCCATATTATTTTAATGAAGTTATAGAAATAATGTTTCTTTAACTTCTTTTTGTCTTGTATCGGGTGCTACATCACATAAGCTATGTTATTGGAAATATTGATTAAATAAAGTTGTTTTTTCAATAGTTCTTTTTTAGTAAATGCTGTGATAACAGGAAAAGAACGCCGCCCGGCTGACCGGGCTGGCAGATGAATAATAATGTCATAATGACGATAGTCGATTATTGTCAGACTAAAAAAACTGGATTGCTGCGGTTTTTTAGAAATATTTATTGTTTTTCCAGTACGGCCTGGATGATGCTGATTCTGCCATTGGCCAGGTTTTGCTGAACATTTTTTCCCATTTGCTGAAAGCGAGCACCAAAAATAAGTGTTGGATTTAATGGGGATTTTTGTTGTGTGTGCCCCGTTTCTCGCTCACCGTTTTCCCTTTCTGAGTGCTTTTTGCGCCAGTTCAGAGCGTTATCGCTGATATCTTCCCAGGATCTGATCGTAAAACCATGACTTTCAAACAGTGCTCTGAACCGGGCATCATCCGGTAAATGGCTGTGTTCAGGCTCACTGGCCCAGGGGACGGGCAGGGTAATAGGGTCTTTGTTGGTTCCGGCGACAATCTCATGTAGTAACAGCTGTCCACCTGGTTTAAGAATACGCTGAATAGTGTCCAGTACAGCAGACTTGTCCGGTATATTCATGATGGTGTGCTGGCTCAAGACAGCATCCTGGCTGTTACTCTCTATTTGATCCAGACGACAGGCATCGGCGCAAACAGTATTAATGCTGTTGTAGTGCATCAGCTGGTTGATCTGCTGGCAGGCGTAAGAGAATGAAGGTGTGATATCAACCGCAGTGACATGAGCGTTTAATTTATCTGCTAATACTCTGGCCGTCCCACCCAGCCCGGCGCCAATCTCAACGATACTGCAGCCGGATGGCAGAGAGGTCTTCTCCAGTAAGGCTATTGAGGCTTTTCGTCCTCCGGTATGCAGCTGATCTACCGGTGCCAGCAGGTCTGAAGTGATATGCTGTATATCAATTTCAGCGTCGTTGAGTGTCTGGCATATTTTTTCCCAGAGCAGGGTGATCTCTTGTTGAGCCTGATAATGATCGGTAATTGTCGGAGTCATATTTGCTGTCCATAAAAAAAGCGGTACTGAATGAATACAGTACCGCTTCAGGTTTATCCGGGTGGCTGCTTCTGAACAGTTCTTGTGGCTGTTGGCTGAGCTGCCTCAAGGGCTATTAGCCCTGAAGTCCCAGCTCTTCCGTACTGATTTCACGCATTTTGAACTTCTGGATCTTACCCGTCACCGTCATAGGGAAGTCACGGGTGATCTTGAAGTAACGTGGAATCTTGAAGTGAGCAATCTTGCCCTTACAGAATTCACGCAGGGCTTCTTCTGTCAGGTCTTTGCCTTCGTGCAGAGACACCCAGGCCATCACTTCTTCACCGTATTTCTGATCCGGTACACCGATCACCTGAACATCACTGACATCCGGATGGGTATACAGGAACTCTTCGATTTCACGCGGGTAGATGTTCTCACCACCACGGATAATCATATCTTTAATACGGCCTGTAATTGCTACATAACCTTCTTCATCCATCTCGGCCATATCACCGGTGTGCATCCAGCCGTTGCTGATGGACTTAGTTGTCGCTTCTTCATTATTCCAGTAGCCCAGCATAACGCTGTAACCACGGGTACACAGTTCGCCTTTCTCACCACGCTCAACCACGCGACCGGTTTCAGGATCAACCAGTTTCACTTCCAGGTGCGGGTGAATAGTACCTACGGTAGACACACGTTTTTCAATCGGGGCGTCCATCTTGGTCTGGAAGCTCACCGGGCTGGTTTCTGTCATGCCGTAGCAGATGGTCACATCTTTCATGTTCATCTTAGCGATAACATTCTTCATCACTTCGATCGGACAGATGGAACCGGCCATAATACCTGTGCGCAGGGTGCTCAGGTCGTAGTCATTGAAGGTTGGGTGTTCCAGCTCAGCAATAAACATGGTGGGTACGCCATATAAAGCTGTCGCTTTTTCTTCGGCTACAGCCTGCAGGGTGGTAACCGGATCAAAACCATCCGCTGGGTAGATCATGGTCGCACCGTGAGTAACGCAACCCAGGTTGCCCATCACCATACCAAAGCAGTGATATAACGGCACAGGAATAACCAGACGATCCTGATCGGTAAAGTCCATGCCGCGTGCGACAAAGTAGCCGTTATTCAGGATGTTGTGGTGACTCAGGGTAGCGCCTTTAGGAGCACCGGTTGTACCCGAGGTGTACTGAATATTGATCGGGTCATCAAACTGCAGCGTTGCTTGCAGGTCACGCAGCTCGGCATCTGTAGTCTGGTCATGCATTGACATCAGATCGGACCAGGTCCACATGCCTTCGGTGGCCAGGTCATCATCCAGACAGATCACCCGTTTTAGCTCCGGCAGACGCTCTGAAGTGAATTTTGCCGGAATCTGTCGGCGCAGTTCTGGTGCCAGTTCACAGATAATGTTGACGTAGTGAGAAGCTTTAAACTCACCCTGCAGAATCAGAGTGCTGGTGCCGGACTGCTTCAGAGCGTATTCCAGTTCATGGGTGCGATAGCTTGGGTTTACATTAACCAGAACTGCACCGATTTTTGCCGTCGCAAACTGAGTGATACACCATTCTGCGTTATTGGGCGACCACATGCCTACACGGTCACCTTTTTTAACACCCATATGCATTAAGGCTTTTGCACATTTATCTACTTCAGCCTGCAGCTGTTTATAGGTGTAACGCAGACCCTGATGTCGAGAGATTAATGCATCATTATCAGGATATTTTGCAACGGTCTGATCAAACATGTCGCCAATGGTCATGCCTAACAGAGGAGTTTCACTGGTACCGCTTACATAGCTCAAAGCATTAGTTGTCATAACCCACCTTCCAAGGTTGATCTTTTATTGTTGTTTTAAAACAGAGTCTCGGGTGCTTCTTGTGTCGGAAGTCCCGGACCTTTTAATGTGTTCTGCAAGAATCTTTTTATTATTTTATTGTGCAGAGGTATGTTCTTGACAAATAACAGGCAGATATTAAAAGCAGGCTGATATTTAAATAATATTAAGCCGACTTCTGTTTTTTATTGACGACGACTTCAAGGGCTTTCTGACATCGGTCGGTCACACTGTCAAGCTCCTGGCGAACTTTTATAATGTCCTGCAGTTGTTGCTCAAGTTCCTGACGTTTTGCGTCCAGAATACCCAGAATCAGTTTCAGCTGTTTTTCATCTCCCTCGAGTGTTGAATCATAAAGATCAAACAACTCTTTTGTCTCTGCCAGGCTGAATCCTAATCTTTTACCACGTAAGGTCAGCATTAATCTGACCCTGTCTTTTTCGCTGTAAATTCGTGTCTGACCATTTCTTCCCGGATTGATCAGGCCTTGTTGTTCATAAAAGCGTATCGTCCGGGTCGTAACTCCAAACTCTTTTGACAGTTCACTGATACTGTATGTCTTTATTGTAATCATTGTTATCTACCTGTCTGAATAAGCTAACTCTATCCAATGTTGACGTTTACGTAAAGGTGAAAATTTGCAAGTGAATGCAGTTTCACTTTGCCCCTTTAGCCCGGTTATCTGGAAGGTGAGGGCTAATCTGTTGAAAAGGGGAGGGATTTTATCAAAAAAATGCCTTGTCTGTGCATGAGCTGTTCTTATTCATTTGTCCGGGAGGTCACTTTATTTCAGGTGATTGCGCCGGTACTGAGTGGGGGCTATTCCCATCACCTTTTTGAATAATCTGGAAAAGTAGTAACTGTCTTCATATCCCAGACTGTAGCCGATCTCACTGACGCTTTGTTGAGTGATATCCAGCAGGTAACAGGCACGTTCGATCTTCATATGCAGGAAGTGCTGAATAGGGGTGAGCCCCGTCATTTCTTTGTATTTATTCACAAAGTGAAATTTAGACAGATTGACCTTGCTGGCCAGAGTTTCCAGTTCAAGCCGGGTATGCAGGTTTTCCTGCATAAAGGCATGAACGGTATCCAGATTAAGCTGAGAACCCCGGCTGGAGGGCGCAGATGGTTGTAACAGAGCCAGGAAGGAAAAAATCTGCCGAAGCAGGCTGGCCGAGTAGACAGATGTGTTCAGATTGTAGCCATTAGAACGGCAGTCGATCAGCCGGTCGAAGTCCTGAATCAGGCCGGGATGTGTGCCGTAATGGTGGATATAGGCACCTTTTTCGAAACCGGCGTGTTCTGCTGCCAGAGCGCAATCCTCTCCGTTCATATGTAACCAGTAAATGGTCCATGGGTCGTCATCAAGGGTCTTGTAGTGATGACTGACACCCGGCGGTAGTAAAAGAAGGTCGCCACTTCTTATCTGATGATATTCATCAGAAAGCCATAAATCGGCTCGGCCATGAATGCAGTAGATCAATAGAAAATCATCATGATTACTGCGCTGCATCTCGTGTCCGCGCGCTTTTTTATAATTCCCGAAGGATACCGGATACAGACCACAGGTGAGAGGGTGCTGGCGCAATTTATCACATAGGAACTGAGGAACCAGATAGCGGATGCTATCAGATGGCAGCGGCCAGTCAGAGGTATTCGACATAAGTCTATCTCGCAATTGCTAACAGCAATATAGTCCATCAAGTGGGCAATTTAGTCAATCCTTGACCTTTTTCAGCTGTGCTAGTTTACAAATATCCAAGCAATCGCTAGGTTTGTTTAAGCGCTGATGTGAATTAACAGGCCAGCAATAAAAATAAAAAACCGGACTACCGGTTAGTCGAAAGGTGAATACTATGACAAAACGCGTCCCTCTTTTTATCGACGGTGAATTTGTTCAGAGTCAGTCTGAACAGTTTATACCTGTCACGAACCCTGCGACGCAGGAAGTACTGTGTGAAGTACCTTTCGCGACTCAGAGCGAAATGGAAGCTGCCTACGAAAGTGCTAAAGCCGCTTTTGAAACATGGAAAGAAACGCCGATCTCTGACCGCGCCCGTGTCATGATGCGCTATCAGGCATTGTTAAAAGAGCACCATGATGAGATTGCAGAGATTCTGAGTTCTGAAACCGGTAAGACTTTCGAAGATGCTAAAGGCGATCTGTGGCGTGGTATTGAAGTAGTAGAACACGCTGCTAACATCCCAAGCCTTATGATGGGTGAGACGGTAGAAAACGTAGCACGTGAGATCGACACTTACAGCTACATCCAGCCTCTGGGTGTATGTGCTGGTATCACGCCGTTTAACTTCCCTGCGATGATCCCGCTGTGGATGTACCCAATGGCGATCGCATCGGGTAACACCTTTATTCTGAAGCCTTCTGAGCAGGATCCGCTGACGCCAATGCGTCTTGCTGAACTGTTTGTAGAAGCCGGTGCGCCAAAAGGCGTTCTGCAGATTCTGCACGGTGGTAAAGAGCAGGTAGACTTCCTGCTACACCATGAAGATATCCGCGCGATCTCCTTCGTAGGTTCTGTGCCTGTAGGTCAGTACATCTATAAGACTGGTACTGACAACATGAAGCGTGTACAGAGCTTCGCCGGTGCTAAAAACCACATGGTTGTAATGCCAGATGCCGCTAAACAGCGTGTAATCAACAATATCGCGGGTGCTTCTGTTGGTGCGGCTGGTCAGCGTTGTATGGCGATCTCTGTCACCGTTCTGGTGGGTGAAGCCCGCGAATGGAAGCACGAGATTAAAGAAGCTCTGATGCAGGCGCGTCCGGGTGCATGGAACGATCCGGGTGCCAGCTATGGTCCTGTTATCAGCCCTCAGGCAAAAGAGCGTATCTGTGGTCTGATCCAGAAGGGTGTAGACGAAGGCGCTGAGCTGCTGCTGGACGGTCGTGACTGTGTTGTAGAAGGTTACCCGGATGGTAACTGGGTAGGTCCAACCCTGTTTGCCGGTGTTAAGCCTGAAATGACTATCTACCAGGAAGAGATCTTCGGCCCTGTACTGTGTCTGGTAGAGGTTGATACCCTGGATGAGGCGATTGAGCTGATCAATAACTCTCCATACGGTAATGGTACTTCTATGTTTACTGCTTCTGGTGCGGCTGCACGTAAGTTCCAGCATGAAATCGAAGTAGGTCAGGTAGGTATCAATATTCCGATTCCTGTACCTCTGCCATTCTTCTCTTTCACTGGCTGGAAAGGTTCTTTCTACGGTGATCAGCACGCTTATGGTAAACAGGCCGTTCGTTTCTACACTGAAACCAAGACAGTTACAGCTCGTTGGTTCAATGAAGATATCGAATCTGGTCCAAACTTCTCAATCAATCTGAAGTAATTCAGTTATTGAGAACTTTAAAGCAGGCGAAGCTGCCCCTTCGCCTGCTTTAATTTCCCTCTTTTTCGCTAAATATATTTTTTTCTATGTGTTTCAGTTGACGTAAACGTCATCTTTTTTCAAAATTCAGAACAGGTAGCAGGGTTTCTCTTGTCAGATAACTGAATTTTCAAAAAAGATGATCTGATTAAAAGTGCTGGACTTCATGGTTTAAGCAGCGCATGTGGCTGAAAGCGCCTTTCAGCAGGTAATCACTGAAAAAACTTTCAGTAGAGAAGTCCGATTAAAAGAATAACGAAAGCAGACGGTATTGAGTATGGATTTTAATCTTTCCGAAGATCAGGTTGCGTTCCGCGATGCGGCTCGTGCTTTTGCTCAGAATGAGATGGCTCCTCATGCGGCTCAGTGGGATGCTGAGCACATTTTTCCGGTAGAAGTGATCAAGAAAGCCGGTGAAATGGGATTCTGTGGTATCTATGTGCCCGAAGAAGCAGGCGGCATGGGGCTGAGTCGATTGGATGCCAGTGTGATTATCGAAGAGCTGGCGATGGGATGTACTTCAACCACGGCTTATATCACCATTCACAATATGGCCACCTGGATGATCGCCAGTTTTGCTGATGATGCGTTGCGTGATGAGTTTGCACCAGCGATGGCGATGGGTGAGAAACTGGGCTCCTACTGTCTGACTGAGCCGGGCGCCGGTTCCGATGCCGGTTCGTTGCGTACTTCTGCCCGTCGCGATGGCGATGATTATGTGCTGAATGGCAGCAAAATGTTTATCTCTGGTGCCGGTAGTACTGATGTGCTGGTCGTCATGGCACGTACCGGAACGCAGGAAGATGGTCCTAAAGGTATCTCTGCCTTTGTTGTCCCCGCGGATGCGGAAGGCATTCACTACGGTAAAGCGGAAGAGAAAATGGGCTGGAACAGCCAGCCGACCCGTCTGATCACCTTTGAAGATGTGCGTATCCCTGCCCGTTATATGATTGGTAACGAAGGTGACGGCTTTAAGATCGCCATGAAAGGTCTGGATGGCGGTCGTATCAATATCGCCACCTGTTCACTGGGTGCAGCTCAAGCGGCGATCAATGATACCCAGCGTTATATGCAGGAGCGTGAGCAGTTCGGTAAACCATTGGCAAGCTTCCAGGCGCTGCAGTTCAAACTGGCTGATATGGTCACCAATCTGGTGGCATCCCGTCAGATGGTACGTTTAGCGGCAACTAAGCTGGATGAGAAAGATACCGAAGCAACCCTTTACTGCGCTATGGCAAAACGTTTTGCTACGGACGCCTGTTTTGACGTCACCAACGATGCGATTCAGCTGCACGGTGGTTACGGTTATATCAAAGAGTACCCGCTTGAGCGTTATATGCGGGATGCCCGTGTGCACCAGATTCTGGAAGGCACTAACGAAATTATGCGTTTAATTGTATCTCGTCGTGTCATGATGGACGGCGTGCTGGAGGTCATTCGATGAGCGGTTCTAATCAATCAAGTGTGAAATCTACAACTGAAAAACTACTGCTGGAAGTTCAGGGCAATACAGCGATCCTGACCATCAACAATCCTCCGGCGAATACCTGGGATGACGAAAGTCTGCCAGCACTGAAAAAACTGATCGAAGACCTGAATGCGGATCTGGATATCTATGCACTGGTTGTCACCGGCCAGGGTGAGAAGTTTTTCTCGGCAGGTGCTGATCTGAACAAGTTTGCTGATGGTGACAAGGCGGTTGCCCGTCATATGGCACGCATCTTCGGTGAAGCGTTTGAAACCCTGTCTGAGTTCCGTGGTGTTTCTATCGCCGCAATTAATGGTTATGCCATGGGCGGTGGTTTAGAGTGTGCTCTGGCGTGCGATATTCGCATTGCAGAAGAACAGGCTCAAATGGCTCTGCCTGAAGCAGCGGTAGGTCTGCTGCCTTGTGCCGGAGGAACTCAGAATCTGGCCTGGCTGGTGGGTGAAGGCTGGGCAAAACGTATGATTCTGTGCGGTGAGCGTATTACTGCAGAGAAAGCCGAGAAGATCGGCCTGGTGGAAGAAGTGGTCGCCAAAGGCCAGGGGCTGGAAACCGCTATCGCATTGGCTGAAAAAGTAGCTAAACAGAGCCCGGTAGCTGTCACGGCATGTAAAACGTTGGTACACAACGCTCGTGGCAATAATTCTCTGGCTACGGGCTGCATGCAGGAGCGTGAGCTGTTTGTTGACCTGTTCGACACTCAGGACCAGAAAGAAGGTGTCAATGCCTTCCTGGAAAAACGTAAGCCAGAATGGAAGAACGCTTAATGTCTGACGCTGTTGTCATTTTTGAAGAGAAGGCAACCAATGATGGCCACCTGGTTGGGGTGGCTACTCTGAATGCCCCTAAGGCTCTGAATGCGCTGAGCCTTGAAATGATTGATCTGTTATATCCACAATTGCTGGAGTGGCAGGATAACGACAAGGTTGTAGCGGTCTGGCTGCAGGGAAGTGGTGATAAAGCTTTCTGTGCCGGTGGTGATATTGTTCAGCTGTATAACTCTATGGTTGAGCATCCCGGCGGCCCGAATCCTTATGCCGAGAAGTTTTTTACCGATGAGTATCGACTGGACTATCTGATTCATACCTACAGCAAGCCTTTTATCCTGTGGGGTAACGGTATTGTAATGGGCGGTGGTCTGGGTCTGACGGCTGGTGCCAGTCATCGGGTGGTTACAGAGTCTTCTCGTATTGCGATGCCTGAGATCACTATTGGTCTTTATCCTGATGTGGGTGGCAGCTATTTCCTGAATCGTATGCCTGGTCGTACAGGTTTATTCCTGGGATTGACCGGTGCCAGCATTAATGCCGCTGACGCCCTGTTTGTCGGGTTGGCAGATCGTTTTGTAACCCATGATAAGCGTGATGCTGTGATGGGTGATCTGTTGGCAGCCGGATGGGATGCAGATGCAGAACAGGTGGTGAACCGCGTATTGCGTCAGCGCGAAAAAGAGAGCCAGTCGGCGTTGCCTGAGTCTAATGTGCGTAATCAGTTTGATCTGATTCAGCAGGTGACCGATGCTGATGATGTTTCTGGCCTTGTTGAGAATATTACCTCCGTCTCTACAGATGATAAATGGTTCTCAAAGGCTGCTGGTGCCCTGGCTGCAGGCTCGCCAACGGCGATGCATCTGATTGTGCGCCAGTTAAAACTGACGCGTCAGATGTCTCTGGCAGAAGTATTCCGTGCTGAACTGGATCTGTCTGTGCAGGCGGCAAATAAAGGTGAATTTGCTGAAGGTATTCGTGCTCTGCTGATTGATAAAGACAGAGAGCCAAAATGGCATGCTGCAACCCTGGCCGATGTGGAGGTCAGCTGGATTGATGGTTTCTTCCAGTCTCCATGGGAAGGTGAGCACCCTCTGACAGATCTGTATTGATTATGTATGCCTGATCAGGGTTGTTTCTGTGTTTATCTGCAGTTATCGCAGCATATGCGGGCTGCTGACACAGACGTTCTTTCAGGCGTAAGAGTTGTGTATTGAAATGGGGAGCCCGGTGCTCCCTGCTGAGCCTGGCAGAAACACGTTTCTACAGGTCAGAACGGAATCCTGTTACAAGAAAAATAAAATCGGAGAAGATTATGTCCAGAATTGCATTTATAGGTTTAGGTAACATGGGTGGCCCAATGGCCATTAATCTGGTTAAAGCAGGCCATGAAGTGACCGTATTTGATCTGGTGCCTGCCGCCGTTGAAAGTGTGGTTGCTGAAGGTGCATCTGCAGCAGCAAGTGCAGAAGACGCCGCCAAAGATAAAGATTTTGTGGTATCTATGCTGCCAGCAAATAAGCATGTTGAAGGTCTGTATGTTGATGGTGCTGGTCTGCTGGATATTGTCGATAAAAACACCGTTATCATTGACTCCAGTACTATCGCTCCTGAATCTGCGCGTCGTGTATCAGAAGAAGCCGAAAAGCGTGGCATTGCTATGGTTGATGCGCCTGTATCTGGTGGTGTTGGCGGTGCTAAAGCCGGTACTCTGTCCTTCATTGTGGGCGGTACTGCAGAAGCATTTGAACTGGTTAAGCCTGTTCTGGAAGCAATGGGCAAGAACATCTTTCATGCGGGTGATGCCGGTGCGGGCCAGGTGGCTAAAATCTGCAACAACATGATGCTGGGTATTCTGATGGCCGGTACGACAGAAGCTATTGGCCTGGGTGTGAAGAATGGCCTGGATCCGGCTGTTCTATCGGATATTATGTCTAAGAGTTCAGGCAATAACTGGGCGCTGCAGGTTTATAATCCGTATCCGGGCGTCATGGATGGTGTGCCAGCCTCTAATGGCTATCAGGGCGGTTTTATGGTTGATCTGATGGCTAAAGATCTGGGACTTGCTTTTGATGCGGCTGTGAAATCTCAATCCAGTATCCCTATGGGAGCCATGGCCCGTAATCTGTTTGCTCTGCATGCTGCAAATGGTAACGGTGGTCTGGACTTCTCCAGCATCCAGAAGATGTTTTCAGATCTGGATTAATACTAATGGGTCAGTCCTCTGCTACAGTGGTCTGACCCTTTTTGATTTATGACAATGCGGCACTTTGTCGCTATGGGAAGATGGTTCTGTGGGCAATAAAAAGAACAAGCCTGCATTAGTCGACATGGACGAATAATAATCTCAGGGGATCTTAGCCCCATGGGCTCCGATAGCCTGACGGTTAACCACAACAATAACAAATGGAAGGCCGAAAATGAGTTATGCAAGTGAACATCAGCGTTCTTTAAATGAGCCGGAAAAATTCTGGGCAGATCAGGCAAGTAAGATTGCCTGGTTTAAGCAGCCAGAAACAATCCTTGAAAGTCTGGATGATGGTACTCATCGCTGGTTTGGCGATGGTGAGCTGAACAGTGCTTATCTTGCGCTGGATTATCAGATTGAACAGGGACGAGGCGAACAAACTGCACTTATCTACGATTCCCCTGTTACCAATACTAAAAAGCAATACACCTATACTGAATTGCGCGACCAGGTTGCCCGGTTTGCCGGGGCACTGACGGAGCTTGGTGTAGGTAAGGGTGACGGCGTCATCATCTATATGCCGATGGTTCCTGAAGCGGGTATTGCTATGCTGGCCTGTGCCCGGATAGGTGCAGTGCACTCCGTTGTGTTTGGTGGTTTTGCTCCCCACGAGCTGGCAATTCGTATCAATGATTCTAAGCCGAAAGTGGTTCTGACGGCATCCTGCGGTATCGAATTTACTAAAGTGATTGAATATAAGCCTCTGGTTGACGAGGCGATGAATCAGGCTGAGCATAAGCCTGAAAAAGTGGTTGTTTTGCAGAGGCCTCAGGCTAAGGCTCAGATGCAGGAAGGTCGTGATCTGGACTGGTATGAGGTTTTCAATAAGGCTGAGCCGGTAGGTTGTACGCCAATGAACAGCTCAGATCCTTTATATATTATGTACACCTCAGGCACGACAGGTAAACCAAAGGGGATTGTACGTGATAATGGTGGTCATGCCGTAGCGCTGCATTATGCTCTGCGTAATATCTATAACATGCAGGCTGGTGATGTCTGGATGGGTTGCTCTGATGTTGGCTGGGTTGTTGGCCACTCTTTTATTATGTATGGGCCTCTGATGGGGGGCTGTACAACAGTATTCTTCGAAGGTAAGCCTGTGCGTACTCCAGATGCAGGTACTTTCTGGCGTGTGGTTGAAGAATATAAAGTAAACGGTATGTTTGCTGCGCCTACCGCATTCCGGGCGATTCGGAAAGAAGATCCGGAAGGCGAGAAGTTCCGTCAGTACGATGTATCTTCCCTGAAGCATATTTTCGTAGCGGGTGAAAAGCTGGACTCTCCAACATATCACTGGTTGCATGAAATTTCCCAGAAGCCTATCTATGACCACTGGTGGCAGACTGAAACAGGCTGGCCGGTAACGGCTCCTGCAACCGCTCTGGGTGCAACGGACATTCGGGTCGGTTCGACTAACCGGGCTGTGCCTGGCTATGACGTTCAGGTACTTGATCCAATGGGCACTCAGCTTGATGCAAACACCAATGGCGGTATCGCGATTAAGCTGCCTTTACCGCCGGGCTGTGCGCAAACGCTGTGGAATGATCATGAGCGTTATCTGAACTCTTATCTCGGCGAATATCCGGGCTATTACCATACCGGTGATGGTGGCTATATTGATGAAAACGGATTCGTTTACATCATGGGGCGTACTGATGATGTGATTAATGTATCCGGACACAGGCTGTCGACTGGTGAGATGGAAGAACTGGTTGCCAAACATCCGGCTATTGCTGAGTGTGCCGTTATTGGCGTTCATGATGCTTTAAAGGGGCAGGTGCCTGTTGGTCTTCTGTTGCTTAAAGATGGGGTTGATGCAGACCATAAAGCGCTGGAAGCAGAGCTGGTCGCTATGATTCGTGAGCAGATCGGAGCGATTGCCTGTTTTAACCGGGCTGTAGTCGTCGACAGGCTGCCGAAAACTCGTTCGGGTAAGATTCTGCGGGCTGTACTGCGTAAAATTGCTAATGGTGAAGACTATGCGATGCCTTCAACGATTGATGATGAGTCAATTTTGCCGGAGATCACTGAAAAAATGGTTGAAGAAGGTTTGGCCCCGGATGCAGTGATAGACTAATTGGTCACGGGATTGATTTTTTGATCTTTTTATTATTTACTTGATTTAAAAGGTTTTTTTGTATTTTTATTGGTGACTGTACAGTCCCTTTTTTGTAACGAATGACTGAAATTGGTCATAAGTTTTGATTTGATATAAGCCTTTAGTCTAAAGGCTGAAAAAAGGGATTGTACGGTTTTTTTAAACCCTTTAATGTTACGTTTACGTAAAGGTTATATGCGACAGAAAAGCTCTGTTGCCATAGCCAAAAAGAAAAGAGATCTCTGTTCTGGCGATATAAAAATAATAAAGTCGAACTGGTTTTCTTAAGAAAAATAACAAATACAAAAACAGGGAAGAAGCGAATAAGCTGGCTTCCCGGCTAACGAGGACTTTGGTATGAGCCAGGATTTTGTGCTGGAAACCCAGAGCTTAACAAAAGAGTTTAAAGGGTTTACAGCAGTTGATGATGTCAACCTTCAGGTTCAGCGTGGACATATCCATGCATTGATTGGCCCGAATGGTGCTGGAAAAACAACGTGCTTCAATTTGCTGACTAAGTTCCTGACGCCAACTCGTGGCACCATTTTATTTAATGGTAAGGATATTACTCATAGCTCACCTACTGATATTGCCAAAATGGGAATGGTGCGTTCATTCCAGATTTCGGCGGTGTTTCCACATCTGACCGTCATGGATAACGTCAGAATTGCCCTGCAGCGAAAGCTGGGGACTTCATTCCATTTCTGGAAGTCAGATAAATCCCTGGACGTACTTAATGACAGAGCAATGGAGCTTCTGGAAGAAGTTGATCTGGGGAAATGGGCTGACACCATTACTGTCGAAATGCCTTACGGTCGTAAGCGCGCCCTTGAGCTGGCGACTACTCTGGCACTTGAGCCCGAACTGATGCTACTGGATGAGCCGACTCAGGGGATGGGGCATGAAGATGTAGAGCGAGTGATGCACCTGATTAAAAAGGTGTCTGCTGGCAGAACTATCCTGATGGTTGAGCACAACCTCCATGTTGTTTCCAGTCTGTCTGACCGGATCACTGTACTGCAGCGTGGCGCTGTACTGACTGAAGGTCCTTATGAAGAGGTTTCTCAGAACCCTGATGTTCGTGAAGCCTACATGGGGAGTGAAGCGGCATGAATGCGGAAGTGAAAATGTCTGACAACGAACATAAAACAGGTGTCGAGCAGTTAAGAGTGGCTGATCTGCACGCTTTTTACGGTGAATCTCATATCCTGCACGGCATTGATATGAAGGTTAACCGGGGCGAGTTGGTTACTCTGTTAGGCCGGAATGGTTCCGGGCGCTCTACCACACTGAAATCAATCATGAATATGGTGGGTAAGCGCACAGGTTCCATCATGATTAATGGTAATGAAACCGTGGGAATGCCTGCTCACCAGATTGCCCATCTTGGTGTCGGTTTCTGTCCGGAAGAGCGGGGTATCTTCTCTAGCCTGAACGTAGAAGAAAACCTGATGCTGCCACCCACTGTGCGTAGTGGTGGAATGAGCATTGAAGAAATTTACGAAATGTTCCCTAACCTGTATGAACGCCGGATGAGTCAGGGAACCCGCCTGTCAGGTGGTGAACAGCAGATGCTGGCAATGGCCCGGATTCTGCGTACAGGTGCAAATCTGTTGCTACTGGACGAGATCACTGAAGGTCTGGCTCCTGTTATTGTCCAGACGCTGGCTGAAGTGCTGACCAAGCTGAAAGAAAAAGGTCTGACGATTGTTCTGGTAGAACAGAACTTTCGTTTTGCAGCGCCTCTGGCTGATCGCCACTATCTGATGGAGCACGGCTCTATCGTAGAAGAAATTGCCAGTCATGAACTGGAAGACAAGATGGATATCCTGAATACCTACCTGGGTGTTTAACCGCTGCATAATGCAGCTGATAAATAAGAATAATGAGTACCAAAAGCCAGAATTCTGGCAATTTAAAACCACAACTGAAACACAACAATAAAAAAACAAACGCGAAAGCGATGGAGTGGACTATGAAAATGCTGAAAAAACTGATGTGCAGTGCAATTGTATCGGCTATGGCAGCAGCAGGAGCTGCGCAGGCTAAAGGTATTTCTGATGACGAGGTTCGCATCGGTTACCTGGCTGACATGTCTGGTACATATAGCGCACTGGCAGGTTCTGGTGGTCTGGAAGCGGCTAAGATGGCTATTGAAGACTTTGGCGGCAAAGTGAATGGTAAAAAAATCACCATCGTAAGTGCTGATGACCAGAACAAGCCTGACATCGGTGCGAATAAAGTACGTCAGTGGATTGATGTTGATAATATCGACATGGTTGCTGGTATGGTTTCTTCAGCGGTAACTATTGCAGTGAACAAGGTTGTTGAAGCAAAGGACAAGATCTCTATTGTTTCTGGCTCAGCTTCTTCCGCTATCACCAACCAGTACTGTACAGCTAACTCTGTACACTATGTGTATGACACCTATGCACTGGCTCACGGAACAGGTGAAGCGGTTGTACAAGAAGGCGGTGATACCTGGTTCTTCCTGACCGCTGATTATGCATTTGGCCATGCAATGGAAGGTGATGTAACCAGTGTTGTTAAAGCAAGTGGCGGTAAAGTAGTCGGTGGTGTACGTCATCCTCTGGCTACTAATGACTTCTCTTCATTTATTCTGCAGGCTCAGGCCTCAGGTGCAAAAATTGTAGGTCTGGCTAATGCGGGTGCTGATACGACTAACGCTCTGAAAACGGCTAAAGAATTTGGTGTTGTACAGGCAGGTCAGAAACTGGCCGGTTTGCTGATCTTCCTGACCGATGTATACAGTCTGGGTCTTGAAACCACGCAAGGTCTGCAGCTGACTACTGGTTTCTACTGGGACCGTACTCCTGAGACTCGTGCATGGGCAGAGCGCTACAAAGAGCGTACTGGTGCTATGCCGACGATGGTTCAGGCCGGTATTTACTCTTCAGTTAATCATTACCTGAATGCAGTGAAAGCAGCAGGTACAGATGCCACTGAGGCGGTAATGTCTCAGATGAAGAAGACTCCTATCAATGACTTCTTTGCTACCAATGGCCAGATTCGTGATGATGGCCGTATGATTCATGATATGTACCTGGCTGAAGTTAAGAAACCATCTGAATCACAAAGTGAATGGGATCTGTACAAAATTCTGCGCACTATCCCGGCAGACAAGGCTTTCCGTCCGCTGTCTGAGTCAAAATGTAAACTGGTTGCAGGTCGTTAATCAGATCTGAACTGAGCGGCTCATTAAGAGCCGCTCATCAACCACCTGGGCTCTCCAGGATATCTGCTTCATCTGTTAACAATAAAAATAACTACACCTGTGTTTGCCGGGTGGTTGCGTCTTCAAGAGCGTTAAAGGGTTTTGTTATGGCTGAGTTACTTGGTTTTCCGCCGCAAGTGCTATTTGGTCAGCTGCTGATTGGGCTGATTAATGGCTCATTCTATGCACTGCTGAGCCTTGGGCTGGCAATTATTTTTGGTTTGTTGAATATCATCAATTTTGCGCACGGAGCGCAGTATATGCTGGGTGCTTTTGTCGCCTGGTTAGGACTTAAGTTTCTGGGTGTAAACTACTGGGTTTCTCTGATTCTGGCTCCATTGGTTGTTGCAGCTATTGGTATTGCTCTTGAGAAAACGCTGTTACGCCGTCTTTATAAAGAAGATCATCTGTACGGCCTTTTGCTGACGTTTGGTCTGGCTCTTATGATTGAGGGCTCGTTTGTTCACTTCTTCGGTGTTTCTGGTCAGCCATATTCCGTGCCACAGGCTCTGACAGGCGGTAATAATCTTGGCTTCATGTTCCTGCCTACATATCGTGCATGGATTATTGTGGCCTCTCTGGTGATCTGTTTTGGTACCTGGTACATGATTGAACGCACCAAGCTGGGGGCTTATCTGCGTGCGGGTACTGAAAACCCTCAACTGTTGCAGGCATTTGGTATTAATGTACCTCTGTTAATTACGCTTACATATGGTTATGGCGTAGCGCTGGCAGCATTTGCCGGGGTACTGGCAGCCCCTATCTATTCCGTAAGCCCGGTTATGGGTTCCAATCTGCTGATTGTGGTATTTGCGGTAGTGGTTATCGGCGGTATGGGATCGATTATGGGAGCCATCGTAACCGGTCTGTTGATGGGATTGATTGAAGGTCTGACAAAAGTATTTTATCCGGAAGCATCAACGACCGTAATTTTTCTGGTAATGATCGTGGTTCTCCTGGTGCGTCCAGCTGGCCTGTTTGGTAAGGAGGCGTAACATGACGACTCAAACTCTGGATTCTTCTGCTATGGATAAAAGTGTCTCTAAAAACAGGATGCTGTACGCTGTACTTCTGTTCCTCGGGCTGGTTGCTCCACTGGCAATTTACCCTGTGTTTTTGATGAAAGTACTGTGTTTCGCTCTTTTTGCCTGTGCATTCAACCTGATGCTGGGGTACGGCGGATTGCTGTCATTTGGCCATGCTGCTTTCCTGGCGACAGGCGGATATATCACAGGGCACGTGGTAATGCAGTGGGGGGTTACACCTGAGATTGGTATTCTGATTGGTACTCTTTGCTCTGCTGCGATGGGGTTTGTATTTGGCAAGCTGGCTATTCGTCGTCAGGGTATTTACTTTGCGATGATTACTCTGGCTTTATCGCAACTGGTATTCTTCCTGTATGTACAGGCACCGTTTACTGGTGGTGAGAATGGCCTGCAGGGTATCCCTCGTGGCGAACTGTTTGGTGTGATCAGCCTGGCTGACAATATGCCAATGTACTACTTCGTATTTGCGATTTTTGTACTGGGCTTTGCTCTGATTCACCGTACGATTCATTCACCATTTGGTCAGATCCTGAAAGCGATTCGTGAAAATGAGCCTCGTGCGGTTTCTCTTGGTTATGATGTGGATAAGTATAAGCTGGTTGCTTTTGTGATCTCTGCAGGTCTGGCTGGCCTGGCTGGATCTACTAAGAGTCTGGTGTTCCAGCTGTCATCTCTGACGGATGCGCACTGGCATATGTCCGGTGAGGTTATTCTGATGACACTGTTAGGTGGTGTTGGGACAATCTTTGGCCCTGTAGTTGGTGCAGCAACCGTTGTTACCTTGCAGAACTATCTGTCTCAAGGGCCTCTGGCATCCTGGGTACCTGTAATTCTGGGGCTTATCTTTGTTATCTGCGTACTGATCTTCCGTAGCGGTATCGTAGGCGAAATTCAGAAGTTCGCGAAAAAGAACTTCAGTTGATTTAACCATTGCTGTTCGTATTACACTTTGTGCCTGTAAGCCTGTGCGTTTTGTACAGGCTTTTTTTCGTTTTACACCAGACTTTCTGTTTTACACCAGCTTTTGTCTGGTGTCTGCTTTTCTGTATGTTGCTATTTTTTGCAACCCAGCCGGAAAATCTGGCCTGAGTCTGATCAATTAAATATCTGGCTGACTATATGAGGTTCTTATGAGTGAGTGTCTGCTTTATAAACAAGAAGGGCGTATTGTTACTCTGACAATGAACAGGGATGATACCCGAAATGCGATCTCCAGTGATGAAATGATTGATGCCTTTGAGGCTGCAGCCAGAAAAATTAACCAGGATGATGGTGTGTCTGTCGTTATTCTGACCGGGGAAGGCAAAGCTTTCTCCTCTGGTGGTAATGTGAAGGATATGAATGATAAATCGGGTATGTTTGGTGGAACACCTGTTGAACTGAGGGAAGGATACAAACGTGGAATTCAGCGAATACCTCTGGCAATGCATAACCTGGAGGTGCCCTTAATTGCTGCGGTTAATGGGCCTGCTATTGGTGCCGGGTGTGATCTGGCAATGATGTGTGATATGAGAATTGCTTCTGATCGTGCAAAATTTGCTGAGAGCTTCGCGAAAATAGGCATCATTCCAGGAGATGGTGGAGCCTGGTTTTTGCCCAGGGTTATCGGTATGTCCCGAGCTTGTGAAATGGCTTTTACCGGGGAAACTGTCGATGCTGAAACAGCGCTGTCCTGGGGGATGGTGTCAGAAGTGACTACGCCGGATCAATTGCTGGAGCGAGCGAATCATCTGGCAGAAAGAATTGCGGTTAATCCACCGCGGGCTCTCAGAATGACGAAGAAATTGCTTAAAGAGGGGCAGAAAGTTTCTCTGGAAACATTACTGGAGCTGTCTGCGTCTATGCAGGCCCTGGCCCATCATACCGCAGATCATGAAGAAGCCATTGCTGCTATGCTGGAAAAAAGGACCGCAATTTTCCGTGGTAATTGATTTCAGATGGCATGGATTTATTAATAAATTTCACACATGATTAAAAAAAACGAGTTTTTTATTCAGTTGATGGGCCGTATCTGCAATAATCACGGCCCTTTTTATGAATCCATCTTTACGACGACACAGGTCGTTTTGGGCAGCTGCGTTAGACAATGAAAGAAAATGCCACCAGACACTGGGTTTTTCTGATTTTAATTCTGGGCATGGTTTTGTCCGTAGGGTCGGCATGGCTGCTGCACTTCTCTGAAAGAGAGCAATTAAGACATCTTTTAGCAAAGGATGTTGCGGACCGGGCTGCAAGCCTGGATCGGGAAATCGTTACGTCTCTTGAAGCACTGTACACTATGAGGGCATTGTTCATTGAACGTGAACTGCCTGACTATCAATTATTTTCACAGTTATCTTTACAATCCAGACAACGTCACCCGTATATAGAAGCTTTTTACTGGGTTGGTGTGATGAATCGCGAACACCGTATAACATCTGAGCGTATGATACGGCAGATGCTGGCTGATCCGGACTTTTCTGTTCTGGAAAAGTCGGAATCCGGTGAGCTGAAAGTTGCGGGTGATAAGCTGATGTACCATCCGGTTCTGTATCAGGAACCTGAGGCTTTTTCCTATATCACAGCTGGTCAGGATCTGACCTCTGATCCTGTTATGGAAGAGGTGTTTTCTCTGGCAGCCAGAAGTCGTCAGCTTGTTCTGTCTCCTGGTTTGATTCGAAGTAGCCAGAGTACAGAAGCAACGCTGTTACAGGCTGTACTACCCGTCTATAAAACGATGACCTCTGATGAGGTGTCAGGGTTTATTGTTGCCGTTATTAATCTGGCGCAGACCTTCGAAGATGCTCTGATGAATATTCGTGTCAGTGGCATTGATATGAAACTCTGGGATATTACTGAACCCGGTGCTCCAGCGTTGCTGCATGTTCACCCCAGCAGAACAAGACTTCCGCTTAAAGTAACAGCATCAATGAGTATGCCCCTTAATATGGTTGGCCAGAGGCAGTGGGAGCTGGAAGCGATTCCGACATTTTATTATTTTGATAGTAAGAAAACATGGCTACCGCATCTGGTGTTTCTGGCGGGTTTGGCTTCAACCTTGCTGATTATGCGCTTATTTATTATTTTTGCATCTCATAGTGAGCAGATGGAAAAAGAGTCCCGTCAGCTTATGACTTCAAATCAGGAGCTGGAAGAGATTTCCAGAACAGATGCTCTGACAGGAGTAGCGAACCGGCGCTACTTTGATGAAGTGCTGGTGCGTGAGTGGAAACGTGCTATCCGTAATAATACACCTCTGACGCTGGTTATGGTCGATATAGACTGCTTTAAACTCTATAACGATTATTATGGGCATCTTGAGGGGGATGAATGTATCAGGCGTGTCGCTCAGTCATTAAAGAAGATGATTTCACGTCCAATGGACCTGGTTGCCAGGTATGGTGGAGAAGAGTTCGCTGTTCTGTTGCCAGATACGAATGAGAACGCAATTACTCTGGCTGAGCAATGCTGTGAAAAAATTCGGGCATTGGAGTTGGTACATGCGGCTTCCAGGGTTTCGCCATATGTTACTGTCAGTATGGGAATCTGTACTATTATTCCATCGCTTAATATTGATATCTCAGAAATTATCCGCCAGGCAGACAGAGCTTTGTATAAAGCAAAGGAAAATGGTCGTAACCAGGTGTGCTCTGCTCAGGAAATAAAGGAAACCGCTTCCGGTGAGTCTGACACGTACTAAGCCTGATCTGTTAAAAGATCCTATTGCTCCTCTGCTGTTTCGTATGACTCTTCCTGTAATGGGAGGGATTATCACCCTGATGTTGTTTAATCTGGTTGATGCCTGGTTTATCAGTCAGTTGGGCACAGCTCCGCTGGCTGCTGTCACGTTTACCTTCCCGGTAACCTTTACCATTATTTCTTTATCTATCGGGCTGGGAATAGGGACATCCGCTGTTGTTGGTAAACTATTGGGAGAAAAATCTTTTCAGCTGGTTAAGCGCCGTGTAACAGATGCAGCAGTGCTGGCAGTGGTACTATCTCTTTTGCTGACAGTAGCGGGCTGGGTTTCCATTGATCCTTTGTTTCGTTTTCTTGGGGCCAGTGAAGATCTGATACCATGGATTCATGACTATATGTCAATCTGGTATCTGGGGACTTTGTTCGTTATTTTGCCAAGGGTTATGAGTAGTGCTTTGAGGGCTTCAGGTAATACTCTGGTTCCCGGTCTGGTAATGATAGCCTCAGGAGTGGTTAACGGAATTCTTGATCCAATCCTGATCTTTGGTTATGGCCCAATACCTGCTATGGGTGTTAAAGGTGCTGCGCTGGCCACCCTGATTGCCTGGTGTGTGCTGACCCTTGGGATTTTCAGTCTGAAAGATGTGCGTCAGGACTTATTAAGTTTTGTTACTCCCCGGTGGCAAGAAGTGAAAGAAAGCTGGGCTGCTATTGGGCATATCGCTTTGCCTGCTGTTGTTTCCAGTATCCTGACTCCCATCAGTGCGGCAATGTTGACCCGAATTGTAGCCGGGTTTGGCCATGAGGCTGTTGCCAGCTATGGGGTGGGCAGTCGAATCGAGTCTGTCTCTTTGATTATCGTGTTTGCAATGTCTATGACGGTTCCTCCTTTTGTCAGCCAGAATATGGGAGCAGGGCAGTTCGACCGGGTTCGTCAGGGGGTTTTTGGCAGTTTTCGCTTTGTGATTATCTGGCAGGCTGTTATCTGGGGGCTTCTGCTGTTATTTGAACGCAGCATTCTGAATATGTTTGCTTCAGATAGCCCTGTACTGTCTGAAAACCTGAGCTGGTTTCTATGGAGTGTTCCTCTGGGGCTTGGCATGCAGGGGATCATTATTCTGGCAAACTCGACGATGAATGCGTTGCATGAGCCTATGGTCGCTCTGAAGCTCAGCTTCTTACGGCTTTTTATTTTTTATGTGCCCATCTGTATGCTGGGCGCCTGGCTGGCTGGCCTGCATGGCTTATTCTGGGGGGCTGTTGTCGCGAACATACTGATGTGTGGTATTTCTCTGCTGACAGTAAGAAAGTATCTGAATGCTGTATCTCTGGCTGAAAATTATAAATAGAGCTTATCTGATTTTAAACATAGATCAGGGTCAATGTTCTTAACATAACTTTATGAATAGTGTGTGAATTTTTCTTTAACTACTTGAGATAGAACCTGTTGTTATGGAATAGTTGTCGTATCAGGTTTTGTAACAATATGAAAAGGAATTTTCTTATGGCTGAAGAAAAAAAGACTAAGAAAAAGAAAATTGATAAAGCTTTCTATGAAGCCGAACTGGAAAGTATGCAAATGGAGCTGGTAAAGCTTCAGGAGTGGGTCAAGCATAAAGGACTGAAAGTTGTTGTTGTTTTTGAAGGGCGTGATGCGGCCGGTAAAGGTGGCAGCATTAAGCGTATTACCGAAGCACTGAATCCTCGTGTTTGTCGTGTTGCGGCGTTGCCAGCACCGACTGAGCGGGAAAAAACACAGTGGTATTTCCAGCGTTATGTCGAGCATCTGCCATCGGCAGGAGAGATTGTTCTGTTTGACCGTAGTTGGTACAACAGAGCCGGTGTCGAACGCGTGATGGGTTTCTGTTCTGATGCGGAATACCATGAATTCCTGCGCTCTTGTCCTGAATTTGAACGCATGCTGGTGCGCTCCGGGATTATCCTGATTAAATACTGGTTTTCTGTGTCGGATGAAGAGCAGGAGAAGCGTTTTAAAGACAGAATTAATCGTCCGCATAAGCGCTGGAAACTGAGTCCGATGGATCTGCAGTCCCGTACTCGCTGGGTTGAGTATTCACGTGCTAAAGATAATATGTTTATGCATACGGATATTCCAGAAGCACCCTGGTATGTCGTCGATGGTGAGGTGAAAAAGCGCGCCCGTCTTAATGTTATCAGTCATCTGCTGTCAGTCATTGATTATGAAGATCTGACACCTGAACCTATTAAGTTACCTCCGCGCCAGGAAGACACAGGCTATGTGCGTCCTCCTATTGATACTTTGACGTTTGTTCCGGAAAAGTACTGATATTCAGCAGTGTGGTATAGAATACATATCCAGTGGGAGCAATTGCTCCCACTTCTTTTTTTATAACAGGGTGTTATAGCCCTGCTGTTATTCTGACTATAATGCGAGACTAGCTAATGCTGAATGTAAATGAATACTTTGACGGTAGTGTAAAATCAATTGCTCTGGAGAATAACCAGGGGCAGCTGACCGTAGGTGTTATGGAAGCGGGCGAATATACATTTGGTACCAGCCAGCATGAAACGATGACTGTGGTATCCGGTGCTCTGACGGTTAAACTGCCAGGCAGTGAAGAGTGGGTTACTTATGCTGCGGGTGAGCGTTTTGAGGTCGATGCCGATCAGAGTTTTGATCTGAAAGTTGCTGAACAAACAGCTTATCTTTGTCAGTATCGTTAATACTCTCTCTCAGCCTCCCAGGACTACCGGGTGAACTTTCTCTGGATACAACCTGGCCAGAAACATTTTGATATTCTCAGGCTTTAGCAGAGAAAATTTTTGTTCAGGTATATCACTATATAATCGGAGGCAGTGTTGAGTGGGCTGAAGTGACCGGAGCTGATTGATATAAACAAACAACCCGCTGTCAATAGCGGGTTGTTTTGTGTACAGCTGTTTTGCGTGCGATTGAATAGATCAGATAGAGAACAGGCTATTCAGTTTAGTGGCCAGCATCATGTTACCTTCAGCTTTTACTTTACCTGTCATAAATGCAGTCATGCCATTTACTTCACCGCTCAGAACGCCTTTCAGGGTGTCTTTATTCATTTTCAGTGTAACGGATGGATCATCATGCTCACCTTCAGCGATATTGCAGGTGCCATCTTTAATTTCAATGTAGTACTCACCGGCATCTGAAATATCAAACTGAAACACTTCTTCCATTCCCGCTGCAGCATCTGCATTAAAGTTTGCTTGTAAATTGCTCAGTGTGCTGGCTACGTCTGTCATGATATAAATCCTGATTCATTGTTGTTGATAATTACAGCATATTTCAAACATACGTTTGAATCAAGCTCCTTTTCCTGCTTATAACACTTTTGTTTGTGACAATGGGATAAAGCGATACAAACCGTTATGAGTATGGGGTATGCTTGCGGCGAATCTGAAAGTGATGGAGTTATCTGTGTACGAATTTTTTAGTGACTACGGACTTTTTCTGGCCAAAACCATTACTCTGGCCGTAATTTTTATCGGCGCTATCCTCATTATTATACTGGCTGCCAGCCATGGGAAGAAAAAACATGGTGAAGGTGAAATTGAGATAGAGCATCTGAATGATAAGTTGTCGGAAACACAGAAGGCAATTAAGTCAGCCGTTATGGATAAAGAGGCTTTTGAGCATGAGCTGAAAGCTGAGAAAAAGGCTGATAAGGAAAAAGCAAAACAGGCTAAAAAGCAGAAAGACAATGTCAGAGAAGAAGACGGGAAAAGGATTTTTGTTCTGGATTTTGACGGCGATATCAGGGCGTCTGATGTGGCTTCTCTGAGGGAATCTGTTTCTGCTGTACTAACTATCGCCAGACCAGGTACGGACGAAGTTGTTGTCAGGCTGGAAAGCGGTGGTGGTATGGTCCATTCCTATGGACTGGCTGCGTCTCAGATGCTGCGTGTTACCAGTGCAGGCGTTGAGCTAACGGTGTGTATCGATGAAGTTGCAGCCAGTGGTGGCTATATGATGGCATGCACAGGACAAAAAGTGATTGCAGCACCTTTTGCTATTGTCGGATCTATTGGTGTCGTTGCTCAGGTGCCGAATTTTCATCGCTTATTGAAAAAGAATGACATTGATTTTGAGGTTCTGACGGCCGGTGAATATAAGAGAACACTGACCGTATTTGGTGAAAACACAGACGAGGGCCGTAAAAAGTTTGTTCATGATCTGAATGAGACTCATGATCTGTTCAAGGACTTTATTCACCAACAGAGACCATCGCTGGATCTGACAAGAGTGGCTAATGGCGATGTATGGTACGGCTCTCAGGCCCTGGAACTGGGGCTGGTGGATGAGCTGAAAACCAGTGATGAGTACCTGCTTGCTGCTTGTGAAGAGTCCGATGTCTATCTGGTGAGTTATGAGCAGAAGACAGGTCTTATGGATAAGATAGGAGAGATGGTGTCGGTTGCCGCAGAAAAAACAACCGACCGATTCCTGACTAAAGCTCGTCGCTCTGAAATTGAGCTTTGATTATCTGCTTGTATCCTGGATTTCATAATATGTACTAATCCAGACTTGATCTGACAGTTACCGGTTTTTCAGGACGGTGTCTGTCAGGTCAGATTCAGTTCATAAACTTCGCCTGCCAGATCTTTTTCCCTTCTTTCTGCGTTTGCATCGGTGTTCTTCCATCACACCGTTTTCCCTGATGGGAACGCTCATTATTGTAGTATTCCAGCCAGTCGTCCAGATCCTTTTGTAAGGCTTCGACTGTCCCGTAAATTTTTCTTCTCAGTGCAGGCTGATAAAACTCCTGAAGTATCGTCTTATGAAAACGTTCACAGATACCATTCGTTTGAGGGTGTCTGGCTTTGGTTCTCGTATGCTCAATGTCATTGATCGCAAGATATAACTGATAATCGTGCTGTTCTGCCTTACCGCAATACTCTGTTCCACGGTCTGTCAGAATGCGTAACACCGGGAGTTCATGTTCAGCATAGAATGGCAGGACCCGATCATTTAACAGGTCTGCAGCAGTAATCGGTGTTTTCGTTGTGTAAAGCTTACACTGTGCTATTCGGGAGTAGGTATCAATATAGGTTTGCTGATAGACGCGGCCTACACCCTTAAAGGTTCCTACGTAAAAAGTGTCCTGCGACCCGAGATAGCCCGGATGCTGCGTATCAATCTCACCGCAGGCTTCATCATCCTGCTTCTTGCGCTCCAGAGCCTGTACCTGAGATTCTGTCAGGATAATACCTTCTTCAGCGACTTTGGCTTCCAGGGCTTTCAAGCGCTGTTTAAAGTTAGCCAGATCATGTCGAAGCCATATTGAGCGCACACCACTGGGCGATACAAATATACCCTGTTTACGCAACTCATTTGAAACACGGACCTGGCCATGAGCAGGTTCTTCAATGGCATAGTCGACAACGGCTGTTTCTACAGCAGGATCGACTCTGTTTTTGTGGTTAGGCGTTCTTCGGTTCTGATCGAAAAGGTTTTGTACACCACCTTCTTTTACAGCATCCTGGTAGCGATAGAATGTATCTCTGGATACGCCCATCATCTTGCAGGCTTTAGACACATTACCCAGCTCTTCAGCGAGGTTCAGTAAGCCAACTTTGTGTTGAATGATTTTATCGTTAGTATGGAGCATGAGAGTTACCTCTGTTGTGTTTTGATTACAGGTTTGGTCACCATCAATCAAAACCGGTAACTCTCACTTATTCATTGAGCGGTGTCAGATCTGGTCTGAACTAATACACATAATAAAAGCACAGGATAAGTTATGGTTTATTGTTAGTCCCGGTAAAAGAGACTAACAATAAATCTGCTGTAGTCGTCGTTGTTGATACGGGGATTACAGCCTCAGCCTTATCTGTTCTGCTCTGAACTGTCAGAGCAGAACTGGACAGGTTTGCTATATCAGTCTTCCTGTAGCTGAGGCAGGTCTTTATATAGCTCCAGTGCTTCCGGGTTAGCCAGAGCATCTGTATTTTTAACCGGACGGTTATGAATTACGTTCCTTACCGCCAGTTCAACGATTTTTCCGCTGATGGTTCTTGGGATATCAGTAACAGAAATCACTTTTGCCGGTACGTGACGGGGAGTCGTGTTAGCTCGTATAGTATCTCTGATCTCTTTTTCGACTTCCGGAGTCAGTTCAAAGCCTTCCTTCATTCTGATAAACAGAATAACCCGCACATCATCTTTCCATTGCTGGCCAATACACAGGCTTTCCATCACCTGATCCACCTTTTCAACCTGACGATAGATTTCAGCTGTTCCGATACGTACTCCGCCCGGATTAAGAACCGCATCTGAGCGGCCATGAATGATCAGACCATCATGTTCAGTAATTTCAGCATAATCACCATGAGCCCAGATATTATCAAAAGAATCAAAGTAGGCGTTGTGATATTTTGCGCCATCATCATTCCAGAAGCCAATCGGCATTGAAGGGAATGGATGGGTGCAGACCAGCTCACCTTTATCACCACGAACGGGCTTGCCATCATCATCAAAGATATCGACAGCCATGCCCAGTCCCCGACACTGAAGCTCACCGGCATATACCGGGCGAGTAGGACACCCCAGGGCAAAGCACGAAATAATGTCTGTACCACCAGAGATTGAAGACAGGCACAGGTCCTGCTTGATATCCCGGTAAACATATTCAAAGCTTTCGTGGGAAAGCGGTGAGCCTGTAGATAACACTGCTTTCAGGTTTTCAAGGTTATGGGTCTCACGGGGCTTTACACCCACTTTTTCAAGAGCTGCAATATATTTGGCTGACGTACCAAAGATGCTGATTTTTTCTTCTTCAGCGATATTCCATAAAATAGCCGGGCGAGGATGGAAAGGGGAACCATCGTATAGCACGATAGTGCAGCCCGTTGCCAGACCACTTATCAGCCAGTTCCACATCATCCAGCCGCAAGTGGTGTAGTAGAAAAGTACATCGTCCCGGTTAACATCTGTTTGCAGGATATGTTCTTTCAGATGCTGAATCAGGGTACCGCCCACGGAATGGACAATGCACTTCGGGACCCCTGTTGTACCGGAAGAGTACATGATATAGAGAGGGTGGTCGAAGTTTACCTGCTCAAAAGTAATTTCTGTAGCACTGGTGTCGGTAAAGTCCTGGAGTAGTATCCCACCTCTGATAGCACTGATGTCTGGCTGGGGGGCTGTAAACGGAATGACAACGACGGTCTCAATCTCTGGAAGTTGTTCAAGGATGCCTTCCACACGTTCCAGGTTGTTCAGTGTTTTTTTGCTGTAGTAGTAGCCGTCTGTAGTGAAGAGTACTTTGGGTTTAATCTGTCCAAAACGATCCAGCACGCCGTTAATGCCAAAGTCAGGAGAGCAGGATGACCAGACTGCACCCAGACTGGCTGTAGCCAGCATCGCAATCACTGTTTCATTGCAGTTGGGGACAAAGCCTGCAACACGATCACCCTTTTGCACGCCCGTCTTTTTCAATGCAGATGCCAGTTGCGCAACCCGGTTATACAGTTCTTTGTAGCTGATGGCTTCTCTTTGATCTTTTTCTCCGCGAAAAACAAGAGCGGTTCTGTCATCCCGGAATTTGAGCAAGTTTTCTGCATAGTTCAGCTTGCTGTCAGGAAACCAGCGTGCACCTGGCATTTTATCAGCATCCTGAAGTACTTCTGTGCCTTTCTTTTCAGAGCGAATATCACCAAAATCCCACATTTCAGACCAGAAAGTTTCCGGGTTATCAATGCTCCATTGATAAAGTGAGGTGTAATCCGTCAGATCAAGCCTGTATTTCTGGTTGATTAACCGGGTGAATTTAGTCAGATTTGCGTTGTCAATGCGGGTATTATCAGGCTGCCATAATGCGCTATTCATTATTATTTCCTCTGATATTCTGGCGGGTTCTGAGTATTTTTCAACGTATCCCGGAAGGCGTTCTGTCGCTTATTTTGCCTTTCCTGAGAGGGTATTTTTTATGTTTACTTAATGTACTTTATGTTTACGTTTACGTAAAGGTTATGTGGCTATTGTAGTTATGTTTATGACATGTCTGAAATCAGGTTTATGTCCTGGTGATAGTGTATCAGAGGTGTGATACAGACTGTATTTGCTCTATAGGTCAGCTGTATTTAGCGTATTAAACAATCGTTTGAACTATTTGCTGTAAAAAAATAGTTGTACAAATCAGACTGATTACAATAGGGTTGAAAGTCTGATTTTTTCGGAGAATATTATGTTTTCAATAAAAGTTGCTAGAGTGATGGCAAAAATGCACTGGTATGCACTGGCATGCTGGAATGCTTTTGTCCGTCTGCGACTTTATTGATTTATTCTCTCTCAAAAGGTCGCTCGTAACAGCGGCCTTTTTTATTAAGAGCTGGTCGCTGCATTTCTGGAATATTAAAAAGGAAAGCGCTATGTCAGTTTCTCTGGCCTACGGATTAGCTATTGCTATCTGGTCCACGACTCCTCTGGCCATTGTTTTCAGTAATGATTCAATTTCTCCTTTGATGTCTGCTTTTCTACGCATGACACTGGCTGCAATGCTGGGTTCTGTTCTGCTCAGACTTTTAGCGCTGGAGCTACGCTGGCACTGGCGTGCATTAAAAGCGTATCTGGCATCGGTGGTCGGGATTTTTGGCGCAATGGCTGCAACCTATCAGGCCGCGCAATGGATCCCTTCTGGTCTTATTTCTGTTCTCTTTGGCCTGACGACTATTGTTACAGGGTTGCTTGGGCATTTCTTGCTGGAGAATAGCCGACTTACTCTGAAGCAGTGGGGGGCTGTTTTTATGGGGGTAGCCGGACTAGCTATTGTCTTTACTGATCAGATCCTGGTATCCGGATTTGGTATTAAAGGGATTCTTTTTTCTTTGCTGGCTGTCTTTCTGTTCAGTATTAGTAATGTGCTGATGAAAATATATGGCGGACACCTGCACCCGTTGCAGCAGACTGTCGGAGCCTTATGGGTTTCTTTACCTTTTTATGTGCTGGCCTGTCTTGTTACTGGTACCGGGCTGGTTATCAGCGAGATCACGTTGACCAGTGTGGCTGGTGTGACTTATCTGGCTGTTTTTGGATCTTTAGTCGGGTTTGTGGCTTATTTCTATCTTATCAGTCATCTGCCTCCGGCATATGTTTCGTTAATCACACTGATTACCCCGGTTCTTGCACTTATGCTGGGAAATCAGCTGAATAATGAGCCGGTAACAATAAAAATGCTGTCAGGCGCTGCAGTTATTTTGCTCAGTATGCTCTTTTTTATGGGAGATCACTTCCGTGTTGCAGTTGAACGACGTAAAAGTAAGGAATCAACCGCAGTGACGGATGTCCATGCTCTGTCTGATAAAGCACAATAGCCTGTTTGCCTGTCTGAGAAGAGCTTTACAGGAGTGTTTCTGCTGTAAAGCTCTTGCCCCTCAGTCCGCTTGCTGATATTCAGCAATTTGCTGTTTTAATTCATTGTTTTCTTGTATCAGCTTGTTCTGAATAGAGATAATTTTTATGGCATTATCAATTTTGGATTTCAGAATCTTCTGATTGATAGGTTTAAACAGATAATCAAAACCACCTGCTTCAAAGCCCTGAAAAAAATGATCCTCTGTTGCTGCCGCCGACAAAAAGATAATAGGAAGCCATTTGTCAGTTTCCTGTTGCAGGATCGCTTTAGTCGCTTCGAAACCATTCATAACAGGCATCATTACATCCATCAGGATGAGGTCAGGTTTCTCCTGTTTGAATAGTTTGACGGCTTCTTCTCCATTTACAGCTGTAATAACGTCATGTCCCTGGCGACTTAACGACATTTTAAGAAGCTTAAGGTTTGCCTCTGTGTCGTCTACGGCAAGAATTCTGATTTTTTCCATTGTCAGCCCGGTTTAAAATGTTAAGTTTCTTGTATTATATTAGTTGCGACAAAAATTGTCTGCTAGCCAGTTATCCAGAGCTTCTGCTGGTAATGGTTTGCTCAGTAAGTAGCCTTGAGCCTGGTCGCAGCCATTATCGATCAGGAAATCCATCTGTTCCTGATTTTCAACCCCTTCCGCAATAACGCTCATATTCAGAGCATGTCCCATGGTAATAATCGCTTGAACCAGGGTCTTGTTTTTGGAATTTTCAGACAGGTTTCTGATAAATGACTGATCTATTTTCAGCTCGTCTAATGGGAAAACCTGCAGATAGCTGAGGGATGAATATCCTGTACCGAAGTCATCAATAGCAACAGACAAGCCTGATTGTCTCTGATGATGCAGTTGGGCGATCACATTGTCGTCTTTGCCCATCAGCAGATGTTCGGTTATTTCCAGTTTTATCTGATCACGTCGCAGCCCGTAACGATTCAGTCTGTCTTCAAGGCCGCTGAAAAACTGTTCTGGCTTGTCTAGCTGACAGCTGGAGATATTAAGCGCAATTTTTTCAACAGGAGAACTCTTCTGCTGCCATTGTTGAAGCTGTTTACAGGCAATATCCAGTATTTGCTCCCCGATCTCATTGATCAGGCCTGTTTCTTCGGCAAAAGGTATAAATTCAATGGGGGGAATGAGGCCTTTGGTTCGATGCTGCCAGCGAATCAGGGCCTCGACACTATGAATATCATTGCTGGTCAAATCCAGTTTAGGCTGGTAAAAAAGGATAAACTCTTTATGTTCTATTGCGTACCTGAGTTCTTCTTCGAGACGAATTCTGTGCAGCGCATGGCTGTTCATCTCTTCGGTGTAGAATCGATACGTATTTCTGCCGGCTTCCTTTGCCCGATACATTGCCATGTCAGCGTGCTTCAGCAGGGTTTCCATATCTGTCGCATCGCCTGGACAGAAGGTGATGCCAATACTGCCGCTGATATAGCTAAGCTCCTGGCCGTTAAGGACAAAGGGCTTTCTCAACTCAGAGACGATACGTTCAGCAATTTTTTCCAGTTGTTGTACTGTATACTTCTGATCAATCAGAGCGGTGAATTCATCGCCACCCAGTCGTGCAACCAGGTTTTCCGGGCCTGCAATTTTTTGCAGTCGTCTGGCGGCTTCCAGTAATAATAGGTCGCCATAGGAATGTCCCAGGGTGTCATTGACTTCTTTAAAGCGATCAAGGTCAATAAACATAAGGGCAAAAGGACGGCCTTCCTGTTTCTGGCGTACAATGGCTTCTTTTAGCTTGGCTGAAAACAGAGTACGGTTAGGTAAATCGGTCAGAGCATCGTAATTAGCCTGATACCAGATATCCTCTTCATATTTTTTTCTTTGAGTAATATCACTGAACAGTCCGATATAGCGTAGTACATCGTTGGTTTCACTGTTTCTTACTGTGTTGATAGAAAGCCATTCCGGATAGAGTTCTCCGCTTTTTCTTCTGTTCCATATTTCGCCTTGCCATGAGCCCTCAGTTTGCAACTGCTTCCACATCTGGTCATAAAACTCTTTTGCATGACGGCCTGAGGATAACAGGGCTGGAGATTCACCTATCACTTCTTCTTCAGCAAAGCCGGTAATTTTGCAGAATGCGGGATTCACAGAGCGGATAACATTTTTATCATCCGTAATGACGATGGCTTCAGAAGTGTTATTAAACACTGAACTGGCCAGCTTCATAGCTTCTTCATGAGCAATTCGATCACTGATATCCCTGACCGTCAGAGAGTACAGTTCCTGAGATGAGTGCATGATGCGACTACAGGATACCTCGATTGGGAAGAGCTCTCCCTCAGGGTTTTTCCGATTAAAGCGAATCGCTTTTGTTCTGGATATATTATTGCTGCCAGGCAGAATTGCCAATAACTCCTGAAAGGAGGGCAGATAGCGGTGTAGCAGTAAATCGGTATCATCTTCAGGCAGATCGAAAATCTGTCTGGCCGATGGATTGATATCAATCACTTTACCCAGTGGGGAAACGGTTATGATACCGTCTGCGGTAGAGTTCAGAATGGCACTTTTTCTGGCTTCACTGATCTGCAGAGCTGATGTGGTTTCTTTAACCTGTAGCAGATAGCTCAGACGGTTCTTAAGTACAGCCCAATGAATTGGTTTCGTGATGTAGTCACTGCTACCAGAGTGAAATGATTGATCAATAAAACTCTCATCATTCATGGCTGTGACCATAATGACGGGTATATGGTGACCTTCAGGTAATTGTTTAATTTGCTGGCAGACTTCGACTCCTGATATGTCGGGTAAATCACCGTCAAGGAGCACGGCATCCGGCAGATACTCCTTAAAGATGCTGACAGCCTGAACACCTGAATCCGCCTTGAAAACCGCATAGCCCTGGTTTACCAGGAACTGTTCAAGCATCATCAGAAACAGAGGGTCATCGTCGACGATCAGAACTCTGTTAGTATCTCTATTATTCATTGCAGGATGCCTCAATATTCAAATCCTGTAAGGCTTCTTCCAGTGCTTTAATCGCAGGACCCAGTTGCTCGGTTGTAGCTTTTAACTCGCTATAATCTTCTGATCTGGCGTGTTGTTCTATTTGTTCAGCCAGATCGCCAGCCTGGCAGGCTCCGAGACTTCTGGCGCTGCCTTTCAGTCGATGCGCCGATTTTTTCATTTTATCGTAATCTTTTATTTTAAATGCACTTATTATATTGCTTTCCAGTTCAGGTAAACCAGATAAAAAAGTGTTTAATACGGGCTGCAGGCTCTGACCACCAAGATCTTCAGATAGTTTTTGCAGTACATTTTTATCAAGAACAATCGATTCGTTCTGTTCCCGGTCTTCACCTGGCGGCAAGGCAGCAGGTTCGGTTCTGCCGTTTTTCTCTGATCTGTATACGGATTTTTCCTGAGTTCTGTTGGGTAGCCATTTAGCCAGCATTTCAAGCAAAGCTCTTCGGGTCAGGGGCTTGGCGAGGTGATCATCCATGCCTCTTCTGATACATAGCTCTTTATCACCATTCATAGCGTGTGCCGTCAGCGCTATGATAGGAGTGTGGTGTTTGCTGTTCTGTTCTGATGCTCTAATATGTGCAGTGGCTTCATAGCCATCCATCACTGGCATCTGAATATCCATCAGGATCAGGTCATACTCTTTTTTCTGGTATAGCGTTAAAGCTTCGCTGCCGTTTTCGGCTAAATCTGCTGTGATACCGGTCTGACTCAACATCCCCAGTGACACTTGTTGATTAACTGGTGTGTCCTCAACGAGTAGTATTCTGCAGCCCTGCTTTTCTGTGAGGTTGAATATAGGGTTATCATTTGTGCCGGATTGAGCTGGCAATATCTGATTTTTTTGACCTGACAATACTGATATCAGGGCGTTGTACAGCTCCGATTGTCTGAACGGTTTGCGCAGATAAAAATCAACACCACTTTGTTGCCATTCCTGTTCCGATCCGATTTCCATTGAGCTGAGCATGACAATGTGCAGGTTCTGCATTAAGGGATGCTGCCTGATTTTCCGGGCCAGCTCCAGGCCGGTCATGTCTGGCATCATCTGATCCAGCAGAATCAGATCATAGGTATTCCCTGATTCTGCTTGCTGAGTCAGTTGCGTAAATGCCGAGTGAGCATTATCTGATGAATCGTTCTGAATACCCCAGGATTCCATGATGTGATGGAGAAGCTCTCGGTTTGTGCTGTTATCATCAATAATCAAGGCTGATGTCTGACTGAGTAATGTCTGATGCTCTGCTGTCAGGCTGATACTCCTGCGGCCTTTATCAAGGGGGAGGTCGAACCAGATGCTGGTACCGTAGCCTTCCTGGCTGTGCATAGAAATATGTCCGCCCATTAACTCTGTCAGCTGGCGCGATATAGCAAGCCCCAGACCTGTGCCACCATATTTTCGGGTTGATGAATTATCCAGCTGTACAAATTTCTGGAACAGTCTCTGCTGGGCTTCTTCAGAAATGCCTATGCCGGTATCTTCAACTTTAAATCTCAGCAGGAATTGCTTATCTCTTTCATCCAGTATTTCAATGCTGACGACAACTTGTCCTTGCTCTGTGAACTTAATAGCATTGTTAACCAGATTCATCAGAACCTGATTGATACGGTCAGGGTCTCCAATTAGCATGTATTGCATATTTGGAAGAGTGGCAGGTATCACTTCCAGCCCTTTCTTACCTGCTGTATCGGCAAATAACATGACACAATTTTCTATGAGCTCGTTTGGATTAAACTCGCTATGATTAATGGTCAGTTTCCCTGCTTCAATTTTTGACAGATCCAGAATATCGTTAAGGAGATTCAGTAATGTTTCTCCGGAACGTTTGACTGTTTCCAGATGACGTTGTTGCAAGGAGTTAAGAGGGGTATTAAGCAGAAGCTCTGTCATACCCAGAACGCCATTCAGCGGGGTTCTGATCTCATGACTCATTGTAGCCAGAAACTGTGCTTTGGCTATAGCTGCTGCGTTGGCCTGGTCCAGAGCAATTTCCAGCTCAATGGTCCGATCTGTTACCTTCTGCTCCAGGGAGGCATTAATCTCTGCCAGTTCCTGTCGGGATAAATCCAGGTGCTCAAGCATTGCTTTAATTGAGCGCCCCAAAGATGAGATCTCATCTTTACCTTCAATAGGAATCGTAGTCTGGTTATTGCCTGCAGTGATCTCATCGGCCGCCTTTTTTAATCTCAACAGGGGGCGGGTCAGATGATAGGCTGCTGCAGTGGTAACCAGTCCTATGATCAGTACTCCAATAGCCATCAGCAGCATTATATTACGGAAAAGATCCTGTGATTGCTGGTGTATGTGAGTCAGATTAGCCTTAGCTCCAATAAGAAGCCCTTCAGTAAAACCTTCGGAGCGAAGAGGAATATGTCTGATGACCAGTCCGCTATCATCTGTCAGGGTTTCAATGGATTTCTTTTCGAAATAACTGTTCTGGCGATAGCTGATATCATCCAGTAGAGGAAAGTCTTTAGCTATCGTGTACTGAGGGTTCAGTTCTGCGCCCCAATTCCGGTAAGGGTCAGAATGGGCAATATACTGCCCTGCTTCATTGGCAACAAAGTAGGATATATCATCTTTTGATGCTTTCAGGTTCGAGGCCATAAGATCAAAGTTGACCTGGATTACCAGGATCGCATAAGGCTGCCCTTGATTGTCCCTGATTAATCGACTGGCAAAAATGGCGGACTGGGGAGGGAAGGCAACCCGTTGATCTTTTTTCAGTAGTACAGGGTTGCTGATATCGATCTGGTTGATCAGGGATATTTTTGCGCGTTCATAAGCTTCGTTCAGAGATTCAGCGGTTGAAGCAGATGTTGGAAGTGTTAATACAACGTTGTCCTGTCTCTCCATATTCAATAGCAGGCTATTATCTGATAATGCTCTGAGCTGAACAATCTGATAGGTACTGCGTTGTTGCATAACCGTACCTGTCATTGATGACAGGCGCTGTTGCCACATCGCCAGTGTCATATTTTCCTGTTCATCATAACCGTTACCCTGGCGAGCCCTGACTATACCCGATACTGAGGCATTGTTACTCAGCAACCTAATGTCGTCTTTCAGGGTTCTGACCTGCTCCATAAACAGAGACTCTTCACGTTGCAGGTCATCACTTAATCTGGCCAGAGCTTGCGTTTCCAGTAGTTTTGCAGAACTGTCATAGGTCAGAAAGGCAATAGCCATCATACCGATAAGACTAATCAGCAGGGAATAAATACCAAAGCGCATTGGAGTGGAATAAAGGAATTCGCGCATTTTCAGTGCCCTGGATTCAGAAGGTTTTTCAGATAGATTTCAATGAGCTGTAGCCGGTCATTCAACTTCTGTAAGGCTTTCTCTTCATCCGACTTCTCTGCTGATATGGTGGAAGGTTTTCTGTGGACGGAAAAAATACCAATATGAGGTTTAATGGCAATCAATTCATCATGAATTTGTGACATATTGGCGTAAATAGCTGCATAGCTGGATTTTCCGGGATCAGAATAGCCCGGAGCAACCTGTGCAAAACTTCCCGCTTTTTCCCTGACTTGATCTGTCAGGTTCAATAACTGAATACTCTTCTTATGTATCCCCGGCTTGCTGAGAATGAGATGCGCATTTTCTTCTTTTTTTTCAGGGAACTCTGGTAACTCAAAGCTCAGATGCTGATGGATGTTTTTCAGTGTTGCAATGATGTCATCGGCTTCAGCAATGATCGGATTGGCTCCGACTGTATCTGCTCCGGATAGTGCATTCAGTTGTTCATGAATAGCGCGCATCAGAATAAAAATATCTTCTGGCTTCTTACCAAAAAACGTATCCTGATGCTTTGTTGTGTAGTTAAAGCCTGTGCTGGCAAAGAAAATCTCTATTTCCTGCTTTAATCGGCTGGTTATTTCGTAAATATCTGTCGGTGTAATGGTTCTGAGGGGGAGTGAAGGAGTGTTGCCCGGAATATATCCTGACATCGCTCTCAGCTCATTTGTCCGGCGAACATTATGCAGGGCTGCCTGATAAGCGTGTCTGGGTGTGATGTCCTGATATATCTCTTCATGCTCAGCCCGAACAGTGATGCCTCTGGCTTTGTTCAGTTCAGTCAGCATATGTAATACTTCACTGGCAACCCGGAAACTATCATCCGGTGTCTTGTCCAGTTGATTATTATCGTATTGTCTTATGGCTCTTTCGCTATTAAACGATGGTATCAGGTTGCTGGCGTATACCAGTAACTGGATAACATCATCTGGTGTTTTATTTGTTTTTAGTGCTGGATAGGGTATCTCTCTGTTAACACCTAATCGATATTTCATGCGCTGTAACTCTGCCAGAATCACCTGCAAAGCATCGTATACATCCGTAGGGCTGATCACTCTGTGGGGTATCTCAGGCGGTTTTTCCGGAAGAGGCATCCATAGGTTGATTTGCGCCTGAAAGACTTTTTGTTGTAGATCAATAGCTGCTTTCAGAGCATGGTTAGGGTGTTTGCCAGATGTTTTTGCTGGCTTTTTGCGTATTTCTGCAAGATTCTGGCTCAAACGCAGAAAACGGATCTGCTCAACAATGTACTCTGCCAGTTGGTACACCTCATTAGGAGTGTATCCTCTTACACCTAACAGAGGGTCGATTCTGAGGGAAGCCCATTGCAGACTTGAATAAACATCGCCTGGAACTATGTTTTTATGAATAACTGGAGTAGTTCTGTTTTTGCGCTGATCCTCAGGTATCAGCAGATGAAGTTCATTTCGCACATGTTTGACCAGCCCATAAACTTCATCCGGGGTAATTAAGCGCACCGGATAGTGTGGGGTGGCAACAGGGCCAAGGCCTTTAATGACTCTCAGGCGATTGATTTTTCCCAGTACCTCCAAAGCCTTCTGATAAACATGGCGAGGCTGCTTCTGAGTGCTGACAGGCTGAGTAACTGCTTTTTCGTCTTTGCTATAGAGCTGATAGAGCTGAGTCAGATCATTGTGTAGCAGAGATACCAGTGCATAGTTATCCATCGGAGTTCTGGCTGGAGCGATAAACCGTGCCGAGCTGTATGGGCTGAGTAGTAAAGTAATTGAAATCAGGAAAAAAGTCAGAAGCTGCTTATTGAAGAAGCAAGAGGGGCGCATTCCCAGTCCTTTGTGGCAAAGCTGAATATATAAGGTTTCATTAATTTTGAGTACTATCAACCGGAAAGTCAATACTAATAAAATCTGACGCCAGTGGATGTTATCTGGTTATGTTTATAATTTAATGTAGTTTTTTCTGATTGATCGAGGCAGAAGACACTATTGCTGACAGGCAGCATACTTAAAGCATGCTTCCCGCGTCCCTGCGGTCAACACTCAAGCAGGGATGTCAGGAGGGACAATACATCTGATGTAGTGTTCGGATAACGGTGCCCGCTCTGTCACCATTCAGTGAATAATAAATTGTCTGTGATTCTCTTCTGGTTTTTACCAGGTTGTCTCTTCTTAAGACCGCCAGGTGCTGTGATAATGCGGATTGACTCAGATCCAGAGATTCATTCAGTTCACTGACCGATAACTCTTTTCCATCCAGATAGCATAGGATCATAAGACGATTTTCATTAGCCAGAGCTTTTAATAACGCGGTTGCCTCCTTAGCATTATCGCGCATTGAAGCCAGACCCGTTTTTTCCTGGGCTGCATCCTCGAAAGTTGCCATTTTTTTACTCGCTAGAACTAATTTAGTTTTTATAAATGTTAGTACAGTTATTACGGAAATCAATAGATAATCAATCTTATTCCCGCAAAGTGCCTGATTATAAAGGGAGTTTGCTTTCTAGGAAAGCCGAGTATTCACTTTATTAATATTGTCAACATTTTTGGCTTTGGTCTTTAGTCTGTGTTTGTCTAATATACAGGGTTGTCGACATTCTATGTAGGGGATTTAAAAAGAGAATTATTAAGAGGGACATCTCGTTAGGCTCTATATTGCGGGATTGTTCACCTTTGGTCTTAGTTTCAATAGCGTATTAATCTATTAAAGTTGTCGACGATTTTAAGGGGTATGTGTCGACAATCACTGCCTCAACAGTTAAACACTCTATAACAACTACAAAAGAGGTCTCCTGCTATGACCTATCAGGCCGAATACGAAAAATCAATTAACCAACCTGAAGTTTTCTGGGCTGAAAAAGCTGCAGATATTCCTTGGTATAAAAGACCAACCCGGATTCTGGGTAAGGATGAACAGGGAACTGATCGTTGGTTTGTTGATGGTGAATTGAATACTTGTTACGCTGCGCTGGATTATCATGTTGAAAATGGGCGTGGTGATCAGATCGCTATTTATTATGATTCGCCGGTTACCGGGATTAAAGCCCGGCTGAGCTATTCCGAATTGCGTGATCAGGTTGCCACTTTTGCTGGAGCCCTGGCTGCTAAAGGCATCGAAAAGGGCGACCGGGTTATTATCTATATGCCGATGGTCAGCGAAGCTGTTGTTGCTATGCTGGCCTGCGCGCGCCTGGGTGCTGTTCATTCCGTTGTGTTTGGTGGTTTTGCCCCTCATGAACTGGCAGTAAGAATCGATGATGCTCAGCCAAAAGCTATTGTATCAGCTTCCTGTGGTATTGAGGTTCAGAAAGTTATTCCATATAAGCAGATGCTGGATAAGGCTATTGAACTGGCTGGGCATAAGCCTGACTTTTGCGTTCTGTTACAGCGTGAGCAGGAAACCGCTTCTTTGATCGAAGGCCGGGACTATGACTGGCAGTCGCTGGTTGCGGATGCCAGTCCTGCACCTTGTACCCCCGTGCTGGCAACCGATCCTTTATATATTCTGTATACTTCAGGCACAACGGGTAAACCTAAAGGTGTTGTGCGTGATAACGGTGGCCATGCTGTTGCTCTGAAGTACAGTATGAAAGCGATTTACGATATGAATCCGGGCGAAGTCTTTATGGCGGCCTCTGATGTGGGCTGGGTTGTTGGCCACTCTTATATCGTTTATGCGCCTTTACTGGCAGGCTGCTCTACAATTGTTTATGAAGGTAAGCCTGTTAAGACGCCGGATTGTGGCGCTTTCTGGAGACTGATTGAAGAATATAAGATTAAAGCCTTCTTCACTGCACCTACTGCTTTCCGTGCAGTGAAAAAAGAAGATCCGGAAGGTGAAGCGCTGAAGAAATATGATATTTCTTCTCTGAAAAATCTTTTCCTGGCCGGTGAAAGACTGGATCCCCCGACATTCCACTGGCTGAAAGAGCTGGTCGGGGTGCCGGTTGTTGATCATTGGTGGCAGACAGAAACAGGCTGGGCGATTGCATCTAATCAGATGGGTATTGAGCCAAGAGAAGCCAAGGCTGGCTCTGCAACAGTACCTACCGCTGGCTTTAATGTGCAGATTCTTGACAGCAAGAGTCACCAAATGCCTGCTGGTGAACAGGGGAGTGTCTGTATTAAATTGCCGATGCCGCCTGGATGTCTGACCACGGTATATGGTGATCATGGTCGTTTCAGAAATTCTTATATGTCAACTTTTGATGGCTACTATCTGACAGGTGATGGTGGTTATATTGATAAGGACGGTTATGTCTTTATCATGGGGCGTACTGATGATGTGATCAATGTGGCAGGGCATCGCCTCTCAACCGGTGAGATGGAAGAAATTATAGCCTCTCATTCGGGTGTTGCTGAGTGTGCAGTGATTGGTATCAATGATGAGCTTAAAGGGCAGTTGCCTGTTGGTCTGGTTATCACTAAAGATGGTTACGAGGGTACTGATGAGGCACTTGAAGCAGAATTAGCGGCTCTGGTGCGTTCAGAGATTGGTGCTGTGGCCTGTTATAAGCAGACTATCGTGGTGGATCGGTTACCTAAAACGCGTTCTGGTAAGATTCTGCGTAATATTCTGCGTTCAATTGCTGACGGTAAAGAGTATCAGGTGCCATCTACTATTGATGATCCGGCCAGTTTACCAGAGATTGAAGCGATTATGGCTGAAAATAACATTGGTGTTGCTACGGCATAAGTCTTTTATATTTAGCTGAATAATAACTGAAACTACCTTTAGTTCAGGTATGTGGCAGCCACTCTGGTGGCTGCTGTTGCATCTGATTCTGCTTTTTACCGCTTGCTCTGATTTACTCCGCTTCTTTTTGTTCTTCCTGAGTCACCGGGGCAATGACAAATAGCTCCAGGGGGTGTGACCGGTCTGTATCAAAGGTTTTTAAGCGAACCAGGCTGTCCGATGTCAGGGTATGTCCTTCGGCAAGTAACAGGATATCATTTGCATTCAGTAAATTTCTGGTCAGTCTCATGCCTGGTTTGACTTCTGAAACACGCAGTTTCTGCTCATCATTCGAGAGTTGTTCGTTTCCGGAAATTTTATCAGCGATTAAAGGTAGTTTGTCTTATCTGTTGTGTTCTGAGCTGAACCTTTTCTTCCAGGTTGCCGTTAAGTGCTTCAAGCTCCTTGTTTGTCTGAGATAGCTGGTGACTGAGTTTCTCATTTTCCCGTTTGAGCTGTAATCCTTGCAGTGACTGCTCAAGTGTCAGTAACAGGTCATCGTTATTCCAGGGTTTCTGTATGTAGTCAGCCCTGAAAAGCCCTTAATAGACTGTTTTTAAAACAAATTAGCTATTCAGGCATGGATCATTTCGACCAGGAGCGGTAAGCTGT